>NZ_JABFDI010000001.1 GCF_013403915.1 Winogradskyella pacifica
ATAAAGCAAACAACTCCTTAAAGTTCTCCATACAACCCAGAAAAAAGTGTCCGATCCGTATCGGTAATTGCAGACAACGTTGATGTGTATGGTTAGTTGCGTGGTTGAGCAACTAAGTTAACAAAAACCCACGAACCTGAGAATATTCCGCAGGAATATTCCAGATGATCAGAAACGAAGCAATTAATTATACACGGTGTTAGCAGCAGTTTTTTATTTTAAGTTTCAGAATTACACGTTCTGCTAGTCAGTCCGACGTAGTAGAGTAGATGAGTGACTTAGATCTCAACAGAACAGAATTTGGCGGATAAGAAACAAGTCCAAAGTCAAATGTGGTTTTTATAAGTCCAGTTTTTCATTTTAACGTTCAGAATTGCACGTTCTGCTTGTCAGTCCGACGTTGTTATGCTGATTAGCGATTACGATCTCACAGGCTTTAATTTGGCGGAAGAGAAACAAGTCCGACGTCAACTGAGTTTTAATAAGTTGAGTTTTTTTAATTTATCTGACTTAAAAGTCTAAAAAAAAATCTCCGAAAAATAAACTAGGCGAAAATGTACGAATTGCATTGCTGCTAACGGTTTTGTGTATGGTTAGTTGCGTGGTTTAGCAACTAAGTTAGCAAACATTTATGAACCCGTGAAAATTCCGCAGGAATTTTCGCAAGTAAGCAAGAACCTAGCAATTAATTATACACGGTGTTGTGCTTAGTACTTTTCGTTTTATATTCATAAATATATTTCCAACGTTTTTCTCCTAAATGATTAAAATGAATTTTTTCTTTGATAAGTCCATTTTCATAATAAATATATTCGGTCGAATTGTTGTTCACACTGTATGAAGTGTGTTTGTCTATTTTATGTTCATTGCTTTTTATCGTATGCTTTTTAATTCTATTGGGTTTGCTATATTCAAAATCTTCTATCTCGTATTTGTCTCCTAATTTTCGCTCAATTCGAGACAAGTTGTTGTCAGAGTTATATTCGTATTTTCCAATCCAAATAGTATCAGAATTGTGAGTTTCAAATTCCTTGATAATTTGATTGTCAAGATATTTATATTCTTTCCAAGTCTCAAAATATTTTCCCTTTACGTTCTTTCCGCTTTGAATTAGTTCCTTTTTAAGTAAGTTGTTTGAATTATAAAATTTTGTCTGTTCAAATGTGATTGTGTCTCTATCAACTATTGAGTCCGAAGTATAAAAATTCCCAATTAAGTTCTTGTTTTTGTCATAAAAATAAAGTTTTCGAGAACCAACATCACAATTATACATTCTACAACCGTATTCTTCTATTAATTTATTATTACTATCATAAATTAATTTATACCGATATTCAAATCCAATTGTTTCAATTAATAAACTGTCAATTGAGAAATATCTAATTCCGTTTAAATTTTTATCCGAAACTTTATCAGAATATTTAAGCTGTTTATATGCAAAATCAATTTGATTACTTACATCAGGAAATTCATTTCTTGTTTGACAACTTGAAATGATGATAAAAAGCAAGAAGATGGATTTCAGACTGTTCATTTTCGGTATTAAGCACAACGTGTTTGTGTATGGTTAGTTGCGTGGTTTAGCAACTAAGTTAGCAAACTTTTACGAACCCGTGAAAATTCCGAAGGAATTTTCCAAATAAGCACTTGCCAAAGCAATTAATTATACACGGTGTTGTAACACGTTATTTTTCCATTATATATTTTTCGAAAGTTTCAAATTCAACACTATCAATTTCTTTTTTTGAAGGATAACTGTGTCCATATAATCCTGCAAAGAGTGGAATCGGCTTTTCGGCTTTTTTTCCGTTTTCGGTAGTTTTTATACCGATTGGTAATAAAACTTCTCTTTCTACAGCAATGCTAAAATCCGACCAGCCAAAATTAAATTCAGATTTACACTTTTTACAAGTCCATTTTTCGTTTGAGTTTTCAGTACCTTTTTCCAGAGTTTCAACCTCAAAGTTCTTTTTGACTTTTGAGATTAATAATGTTGTTTCCCAAGCTTTAAAAGATTTTCCGAAGTCGACACAATTTATTCCAACTATTTGGATAAATCTCGGATGTTGGCAAGCACAAGAATCTCCTTGATAATATTTCTCAGTTACTTTTTCAAGCAATTCAGATGTTCTATTATACCTAATTTGGAAATCTTCCACTGGTTTTGTTTTAATGTGTTACAACAACTGGATATAGACTATTGATTATATCCACGTTATGTCTGCTAAGATAATAAATCTTTTATTTCCATAAACGATCTATTTGCAACATGAGTATAAATTTCAGTTGTCTTAGTAGAGTTATGCCCTAATAAAATCTGAATATGCCTAATATCAGTTCCGTTTTCTAAGAGATGAGTAGCAAAACTATGCCTAAGCATATGAGGCGAAACTTTTTTCAATATACCCGCTTTCTTTGCAGCTTTAGAAATAATACTTAGAACACTAGTCGCACTATATTTACCCCCTTTAATCCCTTCAAAAAGATAAGTTTTAGGTCTATATTCTTTATAATATTGTTGTAAATCTTTTAAAATAACTGGACTCAACAAAGAAATACGATCTTTGTTTCCTTTTGCATTATTTATTTTTATTACCATTCGCTTACTATCAATATCAGTTACATTCAAATTTAATAACTCACTTCTTCTAAGTCCAGCAGAATAGAGTAAACCTACAATACATTTATGTTTTAAATTATTTGTGCTTGCTATTATCTTTATAATTTCTTCCTTGGATAAAACCTCAGGTAGCTTTTTTTCTTTTCGTGGTCTTTCAATAGAATAAAACCTATTTGGCATTTCATGTACAACTTCATAAAAGAATTTTATGCTGTTAATAGTTAAATTTATATACGAATTAGATCTGTCTTCCTGAATCAATTTTTGTAAATATTCCCTAACATCATTCTCATTTAATGTGATTGGATCATATTCATAATAATGGTTTATAAATGCTTCAAAAGATGAAACATAATTACGTACTGTATTATCAGAATATCTTTTAAGTTCTAGTTTTAATAAATAATTTTCAGGACATTGTCTAACACCAGGTTTAGGAATTCGATTTCTGTAACGTTGTAAATTTAGCTCTGGATTATTTTCATTTACTACCTTATCTGAAAAAAAATAGTTTCCATTAACCCAAGCAATGCCATAAAAAGCTTTGAAAATTAAGTCTAAATTAGTTTTAGTATTAGGTAAATAATGCAAAAGTAAATTATCACTCCAAAGTACATTAGGAAGTGTTTTGACAAGAGATTCTATAATTTTACTTGAATTATATTGAAGTCCAATATATTTACGCCCATCTATAAATAAGTGCTTTAATGTGATACTTTTTTGTAGTGTCATGCCGTTTTTTAATAGCAAAATACTGACATTTAATTAATTAGTTGTATTTTATTCGGGTAATATTCGTATAAAATACGATTAATATGAAATTGATTAGAAAGTGTTTATACTGTGAAAGTGAACTAATTGGAAGAACTGATAAGAAATTTTGTGACCCACAGTGCAAAAGTGCTTATCAATATAAAAAATCAAAAGAAGAACCTGAACGATTCTATAATAAAGTAGACAATCAACTAAAATTAAATCGAAAAATATTAAAAAAATATAATAAAGGAGGAAAAGTTACAGTAAGAGTAAACTTACTTTTAGAAGAAGGATTTAATTCTAATTTTTTTACTCATTATTGGAAAAATAAAAAAGGAGATATATATCTATTTGCTTATGAATATGGTTTTCTGAAAATAAAAGAAAAAAATATAGATAAATTTGTCCTAATAACTTGGCAAGAATTTATGGCTTCCTGAGAAAATAAAACAATATTAAACACACAAAGCTCTCAAAATAATAGAAATTTGTGTGTTTGATCATTATTTGAATAACTCAAAAAATGCTACTAATTATAGCAAAATAGTTATTACCTACAGAGATAAAATACACTTCAAATTACTCAGCACTTTCTTCCATAGTATGATACACATTCTGAACGTCATCATCTTCTTCCAACTTTTCTAAAAGCTTTTCAACATCTTCCGCTTGTTCTGCTGTTATCTTTTTTGTGACTTGTGGAATACGTTCAAAACCAGAGGAAATAATTTCAATATTGTTTTCCTCTAAGTAAGCCTGAATTTTACCAAAACTCTCAAATGGCGCATAGACCATAACACTAGTATGTTCAACACCGTTTTCATCTTCATCCGTGTCTTCAAAAATTTCGTCAACCCCAGAATCAATCAACTCTAATTCTAACTCTTCTAAGTCTAAATCATCTCCTTTAATTTTAAAATTACAGGTATGATCAAACATAAAAACGACAGATCCAGAAGTCCCTAAACTCCCATCCGTTTTATTAAAATAAGAACGCACATTAGCCACCGTACGCGTGTTGTTATCTGTGGCAGTTTCTATAAGAACAGCAATACCGTGTTGCGCATAACCTTCAAAAAGGACTTCTTTAAAATCACCTAAACTCTTGTCTGAAGCTCGCTTTATGGCACGTTCTACATTGTCTTTAGGCATATTTACAGCCTTGGCATTTTGTATAACAGCTCTTAAACGCGAATTACTATCAGGATCTGAACCACCTTCTTTTACGGCCATTACAATATCTTTACCAATACGTGTAAAGGCTTTGCTCATGGCAGACCAACGTTTCATTTTCCTTGCTTTTCTAAACTCAAAAGCTCTTCCCATCTTAAATATATTTTTAGTTCCTGTAAAGCAGAAAACTGTTAACAATTATGTTTTAATGTCGAATTAATAAAATAACACTGTAATTATAAGTAGTGAAATTTTTATCATAGCAAATCTAAGAAATTATTGAAATTGTTCGAATAGGAATGAAGCTAAATGTAAAAAAATATAAGATTCATGATTAAAACGGTCTAAAACATGACATATGACGACTAATTAGAATAATGTCTATTAAAAACTTCATTTTATATAATAAAGTTAGATCAAAGGTATTTAACCACTGTAAAATTTTTAAATTCAACATTCAACATTCAACATTCAACATTCAACAATCAACATTCAACAATCAACCATCGACAACTATTCCTCAACCTCTACAATAGCCTCAATCGCTTCTGCTAATTTAAAATCTTTAAGCGTAACGCCATCTTCATCATGCGTGGATAAAGTGATTTTTAAAACATTATATGTATTAGACCAGTTAGGATGGTGATTTTGTGCTTCACACTCAAAAGCAATTCGGCTCATTGCACTAAAACAATCTTTAAAATTGTCGAACTCAAACTCTGCATGAATCGCATTGTCGTAATAATCCCAATCAGGTAAATGCAATAACTTCTTTTCTATGGTAGTTTCATCTAATTTCATAATATTGATTTTATAAGTTTAAATGTAATAAAATGATAAACCGTTTCAAGTAATTTTAATGAGATTATTTTAACTTTTCACACTTCACACTTCACACTTCACACTTCACACTTCACACTTCACCCTGAACACTGACTACTGACCACTCAATACTGACCACTGAACATTAACCACTCACTTCCCAAGCTCCTCTAAAATTTCCTGACTCGTAATCTGAAGATGTTTAGGCAATTTATTAAACTTCGGAAGCACGGCTAAATACCGATCTTCATTTGTAGTATAAACCTGCTTTAAGACTACTTTTTTGTCTGTTAGAATACCAATAATGTCTTTGGTGTATTCATCATGATGCACTAAATCTGTACTTCCTAAATGAAAAACGCCATATTTATTTCTGTTAATGATATAATGAATTTGTTGTGTTAGCTTTTTATCGAGCATCACATTCATAATTAAATTCGGGAATACTTCAACAGATTCATTTTCTAAAATCACTTGTCTTAATTCCTCAATTCTTGGAGAAGTCACCCCAAATATCATAGGAATCCTAATAACAGCAACTTGTTTTTCAGGAAGACGTAAGATTAAATTTTCAATTTTTATTTTAAAATGCCCATAAATGCTATGACTTAGTGTTTTATCTAATTCATAACTCGGGAATTTACTGTAAGCGTCAAATACATTTGCAGAGGATAGAAAAATAATTTTAGAACCAGAGCTTAGGGCGTATTCAGCAATGTGTTGGTGTGCAATGGTCTGCGCATTAAAATTACCACGGAGTGCAGAAATAATAATGGTAGGTTTAGTTGCCTCTAAAACCTCATAAACATCGTCTTCTTCCAAATTATAATGAAAGAATTGTTTATTTGCTTCAAACGCTTTTGTCGGTGTTCTATACGTTCCGAAGGTCTTAAAATAAGGTCCTAACTCCTTATAAATGGCATTACCAATGTAACCGCTAACTCCAAGTATTAAAATGCGATGCTTTTGAGGATCTAAATGTTTCTTCGTCATTAATCAATCTACACGCTTAGAAATTTAGCCTTTATAAAAAGGGGCTTTTACAACAGTAGCTGGAATGGCTTTTTTACGCACCTGAATAAATATTTTACTATCTACTTTAGAAAATACTGTCGGTACATAACCCATACCAATACCAATCCCTAAACTAGGACTCATAGTACCAGAAGTAACATTACCAATCGTTTTTCCGCTGCTATCTACAATATCATAACCATGACGCGGAATACCACGTTCATCTAATTTAAAGGCGACTAATTTATTTTCTGGAGTATGTTCTTTTTCGGCTTTTAAAGCTTCGCTATTAGTAAAGTCTTTGTTGAATTTGCAAACCCAACCTAAACCAGCTTCAATTGGCGAGGTGGTATCGTCAATATCATTACCATATAAACAGTAACCCATTTCTAAACGCAAGGTATCTCTTGCTGCTAAACCTATGGGCTTAATTCCGAAATCAGCTCCTGCTTCAAAAACGTTGTCCCAAACTTGTTTTACTTCGGTGTTTTTACAGTAAATCTCAAATCCACCACTACCAGTATAACCTGTAGCTGAAATGATCACATTTTCAACACCTGCAAAATCACCAACTACAAAATTGTAGAATTTTATGGCAGATAAATCATGACTCGTTATAGATTGCATCGCTTCAACAGCCTTTGGACCTTGAATCGCTAATAACGAATAATCTTCGCTTAAATCGCGCATCTCAGCACCAACATCATTTTTAGACGATATCCAGTTCCAATCCTTTTCAATATTACTCGCATTAACAACTAATAAATACGTTTCTTCTTTTAATTTGTAAATGATTAAATCATCTACAACACCACCGTCATCATTTGGTAAACAGCTGTATTGTGCTTTTCCTATTTCTAATTTAGAAGCATCGTTACTCGATACTTTTTGAATCAATTCTAAAGCATTTGGACCTTCAATTAAAAACTCACCCATATGAGAGACATCAAAAACTCCAACCGAAGTCCTAACTGTTTCGTGTTCTATGTTTACACCTTCGTATTGAACCGGCATGTTATAGCCAGCAAAAGGAACCATTTTAGCACCAAGTGCTTCGTGAGTAGAGGATAAAGCAGTATCTTTCATCGTGAATTGTTTTAATTTTTAGATGTGCAAAACTACATAATTTTTACGAAGAATTTCATAATTTGATACTAAGGAAATTGCCAATCTTTTAAAGAAATAAGTCTCAATATTTAAGGCTTAAATTATATCCTGAATTTTAAAAATCCATAATCCAATCGTCGATAGCTTTATCATCAGCACCGTGTAATACCGAAATATCACCTGTAGATTCAAAAACAACAGCCTTAACTTCTGATAGTTTAATTACATTCGCTTCACGTAATTTGGCCTTTACATCAGATTCAGTCACTTTACATTTCGTTAAATTATCTTTAAGTAGTTGACCGTTTTTCATCAATAAGGTCGGTTTGTTGTCGACTAAATTTCTTATGGGTTCCCAACGTCTTGCCGCTGCAACTATCATCTGTAAACTGTAGATAAGCACTAAACCAATAATACCATATTGAAGCGAAACAGATTTTGAAACAATAACCGTTGCCAATATGGAACCAATTGAAACCGTCATGGCAAAATCGAAACTAGACATCTTAGAAAAACTGCGTTTGCCACTAATCCGTGTTAAAATCACTAATGCGATGTAAATACCAATAGCGGTTAATATTATCGCAAAAAGTCCGTTTGAAGAAAATTTAAACCAGTCATTCATATCCTTAATGTTTTAAAATTATATAATCTTCAAGATGCTATGAATTATAACGATATTTTAACTCAAACAATTATTAGATTACTCTAATTGCATTTTTACCAAATGGGTTAATTCTTTTCCGAATCGCAGTAGTCACTTTGCAGCCAATATTGGATATTAGTAGAAATTAATTCTAAATACAATAATTATGAAAGCGACTTATAGAAATGCGATTGAAGCCTGTCAGAAATGTATAGTGGATTGTAGAATTTGCCTAACCGAAATGGCAGGAAAAGAAAGCATGAATGACTGTCCAAAATGTTGCATACAATGTGCAGATGCTTGTGATGCTTTACTTAAAATGATGACCTCAGATAGTGCATACGTTAAGCAATATGCTTTATTATGTGCCGAAATTTGCGAGTACTGTGCAGATCATTGTGAAGAACACAAACACGAACACTGTAAAGAATGTGCTAAATCGTGTAGAGCATGTGCTGAAGCTTGTAGAAAAATAGCAGCATAATCATAGGATCAAAAATTGAAATTACAAAATGGCCATACTAGGAAACATTATAAAAGGAGTGATTGAATTGAAGGATACGTTTACGTCTGAAGTTATTCATGAAGAAGCTCAAGAACAAGTGCTTAAGGAATTACTTGAATCAGCCAAGAGTACCCAGTTCGGAAAGTTTTATGATTTTGAAACCATACTTGAAGCAGCAAATTTGCATCATAGCTTCTCTAAGCATGTGCCGTATTTTGATTACAATAAAATAAACGAAAAATGGTGGCACAAGTATCACGAAGGAGAAAGTAACGTCACATGGCCAGGGAAGCCATCTTATTTTGCATTGAGTTCTGGTACCACAGGCAAAACAAGTAAACGCATTCCGGTAACAGATGCCATGATTGATGCCATTAGAAATGCAGGAATCAAACAAGTGTTTGCCTTAAAGAATTTTGATTTACCTGCGGATTTTTTCGAAAAGGAAATCATGATGCTCGGTAGTTCTACTGATTTAGAGGAAAACAACAATCATCTCGAAGGTGAAATTAGTGGTATTAGTGCGAGTAATATTCCGTCTTGGTTTAGAGGTTATTACAAACCAGGTGAAGAAATATCGCAAATTGAAGATTGGGACGAACGTGTGCAGCGTATTGCAGAACGTGCTAAAGATTGGGATATTGGAGCCTTAAGTGGTATTCCATCGTGGATAGAGTTGATGCTTCAAAAAGTGATAGACTATCACAATCTCAATAACATTCATGAAATTTGGCCTAACCTACAAGTCTACACCTCGGGAGGAGTCGCTTTTGGTCCGTATGAGAAAAGTTTTAATGCTCTATTAGGAAAGCCAATCACAGTTATCGATACCTATTTAGCGTCTGAAGGTTACATCGCAACCCAAGTACGACCTGAAACCGATGCTATGCAACTCAATACCGATAATGGTATTTATTTTGAATTTGTCCCCTTTAAACCCGAATATATTAACGAAGATGGTTCGCTAAAAAATGAAGCTCCAGCCTTAACTTTAGATCAAGTGGAGTTGAATCAAGATTACGTATTAATTATAAGTACCGTTAGTGGGGCTTGGCGTTATTTAATTGGTGATACCATTGAATTCACTAATATTGAACGCGCCGAAATTAAAATTACAGGACGTACAAAATTCTTTTTAAATACCGTAGGTTCGCAATTATCAGTGAATAAAATGGATGCAGCCATGCGCGAATTAGAGGAGCAATTCGATACTACAATTCCTGAATACACCATTTGCGCTAAACGTGGCGACGATGATGAATTTTATCACTATTGGTATTTAGGTTCGGACGTAGAAGGTGTTGATAATTCTACTATCGCAAAGGCCTTAGACAAAAGCTTAAAAACAGCCAATAAGAATTATAAAGTGGCTAGAAGTAAAGCGCTAAAAGGTGTGAAAGTAAAAGTGATTTCACCAAATCGTTTTTATGACTGGAACGAAAGAAACAAAAAGAAAGGTGGCCAAGTAAAAATGGAACGCGTTATGGGCGAGGAAAAATTCAAAGATTGGGAAGCTTTTGTGATTGAATCTTAAGTGTTTAGCTAAGCACACGCTATTATTCATTTACGTAAGAAAATAAAATTTTAAATTGGTAATTTTGTATCTTTGATAAAAAGCTGATTAAAATGAATTTAGAAGCTCGAAAAATAGAATTTGTACAGGAATTTTTAAAACTTCAAAGTGAAGAGGCTGTTTCACGTCTTGAAAAAATTTTAAGAAAAGAAAAACAGTCAGATAAAGAGCGAAACATTGAGCCGATGACTCAAGATGAATTGGATAACAGAATTGATAAGTCTGAATCTGATTTCATAAACAATCGATTTAAAACTAGTCCTGAGCTTTTAGCTAAATATGAGTAATGGCTTTTAAAATTATTTGGTCTGAATTTGCTGAAATTCAGCTTGATGAAATTTATAAGTTTTATGAAAATAAAGCAGGTTCTAATATTGCTAAAAAGCATCTAAAAGGTATAATCAACGAAACAAATAAGTTGATCCATGCACCACAAATAGGACAAGAAGAAGCGTTGCTAAAATATAGAAAAATTCTTTATCGCTATTTAATATTTAAAAACTACAAAGTGATTTATTCGTTGGATTTAGAAAACGGACTTATTAAAATAGCTGACGTTTTTGATACACGTCAAAATCCACCAAAAATTCAACGATCAAAATAAAACTTACATCCGATACTTTTTACTCCAAACCATCACGATGTTCTACCAATTCCATAATCTCTTCAGGCGATAAATAATACTTCTTAATCCGATCTTTATACGATTGGGTGATATCCGCATTATTCAGAATAAAATCTTTGGTTTTTAAAATGTAATCTTCCATACCATGTGCAACAGCAAATGAATCTGCGGCACGTTCGGCTTCAACAATATGATTCTGTGAAAACAAATACTTTAGTCCAAACCAAATGAGGTTGAGCTTGCTTCGATTTTGGTAATCCATAATATGTCCCAATTCATGACCAATCCAACCGATAAAAATAGCATCTGGAATATGACGTGTTAAAAATTCCTTATCTGCAATTTTAAATTTTTCACTAATAAGAATCACGTAATTTCGATTTTTCCTACTCTTAAAGAAACTGCCAAATGTAGGTCTAGCCTGCATAGTCGATTTCTTAATATTTTTCTTAAACCGAAATTCTATTTTGGTGTCCTTCAACTGCGGATAATACGCTAAAGCTTTAGTTACGTTCGTTTTTATATCGGCGGGTATCTTGTGCTGTGCACTCATAGTGTGGTTTAGGCTTAGAATAATGATGATTATGAAATGTTTCATATGCTAGAAAATTAAGGCTTAAAACTGAAGTCGTTTATATGATATCATCAAAATATTAACCCATTTGAATTACTAATAACTAACATCTTGAAATAAGCATTAATTTTTAGATTACTACAAATGGAAGCAGTCATAAGCTACTATATGTAGTATTTTTGCAGTTAAGATTTTAACTTAAGATTTAGGAGGAAATTATTTGTCTTTTCAACGTACCCAAGAAAAATTAAAAATACTAGCAGATGCTGCAAAGTATGACGTATCGTGTTCGTCTAGCGGAAGTAAACGCGCTAACACCAATAAAGGATTAGGAGATGCTACAGGCATGGGAATTTGTCATTCCTATACCGAAGATGGTCGCTGTGTATCTTTATTAAAAATTTTATTAACTAACCATTGTATTTTCGATTGTGCCTATTGTGTCACTAGAAAAAGTAATGATGTAAAACGTGCCGCTTTTAAAGTGCAAGAAGTGGTGGATTTAACCATTAATTTTTACCGCAGAAATTATATTGAAGGGCTTTTTCTAAGTTCTGGTATTTTTAAAAGTGCCGATTATACCATGGAACGTTTAGTAGCTGTAGCGAAGAAATTACGATTGGAAGAAAACTTTAACGGCTATATTCATCTAAAATCTATTCCTGGAGCGTCTGATGAATTGATGCGTGAAGCCGGACTCTACGCAGATCGGTTAAGTGTGAATATTGAAATTCCGACCGAAGCCGGACTAAAAAAATTAGCACCAGATAAAAAGCGTGAAGATTTTATTAAACCAATGCTGAAGGTGAAAAATGAAATCATTCAATATAATACCGAAAAGAAAATCATTAAAAGCACACCAAAGTTTGCTCCTGCTGGTCAGAGTACACAGATGATTATTGGAGCGAGTGGTGAGAATGATTTTCAGATTATGCAAACCTCAAATCACTTTTACAAAAGCTATAATTTAAAGCGTGTCTATTATTCAGGTTATGTGCCTATTAGTTATGATGATCGTTTACCACAAATTGGCAGTGCTGTGCCTATGCTTCGTGAAAATAGATTGTATCAAACCGATTGGTTAATGCGTTTTTATGGCTTTGATGTTAGTGAAATTTTAAACGAACAACATCAAAATCTAGATTTAGATGTAGATCCCAAATTGAGTTGGGCATTACGAAATCTTCATGAATTCCCTGTTGATGTGAACACAGCGGACCAGCGTATGTTAGCCAGAATTCCTGGTTTAGGGATGAAATCAGTGTTTAAAATTATAAATGCCAGACGCTTTAGAAAATTGAATTGGGAACATCTTAAAAAAATAGGAGTCGCGTTAAACAGAGCACAATACTTTATGGTGTGTGATAGCAATCAGTTTGAAAAACGGGATTTGACCTCAGAAAAGATCAAAGGCTTAATTCTTCAGAATTCAACGAGTAAGTATCAGAAAATGTTGAGTAATCAATTAAGCTTATTCGGATAGATGCAAGCCAAAAATCTCATATACGACGGCACTTTTGATGGTTTTCTTACCACTATTTTTTATGTATTTGAACATAAATTAAAAACGGTAACCATTCAAAATGAATTTACGGTACAGCAAGGTTTGTTTTCAGATAATGAATCAATTCTTACTGATGAAGTTAAGGCGAATCGTGTGTGGAAAGGCATCAAATCGAAGTTGTCATCTCACGGAAGTTACCAATTGTATTATGCTTTTTTAAGTGAAGACATAGGAGTAGAGGACTTACTTTTAGATTATATACAGTATGCGTTTTCGCAACAAAAGAAAGTAGATAAAGATTTTTCACATCCTTCCATTTTAAAAATTGCACAAATAGCAAAATCTGTAGGACGAGAAAAGCATCGTATGGAAGCTTTTGTGCGCTTTCGGTTGACTAAAGATGACATTTATTTCTCAAATATAGAACCCGATTTTAATGTGCTGCCTTTAATTGAAAAGCATTTTAAAAGACGTTATGCCGATCAAAAATGGGTGATTTATGATATAAAACGTGGTTATGGATTATTCTACGATTTGGAAACAGTAGAACTTATAAATATGGATTTTCCTGAGAATTTCAATTTTACTAAAACCGACGATGCATTTTTTGCCACTCAAGAATTTGAGTTTCAAAAGCTATGGCAAGATTACTTTAAAGCCACAAATATAGCATCTCGAAAAAACATGAAACTTCATATTAGACATGTCCCAAAACGGTATTGGAAGTATTTAAGTGAAAAGCAACCTAATTAGCGTTTAGTCGCTTCACGTAAGCTTTTGCCCAATGCTCAATACGTGGTCCAAAACATTCTAAAATAGCATCCACACCAATCACGCTGCCTTTAGCTAAACGACCTAAAACAGCAATAGGAACATCATCTTTATCTTTTGGAGTTATAACATATCCATCAGCAGTTGTTTCGATGCCTAATTTTGAATGGATTGGTTGTATCAAATCATTTTGAAGTAAATCTTTAATTAAAGGAGTGTTGACTTCAAGTAATTTTGGGGAGTCCAAAACACTATTAATCATTACAGAACAGGTGATGGATTTTTTATTAGAATTTTTTAAAGCCCAACCTTCCGCTGTTAAGTCTATATCAGGATCAGTGACAAAGTCTAGTGTCAATATATCAGCATCAACCAATGCTAAAATTTGTTGCATACTTTCTATTGGTGGTCCGTAAGAATAACGTTTACTGCGTTCGTCTAAGGCAATCACTTTTTCGATAACGTCATTATTTACTTTAGCATGCGAAAAAGCTTTGTATAAAGTTGGCTGACAATGACGCCAAACTTGCCCGATGCAATAATCGAGAGAAACAGGAATGGTACCTAAAGCCATTTCAATATAATTCTGAATCAGTTGATACGTTGAACTATTAGAATCTTGAATTAATGGATGGTTATAATGGTTATCATTTAACCAATTTAAGATTATGGCCTCTAATTCGGATGAACTTAAGGCATGTGCTAGGCTTTTATCTTTTAAGTCTAAATAGATACGCGATGTTATTTTAGCAAAAGGATGCGTTAAAAAATCTATGGTATCTGTTTCAGTGGTTTGGTGTGAAACGGCTTCTATTTCAGATTTAAAACTATCTAATTCTTCTTTCGTAGGCTGGTACCACGAATCAATTCTTTCGTTTAAAGGTTTCGGAACTAATGGTAAGCCGTCTAATGAAAACGGAATTAACTTTAGCTCTTGTGCTGTTGTTTTATAGTAAATGGTTTCAAAAGTGTCATTATTTATCACTTTAAAATTCCCAAAATCATTAATGGTAAGATAACGCATTACGTCAATCATAGCCAAGCCAAAACCTCTAATGCCAATATTAATATTTGTGTTGTTTTTTAGAGGTTTTAATTGTGTAATCGGGTAAGTATTTTCAAAAAGCGTTAAAGAATTATGCGAAACCACATGCGATTGCCATTTTTGTAATTGGTCAGAAAGTGTTGTAGGTTGGTGACCGATGGTTAGCAGTAAATCATCATAGTGTCTAGCATTGTCTTTAGTTGAAATTTCGAGTTTTTTATTTTTTAAATTGATGTTTCTAACTTCCGCTTTAATAAATTTAAAAGTATCTAATTCCTCTAGGATATTTTCAATGGATTTATAACGGGCATTAAGATAATTTCCGAGTTTATTTCGCGCCGGAAACGTATCAGGTTCATTACTATTTTGAGAGAATTGACACCACTCATGATAAGACGGGAATTCATCAATGATAACATTACTGTAGTCTATTTGAGGTCGCTTTTCTATTCCTATTAATGCACGTTCTGTTATATTAATCCAATTGGAATCGGGTTGCGATTTATCCCAAACATTTCCGGTGCCAGGACTGCTAGTCGCATCAAAAACATGAATGCCAATTTGTGCATCCGCTTTACTCAATTCAATGAGAAGGTTTTCTAAAGCGTATAAGCCGCGTGGTCCCATGCCTATGATTGCGAGTTGTTTCATATCAAATTAAACGAATAAAAAAACCACCTCGTTAAAGGTGGTTTTAGATATATAATTTTAAAAATTTTAGAATTGGTATCTTACACCTAATGCAATGTCAAAATCTAAATCATCGTTGACATCTCCAAAACCAATTTCAGGTCTAAAGTCTAAAGATAATAATAAAGGAAAATCAAAACTGTATTCGATACCAACATCACCTGCGATGAAAGCAAAAGTATCGTTATAATCTTTTTCATTATTATAGTTGTCAAAACTATAAGAACCAAGTCCACCACCGGCACCTGCGTACCAATTAAATCCACCTTCTATGTTCCAAACCCATTGGTAGATACCTGCTAATTTAAATCCATCATAATTATTTCCACTTCTCCAACCCAAATCTACTTCTAATCTGTTGTTGCCACCAAGCGCACGTTGATATGAAACCTCTGTTCCAAAACCATCGCTATCACCTAATCGTAGTCCAATTGCATTTTCTGCAATGTCTTGTGCGTTAGATAAACTTACAAATCCTATGGCGAATACACCTAATAAAAATAATTTCTTCATAATAATATTGAGTTTTAAATTCTTAGTTTTAGCAATTAATTACGTGCTAATTTTCTATAACGTCAAAATTAGAACTTAATTGGATGATTTGCTTCGTTTTTAAGATAAAATTATAACTCATTACAATAGATTATTAACCCTTATGCAAAACGAAATAGTTAAGGAATTAAAAGCCTTAAGGACAACATTAGAAGGTGATTTGCACAGTGATGACTTAATGCGAAAACTATATGCTACGGACGCATCAGTTTATAGAAAATTACCTTTAGCAGTGGCGTTGCCAAAGAATAATAATGATATTAAATTATTGATTGATTTTGCAAAAACACACCATACGTCCTTAATTCCAAGAACAGCGGGAACATCTTTAGCCGGACAATGCGTAGGTGAAGGGATTGTGGTAGATGTTTCTAAATATTTTACACGAATTTTAGATATAAATGAATCTGATAAAACGGTAACTGTTCAACCAGGAGTGGTACGTGATGAACTGAATAATTATTTAAAACCTTTTGGTTTATTTTTTGGACCAAACACGTCTACGTCTAACCGTTGCATGATAGGTGGTATGGTTGGAAACAACTCATCTGGAACCACATCTATTCAATATGGAGTAACTCGTGATAAGGTTTTAAAGATGAAAACCATTTTAAGCGATGGCAATGAGGCTGGGTTTTCAAGTTTAACCTCAGAAGAATTTCAACAAAAATTAAAACTAAATTCGCTTGAAGGCTCTATTTATAACACTATTTATAAGGAATTAAAACCTGAGTCGATTCAGAAACAAATTCAAGATCATTTTCCAAAACCTGAAATACATAGAAGAAACACAGGTTATGCGATTGATGAATTAATTAAATCTAATGTTTTTTCCACTTTGGATATTGATGCTAACCGAAGTGAAAACTTGGTTGCTGAACGTAGTCGAAGTGCCAATTTTAATATGTGTCAGCTTTTAGCAGGAAGCGAAGGCACCTTAGCATTTACAACAGAAATTACCTTACAGTTAGATAAACTACCACCCAGTGAAAGTGCGATTATCGCTTTGCATTTTGAAAGTGTTGCCAAATGTTTAAAATCCGTTGAAACCGTGATGCAGCACAATCTGCATACCTGTGAAATGATGGATGATACCATTTTAAACCTCACAAAACATAATAAAACGCAACAAGATAATAGACAGTTTATAGAAGGGAGTCCTGCTGCTATTTTAATGTGTGAGTTAAAAGCAGAAACTCCAGAGCAATTAGAACTCGCTATTGATAGATTCATTACTGCTGTAAATACACTCAATTTATCATATGCAGCTCCGATTTTAAGAGCTGAAGCTATTGATAAAGCAGTGGAATTGCGAAAAGCAGGTTTAGGTTTATTAGGAAATATAATTGGCGATAAAAAAGCAGTAGCTTGTATTGAAGATACCGCTGTAGCTTTGGAAGATTTAGATGCTTATATTTCAGAGTTCACTGCATTAATGACATCGTATAAACAAAATGCGGTCTATTATGCACATGCTGGAGCAGGGGAGTTGCATTTGCGTCCAATATTAGATTTAAAGCAATCTGAAGATGTGGTTTTATTCAGGAAAATCACCACTGATGTTGCAGAACTAGTAAAGAAATACAACGGCTCAATGTCTGGTGAACATGGTGATGGTATTGTGCGTGCAGAATTTATTCCTATGATGATTGGCGACACGAATTATCAAATTTTAAAACGGATTAAGTCGGCTTTTGATCCTCAAAATATTTTTAATCCCGGAAAGATTGTTGATGCTTATCCTATGGATAAAAGTTTTAGATATGAAGTTGACAGAGAAGAACCTCAAATTGAAACCTTACTTGACTTTTCTGCGTCTGAAGGTATTTTACGTGAAGCTGAAAAATGCAATGGTTCTGGGGATTGTAGAAAATTACCCGAATTTGGTGGCACCATGTGTCCGAGTTATAGAGCCACTAGAAACGAAAAAGATACCACGAGAGGACGCGCAAATACACTTCGAGAGTTTTTAACCAATTCTGAAAAGGCAAATCGATTTGATCATAAAGAATTGAAAGAGGTTTTCGATTTATGTCTCAGCTGTAAAGCATGCGCAAGTGAATGTCCGAGTAGTGTCGATGTAGCGAGTTTAAAAGCCGAATTTCAGTACCAATATCAGAAGGTAAATGGTGTGCCTTTTAGAACCAAACTATTCGCTTATAATAATAAAATAAATGGTTTCGCAAGTCGTGTTCCGAAGCTAACCAATTTTATGTTTTCTAATGGATTTACAAGTTCAGTTATAAAATCTGTTGGCGGTATTGCAAAAGAACGCAGTTTACCTTTGGTGTCAAGTAAAAGTTTATATAATGAATTTCAAAACCTTAAAAATAAAATAGTTACAAATAATTATATTAAAGAAGTGATTTTATTTAATGACGAATTTACAAATCATTTAGATACCGAAATAGGTGTCGATGCCATTGAGTTGTTGAGTCGTTTAAATTATAAAGTGACTATCATTTCGCATTCAGAATCAGGACGCTCAATGCTATCAAAAGGGATACTTGAAGATGCAAAAAAAGTAGCCAATGAAAACGTATCAAAATTCAAAAATATAATATCAGAAACCACTCCTTTAATAGGTATTGAACCGTCTGCAATATTGACTTTTAAAGATGAATATATCCGATTAGCAGATGACAAAGACAGCGCAAAATCTATTGCTCAACACACGTTTTTAATAGAAGAATTTATTCAACAAGAAGTTCAACTAGGACATATCACTTCAGAACAATTTACAAAAGAAGTGAAAATCATAAAGTTTCATGGGCATTGTCATCAAAAGGCATTATCGAATCAGAAATCGAGTTTTGATGTTTTAAATTTACCAGAGAATTACAGTGTCACCATTATTCCGAGTGGTTGTTGTGGAATGGCTGGTAGCTTTGGTTACGAAAAAGAACATTATGAGATCAGTATGACAATTGGGGAGCAAACCTTATTTCCTTCGGTTAGAAAGGCATCCAAAGGAACTATTATTTCAGCAAACGGAACAAGTTGTAGACATCAGATTAAAGACGGGACAGGGCGCGTAGCTAGGCATCCTATTAGTATATTGAAAGAAGCATTGCTCTAGTTTTTATCTTTGCTTTTTTTCTTTTTCTTAGATTTGGGTTGTTCTACAATGGTTATCGCCGCAATTAAATCTTTAAGTTCCATGTCCTTAATATCTTCGTCTGCACAAAACGCAGATAGTTTATCTTCGTTGTAATTGTAGATTTTCCAACGTTTAAATTGATACTCTAATGCTGTGAAGTTCTCAACCCAATCCCCAGAATTCAAATAGGTTGTTTTGCCATGTTTATTTTTTTTAATCAGCATTTTCGGTTGATGAATGTGACCGCAAATCACGTAATCATAACCATTTTCTATCGCTAAATCGGTAGCGACTTCTTCAAAATCATTAATGTATTTTACAGCTCCTTTAACGCTATTTTTTATACGCTTAGATAACGAATAACGTTCTTTACCCATCTTATCCGAAAACCAATTGGTCAATTGATTGATGAGAATAAGAAAATCATAACCCCAACCACCAAGTTTAGCTAACCATTTAGCATTTTGAATAGAAATATCAAAAACATCACCATGGAAAAACCAAGCACGTTTACCATCTAATTCTAAAACTAATTTATTGACAATAGAAACATTTCCAATTTCAGTATTTGCAAATTTTCGCAACATTTCGTCATGATTACCAGTGATATAAATGACTTCTGTACCGTTGGCAGCAAAATCCATTATTTTTTTTATAACACTAAGGTGCGACTTCGGAAAGTAGCGTTTTTTGAATTGCCAAATATCGACAATGTCTCCATTAAGAATTAATTTTTTGGGTTCAATGCTATTCAAATAAGTCAATAACTGCTTAGCATGGCAACCATAAGTGCCAAGATGCACATCCGAAATGACCGCTATTTCTATTTTTCGTCTTATTTTCACAATATTTTAAATCTGTATTACAAAGAACTTTAATATTTTAAAGATTCAGGTTATGCTATAATTAACTAACTATTAGTAAAGTGTTATCATTATATTACCTTAATATTATTAGATATTTAGAGTAATTATACAAGTGATTAGAAGCAAAATACTGTATGGCATTTTCGTTTTCATAATTTTACAATTACATTAGCGTAAAATAAATTGCAATGGCAGGAAATTCCTTCGGAAAATTATTTAAACTTACAACTTACGGTGAATCTCACGGTAAAGCAATTGGCGGCATTATAGATGGCTGTCCATCAGGTATAAAGCTCGATTTTGAAGCGATTCAAGAAGAGTTAAATCGTAGAAAACCAGGGCAATCTAAAATAGTTACACAACGTAAAGAACCAGACACGGTTGAATTTCATTCGGGTATTTTTGAAGGTGTAACTACAGGAACACCAATTGGGTTTGTAATTCATAACACCAATCAGAAATCTAAAGATTACTCGCATATAAAAGATGTATATCGTCCGAGCCATGCAGATTACACCTATGATAAAAAATATGGCGTAAGAGATTATAGAGGAGGAGGACGCAGTTCTGCACGTGAAACAGCATCGCGAGTTGTTGCAGGAGCGATAGCGAAACAAATGCTTAGCAACATTAAAATAAACGCATTTACCTCTTCGGTAGGTGAAATTTTTATAGATAAGCCTTATCAAGATTTAGATTTTAGTAAAATTGAATCGAATGTCATTCGTTGTCCTGATGAAGCCACAGCAGAAAAAATGATTTCTAAAATTGAAGAGATCAAAAAACAAGGAGATACCATTGGCGGGACCATAACTTGTGTTATTCAAAATGTGCCCGTTGGCTTAGGTGAACCTGTTTTTGATAAATTGCATGCAGAATTAGGAAAAGCCATGTTATCTATTAATGCTGTAAAAGGTTTTGAATATGGTAGTGGATTTTGTGGAGCCAAAATGAAAGGTAGCGAACACAACGATTTGTTTAATGTAAACGGCACTACAAAAACCAATTTATCTGGAGGTATACAAGGTGGAATTTCTAACGGCATGGATATTTATTTTAGGGTAGCTTTTAAACCTGTTGCCACAGTGATT
The DNA here is from genome assembly GCF_013403915.1 of Winogradskyella pacifica. Lineage (GTDB taxonomy): Bacteria > Bacteroidota > Bacteroidia > Flavobacteriales > Flavobacteriaceae > Winogradskyella > Winogradskyella pacifica. The sequence goes on from NZ_JABFDI010000001.1 coordinate 21,035, forward strand.
CAAAAACAAGATGCTTTAAATAGTTCTGGTGAAATTGTAGAAATGCAAGGTAAAGGCAGACACGATCCTTGTGTGGTGCCAAGAGCTGTACCTATTGTTGAGGCTATGGCGGCCTTGGTTATTGCAGATAATGTACTCCTGAGAAGACAGGAGTCTCGAGATTGGTAAGAAGATTTTGAAAACCTTTGCGATCTGGAATGAGTTCGAAATATAATTAAGTTTAATTAAAAAGATTCCTGCTTTCGCAGGAAGTAAAGATGAAAAAACTAGCACTACATTGGAAAATTATAATAGGAATGGTTCTGGGTATCATTTGGGCTTTACTATCAAGCACAATGGGCTGGAGTCAATTTACTATAGATTGGATAGATCCTTTCGGGACTATATTTATCAATTTATTAAAGCTAATTGCTGTTCCTTTAGTATTATTTTCTATTATAAGCGGTGTTGCTAATATTGGTGACCCAAAGAGTTTAGGTAGAATGGGCGGTAAGACCTTAGGGATTTACTTACTCACAACAATAATGGCAATTTCATTAGGTTTAGTATTAGTCAATGTCATTAAACCAGGAGAGCTTATTGATGAACAAAGTAGAATTGATAACCGTATCAGTTATGAAATTTGGGCAGCAAGTGAAGGTCATGTCATTAAAGATGGTATCAACTATCTTCAAGATCCAGAATTTTTTGAACGTGCACAGGAGATTTCAGAATTATCTAAGAGCGAATTAAAAGAAGCTGCCGTTACTGATAAAATGGAAACGGTTAAAAGCCGAAAAGAAACCACCCCTTTACAGCCACTAGTAGATATTGTTCCTAGTAATTTTTTCCATTCGCTATCTAATAATGGGCTGATGCTTCAAATTATATTCTTTGCTATTTTCTTTGGTGTTTGTTTATTGTTTGTACCAACTGATAAGTCACAACCCGTACTAAATTTAGTAAATGGAGTTAATGAAGTTTTTTTAAAAATGGTTGATATTGTTATGCAAGGTGCTCCGTTTTTTGTGTTTGCATTGTTAGCGGGAGTGGTGAGTAAAATGGCAGGTGATGATATTGGTAAAGTTGTGGAGATTTTTAAAGGCTTGAGCTGGTACTCAATGACCGTTTTAGCCGGCTTGCTTCTAATGATATTTGTAATTTATCCTTTCATTTTAAAGATTTTTGTAAAGCAAATACCATATAAAGGCTTTTTTAAATCGATGAGTCCCGCTCAGACTTTAGCATTTTCAACATCGAGTAGTGCGGCTACACTTCCTGTAACGATGGAGTGTGTTGAAGAAAACTTAGGTGTAGATAAAAAAATAAGCAGTTTTGTACTTCCTATCGGAGCAACCGTTAATATGGATGGTACAAGTATGTATCAAGCTGTAGCGGTTATATTTTTAGCGCAAATGCATATGATAGATTTAACAATAGGGCAACAAATAACTGTAGTATTAACTGCAACTTTGGCATCTATTGGTTCGGCAGCTGTACCAAGTGCTGGTTTAGTAATGTTGATTATAGTATTGAGTTCTGTAGGATTAAACCCTGCGTGGATTGCTATTATTTTTCCGGTAGATAGGATATTAGATATGTTTAGAACTGTGGTTAATGTTACAGGTGATGCAACGGTATGTTCAATTATTGCAGATGGTGAAAACATGTTAGATTATCAGGGTGAAAAAAATCCAACGGAGACTTTTGATTTAGATTCTTAAGTTTCAGTATATTGAAATATGATAAATTATTTTAACTTTATACAATTCAAATTAACAAAGAAATAATGAAATGCAATTTAGCATGTCGTGTTCAATTCCATAGATTAAATGTATAATCAGTTGGAAATAAAAAAATTAAATTCAGATTTAGTTTCGGTTGAATGGCTTCATAAAAGCAGTGATGCCATTAATTTAATAGTGCTAGATGCCACAATTAACAAGGTGATTAGTCCTGATTCAATACGAATACCCAACGCTAGGTTTTTTGATATTAAACAAAAATTTAGTGATGTATCAGCCCCTTTCCCAAGTACCTTACCTTCAAAAGAACAATTTCAAACAGAAGCGCAATTATTAGGAATCAATAATGATTCTGTAATTGTGGTTTATGATGATAAAGGCATTTATTCAAGTGCAAGAGTATGGTGGTTATTTAAAGTTTTTGGTTTTAAAAACGTCGCAGTTTTAGATGGCGGCTTACCACAATGGCAACAAGATGGTTTTCCTATTGAAAATTATACAGATACAGTGTATGATTTGGGTGATTTTGTAGCAGAATTCCATGCCCGTTTAATGACCGACTTTAATGGCGTTAATGAATTCCGCAATGAGAAGGACACTTTAGTTGTTGATGCGCGTTCTGAAGATCGTTTTCTGTGTAAGGTAGACGAACCCAAAGAAGGGTTGCGACGTGGCAGTATTCCGAATTCGAAAAATTTACCATATACCGTACTATTTAATGGTTATAAAATGAAGTCAAAAGACGTACTTCAAACAATCTTTGATGATTTAGTAGAACATGAAACGCAAATAGTATTTAGTTGTGGCTCTGGTATTACAGCTTGTATTTTAGCTTTAGGAGCAACACTATGTAATTATAATAATTTAATTGTCTATGATGGTTCATGGACAGAATATGGAAGCCTAACACCTTAATTCAATGAACACAATCGACTGGACGCGAGATGAACTCGTAGCCTACATTCTACTTTTTGCTGCAAATTCTGATTTTAAAGAAAAAACCGAGGAAAGAAACATGATTCTTTCTAAAGTAGATAAGCAAACATTTCAAGATATACATGATGAGTTTAATCGTGATAACGATTACCAAGGTATCAAGAAAATTACGACGAGTTTAGAGCAGCATAATTATACTAAAGACGATATCGATATTCTACTCGAAGACATAAAAGTCTTATTTCTAATTGATGACGATTTTGATATTACAGAACAGAATATGTATCGTTTTTTAGAGCGCCTATTTAAGCTGTAAAAAAAGCCTCAAAACGAAAATAGTAATTCTATCAAAATTAGTGACACTTATAGAAAGTTAGACAAGCTTTCTACAAGAATTAAACTCGTTCCTAACTAACAGAAGTTAGGGTTTAATTGAAACTATTTTGTTTTGAGGCTATGTTAAGTTATAAGTTAACGCGTTTACCTTTCGGAAATTTTACCGTGTAGGAAATTTTAACATTTTCTGTGGCACTAGATTTTAAATTTAGTGTCCATTTTAAAATTCCTTTGTCTTCATCGTAGTTAGAGTTTCCTATTTCTATGTCATCGATTTTTATGGTTTTATCTTGACTTTTAGGAATGCGATCTAACAGTGTTAATTGAATATCAGAGGTTTTATTGTTTTTAATTTCAATTTCAAAAGCTTTTTGAATCACTCTGTTATTACCAATAAATGTGGTTTTCTTAAAATCATTTCGCTGTTTGCGTTTTACAATAATATTTGGGTCTACTCCAAGTGAAATTGTTAAACTATCTGTGGTTGCACTCGGATTAATATTGGTTTTACCTGAATAACTACCTTCAAAATAAACATTAGCTTCTGCAGGTAATAAATTGTACTGTTCCCAATTTCCGATTTTAGCCGTTAAGAATACGTTTTCATTTAAAACAGGTGCGGCAAAATAATTGTAAGTCGCAGGTACACTAAATTGATCGATTTCAATGACCGAAATATCTCCATCGGAAGGAATATTGTGTTTTTTATTAATCTCGAATCTTGTATTGGTGATACCTGATTCTACAGTAATTCCTAAATCGTTTACTTTTCTCTGCGAGCTGTTCTGAGTATGAATCACAATGACTCCGTTAGAACCGCGATTACCATAAATAGCAGTAGCATTTGAGTCTTTTAAAACCTCAATAGAAGAAACACTGTTTGGGTCTATTTTACTTGCTGCATTAGAATCAACAAGAACACCATCAACAATGTACAATAGGTTGTTTTTACTTTTAAGAGTACTAGCTCCTCTAATTGTTATACCTGACGCTTTTCCATAAAGATTACTTACAATTTCTTCAGATTTAATAGTTGTTACAGCTTTGGAAAATGACCTATTTGAACTAGTGCCATAACCAACCACAACAACTTCATCTAAAGTATTAATATCATCATCTAAAGTTACATTCATAATACTAGAATGAATAGGTAATTCTTCCGTTTTCATACCGACATAAGAATAACGAAGTGCATTTCCGGATGTTGTTTTTAAAGCATACCGACCATCAAAATCGGTGTGAACCCCATGAGTTGTTCCTTTTTCAATAACACTAACTCCAGGTAATGGTAGACCATCAGAAGATGATGTTACGACTCCAGATACATTTTTAACTAATGGATTATACTTGTAATTATAACTTCTGGTGGCGCGTTGCGATTGGTAATAACTGTATGCACTGATGAAATTTAAATACTTGGGATTTACTATTGGTTTTTCGTTATTGGTGTTTGGATCACTTGTTGAGAGGACCAAATTAACATCTGTCCAATCACAACCAGAATTTTGAAACACATGTGCCTTGTATTCCAAAGTTATAGGACTATTGATCTTTTCGGCTTTTAAATCGTAAACAGGAAACCAACCGGCGTTTTTAATATTGTATTTAAGTTTCAAGTCTAAGGACGTAGCGATGTCGCTATTTAGCTTTAATTTAATCTCGCCTGTTTGTACTTTTTCATCGACATTGAGTTCTGCAAGTTGCTTGTTTATGTCTGCCTGCAGATCGGTATGTACTTCTATTGCTTTGTGAGATTTGTTTGTAGCAATTTTTAACTCTGTAATTCGAGTTCTGTAATAGGTCGCAAAGGTTTTTAGTTTTTCTAAACTTACAACTTCAGTTTCATTTCCTAATTTTTTATTGCTCTGAATAAGACTTAATTCTTCATTATAACCAGCAATTAAATCGTACTGATTCTGAATTTTAGCATCTAATGTTTTTAATTCATTTTGTAATGCAGAAATAGAATCACTTTGCTTTTGCTTAGATAAATAGTTAATGCCATAATTAATGGATAGGATGGAAGCGTCCTTTAATCCTGAAATCTGAATACTGCTTTCTTCAATATGTGGAGACAAACCGTTAAATGTAATTTCGGATTTTCCAGAGTTGATTTTTATTGAAGATTCACGGTTAATTTCGGCTCCATCTAAATAGACAGTAACCATTTTAATTTTACTAGGTTGCTGAAAGGCATTGGTTAATTGTGTTCCGAGTAGAAATAGAAAAATAAGAAGTGTTTTTAAGGGTTTTGGTTGGGTTGTCATAATGTTAGAGTATTAATGTTTATCCAAAATTATGACACTACTAGCCATGTTATAATCCAAAATGAGTAACCCATATGGTATAGGAAGTAAACGCGTCTTATCAATTAGTAAGAGAAGTATTACTAAAATGTCATTGGTGGATATAATTGACACTTTTAAGACCAAAATCAATTATATATAGTCTTATATCGAGTTTTTTATGTGTAAACTAGAGATTGTACATACATTTGCAGTAACAAAATAATGTGCTATTAATCAACCTATTATTACCCTCAATATCGAGTTGAGATAAGTTTTTGTTTACATTAGTTTTAAGTAAGTTGTTAATTTAAAAAAGCCTTTTCATTGGTTGTGAAAAGGCTTTTTTTATGCTATAAATTTAGATTTTAACTCCAGAGTTGGAATCATACAAGATTCTTTTTTTCCATACCATTTATAACGATTCTTAGCGATATAATTGTAAATCCAATTTCTAATAAAGGTAGGTACAATTAAGAATATAGACAATATACATGTTGGAAAACCTAAGTCTTTAGCCACCAATAATGCTGCTGTAGATTTATAAGTTAAACGATCCTTTTTAGGATTATAGAGTAAAATAGAATCGGTGTTGACTGTATTTATATTGAATTTTTTAATGATTTCTTCTCCGACGTCACTTTGCAATGGTGCAAATACGAATTTATCTTTTTTATCCCGTTTAATAACATACAAAACACTAGAGTTGCACAGATTGCATACTCCATCAAAGAGAATTAATTGTTTGTTATTAGGAATGTCTATCATTTTTTTACGGCCTCAACGAGTTCCAATTGATCTAAACTAACATTAGTAGTAAACATGCCATAATTTACGATGGCTTTGTTTTTTTCAATGGTATCAATACTACCAACAGCTCTACCATCTTGCATGCGTACTCTGTCACCAATTCTTAAAATAGCCTTAGGTTTTTCTACAGGTTTAGCTTTCTTTTTAGCTTCTTTTTTCTTCTTACGGATAACTTCAACTTTCTTTTCTGCCTCTTGTTTTACTTGAGTTTCTTTATGCTTTTCCGCACGTTTTTGTTTCGCAGATACTTTTTTTCGTTTAGAGTTTTCAATCTGAACTAGCCTAAACAATTCAGCCATTAACTCCCGTTTTTTCTGATCTTCAAAGTACTTTTCGGAAATGTCATTAACTTTCTGCCCTAAGTAAATTAAGCGTTGGTTAGAATCATACAATTCTTGAAAGCTTTCTAATTTTTTCTGAACTTTTGCATTGACTTCTTCTAATTTATCAGCTTCAGAAATCTTCTTTTTTTCGTTTTCTTTTAATGAGCGTTCGGTCCGTTCTAATTTGCTTCGTTCTTTTTGAAGCTTTGCAATGGTCGCATCAAAACGAACTTTACCGCGTTCAATTTTCTTTTTCGATTTGTTGATTAAACTATAAGGAATACCATTTTTCTGTGCCACCTCAAACGTAAATGAGCTTCCGGCTTGCCCTACAACCAACTTATACATTGGCTCTAAGGTTTTCTCATTAAAAAGCATATTGGCATTTTTAATGTGTGGTAACTCGTTGGCTAACAATTTTAAATTGGAATAATGTGTCGTTATAATTCCGAATGCTTCACGTTCATAAAAGACTTCTAAAAATGTTTCAGCTAAAGCTCCACCTAATTCTGGATCACTTCCTGTTCCAAATTCGTCAATTAAGAAAAGCGTTTTATTATTACACTTCTTCAGAAAATAATTCATCTGTTTTAGGCGATAACTATACGTACTCAGATGATTTTCTATAGATTGATTATCTCCTATATCACTAAGAATGCGATCAAACAAACATACATGACTACGCTCGTGCACAGGAATTAACATGCCACTTTGTAGCATAACTTGAAGCAAGCCAACTGTTTTTAAAGTGATACTTTTTCCACCTGCATTTGGGCCCGAAATGACAATAATTCGACTGTCTTTTTCTAAACCAATAGATTGTGGAAACGTTTTCTCCCCTTTTTCTTTATTGTTTAAATAGAGTAGAGGGTGGTAGGCATCTCGCAAATTCATACTACGTTCTTCAGAAAATTCTGGAAGAATCGCATTCATACTCTGTGCATATTTTGCTTTTGCCGAAATCATATCAAGACTGATCAGAAATTCTTGGTAATCTCTAAGAAGTGGTAAAAACACGCGAATAAAATCCGTTAGTTCTTTAAGGATTTTAATAACCTCCTCCTTCTCTTCATATTCTAAATTGTTGAGCTCTCTGGTGTGTTGTAATGTGGTTTCGGGTTCAATGTAAACAATACTTCCGGTTTTACTACCTCCCATTATTGCCCCTTTCACTTTTCTGCGATACATAGCTTTTACAGCAAGCACACGTTTATTATCTACAACAGATTCTCTTATGTCATCTAAATAATCAAGATTGTGATAGGTGTGTAATGCTGAAGAAAAACTACTATTAATTTTACCTTTGAGCAGATTAATAGATTTTCGTAAGTTGGAAAGTAGAGGTGAAGCATCGTCTTTTATATCACCAAAACGGTCTACAACAGCATCTACTTGCTCAATAATAGTCGTATTTACCTGAATATGTTGACCAAATTGTTGAAGTTTGGGATAATACTCTTTAAATTTTTCTAAAAACTTTAAAATCGAATTAACGGTCAACGACATGCTGACTATTTTCTGCAAGCCAGCCACTTCGAGATACGTGTTTTCTATCTTAAGTAATTTTAATTCTTTGGCAATGGTGTCGAATCCGTGGTTTGGTATTCTGTTGTCATTTTCAAAGGACGATAAATATTCATTAACGTAAACAAGTTCGGTCATCAACACGTCTTTATTCTCAAAAGGAAGGATGGCCAAAACCGCTTCTTTACCCAAAGCTGTAAGTGTATGTGCGCTAATTTGATTTAAAACCGTAAAGAACTCAAGGTCGTTTAAGGTTTTTTCATGAATGTTTATCATGTAGTATTGTACGTTTTTTAGAATTGCAAATTTAGGATATTATGTAATACTATAAGTATGAAGATACCGCTAATACGATTAAGGTGACAATTATTAATACTATAAACAATGGCATTATAAATTTTAGCCATTTACTAAAGTTGATTTTGGCAACTGCTAAGGATGCTAAAATTAATCCTGTAGGATTTACAAGATAAAATAAGCCTAATCCGTATTGGTATGTATTAACCACAACTTCACGACCTACACCAACAGTATCAGCCAAAGGAGCCATAATTGGCATAGTTAAAACAGCCATTCCTGAAGAACTCGGAATAAAAAATGATAACCCAGAATAAATGATGGTCATAACACTCGCAAAAACTCCTTTATTCATTCCGGTGGTAATATCGCTAGCGTAATACAATAACGTATCGCTTATTAAACCGTCTGTCATTAACACAGTAACACCTCTTGCGATTCCGATAATAAGTGCAACGCCTAAAAGATCACCAGCTCCTTTTACAAAGGTGTCTATAAAATCTGTTTCACTAATTTGAATAATGAATCCGATAATTATAGCGCTAATTAAGAATACAGTCGTCATTTCTACAAACCACCAATCTAAAATTGAAACACCGATAATCATCAGAATGAAACTACTCGTAAAAACAAACAAAGCCAATTTTAATCTCCAATTAAAATTAACATGAGATACATCTTTTAAAGTAAACAATTGTGCAATTTGCTCTCTTTGGTCGTAAATAAGCGATTTACTTGGGTCGTTTTTAACACGCTTAGCGTACCGCATTATATAAGCAATGGTAATCGTTAAACATAAAAAGAGCATGAAGATACGACCATATAAACCGGTGGTCCAATTAATACCAGCGGCATCACTAGCAATAATTGTAGAAAAAGGATTGATCGTAGAGCACATGGTGCCAATTGCAGAACCCAAAAAAATACTAGCAACACCAACAAGAGCATCATATTTTGCCGCTAAAAAAACAGGAATTAAAATAGGGAAGAAGGCAATGGTTTCTTCTGCAAAACCAAAAGTGGTTCCTCCTATGGCAACCAAAGAAGTGACTAGTATAATTAGTAAGGGTTCTCTTCCTTTTAAAACAATAGCTAGTTGTGCAATAGCGGCGTCAAAAGCGCCTGATTTGTTTAAAACACCTATTAAACCACCAATAATTAATACAAGGAAAATAATATCTGCTGCTTCAATAATACCTTTAATTGGAGAGGTTACAAAATCAAAAAAACTTTGTGGTTTAGGCTCTAGTTTGTTGTAAGTCCCAGGAATATTAATAGGTTTATAAATGTCGCCGTTAGTAAACTTTTCTATAGGAATTTTAATATTCAAATCATCTAAAGACGCCTGGGTTGCTGTTAAGCTTATTTCCTTATCTAGACTTAAACGTGTAAATTTGTTTGTTGACTCATTATAACTTAAAGTATCATATTTTCCCGCAGGAACAAACCACGTTAAAAGTGTTACTAATCCTGCAATTATAAATAATATGGTCTGTGCAGAAGGGAATTTTAGATTTTTCATTCTGAGTTATTTAGTAGTGAATTTAGATCTTAATAGGATATAATCTGTTTTAATATATGAATGTAAATATAGACCAAAGCTGGAAAACTCATCTTAATCCAGAATTTGAAAAAGCTTATTTTAAAGATTTAATGGCCTTTATAGTGCACGAATATAAGACGCATACTTGTTTTCCTAAAGCATCTGATGTTTTTAATGCTTTTAACCATTGTACTTTTAATGATGTTAAGGTTGTAATTATTGGTCAAGATCCATATCATGATGTTGATCAAGCAAATGGCTTGTCTTTTTCTGTTAATGACGGTATAAAACATCCGCCTTCATTAGTAAATATATTTAAAGAACTAGAACAAGATCTTGGAATTTCGTATCCTACAAGTGGTAATTTAATGTCTTGGGCAGATCAAGGAGTCCTACTTTTAAATGCAACGTTAACGGTTAGAGCACATGAAGCAGGAAGTCATCAAAAGAAAGGTTGGGAGCAATTTACAGATGCAGTAATAAAAACAATTAGTGCAGAGAAAACAAATGTTGTCTTTCTGCTTTGGGGAGGATTTGCTAAAAAGAAAAAGAAACTAATCGACACGTCTAAACATATTGTTTTAGAAAGTGGACATCCATCTCCGTTAAGCGCTAATAGAGGCTATTGGTTTGGGAATAAACATTTCAGTAAAACTAACTACCAGTTGGAGAAAGTTGGCGCGTCTGTAATTGATTGGAAACTAAAGTAGGCGATTTCTCAGTTTTAATAGGGTGGGGTAACCTATTGTCTACTTTTTTAGAAGTTTTGTTGCAACTAAAGATTAATAATAAAAAGTTAATAGCAACTAAGAAGGATAAAATTAGTATAATGTTTACGATCATATTTATCTATTTGGGTTATCAACAATATGGATGTAGAGGAAAACAAATGTAATTAAATTTTTGAAATATTGAAAATTATAGACCAAAACACTTTAACTTTTAATAATTATCTATCTAAATATTATGCTTTTAAAACGTCTTAAATGTTAAAAATTCAGATTTTATTCTTAAGCTTAATACTTAAGAGTAACGTTAAATTTCATGTATCAATTTAGAATAATCTACTTTCTCTGAAATAATTTTTAAAACATAAAGTTGCTCTTGTACATTATCTAGAGTCTCTTTGTCCATAACGGTTTGTGACCATTCTGTTAGTGATAACCATTCTTGAACATCTTCTAATTCTTGTCCGTAACGATTAGCAATGGTTTTGTCTATACTTGGTATAGATTTAAACTCGGAAGTTGTTTCGTTAATGATATTTAAAATCATTTTTAAATCTTCCGGATTATTGTCAATAAATTCTTGTCTAACGGCAATTACAAAGCATGGCCATGGTGATGGACAATTGTCAATACGCCTAAAGACTCCTTCATCTACAATTGGTTTAGTGGTAAATTTTTCCCACATAAAATAATCAGCTTGGCCTTCTGTTAAACCTTTTATGGCTCCATCTAGGTTTTTAATGACTTCAAAATTTAAGTCATCTTCTATATCCCAATTATTATTTTTGGCGTTTATATAGGCCATAAGGTGTGATCCTGACCCATATCTGCTTATTGCAGCTCTACTTCCTTTTATATCATCAATAGTTTTGAATTGCGAATCTGCAGCAACATGAATTCCCCAAATTAGAGGAGTTTCAACAAAAGTTTGAACAATTTTAGAAGGATTTCCTTCTATAATATCTTTAACAATTCCTTCGGTTAATATAACAGCCATATCAATTTCTCCAGATCGTAATGCTTTTGTCATAGCGCCAGTGCCACCATAATAATCATGCCATCTTAAATTGATGTTTTGGTCCTTGTACTCACCATCTTTAAGTGTTAAATACCATGCTAAATTAAAGTGTTCTGGTACTCCACCAATGTTTACTTTTTTCATTTTTATACTGAGTCCCTTAAAAAGAAAGGGGTTAATTAAATATTTACAATTCGCTCTAAGGCATACATAATTAATCTATCTACAACTTTTTTAGGGTCTTTACTAAAATCACCATTGGCTCTATTTGCAATAATAGCATTTAGCGATAGTGCCTCATGTCCTAATAATTTGGAAAGTCCATAAATAACAGAGGTTTCCATTTCAAAATTTGTGATTCTAAAATCCTTATAACTAAAGTTATCTAATTTAGTATTAAGGTTAGCGTCTTGTAACGGTAAACGTAATACACGGCCTTGAGGTCCATAAAAGCCACCAGCTGTACCTGTCATGCCCTTGTGGATCTGATCACCTTCAAAATACTTTTCTAAAAACTTACTATTATCAATTACAATTGGTCGCGCTTTATTTGAGTCCCAATTGGTATGTTTAATAAATTCATCTTCTACTTCAGGATTACTGATACCTTCAATTTGATAGAAATGTAGCATGCCGTTAATGTCTAAGGCATGTGTACTGATCAAAAAAGCATCCACCGGAATATCATTCTGTAAAGATCCCGAAGTTCCAATTCTAATAATATTTAGGCTTGTTAGTTCTTCTTTTACCTCTCTAGTTTCTAAATTTATATTAACTAAAGCGTCTAGTTCATTTAAAACAATATCAATATTATCTGGACCAATTCCTGTTGAGATAACCGTTAATCTTTTATCTTGATAATATCCTGTTTGTGTTTTAAATTCTCGCTTTTGAGTGCTGAATTCAATACTGTCAAAATGTGCTGTGATTTTTTCTACACGATCTTGGTCGCCTACAAATATGATTGTATCTGAAATATTTTCGGGTTTTAAATTTAAATGGTAAACACTACCATCTGGATTTAAAATAAGTTCTGAGTCTTTAATTGCCATTAAATATGGTTTTTATAAGTTTATTTTGCTTTATGTTAAATTGAAAACCTAACCGATTCACACCTCCGTAAACCATATTGTTATTTATTTCTTTAGCAAAGTTATTTTGTCCTAAAAGCGCTTTATGTCCTTTTCTATTGAGTGTGATTCCATCTTCATCTTCGGTAAAAAATAAATCTAATTTATCGATGATACGTGCTAATTGTATGTCGCCAAACCCATAATAACCTTGATAATTAAGACTGTAGCCTAAAAGATGATTTTTAGATTTTATAAAATTATCCTTTACAATAGTTAGAATATTTGCTTCTATAACGCTAAGCCCGCTTTTTTGATAAGGAAAACGTTCTAAATGTGCTTTTAAGCAATTACTCATATATTTAAAACTAGAGTTTTTAACAATATAAGGTTTTAGAATATTATGGTCTTTACCACAGTAGGTTCTCCACAAGGCGATGGCGATATCAATATCTTCTTTGGTTAACAGTATCCTTTCTTTATAATGTGATTTTAGTTGCTTAGGATTAAGTTCGTTTAAAGCTTTTAAACGTTTCTCGCCTTCAACACGTCCACTACATATTAAATAAAGCGGTTTATTCACATTCTTTTGATGCAACAGATTAATAACCCCTAATAAATTGATATGACAAAATAAATCATACTCAAACCAAAGGTTAATTTCGGTGTACTTATCAGTGTCATCTAATTTAGATAATTCTGTTAGAATTTCTCTAGTATTAACTTCAATTTCGTAAAATTCTTTTAGAAAATCAACTCGAAGTTTTAAAAAAGCTCTCGAGTTTATTGCAGGAATAGTTGGCCCCTCGCAAAGCATCTCTTGCCAGGTTAAGATATCTTCTTTAAAATCTAAGTCTCTTAAATAATCCGTGAGGTTATTACCATTGGTAATATGTAAACAATTTTTAGTCATAAGTATTAACCTCCTACACGTTTAACATTAAAGCCTTTATCTTTTAAAATTGACATTATTTTATCGCGATAATCTCCTTGAATAATTATTTTATCATCCTTAAAACTACCACCAACACTAAGTTTTGTTTTTAGCTCTTTTGCTAATTTTTTAAAATCTTCAGTGGCTCCTGTATAGCCTTCAAGAATAGTGATAGGCTTCCCTTTTCGCTTTTCATATTTGCAAATTATGGGGTCATCTTGAAGCCATAAATTTTCCTTCGCCGAATCAGAATCATCCGTATGTTCTGGTTCATGATCTGGAAAGAGATTTTTTAATTGGTCTTGTAAATCCATTTGTTCAGTCTTAAGTTCTCAGTATTCAGTATTCAGTTCTCAGTAGTTACTTGTAAACTGAAGCTGCATACTGCCAACTACTTTTTAATAAGGCCTAGCTCAATTAAACGTTCGTTTAAAAATTCGCCAGCCGTAATATCCTCAAATCGTTTTGGATTATCTTCATCGATACAGCTTTCTAAAACATCTAATTTCATTTCGCTTACAGGATGCATAAAAAATGGCATAGAGTAGCGCGATGTTCCCCAAAGTTCTCTTGGTGGATTTATAACACGGTGAATTGTAGATTTTAATTTATTATTAGAATGACGCGATAACATATCACCAACATTTATCATTAATTCGTCTGGTTCTGCAATAGCATCAATCCATTCACCATCGTTACGCTGCACTTGTAAGCCTCTGCCTTGCGCTCCCATTAACAACGTAATAAGATTAATATCTCCATGAGCAGCAGCTCTTACTGCGTTTTCAGGCTCTTGTGTAATTGGCGGATAATGAATTGGTCTTAATATAGAATTTCCATTGTGTATGTAATTGTCAAAATAGGTTTCTTCTAAATTTAGATAAAGTGCTAGAGCACGCAACACATACTTTGCTGTTTTTTCGAGCATTTGGTAGGTTTGCTTGCCAACTTTATTAAAATCGTCTAACTCTTTTACTTCAACGTTTTCAGGGTATTCTTTTCTGCGTTCCGCATCATCTTCAACATATTGCCCAAAATGCCAGAACTCTTTTAAATCTCCTTCCTTTTTACCTTTAGCACTTTCTTTACCAAAAGACACATAGCCACGTTGACCTCCAATACCTGGAATCTCATAACTTTCTTTAACGTCTAAAGGTAAATCGAAAAAATTCTTGACTTCACCATATAAGTTATCTACTAAGGTGTCATCTAAAAAATGCCCTTTTAAAGCTACGAAACCTATGTCTTCATAAGCTTTTCCTATATCATTTATAAATTTTTGTTTTCGTTTAGGATCTTCAGAAATGAAATCTTTTAAATCTACACTAGGTATTCTATCCATGGGATTTATGTTTAAATTTTTGTCAATATACAAATGTAACGATAATAGTGCTAAAAATTGAGTCTGAATTATTGACAATTTGAAGTGTTTAATGGTTTATTGAAGCAATTTTATTTACATTTGAAACATAAGAGAAATAACATTTTATGCCAACAATTACAAAAAGTAACATAGCCTACGACAAACGAAGTTTAAATAACCAAACGTTATTAAAACTCTACTATAACATGCTAAAGCCACGACTAATAGAAGAGAAAATGCTCATTCTTTTACGTCAAGGTAAAATATCGAAGTGGTTTTCGGGAATAGGCCAAGAGGCGATCTCCGTTGGTGTAACAATGGCTTTAAAATCAAGCGAATATATTCTACCGATGCACAGAAATCTTGGTGTTTTTACATCGCGAGAAATTCCGTTACATCGTTTATTTTGCCAATGGCAAGGAAAAGCAAGTGGATTTACAAAAGGTAGAGATCGTTCATTTCATTTTGGGACTCAAGAGTTTAATATTGTAGGTATGATATCTCACTTAGGACCTCAATTAGGAGTTGCAGACGGCATTGCCTTGGGGAACCTTTTAAAGAAAAACGGCAATTTAACAGCTGTTTTTACAGGCGAAGGAGGTACTAGCGAAGGTGATTTTCACGAGGCACTAAACGTTGCTTCTGTTTGGAGTTTACCGGTTATTTTTTGTATTGAAAATAATGGCTACGGACTTTCTACACCAACCAACGAGCAATATAATTGCAAGCATTTAGCAGATAGAGGTAAAGGTTATGGTATTGAATCCTTTATTTTAGATGGTAATAATGTTATTGAAACCTATACAAAGGTTCAAAAATTAGCCGAAAGCATTAGAAAGAGACCGCGTCCGATTTTAATAGAGTTCAAAACCTTTCGACGTCGTGGACATGAAGAAGCTAGTGGTACTAAATATGTACCAAAAGAGTTAATGGACGAGTGGGAAGCTAAAGATCCTATAGAGAATTATAGAAGTTTTTTATTTAGCAAAAAGATTCTCACGCAACAAATGGATGAAGCTTATATAGAAGATATTAAATCTGAAATAGATCTGGCTTTAGAGTCCGCTTATGCTGAACCAAATATAATTCCCAGTGAAACAACAGAATTAAGTGATGTATATAAACCATTTGACTATAAGGAATATACGCCAAGTAAAGAAACTACAGAATTACGTTTTATAGATGCCATTTCAGATAGTTTAAAACAATCCATGCGAAAGCACAAAGATCTTGTTATTATGGGACAAGATATTGCAGAATATGGTGGTGTTTTTAAAATCACGGAAGGTTTTGTAGAAGAGTTTGGAAAAGAACGTGTTAGGAACACTCCTATTTGCGAATCAGCAATAGTTGAAACTGCGATGGGATTATCGATCTCAGGAATTAAATCGGTTGTAGAAATGCAATTTGCAGATTTTGTGACTTCTGGATTTAATCCGGTAGTGAATTATTTAGCAAAATCATATTACAGATGGCAGCAAGAAGCTGACGTTGTTGTTAGAATGCCTTGTGGTGCAGGTGTGGCTGCAGGTCCATTTCACTCACAAACCAACGAAGCTTGGTTTACTAAAACACCAGGCTTAAAAGTCGTTTATCCGGCGTTTCCTTATGATGCTAAAGGCTTATTAGCTACAGCAATTAACGATCCTAACCCTGTGTTATTCTTTGAGCACAAGGCTTTATATAGAAGTATCCGTCAAGATGTTCCTTCAGATTATTTTACAATTCCATTTGGAAAAGCGGCCTTTTTAAAAGAAGGTGAAGCGGTTACGATTATCACCTATGGGGCCGGAGTACATTGGGCTTTAGAAACTCTAGATAAAAATGCTGATATTTCGGCCGATTTAATTGACTTAAGAACCTTACAGCCTTTAGATAAAGAGGCTATTATAAATTCTGTTAAAAAGACTGGTCGCGCGATAATTTTACAAGAAGATTCTTTGTTTGGAGGTATTGCTAGTGACCTTTCTGCACTATTAATGGAGGAGTGCTTTGAACATTTAGATGCCCCTGTAAAACGCGTCGCAAGTATGGAAACTCCGATTCCTTTTATTGGTCAGTTAGAAGATCAATATTTGGCTAAAGGCAAGTTTGAGAATGCTTTATTAGAGTTATTAAACTATTAAGGTTTGCTTTTTGATTATATAAAATTTATACAAAACACAAGAGCCAGCAAATTGCTGGCTCTTGTGCTTTTTAGTTTAATCCACTTTAAGATTGCATGTTCTTAGCCACAGCCTCAACGTCATCTAAAACACGTAATAAATTCCCACTCCAGAGTTGCTCTATTTGTGCTTCTGTGTAACCGCGTTTTACTAATTCTAATGTAACATTAAATGTTTCAGAAGCATCAGACCAACCTTCAATTCCACCACCACCATCAAAATCACTACTAATTCCTACGTGATCAATGCCAATTTTTTCGACTAAATAATCGATATGGTTTACAAAATCGTCAACATTTACAGCTTCCGGAAAACCTTCTATTTGGTTCACTTTTTCATTGGTAATGTCCATAACCTTTTTCCTGTTTTCTATAAATTCCATTTGAGTTTGTTCATCTAACTTTTTAAACTCACCCCAGTTGTACCAAGTAATACCTAAAGAATCAGTAACGCTTTTTCGGATATCTTCCATAGCTGCATTGCGAGTATCATGTTTTTCAGTATTCAAATAAGACGTAAAAGCAACTGTTTGTACAACGCCGCCGTTTTCTTTTAGCCAGCTTAATTGTTCATCATCTAAATTTCTACTGTGATTACATAACGCTCTTGCCGAAGAATGAGAAGCAATAATTGGAGCTTTACTTAATTCAATCATTTGTTTCATGGATTCTTTTGATGGATGCGAAACGTCAATCATCATTCCTACACGATTCATTTCTGTAATGACTTCCTTACCTAAATCACTTAAGCCATTATGTAGCCAAACATCATCACTTTCTCCTGTATTACTGTCACATAGCTGGCTATGTCCATTGTGCGATAATGACATATAACGTGCACCAAGATTATAGAATTTTTCAACATTACTAATATCTAAACCGATAGGATAACCGTTTTCTATTCCGATCATGGCTACTTTTTTACCTTTGGCATTAATACGTCTTACATCGTCAGAAGTTACAGCTAACTCTATATCGTTAGGAGCAATTTCTTCAACTAATTTATGAATGGCTTTAAACTTAGACATTGCATTATCATAAGCCTTTTTATAGCCTGCGTCATTTAATGAATCCTGACCTGTATAAACAATGAACCACGCCACATCTAATCCTCCTGATTTCATTTTTGGAAGCGTAATTTGTGTATCTAAATCTTGAGTATAGTTAAGTGTGTCTGTAAAGTTTTTTACATTAATATCACAATGTGTATCTAAAGTAATGACACGTTTATGTATTTCTTTAGCTTTTGCTATGAGTTCGTCTTCTTTAGGCGTTTCTGATTTGCAACTTACTGTAAGCGTAAGAATTAATCCAAAATAGAGTATTGATTTTTTATACATGGTTGATTTTGTTTTTTTAAAAATAACTAGAAATTAGTCTTAAAACAAAAAGACTATCATTAAAAAATCATTAAAAACCTTACTTTTATACCTAAAAAATTAGCGACAATGAAATTTAAACTACTTTTTGTATTTGTATTTATAAGCCTTATATCTTTTGGGCAACACATTCCAGATAACATAAAACCACCGAGTTGGAGTCAAAATAATCTCTCTGACTTAGTAGCATTTAATTTGCCTGCTTTCGATTTAAAAAAATTGCAAGAAGAGGATGCTATTAATGACCAAAATAAATCTAAGCCCTGGAGATTTGGGCATGATATTTACGTAGACCATAACTTTAATGATGTTGGTGAGTGGACTACGTTAGAAAACGGAGACCGTATTTGGAGAATGGCATATACTTCTAAAGGAGCGCATTCATTAAATTTTATGTTTGATGTGTTTAAGATTCCTGAAGGTGCAAAACTTTACGTTTACAATGACGAAAAAACGGATTTATTAAGACCTTTTACACACCATAATAACAATACTGAGGAAGTTTTGGGAACCTGGTTAGTTGAAGGTAATGCGGCATATATAGAATACTATCAGCCTGCTAATGTTATTGGCGACGCTAAAATTACGGTAGGTTCAGTAGTACATGGTTACCGTACGGCAAAAGCCTTTGAAAAAAGTTTAGGAGATTCTGGTAATTGTAATTATGATGTGGATTGTGATATTACACCAGCAAGTGATCCTTATGGTTTAAATACAGTAAAAGAGAATATAAAAACGTCAGGCGCTTTAATATTAAGAGGTGGTACAGACTGGTGTTCTGGTACATTAATTAATAATACAAATAATGATGGAACACCATATATTATGACCGCTAATCACTGTGGCGGTAGCGAAAGTACTTGGTCCTTTAGATTTAACTGGAGAAGTCCAAATCCATCTTGCGGAACCACAACTAATAGTACTGACGGCACATATAATCAAACAGTTAGTGGTGCTATTTTAAGAGCAAGTAGCTCAAAATCGGATATGGAATTGGTTGAAGTAATTGATGCTAGTTTCTTTGAAAATAACTACGATTTAGTGTGGGTGGGCTGGAATAGATCTACGACACAAGTACCTGCTGTGAATTTCGGTTTTCATCACCCAAGTGGCGATATTCAAAAAGTGAGTAGAAAAGACGGAGGTGTTTATAGAACGATTAATAATGATGGTACAGATGTTTGGCGAATTGAAGATTGGGATTTAGGCGTTACAGAAGGAGGTTCTTCTGGGTCTGGTTTATTTAACGAGACAGGTCATTTAATTGGCACACTTTACGGTGGTAGTGCGGCATGTAGTGGTGCTAATGATAACGGTGGCTATGATGTCTATGGGCGTTTTGATGTTGCTTGGGATTATGGCAGTACTGTGTCATCAAGACTGAGTGATTGGTTGGATCCTTCAAATTCTGGAATTGAAATATTAGATCAATATCCAACGCTACAGACATATGATATTGATGCTAGAGCAAGCGCAGGTTCTGATAATACCGCAGAACTTTGTGGAGAAGATTTTACACCACAAGTCACACTAATAAACTCAGGAGTTTTACCTCTAACTTCTGCAACTGTATCCTATTCTATAGATTCTGAGACAAGTACCACAATAAATTGGATAGGAAATTTGCTTAACGGTGAAAGTATGGTAGTGGACACACCAACGTATTCTAATCTAGGACCAGGAAGCCATTCATTTAATATTAATGTCTCTAACCCTAATGGTAGTGCGGATGAAAATACAGCAAACGATAGTTTTACTTATAATTTTAACGTATCACCAGCGTATGCAACAGCAACCGTTGTTTTCAATTTATTAACGGATAATTATGGTAACGAAACTTCTTGGAGTCTTGTAAATAGCTCTGGTACGATAGTGGATAGTAGACCAATTAATACTTACGATGATGACACACCTTACCAAGAAACTATAACGATTCCGAGTTTTAATGAATGTTATACATTTACAATTAGCGACTCGCAGAGTGATGGAATCTGCTGCGGTCCTTTTGGTAATGGTTCATATAGTTTAAAAGATGAAAATGATAGCGACATCATCATTGGAGGTACATTTACTGATAATGAATCTATAACATTTAGTGTTCAAGATCCATTAAGCATTACTACATTTAGTTTAGAAAATTCTATCAATTTATATCCAAATCCTGTTACTGACAATTTAAATATTGAATTAACTCATGTTAATGAAAACGTAAGTTATCAATTATATAATACTTTAGGGCAACAAGTAAGTAGAGGTAGTTTGGTATCTAATCGATCTCATAATCTGAATATGTCAATTTATGAAACTGGAATATATTTTATTAAACTATCTACCAATACAAGTTCAATAACTAAAAAGATTATTAAAAAATAAATTTTAAATTATTGATTATAAAAAAAGTCAGTTTCTTTAATAGGAAACTGACTTTTTTATTAGACCTAAGTTGAACTAATTCAAGTTTAAGCTCTAATGGTTTTTAGGTCATCATCTAAACTGTTAGATGTGTTGACGATTTTTGATAAAACTCTCATAATAATTGATTGATTGATTGATTGATTGATTGATGAAATTTAGTGTTATTACCTGTAACGTCTTTTTAGGTTCCAAGCAAAGCTTTTAGTTTCAGTCGAAGTACTAGATAATTGATTGTTGTTTAAAGTTCTCATAATTGTTGTTTTTTAATTGGTTATACTTAATAGACGATGAAATTCTTAATTTGTTACAGTACTATGCATAACATAATTCATTTTAACAAAATTTAATGATTTTCAATGTATCTTTATAGGAATGAAAACTAGATTCTATTTTATGATGATAATCTGTATTAGCTTGCACACTTGCAAAACAAATACAGATTCTACTTGTTATAAAACCACTTTAAAAGTAACTGCTACTGCTTATAACTCTTTAGCATACCAAACGAATTCTAACCCAAGTATTACCGCTTTTGGCGATAGTTTAAAACCTGGATTACGATACATTGCTGTGTCTCGCGATTTATTAGATTCTGGTTTAGTTCACAATACCAAAGTAAAAATTCAAGGATTTGATAGTTTATATATCGTTAAAGATAAAATGAACCGTCGTTATAAAAAGCGCATCGATATTTATATGGGAAACGATGTGAAAAAAGCAAAAAAATGGGGCAAAAAGAAACTCAAGATTGAGTACTGTATTTAAGCAAAAGATTCAATTCCTAATTAGATCGTTTTAGCATAATTTCAGAAACTATAAAAGGGTAGGCTTTTTGTACGTCTGCTAATTCAGTTTTGGTTAATTGATCTGGTGTTTTGTTATAGATTTCTTTGGCATAGCGCGTTCTTAAATCATAATACGCTTTAGTAATTTCATCTTGTACGGAAATAAAGCGTTCATATTTAGTTAAAGAAGCATGTTGTAAAGAAATTACAGCAACTTTGGGATGATCGGATGACTCTTGGGATTGATTGCCTTCACAAAAATCACAACTTCCAATTCCATTATTATCAATAAACGTTTCAACTATTCTTTTAACATCAGACAATTGAACAATAGCATCTTCAATCATAATTTCTTGATTTTCGTTCATTGAAATTCGCAATAAATTTCGTTCGGGAATATTAGCTATACAGTCAGCTGTATCGCAAATAGGTGGTAGTTTTCGTAAAATACCTTTGTCTGCAGAAATAGTTGTAGTCACTAAAAAGAAAATTAGTAACAAAAAAGCAATGTCTGCCATGGATCCTGCATTGACCGATGCAGAATGTCTTCTAAATGATTTCATAATATTTGATTTAAATGTTAATGGTATGTTAATCACAATAACGATACCAATCTTGTGAAATCTTGTTAACAATTCATTCCATAAACCTTTACAATGTTCTATTTTTGCAAAATTAACTAAGTGCTAAAATTATTTTATGTCGTCAGAAAACGGAACCATTCAACAAAATGCTACTGAGAAAAGTCTATATGATTATCAGATCAAAGACCTTAATCGCATTTTTGATGTAATGCGAGATGAATCTGATGATTTTAACCTCCTATATCAGTTACCAACAGGCGGAGGAAAAACAGTTATTTTTTCTGAAATCGTTAGGCGTTACGTTGAGCAACATCAAAAAAAAGTAATGATTCTTACACATAGAATTGAGCTTTGTAAGCAGACTTCTAACGTGTTATCTGGTTTTAATGTTAAGAATAAAGTAATTAATAGTAAGGTTAAAACGCTTCCAGACCAAGATGATTATCAATGTTTTGTAGCGATGGTTGAAACCTTAAATAATCGCTTATCAGACAAAGATTTCGAATTAAAAAATGTGGGCTTAGTTATTATTGATGAAGCACATTACAATTCGTTTAGAAAACTATTTAAGTTTTTCGAAAACTGTTTTATCTTAGGTGTTACAGCAACGCCATTGAGTAGCAATATTAAACTACCAATGAAAGATAATTATAACAAACTAATTGTTGGTGACGATATTTCAACCTTAATAAAAAATGGATTTCTTGCGAATGCGGAAGTTTCTAATTATGATGTTGGACTTACATCTTTAAAGATTGGTATTAATGGTGATTATACGGTGAAATCTTCAGAAGCATTATATACTAATAGTTTAATGCAATCTAAACTGTTGATGGCTTATGAAGAGATGGCGAAGGGCAAAAAAACGCTGATTTTTAATAATGGAATTTACACCTCTAAAGAAGTTTATCATACCTTTAAAAAGGCAGGTTATAATGTGCAACATTTAGATAATACCACCACTAAGCAAGATCGTAAAGATATTTTAAAATGGTTTAAGCATACTCCAGATGCTGTATTGTCTTCTGTAAGTATCTTAACTACAGGTTTTGATGAACCGTCAGTAGAATCCATAATTTTGAATAGAGCGACACGTTCTTTAACTTTATACTTTCAAATGATTGGTCGTGGTAGCCGAATTTATAAGGATCGAAAATCGTTTCAGGTTATAGATCTAGGAAATAATGAAGCGCGTTTTGGACCTTGGAATCAGCCTGTAGATTGGCAGCACATTTTTAAGCATCCCGATTATTATTTAGAAAACATTGTAGATGATGATTTATTAGAGCGCGATTTTGTTTACACTATGCCAGATTCACTAAAAGTGAAATTTAAAAAATCGTACACCTTAAATTTTGATGTGAAGTCAGAGTATAAAGAGGTGATTAGTGAAGGTAAAAAATCTTTTACTGTAATTGAACGTTCTATTGCTCAACACTCGCAAATATGTATTGATAATAGTGAAGATGTTTATGATGCTAGAGAGTTAATTAAAGATCTTCAAGATGAAATTGCTTATCGAATAAAACAGTACTGTTATTGTATTATGAATAGTACACAAAACTATAAAGACTGGTTATTTGAAGAGTATAATAGAAAGTTAAGAATTAGCTTTAACGGGAAGTTTTAACTTTTTTTTGTAAAGATTTCTATTTTTATATCTTTAATTTGAAATAGGTACGGTTTTTGTAACTTACTACTCAAATATTTAAAACAAAAATATAATAGTGAAAACCATTAATATCATAGCATTTATCTTCTGCATTTTCTGCAGCACGACGGTTTTTGCCCAAGTTATTAAGGATAAAGAGAAGAAATCCATTCGTATTCCTGCAGAAGTATCTAAGAAGAAAACCGATTCTGCTTTAGTAAAAGTTAAGATAGCACCAATTCTAAATAAGGAAAATGAAAAGTCTAGTGGCAGCTCTAAGGAAGGTGAAGAAAAATTTGTAATTAGAGAAACCGAAAAACCATTTTCAATGACTGATGATGATGATGGTTTAAAAAGCCCGAGTGAAATTTATGAAAAGCGTTGGACAAAAGAAGCCGTTAAAGGTGGTATTATAAGAACAATGTCAGATCAATTTCTTGGGGAACATCGCGTAGATACTAAATTCGTAAATATAGTTTGTAGAGATCATCAATACCCTGATGGTGACCGCGTTCAGATTTTATTAAATGGTGCTGTTGTAAAAAGTAATTTATTACTGACCGGTAGTTATAGAAGGGTAGAAGTAAATTTAGTAGATGGTAAAAACACCGTCGATATTGTGGCTTTAAATCAAGGTGAATCTGGTCCAAATACGGCTGAATTTGTTGTATATGATGATAAAGGTAATATGATTTCTTCAAAAGAATGGAACCTTCTTACGGGTGTAAAAGCAACTATTATTTTCCAGAATGAAAAGGTGACTATTACAGAGAAAACAACAGCTCAAGAAACAGCAGAAGCTTCTAATAATTAATTGGTAAAATCTCTGCAGGTTTCATTACTCCTAATTTATAATCTCCAATCCTAACGCGCACTAAACGCAATGTTGGCAAACCTACTTTCGCTGTCATTTTTCGGATTTGTCTAAATTTACCTTCGGTAATTGTCATGGATAACCATGATGTTATTCCATGACGTTCATCACGTACAAAACGTTCTATAATATGTGATGTATCGGTTAGAATTTCAGCCTTACATGGTTTTGTTTTATACGCTTTTCCTTCAACAGAAATTTCAACACCTTTTCTTAATTCTGAAATTAGTTCTGGAGTAATTATACCATCAACCATAACGTGGTATTCTTTCTCAATAGCCGAACTCGTTATATAATTGCTAAACTTACCATCTGTAGTTAGTAATAGTAAACCTTCAGATTTTTCATCTAGCCTGCCAACAGCCATAACATCATTTGAGAGGTCGAATAATTCTCCTAAAAGTTTTTTAGATTTCCGCTTAGTCTGATGATTTACAAATTGACTTAAATATCCGTAAGGTTTGTATATTTTATAGTAGCTATGCGCTTTCATAATTACCAAAAAGTTATAAAGCATTTTACAAGTTTGGTCTCATTATATTTTAACCAAACCAATGGGGAACGTTTAGCTTCAACGTCCTCTTGAATTTTAATTTTAGCAGTTTCATAATCTTGCCAAGGGACATCATTATGGCAACCGACCAACCAATCTAATTTTTGAGGTATATAAAATTGTAAGGTATTAAAAGTTGAAATTTCTGAAAATGAGATATAGAAACCGCTAACACAAGCTTTGTTAAGCGGTTCTATAGCTATATCAGAATTCTTATAAGGTAAAAACAATTGTGCTTTAAAACATAGTTTTTGAGACACATCTGCGGTATTAATATTAAAGTCCTTAAGTTGAATACTGGTTACATCGTTAAAAAGAAGTGGGAATTGTTTAGACCTCAGCTTTTCTAATTTATAACACAGCGAATCTTTTCGGTTAGGGCCAATCCAGTAGGCGAGTGGCTCTTGATACTGATTTAAGGTGTCGTACAAATAGAATTTGTAAACCACTTCGAGATGGATGGGTTTATTCTCTTCAAAATAAAGCGCATCCAATTCTCCTATGGTTTTTCGTTCCTTTTGGATCTGTAAATTTTCTACAATCCATCTCACTGTAGTTTGTTGTTGTAATTGATAAAAAACAAACTCCTCTACAAGCTTACCTAAGCGCTGATTTTTAAACTGAAAATCATCATTTATCAAATCAGATACTGAACTGAGTTCAACTTGATCGATACCAGATAAGCCAAGATCCTTAAAGAGAGCAGGGGTTTCTGTGTAGCCTTTATATCTTAAATGTGTGCTTCTATTCATTAGGGAATAAAAGTATAACTATTTTATACAAAGTTATCCTTGTCGTTCGTTTTATTACTATCCATAGCATTGTTATGTGCTGTGTGTTTAATATTTGCACTATCTGCTTCAAAATACTTAAGGACTTCAGTTACTGCTGTAATATGTGCCGTTTTTTCACCATTTATAATAATTGCTCCTTGAAATGCTTTAGGGTTATTTTCTAAAATCGTAACATAATCATTGGCATCAAACTTAGAGTTGTTGTCTATGTCTTTAATTTTTGAAAAATCCAGAAAATTATCAATTCCAATATTGAGATCAGTTGCCAACTCTTGCCATTGGGTTGGAGTTGGCATTGTTTCATTAATATTAATCATTAAAATGTCTTTTCCTGAGGCTTTTAAATAGCCCTCAAGCTGTTTTCCAAAATCTGATTCATTGGCATATATACAGTTGATTTGATTTTTGTCTCTGCTAATTACTCCCATTATATCTCCCATTATTTAGTATGTTTTCATTTTATCTTTGCGCTTTTCCAATTGCTTCGATAATTCATTAACTGTTTTAGATACGGCATCATAAAAATTGTCAAATGAGGATTCTGAGAATAACCGAGGTCCTGGTGCACTTAATCGTATGCCACATATTTTTCCTGTGTTGTCATTAGTGGTGTTTTCTGTCTTAAAAAAGACATCAGCTCTAATCACAAAATCGTATCGTGTTACTAATGTTTCTAATTTTTCCTTTGCATGTGCTTCTAATCGATCGCTTGTTGCAACATCATGATATTCAAATAATATTTCCATTTTATAGTTTTTAAAAGTTTATTACAAGGTATCTATTGTTCTATTATAGATTTAGCTTAAATGGATTATTCATTGACGTAATCCCTCTTAGACTAGAATAACCATTTGCTTTTAATCTTTAAAATAGGCATTCACGCATCTTTAGATTTATAATTCAAAAACATTTTGAACAAAAAAAACGCAAAATCAATATGAGATTTTGTGTTTTTAAATTTAGATTGAAAATGGGGGTTATCTAATTATTAGTTTCTGTATGCGTATATCTCCTGAAACCGTTTCTAAAGCTACAATATAGACACCTGCGCTAAGATGACTTACAGCTATTGATTGGTGTGTAGACCTTATATCGAGAGCATTGGTTAACATAATTCGTCCATGAATATCATAAAGTATAAATGATGTCTGTTCCTCTAATTGTCCTGTAACTTCAATGGTTCGTTGCGCTTGATTTGTTGAAATTTTTAAAGCCTCAAGCAGCATCGAGTTATTTATACTTAACACGTCTGTTTCGAACCTAAGATAAAAACGGCCCGTACCAGATATGTCATCCGTTGCTGTAAATGTGTAGTTACCAGCGTTAAGCAGCGTAAATGTATTGTTAGAAGTATCCTCTAAATAAACATTAGTGGCTTCTGGAATATCCGTTTCAAAAACAGAAATTGTTATTTCTTCACCCTGATTGGCGTGAACACCTAATGCTATAATGCTATTATTTATTGCAGTGTCACCAAGAGCTTGAATCATAAATGGCACACCTGTATTGTCTTCTACCAAATGCGTATAGATTGAAAATTCGGAGATGTTGCTGTTATACAACGCGGCATCATAACCAGGATCTAAACCTGAGCTCGCATTGGTGTTAAAATAAATATCAGTAAAGTATTCTGAATCTGTAGCACTAGATTTTAGTTTTAAATAACCGACATGCGCAGAAGAAACTCCTCTGCCCAATATAAAGTCATCACTAGAACCACCGACACGCATTTCTGGCGTAAATTCGATAGAGCCGCCGCCAGATTTACTCTTTACGAAGAACCCTTGACCCGGTGCAATTAATTGTTGTGTCGTTAAATTGTTTAAAACGGTCCAACCATTTGATGCGTTTCCATCATAACCATAAATAGCTTGGTATGTGCCACCATTTAATTGGCTTTTGTTATGGTTAAAGAACGTATCAAAATCGATATAAGAAGTATAGGGATTACCGATTAAATTCCATCCATTAAATGAAGATCCCGATGTTGTAATATTTCTAATTACGGCATTAGTTTCTACACCTCCATAAAAGGTTAGGGTAGTGCCATATAACGCATCTTCTAAACTTTCTCTTGCTGCTCTATAACCGATACCTAAGTCTAAATTAGTAGCTACATTTGTGTCCGTTGCGTATATGATATATGTCCCAGAAGTTTCATCAAAAGGGCCAAACAATTTCTGAGAGTTATCATTTGGATTTTCAAATAAATTTGGATTGTTGTCTATTGCAAAATCACCAAAGGTTTGTCCGCTAACAGGCGTCGCTATTAAGTCGTTACCTGTAGTGCTGTTGTTTGCATTTACGTGCCGCTTATAAGTAATATTACCTATACTTGTACCTTCAACAATTAAACTTGAAAACTTGTTAGAGATAGAGTTTAAAATGACGTCTCCATTTATAGTTAAATTGCCAGTTATAGTTAAACTACCGCCTTCAGATATGTCTATTTTACCAACAGCAGAGACCGTATAATCTGCATCGATAATTACAGTTTCGTCAATACCAATGATTAAGTCTACACAATTTTCGGGCGCTGTAAATACTGTTCCACCGCTTGAATAAACACTTTGATAACCATCCGTAAAATCTGCTTTAATTTCTACATCTTCACCATCAGCTATTAGTCCGGTTAAAGTAATAGTTTGTGGGCTTGTTGTAATAGGAAAACTTTGACCGTTTACTTCTAAAAATCCTGTAGTAGGAGGGTTGGTATAAGTTACAATTAAGTCTTGTGAGTAGGTATTATTAGATACATCACATGTAGTTTGTTGAATTCCTGCAACTACGCTTTCTATAATCGTTTTAGTCTGATAAGGTATAAACTGAAACAATGATGCCTTCGTCTGTGTATTAACATCATTGTAATAAGGGTTTGAAGGGTTGTTATCTCCTACACCTGAATTTCCGCCCCTTCCTCTTAGATGGCTACTATATAGATCATTAATTCCATCGCTATAAAGAACGACTTTAATAGCTTCTGCAAAAATAGGTGTTTGAGTAGGACCTCCCCATTTATAAATTCCAGATTTTATCCAACCTCCTTTACCTTGGTCTAAAGTTATCCAATTCCCTTCTCTTAAGTAACTAACACGCCACATTGTATTTGTTTGTGGTTGACTACTGTAAGAACCTCCAATGGTTATATAATTCACAAATTTTGGATTTGGCCATTCAACATTTAAAAAGAATCCATTCGCTTCATCAACAGTACCAGCATTAAACTGATATGGCCATCCATACTCTGCATATTGCGAATATGTTTTGTAAGCTTTAATCATTGGATCGTACAGGATGTCGTTTGGTGTACCTCTGCCTGCATCTGCGTTAGGACCAACAGATCCAGATACTATCGCTGATGGCAAAAGGGCCAAGTTACTCATAGGATTCGGGTTATTGGTAATATCTGTTATATCGGTATCTAATTGATTTATCCATGCTTCAATTAAATCTACACCTGGTTCATCGATCTCGAACTTTGCCAATGGAGGCATCATAATCGATTGGTCTACACTATTAATTTTATGATATAATACCGATTTTGAAGCATCACCTGGGTAAATTATTTTTTCATCAGGATCAACCTCTAATGGAGTTAAGATACCTGTTGATAATATTCCTGTAGCTTCAAGACTATTATAATAACGTAAATCGAAACTAGTTCTTATCGGGTTATCTAGTCTATGACAATAAGCACAATTTAAGTCTAAATATGATCTTGCTCTTTCTTCTAACGAAGCTACCGGATCGTCAATTGATTTATTTGTTATTATATGTTCTGTATCCGTGTCAGTAATGGACTGGTCAATAACACCTAAATGGCTTAAAGTTACCAATTGGTTTCTTTCTAGTCCTGTTTCCTCATAGGTATAGTCTGTATTTAAATACCTAGTTTTTAGCCCTAGATTACCTTTATTTACCTCATTATGACAGGCTCTACACTCTGTATTTGAAGGGAAATGCCACATTTGCGTTCTCGTTCCTCCTAAATTATCTGTAGATATAGTAACAGGCTCATTTAGACTTGTGGTTTGTAATACAGCATCTGTTTGTGCATCATTCCAATTATAAGTTAAAAAATACCAACCCCCATCTTTATCGACAATAGAAAATCTGGTTTCAATTTTTTTAGTAATTGACGGGTCATTGTCATCTACCTGTAAATCGAATTGTTTAATAATCACTGTTCCTGGTGGGAATTCCCAATCACTATATTCAGAATATTTTATTTGTTCGTCAGGGCCACTATGTACTCCATCATTATTAGGTACAGCAATCCAACGTCTTTTTAAAGCACCATCAGACCAAAATGATTCATACAACTCATAAGGTACAATCCCATCTATAACTTCTAAAGTAGATAAGTTAGAAAACACTCCCGTATTAGAAAGCAATTGTGGCATTGGCACATAACCATTATCGATACCTTCTATTAATTTATGAATATTTCTATTATTACCATGTCGAAGTAAATACAATTCACCATCATTATCTTCACCAAATGAAATCACATTTTGTAAAATTGATACCTGTTCGTAATCTCCAGAAATCGTATTTACAGTAAAAATTCCATTTCTAGTATAATCTGCACAGACGTATTTTCCATATATATCAGGAATAGCGGTTCCTCTATACACAAATCCACCGGCTAAAGCCCTGGCATCATTTCTAGAAAACTCAGTTAAAGGTTTTTCGTGTGGCATGCCATCTAACATCGTAGCACAATTGGTATTACGAAACCCGAAACCTTCATATATTGGCCATCCATAATTGGCACCTTTTTTAAGTACGTTAACCTCTTCATGTGAGCTCAATCCAACATCACCAATATAAAATTCTCCAGTAACACGGTCTTTCGTCATTCTAAAGGGATTTCTTAATCCTATACTATAGTATTCTTCATAGCGAGAGCCATCTGGACTCAAAAATGGATTGTCGTTTGGAATCCAATAATTAATCCCTGAGGATTCCCCAGCATAGCCCACATCTTGTTTTTTTCGAATTGGAGCATGGCTTTTAGTAGGATCTTTATCTACATCTAATCGTAAAGCTCCGCCATTAAGGTTATCAGTTATGTCTTGAGCTCGTCTCCAAGACGCTTGATCTCCTATAGTTAAATATAAAAAACCGTCATCACCAAAGTCCATACCACCACCATAGTGCGTTGTTCCATACATTCTGATATCAAAAAGATTGAGTCTAGAGCCTGTAATAAAAGATAAATCTGTAGGGTTAACTTCAAAACGTTCTAATATTAATGAGTTCCCTTGGTATTCATTTCTATCTTCACTCCACGTACAACTTTGACCTGTGTGAGACCCCACTGGTGGACTATTTTGACCAGCACTATTTTTAGACGTATAATAAACGTAGATATAGTTTTTAGGATTTATAGCTGCATTAAAATCAGGATGTAAAGCTAATCCGAGAAATCCACCATCATGAACGATTCCCACATCACTTTTTAAATCCACCAAGAGGTTTTTGGTTAAGGTTGCTTCATCGTCATCAAACCAATAAATTTCACCATCTAGCTGCGCCAAAATAATTCGATTTTGGTTGGGTACGGTTTTAAAAACAATAGGAGAGTTAAATATTAAGTTAGGGTAAGCAATTCTATGGGATATGCTTAAATCAATATTAGCTTCGTCAGGAAACGCTAAATTTGCGTATGGCCCAATAGTTCCGTGGTCTTGTAATGTTAAACCAGGACCTTGTCCGCTGAAGTAAGGAAAGGCACCAAATAATAATAAAGATCCAAAAATTACTATAACAGATCTAATCTTAAACGATTTGGACCTGATGAAAAAAAGCACAGATCCAAACGTTTCCTTGTGGGAATAATTTTTCATTGTTAAGATAATATGATTAATAGCGTAATAAACGTACTAATTAATAATCTTAAAAATGAATAATTCCGATGTATGTGTTAGTTAATCGGTTAAAGCATAATTACAACATAATGAGGTGGTTATACTTATTAGGCATAAATTTGAAAACAGGTGTTTTATAAAAAATAATTGGTAATCAGTTTATATAAAAGAAATTGAATCTACCTGTAATAACTCTGACTCGTTCCTTTTGTACATGCACAATTACTAGCACCTTGTAGAAAATCTAAACCAATAGTTACCATATGTGTTCCTGAATTAAAACCAGACAAATCATTTAACGTTAACTGATATGAATACGCAAAAAAGAATTGATTAAATGTAATACCAGCCATTGGACCTACATTTAAAGGCTTAAAGAATTGATCGTTAAGGAAGCGATATGACCCTCCAACAAAATAATAATCTCCTTTTCTATTGAACTTTCTATATTTAAAATTGATATCAGTACTAGATCGTCTATCGCTATCAAACATTTGATAAAAAACAGAAGGTTCAAATTCTACATCTTTATTGTTTGGACTTTTAATAACGACACCAGAGTATAATTGGTAATTTAGTAATCTACTTGGTTCTAATCCAAGAAATCCATCGGTATCTTTTTTTATAATGTTATTGGCATTAAAACTTAAGTAAAATGCTTTCCATCGGTATAATAAGCCAGCATCAAAATTGTTATTAGATACGCCTCGATCGTCTGTAACAGCCGGATCAACAATAGGTATTTCATAAGTGGTGTTGAAATTTTCTATATCTATTCTAAAATTGTTGATGTTATAAGATAATCCAAAGGATAAAAATTGTTTCGTCTTATAGTCTAATGTCAAATGGTGCGCAAAAGAAAACTTAACTCCTTTCTGACGCGTATTTCCATTCTTATCGTTGTAAGCTGAGATACCAACTCCTGTTCGATTAGAGATTCTAAAATCAGCATAAACAGATTGATTATCTGGTGCATTTTTAATACCAACCCATTGCGTTAATCCATTTGCTCTAATTTTTAGATTATCTCCAATTCCGGCATAAGTAGGAGAAATTACAAAATCGTTATCTGCCAAATACTGTGTAAATACTGGTAGATTTAATTCTTGGCCATAACCGTTTGCGAAGACCAAAAAAAGAATATATAGTGCGAATTTTTTCATAATGTTATCTTTCTAATTTTATGTCTTTTATCTATATAATGTAAAATGTCCAACAAATTCTTTATCGTGTGTGGCGTCATTAGTTTGAACTACAAACCAATAATCACCAGAAGGTAATTCTCGACCTTTATATTTTCCATCCCAAACCTCACCAACATGGTATGTTGCTACTTTACGACCATAGCGGTCAAAAATATCGAAGGTTAGATTTGGATAATTCTCAGTACAACCTGGTGCCCAAGTATCAAATTCACCATCTCCATTAGGAGTAAACCAATTAGGAATACAGATTTCTTGAAACTCTAATTCTATTTGTAAAGAGGCATAACAACCACTACTATCCATTACTCTAATAGTATATAAGCCTGATTCAAAAATGAAGAATGAATTTTCATTTCCATAATCCTCATCGTTAATAGTGAATTGATAATCACCAGCACCTCCAGCGGCATTAATGATATATTCATTTAGTCCTCCCTCAGTAAGAGTTAAGGTTACGGGATCTGCCATTTCAATATCGAAGAATTCAGTTGTCTGAATACATCCATTTGTATGTCTAACATCTATAAAATGATCGATTCCTACTGGTACATTTATAAATGTATTACTCGATTGGTAAGGACCTCCGTTTAATGAATAATCTAGTTGCGTAAGATCTTCAATAGAGGCATCCACTGTTACTGTTACACGATTACCTTGTATATTGTTTTCACAAATACTTTCGATTATTATTTCTGGTAAAATGGTAACAGATTCTGGGAATGTAATATTCCATTCAGACTCACAGCCTGCAGCATCTCTAACAAATACAATATGATCACCACCTTCTAAATTTGTGAAATCAAATTCATTTTGTGCAGCACTTCCTGTTGTATAAACACCATCATAATCATCTAAACTCACGCTATAAGGAAGTGTTCCTCCTGAGATAGCAATACTAAATTCTCCATCTAAATTTCCTGAACATACTTCTGGGAAGAATGAACCTGGAACTATACTCAATACAACTTGCTCAGGCTCTGTGATGGTAACATCAAATCTTAAGTAACACCCTGACTCATCCATTACAATGATATCATAATCCCCAGGTGCTAAATTCTCAAAAGTATTAGTTTCAAAAAATTGGTTTGACTGTGGTGAGATAGCATACTTAATAACTCCGGTACCACCTGATGCAGTTACTTCAACCGAACCATTATTATTACCCGCACAGCTTACATTATTTACAACTAGAGTCGCTTCAATTGGTGTCGCAGGCTCTGTAATACTTATTGGAGTAGACGTCACATCACAATCACCGCTTTCAACAAGAACAACATAATCACCAGCAAAAAGTTCTGTAAAAAAGCCAGGACTTGTTTGCGGAGCCGTAACAGTGTTACCTAAATTATCTTGTAAAGTATAGGTGTAGTTTCCTAAGCCACCTGTTGCTGACGCTAAAATAGAACCGTTATTATCACCAAAACAATTAATAACTAAATTGGATGCTTCTAAAGTCACCTCTAAATCTGGTAAAGGATCAACTGTAATTTCATTAGACACGTTAGTAACACAACCGTTAGCATCTCTTACAAAATACGAGTACGTACCATCGGGAACCGAGAATGTTGTAGATGTTGTAAATGTTCCTATAATAGGTGCAAACGAAGCATTCTCACTATATGAATATAATCCTGTTCCTCCAGTTGCACTTAATGTTAATGTCGATTCTGTTAAACAAGTTTGTGTTGTTGTTCTTACTAAACTAGCTTCAACTGGTGTAGGCTCAGTAATAACGATATTTGCAGATGAAAATTCACAATGGAAACCATCTGTAATTCTTACAAAGTAAGTTCCAGGACCTAAGTTTTCAAATATATTAGACGTTTGTGGACCAGAAACACTCGGTGTTGGTAAAACAGTGTTTAAGGTATACGTATAATTTGCGCCTTGTCCACCAGTTACATTGGTAATCGTTATGCTCGCATCTTGATCTCCAAAACAAGATAAAACTGTAGTGTTTGGAGTAAATGTTGCTGCGATTGGATCTGGGGTTTCTAATGTAATTGTTTCAGAAACAATACAACCACTTGCATCTCTAGCGTTTACGGTATAAGTTCCGGCAGATAAACCTGTAAATGAACCATTGCTAGAATAAGCCACTGTCGCAGCGCCTGTTAATTCATATTCCAAATCTCCCCAACCACCAGTTGCGATTGCAGTTATTGTTCCTTCATTATCATTACAAGTTACATTTGAAGTTTCTGAAATATTTAATGAGATACCATTAGTTGGAGATGCAATAGTTACACTTGCTGTTGCAGAACATAGAGGAATATCTGTTTCAGTAATCTCTACTGTAAATGTTCCTGCACTCATACCTGTTACTATAACTGGATTAGTAGAGGTGTTTGCATTTATAATTCCTGTTACTGATGTACCTAAGCTATCAAAGACTTCATAGGTATAAGTTCCGGTATAATTTGCGATGTTAATTTCGAATGATCCTGAATTATCTCCAAAACATGTAATGTCCGTTGGAGTTAATGTTACTATAGGAAGTATCGCTTCTGCAACAGAAACAGACACCTCTTCAGTACAAGACGTTACTGTGTCTGTAATTGTAATAGTATACATTCCTGAAGGTACTCCCGAAAACACATCTCCTGCAAAACTAATCGAAGCAGGATTAGGTAAAATACTATACGTATAAGATCCAGATCCTCCAATAGTAGTCATTGTAATTTCACCATCATCATCATTACAAGTTGGTAAAGCTGTTACCTCTGGTATGATAGCTATTGGTGCAACAACATCTACTGAAACGGTGTTACCACAACCATTGACATCATTAATTCTTATAGTGTGTGTACCTGAATATAAATTTGAAAGTGTGAATGGAAATGTTTGTGTTTGAAACGCTCCGCCATTAATACTAATACTGTAAGGTGGTACACCAACAGTATCTAATGTTACATCGATTTCATAAGCACCTTCCGCTACTGTACATTGATTATTTAAACTTGCAGAAATAGCAGGAGTAGGATCTGTGTCTATCACTAAAACAGGACTTGTAACAATACAGTTATAAGCATCCTTCACATGAACATAATAGCTTCCGGCAGCGTTATTAAATGTACTTGAACTATTCCAAGCTGCATCTGTAACAAGTGGGGTAGTAGCAGTTGTTGTGATTTGATATTGATAAGGAGGTGTTCCGTTTGAAGCAATAGCGCTAATCACACCAGAATTAGGTTCACAATTTGCATTCTGATCCACTGAAGCTGCTAATTCTAATAGAAATGCAGATTCCGTAATATTAAATGGAACTGTTACAATACCACAACCTGCATTAGGTCCTGATGTTTCACGAATTGAAACAAAGTAATTACCAAATGGAAGTGGGCCAAATTCTAATATATTTAAAGAACCATTAGCAGGTAAAGCAGCAGAACCACTAATTCCTGTTGATGTTAAACTTAAAGTATTAAAGATTTCATAGGTGATAGAAACAGGACTTGCGTAAGAACTGTTTACGGTAAATGAAACATTACCATCTGCACTTCCTGTACAGGTAATATTGTTAGAACTAACCGCTGTTGCAGTTAATTTTGAGTTAGTAGGAATTGGAATTGTTGCTGGCTCATAATAACTACAGAATGTAGAGGCATCATAGACAATAAATGTATATACTACACCAGGTATTAAATTTGTAAATGTTGCAGATTCACTACCAGGAGCATCTTCACTTAACCACGTTCCAGCCGGATATACAGTACCAGTTCCTTCATAAATACTGAAGAAAAATGGTCCGGCACTAGTTAGAGTAGAGCCAATACTTACTTCTGCTTCACCACCTGTAGCACAATCGAATGATGGTAAAATATCAATATCTAAATCTGTTGGAGGTGATGCTACTAATACATCTTGAACTAAAATAGAACAACCATTAGCATCAACCACATTAATTTGGTAAAGTCCAAAATCAACCACATCAAAACTAACAGATGTTGAGCCCATATTATTAAATTCAGAATTAGAATACCCATTGGTACCTGTAACAAAATAGTTATAAGGAGGTGTTCCACCTGTTACAGAGTTTACAATTACTGATCCTTGAGAAACTCCGCCTGCACCACAAGTGATATCAATAGCATTATAATCGACAACTATAGGATCTGGTTGGTCTATAGTTACAGTTTCAGTTGCTGTACACAATTTTGCATCTGTAACAGTAACGGTATATATCCCTGCAGGTAAACTAGATGTTTGTGTACCGTAATCGTTTCCTGTACTATCAGTTACATTAATTACAAAAGGAGGTGTTCCTACAGACGTATCAATAGTAACATCAATAGCTCCATTGGTATCTCCATTACATAAAATCTCTTGTGTTTGTACAACCAAACTTAAAGCAGGTAATGATATTGGAGTTACAGTAATTACTGAAGATTCAGCTGAACAACCATTTGCATCTGTAATTTGAAGTTGGTACGTTCCGGCAGTTGCTGCACTATAAGTAAACGGTGTTCCTGTTGTACCTAAATCGGTATAAGCTGCTCCATCTATAGATACTGAATAGGTATAAGGTGCGGCACCAGTAACAGTTCCTGTAAGTACCGCATCTGGTGATGCAGCACAATCTAAATCCTTTGTTAACACCACAGATAATGTTGGAGATGGAGTAGGAACAATAGTATGTGATTCACTATATACACAATCGTTTTCATCTTTTACTTGAAAAGTATAAGTTCCAGGTTCTAAACCTGAAAAATCAGTAGATGTTTGATAAGCAGTTACTGCAGAAGCAGGTGCTGTAATTTGATATTCTAATATGCCGACACCGCCAGTTGTTCCTGTAATAGAAATGGTAGCTGTATTAGAAGGACAAGCTACTGGGGAGTTACTAAACGTTAAATCGGTTGGTGGGTTTAATTCGTTAATTGTAATATCAGCCATTGCAGATGCACAACCCGTTACATCCATTACAATAACGGTATATGTTCCTGCTGATAAATTACTGAAATTAGCATTATTTTGAAATGTTACACCATCAATACTATAGGTGTATGGTGCTTGTCCGCCTGTAACTGCTGTAACCGTAATTGCACCGGTTGAAAGACAGGTGTAAGGTGCAGCTAATTCAACTGTACCAGTAATTGCTGCTGCTGAACCAATTGAAACTGTTTGTGGACTTGATTCACAAACATCGGTACCAGAAGTGTATTCTACTACGACTTCGTAATCTCCGATAGATAATCCTGTAAATACATTTGAATTCACAAATGTAACTCCGCCATCAATACTATAATTAATACTACTACCATTAGCATTGCTAACATTGATTGTTAATGCACCAGTGCCATCAGAACCAGCACACGCTATATCAGTTGTATTCACATTAAAATCTGGTCCGGAAATAGCATCAACATTTATAGTAACATCTGTACTACAGTTATTAGAATCTGTAACGACTACATTATAAACACCTGTTGAACTCACTACAATTTGAGGTGTAGATTGAAAATCTGTAGCACCATTTACAAAGTAATAATAAGGAGGTGTTCCACCTACAGGATACACTGTAATCTCACCGTCAGAACAATTTAAAGGACTTGTTAAAGCTATAGTTGCTGTTAATATAGGTGGTTCAATAATGGTAATATCTTCAGTAAATATACAGCCATTCTCAGATTCAATAGTCGCTGTATACGTTCCAGGATTTAAATTTTGGAATGTATAATTATTATCAATAATAGGACCAACAGTATTTACTACAGTTGCACCTTGAGAAAGGGTAAATACATATTGCGGATCAGCATCATTAGCGGATAAATGTATACTTCCTTTATCTCCATAACAAAGAGGTTGGGTAATAGTTGTAGAACCAGTAAATTCTCTATCTCTAATTTGCACACTAGGAACAGTAAACACACAAGGGTTTGTTGTTAAGTCTATTTGTCTTACATAAACTGTATATGTTCCTGCCGTATCAATTGAGAATACATTACTGCTTTGGAAATTGGTTCCATCTATACTGTATTCATATCCAGAAGGCACATTATTTACCGTAATACTTCCGTTAGTTTCACATATAATGTCTGTTGAATTAACTGTTGGGTTTAATTCATTCTGATACACATTGAAATAAAACTGAACATTACATCCACCAGGATAATTTATTGTAATTCTATATTGTCCGGCTGTATCAACTAAAAATCCAGATTCACTAGGAACTGCATTCCATGTACAAGATGTATTTTCATTAGCACAATCTGAATTTGAAACGGCATCACAACTCGTTTCATCAAGCACTTCCCAAATAATCGAGGTAGAATCGGAAACGTTTGTTTGAATGATTCTTATATCATCAGCACCACATAAAAAGATATTAGGTAATAATTTTCCATCATTAGGACAAGTCACAACTTCATCGGCATAAGGAATTACAGGGTTGGTTGTATTAGAACCAAAAAGCTGTACATTAAATTGCTGAACAATAGATTGACATGGAGCCACTGCAGTATTATAAGAATAATAAGTACCCGTTTCTGTAACAGTGATAGACTGCGAATTTCCTATCACAGGAACTCCTGTAGGACTTGTAGACCATGCATAAGAATCGTAGCCATTAGCTGCTGTTAACTCTACACTATCTCCACAAAGAATTTCATCATACTCAAAAGTACAGTTAAGATCCGCTAAAAAGTTAGTAGCCTGAGGTGAAATTAAACACCCTGTATTGCTACTTAAACTTGGATCATCTGTAATGGTGAAATCAGGGTTTATAGTTCCTTGATACGTGGCATAAGCTTGATTATTAACAATATTTGAACAAGCATCTTCTAATTGTCCACAGTCATCTACAACTTGTACTTCAATTCTTATTTCATAAACAGGATCATTCTCCTCAACAAGTGAATTATCGATATCTAAAATAAGTTCTCTTGTTGCCGCATTATAGCTTTGAACTGTAACACCAGCTGGTAGAATTAAATCTGTTGGATGGTTATAAATAATGTTTACAGGTAGAATATCTCTTATTGAAAAGTTTGTAGCATCATCATTACCCGTATTCTGAAACCCAATAACATAATTTAAAGAGGATCCTAAACCTACTAATTGTCCACCAATATCATTTCCTAAGTCGTCTTCAACAATTTTTGTTAATACGATATTAGGAGCAATGATCTCAATCGCAAAGGCACTAAAATAATAATAGTAGATGTCTAAATTACTACCTAAACTAATGTTTGCTGTGGTTGCATTGTTGGCAATTAGAGAGTTTCCTGGATTGGGGATATTTATAATACCAGCATCAAATCCTAAGGTGTTAGAACTATTTGGCGTTCTTGTGGTAAATAATTCGGAAGTATTTGTAAGTGGGTTAATATCGGATACAGAACTATTAAAAAAGTTATTCCCAGGTCGAATTGTTGTACCTGCACTGTTAGTAGCACTGATAGTAGTTCCGTTAAGTTTTAAGTAATCACCAGTATAACTTCTATCACCTTCAATAGTACTAAATGCGAACTTTGCACGAACAGGACCGGTTGGTATGGTTGTAAAACCACTTACAGGAAAGGTTTCATTGATAGAACTTGTAATTTTAGTAAAACCATCAAAAGACGTAATATACTTACTAGGTAGAAGCGGATCTTCATAAACCACGAATAAAGACCACCCTGCAGATAGACCTTCAGAATTTGGTTTCGGACCGACTAAAGTTGAAATATTAGCAACAGCATATGTCCCTTCAGGATCTGGTAAAGCTGTAAGCATGTCCGTTACATCATGGTAATATGCATAAGTGTTAGATCGGTTATTATTAGAAGCGTTTTGATAGTAAATTTCAGTTCCGGTAATGTCTTCATAAGACCCTCCAGGGACTTTAAACTTAATATCGGACTTTGGTTCATCTCCATCAACAACCGCACTCCAATATAAACCCGCATAAACAATAACATAACAGCTATCATCGCCTGGCACATCTAAATCGGCACTACTAGAGTTAAATGTACTAGCATCACCATCGATATCTACATATACCGCAGCATTTACGCCGTCGTTTGTAGAGTTTCCATTGTAAGGATTAGAAACATGTAATCCCACATTACTATTTCCTATTAAAAGTATATCTCCTTTTATGGCTTGATCGTACCGTGGAGAAAATGGCACGAGGTTTTGTGCAGATATGTACTGTCCCAATATTAGAAACAAAACAATTACGACTATTCTAGAAAAAGTAGGTTTTTTCATGATAACTTATTTTAATTAATCACTTTATTTCTTGGGGCAAAGACGTAAGTGATAGTTGGCTTAACTATTATTAATTTTCTATTTTAACTATTGACATTTTTCCATTATATGGTCTATTTCCTTTAGCTTCTAAAGCTTTATTGGCACTTCCTATATCGTTAACTTTATCATAGTATATGTAATATTTACTAGTGTTAACATCATGGAAGAAATCAACATTGGTTTTTCCAGAAGCAATAACTTTGGTTATAAATTCATCTCTACTTTTCGTATCACTATGAACTGCTATTATAAGGTAGTAACCACTTTCAATATGTTTTATATTCTTTAATATCTTGATATTATTTCCTTGTGATTCTCCAAAATCAAAATCTTCAGCTTTTAAAGGAGTTTCAGCTAATGGTGTTGTTTCTCTTATGTTTTTCAACTTAGCTCTATCTTGAGTATATCTATCATCCTCACTATTAAAAGCAGCGCGCTTGATTCGTCTTCTTTTTTCAAATTCAGTAGCTACTTTAATAGCCTCTAATTTTGTTTCTAATTGTGTGTTGACTTCATTCGCTTTTAACTGCTCTGACTGTAATCTTTTAATTTCCTTTTTATAGAATAAGGTAACTTCATCTAGGGCAAATGAACCATTAGCAACACGTTCTTCATATAGTTTAGTTAATTCATCTATTTTTTCGCTACGAGATTCTATAACATTATCTAAATCTGTTTTAATTGCTCTAAGCGCATTGTTTTCTGCAGTTACACTTTTAAACGGTTTTGGTTGTACTGTAATTCCCTGATCGCTTAAATCATTTTCTTCTTTTAAGTCTTTAAGATCTTGGTCTTTGATCGCAATGATATCGTTAAATTGTTGTAATAAATCAGTTTGAATTGCCTTAGAGTCTTCAGTGGATTTTGCTAAAGTTTGCATTGATTTAGCAAGCGCATCTGTTGGATTAGAAATAGCATCTTCCTCAGCTTCTTGCTCTGCTAATAATGCAGCTTGTGCATCAACTTCTTCTTTAGCTTTTTGCTCTGCTAATAATGCAGCTTGTGCATCAGCTTCTTCTTTAGCTTTCTGTTCTGCTAATAATCCAGCTTGTGCATCAGCTTCTTCTTTAGCTTTTTGCTTTGCTAATAGTGCAGCTTGTGCTTCAGCTTCTTCTTTAGCCTTTTGTTCTGCTAATAGTGCAGCTTGTGCATCAGCTTCTTCTTTAGCTTTTTGTTCTGCCTGTAATCGTGCTCTAGTTTCTGCTCTTTCTGCCGCTTTTTTGTCTGCTTCAATTTTATCAGATTTAGCCTTTGCTTCAGCTAATTCTTTAGCTTTTTGTTCTTCTATTAATTTTGCTTCAGCTTCAGCTTCATTCTGTGCTGCTAATATTTCTGCTTGTTTGTCTGCTTCAATCTTAGCTTGCGCTTTTTTCTCTGCAGCCAATTTTGCTTGCGCATCTGCCTCGGCTTTTGCTTTAGCATCAGTAGTCTTTTTAGTACTAGCTATGCTTGGCTTGGTCTTTTTAACTACACGACGTTTCTTAGTTCCACCTGAAGATAAAATACTACTTACTTCATCCTCTCGACTGTAATCGTAATAATTGTTGTTTTTAAATCGGTAAGCTAATGTGATTTCGTGCGAAGGTCCATAATTACTTAAATCTCCAAATGCCGTTTCAAAATTATATTCTATCGCTATTTGTGTTGTAATATTAAGACCAAGTCCACCAGAAGCTCCATAAAGTGTATTATATCCAGCTTGTGCCCAAATCCCTTTAGGAACTGTTACCATCGCAACTGCAGAAATTATAGTTTCTTCTTTTTGAAAATCTGATCGTAATAAACCTGTAAACTTACTTTCATCAAAAAAGCCTCTACTATCCATATAACCAGTATACATGACATGTGCTTGAATACTTTGCTGTGGATTATCTTCTATAAGTGCTGAGGTCTGGAAATTATATAAAGCTAAGTTGTTAATCGCTAAACCAAAATCTAAAAATTCAGTTCCATAATTAATTCCTGGGTTAACTGTTAATAGAAAGTTTTCTGGTACGTTTTGTAACGATGGATCATCAAAATTAGTGATTACGTTTGCTGTGTTAACTCCACTTTTATAGGCTCCGATGTTAAGTCCAAAAGTTAAGTTGCTATCGTAACCTAATTGTGCATTATATGCAAAATTCAAAATACCACCAAAGGTGGTTAATACTCCATAATTTTGTTGAAACAAACCTAAACCAGCTCCAATATTTTCTCCAAAACGACCAGAATAACTAGCTAAATAGGTGAGTGGTGCGTTTTCAAATTGAACCCATTCTCTTTTATTGTAAATGCTGATATATTTAGTTTGTTCTCTAACAAAGCTAAATGTTGGGTTTATAGTATAACGATTAAAGGTTAATGAGTTTCGTGTTGGTATGGCAAATGAAACCACTCCGTCATCTTCTTGAGCGTAGAAAGTCTGTATAGAACATATACATAATATAAGAAGTAAGAAATAGGCTTTCATATTATTTCACTACGGTTATTGAACCTTTTTTTGTTTTATTATCAGATGTTGTAATAATGTAATAATACACTTGGTTGATACTGGTTAATTTTAAATCGTTTTCTGGCCAATTGTTTTGATAGTCATTTGTTCTTAAAACAACTTTACCTTGATTAGACATAATAATGACTTCCGTATCTGTACCGCTAACATAAATTGCAGGTATGATCCAGGTATCATTAATACTATCTCCATTTGGGCTGATAAGATTTGGAATGTCTTCGACTTCAGGAAAAAGATCAAGCTCCTCTTCA
The DNA here is from genome assembly GCF_013403915.1 of Winogradskyella pacifica. Lineage (GTDB taxonomy): Bacteria > Bacteroidota > Bacteroidia > Flavobacteriales > Flavobacteriaceae > Winogradskyella > Winogradskyella pacifica. Next base: position 65,186 of record NZ_JABFDI010000001.1, read on the forward strand.
ATAGAAAATAAATATTCAATTGAAGTTGTACAGCCTGTAGATTGCGTAATAACGACTCTATAATCACCAAAATTAGTAGCTTCAAATGACGCTCCTGTTGCGCTAGGAATTAAATTATCATTTAAGTACCATGTAAACTCAGGCGTTATAGCAGTAGTGGTAATAGTAACCATTAAAGAATCTTCTGATGACATTTCATTAAATTCTGGAACATTGATTGAGCTATCAAATAATTCGCTTATTAAATCAATTGAACCAGAAGCAGAACAGTCTCCTAAATCTACTTGTACCGAAAAGGTACCAGATTCATTAGTTTGATACATTTGACTCGTAGCATCTACTATTATATTTCCATCCTTATACCATTGGTATGAAACACCACTTATGGTACTTAAATTAGTGAAACCTTCTCCCGGACAATATGGATTTCCTAAACTTGACGCTATAGTAGCATTTGCTTCACCTGATACTGCTTCACTAATAGTTACACGATTAGAAAAAGAATCAGAAGTACAGCTTCCGTAATTTGTTCTCACAAAATATGTCCCTTCGGTATCAACTGATAATGTTGGTCCGTCAGCGACAAAAACAAAAGTTGTTGGTCCTGTTTCCTTATACCATTTAAATGTAAGACTTGGATATAGTAGTGGAGAATCATTATTTTCATCACCAGGATTATCTATAGATAGTAAATAACTACCTCCTGCACAATAAGCACCAGTAGAGACTAAGTTGTTAATGGTAAATGGAGAGTCTTGAATTTTATAATAAGCAGCAAATGGAACCGATCTAGAGCTAGTTGCCACTGGAGCACTACTTTTAATACGGATACGATAATTTTCACCAGCCGTTGTTTCTGGAAGAGAAAACGACAAGGTCGCAGGAGAAGTAGTTACAGAACCCGCTTCTGTTGTGTGTATAATTGTTGAATTTGTAAAATCACCATCAGCATCAGACATCTCAATAGAAAATTGATTAGAGGCATTTAACACAGATTCTGGTGAAAAAATAAAAGTAGTATAATAGGTATTAAAAGACGCACTTGCACAAGCTTGACTAAATCCTAAATTTGGCGTACCAATTACTATTTGCGCATTAGCTCGTGTAGACACAAAAACGAGACATAGGCAAATTCCATATAAAAACGGGGTTAGGTAAGTAGGTTTAAGCATTGGTTAGGAGTTGTAGTTTTTTAATCTATAAGCTGTTTGGGGGTTTATCAGTGTCATAACATGTTTAAATTTTCATCTAAACATGTTATGAGTTAAAATTTATTGTTTACAATAATTAGTAGTGAATTATGTTATTCATCCTCTTCGTCATCATCAAATAAATCATTTGATGCTATAATTTTATTAATTCGTAATCTAAAATCTGGATTTCTACTATTTTCAGAATCAATAAAAGTTTCATCATCTGGACCTTTAGAGTACACATTGTCAAAAGCTCTACTACCATACCAACTCTCTAAATCATCATTGTTAGTATTTCCTTTTTTGAAAATATTTCCTTTACAGTTATTAAAGTAAGAACGGGTAATTTTAATCTTATCTAAATTTTCACTGTTAATTTCAATTTTATCATCTAAAATTACAGCAGGCTTAAACCCAGAGATCACACTTTTATGAATGTTAAACGATGCATCTGGCCCAATAAAAATAGCTTCTTGCACCAAACCTATTTTAATATCATATTTTAAATCATTACTAACATTAACTAGCGTTAGGTTTTCTGCTTTTACAAAAGTTTCCTTTTGAGAAGAATCAGCGTTCTCTTTTAAATCATAAGAACTTACATACATACAGCGCGAGCCATCCGCACTTGAAATATAAGGCGACCTTACAGCCAATGCATTTTTAATATTACATTGTGTTCCGTAGTTAAAATTATAATCGTTTTTATTAGATCTATAAGAAACTGTTTTAGTTAAGTCAACTTCTCCGCCTAAAACATTAAAAGAGCTTCCTTCACAGTAACTAACCATAATGTTGCTTATTGCAGTTTTTAGTCCAACACCTGCAAGGGTAAGTCCACTAAAATTTCCAAATGCTTTGGTCTTTTTACCAGCGTATTCAATTCTAATATAATTTAATATACCAGAGTTACTGTCAGAATTGTCACCACCATAACTAATACTTTCTGTAGATGAAGGGTTTAGACCATAATTAAGAGATGCTACGCTTCCAAATGTATTAATAGGTGCATCACCTAATATAAATATCCCACCCCAATCTCCAGGCTTTTTATCTGTTCTGTTAGAAGTGAAAATAATTGGATCCGTTGGTTTACCTTCTGCTATAATTTTAGAGCCGTTAGCAATAACTAAAGCGCCTTTTGTTTTATAATCACCAAGTATAACTGTACCAGGCTCTATAGTTAAAGTTGTACTATCTGTAACAAAAACGTCACCTAATAATAAATAAGTGTTTCTTTTGGTTAATGTGGTGTTCTCAGTAATGTTTCCAGACAATATCTGAGTAGGTTCTTCATAGTTCGCTTTGTTAGGTTGAAAGTCTGTCCATGAATCTAGCCAATTGTTATAGCCAGTAATTCCCTTTTCTTGTTGGGCAAATAAATTACCAAACACTAAAAGAAAGAAAAGTGTAGTAAAAGTAATTTTTTTCATAGTAGGTAAATTTTGTATTGTAAGGGGTTTAATCAATTAAGTCCAAACATATAAATTTTATCTATGAAACACAAATTATATCGACAAAATACACACATTTAACTAAAATGTATTGTTAATACTACAAATACCGACTGTTTGTCGGGTATATTTACAATTATTAAGATAGTGTAAAAAAAGGCCAAATAAAAAACCTTGACACTTTACGGGTCAAGGCTTTTTTAAACACATAATAATTAAAAAACTAACTAATCCTTTTTATAATCTTCATAGGTATGTAATGCTTTTAACGTTGATTCATAAAAAAGAATAGCTGCAATTAAATCTGTGGTATCAGAATAGGGCAATATCTTTTTTTGGAACTCAATGGTACTATCAAAATAAGACGTAGAAGCATCAATATTATCTTCTAAGGCTTTTCTATTATCTTTTGTATCTGGGATTCCTAGGTTCTCCATGGTTACACCAGGTTTCGTAGCAAATGCTATATTTGGAAGAATATTTACAATAACTTCTATTCGTTCTATATAAAGAACTAGCAAGTCACCTTTTTTCATCTTTTTCAGATCTTCTCGACTGTGGTATTTTGAGATATTTACTTTACCACTAATGATGCTTTGAGACTCGTCTTTCTTCTGAGCAAAACTCATACTGATCATTAGAAAAAATAGAGCACAAAATAAAGTAGATTTGGTATTCATATTCACGCTTTTTAGTTAATCTTAGTGCCACAAATCTATACAATTTATTAAATAAAACAACTATAACACGGCAATTTTCGCAAAACATTTTCGCTTACGAAATACATATTTTAAGGTTAAACTGCGTCTTTGCTTGATTAAATGCGTATTTTATCGATGAAATACTTTGTGGTTTTTTGTTTCAATTTTCGACATAGAATGAATGAATTTTGATAAAAACTGATAATTTAAATATGAAAATAGAGATATAATTCAAGATTAGAAAACAATTCATTTTTAGTGAGAAAACTCCTAAATCTAACCATTAGGTTAAGTCATATTGCTTTTTATTTTTGATTTTTTTCAAGGGAATTATTTGATTGATTTAAGAATTAAAATTATCAACGAAAAATGACTGTTTTGTGTTCTTACTTTGCAATTAATAAGTAGTATTTCATCGGTAAATTTCGCTCATTTTTTCAGTTTATCGTAAAAATCAAGCATTGGTATGATTTTTAGATGATTACGAGATAAAAGCATCAATTTTGGTGAAACCCAAAAGCTTATCCTCATGAAAAACCTAATTGCTTTATTCTGTATTATATGCTTCAATAGCGCATTTCATATTGTTGCAGCACAAGAATTAAAATTGAATAGCCCTATATATGATCGTGCTATAAATCAAATGAGTAACACAGATACGATTCCCGATTTTAGATCTAAAACAAGTAAACTAAAGTTAACCGGGATTATATATCAAAGTGATGGTGTAACACCTGCAAAAGATGTTATCTTATTTATTGAACAACCAGACGAAGATGGTGATTTTGATTTGAGAAATACAGGTGATGCACGTTATGTTTTCCATAGAAGTTGGGTTAAAACAGATTCAGATGGCAGATACACATTATATACGTTTGTTCCTGGAGGAGATAGAAGATATAATCAAATGCAACAAATATTTCCGTTAGTTAAAGAGCCATCAAAACAAGAGTATCAAGTAGACTCATTTTTATTTGATGAAGACCCACTACTTACAAAAACATGCAGAAAGCGCATGGCTAAAAAAGGAGATACAAGTCGAATTCTTAAGTTAAAAACGGAAGATGGTATGTTTGTAGCGGAACGTAATATCACTTTAAAAGCTGATAAAACCTTAGCAAAATTATAAATTGAAACCCTAAAATATTACCTAAGCGTCCTAAAATTATTTAGGACGGTTTTTTTTGTTCCTATTTCGAATAAGTTTGATTTACATTCAACTTAGTGATAATAATTCCTATTTTTAGTCATACGAAATATAGATATAATGAGTAAACAGACGTTTCACTTAGGTCTTTCTTTAGCAGGCGCAGTATCTGCGGGTGCTTATACTGCTGGGTTTATGGATTATTTGCTAGAAGCTCTTTCTGAATGGGAAATAGCCAAACAAGAACAGGCGAATAATCCTAAGAGTAATATTCCAAACCATAGGGTTGTTATTGATGCGATTGGTGGTGCTTCAGCAGGAGGAATGGTAGGAATGATTTCTACACTTGCGCTTTATGCTGGAAATTGGAAACCTGTTAAAAAAGTTTCGAATGTAAAAACGGGTAATTATCTATATGATAGTTGGGTGTTTTTAGATGATGACTTAACCTCAAACAATAAAAAGAGTAGAGCTAAAGCTACATTCGAAAAAATGCTCGATACTTCAGATATTGATACAGACCATGGAGCTCCTTCACTTTTAAATTCTACTCCTATAGATGCAATTGCAGAGCGTGTTTTTGATGAATTACCAAAAGATGCTGGTTTGCATAAATTACCGAGCTTTATTTCTAAAGATTTAAGATTGTTAATTACACTTACAAGTCTAAGACCTTTAGATTATAAGGTAAAATTAAGTAGAATTAAATCGAAATTCTTAGATGAAACCCCGTCTCATCGTGTTAGTAGTCATGATGTGGTTGCACATTTTAAACTGAATTACGATAGTAAAACTGACAAAGCACACTATTTACCATTTCTTCCACACAATCTAGATTCTAGAAATTTTTTAATCAAAGTCACAAAAGCGACAGGTGCCTTTCCTATAGGTTTAAAGCCGCGTTATTTTAATGATGAATTTGCTACTGAATACTTAAACAATAGTCTTAAAGTTCGCAAATCACTCCTAGAGGATATGGATGTTTTAATTGATGAAGAGGAGACTCCTAATTTTCAATTTACAGCTATAGACGGAGGTACAATAAATAATGAACCATTTGATGAAGTTTTAAGACATCTCATCAATACACATGGTGCACCAAATATAGAAAACCCAAAGTTTGGAACAGTACTTATTGATCCTTTTCCAAGTTTTTTCGATACTATCAAAACAGATAAAATTAATTATAAGATATCTAGCATTGTGGGCATACTTGGTGCTCTTGTACCAACCATTCTCAACCAAGCACGCAATAAACAAACAGATACTTATGGTGTTGGTCTATTTAAATTGATGTCATTTCCTAGAAAATTGAAGCCCGGAAAAATGGAAGTTAGAGATCACCCTCCTTTAGCTACAGGAGCTTTAGAAGGTTTTGGAGGCTTTATTGATATTAAATTTAGACAGCATGATTTTTTCTTAGGTAGAGATAACGCTCGGAATTTCCTAAGAGGAATTCTCTTTTTAGAATGTGACCAAAATGATCCTGATAATTTGTTTTATGGTGTAAATGATGCTGCCATAGCTGAATTTAGACGGCTTGTAAAACAAGATGATGGAAGCGAAAAAGTGTATATGCCTATTATTCCAGATATTAGCAAGATTGAAGGAGATACCAATCCCACAAGTTATGAAGTGGAAGACTTCCCAAAGTTTGATTCTAAAGCTTTTAAAAAGCTTGAAAAACCAATTAAGAAAAGAATTAAAGCCATTTTAAAAGCAGAACTTAATGGACGAATTAGCAGTTGGATATTACGACCAATTGTTAGTGTTTTTAGAGGTGTTTTTGCTAGTAAAATCACAAAATGGGTTATGGAACAAGTTGAAGCTGATTTTAAACAACGGAAGATGTAGCTGAAATCTTCTTTAAATATCAGTTCATCAATTCAAAAGCTTGTTTTGCAATTTCTAATTCTTCATTCGTTGGGATAACCATAATTTTGGTTTTAGAAGTTTTAGTGTTTATTTCTCTGATAGCTTTAGATCTAATGTCGTTTTTATTGGCATCTAAATTAATTCCGAAATAATCCATGTCCTCACAGACTAATCCTCTAATAAGACTAGAGTTTTCGCCAATACCTGCTGTAAATACAATAGCATCTAAACCATTCATAGCTGCAGTATATGAGCCAATATATTTTTTAATTCTATAGGCATTCATTATTAAAGCTAATTTACAATCCTCATTGCCATTAGCAGCTTGTGCTTCAATATCTCTTAAGTCATTGTAACCTGTTAGACCGAGCATGCCACTTTCCTTGGTTAATAGTGTATTTACTTTATCTAAATCGTACCCCAAGCTATTCACCAAGTAAAACACAATCGCATGATCGATATCTCCACTTCTGGTCCCCATAATTAAACCGTTAGAAGGTGTAAACCCTAAACTATGATCTATACTTTTTCCATCTACAACGGCAGTCATACTGCAACCATTACCCAAATGAATGGTGATTATTTTAGACGTTTTTAGTTGTAAATAGTCAAGTGCTTTTTCTGTGACATATTTATGACTTGTACCATGAAAACCATAGACTTGAATTTGCGCTTCGGTAAAAAGCGCTTTAGGAATAGCATATCGTTTTGCTTTTTCTGGTAAGGTTTGAAAGAAAGCCGTATCAAAAATGGCAGCTTGTTTAGCATCCGGAAAAAGTTGCTCGGCGACAACAATCCCTTCAAGATTATTAGGGTTATGTAAAGGCGCTAACGAGCCAAACTTTTTAATATCTTGTTTTACAGCATCTGTAATCAATGTGGTATTCGAAAATGAATTCCCACCATGTACCACACGATGCCCAATAATTTCAATCTCGTTGGTGTTTTTTATCACCCCTTTTTCAGCATTTAATAATAAATCTACCACTTTTTGTAAACCGTCAGAGTGATTTTCTATCTGTTCTATTTGCTTAATATCAACAAGATCTGTTTTATAATTAAGTATGGCATCTTTTTGACCGATTCGTTCTACCAATCCGGTACATAGTAATGTTTCGGAAGGCATTTGAATCAATTGAAATTTTATAGATGAGCTCCCTGAATTGATTATTAAAATATTCATACTAATTCCATGTTTTTAAATGCCTTGTGCTTGAATAACCGTTACGATTACGGTATTAAAAATATCGTCTGTTGTACAACCACGACTTAAATCATTAACAGGCTTGTTTAATCCTTGTATTATTGGTCCGATAGCTAGTGCTTTAGTTTCGCGTTGCACGGCTTTATAAGTGTTGTTTCCGGTATTAAGATCTGGAAAAATAAAGACGTTGGCTTGACCAGCAACTTCAGAATTAGGTAATTTTGATTTTCCGACATTTATATCAACAGCAGCGTCATATTGAATAGGACCTTCTATTTTTAAATCGGGTCTCATACGTTTCACTATTTCTGTCGCTTTTCTTACTTTTTCGACATCTTCACCAACACCAGAAGCACCCGAAGAGTAGGAGAGCATCGCTATTTTTGGTTCAATACCAAATCCTATACTCGTGGTTGCAGAAGAGATTGCTATTTCAGCTAATTCCTCAGCAGTTGGGTTAGGATTAATAGCACAATCTCCATAAACCGAAACACGATCTTCTAAGCACATAAAAAATACAGAAGATACGATAGACGTTTCTGGTTTGGTTTTAATAAATTGAAGTGCAGGCCTAATGGTGTGTTGTGTGGTGTGAATGGCTCCAGAAACCATACCATCTGCATCTCCATTGTGTACCATCATAGTCCCAAAATAAGAAACATCTTCCATTAAATCTTTAGCCATAGCTAAATTTACATTTTTGTGTTTTCTCAGCTCGTATAGCGTTTCTGCATATGCTTCAAACTTATCAGATTCAATAGGGTTTATAACGTTTACAAGATTTAAATCTAAACCAATATCGTGTGTAATAATTTTTTCTTCAATTTCTTTTCTATTTCCTAGTAAAGTGATGTCAACAGCACCTAACTCTATAAGTTGTTTTGTTGCCATTAGGATACGCTCATCTATCCCTTCTGGTAACACAATGTGTTTTTTGTTAGTTCGTGCTCTCTTTAATAAGTTATACTGAAACATACGGGGAGTAATGCCGTTGGTTTGAAACGTTATTAAACGTTCTAAGAGCTCATCGACTTTTACATGGTCTTCAAATTCTTTAATAGAGGTTCTAATCTTCTCTGTGTTTTCAGCATAGATTTGTGATTTAATTGTGCCGATTTGGTTAGCGACTGCAAATGTTCCTCCTTTGGCTGATAAAATAGGCACCACATCCGAAAGCCCTTCAATAAGTTTAATAATTGACTCTTCGGGTTTTAGGCCACCTGTAAGTACAATTCCAGAGATAGAAGGGTAGTTCTCAGAGATGTTGGCTTGTAAAGCGCCAAGAATAATATCGGCTCTATCACCAGGTGTAATCACTAAACCGTTCTCCTTAATATGCGTTAAATAATTATGCAATTGCATAGCACCAACACTGAAATTCCCAGCCTGATTATTGATATGAGCCTCACCAAATAAAACTTCAGCATCAAGCGCGTCAACAATTTCTTTTATGGACGGATTGGCTAAAATAGGGTTAAGCGGAATGGCATTAACAACCACTCCTACAGGTAGTTCCTTTTCTAATTCAGAGATCGTAAAAGCCTGATTATAGGGTTCTACTTTATTAGCAATAACGGCCAAAACTTCAACACCTTTATCTCTAAAAGAATCGAAAGCCATATGTATATTACCCACAAGATCATTCATCGTTTTACCAACTCCGCTTGCAAGAATTATAGCAGGAACACCTAAATTTTTTGCGATTAAGATATTGATATCAAATTCTATGATGGCGCCTTCACCAACAAAACTACTACCTTCAACTAACACAAAATCGAAACGCTCTTCAATAGCTTTGTATTTATCTATTATGATGCTGATGATTTTATCATCTTTATCGTCGTTTTTCATTTTAATAACCTCACTTCTTGTAAAAGCATAGGCATCTTCAAATTTTAAATCGAGATTAAAATAAGTCGTTACTGTATTGATATGGTTGTCAATTTTACCTTCAACAAAATCATCTATAATAGGTCTGAAATAGCCAACTTTTGCTGCTTTACCAAGTAATAATTGCATTAAGCCTAATGAGATTATAGATTTACCACTATTAGGCTCTGTAGTGGTTATATAAATTGCCTTATTCGTTGCTTTTTTATTCATTTTTATAGATCTATAAGTGTTGAACACAAGGTGTTAAAATAAAGTACAAATTTAAGGCTTCTAAGATATTAACTTATGAGATATGTCATGTTTTGGGATCGTTTTCATTAAAATTAACTGGACTTATGAAGTCAAAAAGGATAAGCAAGCCGATGTAAGTAAACCGCTTCACGTTAGTTATTGGAATAGGCTTAATTATCTAAACTATATGATCCGCACGAATTATAATTAAAATAAATGCAATAAAACATTGTATGTTTAAAAAATGGCATCATCTTTGTTCTTTAATAAGTTATATAAATTAAATTACATTACAATGAGTAAAGGAACAGTAAAGTTTTTCAATGATGCCAAAGGATTTGGATTTATCACTGAAGAAGGAGTTGACAAAGATCATTTTGTACACATTTCTGGATTAATTGACGAAATTCGTGAAGGCGATGAAGTTGAATTTGATCTTGAAGACGGTAAAAAAGGATTAAACGCAGTAAACGTAAAAGTTATCTAATACATATACTTCAAAGTTTAATAAAAAAGCCCATCAGTTATGATGGGCTTTTTTTATAGTATTAATTTATGATTAGAGTTAACTAATCTTTAATTCTAATGGGTTTTAATTGAATTAGTCCAACAGCATCTAATATTTTTATGATGACGTAAGTTAGATCTATTTCATACCATTTTACACCAAAATTAGCTCTACTTGCATATTTATGATGATTGTTATGATAGCCTTCACCCATCATTAAGAAATCAAATCGGAATAAATTTTTACTTGTATTCTTCATTTTAAAATTCACATAACCATAAATGTGACCAAACCAGTTGATAATAACTCCATGTATTGGTGCCATTAAAAAGGTAATAGGCAATAATAACCATTGCCACCAAGCCGTCGCAAAAAAGGCAAAGAATAAAATATACAATGAAATCCATAGTAATCGAGAAAAACGAGAACTAGCAAAACTATCAAATGCCTTCCACTGTGGTACATTTTTTGTAAAGCGCTCATCTACTTCAATACGTTGTTTATTAATATCTTGATAGATGGTTTTTGTCTTCCACATCATTGCAAATACATTAGAATCATATGAAGGAGAGTGCGGATCTTTTTCTGTATCAGTGTAGGCATGGTGCATTCTGTGCATTATACCATAACCATAAGCACTTAAATAACTAGAACCTTGAAAAACCCAAGTTAAAATAAAGGTTATACGTTCCATGGTTTTAGACATTGTAAAAACTTGGTGTGCTGCATAACGATGCAAAAAGAAGGATTGAAAAAATAGACCCCCATACCAAAGTATTAAAACGAAAAGAATTATAATCATAGTTGTTTTTTTGCAAAGATAACGACACAATACGTGCCAAACAATGAATCTAAATCAATAAAATATATATTCTTTATGTCATAAATACGCTAAACAACTAAATTTAAGGTAGATAACTAAACGCGTTTTCTAATTCTACTTAAGGCCTGTGCAGTGACACCAATGTATGAACTGATATATTTAAGAGGAATTATTTTAAGTAGCTCTGGACGTTCCTTAAATAGTTTTAAATACCGTTCTTCAGCAGTTAGATTCAATAAGTTTTGTTCGCGACTAGATTTTAACAAAAAAAGACGCTCTGCTGTTAATCGTCCAACTAAATTTCCGATTTGTGTATTTTTATAAACCTCTTGTAAATCAGAATAGGTCATGCGTAATAACGTTGTCTCCGTAAGCGCTTGTAATTGATATGCCGAAGGTGTTTGTGTTAAGAACGAATCATAAGCACTAACAAATTGATCTTTAAAACTGAAGCCAAAGGTGATTTCTTTATTTGGATTGTCCTTAGGAATAAATAAACGGACGACACCAGACTCAATAAAAGAAATATGATTCTCAATCTCATTTACCTGTAAAAAAACAGCCTTCTTCTTTATCACATGGCGTTGCAATTTGGACGTAAAAAAGTCCCAATCTGCTTGCGATATTGCTGCTATTTGATCTAAGTATGCTTTTATTTGTTCCAAGTAATGTGAGGCTAATTATTGAGCTTGTAAAGATATAAATTCAAACATTCATTAAAATGAAAAATTAGAAGAAAACAACTATATATTAAGACTTTCTTACTAAATCTATTATTTATACTATTTTTGCAATTAATTAATGAAAGTGATTATAATAATATGATATTGCTTTTGAAATCTATAAATAAAAATTTAAGACAGAACGATGATTAGAAATTTCATAAATAAATTATTTAATCTTAACAAAGAAAGCGAGACAAAAGAAGGTGTCGTTAAGTTTTTTAATGCAAAAAAAGGATTTGGATTTATAACGCTCGACGATTCTAAAGAAGAGATCTTTGTTCATACTACTAATGTTGTAGGTAAAATAAGAGAGAAAAATAAAGTTACTTTTAATATCGAAAAAGGTAAAAAGGGTTTGATAGCTACTAATGTTCGTGTTGTAAAATAATTACGAACCAATTATATTCTACATAACCATCTTAATTGATGGTTTTTTTGTTACATAATTTACAGAACGCTTCTCATTTTAGACTTTGAATGAGAATTGTTGAGGCTTTATAGTGCTTACAGGCTATTTTTGTTAATTCAACTTTAATTTTGTAACGTCTTTTTTTATTCTAATACCAAGAACGGTATTCTTACCTTTGCAAAAATATTTTTTTATGTCCAAACGTTTTTCCGATTTAGGAATTAATGAACAGCTACAAAATGGTTTAGCTGATTTACAAATTTCAGTTCCAACCGATATTCAAGAAAAAACAATTCCTGTGGTATTGCAACAAACTGATGATGTGGTTGCTTTAGCCAAAACAGGAACTGGTAAAACTGCGGCATTCGGACTTCCATTAATACAACTCATCAATGTAGATGATTCTAATATTCAAGCTGTAATTTTAGCTCCAACAAGAGAATTAGGTCAGCAAATTAGTGCTAACTTAGAATCGTTTGCAAAGTATATACCTGAAATCTCTATAGCTACAGTCTGTGGAGGAGTGCCTATAAAACCACAAATCGAACGTTTACAAAGTAATACTCATATCGTTGTAGCAACGCCAGGTCGTTTAGCAGATTTAGTAAAACGAAATGCCGTTGACATCTCTAAGATTTCTTATTTCATTTTAGATGAAGCCGATGAAATGGTTAGTGCTCTAAAAGACGGACTCGATGCTATTATAAAAGAAATTCCGAAAAAGAGACGTACGTTATTGTTTACAGCGACGATGCCAGGCACCATAAAACAACTGGTTCAAAATTACATGTCTAAACATGTGGTGCATATAGAAGCCGATATGGCAACTGTTGGGCATCAAGGTATAGATCATCAGTTTGTGGTGGTTGAGCCTATAGAGAAATTAGATGTTTTATTGCATTTCTTAAACTCTAAAGCAGGACAACGTGGTATTATTTTCTGTAAAACGAAAGCTGCTGTCAATAAATTAGCTAAAAATTTAGCGATTAATAAATTCTCTTCTGGTGCCATTCACGGTAGTTTATCGCAAGGTATTCGCGATCGTATTATGGGACAATTTAGAGAAGGCCATATTGATATTTTAGTAGCCACAGATTTAGCGTCTCGTGGATTAGATATTAAAGATGTGGAATATGTGATTAATTATCACTTACCAGACACTTACGATGCTTACGTACATAGAAGTGGTAGAACAGCTAGAGCAGGAGCAAAGGGGCTAGCGTTAACTATTTTACAGCAAGAAGAAGTTATTGATATTGCTGATTTTGAAGATGAATTAGGTATTTCATTTAAGGAATACAAAAAAGCAGATGCGCAAAGTATTGAAGAAAACAAAGCCTTATTATGGGCTAAGAAAATATTTAAGACCAAACCAAATCGCACCATTTCTGAGCAGTTAAGAAAAGACGTCAGAACCGTATTTCATCATTTAACAAAAGAAGAGTTAATTGAGAAAGTATTAGCGAATCAATTGGCACAAACAACTTTAGGGGTCCAGAAATCAGAGGATTCTAAACCTAAGAAAAAGAAAAAATAGTTATGGCGAATAATATTAAAGCACAACAAGATATTCTTGAGAAATTAAACATTTACGCGCTTAATGCAATGCAAGAGTCCGCTTTAGCAGCAATTGAAGCTAACGATAAAACAATATTATTATCACCAACAGGAACAGGAAAAACATTAGCCTTTTTATTACCGCTCTTAGAAACCTTAGATCCAGAATGTGAAGAAGTACAAGCCTTAATTATCGTACCTTCTAGAGAATTAGCCATTCAAATTGAAACGGTTGTTCGTAATATGGGGTCGGGTTATAAAGCCAATGCTATTTATGGAGGTCGTGCTATTTCAAAAGATAAAATAGAATTAAAACATACACCTGCCATTTTAATTGGAACACCAGGACGTTTGGCAGATCATTTTGAACAAGCTCGTTTTACCACCAAATTCATCAAAACCTTAGTTATTGATGAGTTTGATATTTCAATTGAAGTAGGAGCAGGTGGGGAAATGAAAAATATAATGAGTTATTTGGCTAATGTAAATAAGCGTATTTTAACTTCTGCGACAGAAGGAGCATCGATTCCTAAGTATTTAAAAATGGACGGAGCCAAGACCTTAAACTTTTTATCTGAAAGGCCAAGTTCTAAGCTCGAAATTAAAACCGTCATTTCACCTTCAGCTAATAAACACAATACTTTAGTCGATTTATTACATCATGTTGGTAGTGATCCTGGGATTGTATTTTGTAATAAAAAAGAACGCCTTGAAGATTTAAGTCGTTTTTTAGAGAAAAAGAATATTGCACACACTTGTTTTTACAGTGGTATGGAGCAGCATGATCGCGAACGTGCATTAATAAAATTACGAAACGGAAGTGTATCTGTACTTGTTGCAAGTGATTTAGCCGCACGTGGTATTGATATTCCAGAGATGAATTATATTATTCATTATGAAATGCCCGAAGCTGTTCAAGAATACACACATCGAAATGGTAGAACGGCCAGAGTAAATTCTAAAGGAACAGCGTATTTAATAAAAGGAGAGCGCGAAGTGTTTCCTGATTTTGTAGGGAAATCTCAAAACATCCGAGTTAATGCTGCCAAAGAAATAAAACCTCCATTTTGGACGACCTTATTTATTTCTGGTGGTCGAAAAGATAAAATCTCTAAAGGTGATATTGCGGGTCTATTCTTTAAACAAGGGAACATCTCTAAAGATCAGCTTGGTGTTATAGAATTGAAACAAGACTGTGCTTTTGTTGCCGTGCCTGTTAGCATTGCCGATGATTTAGTTGACAACTTAAACAATACACGACTAAAGAAAAAGAAAGTACGCGTTAGTATTATCTAAGATTTAACTAAAGGACCTAAAACCTCCCAAACTGTATTAGCTACTATTTTATGACCTTCAACCGTTGGATGAATTCCATCATTCTGGTTGAGGGCTTTAATACCTCCAACATCTTTCAATATAAAAGGAACAAATTCTAAGTCATTTTTTTCTGCTAAATCTGAAAAAATTTGTTTGAATCCCGTCGTGTAATCTTGTCCCATATTGGGTGGCAACTGCATGCCCGCAAGGATAATTGTGGTGTCTGGACTTTTCTTTTTTACACTATCTATAATATCTTGTAGATTTGCTCTTGTTTCTGAAAGTGGTACACCTCGCAAACCATCATTAGCACCTAATTCTAATAAAAAGATATCGATGTTTTGATTTAAAATCCAATCGATTCGTCCTTTACCACCAGCTGTGGTTTCTCCACTTAATCCTGAGTTAATAACTGTATAATTTAAGTCTAACCCATCTATTTTCTGTTGTAAAACACTCGGAAATGCATCATTAGTATCATCTAGTCCATAACCAGCAGTGATACTATCTCCAAAGCACAAAATGGTTTTGGTATTAGAATCTGTCGCGACTATTTCTTCTGTTTGTATTTCAGACAGGGTTTCTGTCGTTTTCTCTGTTTTATTATCACCGCAAGAAACCAATAAAAAGGCTGTTATAAAATAACAAAACTTTAAGAGTTTAGAAGCTGTTGAGATTGGCAAATTTAAAAGCAAATGAGTATTTTGAGCCTTCGACATAAATGGTCTTATAAATTAAAATTAGTATGCCAAATATATTAAAGATTAATGGCCTAGAAAAGACATATTCTAGCGGTAACAAACAATTAACAGTCTTACAAAACATTTCATTCAACGTAGAGGAAGGACAAACTTTTTCTATTGTTGGCCCCTCAGGAAGCGGAAAAACGACCTTATTAGGATTGTGTGCTGGTTTAGACCAACCCAATTCTGGTACAATAGAACTTTGTGGACAAGACTTAAATACCCTAAATGAAGACCAACGCGCTCAATTGCGAAATAAGAATGTGGGCTTTATATTTCAGAATTTTCAATTATTACCAACACTTACAGCGCTTGAAAATGTGAGTGTTCCTTTAGAGTTACAAGGTTCTAAGGATGCTGTTGAAAATAGTTTGGCTTTATTAGAAAAGGTAGGTTTAGCAGATCGTGTACATCATTATCCATCACAACTGTCTGGTGGAGAACAGCAACGTGTGGCTTTAGCGAGAGCCTTTGCTAATGCGCCTTCCATTTTATTTGCTGACGAACCAACAGGAAATTTAGACGAGGAAACTGGCGAAAAAGTAATTCAATTATTATTTGATTTAAATAAAGAAGCCGGAACCACTTTAGTGATTATTACACACGATTTGGATTTAGCCAACCGAACGCAACAAATATTACGACTTAAAGGTGGTAAAATTTTAACCAACGAACGTACAGCGGTACAGTAATAATCCATTTATAGATGAGTAAAAATACCACCTGGTTATTTAAAATGGCATGGAGAGATGCTAAAGCGAGCCGTGTACGATTATTGTTATTTATGGCATCCATTATATTGGGTATCGCTGCAGTCGTATCCATTCAATTATTTAGTAATAATCTGAAAGACAATATAAAGCTTCAATCGAAAGCCTTAATGGGTGCAGATTATACGATAGATACTCGGCAAGAACCAACGGAACGTGCACAAGCCATTATCGATTCTTTGCAGCCTAATGCTAAAGAAATCAACTTTGTATCGATGATAGCTTTTCCTAAGAATGGAGGCACTAAATTGGTTAAGGTGCGTGGTTTAGATGGCGCCTTTCCTTTTTATGGAAGCATTGACACAGAACCAAGCTCTGCTGCAGATACTTATCAGGACTTAGGTGGAGCGTTAGTTGATGCCACTTTAATGCTTCAATTTGATGTAAAACCGGGTGATTCAATAAAAGTCGGAGCCATAACACTACCTATTTTAGGATCTTTAAAAGCGATTCCTGGCAGCACAGCCATTTCAACATCTGTGGCTCCTCCGATTATTATGCCTTATGCTTTAATGGAAGCGACAGGCCTCATACAGTTTGGGAGTCGTAAAGAATATCAGTTTTTCTATAAAACGGCTGAAACTTTTAACTTAGAAGCGTTTGAAAAAATTATAGATCCCCAGTTAAAAAAGGAAGAAGCAGATTTAGACACGCATACAAGTACTAGTGAACGTTTAGGAAAACGCTATGATAACGTTGGTAAATTCCTAAATCTAGCCGCTTTTATTGCCTTATTATTAGGATGTATTGGAATTGCGAGCTCTGTTCATATTTACATTAAAGAGAAATTAAGTGCTATCGCCGTTTTAAAATGCATGGGAGCCTCACGCATGCAAAGCTTCTTGATTTTCTTAATTCAAATCGCTGGTATTGGTATCGTTGGTGGATTAATTGGAGCACTAATTGGTATTGGTATCCAAGAATTGTTTCCCTATTTATTAAAAGACTTTTTACCATTTTCGGTTGAAATTTCAATTTCTGCACAACCCATTCTTATTGGTGTTTTTCTTGGATTATTTATGTCCGTTTTATTTGCCCTATTACCCTTACTTAGAACGTGGTATGTCTCGCCATTAGAAGTCTTGCGCGTGGATGAAAAAGGAGCTCAAGAACCCTTTAAAGTTCGTGTGGCAGTGATTGCCGCAGTTTTAATTTTTCTATTCTTGTTTTCATTTTGGTTATTAGGCGATGCGCTGTATGCTTTAGGGTTTATGCTAGCGACTTTAATTGCTTTTGCAGTGTTAACAGGGGTTGCCTTGCTATTTATTAAGGGGATTAAAACTTATTTCCCAAAACGATGGGGTTTTGCAGCACGCCAAAGTTTACTCAATTTATTCAGACCCAATAACCAAACCGTTGTTTTAGTCGTTGCTATTGGTTTGGGAACCTGTTTAATTAGCACTTTGTAT
The DNA here is from genome assembly GCF_013403915.1 of Winogradskyella pacifica. Taxonomy (GTDB): domain Bacteria; phylum Bacteroidota; class Bacteroidia; order Flavobacteriales; family Flavobacteriaceae; genus Winogradskyella; species Winogradskyella pacifica. The sequence goes on from NZ_JABFDI010000001.1 coordinate 83,145, forward strand.
TTTACTAAAGATATTCTATTAGCAAAAACCGAAGTAGGGCAGAGCTCTAGTAGTGCTAATATTATCATTTTAGATGTGCAATCAGACCAGCAAGACACTGTTGAAGCGCGTATTAAAGCGAAAGATTTACCTGTTGTAAATAGCATTCCGATTGTGACGATGCGTATTCATAAAATAAAAGGTCGCTTAGCAAATGACTTACGCCAAGACTCTACCAAACAAATGCGGAATTGGATATTAAATCATGAATTTAGAAGCACGTATCGCGATGCCATGATAGATTCTGAAGAACTCTTGGAAGGTGAATGGACATCGCACACCACTCCTAATGCACCTATACTAGTTTCTATAGCAGATAATCTTGTGGAAGACGGTATAGATATTGGTGATAACATTACGTTTAATGTGCAAGGTGTCCTTATGGAAACTACAGTGGGTAGTATACGGAAAGTAGACTGGAGACAATTACAGCCTAATTTTAATTTTGTATTTCCTGTTGGAGCACTTGAGCAAGCACCACAATTTCGTGTTATTTCTACAAATGCAGCTGATGAAGCTAGTTCTGCGGCATTACAACGCGATTTAGTGGCCGAATTCCCTAATGTGTCCATTATAGATTTACGTCAGGTTTATACTATCGTAGAAGATATTCTAGATAAAGTGTCTTGGGTTATTAATTTTATGGCGTTCTTCAGTATTATCACCGGTATTATTGTATTAATTGGTTCTGTTCGAACGAGCAAGTACCAGCGTATAAAAGAGAGCGTTTTGTTGCGAACCCTTGGTGCTAAAAATGCACAGATTCTAAAAATTTCAGCTTTAGAATACTTGTTTTTAGGATTGTTAGGTAGTTTAGTCGGTATTCTATTAGCCTTAATTAGTAGTCTTTGTTTGGCATTATTAGTATTTAATGAACCTTTTGCTCCGTCAATGATTCCTTTTTTAGTGATTTTACCAGGTATAACAGTGTTAGTAATGGCTATTGGTTTAAGTAATATACGATCGGTATTAAGTAGTTCTCCTTTAGCTGTATTGCGAAAAGAAGCCTAGTGTATGTTGAACGGTAAATTGTAGCTTAAACCGATACATTATATAATGATGTAAGAATTTTCAATAGCGAACCCGCTTATCACCCGCTTATGACCCGCTTAAGATACGCTTATGACCCGAGTGTGCGCATGGGGGATTTATTTTAAGGATTCGCTTTGAAAAAGTATCTGTCATAGGTCCTTAAAAAATAAGTATATTTAGACCTGTCTAACTTATTGATAATTAATGCTTAAGTATTATACGTCATTCTTGTTTTTTTTCGCCGTAGTAATTTTTCCATTGTGGTCACAAACTACCACGCTTACTAGTGATACCTATTTTAAACAGTACGAACAGATTAGTGATTCCATGGCATCTGTGTTTCCTGAAAATGATATAAAAACGTATCGACGCGTCTCGTTTTCTGATGCTGAAATGCAACGCTATTTATCACTTCATTTTAAACGTTTAGATCTCTTAAATCATATTGAAGGGCATGCCAAATTCGTTTTAGACAGTTATTTGCATTCTGGAAATTGGTTTAGAGAAGTGGGTTTTCCAAAAGAATCTATAAAATCATATCTTGACTTTTTTAGGTATTATGAAGCTCATGAAACTGAACTAAGCCTAACAGAACGCAACAAATTTATGGAGATGCGTAGTTATGCTCGAAGTATACTTGCTGAAAATTATGCTAAGCTAGGTTTATTAGATAGCGCCGCAATTCAGCACAAAGTGAATATATCGTTTTCTAAGAACCTGAATTATATTTACCATCCATCGTCCATAAATAATTATGGCCTCTTTTTTTATTGGCACAAGAAAGACCTTGATTCTGCCATGTATTTCTTTAAACGTGCTTATGCACTTACAACGTCTAAATTCCCTAAGCACACTTTAAATGGAAGTATACGCGATAATATTGCTGATATTTATACCGACCAAGAGGATTATGAAAAAGCCCAGGCCTTATATCAGCAAAATTTTGATTTTTTTAAAACAGCCATTAACGAAGAAACGTTAGAAAATGACATTCCACGGTTAATTAGTGCCGGATCGCAATTGGTGATGACCAATACACATTTAAACAAACTAGAGGCAGCACAGCGCACTTTGAATTTCTTAGACAACATCGTAAAGCTTCAAGAAAGCAAGAATAATCTAAGCTCTAGTTCTAAATTAGAATTTTTAAGAGCTAAAGAAGTACTCTTACGTGCTAAAACTAATATTCCAGCGGCATATACAACTGTAAAGCAAATTGAACATATTTCGGACAGTCTTCAAACGATATTGAATCATGCTGATAAAAAATGGCAAGAGGAATTGAATGATATTACGATAGATAAAATTGAATTAAATTTTAAAATCGACCGGATTCAAAAGGAAAACATGATTAAAAACCAACGTGCTAAACTTTGGTTTATAGGACTTTTGTCTTCGATTTTTATAATTGTCTTAGTTTCACTAATTATTAGTAGACGGCAGCACCTTATAAATGCTAAGAACAAACAGCTATTAGCCGAACAACTACTTGAAAACTCTGCCTTAAAGGTAGAACAGCTTAATTCCGAGATTAAATCTAAAGAACGCGACTTGTCTGATTTTGCCATTAAACTCACGCAAGATCAGGATTGGGCTAAGTCGCTCGCCGACCAATTAGAAGTTATAAAAGAAGCAAATTCTGAAGCGCGTCCGGAATTAATTAATGAACTCGATTTAGCCATTTCAAATAAAATAAGCGTTGATAGCGATACGCAAGAATTTTTTGAACGCTTAGATAAACTGAGCGATGCGTTTTACAGTAAATTAACAAAGCGCTATCCAAATTTAAGCAAAAACGAGATTAGACTGTGCTCGTTAATTCGATTAAAAATTGAAAGTCGAAGTATTGCTACCCTTCAAAATATCACCTTAGCGTCCTTAAACACCAGTCGTTATCGCCTAAGAAAAAAACTTCAACTCTCAGAAGAAACGGATTTAGATTTCTTTATTCAAAATCTATAAGTCTTTTATTATTAGGTAATTATAATTCAGATCACGAAGCTGTCTATTAAATGTCTATCGCCTGTACATCAGTGGTCTATATCGATTATGCGGTTGTGCCTTACTTAACTTTTACTTTAGCAGTGTTCTATTTATACAACGTGTTTATTTAGAATAATGCTATTACCACTTTAATTATTAAGTATCACTCTAAAACCGTATCACTTATGAAAACATGTCTTCTTGGTTTAATTTTTTTAGGACTTGCCAACCTTAGTTCAGCGCAAAATGATTTAGCAATGGAAACGTCTCAGTTTAACGACAAGGACTATACACCGCGTTCCATTTCAGTTCTCAACGAACAGTATTTAAATTTAGAACTTACAGCAGCGCAACCTTTAGCGGTTTCTATTAAGAAATTACAAAAAGTAGCAGCAGATTTTGATGTCTCAAAAGATCCTGTTTATAGTAAGAACAAGTCTATGACGTATACTGTTAATTTTCAATCGAGCGACAATTCTATCACTGCCATTTATGATACTAAAGGTGTTATTTTGAGTTCTGAAGAATACTACGAAGATGTACGAATTCCATTAACAATAAGCAGTCAACTAGCAAAAGATTATCCGGGATGGGCGTTTCTTAATAGCAGCTGCACTGTTAATTATGAGCATACTAATGGAGCAGAGATTACTTACGTTATAACCCTAAAGAAGGAAAATAAATCGAAATCTATTTCCCTAACGCTATAGATATCTTATTTTTCTGAATCGAGAACAGCGCTTTTATGGTGCTGTTTTCTTTTGTAATAGAGATTTTTATGTCAGTTTGAGTGTTTTGAGTGCGCGAAAAACGTATCGAGAACACCAACAACCAAAAACCATCAACCAACAACTAACCAACTACAAATCCAACAAACGCGATCTCAAAATCTTCTGAATATCCATATTGTTTTTCTGAGGAATCAGGAACGTGTCTAAATCATCGATGTGGTTTATAGATTCTGTTTTATCAACAAAACCATAACCTAAATAGTCTCCGTTTTTCACCATAACGAAGGCTTCCTCATTATCGTGTCTGCCTTTTTCTCTTACAATGATGTCATTCTTTTGATCTGACATATCATGAATAGCCTCAAGAACTCTGTTATTATAATCTTCTACAGTTTCCTCATCTTTACAAATCCCTTTACAGTTTTTGATGCTGAAATGCGAACATTCCGAAACGGATTCTTGTAAATGGCAGTATTTAGGACATAAGTTATGCTTCTCACACATCTTTTCTAAATAGGCACGCACTTCCCTTATGCTAAATAGTGTAACGATAGGATTGGGCACTAAACGGCCTTTATTGCTTGCTAAATGCAGAATTCCTTTTCGGTCTTCATACGAGAATATGGCAAAGGATTGTATAGTGCGTTTCGCGACTTTATTGTGCACGGGGAAATGATGTTTAATGGCAGCATCTTCCATAAGTAGTGCTATTAATTCGCTACCTGAGCATTCAAAATCGATATCGCGCGTTTCTCTCACCATATCTTGCGCCTTTTTTGTTTTACTATAAAAATGGCTGAGTACTCTTTTTTTAATGTTTATGGCTTTACCGACATAAATGACGGTTCCTTTTTTATCCTTAAAATAATAGATGCCTGCGGTATCTGGCAAGGCTTCAAACGTTTCTTTGGGTAGGTTAGGAGGTAAGGTGGCTTCTTTAGAATTCTTGTTTAAAAATTCCTTAAAAACATCTGAAGCTTCAGGTTGTTGTAATAGTAATTCAAATAAAATAGTGGTGGCTTCGGCATCGCCTCTAGCTCTGTGTCGGCCTACCAAATTAATCTCTAAAGCACTACATAATTTCCCTAAACTGTAAGACCGATGTCCTGGTAATAAGCGTCGTGATAAACGGACGGTACAGAGTTTTTTTCTATTGAATTCTAAACCAATTCTACTGAATTCTCCGCTAATGACTTTATAATCGAAATTCACGTTATGCGCCACAAATATGGCTCCTTCAGTAATGTTTATAATATCGTCTGCAACCTCTGCAAATCGCGGAGCATCAGCAACCATATGGTCATCGATCCCTGTGAGTGCTGTAATATGCTGTGGAATATAAGTTTCCGGATTTATTAGTGATGTAAACTCGTCTATTACGGTATCTCCGTTAAATTTAAAAATTGAAATCTCAGTCATGCGATTGCTTTGTCCTGTGGTTTCAACATCAATAATGGTGTAAATCATGCTTTTTTACCTTCTTTTATTTTTTGCATCAATTTATTAATGGATTGTGCTAATGGGTGTTTAAGACTTACTGTAAATTTACGGTAGTAGATCAAAGTGATTTACTTTATAACTTAAAAATACAGAAATTATGTCTAAACCATGGCAAGATAAAGCAAAAGGCAATTGGAATATTGCTAAAGGAAAATTAAAACAAAAATGGGGAGAACTTACTGACGATGATCTAGATTACCAAGAAGGTAAAGAAGATGAAGTTGTTGGCCGAATTCAGAAGAAAACAGGCGAAACAAAAGAAAACGTCAATAGTTTCTTAAACGATTTAAAGTTCTAAAACTTCCTCGTTTTAAAACAACAGAAAATCCTGATTAACTCAGGATTTTCTGCGCTCCAGACCACACCTTATTCGGTACCACCTAAATCATATTTAAGCTGTAATGCAACAAGGATATTGGTTTTGTCTCAATTTTCTAAAGTTTAAATCCCTTCACTTATTCAATTTGCTGATTTTATAGGAGTTATCACATTTTCTTATAGCTCCCCTTTAACACAAGTTTAACCTCAATTTACCGAGAATCTGTATGCGATTCACTACATTAATTTTAGTTGAAATATAACAACCTATAATTAATAATTTTAACCAAACCCCTTCCTATGAAACTCCAAATTAAGTTTAATTATCATAAATATCTATCACTATTTTAGTGTGGCTTTGAATTCAATATCACGGACTCCATTAAAATAGTACTTAAAATTTAATCATTTTAAAACATATAGGATCATGAGAATTCAATTTAATACAACGCAACTTAACTCTAATAAAACCATACATATTAGCGAAAAAGATACGGCTTATCTTACGGCATTATTTGAATGTAGATTAGAGAATTATGAAATACATATTGCAGAAATAGACGTTCATTTATCTAATGAAAACAATAAACAAGAAGGGGATCACAGCAATAGGTGTTTATTAAGCACTAACATTGTAGGGCGACCGCTTCAACCAATTAGTTTTGAAGCTGATAATGACAATATTGTACTTGCGATATTACATGCAATTGATAAACTTACGGTTTCACTGATGGCATGCATCAAAGCAGGAGAGGATGCGTTACGCAATAATGAACGTGTTTTTTGTATTCGATAAGAAGTTATACCTATCATTACACAAACATAACATTATAGCAATTAGCTCATTAATCCTTTTAATTGTACAGCTGCAAATATCGATTTATTCTTTAGAAGCAGTTGTATTGCTCAACCCAAAGTAAACCCGACGAAGTTAGTTGTGAAACTTTGGGTTTTCCTAAAGCAAAAGCTTTGCGATATCTTCCCAAGTAACCACTCGGTTGTAGCCTGTATCATTCACATTATGAGGAGAATTAAACAATAATGTATCTCCTTGAAACTTCTCTAAGTTATACGACCTGTCATCAATAAGGACATCTCCATTTAAGATAAACTTATCTCCACACATAATACGGTGTTGCCACGTAATAAAAGGCATATGCTCATCTAACCACTCGCTCTTTTCTAATAAGGAATTTGGAAACTGCGTTGCTGCCGTAGCAATATAAACTTCATGTCTATTGTACAACGCTTCCATGACCAATATACTATCTTTAATAGGTTTTAAATCTCTAAAAAAGCCAGGTTGTAGGGCATGTTGCATAATACTTTCTTGATGTACTTTTGGGACATTATGCCATATTTCGCCCGAAGAAATTTGCGACATGCGTAAGTCTTGCTGGTGCTCTTTATTATATAATTCTATGTGTTTGCCGTAAGTGTCGGCTAACACGTCGTCCATGTCTACGAATATTGTCATTGGGGTTGTTTTTTTGCGAAGGTCTAAATAATAGTGGGAAATGGCAAGGAGAGGTGGTTTATTTAATGGTAGTTTAATGTTTTGGTTGATTTATCTCTTTTATTTGAATAGACGGTTAAATGGGGAGAAAAACAATCATATTTACCTAAATTAATTATATTCAAATATTTATGGTTTCCCATAAAGAAAAGTCTTACAGCTTTATTATATTTGGATTTTTCCTTAATAATTAGTTGCAGTGAATTAGTTTACAAACTTACTTTTTTGGATTTATAGTTTGTTGAAGAGTCTTTGTGCTCAAAATTATAATTTAAAAATATGGTCAAAATTAAAATGTATAAAGCAAATGAAGGTGATGCTTTCTTAATCTCATTTGGAAAAGACAAGGATATTAATATATTGGTAGACATGGGGTTATCAGACACTTATATAAATCATATAAAAAAAGACTTAATTTCATTAAATAATAAAACTAAAAGTATTCAATTATTAATAGTAACACACATCGATAAGGATCATATAGAAGGAGCAATATCTTTTTTAAAAGAGAATGGTGATAATTCAAATATCATAAAAGTAGAAGAGGTTTGGCATAATTCATTTAGACACTTACAATTTAATAAACAAAAAGTTGATAAAATCCAGATAGAAGAATCTAAAGCTCTTACATTAATCAAGCATCAAAATTCGAATAATTTAAAAGAAGATGGTATTACTGATACTAGTGTAAGTGAAGGAGTTACGCTTGCAAGTTTAATATATGAGAATAAATATAAATGGAACCATATGTTCAATAATAAAGCCATTTGTTTTGAAGAGAAAATTAATAATACAATAAAAAATGTAAAATTTATTCTATTATCACCTGATCATGAAAAATTAAAAAAATTATCTAAAAAATGGGAAGATGAACTGGATAGAATTTTTTATGATTTTAAGCTTAGCGATGAAGTAATATTTGACGATGCGTTCGAATTGTATATGCAAAATTTAAGTGATACTGAAGTTGAATTAAAAGATACATCAAGTTTTAATGATGTATATGATATAGATAAACTTGCTATGAATGAAGAAAGTGAATACACTGCAACTAATGGTTCATCTATTTCTTTTATAATTGAATATGAAGAAAAAAAGATGTTGTTTTTAGCTGATTCACAATCTAATATTATATATAAAAACATGGTTAAACTTAAAAATACAGGTTACCAATTGATCTTTGACTTAGTGAAAATTTCACATCATGGTAGTAATAAAAACACTTCCAATAAATTGTTAAGCTTGTTTGATTCAAAAAGATACTTAATTTCAACTGATGGAAAAAAGAACTCACATCCAAATTTGGAAGTAATAGCAAAAATTTTAAAACAAAAATCAAACCATACTAAAGAAATAATTTTTAATTATAAACATCCAAAATTAGAACCTTTTCAGAGTTTAAGTTTAAAAGAAAAGTATAATTATGAGATAAAAGTTCAAAATGAAATAACTATAGATTAATGTTCAATTCAACCTTAACAAGCTTAGTATACCAAATTAACTGTGGCACAAAAAATGGAACTGCATTTTTAATAACTAAAAATTTTGCATTGACTGTTTATCATGTAGTTTCAGAGCATAAATCACAAGACATTAAGCTATCTCAAAACGATAAGTTAATTGTAAAAGCAAAAATAATTTCAGATGATATTGAAGAATCAAAAGTAAAGGATTTTGCTATTTTAGAATTAGAAGAAGAGGTTTTAAACGTTTCCTTTTTGTGTTTAGCTAATTCTACAAATATAAAACCAGGAACAAAATGGACATCAAGAGGCTATCCAAAAAGTAAAATGGATACAGGTGAGAATATGTATCAAGATGATAATACAGTACATCAACATTTGTCCTATCTTAAGAGTAGGAAAATTGACATAGAATTAAATCACAATTTAAAATGGTCTAGCTATGAAGGTATTTCTGGTGCTCCATTAATTATTGATGATAAAATTATTGGTATTATTAATTCTGAATTGATTGAGAAACAAAAGTCAAAGGAATTATGTGCTTTATCTATCAGATACTTAGAGAAAATTCTTAAAGAAAAGTGTGAAATAATAATTAATTCTGAAATAAGGTCTAAAGAAATTGATATAGTTGCTGAAACTAGTTATGAAGAATTAATTCCAAATGATAAAAGAAACTTACCCGAAAAATTAAAAGAATCTTGTACAACTATAAGCGATAATTGGATTAATTTATACTGTAGAGAACATGCTTCAGGGAAGTTAGAAATAGAAAGGTACACGGATCAAGAAATTAGATCTATAAAGTTTGTAGTATTTGAAGTTTGTCAATTTGAACTTTTAAAGTTTGTAGACTCTAATATAAACAAGGAATTAACTTTAGAACAAATAGAAGGATTGATTAATAAATTTATTAAAAAAGGTAATAAGGCAATTAAAGATAAATCTTCTCAATATAGATATGTTGCTAATAACAAAACCTTTATGAGGAAAATAGTACTTGATTTAATTAATGATTGTTTTCTTTCATTTGACAAAAACGGGATATATGGCTGATAAACAGAGTGCTAGAAAAAGAATGATGTTTATACAAAAAGAAGATTATAATTACCTCTGTTATAATTTAATTTTAATATTAAATAATCTTGGTTGCACAAAAGAATCAAACGAATTTAGAGATTTTAGGAAAATAGCATATTTGGTTGATTTTACGAGCGCAAGCAAAAAGATTGATGATTTTTCTCAGGATGAATTAGGTAGTATTTATTCTAAAGCACACATCAAAAAAAAATTATTATCTCATCTATTAATAGTTTTAAAGAACAAAGATTACTTAGGTATTTCAATGAACAAAAGACATAAGTCTTTTGATATATGGTTAAAGACTGATAACCTTCCAGATGATTTTTTAAGTAAAGATATGTTCCGTCATGAGTTGGAAAATATTGAAATATTAAAAAAAGAAATTCGAGGTCTAAGAACCACAACCATAAAAACAATGGTGAATACTTTATTTACTTCTAAGAATATACTGACATGGGAAATTTAATTATTAAAAGAGTAATATATTCTGGTGAGAAATATTCGTTTACCTCACCTGAGTTTACAGTTGGTATTAATATAATAGTAGGTGATAATGGTTCCGGAAAAAGTACATTTTCTCATTTTATTACTTATGGCTTAGGAGGTTCTGTAGCTCCATTCAATCCTTCTTCAAAACAAAAAAAACAAAATAACTCTAAATACAGTCTAATAACGGAAGACACAAATAATTATGTTATATTAGAAATATCAATAAATGGTGAAGATTACATTCTAAAAAGGTTCATTGGTAGTAATGATGTTTTTTTCGAAGAAAAAGGAGAAATAAATAAGCTGCCAATCAAAAGAGATATTAGATATGCTCCAAGAACTTTTTCAGATTGGTTATTAGAAAAGCTTGGAATTAAAGTCTTTGAGCTGTATTTAGGTGCTTCTAGTTGGTTAATTGGTTTTAAGGACTTGTATAGGTTGCTATATCACGATCAAGATTCTGATCCAAGAAAGATTTTTAAAGAACCTTCAGCAGAAAATTATATAGCAGATTCTTCAATTATTAGAAAATCAATATTTGAAATTCTAATAGGGGTATCTTCAGAAGAATATAACATAAAATTTAACGATTTTAAAGAAGCAGAAAGAAAAAAGAATGAATCTAAATCAATTTTTGATAGTTTTAATAGAGTTCATTATTATTTAAAGGAAGAATCTCTACATAAAAGAAAAAATAAACTTCTAGAATTAGAAAATCAGTTAAAAAAACTGAATAGTAAAAGAGATTCTTATCAAAAGGAAAATACAAATACGAATGATAAAACTGGACAGCTAACAAATATTCAAGCTGAACTGATTGAATTAGAAATAGCAATATCTGATAATTCAATTATTGAAAATAATTATGAAATCGAAAAGAATAAAATCAAAAAACTATTAGATAATCAGAAGAATGAAATTTCTCAAATTGAAAAAATTATTTTCACTCATGATAAACTAAATTTATTTTCATTAGAGATATGCCCATTCTGTATGTCGGATGTAGATCCTAAAATTGGTCATTGTATTTGTGGCTCAGAAATTAAAGATGATGATTATGAGAAATTCGTATATAAATCGAGTGAATATAAAGAGATTTTTGATCATAAAAATAAAAGTTTAAAGAGTATAGAAACAGCCTTCGAATCTTATAATTCAGAATTGTCTTTAGTAAAATCATCTTTAAAAATAATGAAAGAGAAAGCATTTGATTTAAAAGAGAGCCTAAAGAAAATAATTAACTCTATTGAGTTTTCAGGTAACTCGCAATTAATTGATAAATTAAATGATAAAATCTTAGAAGTAAGAGAAGAAATTTTAATAACAGGAAATATTGTCAAGCTTTTAGAAGAGAAAAATATTTTAGAGGATAAGGAGAAAATAGATAAAAGTGATTTTGATACGAAGAAAACGGAGTATGAGAAAATGCAGAAAGAGTTTAGTAAAAACAATAAAGAAACTATAAAAGAGTTTAGTGAAATTTATTCCAAATTACTTTCAAAGTCATCCGCTTCAAGTAATTACGCTGAAATAAATGATGATTATATGCCATACATTGATCGAGGTGAATACAAAGAACGAAGTACAATAGTGCCTATTAGGTTAATGTATTATTTTACTTTATTGAGTATGGGTTTAAAAAGAGATACAGTGAAACATCCTAGATTTTTATTAATTGATACACCAGAAAGAGGAGGTATTGATAAAAGTCGATTGAAAGACAATTTAATGTTGTTAAATGAAGCTTTAGAATTATCTCAAAAAGGACAAGATAATCGAATAGAAAAATTAAAAGATTATCAGGTAATATTAACTACAGGAAAAGGTAAATATCCAGATAAGTTTGAGAAGTATGTTAAATTGAGGTTTGACAAGGAGGACAAAGAGGAATATATACTAAAAAAGAAAGTTGACGAACTTTGATATTGATGAGAATATTGGAATTACCAATTGGTTATTATAATCAGTAGAGAGTTTTAAAAATTAGATTTAATATTTAATGATAAGATTGCCACGTCCTTCGTCCTCGCAATGACAGTGCGTAATTGTTGTTGTTCTTTCAATTTTATATTTACTTAAGGTTTAAGCTTGCATATATTTTAGTTAGCCGAAGCCCCAGAATCCGCTATGGTTTGCAGGGCTTGAGAAATCATTTCTAATGTGTCGTTGTTTTCAGTTATACCATGTCTTTCTCCTATATAAAATGGGTTATTATATATTATATTGACATCACCATCACTATTTTCATAAATCAACATTTTTTGGGGTAAGTCTAAAGCCATAGTTCTTGATTCTGACATTAACGGTGTTCCTAAAGCTGGGTTTCCAAAAATTATTAACTTGGAAGGCAATAAATCCATAGCAACACTTTGAGCGTTAACTTGGTGATCTAACTCTGCGATAATTGACACGGCGTCTAAACTGTTTAAGGTCTCTAAAATTAGATTATAGGTTGTATTGAAGTCGTTCGTACTCGTCACAGAAATAATTCCGTCGTTTAATATGGGACTAGAGGAATTTATAACAACATCTTTTTCTGTTGCGCTATTTACAATGTTAACAAGTGCATTGGCTATCATATCTGTTGTTGAAACATTACTCAAACTATGTCTGTTAACTAAGTAGTCTACTGAATTGTATGCCACAATGGTATCTCCATTTTCATCAGTAAACACGGTAAGGCGTTGCGGTAAATCTAATCCGGCAGAACTATTATTTTGCATTAGTGGAGTTCCTAATGTCGGATTTCCAAAATATACGGTACGTGTAAAATCTAATTCTAAACCGACGTTCTGAGCATTTTCAGAATGGTTAACTTCTGCTATAATACCAATGTTCTCGTTACTATTTAATTGAGATATAATGTTGTCGTAAATACCAGAAGGAGACGCATCGGTTTCTACGTATCCAATACCTGCTGTATTTGGAGCATTATTATTGAAATTATTTTTATCATCATCCTTGCAAGCCGAGAATAATAGTAGCGTGCTAAATAAGATGGAACTAAATTTGAATGTTTTCATATGGTATGTTTTTAATTAATATCTAAGTTTTTGTTTCAGAGACATTAGGGTATTTTGCTGGCGATATTAGCCACTAGTCATTGCCATTGCTTTAATATAACTTCCAGATTTATTACTAACTATTAGGTCTACTGCTGTAATAACTGATTTGTATGTCTCTTTTTTATTTTTATTAATCATTTCGTGATTATTAATCATAAAATCGTCTCAAATTTAAAGATTACGGGCTGTAAGTCTTGACTTATAACATTAAAGTATTGATGCGTTTAGGAAAGGTTAAATCTATATTAATTGCTGTCTATCCGCTAAATTGGTGTTTGAAAATCGTAACTTTATATTTCAAATTAACACGAAAAAACACCTATGAATACGCAACATTTATTAACTCCCTATCATAAAAATATCACTTTAAAAAACCGTGTTGTAATGGCACCTATGACGCGTAGTCGTGCGGATAACAAAGAAAAAGTCCCTACAGACGATTTACAAGGTTTATATTACGAACAGCGTGCTTCGGCAGGTTTAATTATTACAGAAGGTTCTCAGGTTTCTAAGGAAGCCGTGGGCTATATTAACACTCCTGGTATTCACTCTAAAGCGCAAGTGGAGGGGTGGAAAACGGTAACCAACCGTGTGCACGCTAAAGGAGGTACTATATTTATTCAGTTATGGCATGTTGGCCGTATTTCGCATCCCGATTTTCATGATGGTGAATTGCCTGTTTCTGCATCTGCGATTAATCCCAAAGCGCAATCTTTTACTCCAAACGGATTTAAGGAAACCGTAACTCCAAAAGCGATGACGCTTGGAGATATTAAACGCACCATTAACGATTTTAAAAATGCGGCTGCGAACGCTGTGGAAGCGGGTTTTGATGGCATTGAACTGCATTCGTCTAATGGGTATTTATTTCAGCAGTTTTTTAATGGCTGTTCTAACACCAGAACTGATGACTATGGCGGCAATATTGAAAATAGAACACGTTTCTTTTTTGAAGTTTTAGACGCTATGAAAACCGTGATTCCACAAGAAAAAATTGGAGTGCGTTTTAATCCGTCGTTACATGGCTTATTTGGGATTACGGTAGATGAAGAGACCATTCCGACATTTGAATATATTATTAAAAAACTGAATGATTATAATTTGGCTTATGTGCATTTGTCCGAACCGTTTACCGATGTTTCTGAGGTGCCGTTTGCTGTGAGTGCTATTGCTAAGCATTTTCGTCCGTTGTATAATGGAACGTTGATGGCTAATACTAATTTTGATCAGGAAAAAGGGAATAAAGTGCTTGCTGATGGTGATGCTGATTTAGTGGCTTTTGGTAAGCCTTTTGTTTCTAATCCGGATTTAGTGGAGCGTTTTGAACAGGATTTAGAATTAGCGGAATGGGATAAGGACACGTTTTATACTGCTGGTAAAAAGGGGTATACGGATTATCCGTTTGCTTCTGAATAATTTTAGTTTGTTTTGATATTAGGATTGGCATTGTAGAACTTTTGTTTTATGATGCCTTCTTATTTGTTCTTTTAAGCTAATGTTTGTTTTAAAGAGCTTCGTCAGTTCGAGTGAATTTTACGATTGCAATGAGTGAAATTAGTATCGAGAACCTGTATTCTTATTTGTGTTTTAGTGTTGATCGTGGTTCTTATAATAATTCGATTAGAAGATTGGGATATTTGATCTGTTGATTTAATACGTTCATTTTTGAAGGACCAAAAACGAACCAAAATGTCCTTTACTGTCGAAGGTATTTTTAATAGCACTTTGGTGCTCTTAAAACCATAATAAAAATCCTAAATAGCTTCCAAGGCTTCAGCTATTTTTAACGGATTTTGATTATATATACTGCCGACAGTGGTTCCGACGATGGCGGAATTTAGGTGTTGATTGTTGGCTTGCGGTTTGTTCTTTTGTTAAGGCTTCAGGCTTAATTTCAACAAAAAAGTTAATATGTATATTGTCCCCTTGAGGATTAGTGATAAACAAAATATATTTTGTTTTGAAACTACCAAGCAAAGCTTATTATGGGTGTTTTTAAGCTCACTAGGTTTTTATTTTATTAAATTGGTGTTCGTGAATGCTATCACATTTGTCTTGATGCAAACTGCGCAGCACATCATGAGTTCCATAAAATAAGCATAAGCGAATAAACGAACCAAAAGATCAAAACGATTTATTAGGAGTTACTCATCCATTCTTATTGTTTAAATAGGTTTTCGTGAATGCTGTGCATTTGCTGAAGCGCCATTCGCTAATGCATTAATATTTTAAGGTTTTTAATAGACCTATATTTTCAATACTTGATACTGTAAATTAACTTTGTGTTTTACTCATTATTTCTGAAAATCGTTGGTTCCGACGCTGTCGGAATTTAGGAGTTGATTATTTACTTGCTGTTTGTATTTTTCTTACTTCTCTTAACTCTTAACTCTTAACTATTCACTCTTAACTATTCACTCTTAACTATTCACTCTTAACTATTCACTATTCACTAATCACATAGCTATAATAAAAAAATCAAAACCCAAAATAGCATTAATGAATTTAGCTATTACTATGGATTTTGATTGTTTATGCGTTTTAGGATGACTACCTAAATAAGATTTTGAAAACTATTCTGTCTGTGTGTTTTCAATATCTTGCTCAAGGTTTTCATTATGTGCACTACCTAAGCTATGATGTCTGTTTTCTTCATCTGGATATCTTTCGTTTGTGAGAGGTCGTGCATTACGGCCACCAGGAATATCTAAATTTTTAGCAGCAAAATCTGGTTCATTTGGACGTTTTTTTAGTATTTCATCATCGCCATTATCCTGTCTTAAGTTTCCAGATTTGTCTCCTAGAATCTTTTCGTCTTCTTTTGTAATATCTGAATTGTATTGTGCTTTTTTGTCTTCGCTTTTCATAACTTTTAATTTTTAAGATGTACTCAAATTTAAAGATTATGAGGCGCAGGTATTGACTGAGAAGAACAAAATCTTAATGGTTTTGCTAGTTATAGCTATGCTTTATGTAATTCTATAGAAAAAACAGGAATCACTAGAACTAATGTTTGATAAAATGTTTTTTATATGTTCATTTTGCCTTGATGCAAACTGCGCAGCACATCATGAGTTCCATAAAATAAGCATAAGCGAATAAACGAACCAAAAAATCAAAACGATTTGTTAGGAGTTACTCATCCATTCTTATTGTTTAAATAGGTTTTCGTGAATGCTGCGCATTTGCTAAAGCGCCATTCGCCAAGGCATTTATGATTAAAGGTTCTTATTGAATCTATATTTCCAATACTTGATTGTGTAAATGAACTATATTTTGAGCTCATTATTTCTGAAAATCGTTGATTCCGACCGTGTCGGAATTTGGGTGTTGATTGCTTACTAACTATTTTCTTTCTTTCTTGGTATGCGCTTTTGGTTTTGAATATAAAGAGTTTAGTCGCAGGTATTAGTTTAAAAACATGATTGGTAATCTAAATCATTAAAAAATACTCATTTCAGAATGTGTCGTAACCGTTTCTAGCAATTTCATGCCTTTAAAAGAGTTTCCGTTAGGATTTAATTTTGGACTCCAAACGGCAATCGTAAAGTTATTAGGGTATAAGGCTACAATACCACCGCCAACACCACTTTTTCCTGGAAGTCCCACTTTAAATGCAAATTCACCTGACTCGTCATAGAATCCACAAGTGAGCATTAAAGCATTGATTCGTTTTGCCTGACTGCTCGTTATGATCCGTTTACCATCGCTTAATTTTCTACCTCCGTTGGCTAAAAACGAAAAGGTATGTGACACTTGTTCACAATTCATTTCTAATGAACACATATCGAAATAAAAATCTAACACTTCGGCGGGATCGTTTTTAATATTACCCAACGATTTTATAAAGTTGCATAAGGCTACATTTCGGTAACCCGTCGCTTTTTCAGAATCAGCGATGTCATCAGAATAGTTTAGATCTGGAATATCACTTAAATCTCTAACAAATTCAAGAAACTCCTCACGTGCATTTTCTAAATGTGTGATTAAGATGTCGCAAATAACAATGGCTCCAGAATTAATGAACGGATTACGAGGAATGCCTTTATAAGTTTCTAGTAAAAGAAGCGAATCGAATTTTGTACCAGAAGGCTCAACGTCAATACGCGTCCAAATACGCTCTCCTAGAAATTTAACAGCTAATGAAAGTGACAAGACTTTAGCAATACTCTGAATTGAAAATTTCTCTAAGTGGTCTCCAATTCCGAAGTTATTACCATCTATTTTAGTGATGTGCACTCCAAACTTATCTGGATTTACATTTGCTAATTCGGGTATGTAAGTCGCTAGTTTTCCGTGATCTTTAATCGGCTTAACGAACTTGTATGCGTTTTCTATAATTTGAGTGTAATCTGAATTCATTCGGTTTAATCATTTAAAAAATTATAGCAAGTTAAGTTTTAAATTAGTATTACTAAACCCATTTTTTCTCACTACTTTATAGTTTTTACAATTTGATGAAGCATAACAACCAAGAGTCTGATTCAGTTGTCTTAATGTTAAATACTCCTTTTTAATTAGAATATAAAATTAGAAAAACTCCCATCATAATTCCTGCTAAAGGCACTAATTTTTTGCGCTTATTCTGTTCTTTAAAGACTAAACCACCAACGACTACGGCAATTAATATCTGACTTCGTTTAATGGCTGATAATAGCATTATTAAGGCATCAGGATCTTGCAAGGCTTTAAAATAGAAGTAATCTGCGGCTTGCAATAAAATACCAACGGCGATAATGGACCAGCGAAATTTAAAGGCTTTTCGTTTTTCGGCATGGGGAAACCATGTGATGGTTAGGATGACGAGTAGAATCAATATGGTGTAAAGGCAAAACCAGAATTGTAAGGTTTGTGGGTTGAGACTTAGATTTTGAATTAAGAATTTATCGTATAAACCACTGGACGCGCCTAAAAACGTCGCTCCGATAATGGCGAAAATCCATTTGTTGCGTTTAAAATTTATACCTTCTCTTTTACCGATTTTAGAGTAAAGCATTACTGAGAATATGATGAGGAAAAAGCCAATCCATTGCAAAGGACTGGGTTGTTCTTGGTAAATTAAAATCGCACCAATAAAGGTGAAAAACGGTCCTGCAGAACGAATAGGTGTGACAATCGTAATCGGTAAATGCTTTAACGCTTGGTAAGCTAATATCCAAGAACTCGCCATAATCGCTGACTTTATAAGGATAAAACCATGAATTTTCCACGAAATCTTTTGAAAGTTATAACCGTGCTCCAGCGCGTAATCTGGATAATAAATAGACAACCCATAAAACGCAGCGACAAACAAAAAACCACTAGAAACGGTTCCTAAAAGCACAGGAAACACTTCGTTGCCTTGTACGGCATGTTTTTTACATAAGTTGTGTAATCCTAAAAAAAGAGCGGCTAATAAGCCTAAATACATCCACATACTGGACTATATATTTAAGTAGTTAATTGAAGGAAAGAAGTAAGGTTTATTTACTCAAACGTGTGACGAATCTCACCCGTTGCTGATGCTTTTAATAAAAGATTGAACTGTTTTATACTGTCAAAATTTTCAGTGATAGCATCAGATACCGCAATGCCCGAAATACCAGTTTCTAAAATAGCGGTCACGTCATCTGTAGTGATATCGCCAAAACCGATAATTGGTTTTGCTGTTATTAAAGCATTACTGATAGCCGTATAGCCATCTAGACCTAAAGTTATAGTTGAACTATCTTCAGCTGATGATTTAAAAGGTTCTAAAATAATATAATCGACGTTTTTGGCGATTAACGATTCGCAATCTTCCAAAGTATTTGCTGTACCACCAATAATTTGCCAGCTGTATAAATCTGGTCTAACTACAGTAGGGCAGATGTCTGATTTTTCTAAATGCACACCTTCCGCCTTAACGTCTTTAGCTATTTTATAATTAGAATTAATGATTAATCGTGTTTGAAAATGAAAGGTAATTTCTCGAGCAGCTTTAGCTATTTCCAAATATTTAGCATCCGAAACATCTTTAAGATGTAATTGTACTAATTCCGCACCAGATGTACACGCCTTTTGAATGTTTTCTAAATGCGCTTCAGGAGTATTTCCTTGAGATATGTAATGTAGTTTAGATATAATCATGTTGTGGTGTCTTAATATTAAGCCTTCTCTTTAAATGCGGCGCAAAAATACAAATGTTTGGTGGTGTAGGTCATTAATATCGAATAGAAATAGAAAGCTTCTGTGATGCTTAAGACTCTGAATCTTAATTCAACACTCAAACAGTCTTATGCAAACAAATAAAAAAGCCTGCAAACATTACGTTATACAGGCTTTCCGCTATTAATCAACTAGGGTAATTATTTCAATGTTTCCAATAACTTTTCAGCTACTAATTCTGATGATGCAGGATTTTGACCTGTAATAAGATTGCCATCTTGTACAGCATATGGTGCCCATTTATCTCCATTAGAGTAGAACGCTCCATTTTCAATCAACATATCTTCAAGTAACAATGGTACAACTTCGGTTAAACCAACTGCTGCTTCTTCTAAATTTGAAAAACCGGTCACTTTTTTTCCTTTTACTAAGGCTGTTCCATCTTCATTTTTAACGTCCTTCAATACAGCTGGTGCATGACAAACAAAAGCGATAGGTTTATTTTGGCGATCGAATTTTTCAATCAATGCTACTGAATTTGCATCATTAGTTAAATCCCATAAAGGACCGTGACCACCTGGATAAAATACAGCATCAAAATCATCTGGATTCATATCTGCTAATACTTTGGTGTTTGCTATTTTATCTTTTGCATCAACATCCTTGTTATAACGGTCAGTAGCTTCAGTTGCCGCATCTGGCGAATCACTACTTGGATCTACTGGTGCAGCTCCACCTTTTGGTGTCGCGATTGTAATGGTTGCTCCTTTATCTAATAATGTGTAATATGGACTTGCGAATTCTTCAACCCAAAATCCTGTTTTCTTTCCTGTATCTCCTAATTTATCGTGAGATGTTAATACGAATAATACCTTCATGTTCTTTTCTGTTTTTAATTCTTTTTGTCCTTCTGAAACGGTTTCAGAAGCTGTATTCTCTTTACAACTTGAGGCTGTAATTAAAGTTAGAATAACTACTATAGTTTGTAGTGTTTTCATTTTTATAAAATCTAATGTCTGTTTGAGTGTTGAAAAAATTGATCTTGATACATTCCGACGTCAACGTCGGGACACTCAAACGGACATTTCGTTTAAAATTAATACGCCATTTTTACAATTTTTTCTACCTTATCTGGGGAAAGCGATTGGTGTTCACCTAATCCCAACCATCCACGATCAGTAAAACGTTTTGCTATTTTTTCAGCCGTACCTTCATAATCTTTAGTGTAATCGGACAACTTAGTATCGATACCTAACTGATGAAAGAAAGCTGTTGTTTTTTCAATCGCAGCATAAGCTTTATCGTCTGTGCTACCTTCGGTAACATTCCAAACGCGCTCTGCATATTGTGCTAATTTTTCTTTCTTCGCTTCAAAATTAAACTTGTAATGGCTTGGTGCAATTACGGCTAAAGTACGTGCATGGTCAATACCAAACAATGCCGTTAACTCGTGTCCCATCGCATGAACAGCCCAATCGTTTGGTACACCTTTTTGGATTAATCCGTTTAATGCCATAGTACAACTCCACATAAAGTTAGAGGCTGCTTTATAATCTGTAGGATCTTTCAATACTTTCGGTGCCACCTCAATGATGGTTTGTAAAATACTTTCAGCAAAACGATCTTGTAACAACGCACCAATAGGATATGTCATGTATTGTTCTAAAACATGGGTAAATGAATCCATTAATCCATTAGCTAATTGACGTTCTGGAATAGAGGTGATCACTTGAGGATCTAATATGGAAAACTCAGGAAATAAACCAGGTCCACCCATCGCTAACTTCTCTTGTGTCTCAGCTCTTGTTACTACAGCACCAGAATTCATTTCAGATCCTGTAGCAGGAAGCGTTAAAACGGTTCCGAAAGGCATTCCTTTTTCAGTTCTAATATTTTGGGTTAAAATATCCCAAGGAGTCTCACCATCATAAACCGCAGCTGCTGATAAAAACTTAGTCCCATCAATTACTGATCCACCACCAACGGCTAATAAGTATGTAATGTTTTCGTCTTTTATCACTTTTAATGCTTCCATTAACTTAGCGTATTCTGGATTTGCAGGAATACCTCCAAACTCAACAACATCTACTTTAGATAAGGCTGTTTTAACCTGATCGTAAATACCGTTTTTCTTGATACTTCCTCCACCATAAAGCAATAATACTTTGGCGTCTTTAGGTATTTCGTTTTCTAGTTTTTCTATCGTGTCCTTTCCAAAAATTATTTTGGTAGGGTTTTTAAATTCAAAATTATTCATCTTCTTTTCTTTTTATATTTTTTATAATTCAACTACCATTTTTCCTTTGTTTTTACCTTCAAATAAATCGATAAAAGCACTCGGAATGTTATCAAAACCTTTAACTATGGTTTCTGAATAGGTTAGTTTGTCTTCTGCCAACCATGTTGATAATTGCTTCATAGCTTCTGGGAATTTGTCCGTATAATTAGAGACAATAAACCCTTGCATTAAGGCACTGTTTTTTACTAAGAACGGCTGAACGCTCAAGCTTTTTGGTGCTTCCGTGTTATTGTAAACCGAAATGGCTCCACAAACAATGATTCGTGCGAGTCTATTAATATTCACTAAAACCGCATCTGAAATTGGTCCACCTACATTATCAAAATAAATATCTACACCATTTGGTGCTGCTTCTGCAATGGCAGCTTTCATGTCTTTTGTGGTCTTATAATTGATACCAGCATCAAATCCGAATTTGCTTTTTAGCATTTCTATTTTTTCATCTGTTCCGGCGACACCAATTACTTTCAGGCCTAGGATTTTTCCAATTTGTCCTACAACAGATCCAACGGCACCAGCTGCACCAGAAACTACTAATGTTTCTCCTGCTTTCGGTTTTCCAATTTCGGTTAATCCTGTGTAAGCTGTTAAACCTGTCATACCTAAAATCCCTAAATAAGCAGATAATGGTGCTTTAGACGGATCAACTTTAGTTAATCCTTCCGCTTTAGAGACTTGTTTTGTTTGCCAGTTGAGCATGCCAGAGACAAAATCGCCAGCCTTAAACTTGTCGTTTTTAGATTCTAGTACTTCAGCAATTACGCCAGACTGAATTGGCTTATCAAGTTGAAATGGTGGCACGTATGATTTAGCATCACTCATTCGTCCTCGTAAATACGGATCTACAGAAACGTATTTGGTTTCTAATAGTAATTCTCCTTGGTTTACTGTGTTTTCAGATTCCTCTGTTTTAAATTCGAAATCTGACATTGAAGGTTTTCCTTCAGGTCTATTTTTTAATAAAATTGTCTTTGTCATGATTCTTTGTTTTTTAGTTAATTACAGTTACTAAATCTTCCATAGGTTTTCTCACCTTAACAAGATCTACTAACCAATCTTCATTTTCTTTTCTGTAGCCAACAGGTAATAATACGGCACTACGTAATCCTTTTTCTCTTAGTCCTAAAATTTCATCGACTGCAGCCGGATCAAAACCTTCGAGTGGAGTGGTATCTACACCTTCAAAAGCTGCAGCAGTTATCGCTTGTGAAAATGCGATATACGCTTGCTTAGCAGCATGGTTAAAGTTTTCTTCCGCATCTTTTTGTGGATATGAGCTTAGTAGCATTTGGCGATAGTTTTCCCAACCTTCATTTTTAAAACCACGAATCTCATTAGTTAAATCGAACATATAATTAATTCTATCTGCCGTGTACGTATCCCAAGCTGCAAAAACGAGTAGGTGAGAGCAGTCTGTAATTACCGACTGGTTCCATGCTACAGGTTTAATTTTTTCCTTCACCTCTTGGTTTGTAATCACCATAATCTCAAAAGGTTGTAAACCACTTGATGTCGGCGCCAAACGTGCTGCTTCTAAAATGCGTTGTATTTTTTCTTCTGGTACCACGTTTCCATTCATTGCTTTAGCGGCATATCTCCAATTTAATTTATCTAATAATTCCATATTTATAATTTCTTTTTTAAGCGTTGATTCCTAATTTATTAATGTCATCTGACGTTATAATCACATCAGCATAATGGTTTGTATTTGCTAAGTGTATCATAGCTTGCGCTATGGTTTCTGCATTCACTATTTTATATTTTTTTAATTTACCGATGAATAAAGGCTGAATTACTTTAAAAATCACCAATCCTATTTTTTCTAATAATCTAGATTCTTGTCTCTCACCACCAATTAAAGATGGTCTTAGAATAAATGTCTTTTTAAGCTGCTGCTTTAAGACGTTGTGTTCCATTTCTCCTTTTGTCTTATTGTAAAACACAGTACTATTTTTATTGGCTCCCATTGCTGAGATGACTAAAAATGCAGGGATGTTATTTTCTTTTGAAAGCTTTGCAGCGGCAACCGGAATTCCGAAATCTATTTTCTTATAAAGTGTTTTGTCTGGTGTCTTTTTCGCCGTGGTACCAATACAGCAATACACCTCGTCTGCTGTAAAATCATCTTTAAATTGGTTAAGCTCTAATAGATCGCCAATAAATTGTTTGACTTTATTTGGTAAACCTTCAATTTTTGAGCGTGAAAACAATTTAATGGTATCGTAACGGTCGTCTTCAATTAATTTTTGAAGTACTAAACCACCAGTTAAACCAGATGCACCTAATATGATTGCTGTTTTTTTCATACTATAGACACGTTTTTATACTGCTCCAAGCCGATTGATAAGCCTCTTCTAAATGTGCTTTATCTAAGGTAAATGATCCTCGTTTTTGAGTCATCATTAAAAAAGATAAAGGGTTGATAGCGTAAGCATATAATATATAATCTGAAAGCGGTTTTATAACCCCTTCTTTTTTACCACGTTCCCAAAGATCGAGTAGTGGTTGTAAGTGCTTAATGCCTTCTTGTCTGCTTTCCTCATCTATCATTGGAGTATTATCACACTGTGCTAAAAACATAGCATGCTCGCATTCATTCAGTTTAAAATCGGCGATGCGTTTCCATATCATTTCAAAGCCTTCTTCAATTGGCATGTTAGGATCAAAATCGGCAAATGCATAATTGGTGTATTCCGCCTTAACATCTATATACGTTTGATTAACTAAGTCTTGTTTGTTTTCAAAGTATAAGTAAATGGTTGCCGGCGACACATTAGCCATTTTAGCAATCTTACTCATAGGAGTCGCATGAAACCCGTTGTTGTTAACCAACTCTATGGTTGCCTTAACGAGTGCATTACGTTTATCTATACTTTTTTGAAGTTTTGCCATTGTGTTTTAATTCTGATGCAAATATATAGCAAAAATGAACGTTCATTCTTTTTTTAACAAAGGTTTATGTTTAACTACTAAACGAGCGTCATAATATTCTAATAAGATGAGTGAGTTCTGTTTAACCTAATCCGTTTTAGAGTTTACGTTAATTTTAGAATTGCTTCTGAATCCAATAAATAGAGTAGTAGACAACAGTAGCAAAACTAAATACCACGTATTAGATACCAAATCCACATACGTAATATTACCATTCGCGAAACTTAAAATCATTAATACTTGCGCGCCATACGGTAAAAGTCCTTGTGTAATACAAGCAAAGACATCTAAGATTGACGCCGTTTGTTTGTTATCTAAGCCGTATTCATCATTAATAGATTTAGCTATAGATCCTGAAATAATAATAGAAACCGTATTGTTTGCAATGGCCGTATTAATAGTGGAAACTAAAGCTGCAATGCCGAATTGCGCTGTTTTCTGATTTCTAATCAGGGTTTTAATTTTGACTAAAATAAATTCGATGCCTCCATTGAAAGCTACCAAAGCTGCTAAACCACCAGTTAATAGAGATAGCAGGAAAATTTCGGTCATGTTGGTAAAACCTGTATAGCTGATTCTTGTAAATTCAATGATTGAAAAATCTCCATAAAACACTCCTAAAATTCCCGCTGAAATAACTCCTAACATCAAGGTTGTAAAAACGTTAATACCTATTATAGATAAAACAATCACAATAACATAGGGAGCAATCTTTAATATGGAATACGAATAGGCGATTGTTTCTGTACTATCTGTTTGCAGACTTAAACCTTGATAAATAAGAATACCAATAGTTACAAGCGCTGCTGGTAAGGCTATTTTTATATTGGCTTTAAATTTATCGCTCATTTTACAGTCTAAAGATTGGGTAGCTGCAATGGTCGTATCCGATATTACCGATAAATTATCACCAAACATGGAACCACCTAATAAGGCTCCGCATAAAATCCCCAAAGAGAAATCACCAGTGTCCGCAAACCCAATCACTATAGGTGCCAAAGCTACAATGGCGCCAACTGAGGTTCCCGTTGAAACGGATAAAAAAGCAGCGATGATAAAGACACCAAAATAAATGTATTGGCTATTAATGAGGTCTAATCCTAAATGAACAATGGTATCTACACTTCCCGTGGCTTTTGTGACGGCCGCAAATGCACCAGCCAGTAAATAAATTAAACACATGGTGAGTATTTTAGGATCTCCACAGCCTTCTAAAAGTGTGCTAATTTTAGAATTGATGGACTGCTTAAACATGAGAAACGCTACAAGGATTCCTGCAATAACAGCAATAGGAGCAGGTAAGGCATAAAAGTCATTTTGAATAATTCCAACACTTAAAAACGTAATGATGAATACAAAAAATGGAATTAAGGCTTTAAAACTTGGGGTAATTGGTTTTATTGACGACATGAATCTGTTTTTTCAGAATCACAAAAAGTAGACAATAAGTAAATACGTGGGAATTGGTGTAACGTTTTTTCCAAAGTATTTGGCTTATCTTATTTAGCACCTTGCTCGTTACTGCAGGTTGCTATCTCTTTTTGAGATTCTTGATAATTAAGTGGGCAAAACTAAAGAGTTTTTAAATACTAAAACTTAAAATTGTGTTATTTTTTTAAACTAAACTTTAAGCTGTGTTTTTCGAATTAAATATTAATCAAGTAATTTTTATGATACATCTTTTTATAAATGTCTTTACTAAACATGTATAACTGTGCTGGTTTTTTAGACACACCAACTTGTTTTTCATCTAAAGGAATGATGTATTTTTTATTAATCAGTTTTCGTCTGAAGTTACGGTTGTCAATCTCTATTCCTAAAATGGATTCGTAAAGATCTTGCACGTCATTAATGGTGAATTTATCTGGAAGTAATTCGAATATAATAGGTTCAGCTAAGCATTTTGTTTTTAAATCTTCATGCGCTTCTTCAATAATCTGTTGATGATCGAATCCTAATTCTGGTAATTCTCTAAGCGGAAACCACTTGGCCTCATACTTATTATTATCAACATCAACATCTTCTGTTTTTAACAAGAAGTAATACGCTATGGTAATCGTTCTAAGGTTAAATTCTTGATTTTGAACCCAAATAAGATCCTTTTCATTTGATAAACGATCTGGATTTCCAAAGGCCTTAAACTGTTTTTTATACTGATTGGTCAAACCTGTTAGCTCCTTCAATACACGAGTTGCTGATTCATCTAAAGTTTCATCGTCATACACATGATATCCTGTAAGTACATAATCATCAACCAAGACATCCTTAGTCGTTTCAGATTCTAAATACCGTTTTATCAGTAGCACATTTAATGATTTGGTATTGGTATCGTATCCAAAAACCACGCAATCTACAGATAAATTAAGAATTTTATTAGGTGCCATAATATCAAATTATGTGATAAATGTAAATAATTATACCGAATAAACGTCATTATTACATTAATTATTAATTTATTGAATTCCTTATAAACAAAGCTTTTAAGTATCAATATACCATAGTATCAAGATAATATGATATATTTTTATATTTCAAATTAACAGTTATTCAAATATTATTTTATACATTTGACTAATAAACGTAAAAATGACGTTTATAAATATAACAGGATTAGAATTGTTAATACACAGAATTACAATTGCGTAATTCTTTATTCAGAACATAACCTAACGAGAAATACAATGGCATGTACGTCAGAATAAAATATTTAACAAGACTAATTTTAATTTATAAAACATGAGCGCAACCAATGATTTTCAGCAATTTGAAAGCTTAGAGGACGAACAATTACCAATTGCGAAACATAAATTACACAATTGGACGCATTTTGCTGGTATTTATGCCGCCGAGCATGTTGCTGCAACGGAGTTTGTTATTGGTGCTACTTTTGTAGCTCTAGGAGCTACAACAAAAGATATTCTATTAGGTTTATTAATAGGTAATATCTTGGCTGTTTTAAGTTGGACGTTCATTACATCTCCTATTGCTGTAGATACGCGATTAAGCTTATACACCTATCTCAATAAGATTGCAGGAGATTCAATGACCAAACTTTACAATTGGGCTAATGTCATTATTTTCACAGTAATTTCTGCAGCAATGATTACGGTATCTGCTACAGCTGTTAGGTTTGCGTTTGATATTCCACCACAATTAAACTGGTATCCCACCAATTCTTGGTTTGTACTTATCGTATTAATTGTTGGATCAGTCGTTGTTTCTATAGCTATTTATGGTTTTAAAGCCGTTTCAGAATTTGCTGGTATTTGTGCTCCTTGGTTATTTGTGATGTTTACGTGTGGTGCTTTTGTGCTGTTACCGGCCTTATCCTTAGAAGTATTAGGTAAGCCATTACCAAATGGATGGGCCGATTTTATAAGCTTAGGTGACCAATCTATCTGGACAGGAGTGAACAGTGATGGAGAAGCGGGTATCGGTTTAACAGAAGTCATTGGTTTTGCTTGGGCTGCAAATACCATTACGCATTTTGGACTTATAGATATGGCCTTATTCCGATTTTCTAAAAAGAAAATATACGGATTAACAACGAGTACAGGCATGATGTTTGGCCATTATGTCGCTTGGATTTCTGCCGGAATTATGGGGGCTGGTGCAGCTGTTATCATCGGGAAATCTATAGTAGAACTAGATCCAGGTGATGTCGCTTATTACGCCTTAGGATGGTCAGGCTTTGTTATTGTAATTGTAGCAGGTTGGACGACCGCAGTTGCTAATCTTTATAGAGCTGGTTTGGCAGCACAAGCGATATTTAAAAATCATTCGCGTAAAAAAACCACCATAGCAGTTGGTTTAGTTACTATAGTCGTGGCCTGTTTTCCGTTTGTATTTTCTCAAATACTACCATTACTTACTTATGCTGGTTTATTAGTGGTGCCGGTTGGAGCCATTGTGTTTTCAGAACATCAAATATTTCCTCGAATTGGTTACACACGCTATTGGTTACACTATCGCCAATTAACGG
Organism: Winogradskyella pacifica; assembly: GCF_013403915.1. Classification (GTDB taxonomy): domain Bacteria; phylum Bacteroidota; class Bacteroidia; order Flavobacteriales; family Flavobacteriaceae; genus Winogradskyella; species Winogradskyella pacifica. Next base: position 111,702 of record NZ_JABFDI010000001.1, read on the forward strand.
TTAGCACTCCGGCTATTGCTTCTTGGGCACTTGGTCTTGTGTTTGGTTTTGGACTCAACGCATTAAATGTCATGTCTTTCTTTTATCTGTTTATACCAACTTGGATATTCACAATCGTAGTCTATACCTTTTTAGCAGGACGCTATGGTGCTAAACGTAAGTATCCAGAAGCTGAAGAAAAAGAAAGAATACGCAACATCAACATCTCAAAATTTCAAGAGCAAAAAGCAGAAGGAGAGCGCATAATCATTAAAGACACATCACTTTTTACTAAATTATTAAGAGGTATTTCTTTACTTGTTTTACTCATTACGGTTGTCTTAGCCTGTAATGTGTTATTTGGCAGTGAAGATGCGGAGATGTACACACAAAATAGAGAGGTATTTTATAAGTATGCATTTATCTGTACCGTAATATATTTTGTAACAGCCTATTGGGCACTTAAGCGTGGAAAAATAAAAAACACCTAAATATCATGGAACATAACATTAAACTTAATCAAAAGAATTTAGGAGAAATTTCAAAAAGAATTTCTTGTCCAACTTACGATAGAAGCCAACTCAAAACGGGTATTGTACATATTGGTATTGGTGGTTTTCATAGAGCTCATGAAGCTTATTATACCGATCAATTACTACACAATACCGCTATAACCGAATGGGGAATTTGTGGAGTGGCCTTACTGCCTTCTGATACTAACATATATAACACGTTAAAAGCACAAGATGGTCTTTACACCTTAATGGTTAAAGAGTTTGATGGCTCACTGACCAAGCGTGTTATTGGCTCTATTACCGAAATCCTTTTTGCCCCAGCAAATCCGATACAAGTCATTCAAAAAATGGCGAGTCCAGAAGTTAAAATAGTCACCTTAACCATTACAGAAGGTGGTTATAACTACAATGAAGCTACAAAATCATTTGACAAAGAGAATCCTGCAATTCTTCATGATATCGCTAATCCATCAGCACCAAAAACCGTATTTGGCTATTTAACTCAAGCTTTAAAATTGAGAAAAGAGAACGGAAGTAAAGGATTTACCATTCAATCTTGCGATAATATACAAGGCAATGGAGATATGACCAAAACAATGCTTTTGAGTTATGTGCAAATGGCAGAACCAAGTTTGGTAGCGTGGATAGAAAAACAGGTGTCCTTTCCAAATAGTATGGTAGATCGTATTACACCGGCAACATCACCTAAAGATATTGAAAGGTTACAAACAGAAGCAGGTATCGATGATGCTTGGCCTGTGGTGTGCGAACCGTTTAAGCAATGGGTTATTGAAGATGATTTTGTAAACGGCAGACCACTTTGGGAAGCTGTAGGAGCGCAGTTTGTTGAAGATGTTGTGCCTTACGAAAAAATGAAATTAAGCCTATTAAATGCAGGACATACAGTCCTTGGTGTTTTAGGAGCATTATCGGGTTATGCAACAATAGATGAAGCGGTTCATGATACTCAAATAAGCATGTTTTTAAAACATTATATGGATACTGAGGTTACACCAACTTTAGCAGATTTGGAAGGTGTAGATTTAGAAGCCTATAAAGCATCCTTATTGCAACGTTTTGGAAATGTAAACATTAAGGATCAAATAGACCGGATTTGTTCGGAAAGTTCCGCTAAAGTCCCGATTTTCGTTTTACCAACAGTCACAAGCAATTTAGAATCGAATAGATCTATTGACTTTGCCGCTTTTTTAATCGCAGCTTGGGCAATTTATAGCTTAGGGAAAGACGACAACGGAGTAGATTTAAACATAAAAGACGCTATGGCAACCACTTTACATGATAAAGCGGTAGTCGCATCAAACGGAAATCCCACAGCATTTTTAGAAATTGAATCTGTTTTCGGACAACTTAAAACTTCAGAACGCTTTGTTGAAGCTTACACTTCAGCGTATCAAAATATAACAAAACTCGGTACCAAAAAGAGTGTTCTTAATTTGAACAACAAGAACTTAAATACGATCTAAATGAAAAACATAGTTTGTTTTGGAGAAGTGTTATGGGATGTATTTCCTAACCGCAAAAAAATAGGTGGAGCACCTTTAAATGTAGCCTTACGGTTGCAATCCTTAGAGAATAATGTGTCTATAATCACCCGGATTGGTGACGATTCAGATGGCGATGGTATTTTTCAATTTATAAAAGAAAATGGAGTTGCTGTTGATGATATTCAAATAGATTCAGAATTAAAAACGGGAGAAGTGGCCGTTTCATTAAATGAAGAAGGTTCCGCTTCTTATACAATAAATTACCCAAGAGCTTGGGATCGTATTCAATTGACAAAAAGCGCTAAAGCTATTACTTTGGCTTCAGATGCTTTTATATTTGGAAGTCTAAGCGCTAGAGATTATAATTCTAAACAGACACTTTATTCCCTTTTAGAAATTGCTTCTTATAAGGTCTTTGATGTCAATCTTAGAGCTCCATATTACACTAAGGAGGTTTTGAATCATTTGATGGAGTCTTCGGATTTTATTAAGTTTAATGATGATGAAATCATAGAGATCGTTACACATCTTATTATGAAAGCTGCCGATTTTAAAAAGTTCAGCAATCATGAAATTTCAGAAATCATTGATAAGCTAAATTCAGAAACACAGAACTTAGAAGGTAGTATAAAATTTATTGCGCAGCAGACCCATACAAAATCAATTTGTGTCACATTAGGCTCAAAAGGAGCGATACTATTTTATAATGACACGTTTTATTACAATAAGGGACATAAAATTAATGTCGTAGATACGGTAGGTGCAGGGGATTCTTTTTTAGCCGCTTTAACGGATAAATTACTCAAAGGAGAAGCACCACAAACCGCTATTGATTTTGCTTGTGTCGTTGGTGCTGTTGTAGCGAGTAGTGAAGGAGCTAATCCTAAACTGAATCCGAATGACATAGACGCCTTATTAGCTAAACATATAAATTGCTAAACTCTAGAACCCTAACTAGTAGCAATTTCAGAAAAGCTTTGTGATGTAATCATAAAGCTTTCTTTTTTAATAAAAATCTAAAAACGCATCGCTTTTCTAAATAAATTTTTCTTTAATATCCTCTAGTTTTATAACCTTGGTTTTAGCAATAAAATCCATAAATAGATACATGGCTATTATATGGCAACTCACTGCTAATACCGTAAACGTTTTATCATATAACAAAAACTCATTAATAACAATTAAGGTAATTTGAAAAAAGGTAAAAATACTAGATGCTAATAAAACGGTACCATTATGGTACGTGTCTCTTATATAAATTATAGCAACCGTTATGTTGTAAATGATTAAACTAACACTACATATAATAAGAAAGAACACGTCAATACCGGGTAGAAAACTAATAACCAGGTCCAAAATGGAATAAAGGACATAAAAAATCAATATTGAGCTAACTATAACTGAAAAGGATAATAACGATTTTAACTTACCTTTATGTAAATATTTCTTGAGACTCAACGCGCAGCATATTAAATATACAGAAGCAAATATAGCAATCCAAACAAAACAATTTTCAAAACAAGAAGACGCTAACAGATCAGAAACTAATATGGCCAACAAGGCTATAATAAATAACGGATTAGCTTTCTTTTTGGTGAGATTTATGTATTTGAAAATAATAGAAAAGATAACAATAGGTAAAACATAAACAAGCTGTTCTCTTTCTAGGCAGATACTCACAATTACGGTTGCTAAAAATGAAATATAAAATAGACCATCAATAAAAGTTGTCTTATTAAAAAAACGAATATCGACGTCTCTAGTTTTAGTCATTAAAAGAAAAAGTATTTGTTATCATAGTACCAAATATACTTAATTTGTTTTTTAAAAAAGGACTCAATCCATTTAGAATCAGTCTTTATACTGTTTATTTATGTTTCCACAATATAAAATAAATTGTCCGAAAAAAAGTACATTTACAAGTAATAGTTATCCATTAAGACAAGGGGTAACTAATGACAAGAGAAATATATATTAGACCTATGCACGAATAGTCGGTACACAAGTTCCTCTTTTTAGCATCATATATTCACCGTTATTTTTAAACTCACGGATCGAAGTGCCAGCGTAACGCTTAAAGGTTTTAGACAAGTGACTAACATCTGTAAATCCGAGCTCATCAGCAATCTGAGTTAATGTAAAATCGGAATTTAGTAAACGTATTTCCACTAACTTCAATTTCGCTTTAATAATGTATTCGCGCAAAGACATGTGGACTTGTTTTTTAAAATATTCACTAACATAAGTCGAAGACATCATAAAAACATCCGCTAAGTTTTCGACTTTTAGTAATTCTGTTTTGTCTATGTTTTCATTAATATAAGTAAGCATTTTGACAATTCTGTCGTCACTGTTGTTTGGAACTTCAAAATAATTACTCTTTTTAATATTTCTGATAAGTATTTCTAGAACACTCGTCATAAGACTTGTAACAAGGTTAATTGAAGACTCCCCGTAACTTCTAGATTCTTGCAAAATCATTTCTATTAAACTTCCTAAATGATTTCTATCGATTTCGTTTTTAATAATATCTCCTGGCAATTGATTGTAGTTAGATAATATATAGGACGCCTCTTTAAACCATTCATTTCGGTCTATATTGATTCTATTTACATTCTTAAAAAAAGAATCCGTAAATTTTAGAAATACAAATTTTGTTTGTTTTTCTATGTTGAATGAATGACATTTTAAAGGAGGTAATAAAAAGATACTGCCTTTGCTGTAGCTGACATCATTATAGTTAATACACTGAGTACCGTATCCGTCTTTAATTAAAACCAATTCGAAAAAGTTGTTTTTAACAGGACGCTGTTTCCATTCTGTTAATTCTATTTCTTGTATTTCGAAAGGCTTAAAAGCTTCAATTATATGCATTTTGGTGTGTATTAAGGATAACTTGAAGCAAATTTAGTTGAAAAAGAATTACAAATCCATAATTCCACTTTACAAACCTTTTAAAGTACATTATTATCCCGCTTATGTACAAAATAGGTTTCAATTTAGGGAGGCAGGAATTAGGATTTACATTCTAATCCTTATTTTTGCATAAACCTAATTCTCTTGATTTTAAAGCTTCTTAGAAAACATTCCATTTTATCTATTTCTGTAGGCATAATATTCACCTGTAGCTTAATCGTGTTTTTTGCAACAGAAGCAAGTTATAGCGCCATTGAAAGTGCTTCTTTATGGGTTCGGAATTATTTTGGCTATTTCTATTTATATCTAGGTTTTGGATGTGTGTTGGCACTCATATTTATTGCTTTTTCCAAATATGGAAACATAAAACTTGGGAAACCCTCCTCTAAACCAAAATATTCACTTTGGTCTTGGACAGCTATGTTATATAGCGCAGGAATGGGGTCTGGTATTTTATTAAGAGCAGTACAAGAACCTGTTTTTATGCAGCAAAATCCACCTTATGCATCCGAACTATCACCTAATATTTTAGCACTAGAGTTTACCTTTTATCAATGGGGACTAACAGCTTGGGCATTTTATGGTCTTTTTGCTATGGTTGTTGGCTATGCGTTGCATGTTAAAAAAAAGAAAGTCAGAATTAGTGCGACTATTGACGACCATATAAAAAGTAATTTTTTAAAAAAAGGCGTCGATGTTACGACAATTATAACCACTGTTTTTGGACTAATCGCAGCAATTGGTCTTGGAACAACCCAAATTAATGGAGGCCTCAATCATATTTCAGATTATGACTTCGGACTTACAACAACCATAGCGCTTTGTGTTTTTATTTCAACAGTAGCATGTTATTCTGCTTGGCAGGGTGTAAATAAAGGAATTAAAATATTTTCAACACTAAATATCATTGTCACTTTTGCTATTTTAATATTTGTGTTTACAACAAGCGATATGGGGGCTATTTTGGTTGCATTTGCTAAAACAACCCTAAATTATATTGTAGATTTTGTTCCCATGAGTTTAGCATTGGGATCTTATAATCCTGGTTTAGAGTTTTTAACCGATTGGACCTTCTATTATTGGGCATTTTGGTTGGCATGGGCGCCTTTTACAGGAATATTTATCGCCCGAATATCCAAAGGTCGCACCATAAGACAATTATTGTTAGGGGTTTTAATTATTCCTTCTTTAGGTACCTTTTTTTGGTTCTCCGTTTTTGGAACCTCTGCTTTTCATTTAATTGAAGACTGGGGCGTATATAATAACGAATTTAGTAATGTATTTGCTTCTATATTTGTGTTCTTTGAGCACTATCCGTACGCAACAGTTTTAAACATTACATCCCTGTTTTTATTGATAAGCTTTCTAATAACCTCTGTAGATTCTGCCGTATTTGTATTGAGCATGTTTACGGATAAAGGATCTAAAAACCCAAGTAAAATGCATCGCCTTATTTGGTCCGTTTTCATTTTACTAGCAACAATCGCTTTGATACTTTTAGGAAATTCTAAAGCGAATATCAATGTTTTAGAAGCTGTGCAACGCTTATTAATTATAACCTCATTGCCTTTTTCTTTTTTCATCATTATTATGTTGGGCTATTTTATAAAAGACCTCAGGAAAAAGACAATTGAAAGAAGTAAATAACACATGATTTTTCTGTTAGTTTTTTACTTTTTTCGCGATTAACCTATAAATTATTTGGAGCATAATAACATGGATCTATTCAATCAAACTGACTTATTTTCTACGGATGAAGTTATTAAAACAACATTTGATTTGCCAGGCGCTGATGTAACTTTATTTGAGAATTTTTTCTCTACAAAAGAAAGCAATAGACTTTACGCTAGCTTACTTAAAAATACCATTTGGGAACAAGACTCCATGACCATTTATGGTAAGCAAGTTAATTTACCTAGATTAACAGCTTGGTATGGAGATACAGCAAAAACGGTGTCTTATGCTGACAACAATCGTAAAATGCTTCCATGGAATGCCGATTTAAAATGCATCAAAGAACGGGTAGAGCAGGAGGTGAGCATAAAATTCACCCGCTGTTTACTTAATTATTATAGAGATGGAAAAGACAGCGTCGATTGGCATCAAGATTATGAAGAAAGTCAACGTGAAAATACAGTTATTGGATCTGTTACTTTTGGAGCCACAAGACCTTTTCAATTAAAACACGCAACGCGCAACGATCTAAAACGAATTTCTATTCCGTTAGCTCATGGAAGTTTACTACTCATGCAAGGTGCGACACAAAATAACTGGAAACACAAAATACCTAAAACTTCAAAACCAATTCAACCTAGAATTAATCTTACTTTTAGATGGATCAAATAAACTTCTACACGTAAGAATAGAGGTTTGTTTGTTTCTAAAAGGTATAAACAGGAGTAAACGACAGTGTTATTTTACTTAAATTATAAAAATCACAAGGTTTAAAAGCATCAAAACCTTTATTTCTACCAATATCACCTTTTTTCGTACTTAAATAAGAAGAAGGATGCCTCTACATTTGCGTTAAAATACTAAACAACCTTTTAAAAAACATATAAAATGAATACACCAAATATTACAAAAGAAGACATCTTAAACGCGTTTAATTTTAGACATGCAACAAAGGAATTTGATGCCACTAAAAAAGTATCAGATGAAGACATGAAATTCATCCTAGAAACAGCACATTTATCACCAAGTTCATTTGGTTTTGAACCTTGGCATTTTATCGTAGTTCAGGACAAAGAATTACGTGAGTTATTAAAACCTGTAGCTTGGGGAGCACCTTTAAAATTAGATACTGCAAGTCATTTTGTATTAGGTTTAAGTATGAAAGCACCAATGGTTAAGCACGATTCAGAATATATTATGCACATGATGAAGAATGTAAAACAATTACCACAAGAGGTTATTGATATGTACTCTACATTTTACAGAGAGTTTCAAGAGCGTGATTTTGATTTAGATACCGATAAAAAGTTATTCGATTGGTCTTCTAAACAAACCTACATTGCTTTAGGTAATATGATGACTGCTGCCGCCTTAACAGGCATTGATTCGTGTCCAATTGAAGGGTTCCATCAAGAAAAAGCAGAAGCCTTATTAAAAGACAAGTTTGGAGTCGACACAGATAAATACGGGTTATCATTTATGGCTGCTTTTGGGTATAGAAAAGCAGATCCAGAATTCGGAAAATCAAGACGTAATTTTGAAGATATCGTGACGTTTAGATAAACATTTCTGAAGAATTAATTTTTTGTCATTTTGAAGGCAGTAAAGAATCTTTCAAAACATAGCCCTCTATGGTGAGAACTTCGGAATTATTAATGCGAAAAAAATAAGCACATTATTAAGTATCACAAACTCAATAGTAGCATAAGGTATTCATCAATCAAATCTTTTTCAGTTAAATTTGTCAGATGAAAAAAATATTAGTCCTTTTTTCCCATCCTAAATTTGAGAAATCTAAGGTAAATGCGGCGCTCGTTAATCATATAAAAGACATGGAAGGTATCACGTTTCACGACTTATATGAACGTTATCCAGATTTTCATATCGATGTGAAAGCTGAAAAAGAACTACTTGAAGCGCATGATATTATAATCTGGCATCATCCATTTTACTGGTATAGTTGTCCTCCATTAATGAAACAGTGGATTGATTTGGTTTTGGAATTTGGTTGGGCTTACGGTCCCGACGGAAATGCGTTGTTATCTAAAACATGTTTAAATGTGATTACAACTGGTGGCGCAAGAGAAGTATATTGTTCTGAAGGCACAAATAGTTTTACGGTGAATCAGTTTTTACGACCATTTGAACAAACTGCAAATTTATGTGGTATGAATTATTTACCACCATTTGCTGTCATGGGAACACATACGTTAACTGAAGACCAATTAGCAAACCATGTGAGTCAATATGGAAAATTAATTTATTTACTTCAACAAAATTTGACGTTAGACGATTTTAATGGCTGCTTTTTTCTGAATGATATTCCGCAACTTCAACCACAATAATATATGACAGGAAGTATACTTTTTGAAGCTATCGTATTTCTATTAGGTGCCATTATATGTGTATCTATAGCCAAACGATTAGGATTAAGTTCGGTAATAGGATATTTGTTGGCAGGTGTTTTAATCGGTCCTTATGTTTTAGGTTTTATAGGAAATGAAGGAGAAGATATTATGCATTTTGCCGAATTTGGTGTTGTCGTTATGCTGTTTTTAATTGGATTAGAAATTGAGCCCAAGAACTTCTGGAACATGCGAAAAACCATTATTGGAATGGGTGGTTTACAAGTAGGAGGTACGATGCTGCTTTCTTATATGCTATTTACCTTTTTGGGTTATGATTGGAAAATAGCGCTTGTTATCTCTATGGCTGTCGCGCTATCGTCTACAGCAATTGCAATGCAAACCATTAAGGAAAAAGGGTTGATGGATACCACATTTGGCACGTCATCGTTTTCAATTTTATTGTTTCAAGACCTTATTGTTATTGTGATGCTTGGAGCAATGCCTTTGTTAGTGAGCACAGATGCTGTTTCTTCTGCAGATAATCATAAAGAACATATTAATTTATTAGATAATTTACCAATGGGTTTTCAAACCTTGGCTATTATTTTATCGGTTGTCTTAATCATTGTTGCGGGTAAATACTTAATTGTACCCATGTTACGTAAAGTCGCAAAAACAGAAGTACGAGAATTATTAATTGCGGCAGCACTTTTAATTGTCTTTTCTATTTCTTTTTTGATGGAGTATGTGGGCTTAAGTCCAGCTTTGGGTGCATTTTTAGGTGGAGTCGTATTATCAAATAGTGAATTTAAACACGAACTTGAAAGTACGCTTGAACCTTTTAAAAACCTACTATTAGGTTTGTTTTTTATGGCTGTAGGTGCCTCAATTAATTTTATTGTTATTGCAAAAAGCCCGCTGACCATTGGCGGAATATTACTGGCTATTATCGTCATAAAAGCAGCTGTCTTATTTGTAACGGGTTATGTTTTTAAACTGAAATTAGATCAGAAATTATTGCTGACGTTTGGATTGGCACAAATTGGTGAATTTGCATTTGTATTATTATCATTCGCTTTTGGGTTGAATATTTTAAATCAAGAACAAATGGATATGATGCTTGTAATAACAGCATTAAGCATGTCACTCACTCCAATTATAAGTATTATTAATGAACGATTGATTCTTCCAAGAATTGGAACTAAAGAATCTGTACAACGACCGATGGATCATATTGCAAAATCGCAAAAAATAATCTTGGTTGGTTTTGGACATTTTGGGAGTACAGTTGGGCGTTTTTTAAGATCACATGGTGTTGAAGCTACCATTTTAGATCAAGATTCTAATCGTGTAGATTTTCTAAGAAAGATGGGATTTGAAGTATATTATGGAGATGCCACTCGTTTAGACTTGTTAGAATCTGCCGGAATAGCCGAAGCCAAAATCCTAATTTGCGCAATTGACAATCCTAGTGTTACGAAGCACGTAACTAAAATGGTCAAAGAAAAATATCCACATGTTGAGCTTATGATTCGTGTTAAAAATAGATATGAAGCCTACGATTTATTAAATTTAGGAATGGAAAACATATATCGCGAATCGCTAGAAACCTCTTTAGTTTTAGCAAAAGATGTATTAAGCAAAATGGGCTTTAGAAAACATACCTTAAATACACAAGTTCATAATTTTATTAAATATGATGAAGCGATAATTAGACGTTTAGCTAAAGAACTGAAACCAGGTGACGACAGCTATATTTTTAAAGCTCGACAAGAATTAGAGCAACAAGAAAAATTCTTAAATGAAGATTTTAAAAGAGGCATTGTAGAGTTTGATAATCAATGGGATAGCGAGCACATTAAAAAAGCTTTAGAAAAGACCAAAGATTAAATACGGTTGTTTTTCACTAGTACCTGCTGATGCTTAGGATACAATAAAAACCAATGATCTATTCAATAGAACTCTTACCATATAAAAAAGAAACGCTATTTAATGAAGCATTTTCCATAAAACGTATCAAATTTTGTATCTTTTGAAACGCAATACATAATATTGATTTAAATCTTAATAAATAAAATTAGTTAAGAGATAAAGAACTAGTTTTGCTTTTTTTTTTGAAAATCAAAATTTTCCGTCAAATGGATAACTTAATTACATTTTGTATAACCGTATTTACCGGTTTTTTTGCCATCACAAATCCGATATCAAACATGACGGTTTTTGTGGCCTTAACCCAAGGTGCAAATAAAAAAACAAAAGAAGACATTAATAAAAGAGCAAATATCATTGCCTTTATAATTGTTACGGTCTTTGTATTGTTAGGGAAATTTATTTTTGAGTTATTTAATATTAGTATCCCTGCCTTTAAAATTACAGGGGGGATTTTAATATTTTATATTGGTTTTGAAATGCTGCAATCTAAACAATCTAATGTTAAGAGCCTTAAACATGTAGATATTGATGAAAACATTGCTGTATCACCATTAGCCATTCCTATTTTAGCAGGCCCAGGAACTATTGTTACAGCGATGAACTTTGTAGCTAATGTAGAACCGATTCACATTATTTTAGTCATAGCTATATTTGGGCTGATGAGTATACTTGCTTATATCACATTTAGATTAAGTGATAACATTGTTAGATTGGTAGGTAATAACGTCATCTCTGTTATTGGTAAAATTATGGGATTAATTATTGCCATTATTGGTACTGGTATGATTATTCAAGGTATTAAATTATCTTTCAATTTAATGTCTTAATTCACACATAAAACTTACAAGTCATTAATATTAATGTAACTAAATACGCAGAACTACAGACCTATTTAGATATGCGTATCTGCATTGACCTTAAATATATTACACGTATTTATACCATCATTTTATAGTCTTTTTTTAGTCCGTTAATTATTTTAACATTCATTTAACTTCGATTAGTTCGGTTTGTTCCGAACCTATAGATATATTTGCATAGAATTTTACTGTTCTTGATAATTTTAGTTTCAAAATCAGTAGCAAATAGTTAAACAATGAAAGAAAATATCTGCCAAAAAAAAATGGGCTTAGTTGAGAAACTCGGTGTTCATTTGGAGAACAGAGAGCAATTGGCTCCTGTCGCTGCGCGAATTTTGTCTTACGTTATACTCACTGGTAAAAGAGGAGCTACATTTGAAGACTTAGTAAGTCTTCTTTGTGCAAGTAAGAGCACCATCTCAACGCACCTTAATCATTTACAAGATTTAAACAAAATTGAGTATTTCACAAAAACAGGAGATCGCAAAAAGTATTTTGTCATTAATAAAGATACTATAGTACAACATGTAGACCGAATGATAAGTCATTGGCAAGAAGAACGCGAAGTGCACATCGAAATTAAAAGTTATAAAGACAAACAAAACAACGAAAAAATCGAAAATGAAGACGAGAAGTTCGATTTAACATTTCATAACGATTATATCATGTTTATAGACGAAGCGTCTTCTTCTGTAAAAGCCCTAAGAGAAAAATTAATAAACAACCAATTCAAAATTTAAAGTAAAACGAAATGAAAAAGACTAATTTATATACTATCCTAGGATTATTCTTAGTTATTGTCAGTTGTGGCGATAAGCAAAATGCTACAGCAGCACCATCTCAAGCTCCACCAGCTCCTTTTCCGGTGACTCAAATACAAACGATGACAGTAACAGGACATACAGAATATCCTGCAACGATTGAAGGTATTGTAAATAGTGATGTAAGAGCTAAAACATCTGGTTATATTGAAAAAGTATATGTTGATGAAGGTCAGAAAGTACGAAAAGGACAAACGTTATTTAGACTAGAAACTCAGTCTTTAAGTCAAGATGCTGGTGCAGCAAAAGCTCGTGTTAATGTGGCACAAGTAGAAGTTGATAAATTAGTGCCTTTAGTAGAAAAGAACATTATAAGTGCTGTACAATTAGAAACAGCAAAAGCTAATTTAGCTCAGGCCAAAGCTAATCTAAGTGGTGTTTCTGCAAATATTGGTTATGCAACAATTAAAAGTCCTATTGATGGCTATGTGGGTTCAATTAATTTTAGAGAAGGAGCTTTAATTAGCCCAAGTGACGCACGTCCATTAACAACTGTAAGTGAGATTGATCAAGTATATGCTTTCTTTAGTTTTAACGAAGCACAATACATCAACCATTTACAAAGATCTGAAGGAAAGACGAAAGCAGAGCGTATTAAAAATTCTCCAGACTTGAGTTTGATTTTAGCCAACGGAAAAGAATATTCTGAAAAAGGAAGAATTCAAACTAGCACAGGGCAAGTCAATCAAAATACAGGAACTATAAAAATAAGAGCCGCTTTTGATAATCCTAATGAAATTTTAACCAATGGAAACAGTGGTAAAATAAAGTTTCCAATAGAATATAAAGACGCCATCGTAGTTCCTCAAACGGCAACATTTGAGCAACAAGGAAATATTATGATTTTTAAACTTGGTGCTGAGAATAAAATTGAGACTGCAATTATAAAAGTACAAGGTACTGTAGACAATCTATATGTTGTAGAATCTGGCTTAGATACCAATGATAAAATTGTAATAACTGGAGTTGGTAAATTAAGAAACGGTATGGTGATTTCTCCGCAAGACACACCTTTTGAAGAGGCTATTAAACAGATACCTACTTTATTTAAAAACTAATTAACCTAGAAACATAGTAATCATGTTAAAAACATTTATTGAAAGACCTGTGCTTTCAACAGTAATCTCTATTATTATAGTGTTACTTGGAGTTATTAGTATTTCAAGTTTACCTATAGAAGAGTATCCAGATATTGCACCGCCAACCATTAAAGTTACGGCGAATTATACAGGTGCAAATGCAGAAACCGTTTTAGAAAGTGTTATTATTCCTATTGAAGAACAAATCAATGGAGTAGAAGGTATGACGTATATTACCTCTACAGCATCTAACACAGGAGCGGCGGAAATTACAGTGTATTTCGATCAAACCATCGATGCAGATATTGCAGCTGTAAACGTTCAAAACCGTGTGGCTAGAGCAAACCCATTATTGCCTCAAGAGGTGATTCAAACAGGTGTAACCACTCAGAAACAAGAAACAAGTGCATTAATGTTCATTTCTATGTATTCTGAAAGTGAGGATTATGATGCTACATTTATTCAAAACTACTTAAAAATTAATGTTATCCCAGCAATGCAACGTATTAGTGGTGTTGGTGATGTTAGTGTCTTTTCACAACAAGATTACGCCATGCGTATTTGGTTAAATCCTGAAAAATTAGCCTCATATGGTTTAATACCTTCTGATATTTCTGCCGCTTTAGCTGAACAAAATTTAGAAGCAGCTGCAGGTTCTTTAGGACAGAATAATGGGGAATCATTTTCGTACACATTAACGTATAGCGGTCGTTTTAAAGACGAAAGTCAATACAGTGATATTGTTATAAAAGCCTTAGGAAATGGTGAATTTTTAAGATTGAAAGATGTTGCAACTATTGAATTAGATGCACAATCCTATTCTTCTAACGCAATGAGTTTAGGAAATCCTGCAGTATTTATGGGGATTTTTCAAACTAAAGGTTCTAACGCCCAAGAGATTATTGAAAATATTAAAACCACACTAGAAACGGTAAAAGCGGATCTACCAAAAGGTTTAGATATTTTTGTACCATACGATACCAGTTTATTTTTAAATGCCTCTATAGACAAAGTAGTAACCACGTTATTAGAAGCCTTTTTATTAGTATTCTTAGTTGTTTTCATCTTCTTACAAGATTTTAGATCAACTTTAATTCCTGCAATTGCAGTACCCGTTTCTATTATTGGTACCTTCTTTTTCTTGAATGTATTTGGGTATTCCATTAACTTATTAACGCTATTCGCATTAGTACTCGCCATTGGTATTGTGGTAGATGATGCCATTGTTGTTGTAGAAGCCGTCCATGCGAAAATGGATGAAGGAGAACACAATCCTAAAAAAGCAACGTTAACAGCGATGAACGAAATTTCTGGAGCGATTATCTCAATTACGTTGGTAATGGCAGCCGTATTTATTCCTGTAACATTTGTAACCGGTCCAACTGGTGTGTTTTATGAGCAATTTGGTGTCACCTTAATTATTGCAATTCTTATTTCGGCAGTAAACGCCTTAACTTTAAGTCCGGCATTATGTGCCTTATTATTAAAAGGACATAAAGAAGATGAAGAATTAAAAGGCAAAGGTCCTTTAAAACGTTTTTATACCTTATTTAATCGTGGGTTTAATGCTACTGTAGAGCGCTACGGAAGATCACTTCACTTTTTATATAGAAGAAAAATTGTTTCAGTACTACTTTTAGTTATTGCAGGTGTCGGAATTTATTGGGCATCTAACACCACACCTACAGGATTTGTACCAAATGAAGATAGAGGAATTATTTTCGCGAATATTGAATTACCTCCTGGAGCATCATTAGATAGAACAGATGCCGTATCGAGACAATTATATGAAAAAATTGAAGGTATAGAAGGTATCGTAGGTGTTAACTTTATTAAAGGTCGAAGTTTAATTAGTGGTGCTGGTAGTAACTTTGGTTTCGGAATTATAAAATTAGAAGATTGGGGAGAGCGTAAAGACGACGCACTTTCTGCACAAGCGATTACCGGAAAATTATTTGGTATTGCAGCATCAATTCCTGAAGCTAATATTATTTTCTTCTCACCGCCAAGTATTCGTGGTTTTGGTAATTCGGCTGGTTTTGAAATTAACTTATTAGATAAGTTTGGTGGCGAATTTGCAGATTTAGATAAAGCAAAGAATGATTTTACGATGGCTTTAATGCAACATCCTGAAATTAAATATGCGACGTCTTCATTCAACACTAACTATCCACAGTATGAAATGGAGGTTAACGTTCCTTTGGCTAAAGAAAAAGGAGTTTCGATAACGAGTATATTTTCAACTTTACAAGGGTATATCGGTGGAATTTATGCTTCAGATTTCTCTAAATTCGGAAAACAATTTAGAGTGTATATTCAAGCATTACCAGAAGATAGAGCAGATGAAAGTGCTTTAAATAGTATGTATGTTAGAACTGATTCTGGTGAAATGACACCAATTACACAGTTTGTAAACTTAAAGCGTGTGTATGGTCCACAATCGGTAACGCGTTTTAATTTATTCAACTCAACAACTATTACAGGTGCTACCAACGATGGCTTTAGTACAGGTGATGCAATTAAAATAATTGAAGACGAAGTTGCTAAACTACCGAGTAATTACACAGTTTCTTATTCTGGTTTAACACGAGAAGAGGTGAATGCTGGTAACCAAACGACCTTTATATTTATACTAAGTATTCTGTTTGTGTATTTCTTATTAAGTGCACAATATGAGAGTTACTTGTTACCATTTGCAGTGGTATTATCATTACCGTTTGGTGTATTTGGAGCGTATATAAGCACGAAGTTCTTAGGCTTAGAAAACAACATTTATTTCCAAATTGCATTAATCATGCTTATTGGTCTATTAGCTAAAAACGCCATACTTATTGTGGAGTTTGCGCTGCAACGACGAAAGAATGGTGAGTCGATTGTAGATGCAGCAATCCATGGAGCAAAAGCACGTTTACGTCCAATTTTAATGACATCTTTCGCCTTTATTTTAGGATTGATGCCATTAGTATTAGCAAGTGGAGTTGGAGCCGAAGGTAACAACTCAATAGGAACAGGTGCAGCAGGTGGTATGCTTATTGGAACTATTATGGGAGTCTTTGTAATTCCTATATTATTTATATTATTTCAGTGGTTACAAGAAAAAGTTTCAAGTAAACCAGTAACACAAACTATTGAAGATTAAAAACTATGACATCGATTATAAAACATAGAAATTTTAGTAAAGGCTCATTATTGCTAATTGTTGCGATTACATTACAAAGTTGTTTTGTGGCGCAAGATTATGTAAGACCTGAATTAGAATCGGAAACTGAAACCTTATACAGAACAGATAATCTGCCAACAGATAGTATATCTATGGCAGATGTATCTTGGAAAACATTATTTACAGATCAATACCTTCAACAATATATTGAAGAAGGTCTACAAAATAATATGGACGTTCGTATAGCGATTCAGCAAATGGTAGCAGCAGAAGCTTATGCTAAGCAAGGTAAAGCGGGTTATTTACCATCTGTAAATGTGGGTACCAACTGGACGCATCAAGAATTATCTAAGAACACCCAATTTGGTGCATTCTTAAGTGATACGTCTACAGATCAATTCGATATTACAGCAAACTTATCTTGGGAAGCTGATATATGGGGAAAAATCCGAAGCAATAAAAGAGCAACACAAGCTGGTTATTTACAAAGCGTAGCAGGACATCAAGCTGTAAAAACACAGCTGATTTCTAGCATTGCAAACACCTATTATAGTTTAATAGCCTTAGATGCTCAGTTAGAAGTGACTAAGCAAACCATTGCAACAAGAGAAAGCGGTGTAGAAACTATTAAAGCGCTAAAAGATGCAGGTCAGGTGACACAAGTGGCAGTAGATCAAAATATCGCGCAATACAATAATGCAAAAGCATTACAAGTAGATATTGAAACTGCTATTTTTAAAACAGAGAATACATTAAGTATTTTATTGGGTAAATCTGGGCAAGATTTTGAACGCAACAGTTTAGATATTCAAAAAATTGAGCAAGACATAAAACTAGGTGTACCAGCAACTTTATTGAGCAATAGACCAGATGTTATGGCGGCTGAGTATAGCTTAATTCAATCTTTTGAATTGACTAATGTAGCGAATAGCAACTTGTATCCATCTTTAACCTTAACGGCAGCTGGCGGATTACAAAGTTTAGAGTTAGACGATTTATTTAGCGCCAATTCATTATTTGCTAATATTGTGGGTGGATTAACACAACCGCTTTTAAATCAGCGTAAGCTTAAAACTCAAAAAGAAGTGGCTATTGCACAACAAGAGCAAGCCTTACTTCAGTTTAAAAAGACCTTGTTAGTTGCAGGAAGTGAAGTGTCTAATGCCTTATTTTCTTATGAATCTGAAACTAAAAAATTCGAGTTTAGAAAGAACGAAGTTGAAGCCTTACGTACAGCCGAAGCTAATTCAGAAGAATTACTTAAAAATGGTTATGCTAACTATTTAGATCTTTTAACAGCAAGACAAAGTGCCTTAAGCGCAGAGCTTAATATTATAGATAGTCAATTGCAACAATTAGTATCTATAGTAGATTTATACGAAGCGCTTGGTGGTGGTTGGAGATAAAATAGTGTAATATGATTACTAAAGCAGAATTGTTAGAACGCTCTATTGCAAAGTTTACTCAATTTGGGAGTAAGCATGTCACTTTAGACCAATTAGCAAATGAACTTGGTATTTCTAAAAAGACTATTTATACCTTTTTTGACAATAAAGAAGACTTAATCACTTCTGGTGTTGAGAGTTTATTTAATGCATATAGAGAAAATATAAATGAGATTATTGCGAATCATGGTAATGATCCTGTTTTGAGTGTTATATTAATTTACAAAAGAGGGTTTGAGTATTTAAGATACTTTAAACCCTCTTTTCTTTTTGGTTTAGAAAAGTACTACCCTAAAGCGAATCGTTTATTTGACGCTTTTGTTGAAGAATTAGCAAATACCATAGTCTATGACTTACTGAAGCAGGCGCAAGATAAAGGCAACATCAAAAAAGAGGTGCATATAGAATTAGTCGTTAAAATTTATTTTTTCAGAATCGACAACCTCGTATTTAAAGACAATAATTTATTTGAAACCTATCAAAAAAAAGATTTATTTAAACATATGGTCATTTATAACTTAAAAGGAATAATAAGTGACCATTATTCTAATTCGTATTTTGATTAAATCTTATCAATTAGTTTAAATTTACGCAAAAAAGATTTAAATAAAACAGAAGTATATCATTAACACTAAACCCTAATAATTGTGTTTACTTATGACAAAGAAATCCATAGCATATTCCATATTAGACCTTGCATTAGTTTCCGAAGGTTTAACACTAAAACAAACCTTTAACAACACCCTAAAATTAGCGCAACATGCTGAAAATTCAGGATTCACGCGCTATTGGTTAGCAGAGCATCATAATGCAGCTAATATTGGAAGTAGTGCAACGTCGGTATTAATTGGTTATGTTGCAGAAGGTACAAATACGCTACGTGTTGGTTCTGGTGGTATTATGTTACCCAACCATTCTCCTTTAATTATAGCAGAACAATTTGGCACTTTAGGTGCCTTATACCCTAATCGTATTGACTTAGGCTTAGGTAGAGCTCCAGGTACAGATCCTGAAACAGCAAAAGCCATACGATCAGATTTTATGCAAGCGGCTCAGTCATTTCCAGAGGAAGTAGAAAAAATACAAACTTATTTTTCTATAGAAAATGAAGACGCAAAAGTACGTGCAACAGTCGCTGAAGGCGTCGATGTGCCAATTTTTATTCTCGGTTCTAGTACAGATAGTGCGCATTTGGCAGCAAAAAAAGGCTTGCCTTATGCTTTTGCGAGTCATTTTGCGACCACGCATTTATGGGATGCCATTAATATTTATCGAGAAAAGTTTCAACCTTCCGAAACTTTAGAACAACCTTATATAATAGCTGGCGTTAATATTATTGTCGCTGATACCGATGAAGAAGCCGAACGCTTAGCAACCTCATTAATTAGAATGATAGTTGGCATATTTACAGGCAGACGCGCTAATGTGCAACCACCAACAGCTATGACAGAAGATTTACGAGATATTATGAGAAATCCTCAGGTGCATCAAATGTTGAAATATTCGTTTATTGGAAGTAAAGCTACAGTTAAAGCTCAGGTTAAAGAGTTCTTAGAGCAATCTAAAGTTGATGAGCTTATTGCTGCCACTCATATTTTTGATATAAATGATAAGATAAGATCTTCAGAATTGTTCGCTGAAATAATGCAAGAATTGAATTAAGTTTTTGCGCACCTATAGCTGATACTTACGCGTTATAAAAACGATTTAAAATAGTCGATTATTTTGAATATAAAGTAACCGATTTTTAATAAAACGAAACCTGCTCTTTAGCAGGTTTTTTTTATTGTCACAACACAACAGTTAAGTGCCATCAATTTATCCACGATCAACTAATACTAAACTCCAAAAAAATCTCATCGATAAAATACCACAATTCATATAGTGAATTAGCGCAAACGTCTATCGCTTTATATTAAGATTGGATATCGTTTCATATTTGTAGTGTAAAATTAAATACACGTAAAAATGAAACATCTTTTTATCATCATAACACTGCTAGTAACTCAGCTTATCTTTTCGCAAGAGACTAATTCTGAAACCTCAAAACTTTGGACTTTAGAAGCGTGTCTTCAATATGCCTTAGAAAACAATATTACTATAAAGGATGCGGCTTTAAATTACGAGCAAGCGGCTGTAGATTACAGCAAAGCGAAATCATCTAGACTTCCAAACCTATACGGTACAGCATCTGAAACATTTTCTAACGGAAACTCTATTGACCCGATTACAAGCGATTATGTTACGGATCAAATCTATAGTACAAATGCGAGTCTTAATAGTTCTATGACCTTGTTTCAGGGCAACCAGATTAATAACCAAATTGCTCAAAATGAATTATTATTAAATCAAAGTGTGTTTCTAGAAGAAGAAACAAAGAACAACATTATTCTAAGCATCTTAGAAAATTATTTACAAATTCTATATGCTAAAGAAGCTGTTACTATCGCCGAAAACAATGTTGCAGCATCAGAAAAGGAAGTTGAGCGTGCCAAAGCAAGATTAGATGCTGGCACTATTGCGTTAAGCGATTACACCGAAGCACAGAGTCAAACGGCAACAAACAAATATGCTGTCATCACGGCTAAAAACAACTATCAACAATACATTATAGCCTTAAAACAATTATTAGAGTTAGACCCAACTCAAGATATAGAGATTGAAACTTTAAATACCGATACAGATTACATTATGCTAGAGCTAGATAAAGTGGCAATATATACTAAAGCACTTGGTATTCTGCCTGAAGTTAGCGCGAGTAAAATTGGAGTAGAGGTAAGCGAAAAAGGTTTAGACATTGCTAAAGGAGCGTATTTACCAACCTTATCTCTAGTGAGTAGTTTGGGATCTGGATTTACAAGTGTTAATGATAATAACTTCTCAGATCAGTTTAATGTCAACTTTAATCAACGTGTCGGACTGTCTTTAAACATTCCCATCTTTAACAGAAACCAAACAAAAGCAGCGGTACAATCGGCACAAATTAATATTGAAAAAGCACAGATCAATCAACAACTGACCGAAAAGACGGTGTATAAAAAAGTGGAGACCGCGTATCAAAATGCAGTGTCAGCACAAGAGCAACTGGTCGCAGCAGAAGCATCGCAAACAGCAGCTGAACAATCTTATAATCTAGCGCAGAAAAAATATGAATTAGGAGGCTTAAGCACTACCGATTTAGTAATTAGTCAAAACACCTATACTAATGCACAACAAAATTATTTACAAGCGAAATACTTAAGCATTTTATACCATCAATTATTACAATTTTATCAAGGAAACTCTATTAAACTTTAATTCAAACAATCATGAAAAAAAATAAGAAAACCATCATAATAACCAGCATAGCAGTCATAGTAATTGCTTTTGCGAGCTACGCTTTTCTAAAAGGAGACGACGGCATGGTTATCGAAGCTAAAACAATAGTAGCAAAACAAGCTAACGTCACAACTATGGTCACTGCAACCGGAACCATGGAGCCTATCACACAAGTAGAAGTGGGAACACAAGTATCTGGTGTTGTAGAAAAAATACATGTAGATTATAACAGTGTGGTTACGGAAGGTCAATTGATTGCTGAATTGGATAAAACCAACTTAAATGCAGCTAAAACGCAAGCACAAGCAGTGTATGATAATGCCGTAAGCCAAAGAAGTTACACACAAACTATTTATGACAGACAAAAAACATTATATGATAATCAAGTGATAAGTAAATCAGATTTTGATGATGCGGCATTCAACTACCAAACAGCAAAAGGAACGGTGACACAGCGTTATTCAGACTTACAACAAGCCAAAACTAATTTAGGTTATGCCAATATTTATTCGCCTATAGATGGTGTTGTATTATCTAGAGCTATTGACGAAGGACAAACCGTAGCAGCAAGTTTGAGCACGCCAACCTTATTTACCATTGCACAAGACTTAAAAGAAATGCAAGTGGAAGCGGATGTGGATGAAGCTGATATCGGACAAGTTACAGAAGGTCAACGTGTAGAATTTACTGTAGATGCTTACATAGGTGAAACCTTTGAAGGTGAAGTGACACAAGTACGATTAGACCCAACAGTTACTTCAAATGTAGTGACGTACACCGTTGTAATTAAGGCAGATAACCCTGACTTAAAACTAAAACCAGGATTAACAGCGACGATCTCTATTTATACTTTAGAATTGAATGATGTATTAACAGCAGAAGCCAAAGCCATCAACTTTAAACCGGAAAGAGAAACGCTAAGCGCGTATAACCTACAACATCAGTTAGAGGGCAATACGAGCGAACGGTCTAGAGAAGAAACTGCCCTTTGGGTATTGGGAGCTGACGGTTCTATAACACAAAAAACAGTAACTCTTGGAGCTAGTGACGGAGTTAACGTACAAATTTTAAGCGGTATTTCTAAAGGAGATCAACTCGTTTATAGTTTAAAAGAAGTTGACAAATCAGAAGTGAGTACGGCAGCTAAAAGCACAAGCCCATTTATGCCACAACGTAAAAGGTAATAGAAAACAAAGAATCATGAGCAAAGCAATCATAAAAATAGAAGATTTAAAACGAGAGTTTACCATGGGAACCGAAACGGTACATGCGTTGAAAGGTATTTCGTTTGATATTAAAGAAGGAGAATTTGTGACCATTATGGGATCGAGTGGTTCGGGTAAAAGTACCATGCTGAATATTTTAGGATGCTTGGATCAACCGACTTCAGGAACCTATGAAATTGATGGTGTACGTGTAAAAGACCTCAGCAGAAATGAATTAGCAACCATCAGAAACGAAAAAATTGGATTCATTTTTCAATCCTATAATTTGTTAGCAAGAACATCGGCTATTGAAAATGTAGAATTACCATTATTATACAACAGCAAGGTATCTACAGAAGAACGCAGAAAGCGCGCTATTGAAGCTTTAGAAAAGGTAGGATTAGGTGAACGTTTGCATCATACACCGTCACAGCTTTCTGGTGGACAACAGCAGCGTGTAGCCATTGCGAGATCTTTAGTGAATAACCCCGTAATGATATTAGCCGATGAAGCTACGGGAAATTTAGACACACGAACCTCATACGAGATCATGTCCTTATTTCAAGAGTTAAACAAGCAAGGGATTACCATCACGTTTGTAACACACGAACCTGATATTGCCACCTTTAGCAGCAGAACCATTGTATTAAAAGATGGACAAGTCATGCAAGATTATAACAATCATAATGTACAATCTGCAGCAAACGAATTAGCCAAATTACCTAAACAAGATGATTAATTATAAAATGCCATATCAAAATTCTAATATGAATTTATATGTAATTGTGGCATTCCATTTTGACCTTAAAAAAACTATAAATATAAACAGATGAGACTATTAAATTTATTTAAAATCGCAACAAAAGCCATCATTCTTAACAAAACAAGAACGTTGTTGACGATGCTTGGAATTATTATAGGTGTAGCATCTGTTATCGCTATGTTAGCCATTGGAGAAGGATCAAAGGAAAGTATTCGTACGTCCATTTCTGCAATGGGTTCTAATATGATAACTATAAAAGCGGGAGCTGATACCAGAGGTGGTGTAAGACAAGAAGCTAGCGTCATGGAATCGCTAACATTAAGTGATTATGAAGCGATTAAAGCACAATCAACTTTATTAAGTTATAGTTCGCCAGTGGTAGAAGGTAGAGGTCAGGTTATAAACGGTTCTAGTAACTGGCCATCATCAATTTATGGTGTTAATCCTGAATATTTAAACATTAAAGTCGTCGGTTTACAGAGCGGAAGCATGTTTACAGATGCAGAAGTTAAAACCGCGTCAAAAGTAGCTGTAATTGGGCAAACCGTTGTAGACAATGTGTTTCCTGACGGTCAAGATCCGGTCGGACAAATGATTCGTTTTAATAATATCCCGTTTAAAGTGATTGGTGTTTTAGAAGAAAAAGGGGAGAATACTTTTGGTCAGGATCAGGATGATGTGGTTATTGCGCCTTATACAACGGTACAAAAACGTATTTTGGCTATCGATCATTTAAATCAAATTATGGCTTCTGCGATCAGTGAAGAAGAAGCGCCAGAAGCCGTTTTAGAAGTTTCTAATATTTTGCGTGTGCAACATAAATTAACGGATAGTAATAACGATGATTTTACGGTGCGTTCTATGGAGGAATTAATTTCAACATTTAGTTCTACCAGCGAAATGTTAACCATTTTATTGGTCGCCGTTGCAAGTATTTCATTATTAATTGGAGGTATTGGTATCATGAACATCATGTATGTTTCTGTAAAAGAACGTACTAAAGAGATTGGTTTACGTATGGCAGTAGGAGGTAAGGGATCCGATATTTTAATGCAGTTTTTGATCGAAGCCATCCTAATTAGTATCACAGGTGGTGTATTAGGTGTATTATTAGGACTCGGAGCCACCGTGTTCATCGAAAAATTCTTAAATTGGCCTACAAGCGTGGCATTGTATTCCATTGTGATTTCGTTTGCAGTTTGTGCTGTAACGGGTATCTTTTTTGGATGGTATCCTGCACGAAAAGCATCGGCTTTAGACCCAATCACAGCTTTACGTTACGAATAATAAGATTATGTACAAGAATAAAACAATTACAGCCCTTTTGCACCTGCTAGTTTGGTTAACACTATTTAGTTTACCTTACCTGCTGTCTTATGGCCAAGAACAAGAGTTAGATAGAGTTAAAGCGCACTTCTGGATCCCTTTAGTATTTTCTGTGATTATATTCTACTTCAATTACTTTGTCCTAGTAGATCGCTTTTTGTTCCTTAAAAAAATGCTGCATTTTATAGTTATAAATGCAGCAATGATTGCCTTTTTCTTGTTTTTAAAAGAATATATTGAAGATAATTTCTTTCAACAAATTCTAAAAAAACGCTTTGAGAACTCAAACAGAGTTGCGCCACCATTTAAAATAGCCGTCTACATACAAGTCTTATCTTATATGGCACCACTGTTATTTTCAATTGCTTTAAAAACAACAAAACGTTGGAATAAAACCGAAGCGGAACGTAAAGAAGCAATGCATGTAAAGTTAAAGTCCGAGTTACAGCATTTGCATTACCAATTACAACCGCATTTCTTTTTTAACTCCTTAAACAATATTTATTCTTTAGTCGATATTTCGCCAGACCAAGCCAAATCATCTATACACAGTTTAAGTAAACTAATGCGTTATATGTTGTATGAAACTAATGTAGAGTCCATTCCTCTTACTAAGGAAATAGACTTTCTTAAAAAGTATATCGATCTAATGAAGTTGCGTGTTTCAGACAAAACATCTGTGAGTTATAGCTTTCCTTTTAAAGAGACGGGCATTCAAATAGCTCCATTGTTATTTATTTCATTGATCGAAAACGCCTTTAAACATGGTGTCTCAGCAACGAAAACAAGTAATATTGACATTAACATGACCAGTGATGATAACACCGTTTTATTTTCAGTGGAAAACAATAATTTCCCGAAGAAAACTGACGATAAAAGTGGCTCTGGTATCGGACTTCAAAATTTAGAAAAACGATTAGAACTGTTATACCCAGATAAATTCAGCTTTAAAACAATTGTAAAAGACGACCGTTTTTTAGTCACTTTAAAAATTGAAATCAACTAAATATGAGCAACTTTAAAATCACCTGTAGTATTGTAGACGATGAGCCTATGGCGCTCAATTTAGTAGAAAGTTATGTTGAAAAAACTCCGTTCCTAGATCTAAAAAACAAATTTAGTAGTGCTATTGAAGCGATGGAGGTGCTTAAAAACAATCCAGTAGATTTACTCTTTTTAGACATACAAATGCCAGATCTTACAGGTATTGAATTTTCTAAAATGCTACCTAAAGAAACCCGTGTTATCTTCACCACAGCCTTCGATCATTACGCTCTGGAAGGTTTTAAAGTAGAAGCGATAGATTATTTACTAAAACCATTTGATTATGCTGAGTTTTTAGCCGCAGCCAATAAGGCTAATACCTGGTTTGAATTGGTAAAAGGGAAACGAGAAAGCATCCTATCTAAAGAAAAAGAATTCCTCTTTGTTAAATCCGAATACAAACAACTACGCGTCAAATTAGCAGATGTCTTATATTTTGAAGGCTTAAAAGATTATATCAAAATATGGTTAAAAGATAACCCAAAGCCTATCTTAACGTTGATGAGTTTAAAATCGCTAGAAGAAGAACTCCCTGAGTCTCAATTCATGCGTGTACACCGATCATTTATTGTATCCTTACATAATATAGATGTTATTGAACGTAGTCAAATTATCATTAACCAACAGCGGATTACAGTGTCTGAACAATACAAATCAAAGTTTTTAGAGTTCATTAACAACAACTCCTTATAAAACAAACCACATTTCTGTTTCGTCTATAAAATATTCGTATTCAACGATGAATACATAGGGTATGTATATTGTTTTTCTAAATACCATTCTGTAAAATTACATTTGCGTCTTCAATTAATTAAATCCTTCAAACATGAAAAAAGTAGTACTATCATTAACTCTAGCCGCTACACTATTTAGCTGTAATAGTGTAAAAGACGTTAACACATCAACGCTATCTCAGGCAGCAACGTTATTAAGCTCATTAAGTTCTAATTCAACGGTGCAGCAAATTACAAGTCTGTTTAGTTTATTAGATACTAATAACGATGAAGCAATAAGCTCAACAGAGGCAATTGGTTCAGTTGCTGAGAATTTTAATGTATTAGATACTGATAGCAATTCCAGTTTAAATCTAACGGAATTAACAGGTTTATTAAGTTTATTAAAATAAATACCCTAGTTTATTTAATAGCTGAAAAGGGTGTGCTTGTATTAAGTATACCTTTTTTTATGACCAATAATTAAGGCTTAAGTATAAACCTTAAGATGGCTATATCGATATAATTTTCTTGTTCGTAGATACAATTGTAGCAACCGTCTATTTGCTTTTTATTTCAGAAATAATACAAATACCTTTAAACTATCAATTACAAATAAAGTCTTATTTAAAGATTGAAAAAGTTGAACATATTAAAAACTAAAATTATGAAAGCACTTATCAAAACAATAGTATTACCAGCATTGGTGCTGATAGGAATGTCAACACAGGTTTCAGCGCAAACAAAACGTAGTAATTCTAAAACAGTAACTACGACCACAACAAAGCGAACTAGCGCCATTGCAAAAAAGACAACAAACAATAGAGTTTCGAGTTCAAATGTCACTTATAAAAAGCCGACAAAAAAAGTGGTATCCGTAAGAACGGTACCAAATAAAACAGTAGTTAAACATAATGGTCAAAATTACTATTATGGAAATAATAAGTATTATACCCAATCTAGAGGACGTTACATTGCTATAGCACCAAAAGTAGGGTTTAGAATAAAAACATTACCTGTAAACTATACACGTATTAGTTACAACACGCGTAACTATTACAACTCCCAAGGTATCTTTTATGTTCAAATAAATAATGAATATGAAGTGGTAGATCCAGAAGTAGGGACAGTCGTTTACGAACTTCCAGAAGATTATGAAAAAGTAACCATAGACGGACAAACGTATTACGAATACGCAAATATACTCTACGAAAAAGTACAGGTAGATGGCACAAGAGCTTATGAAGTGGTAGGCATTATTGATATGGAATAGAACAAAGAATGAATTAGATTAGATTAGATTAGATTGTTGATTGGAAGAAAAGGAGGATAGTTATTGCAACTAAGCCTCCTTTTCTAATTTTAGAATAAATCGTCTTAATATAGGACTGTAACAACCATCAAAAACCATCGTATTAATTCCGAAATGATTAAATTTGAGTTTCACCACTGAAGTAGCATTATGGGTTTAGCTAATTTTAAAAAGCATCTTATTGAAAAAGGCGGATTATCTGAAGACGAATTTGCGCGAATAGAACCTTTTATTCAAATCAGAAAGGTATCTAAGAACGATTATCTTTTGCAGCAAGGTGATATCTGTTCACATTCCTTTTTTGTAGAAGAAGGAGTCTTGCGTCTGTATGACTTAAGTGAAGATGGCAAAGAAAATATCTTACAATTTGCAACCGAAAAATGGATTGTAACCGACCGTGGAAGTGTTTATTTCCAACAACCTTCAACCTACTATATAGACGCTATTGAAGATACTGTAGTGGTAATGCTAGATGATGCTTTTGTAAATGAAGTCGTCAAAGTAAACATCGGGTTCCGAAAACAAAACGAAATACTATTACAAAATCATATTCGCCATTTATACAAGCGTATTAGCTTATTACTAGGAGCATCTGCACGCGTACGTTATTTAGAGTTTGTAAATATGTATCCAGATATTATGCTCAGAGTACCACAATGGATGATTGCATCTTATTTAGGCATCACTCCAGAAAGTTTAAGTCGGGTGAGAAAAGCCCTAGCCGAAGAAAACTTCAAATCTTAGAACACAAACACGCTTACCATAGGTCAATGCATAGCGTTATAGCTTGCTGTAATTTTACAGTAATAAAAACAATGCATTATGAGACATTTAGAAGTATTAGTGGTGACCCCACAGACTACAACACCAAAAATTTTAAACTGGAAAGTTTCTAACGTCAGTAATGTTGAAATAGCCATAGAAAAACTACAACAACGACCGTATAAGGTTGTGGCTATTAACAAGACAATTACGGCTATAGATAAAACCAAATTTAAGCAAATTGCAACCATTCTCAATACGGATGCAATAGTGGTAGAGTACACTGATGATAACACATTAGCAGATACTGTGAAACGAGCATACTGGTCAACACACACGCCACAGAGAGAACGCAATTATTTAGATAATGCATTCGAAATTAAACTAGCAAACAGTATCAATTTAAATTAAAACACAAATCAGATGAAAACGAGACACATAGAAAAAGTAACCCAACCTGGCACACCACATTTTGTAGGTGATGGATTTAGAGTTCATAATTTCATTCCTGGGACATCCACAATGCAACGCATGGATCCATTTATTATGCTAGATTATAATTCAAAATATAATTTTCCGGCAACAGACCAACCAAAAGGTGTCGGAGTTCATCCCCATAGAGGATTCGAAACCGTAACCTTAGCGTACAAAGGTCGTGTAGAACATAATGACAGTTCTGGTGGAGGTGGAGTCATAGACGAAGGAGATGTACAATGGATGACAGCAGCTTCTGGTGTATTGCACAAAGAATTTCACGAAACAGAATGGAGCAAAAAAGGAGGTGAGTTTCAAATGGTGCAACTGTGGATAAACCTTCCTGCTAAGGATAAAATGAGTCCACCAAAATACCAAGCCATTTCTAATACACAAATAACAAAAGTAGCCTTACCAGATAATGCTGGTGAACTTGAAGTTATTGCAGGCGCCTACAACGGACATAAAGGAGCAGCATCTACATTTTCTCCAATAGAAATGTATAACCTGAGGTTAAAGAAGGGAGCAAAAACGCAATTCACCTTTCCAGAAAACTACACCACAGCTTTAGTAATGGTAGAGGGAGATGCTAAAGTGAATGGAGATACCGAGGCACCACAAGATCATTTTGTAATGTTTAGCAACGATGGAGATACCTTTACTGTAGAAGCCTTAACCGATACCGTAATTTTAGTACTAAGTGGTGAACCTATTAAAGAGCCTATTGCGGC
This sequence comes from Winogradskyella pacifica, assembly GCF_013403915.1. Lineage (GTDB taxonomy): Bacteria > Bacteroidota > Bacteroidia > Flavobacteriales > Flavobacteriaceae > Winogradskyella > Winogradskyella pacifica. The sequence continues at coordinate 141,584 of NZ_JABFDI010000001.1, forward strand.
ACACGGCCCTTTTGTAATGAATACCCAAGAGGAACTTATTGAAGCTTTTCAAGATTTTAATACAGGTAAATTTGGATATTTAGAAGACTAATTCTAAAAAACAGCTCATATCTTTTGAGTTGTTTTTTTTATCTTTAAAATAATCATAAAAAGAAATACCTTGTAGCTCAATGCTATAATGATGACTAAAACGAATAACAGATGTCAAACACCAAATTAATTATAGAAGAACGTGCGGCCAATATTGGTAATTTCATGGTAGGTCGTTTATTACCATTTAAACAAAAGCGCATGGTTGGCCCATTTATCTTTATAGATCACATGGGACCAGTGAGTATGAACGAGGACGAAAATATGGATATCGCCATGCACCCACATATTGGTTTATCTACACTAACATTTTTATTTGATGGAGCCATAATGCATCGCGATAGTTTAGGCACAGCAGTAGAAATTAAAGCAGGAGCCGTAAATTGGATGACAGCAGGAAAAGGAGTGGTGCATACCGAACGTACCCCAGAGCGCTTAAGAACGTCTAATAAAACGCTACATGGTTTACAAATTTGGGTGGCTTTACCCAAAGCACACGAACAATGCGAACCATCGTTTACCCACGTCGCGGCAGATGACATTCCGAGTTGGCAACATAACGGAGTTCATTTTAAACTCATTGCAGGCAAAGCCTTCGGAAAGCAATCCGCAGTACCCGTTTATAGTCCACTTTACTTTATTGAAATAAAAGCGAGCGACACTAAAACGGTGTCTATTGGCGACTTTTTATTTGGAGAAAGTGCCTTATATATTTTAGAAGGAAGCATTACTAGCGATGGACATACTTATGGTCCTAAACAATTGTTAGTGGCTAAAGACAGTACACTTTGTGCATTTGAAATTGAAGCAAATTCCACTGTTTATATTTTTGGAGGAGAAGCATTTCCTGAAGAGCGATTTATTGAATGGAATTTTGTAGCCTCAGACAAAGCCTTACTTCAGAAAGCTAAAGACGATTGGAAAACAGGTAAATTTCCAGAGGTTCCTAACGAAACAGTTCGTATTCCATTACCACCACCCATACGGTTTGGCAGTTAAAGCATAAACTCACCATTGTTTATTTTGAAGAATAAACTTGGTGTCTAGGCATGCAATTTTAACGAAGTTTTAAAATTACAATTCATAGAACTCATTTAAAATTCAGTATCTTAAACATCAACCTTATAATCAATAGACATGCAAACCATATCTCAATTATTAAACATACAAATTCCAAAGGGCACACCAAACCCTGGTGAAAACACAGGCTTAGATTTATCTAGACCTTTCGATATTATTGTATTTATCATTTTACCAATTCTTATTGTCATACTCTTCCTAATATGGAGACAGAGGAGGCGAAGAAAATAATACCACAACACATTACTGTTATCTTATACAGCATTGACGTTTCAAACACGCACAAAAAAAACTCCTATCACTACGATAGGAGTCTTTTAAAGTTATATGTTGACAAATTTAAATTACCGCGTAGTAGCTGCGGCTTTCTTAAATTTATAAATCACTCCAAAATTAATTCCGAAGGACGAATAGGGCACTTTTACGGCTAATTGTTTTGATGTATCTGTATTACCTGCAGGTAACTCATCTACATAAGTCGTGGTTCTGTTAGTACCTTGTGGTAAATTATTTAAAGTATAAAGGCCTTCTACGGCAACCGTTCCATCTGGTAACACAACGTTAGTATTAAATTCAGTAATCTCAGAATCTTTTCGTTTTAAACTAATTCCATAATATTCCGCTTCTGCAAAAACACTAAAATTAGTATCTATAGGATATTCATAACCTAGTGCCGCAACAAAACCTAAAGGAAACTGGCCATGAAAATCTTCAACGTAGTTGGTCTCAGAATACGACCCCAATGGCACACCAATAGCATCAGCTTCAGCCTGCGTAAAATCGGCTTGCTGTTGCACAACGGCTTCTGTTTTACCACCTAATTTTACAAGGGCTCCAATACGGCCATAGACGTTAGGATTAAATTTATAAACAATAGAAGCTGCAGCACCAAAAGCGCGCGCTCTAGCAATAGCATCGACCTCAGTAAAAGGTAAGGTCACTTTAGATACCGTTTGGTCAGAGCCATGTAGATATCCCAAACTTAAATCCACACCAAAGCTGTCATTAAAAAAATAAGTCCCGCGTAATTGCGCATTTAAACCTTCTCCATAACTGCCATAAGAATTTTCTATGCCGTTAACCGTTAGAGTTTCACCTAATTTCATTCCGGCGCTACCGATGGCATAGCCACCACTGGCAGAAACTTGAAATTGGGCATAAGAGGTTGTGCTTAATAATAGGGCTGCAAGTATTACAATAGTTTGTTTCATAATTGAAGTTTTTTTTAGAAGTGATTGAAGATTTGGACTTCAAATGATGGTGACCACAAAGATACTTTTTTAAAAAAAATTAGTTAGTTAAGGTTTCCTTAATTATTCCATAAAATAGATAGCAGCGCTGTGTTACTAAAAGGAATGAACACAACTATTTTTGTTGCATATTAACTTAGTAAATAGGGGATTAGAACCTGCTAAAATAGAAACTAAACTAAGAGCCACTAAAACCGATGATTATCTATGGCTATTAAAAACAGATTTTTCTAATGGACTCTCAGATGGTTTTGGCAGATTTATTGGGTTTAGAGAATATGACGTATCGTTTTGTCTTGATTGTTTGAGTTGGAGCGATTAGAGAAAAGTGAAGGAATCAAAGGTGTTTAAACCTTGGTATTTAAATATCAATCGTCAGTCCGAGTGTCCCGCCTTTTTTGTCTGGGTGTATCGAGAACCTTATGAAATATGATAATTGGATAACTTTTAGTTAAGGAGATATAATAAAAAATAACACTGCTTTTTATTTTTAGAATTGATTTAATAAATTCATGAACAACCAAAATCCACCAAAATTTCTCGTTAGGTACTTTTTTTATCCTAATTTTAGAGGCACAATTAACCCTACTATAAAAAATAATCTTCCAAAATGCATACCTTAAAGTTCATTTTTGGCTTCATAGCAGTCTTGCTTTTGCAACATAGCCTGTGGTCTCAAAATTTAGATTCGCTGACTAAAGTACTCGAAACGAAGATGAGCAATCATAATGTCTATGAGCTTCAAAAAGAAGAACGCATCAAAAATTACCTTGCCCAGAGACATAACACTAAACATCTTAAACAGCAATACGACATAACAAACACCATTTTTCAAGAGTATCAATTTTACAGCTTTAACGACGCCCTACAACATATTGAAAAAAACATAGAGTTAGCAGAAACACTAAATGATGATCTATTAGTCAATGAAGCCATCTTAAAAATGGGATTACTATTAGTAAATACTGGTCGATTTAAAGAATCTATTGACGCTCTAAGCGAAATAGACAGAAACGCCCTCCCAGAATCCTTAATTAATGATTACTTTATTGCCTACGAAGAAGGCTACTCTGGGTTGGCATACAATACCGCTGTGAAACGAAGCCAATCTAATTATTCCCAATTATACACGTCTTACAAAGATTCATTATATGCCAGAATACAACCAAACACCGAAGAAGCCTTACGAATAAAAGAAAAAGAACATAGAGATAGCCGTAACTTAGATAGCGCTTTTACTGTGAATTCACAGCGCTTAGATATGGTAGAGATGGGATCGAGAGGCTTTTCCCTTGTTACTTTCGAACGCTCTTTGTTGTATCAATTAAATAACCAAATCACAAAGCAAAAAGAATATCTCATGCTTTCTGCTATTTCAGATATTCAGGCTGCTGTAAAGGATAATGCCTCTATGGGAACCTTAGCAAAACTCTTATTTATAGAGGGTGATATCGATAGAGCCCACCAATACATCAATTTTTCATACGATGATGCCGAGTTTTACAATTCGCAATTACGCTTTGTAGATATCGCTAATAACATGCCTTTAATAACGAAGGCCTATGAGCAAAAAAGTACCAAACAGAAAAACAAACTTCAGAAGTCATTAATCTTTATAAGCATCTTAGCGACTTTTTTATTAGTGGCTGTCTACCTTATTTTTAAACAGGTAAAAAAAGTATCTATTGCAAGAAATAATTTAAAAGTAGCAAACGAACAACTGAAAGTATTCAATGAAAAACTAAACACCTCTAACGAAGATTTAAAACGTTTATATTCTGAACTGTCCGAAGTCGACAAAGTAAAAGAACATTACATTGGCAGTTTTTTAAATCTGTATTCCGAATATATAGACAAACTAGATGTATACAGAAAGCTGGTTCGCAAATATGTAAACGCCAATCAAATGACGGCGCTTTTAAAACTGTCAAAGTCAAAACAGTTTATAGACGAAGAACTCGAGATTTTTAACCGCAACTTTGATAGTTCATTTTTACATATTTATCCTAATTTCTTAAACGACATTAATCAACTGCTTAAACCAGAACATCAAATAGACCTCAAAAACCAAAGTGAACTCAATACAGAGTTAAGAATTCTGGCCTTAATAAAATTAGGAATTAACAACAGTTCTAGAATTGCAAAAATCTTGCGATACTCTGTAAATACCATTTATAATTATCGGGCAGCGATTAATAAATCAGCAATTGATAAAGAAAATTTTGAAGAGATGATAAAATCAGTCTAATAAATAGCGCTTTTTAATAAAAACCTAACACCTTTATTGTTGATTTAGCAGTACAATCTAAAATATCCGCCTTAAAAATCCACTTATTCCGCATTCAAAAATATTCACAAACACCTACTAAACAGATGTTTGTAAATAATTACGCGTTTCAAAAATCCACTATTTAGAATTTAGCTATTGGTCGTACAGACATATCGTAGTAATTTGCTATCGCTTATTAATTATGTATATCAACTAATATCTCTACATTCAAATGATCTATAAAAAAATAGTTTTCATCACAGCAATTTTAATGTCTTTCTGGTGTGCTAATAAAAGTATGGCACAATCTAAAGTTACTGGTATCGTAACCGAAAACGGAATCATGCCTTTACCAGGCGTTTCTGTTATTATAAAAGGAACCACAATAGGAGTCAGTACAGACTTTGACGGTAAGTATGCCTTTTCGGAAGGTATTAACGACAACTCCATATTGGTATTTAGTTATCTCGGATTTAAAACCCAAGAGATTCTAGTCAACGGTCAATCAGTAATCGATGTACAATTACAAGAAGATGCAAGTCTTTTAGACGAAGTCGTACTTGTCGGTTACGGATCACAACTAAAAAAAGATATCACAGGATCTGTATCCACTATAGATAGTGAGGCTTTTGAATCACGACCAAATACGCAAGTCGGTTCCTTATTACAAGGGCAAACGGCAGGTGTACAAGTCATATCAGGTTCCGGAAAACCGTCGGGCGGATTTAGTGTACGTATTAGAGGAACCAATTCAATTAATGCCAGTAGCGAACCATTATATGTGGTTGATGGTGTTCCAACAACAGATACCAGAGCTATTAATCCAAGCGATATCGATACCATAACAGTCCTTAAAGATGCCTCGTCTGCTGCAATTTATGGTGCACAAGGTGCTAATGGTGTTGTTTTAATCACCACTAAAAGAGGAACCACAGCAAAACCAAAAGTAAGCTTAGACGTCTATACTGGTGTCTCTCAAGTTTGGAATACCCTACCCGTTTTAAATGGAGAACAGTATAGAGATTTAATGACCGAAATGGGCCTAACAACCGATTGGGACAGCTATACAGAACGTACCGATTGGCAAGATGAAATTTTCCAAAATGGATTCTCACAAAATTACCAAGCCTCAGTGTCTGGTAAAACAGAAGGGACTAACTATTTTGTATCTGCAGGGCATTTGTCACAAGAAGGTGCTGTAAGAAGTTCAGAAATAGCCCGAAGTAATTTTAAAATCAATTTTGATCAAGACATCAATGATTGGTTAAAAATCGGAACGAGAATAGCTTATACCTCATACAAAGATGTAGATGTCAATGATAATAATAGCGTCAATCAAGGTGGTGTGCTTTTAGGTGCATTAACCACACCATCCATAATTGGAGTATACAATGATAATGGCATGTTTACAAGTAACCCGTTTCAAAACTGGGAAAACCCATTAGCAAGTACAGATGGCTTAGATAGAGAGTATAATAACGAACGCTTTTTAGGAAACATCTATTTAGAAGCCAAGTTTCTAGAAAATTTCAAATACAGATTCAATTATGGTATCGACAACAGCAATGGGATTTTTGATTCTTTCTTAGATCCATTTAGAACAGGATTTGGTGTCGCTATTGGTGGACAAGGCATTAGTAACACAGATAAGAAATCCTACTATATTGTAGAAAACACCTTGAGCTTTAATAAAAGATTTAATAAACACACTGTAGAAGCTTTAGTAGGTTCTGTGGCGCAAAAATTCAGTTATGAAAACAGTTCGATACAAACAAGAAATTTTGCTAGTGCATCGGTAACAACACCAAATGGTGGGTCGGAACTATTTGATGCCTCAGCATGGAAATCAGAAAGAGCCAATGCCTCTTTTTTAAGTAGAGTGAATTATAGTTTTGATGATAAATACTTACTAACTGCCAACTTTAGAGCTGATGGTTCTAGTGTATTCGGTCCAAATCAAAGATGGGGCTATTTTCCATCCTTCTCTGTGGGCTGGAGAGTGTCTAACGAAAATTTCATGAAAGAAGATAGCTTTATAAATGATTTTAAAATTAGAGCAGGCTGGGGAATTGTTGGTAACGACAATATTAATGCTTACAGTTATTTAGGACGTGTAGGATCTGGTGCTAATTATCCTTTTGGTGGCGCTGCGCAACCTGGTACATACCCAGCATCGATTGAAAATCTTGAATTAAAATGGGAAGAATCTGAACAAACTAATATTGGTTTCGACCTTACCATGTTCGATAACAGAGTGAATCTTACGGCGGATGCTTACATCAAAAAGACCAACGATTTACTGCTAAATGCTCCTTTACCAACCGCAACAGGTTTCGATAATGCCATTAGAAATATTGGTGAAATTCAAAATAAAGGAATTGAATTCGCTTTAAATACAGTGAACATCCAAACTGAAAGTTTATCATGGAAAACAGGTTTTAATATCTCATTCAACCGCAACGAAGTAATTAGTTTGGTGGGTCAAGAACTCTTGCAAGGTGGTATAACAGGTGGTAGAGGTGAAGCCAGCTTAGTTAGAGAAGGGGAGCCTCTAGGGTCCTTATATGGCTATATTTTTGGAGGTGTAGACCCTACAACAGGAGATGCCTACTACGTAGATAAAGACGGGAATTCAACCTTTACACCAAGTGCTGATGACCGTACGATTATCGGAGATGCTAATCCAGATTTCTTCTATGGAATTACTAGTAATTTAAATTATAAAGGCTTTGGACTATTTGTATTCCTTCAAGGGTCTCAGGGTAATGATATGTTAAACGTAACACGTATTGACACGGAAGGAATGATAGATCCTAAAAATCAATCTATAGCAGTATTAAATCGCTGGAGACAACCGGGAGATATAACAGATATACCTAGAGCAAGTTTCGGAAATAGTGACAACTCTAGAGTTTCAACACGCTTTATCGAAGACGCATCCTATTTAAGATTCAAAACAATAACCTTAAGCTATGATTTACCTCAAACTATAATTGATAAGCTAGGAATAACAGCATTAAAGATTTATGGCACTGGCGAAAATATGTTTACCATAACGGACTATTCAGGCTTTGATCCTGAAGTGAATGCCTTCGGTGGAAGTAACACGGTTCAGGGTATCGATTTCGGAACCTATCCACAAACAAGGAATGTAATTTTCGGAATCAACGCAACTTTTTAAGGGATCATAAAATAATTAAATAAACATAAACCATGAAAATATTTAAAACAGCAATAATAGGATTACTTCTATCTGCAACTATGGGTTGTGAGGATTATTTAGACCTGCAACCAATTTCAGAGGAAACGAGTAGTAATGCTTATGACACTGCAAGTCAAATAGAAGCGGCATTGGTGGGTGCTTACGAGTCCTTTCAATCGTCAGAGTATTATGTTTGGGATAATGTATTATTACAAGATGTACGTTCAGACAACTGTTATGCAGGTGGTGATAACCCAGAAATATTCCAATACGATTATATCGATATTGCTCCGACACATTCAAGATTATTTACGCATTGGTCTAACCTCTACAACGCCATTTCAAAAGCCAACTTAGTAATAGAACGTGTTGATGGGATCAATGACCCTTTACTTACAGAAGAACGCAGAAACCAAATTAAAGGGGAAGCCATCTTTTTAAGATCATACCACTATTTTACTTTAGTTAAACTTTGGGGAGGTGTACCATTAATTACCAACACCATAACATCTACAGAAGCTGCAAGCGTAAATATCCCAAGAGCATCTATAGAAGCCGTTTATGCGCAAATCACAACAGATTTAGAGTTAGCCGCAACGTTATTACCAGACGTTTATGGTAATGATGCAAGTGTTAACAAAGCAAGAGCAACTGCTGGTGCAGCGCATGCATTGGCAGCAAAAGCCTATGCACAACAACCATCTCCAGATTATGACGCCGTATTAGGACATATCGAAGCTGTTGAAAGTAGTAGTGCCAATTATACCCTGATTCCTTACGACCAACTATTTAATGGTAATAATTATAACAATGCAGAGTCGATAATTGAGGTGCAGTACCTAGGAGGTAACGAAGGGAACTATGGACCACAACTACTGTTACCACCGTCTGTAAGTGGTGACTCGTGGAGGAAATTTGTAACTCCATCTGTCGACTTGATTAATACGTTTGATGCTGAAGGAGATACCGTAAGAAAAAATGCTAGTGTTTTATTCGAGTCGGTGCAATGGGTCGATGAGTTTTGGGAAAACACCCAAGGGGCAACAATTCCTTTTAGTTACAAATGGAAAAATGCAAGTGGTTTCGCTAGTGCCGACAATACGTACCTCATAAGATATGGTGATATCGTATTACTTAAAGCCGAAGCCCTAAATGAGACCAACCAACTACAGGCTGCTATAAATGAAGTCAACAAAATAAGAACTAGAGTACAATTGCCAGACCTCACCAATGCGCAAAGCAGTTCGCAACAAGTATTACGTCAATCCATATTAAAAGAACGTCGCTTAGAGTTATTTCAAGAAGGACAACGTTGGGACGATTTGGCTAGAAATAATGCTTTAGTCGCAACAATGAACGCGCTCGTAGAAGTCGATTTAAGAACGGGGAACACCGTAGATTATAATATGACGGAGGCTAAAAAGTTACTGCCAATACCACAACAAGAATTGGATAGAAACCCAGCATTAGTTCAAAACCCACTATAACATTTAGAAACTATGAAAATGAAAAGACTATTGTTAAAAACAGGCATCCTCATATTCGCGTTTGCGTTTACAGCGTGCGAAAAGGAAGACAACTTACAACCAGAAGGGCAGTGGGACCTAAGTGAAGCAGTCATATTAGCTCCTACAGCAGACCAAACGATTATCTTAGATGAAGATACACCCAATGAAACTATAACCTTTAATTGGGACCCAGCAGAATCCTCTGCAGGCTATGCCGTAACTTATGAAGTACTCATAAAACCTTCTAATGCAACTGATTTTTCAGCACCGATATTTGCTTCAGAATCGTATAATAACGGTACAGCAACAGCATTATCTGTAAGTTATGCAGATATGGATGAGGCATTGGCCTTTGCAGGCTTCCTTGCGAACCAAGAAGCAGAGATCACATTTGCAATTAAAGCAATAAGTTTAAGTAAAACGAGTATGGCAACCTCAGAATTAAAGGTGACGCGTTTTGAAACAGAAGCCTTGCCACAAACATTATACATCTCTGGTACTGCAACAGAAAACAGTAACGATTTATCTCAAGCCATAGCCTTAAAAAGACTAACAGATAGCAACGGTGCTTTATCTAATAATTATGAGGTCTATACCAGTTTAGTGGCTGGTGAAACCTATATGTTTTATAGTGAGCGCTCACTACCTGCGTTGCAGTTTGGTGGTAGCGACGGTAGCATAGAGCCTTTTGGAGACGCCATTGTTGCAGAAAACTCTGGCGTCTACAGAATAACTGTGAATTTAGATAACAACACATACCAGTTACTTCAAATTGACTTTTGGAGTATGGTAGGCACCCCAATCAATGGGGGTTGGGGCGGAGACGAACCTCTAGATTACAAAGGAAATGGAATTTGGCAAGCGTCTATCAATCTCATAGAAACAGGCGGATTTGTCTTCAGAGCGAATGGCGATTGGGGGTATTTATTAAAGCGCGTTGTAGGCACACCAAATTCTTTAGTCTTAGAAAGCGATGCGGGCAATCAAGGAGTAACTGTTGAAGACATTCCAAACAATCAAACCGGACTCTATATCGTAACCTTAGATTTATCGGCTGAAAATTACAATTACGCTTTTGAAATGGATGATACCGTCGTAGCACCGATTGAAACTCCAGCGCAATTATTCCTGTTCGAGAATGGGACAATGATCCAAGAGTTAGCATTAAACGGCGATGTATTTAGTACCGATAGATTTATTCCTATGCAAGCCAGTAATAGCTATACTTTAAATAGCGCATCTGATGGGAGTGGAATAGCTTATTCAGTTAACGGCCTATTGGGTGATAGTCTTATACCTGATGGTGATTTGGTATCAGATGCTCTAACCTTAGTTGAAAACAACAATACCTTTACATTGGTATCCGATAGAGCCATACGTTTTAGTATAAACTTTAGCACGCCAGAACTCACCTGGAGCTATTACAACTTTAAATTATTCCATTGGCAGAATTGGGATGATAGAGTAGAATTACCAATGACATACAGTCATCCAAACACCTTTACCATAACCGCAGATCTTATAGCGGGCTCAGAAAGTAAATTTATCAGTCCTTGGGATTTTGATATGGGAAGCGACAGTCCTACAGAGTCAACAGGTAACCTAATCAACGGAGGAGGATCAAACTTAGTAAACATCAATAGTGATGGATCTTATACCGTAACCATAATTCTAGAGGACGATTACCAATCTGGGACTTACGAATTTGCGCAACAATAAAAAACATCGAACTCATGAATTTTAAAAATAGACATACATTGAAATTTTATTTAACACTTGCCGTAATAATAGCGCTTCAAGCCTGTGACAAAGAAGACACAAAAACATATGCACCACCTGTAGTGGGTGAAGTTAATGTTGACTTTTACCTCACCACACCAGATGAAGCTAATCTTTTAACTCCAACAACTAGCGGTATATTCCCATTAGCGACAAACACTAATTTTACAATTAATGTTTCAGAAAACACAAGCTATCAAGAAATGGATGGTTTTGGATATACATTAACTGGTGGTAGTGCCACGTTAATGAATAGCATGTCATCATCTTCAAGAGCAGATCTATTACAAGAGCTTTTCGGGTCAGGCGACACAAGTATTGGACTCAGTTATTTAAGAATCAGTATTGGGGCATCCGATTTAGATGCGACAACCTTTAGCTATAATGATTTACCAAACGGACAAACCGATGTCAATCTAGATAACTTCTCCATAAATCCTGATATGGCGAATCTGATTCCTGTATTACAAGAAATCCTAGAGATTAACCCTAACATCAAAATACTGGGTTCTCCTTGGTCAGCACCAACTTGGATGAAGTCGAATAACTCCACTATCGGAGGAGAGTTATTACCACAGTATTACGATACCTATGCCATTTATTTTGTAAAGTATATCGAAGCAATGGCAGCACAAGGCATCATTATCGATGCCATCACCATACAAAATGAGCCAGAAAATCCATATAACAACCCAAGTATGGTAATGAGTGCAGAGCAACAAAAAACATTTATCCGCGACCATTTAGGGCCTACTTTTCAAACAGAGAATATAGCAACAAAGATTATTCTTTTCGATCATAATTTAGATCATCCAGAATACCCTATTTCAATATTAAATGATGCCACAGCAAAAAATTATATAGATGGTTCTGCTTTTCACTTGTATGCAGGGCAAATTGATAATATGTCGCTAGTGCATAATGCACATCCAGACAAAAATGTGTATTTCACAGAACAATGGATTCAAGCACCAGGAAATTATGAAGCAGATCTAAAATGGCATGTTAGAGAACTATTGGTCGGAGCACCAAGAAATTGGAGCAAAAACGTATTGCAATGGAATTTAGCCGCAGACCCAAACAACAATCCACACACCGATGGTGGCTGTACGGAATGTTTAGGTGCTATTACAATTGATGGCAATTCAGTACAAAGAAATGTAGGCTACTACATTATGGGCCATGCCTCAAAATTTGTACCTGCAGGCGCTGTAAGAATTGAATCTAATACCGCCTCTGAGTTCCCTAATGTAGCCTATAAAACACCAGATGGTAAAATCGTTGTCATCGTTTTAAACAACTCCGATGTCCAAAATGCTCTAAATATTAACGCCGCAGATAACCCTATAACCGTAACCATGCCAGCAGGTGCCGTAGCCACGTTTGTTTGGTAATTAAAAAATTAAGAAATGATTAAAAAGTGTTTATATACCCTAGTCCTCGTCGCAACGTTCACAGCGTGTAAACAGAAAGAAAAGAATACCGAAGTTACAACGGATGCTGTTGAGACTAAGACCAAAGTAAAAACAAAGGTCTTAGGTAAAACTGTTGAGGTGTACACCACAGCTGAGGGAACAGACAAAAGACTCTCGTCAGAAGCCCCAAAAACCTTTACTGAGGCACAGCAACCTTTAGAAACGGAAGTCGCTATTTTTGTGAATCCTGAAAAACAATTTCAAGAGTTTTTAGGCATCGGTGGCGCTATTACAGATGCTTCTGCAGAGGTGTTTTCTCAACTGAGCAATGATAAGCAAGAGGAATTTTTAAAGGCGTATTTCTCAGAGGAAGGAATTAACTATAACATCATTAGAACCAGCATTCACAGTAGTGATTTTGGCTTAGGTAGTCATACCTATATCGAAGAAGGGGATAAGGAACTAAAAACCTTTACAATTGAAAAGGATAGAGAAAAGCGCATCCCTTTAATTAAACGTGCGCAAGCACTTATTAAAGACGATTTGGTATTCTACGCGAGCCCTTGGAGCCCACCAGCTTTCATGAAAACCAATAATCACATGCTACAAGGTGGTAAATTATTACCAGAATATTACCAAACTTGGGCGGACTATTTTGTAAAATTTATTGAGGCTTATGAAGCGGAAGGCATACCGGTTTGGGGTGTCACTATCCAAAACGAACCAATGGCCGTACAGCGCTGGGAATCTTGCATTTACACTGCCGAAGAAGAACGCGATTTTCTAAAGAATAACTTAGGCCCAACATTCGAAAAGAATGGAATGGCAGATAAGAACATTGTGGTTTGGGATCATAACAGAGATCTTATTTCACATAGAGCCAATACCATTTTCGAAGACGAAGAGGCTATGAAATACGCATGGGGAATTGGATTCCATTGGTATGAAACCTGGACAGGTGGCGAGCCTAAATACGATAACTTAAAAAATATTAAAGAATCGTTTCCAGACATGAATTTATTATTCACAGAAGGCTGTCAAGAAAAATTCGATCCTACACAATACCAACGTTGGTCTAACGCAGAGCGTTACGGCAATTCTATGATTAATGATTTTAATAGTGGCACAGTGGGTTGGACCGACTGGAACATCCTATTAAATGAAAAAGGTGGACCTAACCATGTGCAAAACTTTTGCTTTGCGCCGATTCATGCAGACACGCAAAACAATGAACTAATTTATACACCGACCTATTATTATATCGGTCACTTTTCAAAATTCATCAAGCCAAAAGCAAAGCGTATAAGTACAACGACCAGCAGAAGTACTATAGAAAGTACCACCTTTCAAAATCCAGACGGACAAATCGTTACAGTCGTAATGAATAAAACCGACGAGCCTATTGATTATAAAGTAATGGTTGGGGATTCTGAAATCAGAAACAACATCTTGCCCCATGCAATGCAAACACTAATTTATTAATTAAAACACGTTTCTATTATGAAGAAAAATGACATTATGAAACTAATGATGCTACTTATGCTAGTAGCGTTTCAAGCAAATGCTCAAGTAGATGTCACGCTTAAAGTAGACATGTCCGCAGAGACCGTCAGTGCAGATGGCGTTCATGTGGTGGGTACTATTAATGGGTGGTCTACAGATGCTACAATGTTAACGCAAGAAGGAGCTACAGGTATTTATTCGGTAACCGTACAATTAAACGAAGGTTGGCATCGGTATAAGTTCTTAAATGGAAATGCTTGGGGCACCGAAGAAGCGGCAAGTTACCCTTGTGCTCCTTCAAACGGAGATCGCTTTTTGTATGTCAATGATTCGGGTATGCCGCTTACTTTAGAAACAGTACCGTTTAATGGATGTAACCCTTCTGGTACAGGGTTCGAAGTCACCTTTAATGTCGATATGGCAAGCGAAGGCACCATTCCTTCAGGCAATGTCCATATGGCAGGTTGGTTTACGGATTGGAATCCAGAAGTCTTAAACTTCCCAAATGCTAACGGAGATATCCATAGCGGTACCTTACGTTTTCCAACACCAGCAAACTATCCCATAGAATTTGAATATAAATATTTAAGTGCTGCAGGTTGGGGTAATGAGGAAACACCAGGACCAGAGGCTTCATGCCCTTCAGTAACAGGTGTCAACAGATTAATTACTGTTAATACATCTGGCGAAAACATATACGATGTATTCAATGCCTGCACCTATGCCTTAAGCATAGAAGACGTTATGGCGAATACCTTCACAACGACGTATAACAAAGCAACACGACAAGTGAAGATGTCTAGTATAGCATCACAAGCTGAGGTAGCAACGCTAAGCGTTTACGACCTTAATGGCAAATCGGTACAAACTAATAATAGCTTAAATACATTAAATGAGATCACTGTTAATTTTCAAAACCAAGCTAACGGTATCTATTTTATAAGAATAGAATCTGGAGCCAAACAATGGATGAAGAAAATTATAGTATACTAAAGTCAAAACACAAGTAACGTAGTCTAAAGCGTTCTGTATAAGCAATTATACAGAACGCTTTTATGTAAACAACTACCGATTACAATAGCAAATCAAAAAATCTCTACGTCAGTTCGAGTGTCCCCACCTTTTAGTCGGGATGTATCGAGAACCCTCTAAAAAACATATTACAAACTATAATACGATACATAATCATTGTAGCCTATACAAATCCAATCATCATAAGAAAAAACAGGGTTTAAATGCTTAGCCTGGCCTCATATTATTTTAGCTAAAACGATAGGTAAGTGCAGTGTCCATGGTTTAGGGGTATACAAATATATTTTGTTAAGTGTCCAAATTTCTAATAGAACAACAGTGCAATCTTATAAGTCCAAATGTTTCCTAAAGCATAGCGGAATGAGCCGTAATCGTTTCCAAAATCATATGCTGCCTTGATTTTTTTGTTTAGCTCACGCGTTAATATTGTTTTAAGTGTTCGTGAATCTTCGATGTCTTTTTTTATCAAGAAAAAAAGACATAATAAAAAAGATATAGAAGCTATCACTCAAACTCCTAATGTCAATTCGAGTGTCCCGACCTTTTAGTCGGGATGTATCAAGAACCTTCTAAAAAGCAGATCATAAACTATACAGTACATAATCTATTTTTCCACAAGACTTTCTAAAGCATAAAACAAACGGTTTTTAGCATTTCCTTGAGAACCAAAAATAGAACGAAACAGCACACCATCTTCAGAAATTAAAACCCATTGTGGTGTCCCTTCAGATTGAAATTGATCAAATACATAACGATTCTTATCTATATAAATAGGAAACGGAATATCACCACTAGTAAAAATACTTTTGATATTAGCTTTGGTGCCTATTCTACCCGGAAAATCAGCATGGATACCTACAACTTGTATAATAGGATAGGTCTGTTGAAACTCATAAGCCAAGGGAATAGCGCGACCTGTGCAACCTAAACAATCATTATTATAAATGATCATCAAGAGAATCTTGTGTTTATAGACTTGCATCAAATCTACAGGAACACCATCTAAGTCTACAGCGTTTATGGAGGTAATAGGGTTGGTCATGGTACAAAGTATAAGGGAATAGTGAAGATAATCGTTTTCTAAAGACCGACAAACATTACATACTAATGACGTCATTTTTCTGAAAGATGTTATGATAAACCTTTCAACTACACATGTAAAGTTACTCTGATTATTTAGATATTTCAACTTATTAACCCTCTACGTCAGTTTGAGTGTCCCGACTTTTTTGTCGTGATGTATTGAACTAATTAAATAGTATTTATTACAAAAACACCAGCTTAAGTAAAATGCGCCTTATATTTAGTACGTTGGAGAAATGTGATTTATGTATTTCAAAAAATACGCAATAGTTCCTTAAAATATTTTAATTTTAAACAAAAACAAATGACTTAGATTTATGAATTTATAATTCTATATATAATTAATATCTACGATCAAATCACAATTACTTCAAGCATCATATATAATTATGTCCCTGAAGGAAAAATATCATTAAATGAATATAAAGTTTTCAAAAAAATTTTCAGACAAACATTTAGATGAAATTATAAACAGAGTTTACAATAATTTTAAAATTGATAAAGATGATAAGTATATTTTTGATTTAACAGAAACTGAATATATTGCCAATCAAGAATTATTAGTTTTATCTTCACTATTCTCAATATTCGTTAATAACGATATAGAATTTGAAGTTTTACTTTTTAAAAAGGGAGTCTCAACAAATGACATTCCTACAAGAGTAAGAAAACAAATAATTGAACTTTGGACGGTTTGGGAAATATGGCAAATTATCCCAAATAAAGACTATATCAAATATTTTGGTTTAGATGGTAAGTCAATAGAAATACTGCAAAGAGAAGACAACTATTATCCATTAAAAGCTGAACTCTATGGTAGATACGGAATAACTCCATTTATAACCTTAGATTTTATTAATAATTATGATGCAAATGAAATTCAACTAAGGATTGAGAGAGTTTTTAAGCTATCTGATGCCATTGAAGAAATTTTAAAAGATAATAACTGTATCCATCCATTTACCAGTAATTCGTTGAGTTCTATAATATCAGAAGAATTATACTTAAATTTTCTTGATCATTCATTACAATCCGCTTTTAAAGACTTTTCCCCATTCTCTGCTCTCAGTATTTCTTTTAAGAAAAAGTATAGGGATCAATTAAAATACCAGAACAAGAACAATTTTGAAACGGAACAAATACCTGAAACCAAATCATTTTTCTACAACTCTGAAACTAAAGAATTTCACAATAGAGGTTATATTGAATTTTCTTTTCTTGATTTTGGCTCTGGAATACCTGAAACACTTAGATCAAAATCTCTGAAATCAACAGATACAGATAATGATATATTAAAATTTGCATTTCAACACAATTCATCTAGACATCCAATTACAATTATAGATGATAAGCCTGAAGAATACATACCAAGAGGTTTGTTTGATGCACTTACTATTGTTCGCAGATATAAAGGTCTTTTGATAGCACGAAGTAATTCTGGGAAAATACTATATGATTTTAGTAAAACTGATAATATAGAAAAGGCATATAAAACTTTTGGAAACACTGAACTGTTTTTTCCTGGAACTTTAATTAGTTTATATATTCCTGCCATTGAAAACAAAGATTCAATTAATGAATCAAGTATAAAGCCTGAGACTTCTTTTGAATATATAAAACCAAAAAATAAAATATATGTAAACCTTAATGAAGTATTAAAGGATATCCCACAAGATAAAAAAAATCTATATAGCCTTTCTTTACAAGCGTTAAGAAAAGCAATTTTATTTGATCATGGAGAGTCAACAGTTGTATACTTAAGTTTTCTTGGATGTAAAATTGAAGATAGAGTAGCAAGAAAAATTTTAGTTTATTTAATAACTGATTATGAGATAAATATAAAAACTAATGTTGTAATAATACATGGTCCAAAAGTAGAAGTAGTTAATAGTGTTTCGGAAATTATTAATTCTTTAAGTTCTGTCTATAAAAATTATAAAATTCATCCTTTACCTATTATAAATTATCAAAACCATCAAGATGAAATTCATATTCAATGGCTAGGTGTATATGACAAACTTGATATTGAAAAATTAAATGAACTATTATTAACAGAGTATTCAATTGCGAAGTCAGACTTTAATGACCCTTCAAATATTGAAGGCCATATTCTATCATTTGATACGTATGGTAACCTACAGTCAAATTTACCTAATGAAGGTGAATTAATTAAAATATTTAAAGAAGAGGAAGATTATATTATTAGTGCTAATTTTCTAAATATTTTGATAGATAATGAAGGGATTGTCAAAGATAACGGAGAAGATTTATATTTATGCAACGGCAATTATTATCAAAAAGAATATATTGAAATAAATAATATTATCAACAGTAGGGAAGAATTAGAAAACTTAACTAATCTATTTTTTAAAAAATTACAAACTAAAATTGACAATATTGATAATGTTCATTTTATAGGTATTACTTCTACCAGTAATAAAATGTTACAATCATTATTAGATTTAAATTTAATTACAAAAGAACAACATTGGAGTTTCGATAATTATGATTTATTTAATAGCAAAGCGAATAGTTTACCTAATAATTCTGGAATAGAATATATCTTAATATGTGATGTAATATCTACAGGTTTCTTAACTAAAAAAATAGAAAATAGACTAACTGAATTTGGAGCTAAACTTAATTATGTTGGTGTTTTAGTTTCTGTTATTGATGTTAGCTTTAGAAACACGGATAATAATTTAGATAATATTTTAAAAAAAACAATTAGTTTATTGGATTACAGAATTGATAAATATGAAGCTGTAGATATTAAAGATGATATAATTAGTAAAAATATTATTAGAATTAATCCATATACAAATATACCAATTAGGTTGAGCTATGAAGAGACTAACTATAATGACTCTATCATATTTCATTCAGAAATTAACTATAATAAGGATTCAAATGAAATTATCTTTGAAAATGAATTTCTTGACACTGTTGAAGAAGAAAATTTAAAAGTTGGATATTATAAATTTAATAATGTAATTCATCCTTACTTTTTTGATACAACACCAATATTAGAAAACTTGAAAGTTGATCTTATTAAAAGCATATTTGATAAGATTAATAAGTCTAATCTTAAGTCAGATAAAGTTCAAGTGTTTTATCCAAGAGACTCGGGAATTAAATCAGATATTTTTTTTACTAATATTAAGTCAGGTTTAGGTAATGATAATATAGAAGTTATTGAGATAGATAGGATAAACACCAATGAAGGATGGAGATTTCCACATAATTCAAAACATCTTTCATCAAAGGTCGATGATAAATTATGTTTAATAATTGATGACGGTTCTTCTACAGGCGATTCATTAATTCAAATGATTGATGAAATTTCTTTCTATAATGCTAAGGAGATAATCTTATTATGTTTCATCGGAAGAGTTAATGACCATAAAAGAGAATTTTTCTCAAGATTAACTTCTATTAATGTTCAAAAAAACACTTCAGTTGATTTATCTATATATTTTGCTACACATTGGCATATTCCAACATATTATTTAGACAGTAATCCTATTAGTAAAGAAACGAATTGGTTAAAGGAACTAATCAGTATTTCGAATACACCTAACAACGTTAAGAGAATTGCAAAAAAGATTCTTGAAGAAATAGAACCAAAGGATGACAACTTTAAGGACTACAAATACCTTCCTAAAATAAAAGGTACTAATCTAATCCCTAAGAAGGAATTAATTAAACGGCGTGAAGAAATTGGAAAAGTAATAGGGTATAGGTTGTATAAAGAAAGTTTCACCTATTTTGATTCATTTATCAAAAAGTATAGTCAAGATGAAAGAAATACTGAAGTCAATAGATATAAAGAGATTGAATTAATATGCGGTTGTATTGTTTATGAACCATATCTTTATGATAAACTGGCCAAAATACTTCCAGATGTAACTAATTTGATAGAACAATTTGTTAAATACTTAGTTTATTCATATGACAATTATGAAATACATAAAGCATACGATTGGGATAAGAAAGATGTTATACATTTATTTTTTGTAGTTTTTAAAGAGGATAAACTTTTTACTGAATTAACAAATGAAAAATTCATTAAACTGATTAAGTTTACTCAGCCGAAAGAATCATCACTAGACTACATTTTGTATAAATTAACTAGATATTTACCTTTAAAGAAAGTAGATTTAAATACTACAAAATTTGATTTAGAATTAACAAAAATGATAACTAAATTAATTGATGCAAAGATTCCGCATTACGATATTTTAAAACAATACTTTAACTTCATATCTACCTTGCCATCAAGAGATGATTTTGGGTCACAATTAATTAATTTATTAGCTCATTACAAAAAACAACAAGAACTAGATTTGCATTCTAAAAAAGAACAATTTGGTCACTATGTTAGTAAGTTTAGCAGTAAAATAGGAAAATTAATTGCCACTATAAATAAAAAAGAAAAGCTTTTAAATGACGATATAAAAGAACTTAAAAAGCAATGGATGCATATTACGGAGTTTATAACACCTATTTTAAATTTCACAAGCTCATTTCCTGATATCCTGACACCTTATCCTTATTTTGAACTTTATAAAAAAATTGAGGAAGGAAGCTCTTCAGTTAGAAGTAGAATCGGATTTATAAATGATTATATATATATTATAAATACCTGTTTTACAGAAACTGAAACATTAGAAATAATGGATTTAAATATTAAAAAAATACAAGAAGAAGTTGATGAAGAATCAATACTCTATAAATTAATATCAAATAGTACTACAAATTTAAAAGAATTTATAGAAGATTTAATAACTGGTTTAAAAAACGAAAAATTAAAAGTCCAACACAATGAACTATTAACTATTCTTGATGTAGAATGTTCGATTCCTTCAAATTATACAAAAGAACTGATTATCGAAGAAATAATCAAGAATATGGTTAATCATAGTATTTCAGAAAATGAGATTATGTTTACAATGAAAAAAGAGTCTGACACTCTTAGTATAACTATAAAAAATGATATTAAACCTAAAGATTTCTCAAATAGTACGAGAGAGGGTATTAGATGCCTTAAAAATCTATCTGAAAGTAATATTTATGGGTTCTCTTATGAAAATCAAATAAGTAAAAATCAGTTTACACAAACACTTAAATTCACAATAAATGGATACAAATAATATTAATATAATTGTTTTTGATGAAGATGATAACTTTAAAAAATCTAAAGAACTTCTTGGAGATGAAGGATACACTATTAAAAGGTTTTTTTGTATTCAAAAAGTAGATCAACTAGATCACATCATAGAAAACCAATTGAAAAGTGATGATTATATTTTTTTAGTTGTTCACGTGTTTGGAAAAACTGATAATCTAAAAGGAATTTCAAAGTTTAAAGGGTCTGGAATAATAGAAAAATATCCAAATTTAGAATACATGTTTATATCTGAAGGAAATAAACAAGATGATATAAAAAAGTTAATGATTGACAATAAGCATAATGAATTCTTATTAAAAAATGTTTTTAAATATCATGAAGTAAGAGACGAATTAAAAACTGATAGAGCTAAAGCTATAACAATAAAAGACTTGTTGAATTCGAATAACAAAGTAGAAATGGAAGGTGAAACAAAACTAAATAGTAGTAATAATCAAAAATATCCACAAATTAAATATGCCGTAATAACCGCATTGTTTGACGATGAATTTGAAGAGTTGAAAAAGGTATTCAATTTTCCAGAAGATAAAGAAATTCACACTAAAAAGAAAGTTTTTTATCGAGGTTATCTAAAAGAAAACCCTGAAATTGAAATAATTGCTGCAATACCAAATGCCACAGGGATGTTAGATACATCAATAATTGCAACTCAACTTCTTGAATTTTTTAATCCTGAATATTTACTAATGTCAGGTGTTTGCGGAGGCTCTGAAGACACCGATTTTGGTGACATTATACTAGCAAAACAAATTTTCACATTTCAAAAAGGGAAAATTTCTGATGTTAAGACAGAAAATAGCGAAGGAAAAGTTGTTGATATTACTTTATATGATTTTGATAAAAATGTAATTGATTATAATAAATTATTTGATCAAAACGGAAATCTAATAAGTGTCAGTATAGAAAAATTTGAAAGAGAACATGATTCAATTATTTCTTTAGATAGTTTGTTTGAGGACAAATTAAATCCTAAGTTGGACATTGTAAAACAAAATATTAATAAAAACATTAAAGAAACATCATTTATTGATAATAAATCCATTAATATAATTATAGGTCCAATGGCATGTAGTACTATGGTTATAAATAAAAATGGCTTCTTTGAAGATACCATAAAAGGCATTCATAGAAAAACGGTAGCAGTAGAAATGGAGAGTTATGGAGTGGCCAGAGCTTGTCAATTTGCAAATAACGGCAAAACAATACCTATAATATTTAAATCTGTAATGGACAAAACGGTTAATAAAGAAGATACCGTAGATGGTATTAATTATAAAAAATTTGCAGCCTATACAAGTGCTCAATTTATGAAAGAATTATTTTTAAATAAAATTATATAAATTTAGATAGAAATATTATATGTGATTTTCAAATCCTTGATTCTTTTTATAACTTTAAAAACATAACCAACACCAAATCAAATGAATAAATAAATAAAATAAAACAACAAACCATCCTCTTGAGCATCAAAACCAACAAATCTCACCCTTTAAAAAGTTTATGGTTAGAGTTGGTACTATAGGCTATCATCAAATCACCTCATAAAACTTTATATTAAACCACTAAAAAGATTAAAAGCATTCTATTAATTTTGTGCTTTATAAACGTCGCATAAATTTAGAAGCTTGCTAGAAAAAAGACAACAATTACCCCAAGAACAGATCACAGAAACAGATTACTTTATTTATTGCTTAGAAGGAGTAGATGATGTAGACGCCAACACGGTAACCGAAGCACAAAAAAACTTAGAGCAATTGGCCCTAAACTATGGCATAGCAAGCATCTATAAAACCTGCGACACTATTGAAGGCCTAGAAGATAGCTTAAACGCACTGGTATTAGATGATCATAACTTTAAGGATTATGAAATCATCTATTTGGTGATTAAGGGCGAAGCCAATAACATTTGTTTAAATGACTATTACTATAGTTTACAAGAAATTGCAGAACTTTTTGAAGGCCAGTTAAACGGAAAGATTTTACATTTTTCAAATGCCAAAATTCTGGATCTAGACGAAGAAGAAGCACAATACTTTTTAGATATCACTGGGGCAAAAGCGATTTCCGGCTATGGTCATCCATACAATGGCATAGCAAGCACAAAACTTGATGAAGCTTTCTTTAATCTATTTAAAGAAGATGATGATATGTTTGCTGTGGTAGAAGAGTTGCACCAAAGACATTATAACGTCTGCAAAGTATTGGATTTCAGATTGTATTATTAAACACAGTGCTTTACAAAGAATCACCAACTAACAACTAACAACCGCCAACTAAAAACCTCTCTTTATTCTAGATTCTTGTATCTTGGCTCTATATTCTATACTCTTGGCTCTTGGCTCTTGATTCTAAAAACCTTCCCACTGAACACTGAACACTTCACACTGAACACCGAACACTGACCACTTCCAACTTCACACTTTACATTGAACACTTTACACCGAACACTGAACACCGAACACTTCAAACTTCCCTCAAAGCCCCTCAATCACAGCCTTTAACTTCATAGTAATCTCCTCAGCAATCCCTTTTAAAGCGTCATTTTCCACCGCTTGCATAGAAGCCATAGGATTAACAGCAGCCACTTCAATATCACCAGAATCTAATTCCTGCACAATAACATTACAAGGCAACATGGTCCCAATTTTATTTTCCGCTAATAAAGCTTTATGAGCATAAGGCGGATTACAAGCCCCTAGTATTTTGTAATTATTAAAATTAACATCCAGCTTCTTTTTAAGCGTGTCTTTAATGTCTATTTCCGTTAACACGCCAAACTGTTCTGTTTTAAGTGCAGCGATAACTTTTTCTACGGTATCGTTAAAATTACCTTTTAAAATTTTACTAAAATAATAGTTCATAATACGTTGTTTTTAAGGTCAATAATAAACACAAATCACATACCATAAGGTACAAAAAATCAACCTAAAACACGAAATAGTAATGGTTAAATAATTAATAATTGTGGTTGGGCAATGGCACTCCTATTATCAAACAAATTCAAAAAGCATAAACAACATTGTACATACGATTCAAATGAAATCATCTATTTGTTAATTTCATACATTTGCAGTATGTCACACGATTTACCTAAAATAGCCTATAAATCAAACATTGAATTAGATATTGAAGTAATGACTTTTGCAGAAACTTACAACAAGTTAAGCAAGTCTTCGCACGATCCCTTTTCTTCACATAGAATCTTATTTCATCTTATTCTAATTGTAACCAAAAACTCGTATTCTCATGTTGTCGATTTTAAATCTTATACGCTAGTTGAAGGAAGTTCTATTTTTATTGCTAAAAATCAGATACATCATTTTACCAAAGAATTAAAAAATGCGGATGGCTATTGTATTGTTTTCAATAGTGCTTTTGTAGACAAATCGCATTACTTGTTAAGCAACCTCAATCTAAATCGGTTATTTAATTACCATATTGAAGCACCAGTGATCCATCAAAAAGAAATGGACAATGATAACCTTATTAATATAGCCAATGATTTACGTAATGAATACACGTTTTCTAATGATTTTGGAAAATCAGAGATCTTAAGTAATCTACTACATGTTTTACTTCTCAAAGCAGAGAGAGCTAAAGAAAATCAGTCTGTTAAAAATATCAATTTACAGTGGTTAGAAAAATTTACAGCATTTAAAGATATGCTAGAAATAGATTACCCAAAAACTAGAAGTTCAAGAGATTATGCTTCAAATTTATTTATTTCATATAAGTTTTTAAATGATATTGTAAAAACCTTAACGGGCAAAACTGTAAAAGCTTTTATTGATGATTTTGTAATTATTGAAATTAAACGCTATTTGGTAACAACGTCACTATCTGTTAAAGAAATAAGTTATA
Organism: Winogradskyella pacifica; assembly: GCF_013403915.1. GTDB lineage: Bacteria > Bacteroidota > Bacteroidia > Flavobacteriales > Flavobacteriaceae > Winogradskyella > Winogradskyella pacifica. Next base: position 166,847 of record NZ_JABFDI010000001.1, read on the forward strand.
AAACAGGATTTGAAGAGCCTGCTAATATGGTGCGGTTTTTTAGAAAAAATACAACATTTACACCACTCAAATTTAGAGAACAAAAATAACACTCGGTTATACTATTACCATTTTTATCATCATTTTGATAATCTTAATACTGAAGCATTACTACACCTTTGCAGTATTAATAATTAACATAAAAAATAAAAATGATGAAGTATTTTAAATTAAAATTTATAGCCATTGTTATGTTGGCTTTCGCAGTGTTCTCTTGTAGTAATGATGATGATTCAAATGCACAACAAGTTATTGATTTTGGAACTGCTCCTTCAAGTACCATTATAACTACGGGTTCTGTAAACGTAATTACAGAAAACACTGTAAGATACCACACTATCAATTTTGATACGGCACCTTACACAGTAACCATTGTAGAGACAGAAAACAATGTTGTTTTGGTAGATTTAGGACCTGCACCTTTTTTCGCAAACGAACTAGAAGCTTATGTAGATGTTATTAATAAGCCAGGTGCAGTTATTATAACCCATAATCATGGAGATCATTATGGTGGTGCTACAAATTTCACAGATTTAGATGTTTATGCAGAAAGCACCGTTGCTGCACAGTTAAACAGTACAACCGATTTTACTAGTATCTATCCCAACAGTGTAATTGGAGTGACTGGTGCTCAAGAAATAGGAGGTTTAACATTTGTTTTTGACAAAGTATCTAACGCCGAAACAGGAGAAAACGGTTATATCTATAATGAAGAACATAAAGTTGTGTTTGCAGGAGATCTTATTTATAACTTATCGCATCCGTATTTAAGAGAATACACACCAAATAATGGAGATGATGAGATTGATAATTGGATCGCTGGTCTAAATGTATTAAAAGCAAACTTTGCGAATTACAATCATCTTTTTGTAGGTCATAATGGTTCTCGCTCTGATGTAAGCACTGTAATCGATGAAAATATTGATTATTTACAAAATGCGCAAGGCATTATAAAAGGTACTCAAACCATTACTGGTGGTGGTACAGCTACAACACAGCAAGAAGTTATAGATGAACTAGAAGTGTTATATCCAACCTATTTAGACGGTGGACTATATTTATCATTACCAGACGCCTTTTTCCCAGGAGATCCAGGAGCAGATTGGTTCTAAAAAACTTTGTTCTACGATTTGTTTAAAAGACGAATGGAAAAATATGAACATAAGATTTAACTTTTAAAAACAATAGAAATGAAACTGAAACTAATCACTTTTTTTAGCCTTGTAACATTTTGCTTAGGTTTTTCACAAACCAAAACAACCGAGACCAACAAATTTCAATTTGGAGAAGCTGAACACCTTTTAGATGGATATGCATTGAACTTCCAATATCAAGATGGCAAAGCCATACACATGGAATTTCACAATGGTAAAGCAAAATATGAATGGATTGCTGGTCCGGCTAAAGGACGCGGAAACGAAGATATTCCATATCGTTCCACTAAAATGGATGATAATCTTTATCTAATCAATTGGCATGAAACAGGCATCAAAGATTATTTAACCATTGTCTTCGATTTTGATAAAATGATAGTACACAGTTCTATTATTATTGGTTACGAAAACAAACCTGAAAGACCATTAAAAACCGTGTTTAAGAGCGGAATTATTGATCATTTAAAAATAGCTGAATAGTTTATGATTATGCAATCCGTTTAGATTTGAAAAATAGACGAATAGTAGAACATTGGGATGTGATTACACCAATGTAACCAGAGTCTGAACGGAAAAATACAAACAGAAAATTTTGAATAAATAGTGATTAATAGCATGAAGGAATATCAATATTATTTTGATGTTCCTTCTTTTATAGAATAGAAAATATGATAACCTCACAACAAAAACAAATACACACTACCATAAGCGAACTCTTTGAAGACTCAAAATACGATAAGCTAAAAATAATGAAAAGTGCAGCAAAAAGTGTTTTCAGAGCCATGCAGCCTTTAGATTTTAAAAATGCATATCTGTCTATTTCAAAAGAACAAGGAGAAGATTTAGTAAAACTAATTACAGACAATAAACTCAAAAATAGTGTTGAATTTGGAACCTCTTTCGGTATTTCAACACTGTTTTTAGCGCAAGGTGTCATTGAAACTGGTGGACATATAATTACTACAGAATTAATTGAATCAAAAGCCCAAAAAGCAATAGAAAACTTTGAAAGGGCAGGAGTGAGTGAGCTTATTGAAGTAAGAGTAGGAGACACTATGGAAACCTTAAAAAATCATGATAAACCAATAGATTTATTGTTACTAGATGGTTGGAAAGATTTATACTTACCATTATTTCAAATGCTTGAACCTAATTTTCATTCTCACACAATAATTTATGTAGACAATGCAGATATGAAGGAAACAAAAACATTTTTAGAAACCATTGGTGAAAATAGTACCTATCAATTACAACCAAAATTTAATGGTAAGGTTGTGTTAATTACAATTAAAAAATAATATTAAGATGAAATATATCAAAAAGAATTATGGCTGGATGATTATTACTATACTGGCGATACTACCTATGATTCCATTATTGAACATGGTATTAGAAGGAGGTAAAGAAAATTTAGATATGTTATACCATATTTCAGGAGAGTTTGCCATTCGATGGATGACAGCTGTACTAACATGCACACCGTTCTTTATTCTCTTTGGCATCAATAATCTTTTTGTAAGACAAGCAATGGGTATTGCAACTGCTGTTTGGAGTTTTTTGCACTTCATTATTTTTATTGTAGCAGAAGGATTTATGGAAACATTTACACAAGTCAACTATATTGCAGGATTTATAGCCGTTTTAATCTTAATTCCTTTATTTTTCACTTCCAATAGAAAATCCATGAAACGTCTTAAAGTCAAATGGAAGAAATTACAAAGCTTTGCTTATGCAGCTATATTTTTAAGCTTGTTGCATGTCGCTATATTAGAAAAAACGTGGCTCATTTATGCTATAATTGTTGGAGTTGGTTTTATCATAAGGTTACCTATAATTAAAGATCAATTTATATCTCGTCGTCAAAATAGAAAAAGCACTAATTAAATAATTATGAAATTTATAGAACTCATTCAAAATCAAGACTATAACAGTATCCTTTCACATCTCACTGAAGATGTAGAATTCAATTTACAAACCGTTGGTGAAGCAAAAGGGAAAACGTCGGGTATTGCATTATTAAAAAAGCAAGCTGAATATTTAAAAGAAGAAATAAAGGACGTAAAGGTTTTTAGGAAGTTTGAAGATGAAAAACATCTCGTAATTGAGTATGATATCCTATTAAATAATACGTTCGATTTACCTTTAGTGGTTATCCTTGTTAAAGCTGGAAATAAATACAGCGCATTACGAACTTACCATTCAGTTTATCCGATTACAGAAGGCCATGTATTTAGGGCATCACTATTTACAGAACTTATTGAGTTAACAGAACCTACAGAAGTCGTTAACTATTTTGAAGGCATCACCATAGGTTCAACCGAAGACACTATGAAAACGCTTTCTTTTGAAGATAATGTTTATTTTAGAGAACCTGCAGGATGGCGCTGGAATCATAAAACCGAAAAAGGTTTAAAAGAACATTTCAATCATTTCTTTGCGGATGGAGGTGTACCGCTAAAGTTTCATAACTATATTCTAGATAAAGATCAAGGCACTTTTGCAGGCGAATACACTTGTGATGTTTGGGGAAGCGCAACTTTTAAACCACAAGCTGGTATATCCATTTACGACATTAACAAAGAAACAGGAAAAATAACAGGTATTCGTGTTTATGATAATGTGGATCCTAGTTATACTTAAGTTATAACATAATACCAACAACGAATCTAAAATAGAATAACTAATGCAATCGATCATGGCACGGCTCACAAATAGACACTAACCATTTTATAGGTTCTTTACCAATATTTTTCTTGGCATAACGCTTATGATGCACTTGCGTAGCATAGGCACCACAACGCACACAACTCCAATTATCTCTTTTTAAAACGACATAGCGTTTATGTTTCCAAGCATCCGATTTTAAATAAACATTTCTGTAGTAAAGTTGGCGTCTAGATAATATTTTAGAGGATATATATCTATAGACAACACCTATTATAATAACACAAACAACGAGTAGTATGAGTCGGTAAGTCTCAACATTAAGATTAAATAGTTACTCCATGATTATGGTCTTAGATCTATAAATCTAACAATTAGCAAGTTAACAGGCAATTTTCTAAACAAAAAAAATCAAATACTGTCTTAATTCTTACCTCTAGGTTCTTGTATCTTGTATCTTGTATCTTGATTCTTGATTCTTGATTCTTGATTCTTGGCTCTTGTCTCTAGGCTCTTGACTCTAAGTTCTTGATTCTAAGTTCTTGATTCTAAAAACCTTCCCACTTCCCACTTCACACTTTACACCGAACACCGATATATGCCGAGCCGTTTAACAGGCTGTTGCCGTAAAATCATTCAAAAGGGGAGTGGTGCCTTCGGAGAAAGAGAGGCCAACCTTTTCAACAGTCCATCAGAACTCATAGGTTTTCAACTGAATAAAGACCTGGAGTTTCACCAGCTATATAACTCAAAAACAAAAGTCACAACCAATACACATCGCAACGAAATTTCAGTACAGATTCCAGAAAGCATAGCAAACGAACATTATAAAATTCCCAAAAAGGCCACACATTATCAGCTCACAGCAGCCATAAGTTGTGTCTCTAAATTACAATGGCAACCCCAAATACAAGCCTATCAACCAACACATCCCGAACACCATACATTGGGAGGTATTATAGAAAGTCAACCATTAGCACTTAATACAACACATCATAATATCAGTCTGGAATGGCAAAAGCCAACAGCAAAAGGCATTCCAACCGTTGTGGCCATGACGGTATGGTTAGGTATCGCATACCTAAAACAGCAAAACGATTCCTTCCAAACATTCAAAACACCACAAGCCATGCAGTGCATTGCCATAATCTAAAACGATCAACCAACAACCAACCAAACACAACCAACCAAACACAACCAACCAAACACCAACAACCAAGCACCAATAACCAAACACCAATAACCAAAAGAACATTATGTAAAATAGAATTAAGTCACCTAAATCACACCTTAAACCAGTAATAACAAGGGCTCAACACGCATCCACAGCCATACCAAATATGAGGTTCACCCGTAGTTACTTCGGGTCTAATCCATATCTAAGCCGTATATGAGCCGTATCTAATTCGGGTCAGCCATAATATATCACCAATTGAAGGCCATATCTTAACAAGAATTCAAAAACCATCACCTTGACTTAAAGCCTTATAATTCGCGTATATCGAAATAATAAGTCTACAGCTCAGGATATAAAAGTTATCAGTAACGGACAAATCAATACATTTAAAACGCACAAAGTATATAACCCACAATGAGCGTTTACATATAATCAGTCACGTTTTAGAACACTAAAAATCATTGTAGAACTGCGATGATATCAAATAACGCGTAAAAACGTAATTACTATAATTATACAGCCCGCAATTAGCTTGTACATAATCATAAACATTATAGAACACTGAGTGTCACTAAAACAATGATGATGTCAAATAGATCTCAAAAGCACTATGACGCTAATTATATTTAACCGGCAATTAGCTTGTACATAATCATAAACGTTATAGGACACTGCGTGTCACTAGAACTATGATTATGTCAAATAGCGCCCAAAAGCGCTATTACGCTAATTGCTATACATTGTCCTATAATTTATATTATGTAAAATAGAATTTAAAAGAACACTCTATCTTTAGTTTTGACGCGAATCAAATATCACATTAAACTTTTCGGTCTTTACCAACGTCTAGCCCCATTACCAATTTCACTAATGCCAATATTATTAATAAGATTAATGCATAATTCCACATAGCTGTTAAGTCATAAATCACACCAACCACAAATGGTCCTGCAGCAGCAATAAAATAACCGATAGATTGTACAATACCAGAAAGTTCTGCAGCGGTTTCTGCATCATTAGATCGTAAAACAATAAGTAATAATGCCAAACCAAATGTGCCACCAAGTACTAAGCCTATCAGCCCAACCCAAAGTTCAATCATTCCCAGTCCTGGTAACAATAACCCTATTAACGCTATAAGTTCTACAACAATTAAAGAAACAATAACCAAACGTTGATCTTTTCTAGAACCTGCCCAAATAGGAATAAAAAGCGCTCCTATAATCCCCGTACCTTGCGATAACGAAAGCATCCAACCCGCATATGAAGCCTCAAATCCGCGATCAATTAATATCGCTGGTAACCAAGCTAAAATAACATAAAAAGCTGCAGATTGAAGTCCCATATAAAAGGCCATTTTCCAAACCAATACCGAACCACTAAGTTTTTTCATAGCCACTTTAAAACTTCGATTTGGTGGTAATCGCTTAATACGTTTAATATTAGGAATCCAAATGATAATTGCAAATACAGCTAACAATGCCCAAACTCCTAACGACCCTCTCCAACCGAGGTCCAACTCTATCGCTAATGGCACACTTAATCCTGCCGCAAAAGCAGCTCCTAAAGACATAATTCCGGAGTACAAACTGGTAACAAACCCGGCTTTATGTGGAAAATTTCGTTTAATCAATGCTGGTATTAACACATTCCCAAACGCAATAGCTACCCCTAGTAAAATGGTTCCTAAATACAATGCAAAAATGCTTCCCGCAGAACGAATTATAATTCCTGTTGCAAGTAAAATTAATGCACCTAAAAGGGTATTTCCTATTCCAAAACGTTTGGTAAATAAGGGAGTCATTGTAGAAACTACGCCAAATGCGAGTAATGGCAAAGTGGTGAGTAATCCTAATAAGGTATCAGAAAGCCCAACATCTAAGCGAATCATGTCTATTAACGGTCCAATACTAGATAGTGCTGGTCTTAAATTTATAGATACAAATAAAACCCCCACAAGCAATAGCGTTCGAGAGCCTTTATGTAATCCATTTTCATCTAATTTTGCCATAATATTAAACGCTAGACATTAAAAACGTCCAACTAATGCGAGGTTAATATGTTTTTTTGAATGACGTAAATACGCCTAAAGAAACAGCAAAAATAATGGTTTGTTTTTAGAAGAGACGCTTTATATACTTTATTTAAAAATGGGCTGCTATATATTTAATGGCGTGTTAGAAATCAAATGACATAAAAAAATGAAGACATTTTTCAGTTAATCCACTTGAGATTTAAATAGTTGACTATTAAAGAAAACGAAATAAAATTCACCAAATAATTGTGAGCTCACCTTACACAACCAACAATAAATAGTTAGTCTAAGAAATATGATCATTCTTCACATATTTATCGGCATAAACCTTTGTAAAATGCGCCCCAAATAATAATATTAAACTCGAATACGACACCCACAACATAATTAAAATAATAGACCCCGCAGCACCATAGGTTGAACCTGGTTCCATGGCATTAAAATACCACGCCAAGAGGTATTTACCTATTAAAAATAATATGGTGGTCAATGCGGCTCCTGAACGCACCGATTTCCACGTAATCTTTGCAGATGGTAAATATTTAAACATCGTAGCAAACAAGACATAGATAAAGGTTAAGGATACCAGAAAATCGATAACAAACAAATAATCGAATAAATTATCTGGCAAAAACCTATTTAATTGTCGACTAAACGTACTTAACAATGAGGTTAATACAAAACTGGTTAACAATAAGAATCCAAGAATTAAAATAAAACCAAAACTCTTCACACGACTCATTAAGGTCGCCACAACATCATTTTTATAAGATGGTTCTTGTTCCCAAATCTTGTCTAATGCCGATTGCAACTGAAAAAATACTCCCGTAGAACCATACAATAAGGTTCCAATACCAATCACGGTAGCAAACACTGAGGTTTCTTGCCCGCTCTGGTTTTCAATCATGGTTCTAATGGCATCTGCGGCATCGCTTCCAATAGCTTGAGAGATTTCACCTAACAATTCACCACGAACAATATCTTCACCCCAAACACTACCAACCACTTTCAGAATAATAATCACCAAAGCAGGTAGCGATAAAACGGCATAATAAGCCACAATAGCACTTCGTTGAAACGGCTCACCAGCAAACCAAGATTTCCCAGAAGACACCAACAAGCGTGGTAAATGTTTAATTTTAAATGTGTTTGAATCACTCATATTATAACTGGATAAAAAAAACGTAAAGCCACTAACGACCTTACGTTTTATATAAAAATTTAGAACTATTAAGCCTCTCCTCTAGCCGGATAATCTTTATCTAGTACAAACTTAATTGCACCAATCACATCATCTAATCCTGGTCTAGCAAATGGCATCGTCTGTATAGACGCACAATACAATTCCTGATCTGGACGGATAATAAATAATCCTGGTTCTATAAAAGTTTCAGGCTCATCCTTAATCCCCTTAGAAATAAATAAGCCCCATTCGCGAGCGTCTTCTATTGGAAACTCGTACCCCAAAGGCACATCAGCAATATCCCATTCCTCATAGGTTTGTTTTGCTTTGGCTTCAGTATCACTACTCACAGCAATAACGTTCACTCCCAAATCGTGAAACTTGGATAATTTAGGCTGTAATTCTTCTAAGTACTTTTTACACACCGGACAGTGAAGTCCTCTATACACAATTAATAAGGTAAAGGCTTCAGGCTTCTGTTTGCTTAAAGTCCATTCCGTACCATTAACTAAATTAATTGCTAAGTCTGGTGTTTTCTGTCTTGGTTTTAACATGTCTTTTATATTTTAAATTATATAAACTTAATTCTTAAGCTTCTCAATGGTTTAAAATTAGAAAGAACACATGGCATCCATTACCGCATTCAATAAGAATTTTAATGGTAATGAAAAGAAAGGCTTAATTATAGAGTAGCCCACTGCCCTATTTCTATTTACGGCAATATTTATCACATTACCGTTAAGTGAATCCTATAAATGGTTGCAATTTAGTTGTCCACAAATAATCATTAAAAAACAGAAGTCATGGATTTAAAAGATAAAGCTATTATAATAACAGGAGCGTCAAGCGGAATTGGAGAAGCTACAGCAAAAAAACTAGCAAAAGACGGTGCTCTAGTCGTTTTAATGGCAAGACGAGAAGAAAAATTAAATGACATAAAACAAGCCATTGAAAAAGAAGGCGGAACTGCTTTAGTCGTTACTGGCGATGTCACCAAAAAGAAAGATTTTGACCATGTCGTTTCACAAACCATTGAAAACTATGGAAAAGTTGATGCCTTAATTAATAATGCAGGGCTCATGCCTTTATCCTTCGTCGAGAAATTAAAAACTGAAGAATGGGATACAATGGTAGATGTAAATCTAAAAGGTGTGCTCAACGGTGTTGCCGCAGTACTCCCCAAAATGAAAGAAAATAAAGGAGGACATATTATTAATATTTCTTCAATGGCTGCACATCGCTATTTCCCTGGTGGCGCCGTATACTGTGCCACTAAAGCTGCAGTAAAAATGTTTTCTGAAGGCTTAAGACAAGAGCTAGCTCCTAAGTATGGTATTAATGTAACCTCTATTGAGCCAGGTGCCGTAGCCACGGAGTTAACCGATACCATTACAGATGAAGACATAAAGGAAAATATAAAAAAAATGCAAGAGATGACCACGTTAGAAGCTGAGGATATTGCCAATGCTATTCATTATACACTTTTACAACCTAATCGCGTCAACATTAATGATATCTATTTGGTGCCAAGCGAACAGCAATAAGAACACAATTTAAAGTATAAAAAAAAAGAAATTATGGAAACGAAAATAAAACAAGAGACATTTACGACAACCAATCCTGCCAACGGAAAAGAATTATCCTCATATACTTATATGACCGATGACCAGGTAGAATCGACAGTAACAAAATCGCACGAAGCTTTTCTAAAATGGAAAATGAAATCCTTTGAAGAACGTGGAAAAATCATAAAAGCCATAGGAAAAGAACTTCAAAACCATAAAACCGAATTAGCAGAATTAATGACGGATGAAATGGGAAAACTTCTCAAACAAAGTCATCAGGAAATTGATTTATGTTCTGGTATTTGTGACTACTCAGCAGACAATGCTGCAGAATTCCTAAAGAATGAAGAGCGCCAATTACAAGATGGAGGAAAAGGTATTATTACCTATGCTCCTATTGGTGTGATATACGGTATTCAACCATGGAATTACCCAGCTTATCAAGTCATTCGTTATAGTATCGTCAACTTAATGGCAGGAAATAGCGTGTTATTAAAACATGCTTCTAACGTCACAGGAACAGCGAAACTATTAGAGTCGATATACAAAGCCGCAGGTTTACCTGAAGATCTATTTAGTGTAATGGTGATTAATCATGACCAGTCTGATGAACTTATTAAGCATAAATTAATAAGAGGTGTTACCTTAACAGGAAGTCCTGTTGCTGGCGAAGCTATAGGAGCAAAAGCAGGGAAAGCATTAAAAAAATCAGTCTTAGAATTGGGTAGTAATGATGCCTACATGGTACTTGAAGATGCCGATTTAGAACTAGCTATAAAAACCTGCGTTATGGGACGCATTTACAATAATGGTGAAACCTGTATCGCGGCAAAACGCTTTATTGTGGTCGAGTCTGTCTATGATGAATTTAGAGACGGCTTTGTAAAAGCAATGAAAGACTTAAAATTGGGAGATCCTACTGATAAATCTTCCAAATTAGGACCTATAGCTCGAAAAGATTTAAGAGAAACCCTACATGAGCAAGTAGAAAAAAGCATTAAAAACGGAGCTAAACTACTTTGTGGTGGTAAAATACCTGAAGGTGACGGTTATTATTATCCTGCAACCGTTTTAGAAGCGGTAAGCAAAGGACAGCCGGCTTATGACGATGAGCTTTTCGGACCTGTTGCGGCACTGATTAAAGCAAAAGATGAAGAGGATGCGATGCGTATTGCTAACGACAGTCGTTTTGGACTTGGCGGTGGAATTTTCTCAAAAGATATTGATCGCGCTATAGAATTAGCCGAAAAACACTTTGACACCGGAATGGTATTTATTAATAAATTTGGATTAGCAGAACCTAACATGCCTTTTGGTGGTGTTAAAGATTCAGGATTCGGTAGAGAACACGGAGGATTTGGTATGAAAGAGTTTGTAAACACCAAAGCCATTATGGTCGCTAAATCTTAGTAAGCTACCTTCTGAAATATATAAACAACTAAAAGCCCATCACATTGTGATGGGCTTTCATAACTGAGGTTAAGCGATATATTAGATAACTTTTACGTTTACTGCGTTTAAACCTTTTTTGCCTTCTGTAAGATCAAATTCTACTTGGTCTCCCTCACGAATTTCATCGATTAATCCAGAAATGTGGACAAAATGTTCTTTGTTAGAACCTTCTTCTGTAATAAATCCGAAGCCTTTAGCATCGTTGAAGAATTTTACTGTTCCTGTACTCATAATAATATTATATTTAATTTTAATAATTACTTAGTAGTATTCAAATATGATGCCACAAATTAAATAGCGTTAATTATCGGATTTATAAGCGATTAAAATCATCTTACCGATAAAACTACGCTCTATAACAAACATCTTTGAGTACACATAGCTTTGCTTATACCTTTGTTTTAGATCTCCCTCTATCTATTAAATCTAAATATTATGGAAACAAAATTCTCATTGTTTAACCAGATTAATAGTTTATGTTACTGGTTATTAGTATCAAGCGATTACAGAACTTCAGTTAAATTAGATGCAGAAAATGACACCTATAGTGTGTGTATTAAACATTGCGGCGTAGAACTTTATGCCAATAGCATTAAAGGATTTAGTAAAAGAAATGCCACCTTTTTAGAACATGAATTGGATGGTATGGTTGCTGGCTTATTGCACCTGAAACAAAATGTAGAGCAGAAAACAGCTTAAGTTTATTCATAAAAAAACGTCAGTTCGAGTGAAATCGCTAAAAAGAAATGGCACTCGAAGTGACGGAAATAGATGTATTTTTAATAATGTAAGTACGTTTAGTTTTGTGCTGTCATATCATTCACATCTACTAACAGCTAAAAGCTAATTACCTCGCTAATTTTCTAAGCGCCACCCATTGTTTCAACATTTCTCTAGAATCCACCGCAGGATAACCTAATACGGTTTTTCCAGCAGCAACATCATTCATAACTCCAGAACCTGCACCAACAGTTGCACCTGAATGAATTGTTGTATGATCTTTAATAGAAGCAGAACCTCCAATAATAACTCCATCACCGAGAGTTACAGAACCTGCAAGTCCAGAACTTCCTGCCATGATGCAAGAACGGCCCAGGACACAGTTATGTGCAATTTGAACCAAATTATCAATCTTACAACCGTCTCCTAATATTGTAGAACTGAATTTACCACGATCCACGCAAGAGTTAGCTCCTATTTCAACAGCATTACCAATGACAACATTCCCAATATGCGGAATCTTCACTAAGCCTCTACCATCATCACTAGGACGGTATCCAAAACCATCAGCTCCGATACTCACGTTATTATGAAAAATACAATGGCTACCGATAACTGAACGCTCTCTTATTATGGTTCCAGACCAAATTGTAGTGTAATCACCAATAGTAGTTTCATCTAAAATCGTCACATTCGGATAAACAGTTACATTTTCTCCTAATACAACATCCTTACCGATATAAGAACCCGCACCCACTCTACTTCCACTACCAATTTTGGCCGATTTATCAATGGTTGCTGTTGGATGAATATCAGTTTCAAAATGTGGAGGTTTAGGAATAAAGGTTTCCAGTAATTTTGCCATAGCTAAATCGGCATTTTTTACTTTAATAAACACACGATTCTCTCCTGGTTCGATATCAATATTATCATTAACAATAGCTAAACTCGCTTTAGAGTTTTTCCATAAACCTGCAAATTTTCGGTTACCAATAAAGGTCGCCTGATTTTCATTTGCTTTCTGAATTTGCTCTAATCCAGTAATTTGATTCGTAGTTTCGCCAAAAACTTCACCATTAATAATGGCATTTATGTCTTCTATTGAGAATGATTTCATGGGTGTAAAATTGTGTGTTAATTAATAAAGACACAAGATAATACTATTATATGAAAGCGCTGTATTATGAATTTGAAGAGTTTCATGAATTTTTCAATTTAAGCACTGTGTCACCTCATGCCTTTTGGGGTATGATTATTCTAGAGAAACTATTAATTAAAATTCTTTCCGCAACCACACACTTGCAATCATTTAAAAGCATAAAAAAATCGAGAACCTTTTTATTTCAAAAGATTCTCGATAAAATATTGTAAAAATAAAGTGCGATAAATTCTAACTCATTATTAAATCGAAATCTCTTTAAACGTAATACCTAAAGCTTTCTGTATGTCTAATATTTTTTGCATTTCACCAGGGATGATTAACGCAATAGACTGTCCTGTTTTACCTGCTCTTGCTGTTCTTCCACTTCTATGCGTATAATACTCTAAGTGCTCTGGTAATTGGTGATGTAATATAAATGCTAGATTATTAACATCGATACCTCTGGCTGAAACATCTGTAGAAATTAAAACTTGTAAGCTTTCATTCTTAAAAGCACGCATTACTTTATCGCGTTCTTTTTGTTGCATATCGCCTTCTAAAGCCCCAACGGCAAAACCTTCCTTTTGTAATTGATGTGCCAAAGCTTGTGTCCCTGCTTTTGTTTTACAGAAAATGATACCTCTTTCATCTTGACGTTTGTCTAAGATTCGGATAATCATATTTACTTTGTCTTTAATAGACGTATGAATGAAGTGATGTGAAATATTTTCGTTAACCAATGCATTTTTATTCACCTCTATGCGAACCGCATCTTTAGACATATAATTTTTAACGATATTTTTAATTTCGTCTGGCATTGTTGCCGAAAACAACCATGTATTTCTTTTCTTGGTATTGTATTGCAAGATTTTGGTTAAATCTTCTTTGAAACCCATACTCAACATTTCATCAGCTTCATCTAAAACTAAGATTTTTACGTTTGAAATATCGACAGCTCCACGTTCTACCAAATCGAGTAAACGTCCTGGTGTAGCGACTACAATATGCGTCGTTCTTGTTAGGTTTTTTATCTGACGGTCAATCTTTTCACCACCATAAACACCTTCAGAGAAAATCTTCTGATCAATATATTTTGTAAATCGGAAGAGCTGCTTTTGTATTTGCTGTACCAATTCACGCGTTGGTGCAATGATTAAAGCTTGCACATCAGAATTATTAGTATCAATGGCATGTAACACAGGTAAGCCAAAAGCTGCTGTTTTTCCTGTTCCTGTTTGTGCTAATCCTATTAAATCGGTGTTAGATTTCAATAAAATAGGAATAACTATTTCTTGTATCTCTGTTGGATTTACAATATTCAGTTCTTTTAATCCTTTTATGTAATTCTTATGTATTCCTAATTCTGAAAATGATGTCATAGTGATTTTGTTATATTGCAAAGGTAATTTAAAAAGTGTCACACTGAGCGCAATCGAAAGTGCTTACTAAATAAAATAGTTGTAAAAAGGGCTTCGACTGCGCTCAGCCAGACAGCGTAGTTTTTTAAATTCTGTTTCGATGTCACCTACCAACTAATAGGTCGGTAATCCTTCAAGAATTTACCAGACCAATGTTTTCCGGTATTAATACCATCAAAAAGCGGATCCATAACACGAGCAGCTCCATCTACAATATCTAAAGGTGGTTGAAAATCGTGTAATTCTTGTTTTCGTTTTGCCAGTTCAGCAGGATCTTCGTCAGTTACCCAACCAGTGTCGACAGCATTCATATAAATACCTTCTTTGGCTAAACTACCAGCAGCCGTATGTGTTAACATATTTAAAGCGGCTTTGGCCATGTTGGTATGTGGATGACGATCTTCTTTAAAGAAAGAATGAAACTTTCCTTCCATTGCTGACACATTGATAATGTGCTTCTTACCTGTAGTGTCTTTCTTCATTACTTCAGATAGACGATTACACAAAACAAATGGTGCAACAGAGTTGACGAGTTGTACCTCAATCATTTCTGTGGTTTCAATTTCACCCAATTTAAGTCTCCAACTGTTGGTTTTTCTTAAATCTACTTGTTGTAAATCGGCATCTAATTTCCCTTCAGGAAACACTTCTTGCGATACCAATGTATTATCAAAACTATAAGGAATCTGAGATAATTTAGCTGATGAACGCAAACCAATTCCGGGTTCTGGTCCATGCCATGTTACAGGCATATTTTTATTTGGTGAAGCTCCAGAAGTTAATTCTTGTAACTCCACTAAACATTCGGTATGATCGTTTAATAAATCGCGTGCAAACTTAGGCAACTCTTCTATTGGTCGTTCTTCGTTTGGCATTAAGTGACTGTAAAAACCTGCCGGTCGTCTCACCGTTTGTGCCGCATTATTAATAAGAATATCAAGCTTTTCGTAGCGTTGCTCTATAAAATTACAGAAAATCTCTACACTAGGGATATGTCTTAAATCGAGACCGTGAATTTTTAAACGATGGCCCCATTCTGTAAAGTCTTCTTCTTTAGAAAAACGCAATGCAGAATCTACAGGAAAACGCGTGGTTGCAATCACAGTTGCTCCGCCACGTAATAGCATTAAAGTAATATGGTAACCAATTTTTAAACGCGATCCGGTAATCACAGCAACTTGTCCTTTAACATCTGCCGTTTGAAAACGTTTTGCATAATTAAAGTCCCCACAGTCTTCACACATGGTATCATAAAAATGATGCAGTTTGGTGAATAATGTTTTACAAACGTAGCAGTTTCGAGGAGATTCTAGCTCTAATTGTTCTTTAGCTTTTAAATCGGCTTCAGGCAATAATTTAGGAGCCACAAAAATATGTGCTTCTCTTGCACTACGTATTCCTGTTACTTTTCTAGCATTTTTATCTCTAGCCGCTTTCTTTCGCTTTTCTGCCTTTTTCGCATCCTTTTTACGACGCGAAAACTCTTCTCTACTCGGGCGTGATAATTGTCCGGAAGCTTTAATTAAAGCAGTTCGTTGCGGTTTTGGGATTTCGAAAATCTGATCTGTATCAGTAACTAACCGTTCTAAAATAGAAATGCAGTTTTCAATCTCTTGGATTGAAATCTCTTCTGTCTTTTCTGATGTACCGTTACTCATAACTATATAAGGACTACGTGTTGCGTTATATTAAGCGTCTTGAAGTTCTTTCTTCGACTTTCTGTAAGTATAAGAATTGAAGATACTTCGTCTTGCAAAACGCATTTGTTTATCTGAATTTAAAAACTTGATAAACATACCTTTAGGAACACCGAAATATTCGTATGTTGCTCCGTCTAAAAATGTAATTTCTAATAACAAGCCTTTATGTTGAAAGTCTACAATGCTAGATTCTGTGATCGTTGCGGTGTATTCTTCAAGATTTGCTGCTTTTGTTTCTGGCGCTATACTTACTAAAAAATGATAACCATCAATGATTTCAACACTCTTTAATTCTGCTTCTTCTTGTCCAGCATCTCCATCTTGAAATTTATCAGGATGCCATTCTTTCACTAAGTTTCTATAGGTCTTTTTTAAATCTTTAAGATTAATTGAATCTTCTACAGAAAAAAGCTTTTTGTATTGACTAATGCGTTTCATTTTTAGTATTTTAAAATAAGGCGCAAAATTACGCTATTTTATAATACAAAATCTATTTAATTCCTATTATTATAAACCTTTAATCTTCAGGTGGAAATCCGTGAATTTCCTCGAATTTTTCATCAAAATTAGTTCTTAAGTACGCACTCAATTTCTTCTGATAATCGTCTTTCAACCATTTTAGGAAGTTATAAGTACTTCTACTAATACATTTCGCATAGGTTTCAATACGTTGGTTGATGTCGTCTTTCAATAATTTAGCCAAGGCCAAAGCATCATAAACATCTTCACTGTTTTCAATACAAATTTTAGCATGTTGTTCTATAGAACGCTCTAACACTACTTTTGAAGATTCACCACTATCTACAGCATCCTTATAAGTTTGCTTAATATCGAAATAGGTCTCTTCAGACTTAGAGAATTCTTCTTTAACTTCATCCGATAAATCGTGTTTAAAGTTAGATTCAATAGCATCATCATCTTTAATACGATCCGCATACCAATTTGGCGACTTAAATATTAATTGCCAATCTAAATCTGCTCCCCAAGGTCCAAATCGGTAAAGGTTGTTTCCTAAATCTATAGTTGTAAATTTCGATTTATTATTCAATATACGAGATCCACGACCAATCATTTGGTAATATAATGTTAAGGATTTTGTTGCTCTGTTTAAGATAATAGTGTCAATGGTCGGCTCATCAAAACCTGTAGTTAAGATACTTACCGACGTTAAAATAGCATCTGGAGTGTCATGAAACCACTGTAAAATTTGTTTACGTTGTTTTTTTGTCGCCGTATTATCTAAGTGCATAACTGGCAAATCTGCTTCCTTAAAAGCATAGTATACATTTATAGAAGTATTAATACCGTTATTAAATATTAAGGCCTTCTTTCCTAGTGAATGCTTTTTATAAGCATCTACTAATTTTTGAAGCATTGCAGGACTCGAATATAAATCTTCAGAAGATTTTACGGTATAATCACCGTTAGATCCTACTTCTAAAGAGGTTAATCCCATATCATAAGCATAAGTTTCAGCTCTTGCCAAAAACTCATTTTCTATAAGATTCTCAATCGTTTCACCTGTAATAAGCTCATCGTAGTTATCCTTCATTGGTAACTCCTTATTAGAACTTAAAGGTGTTGCTGTAACTCCAAGAATGAATGACTTTTCAAAAAACTTAAATAATTTTGTAAATGAATTATAATGCGCCTCATCAATAATAACTAAACCAACATCAGAAATATCTAACATGTTGTCATTTAATCGATTGTTCAGAGTCTCAACCATCGCCACAAAACACGAATATTCTGCTTGATCATCTAAATTCGCCTTACTATTTACCACCTTATTTGTAACACCAAAGCCATCCAACATTTTAGACGTTTGGTTACAAAGTTCCACTCGGTGTGTCATTATCAAAACCTTCTTATTATGATTTTTAAGATATTGACGTACCATTTCAGAGAAAATCACCGTTTTACCACCACCAGTAGGTAATTGATATAATAAGTGATAATCGTCGCGTTCTGAATCAAACTTTTCGAAAATTTGGCTTATTGCACCTTGTTGGTAGTCATATAATTCTTTATCGGTTTTTTTTTCTTGAACAGCTGGATTCGTTACAGACATAAATTTCTTTTCGGATTATTTTAGAAGTTGCAAATTTACAACACTTTGGCACACAAAAAAAGTCTCAAGTCAACTGATACGCATCAAACGTCATGAAATCTATCTTTTTTCACTAAAAAAAATCATCGGAAATTTAAAAATTTGACTTTAAAATAATATTTATTATATATTTACGTTTCATCAGCTTATCAGGTTATTTTTTCCCTTTATGAAATACATTTTTTTTAGTATTGCTTTTTTGTGTGGTTCATTATGTATAGTCGCTCAAAATGATTCGTTACCTAATTCATTAAAAATAGAATTACAAACCTATAAACTCAATATAGGGCCAGTTATTGAAACCATTGAAATTCCATTGGTCACAAAAAAAGCATCAGAAATTGATATTAAAGCAGATCATTGGGATACAACGTTACATAATCCCTATGTTGATACCGTTCTACAATTTCCTTTAGAATTAAACTTTACAGATAGTACTTATGCTTCACCAGTACCACATACTAAAGTGGTGACATCGCGCTATGGTTGGCGACGAGGACGTGCGCACAATGGTATTGATATTGATTTAGTTACAGGAGATACTGTGGTGTCTATACTAAGTGGTGTTGTACGTTTCGCTAAGTATGCGAATGGTTTTGGTAACACAATTGTAGTCCGTCATTATAACGGTTTAGAATCTACTTATGCTCACTTATCTCATATAGGTGTTAAAGCAAACGACACCATAGCTAGAGGTCAATATATAGGAAAAGGTGGTAACACAGGAAACTCTAGAGGAAGTCATCTTCATTTAGAATTGAGTTATAAAGGTGAGCAGATTCACCCTGAGTATCTTTTCGATTTTTCTTCTAAAAATGCTATTCGATCAGAGCAAGTTTGGGTAACTCAAAAGTGGACACATGCCAGATACCATAACTCTAGAAAAGTGAGTAAGGTTAAGGTTATAAAATCAGCAGACGAAGCGGCATTAGCAAGTTTAGCAAGGCAGCCTAAAATGTATGTCGTGCGAAAAGGAGATACTCTTTATGCGATTTCGAGACGTAATAATATGTCGCTATCTAGACTTTGCGAAACCAACGCGATTAAACAATCGTCTCCTTTAAAAATTGGTCAAAAATTAGTCTTAGAACTTTAACAAAAGGAAAAAGGCCGATGTACTCCTAGAATCAAGACCAAAGACTTGATTCTGACTAGCTGAAAAAAGAATTTATTTTTATCTTGAATGTGACTCGCTCTTTTTCGTAATTTTTATTCATAATATAAATGAAATTACGATAATCAATTCCTTTATTTCTGGTTTAGTATTTTGAAAATTCAGTACTTTGCACCATCAACAATAATCAAGCCAATTTGAAAGTCTGTATTGCCGAAAAACCAAGTGTTGCTAGAGAAATCGCCTCTGTTTTAGGAGCTACCACCAAGCGTGATGGCTACTACGAAGGTAATGGCTATGCTGTAACTTACACGTTTGGACATCTCTGTACACTATTCGAACCCGTTGATTATAAACCCTATTGGAAAAGTTGGGATTTAAACAACTTACCTATGCTTCCTGAAAAATTTGAAGTTAAGGTGGCTAATAACGATGGGATTAAAAAGCAGTTTCGGATTGTAAAGAGTTTATTTGATAAAGCAGATGTTGTCATTAATTGTGGTGATGCTGGCCAAGAAGGAGAATTGATTCAGCGTTGGGTGATTAACAAAGCCAATTATAAAGGAAAAGTACAACGTTTATGGATTTCGTCATTAACAACAGAAGCCATAAAAGAAGGCTTTAATAATCTAAAACCTTCTGAAAATTACGACAACCTTTATTATGCTGGTTTTTCGCGCTCCATTGGTGATTGGCTTTTAGGGATTAATGCCACACGATTATATACGGTTAAACATGGTGGTTATAAACAAGTTTTATCTGTAGGACGTGTTCAGACTCCTACCCTTGCGATGCTTGTAAATCGTTTTAAAGAAATTGAAAACTTTGTACCACAGCCATATTGGGAATTACAAACATTATACAGAGATACCCTTTTTAGTTATGAAGAAGGGCGTTTCTTGAAAATGGAGGATGGCGAAATTTTAGCCACCAAAGTCAAGGAACACGAATTTGAAATCGTATCGATAACCAAAAAGAAAGGAACTGAATACGCACCGAAGTTATTCGACTTAACAGGTCTACAAGTTTATTGTAATACGAAGTTTGGATTTTCAGCAGATGATACGCTTAAAATTGCTCAAAAATTATATGAGAAAAAAGCGGTAACATACCCAAGAGTTGATACTACATTCTTACCAAATGATGTGTATCCTAAAGTTAATGGGATTCTATCTAAATTAACTGATTATGCAACGCTTACCGCACCTATTCTAAATAAAAAGATTAAGAAGTCATCACGCGTCTTTAATGATAAGAAAGTAACCGATCACCATGCCATCATTCCAACCGGAATGCAAACACATCTGCAATATAATGAGCAGCAAGTTTATGATATTATCGTAAAACGTTTTATCGCTGTTTTTTATGATGATTGTAAAGTATCGAATACGACTGTTATAGGAAAAGCGGCAGATGTTAACTTTAAAACTACAGGAAAAGAAATTTTATCTAAAGGTTGGCGGGTTGTTTTTGAGAAGAAAGACACTTCGACTGTGCCCAGTGGAACAAAAGATAACCTATTGCCATCTTTTGTCAAGGGTGAAAAAGGCCCACACGAACCATCGTTTTTAGAGAAACAGACCAAAGCTCCAAATTATTATACGGAAGCGACATTATTACGTGCTATGGAAACAGCAGGTAAGCAAGTTGAAGATGAAGAACTAAGGGATTTAATGAAAGAGAATGGTATTGGTCGTCCATCTACACGTGCCAATATTATTGAAACGTTGTTTAGACGTAAATACATTAAACGAAATAAGAAACAAATCTTACCTACTATTACAGGTATTCAATTGATTGATACGATTCAAAATGAACTTTTAAAATCTGCTGAACTCACAGGAACTTGGGAAAAGCAATTAAAGGATATTGAAAAAGGGGAATATACTGCAAGTGCATTTATAAAAGGCATGAAGCGTATGGTAGATGCTTTAGTTTATGAGGTACGAAGTGAAAAGGTACAAACCCGAATTTCAGCAGTAAACAACAAACCTGCTGGAAAACCAAAAGCGAAAGCAAAACCGAAATCCAAGACTCAATCTTTAGTGGGTAGTTCTTGTCCAAAATGTAAGGCTGGTTCACTTTTAAAAGGAAAAACGGCTTATGGTTGTAGTCTTTATGGTAAATCTTGTGATTTTACCCTGCCGTTTAGTTTAGGGGAAAAGAAAATATCTGAAAAACAATATATTCGCTTAATAACAAAAGGCTCTACAGTAAACTTAAAAGGCTTTAAAGTTAAAGGGGATTCACAAGAAGGTTTACTGCGTTTTAATGACAACTTTAAACTAAAATTTGAACCTAAACAAACCATTAAAAAGCCAATTATGAAAGCAGGAGACGTTTGTCCTAAGTGCAAAACAGGCAAAGTATTACAAGGCAAAACTGCTTTTGGCTGTAGTAACTACAAGAGTGGTTGTGATTTTAGGGTTAATTTTTAATTAATCTTATAGGTACATAAAAATCTTCCTCAGAATCTGGACTTCCATTTTTATAGGTTTGTCCCATCACTTGAAAATGCGGTCTATCATCTATTACGTACCCAGAATTTGGTAACCATTCCGTCATAATGTTTTGATAAGTTAGACTTGCATTCATTCCCCTATGCAGAAACACAGCATATTTGCCACTAGGTATTATAAAGCTTTTCAGGTTTTGTGGCATTGTATTAAAATCTTCGACTTCAGCACATGCCCAAATGTCAAAATCTTCATCTGGTTCAACGTTTTTCTGCAAGTTAAAAATTTGCATTGCTATTAATTCTTCAGAAACCAATGTTTTTAATTCATGCTTTCTTGGCATAAACTGTTTCCATAGCGCAAAGACTTTATGTTGTTCATGCATTTTAATTGTTGTGGATAATCCTATTACTTTTATTTCAGAAACTTCTAATATTTTTGGATTCATACAATGTCTATAACGTGCGACTTAAATATATAAAAAAAGCACAAGTGTTTAAACTTGTGCTTCAAAGAATTAGTATTAACACCAACCAATCATTCTAAACTAATTCTTTATCCAACCCAAACTATTTTTTACATACCTGGCAATACTACGGTATCAATAACATGGATAACACCATTAGATTGATTAACATCTGCGATTGTAACCATTGTTGTATTTCCTGCGGTATCTTTTAACATTAAGGCTTTACCATCCATCATAGCAGTTATCATAGCTCCATTTACCGTTTTAAATGTTGCTTTTCCACCTCCTTTTTTAATGGCTTTCATTATATCTTTCCCACTAAAATTACCTGCAAGTACATGATAGGTTAATATCGATTGAAGTTTTCCTTTATTCTCAGGCTTTAGTAATGTTGCAACTGTCCCTTCTGGCAACTTATCAAATGCGGCGTTGGTTGGGGCAAACACTGTAAAAGGACCATCGCCTTGTAAGGTCTCTACTAAGTCTGCGGCTTTTACAGCAGCGACTAATGTTGTATGGTCTTTAGAATTTACAGCATTACTAATGATGTCTTTAGAAGGATACATCTCGGCACCTCCAACCATCTTTGTGTCTTTTTTCATTTTGGCCTGAGCCATTGCTGTAGTTCCAAATAATAATGCGACAGCTAATGATACTGTTGAAATAATTGTTTTCGTTTTCATAGTTTAAGTTTTAAATGAATTGTTTCTCTACCTACGAAGTTTTCAGTAGGTCGGTTTTTAAAACTTAAATGTTAGTATAGAAAGAAGAGATTTTTCAAACAAAAAAAAGCCACTATAGTAAACTATAATGGCTTTTTATATTTTTAATTAAAAATTATTCTGCTTGCTTTACTCTAACAGCATTCATTCCACGTTGTCCTTTCTCTAATTCGAAAGTAACCTTGTCGTTTTCTGCTATTTCGTCAATAATACCACTGACGTGTGTAAAATGCTTCTCGTTAGTTTCTGTATCGATAATAAAACCAAAACCTTTGGAGTTATCATAAAAAGAAACTTTTCCGTTTCTAATTGGATCAAACGGTTCTTCGTCTGATTCTTCTTTTGTAGGAATACCAAGAACTATATTCTCAGCTTTTACCTTCACCTTCATCGTTGGATCTGGAGGAGTATCCGTAAGATTACCATTATGATCTACATAAGCAATCGGGATTCCTTCTGAACCATTCTCATCTCTGTTGAGTTTACGCGCTTCCATTTTCTTGCGCTTGTCTTCTCGTTTTTTTAATCGTTTTTTTTCTTTTTCACTTTTACTAAAAGTCTGTTGTGATTTAGCCATTCGTAGTTTTAAAAATTAATATAGGTGTGTGCTTTTGAAAATATTTATAATGCAAACAAGTTAATCAACTTAACAATGAATAGTATTAAAATCTAGTAAAATAACTTAAAGAATAATGTTATTTGTGTAGTATATCTCCAATGAACCGATGACAAAGATACAATATCTATACCAAATATTTAAATTGTTATTCATTATTCTATTCTAGAACACACAATTTACTTGCTAAATAAGCATATAAAAGCCAACTAATTTTAAATTTCAAGCAATTTGCCAACGTATTTTACGTTGGTAATATCGTTTCCTGTTAATGTTAAAAAAGCTTTTCCATTTGGTTTTACTTCAATACTTATAGTATAAGCCTGCATTTTTACAGTAATTGAAATTTGTTGCTTTTCATCATGGAACACTGTACTGATGTCACTACTACTATCTTTTAAAGTATAAATTGCTTTACTCTTTGAAAAACCATGTAACTGACCAGTCACATCTAATTTGTTAATACGTATTTGATTGGTATCACCATCGAGCATTTCCCTTTGTTCACTATCATGGATAGCATTTGCTACAAATTGATAGTGCTGAGATTTAACGACACTTTTTGAATTATGATATGTTGTTGCAAACATTTCTTTTTGACTTTTTTTAGCTTGCGCTGTCACAAAAGTTGAAGCGGAAAGACTAAAAAGCAGGACTAATAAAACTAATTTTTTCATGTGTATATATTCTTATTTTGGGTCTAATATGTTATTAATGCGTTCAATACCATCTTGATAATGATATTTAGTTTCTGTATTTATATTGGTTTTAGATGCTGAAGTAAGCATACGCTTTAGCATATTTAACTCTCCTCTAACCAAAGCTCTAACATCAGATTGATTAACGTTAAAATACTGTCGGCTACGATTTGGATCTAAATCTTCTGTCATCAACTCAAACATAGCATCTAAATAAACACGTTGCAAATTACGTCTAAAAACTGAAACATTGGCTCCAGATTTTGCTTCAGACCAGATACCTGCTCTTATATCACTCAATAATTCTAATGCCGAATAATTCTTAGAATCCAAAGCATTGTGATCTATCAATCGACCTAAACGCTCAAAATTTAATAAATTATTTAAATGTCTCGCTTGTAAACTTCGAATACGATCTGTGTAACCAGCGTAATTTATATTCTGAAGAATCGATGTATCTATTAACCAATTTGGTGTTTCAAAAGCATTTTCTTGTAACCAGCTCAAGGCTGATTTCTGATCTGATTTAGAAACCGGATTAAAAACATCTCCTTCTTGAGATGGGTTTTTAGTCTCTTCCACTACTCCACCAACATGAGTCACAACATGACCGACATAACGACTCCAAACACTTAGCAATTCACCATAAAGCTCTTCTAAATCTTCGTAGTTATCTGTTTGGTCACTCGTCCAGCTTCGTAAGTTCTTAGCGACAATTTTTAAATTCTTAAGTCCGTATGTGCTCGCTTTAATACTATTATTCCCAATGTCTTCAGTTTGTGCTGTAGGATCGTAACTACCACGACCTCCAAATTTATAAATAGGATTACCAGCCTTTTCTAAAACCCAACTATTCAAAGTCGATTTTTCATCATCCGCAGATTTGGCGTCGTCAATATATCTGTAACCATAATTAATAGCATAGTCATCGTAAGGTCCTAATTGTCTAACAAATCGAATATTTTCATCACCAGGTTGTGCAATATAATTGTAACGCGCATAATCCATAATGGTTGCTGCAATACCATTTTTTTGTGTAAAGTCGCCATCTCTGTAACTTTCAACATCATAAGCATAACTCGCACTCATATTATGAGGTAAACCAAGTGTGTGACCAACTTCGTGTGCAATGACCATTTTCATCATTTCCCCTATTTCGGCATCAGGAGTATTTAAAGTTCTTGCTAACGGATTTGCTGCACCAGTTTCTAACAAGTAGCGATTACGGTACGAACGTAAATGGTTATGGTACCAAATAATATCACTTTCAATAATTTCACCACTTCTTGGGTCAGAAACACTTGGCCCTGTTGCATTTCTTGTGGTACTTGCTACATATCTTACTACTGAATATCTTATATCTTCAGGACTAAAATCTGGATCTTCTTCTTTCGTCGGTGGATCTTTTGCTATGATGGCATTTTTAAATCCGGCTGCTTCGAAAGCCTTTTGCCATAGCTCTATACCTTCTTTCATGTACGATCGAAACTTCATTGGTGTCGCAGGGTCCAAATAATAAACGATTGGCTTAATCGGTTCTACCAACTCTCCTCTATTATAAGCTTCAATATCTTTTGGAATTAATTTCCAACGCCTTAAATAGGTTTTTCTATCTGACTTTAATTCTTCACTACTATAATCATACTTGCTCAATGTAAACCAGCCTACACGCTCGTCAAAAAGACGCGGTTGCATTAGTGTTTTTGGTAACAGAATCATCGATTGATTCATTTGTATACTAATAGTTTCATCTCCTGTATTTACTGGAGGGTTAGATGCATTATAGGTAAAATCTTGAATCACTTCAATATTCTCAGGGAAACTTTTTACCGAATTGATAAAACTTCTAGATTTGTCTAAATTTTTCACTTTATAAGTAGACCGCAATCGCGATCCTAATCCGCTTATAGCTTTGACATCCGTATTATAAAAACTGGTTACATCAATCACAACTGAAGAAGAATCTTTAGAAAATGCTGCGATATCAAAAGCGTATAAAGTAGGTTCGTAATTATTAGATTTTACAGAGACATTAATCGGTAAACTATCGGATGCTACCGCACTTGACGATTTTTCCTTTATGAGAATTTTGTTTTTAAAGCGTTCCCAATTAATCATTCTTGTATTGGTTTTTGTACCTGCATTGACATAACCTCCACCCAAATTTGAAGGGAGTTTTGCAAAACGACTTACCAATAACATATCTGTATTTAGATGCGCCATTGGAATTTCAAAATAATACTTCTCATCTACCAAGTGCACATCGAACAATCCCTTATCTGAAATAGCATCTTTGGTAATGACTTTATCATAATCCTTAATTTTACTGCTATTCTTTTTAGGAGCTTGCGTTTTTGATTGTACTGTTTGATTATTTGATTTTTTATTACCTGCGGATTGTGCTGTCGCACAAGACAGTAGAACACAGGAACAAAGTGTAAGTGTTAGAATTTTTCTCATAAATTGAAAGCTAATAGATTAAAAATACCGCTAAATATAATTAATAGAAATTTAGTTTTTCAGAAATCTCTTAAAAGCTGTTAAAATCTGCTCTTATTACTTAATTCTAAAGTATTTTTGCACAAAATTTAATGTTATGCCAAAATTATTACCTGTTTTTAGGATTATAGCTTTGTTAGAAGGTGTTTCATATATCCTATTGTTATTTATAGCTACGCCTATAAAATATTTATATGAAGATCCTCAGTATGTGAAATTATTAGGAATGCCGCATGGTATATTATTTATGGCCTATGTTGTCATTGCTGTCCTAATTAGCTCTGACATGAAATGGCCAACACGAACCCTTTGGATTGTCTTATTCGCTTCTGTTATTCCTTTTGGAACTTTTTATATTGACAAAAAATACTTAAATAAAAAACGTGCTTAACATAAGACATACTTTATACGATTTTTTAATAGAAAAGGGCTTATCTGAAGATGCAGCTATGTATCTTAATATGCTTGGACTACTTTTAGCCTTAATACTGATTGCGTTTGTAGTTGACTATATTACGAAACGAGCCCTGTGGAGATTTTCTTCAAGCGTAGCCAAACGGACTAAAACGGATTTCGACAACATCCTTATTACCAACAAATTACCAAGAAATATAGCTCATATTATTCCGTTGCTAATTCTAATAGAGTTTGTACCTCAGGTCTTTACTGATTTTGAAGTTGCACAGAATATTATTGAAAAAACGCTTAAGGTCATCACGATTGTTTTGACGCTACAAATTATTAGAAGTTTCCTAAGCTCTATAAAAGATTACCTAAAAACTTTAGATGCCTACAAAGACAAACCAATTGACAGTTACGTGCAGGTCTTTATGATCTTTGCTTGGCTTCTCGGTTTCTTTTCAATTTTAGCTATTATAACTGGTGTTTCATTTATAAAATTTGCAACAACACTAGGTGCTGCTTCTGCAGTAATAATCTTGATTTTTAAAGATACCATCCTAGGTTTTGTTGCCAGTATCCAAGTCTCCATAAACGATATGGTTAGAATTGGAGATTGGATTACCTTTGAAAAATACGGTGCAGATGGTGATGTTATTGAAATTAACTTAGCGACGGTGAAAGTCCAGAATTGGGATAAAACGATAACTACAATTCCTACTTATGCTTTAATTTCAGATTCATTTAAGAACTGGAGAGGCATGATGGATTCTGGCGGACGACGTATAAAACGTTCCGTTATTATTAAGACATCTACTATTAATTTCCTTAGTGATGACGATATTCTACGTTTTGGGAAAATTCAATTAATTTCTGAATACTTAAAAACACGTGCTACCGAAATTGAAACATTTAATGCACAGCACAATATAGATAAGTCTGTTTTAATCAACGGTAGAAACCTTACCAATTTTGGTGTGTTTAGAAAATACCTTCAAACGTATATTGAAAACCATTCTGCCATCAATAAGGACATGACCTTAATGGTGCGTCAGCTAGAGCCTACCTCGCAAGGAATTCCTATGGAGATTTATGCATTTAGCAGTGATCAACGTTGGAAAAATTACGAATATATATTAGGTGATATTTTTGACCACGTGCTAGCTTCTGTAAAATATTTTGATTTAGAAGTTTACGAGCTATCTTTAGGTAACAAGATTAACGATTAAACTATTAATCTGTCTTTAACAAACTCTATTTTAGTTTTTCCATGTGGTGCAGGTTTACCGTCCGCCCCTAAATTAACCATAACGATATTATCTACAGTTAATATGGTTTCTCTGGTCATTTTATTTCTGGCTTCACATTTTAAGGTTAGTGATGATTTACCAAACTTAATAACCTCTATTCCTAATTCAACAATATCTCCTTGTACAGCAGAGCTCATAAAGTTAATTTCGGATATAAACTTGGTTACAATTTTAGAATTTTCGAACTGAATTATGGTATATAATGCAGCTTCTTCATCTATCCAAGCCAAAAGCTGACCTCCAAATAAAGAACCGTTAGGATTTAAATCTTCGGGTTTTACCCATTTTCTTGTGTGAAATCTCATATTTTTATTGTTGTTATTAACCATATTGATCTGTTTTTATAAAAGTTTTTGTTGTATATCTGAATCGTCGTTTGGGATTTTTAAATTCGTACCCAATTCGGTATTTAATTGTTTTATAAAATAAGTAGACAGTAAAGGTGATTCTTTTTCAATATTCTGATGCACAAAAAAGTCTATTTCTTCAATACCGTTAGCTTTCCACAATTTTAAGCGTTCTACCCAATCATCTAATCTTGCGTAGTCACTTTGATGATTAGCACCTACATAACGCACAAAAGCTCTAGAATTAGTTAAGCGCATATGCATAACATCGCGTCTACCAGCGCTATCTACTATAATATTAGAAATATTATTTTCTTCTAAAAGCTGATACAAATCTTCGGCTACAGCTTTATCGTTATACCAACTTGTGTGTCTAAACTCAATAGCCAAAGGTATTTCTTTTGGCCAACTTTCTGCAAAATTCACAACACGATCAAAGTCTTTTGGCGCAAAATTATTGTGCATTTGAAGAAATACACAGCCTAATTTTTCTTTTAAGTTTACAGCGCTGTACAGATAATTATCAACGATAGGTGTAATGTCTTCATTTAAACGCTTCCAATGACTTATCTCTTGATTAAGTTTTGGAAAGAATTTAAAATCAGGAGGTGTTTTATCGTACCATTTTGAAAATTGTTCTGGTGGAAATATTCTATAAAACGTGGCGTTTAACTCAATTGAATTAAACTGACGTGAGTAATATTCTAATTCGTCTTTAGTGCCCCTAGGATAAAAACCTTTTAAATCTGCTCTATTCCATTTAGCACAACCTACAAAAACATTGAAACGTTCTGGTGTTTTTTTTTGCAACACTTTTAAAGTCTCTGGATGGTCTGCTGGTAAGGTAAAATCAATATCGCTTGGGTTATCTACACTCCCGAATTTCATAACTCAATATTTTACTCAAAGATAAAGTTTAGAACGTAGTATTCAATTCTAGCTCCATTAGATTTAGCAATATTAGAATATGAAATGTTAATAAGAACGTTAACAAGATAATATCCATACAAAACGACATGCGCGCTATTTGATTAATTTTAATTCAGAATTAATCCTTAAATCATTTAATCATGACGACACGTTTTAATAGCCTACTATCCATTAGACCCGAAATTTCATCTGCTAAAATACATGATGAAACAAGCGCGGAAGAAGCATTTCAGAATAAAACCTTACGACCTATAATTAAGTTACAACACAATTTATTAATTGCAGTTTTTAAAAATTATATCGTCAAACATAAAAATGTTTTCTCTAATTTATCGTTGGAAAAACAAATCAACTACATTTCAAATGCAATACAGAAAGACATTAAATTTCGAAACGCTTTAAAGGGAATGATCATTGGCCAATTTACAGTTGAAGAATATGAACTTTATATTCAAAATTCATCAGCTTTAAATAAACGTATGATGACTATTGTAAAAGAGCGCTTGATTCAAAGTATTCAATTATTTACACCAACTGAAATTTTTCAGAAAGTTTAGCCACAGTCTTAATGAACATAAAATCGCAATTATTAGAGCTTTGTACAAAATATGCAGACAAACGCGTGTTAGGTTACAAAAATGAGATAGAATTAATTAAGGAATCTATTGAAAACAATGATAAAGTAAGCAATGAAGAAGATGATTCAGGAAATTCTAAATTATTAGATGATTTAGAGAAAAACATGAATTATCTTAATGACGCCAACAAAATGCGTGAGCAATTAAAACTGGTTCGTCCTAATTTGGTTTCCGACAACGTTGTTTTAGGCAGCTTGGTTAAAACGGATAGCATCACTTTTTATATTGCTTTAAGTTTAGGTAAAGTTGAAGTAGAAGGTTCTGAATATTACATTATTTCTTTAGCATCGCCATTGGGTCAACTCCTTAAAAATCGTAAGAAAGAAGACCAGTTTAACTTTAACGACAAAAGCTATATTATAAGAGACGTACTATAATATAGACTCACCGTTTAAATTAGTAGTGAGCACATCACTCATATAATTAAAAAAGGGTCTTACATTTTTAAAAGCATGATTGACATCAACAAGAAAATCATCTGCTAAGACTTCTTTATCTGTATATTTTTTAACGAAGATAAATTGCTTTCTTCTAATTAAATCTATGGCAGCATGTTCTTTATCAAAACCTTTGGGTGCGGTTTTTAACTCATCACCTGTAAAATCGCCCCAAATATTTTTGAATGTTTTATCTTTTAAAATGGCACGCATTTCACTATCGTCCATTTCGAATTCTTTTCTAATTCGCAATAAATCTTCTTTGCTTGGATCCCAAAAACCGGTGGCGATAAAAGATTCATTGTTTGGTTGAATATGTAAGTAATAGCCACCTCTTAACTCAGGTTTCTTTCTTGCAAACGAACCACCAAAGTGTGTTTTGTACGGTAATTTATTTTTAGAAAACCGCACATCTCTATAAATTCTGAAAATTTTTAACTTTTCAATTTGGTCGTGAACATTCATTAATTCTCCCAAATAGTTAAATGCGGCTTTAACCCCCGTTTCTATAGCTTTAAATTCTGGTTTATGTTCATTAAACCAATCACGATCGTTATTCTTTTCGAGTTTATTAAAAAAGGTAAAGGTTTCTTTAGGGATAGAATGGCTCATGGTAATTTAAATTTTTATAAAAATATAAAAAGCCATCTAAACGATGGCTTTTTACTTTAATATTTAGAATGCTAATTATTAATTATCATCTACTGCATCTTCAACATCATCTGCAGCATCCTCAATTGCATCTCCTGTATCATCAATTGCATCTTCTATTTTGTCTCCTGTATCTTTTTGTTCTCTACAGCTCGTTGTCATTAAACTTAAGCTAAATAGGGCTATAAATAAATAACTGAATTTTTTCATTGTTTTTGGTTTTAATGGTTAAAAGTATACTACAAATATCTACAATCAAATACGATGTGATTGGCTCTTATCCTAAGAGTTTTGACTCAATTGAAAAGGGCAATTAGCTTGAAATACTAATTAGTTATTAGGCTCTGAAGGGTTTTGTTTTTCAGATGTAACATCTAGTTTATTACCAAATTGCAACGTTC
Organism: Winogradskyella pacifica; assembly: GCF_013403915.1. Lineage (GTDB taxonomy): Bacteria > Bacteroidota > Bacteroidia > Flavobacteriales > Flavobacteriaceae > Winogradskyella > Winogradskyella pacifica. The sequence goes on from NZ_JABFDI010000001.1 coordinate 198,892, forward strand.
TAATTGGAAAAGGAATATTAATACCTTCTGCATCATAGGCTTTTTTAACTTCTATGATGGCTTTTGTTTTTGCTCTTAATTTTTCGAGCATACTATCGGCATCAATCCAAAATCGGCATAAGTAATTAATGGAACTATCCCCAAATTCTGTATAATAGAACTCAACTTCATCTGGTGATTTAACGTGATCAAACGAATTTGCAATAACTTCTTTAGTGAGTTGTTGTACTTTTTCTAAATCAGATTCATAACCCACACCACACTCTAGAAAAATTCTCATTTTAGTAGTAAGCGAATAATTTTTCATAGGATTCTCTAAAATTGTTTTATTAGGAATAATGACAATATTATTATCCGCCTCTTTTAATGTAAAATCTTTAAGGTTAATATCAATAACTTCTCCTGAAAACCCTGTAGTCTCAACCCAATTACCAATTTGGATTTTCTTTCTAAATGACAAAACAAGTCCAGCAAAGGTATTAGCAATAGTGCCTTGTAATGCTAAACCGATGGCCAAACCTACGACACCTGCACCTGCTAGTAACGATGTAAGAGCTTTTCCTAAATTTAAAACTCCTAAAGCTATAAATAGACCTAGCATAACAACTAATACAGCTACTACTCTAGCCAAAGCATTTTTTATAGAATCTTGTTCAATACGATTAGAAACGACCTTTTTAACGAGTCGACTTACATATTTGGCTGCAAAATAGGAAGCGACCATTACTAAAATTGCTAAAATAAAATTTGGAATATTCTCTATTATGGCATTAAACCAACCAATTAATTTATCTATTAAATTCCCTAGTGCTGTATTGAATTGTTCTCTCATAATATGAATTAGACTTTTAGATTTTCTAACTTGTATGCAAATATCTACATGATTACAGGATAAAACTTGCTCTTACCCTATGAGTTTTAACGCTAATCAATATGAATAAACTTAATAATACAGTCTTTGGGTTAATGAAAATGGACTATTTACGTTACCATACGAACCCCATAATTATATTAATTAAAATTGTGGGGATATTGGATTTTAAAGCCATTCGGACCGCAAGTATAGATGCCATAAATTATAAAACTTAGCGTGGTTGATAATTGTTTGCGAATAAACTTGCGAGTTATTATAATATTTACTATTATGCACAACTTTTAAAACAGACAATATATTTATGGGTAGACCAGCAACAAGACCAACAGCACTAAAGGACGGTTTCTATATTGAGATTAGAAACAAAGGCTCAAAATCAGGTGTAAAACTTTATAGTGGTACTAAATTACAGATGCATCGTGCTATAAAAATGTACGAACGCTCTAAAGAAGTTATCATTTTAGGTGAATCTGTCAATGGAAAATTTGTAGACAAAGAACCTAAAGTGCACGTAGCAGATTAAATATTAGAGTTTGTTTTTCGTTGATTTTTTATACAAATTAACACTCTTCGTTATTAATTATTATATTGAACAGTAGTAAATCATTATTGTGCTTTATTCTATGTAATAAAATAGAAGGTAAAACTCTTTATTTAAAAATGCTTAGACTTTTGAATTTAAATAACATTGTGTTATTTATTCATCATAAGAAAGTATAACCAACCAATTATAAAAAGGTATTAGTTCTTTGAATTAATACCTTTTTTATTCAAAATTTACAGAATGTAAAATTAAACCCGAAGCTGGTGCAATATAATCCATCACTTCTGTGCTTTCTAGCCTCAAAGTATCTTCGATATAATCTAAAGTGACATCTCCCCTACCTAATTTTATTAAGCAGCCCATCATTAATCGAATTTGGTTTCGCATAAAGCCTTTGCCTACAACTTTAAACACATAAGACTTCTCAGGAAAAAAATTGGCTGTATAAATAGCGTTGTCCAAAATTTCTGATGATTCAATGGTCCTTATATATTGTCCTTTATCGGTAGCACGATAGCAATAGGTTTTAAAATTATGATGCCCTTCAAATAACTTAGCTCCTTGCTTCATTAAATCAACATTAAGCGGCTCAAGAATTGTAGTTAGAATCGGCGCGCAAAACGGATGATTTTTTTGACCTTCAGAAAACACATAATGATATTCTTTTAATTTAGAATCTTGAATAATATTAAATTCCTTATCCACTTCCTCAATAGATAAAGCCCTAATATCTTGAGGTAAATTAAGGTTGAATACATCTAAAAACGCATCAAAATCTTGAAGCGGTTCATTATATATAAATAATTCTAGAGCGGCTTCATTAGCAGACACCATGGCATCTGTTCTCCCAGCGCCTAAAGTTTTAAATCGCGTATCTTGAAAAATAAATTTTAATGTACGATCTATCATTAGGTGTACCGTTTTAACATCGGGTTGTTTTTGCCAACCATGAAAACGATAGCCTAAATATTGAATTTTTATAAGATAATAGTAGCGTTTATCAAACATAGTGGCAAGAACGTAATTTTATTGACGATTCCAAAAGCAATGCTTATATTTATGAATATTATAATCATATGAGGTATAATTTAATCGTATTATTCATTTTCTTTAGCCTAGTGAATTGCGAAAAGGAAAAGGTTAAAATTAAAAAAGGTCAAATTGAAATTGAAGAGTTGTATATTAAATATAAACCTGAAGAGTTCAACTTTAATCGAAGTTATATCATAGAATCCATTGACGACTCCGAAATTTATAATTATAAACGACTGTTAGATTCTAATTTTAAACTCCCTTTTGGACCATACAAATTGGTTTATTCTACCTTCTATAAGCAAAAAAACAAAGTTGACTTTACAGTAGACAGTAAAAATAATAAAGTTGTTTTTTATTCTGATTCATTAGATTATTCTCAAATAAAAGACACCAAATGCTGTTTGCTTGTAGATGCATTAAAAGAAAATGAAATACTTAATCTTTATCTCAATAATTCAGGTTGCTACCTTTCTTTCAATACAAAACTTGAATTATATAAAAAAGATTCCGCTTATTACATCAATACAAATTTTTACCAAAATAAAAAACTGAATACTAATCAAGTCAGGCGCTTACGCGAGTTTGAATTTGAAGTTGCCAACCTAGACTTAAGCGACTATTATTGTACTACTACTGAAAATTATTTATTTTTAAATTCAACTAATAATGAGTTTGTAAGTGCCACAAATAGCTCTTGTTGGTATTATGGCTATAGTTATTTTATAAAAAGTTTAGAAGAATAAAACCTATGAAATACCCATTTGACCCTAAACTTAAACATCACATAATCATTGGTTTACTGTTAGCCGTTTGGATATTCATCTTTCTTTATTTTACTGAACCTTTAGATGTTAATCAGTTTAATAATAATGAAAAACTTCTTTATTTACCTGGTTATGGTCTGTTGGGAGGTTTATGCTACGTAACATTTCTGCCTTTACAATATTATTTATATAAGTCTTTTAAAACATCATGGACAATATTGAATGAAGTGATTTTTTTATTGATTTTTTCAGTGATTTCTATAACTGTAACTTGGTTCTACTATTTAGAAATTATAATGATGTACGAACAAAACCCTAATACTTTCGGTTATATGTTAACGTCAATATACATGCCAGCTATAGCAACGATACTGCCAATATTGATTATAGGTCGTTTTGCATTTGGAAAATATTATGAAAAGCAAATAGACGATCAAAAAATTGAAATTAAAGGTGAAGGTAATTACGAGGGTTTACGTTTGCAATTAAATGATGTGATTAGCATTCAATCTTCAGATAATTATATTGAAGTTTTTTATCTCTCTGGAAACAACTTAAAAAAAACATTAATTAGAAATAAACTTTCGGTCATTGCAGATGAATTTCCAGAATTACTTCGCGCTCATCGTTCTTATCTTATTAATCCGTTTCATTTTCAACGCTGGAAAACAGAAAACGGGAAGCTTTTAGTAATTCTTAATCACCAAGTAGAAGTACCCATTTCTAAAACGTATAAAAATGAGATAAAAGCGATGATTAATTCTACCACAAACTAAGGTCATTTCACCCCAAACACCTATTATTAATGTATTAATAGCATTTTCAAATGTAAGTTTGCTTCAAGAAAGTTTAACACTAAAACACATTAATTATGAGAATGCTATTCACTTTTATTATCATTTTATTCAGTTCAACATCAATTGGAAACGCTCAAGAAGCTAAAAAAGAAATCCTAATTGTAGGAACCATGCATACCGTTCCTAATATTGTAAAGAACAGCTACAAACCCATGTTAAGACGTGCTAAAAAATACAATCCTACGGCAATCTATGTTGAAAGTCCACGAGGTAACGATACGTTGAGTTGGGAATATTTAAAAGAGGGTTGGTCTAAAAATTACAAAGCCTTTTATTATTTATCCGATTCTATTCAAACCGTTTTTACACCAAATCCTGAAAAATATAATTCTATTCTTGACAAGTCATTTTCAAGCATGACGACTGATGATTTAGATTTTATGATTACAACGTTTGCTTATAATAGAGATAATGCTAATCACGAATTTTACACTTACATAAAAAAACATGGCATTGAGGGCTCAAAAAAACCAACACAACATGAAGATGGAGATCTTACTTTTAAATTGGCATTGCATCAAAACACAAAGTTATTAATGTCTATGGACGACCAACGTACTAATAAAGAATATCATAATGCTTGGAGTAAATGTAGTAAAGAAGGCCAATCTAATGGAAATAATGCTATTAATAATAAACTGAATAAAAAGGCTTACAATTCGGCGATCTTACCTGCTCTTTTTAGAGGACTAGGCAAACACACCAATAAATTAAAATCATTAGAGCAACTACACAAATCGAGTTCTTTTACATATGTTGCTGTAAAAACAGAAGGCTGTACGGAAGGTGAACGTTATTGGAATGAACGCAATATGAGAATGGCAAAAAACATAGGAGAACAAGTTATGACTTCAGACTCAGATCGAAATATTGTTATTGTAGGAGCGTCTCATGTTATTGGTTTAAAAAAAGAATTACAGGCTAATTATCCTGAATTAAAAATTGTGCTTGCTGGTGACTAAACTTTCTTAAAATTACCGCAAAAACAAAACAGCCATAATTATAAAATTATGGCTGTTTCTAATTAAAGTATTGTTTTTGAAGATATAAAAATTATCTGATTATTAATTTTTCAGTACGTCTTTCATTTGTAGTATTGTCTAATTCTAAAATATACACACCAGAACTTATTTGACTCACATCAATAGATTGAGTTGTGTTATTTGTATTTAAAACATTAGTTAAAACTAGGCGACCATTAGTATCAAATAATTTTGCTACTGTATTATTTTGCAATTGACCATTAATAGTAATTGTCTTAGCAGCATTATTAGCATAAATTTTTACAGACTCAACATCTACATCTACTGTACTTAATGTTGACGTTTCAAATCTAAGAAAAAATCGTCCTGTTCCGCTTAAGTCAGTAGCTGGAGTAAAGATATAATCGGATGTATTTAATAATGTCACGGTATTGTTAACGGCATCTTCTAAATACATGTTTGTAGTGTCTGACATATCACTTTCGATTATACTAAACACCAATTCTTGTCCTTGACTAGCATTTACTCCTAATGGAACAACAACGTTAGTCATATCGGTATTACTTAAAGCCTGAATAGCTAATGGAATTTCAACATTATCTACAACTAAGCTTGAGTAAATTGAAAATGCAGGTGGACTTACACCAAATATACTAGCATCGTAACCTGGATCTAATCCTTCAGAAGCATTACTATTAAAATAGAAATCTGTATTATAGTTAGAGCTACCTGAACTTAAATTCAATTTGATATGCCCATAGTGTGGTGATGTTGAAGATCTCCCCACGACAAAATCATCTGAAGTCCCCGTACGACGCATTGTTGCTTTAAAATCAACTGATCCTCCCCCTGATATTGATTTAACAAAGAAACCTTGACCAGGTGCAATTAATTCTGTTCCAGCTAAAGCTGCCATTGATGCTGAATTCCAAATCGTCCAACCATCAGAAGCATCACCGTCATAACCATATATTCCGATATAGCCAGGGTCTAATTCTGAAGCGTTTTCCGAAAGAAATGATGCAGCATCAATATAACTAGGATATGGATTACCAATAAGGTTCCATGCGCAACCTGCTGCAGCATCAGAAAGCGCAATACCGTTAACATCTCCTGTTTCTACTGTGCCAGTAAATCTTAAGAAACCTCCTCCTGATATTTTGGTCGCTGCTCTATATCCTTTACCCAATGTAATCGGTGTTGAAAGATTAAGGTTTACATTGTAATTCTCATAAGCACCATTCATCGTATTGTAAGGAGCAAAAGCTCTCACAAAACCATTATCAGCTAATGTAAGTGTATTAACAACAGCAAAATCTACAAATATTTCAGTAGAAGTCACCGGTGATGAGATTAAATCGTTTGTGCCTAATTCTTCAGTAAAACGATCATAAGACACAACAGGACTACCTAGAATTGTTCCGTTTGAGATAAAACTAGAGAATGAAATAGACGTGGAACTCATTAAGATAACAGATACTTCCAAACTCACCCCTGTATTTACAGTTAGTGATGCGCCGGCATCTATTCTAACTTCTGCACATATTGTATTTGCTGTTATTACTAAGTCTCCACTTTGAACGATAATAATATCAAGACTCGTGATCGTACCTATTGGGTCAATTCCTCCGAGCCAACCATCATCATAAATATATGTAGTAAAGGGTGCTGCATATTCTGCAGTAGACAGACCATCAGTGCTTGTCTGCGTGTGCGGTTCTAGTGTTGTATGTAGTTTTTCATGTGCTATTAATGTATTAAAGACACACAAAACTAATAAAACAACTAAAGTAGGTTTAGTTTTTTTCATAAGATTTGGGTTATAGTTTGTTAATGATGATTCAAAACTACGTCTTAATCGAAAAAAAAGACGTTGAACTAACTATATTTTCGTTGAAATACCACAATCCTAATCTTTATCCTACTTTCAGGTTCTTTTTGTCGGATTTATCACTCGTTTCGTCTATTAAGGATTGAGGCTACATCGTTCATTTTGAAGCCTTTTGCTTGCAAAAGCATCAAATAATGGAACAATAAATCGGCACTTTCATCTAAAAACAACTTATCGTTGTCATCTTTTGCTTCAATAACAACCTCAATAGCTTCTTCTCCAACTTTTTGCGCGATCTTATTAATGCCTTTAGCAAATAATGAAGCAACATACGATTTTTCTGAATCTGCTTCTTTTATACGCGATTCAATTGTGTCTTCCAATGTAGAAATAAAACCATAAGTCGTTACGTTGTTTTCATTCCAACAGGTATCTGTTCCTTTATGACATGTTGGTCCCTTAGGATCTACTTTTATTAATAAGGAATCACTATCGCAATCTAATTTTATATCCACTAAATTTAAAACATTCCCACTTTCTTCACCTTTAGTCCAAAGTCGTTGTTTGGTTCTGCTAAAAAAAGTAACTAATTGTGAATCAATAGTTTTTTTAAGTGCTTCGGCATTCATGTAGCCTAACATCAATACCTTATTGGTTGTATTATCTTGTATTATTGCTGGAACAAGTCCATCTGGGTTTTTATTAAAATCTACGTTCATAGTTGTTATTATGTCATCCACCTGAGTGTTTTATACTTAAATTCACTCGAGTGGACGTTATTATTTATAATCTTACGGGTATACCTTTATTTTGTAAGGCTTCTTTTAATTCTAAAATGGGGATTTCACCAAAATGAAATACACTTGCCGCTAATGCCGCATCTGCTATCCCTTCTTTAAAAGTATCGACGAAGTGCTGAATCGTTCCTGCTCCTCCAGAAGCGATTATTGGAATATTCACTAAATCTGACAATTTCGCTAAGGCTTTATTTGCGAATCCAGCCTTGGTTCCATCATGGTTCATCGACGTAAATAATATTTCACCAGCCCCACGTTGCTCGACTTCTTTTGCCCAATCAAATAGATTTAGTTCTGTTGGGATTGTGCCTCCTGCCAAATGAACTAACCATTCGCCATCAACTTCTTTAGCATCAATAGCAACCACTACACATTGACTTCCAAATTTATCTGAAAGCTCATTGATTAATTCTGGTCGTTTTACAGCCGAAGAATTAATAGAGACTTTATCTGCACCACAATGCAACAAATCATCCACATCTGCAACAGATGAAATTCCTCCACCTACTGTAAATGGTATATTAACTTGTTCTGCAACTTTTAAAACCATATCGTGCATGGTTTTACGGTTTTCTAACGTGGCTGCAATATCTAAAAACACCAACTCATCGGCACCTAAATCAGCATATTGCTTCGCTAATACCACAGGATCACCAGCATCTCTTAAATCTACAAAGTTGACACCTTTTACGGTTCTTCCGTTTTTAATGTCCAAACAAGGGACTATTCGTTTTGTCAGCATATTTTAGCTTTTAGGAATTAGCCTTTAGATATTAGCTAAAAGCTAACACGACTAATCGCTATTTTATAAAAATCGTTCTAATTCTTTTAAACTTATTCTGTTCTCGTAAATGGCTTTACCAATAATAACACCTTCACAACCGATGTCTTTTAACAATTCTAAATCATTAACACCAGATACTCCTCCAGATGCTATAAGACTTATCGATTGAGCACCACTATTATTACTACAAGAGTCAATAATGTTTTTATAAAGTTCAATGGACGGGCCTTCAAGCATCCCATCTTTTGAAATATCTGTACAAATCACGTATTTAATTCGCTTTCTCTGGTAATCCTTAATAAAAGAAATGACTTCCTCTTTACTATTATCTTGCCAACCGTTAATTGCAATTTTTCCGTCATTACTATCAGCACCTAAAATAATTTTCTGTGGTCCGTATTTGGCCAACCAACCTTCATAGGTTTCTCTATCACTAACCGCAATACTTCCTCCTGTAATTTGTCTTGCACCACAATTAAAGGCCACATTTAAATCTTCATTAGATTTTAATCCACCACCGAAATCAATTTTTAAATTCGTCTTAGAAGCAATTAATTCTAAAACTTTATAGTTAACAATGTGCTTCGCTTTCGCTCCATCTAAATCAACCAAATGCAAGTATTCAATACCTGAATCTTCAAAAGCCTTGGCAACTTCTAATGGATTTTCGTTATATATTTTTTTGGTGTCGTAATCGCCCTTGGTTAAACGCACACATTTTCCTTCTATAATATCTATGGCTGGTATAATTCTCATGTATTTGGCTTTTGGCCTTTGGCTTTTAGCTATTAGCCGAACACTAATAGTTAAAAACAAAAAGTCATTCTTATAATTTTAAAAAATTCTTTAGTAACTGTTCTCCTGCTTTGCTACTCTTTTCTGGGTGAAATTGTACACCGAAGAAATTGTCGTTTTCTAGTGCTGAAGCATATTCTAATTCGTAATCAGATGTGGCAATAGATTTTTTACACTGTTCCGCGTAATAACTATGCACAAGATACATGTATTCTTTTTCTTTTATCCCTTTAAATAAATCGGATTTTAGATTAGAAATCGTGTTCCATCCCATTTGCGGGACTTTAACGTTATTTGAAAATCGTTTCACATTTACATCAAAAATACCTAGTCCGGTGGTGTCACCTTCTTCACTATGACTACACATTAATTGCATGCCTAAACAAATACCTAGAACCGGTTGTTTTAAGGTTGGAATTAATTGATCTAGTCCACTTTGTTTTAATTTCACCATGGCAGAACTCGCTTCACCAACACCTGGAAAAATCACTTTATCGGATTTTATAATTTCTTCAGGATTATCCGTTAAAATAGCGTCGTATCCTAAACGTTGAAATGCGAATTGTATACTTTTTATATTTCCGGCTCCGTAATTTACTATAGATAGTTTCATTTTTCTGCTTTTGGCTTTTGGCTTTTGGCTATTAGCAAATGGCTAACAGCTAAAGGCTTTACAGCATTCCTTTAGTAGATGGTAAAATCATTTTTTCAACATCTTGTTTAACGGCCATTTTAATCGCTTTTGCAAACGCTTTAAATATGGCTTCAATTTTATGATGTTCGTTGGTGCCTTCTACTTTAATATTCAGATTACATTTTGCTCCGTCTGTAAACGATTTAAAGAAGTGATAAAACATTTCGGTTGGCATTTTCCCAATCATTTCACGCTTAAATTCTGCTTCCCAAACCAACCAGTTTCTACCTCCGAAATCAATACCGACTTGCGCTAAACAATCGTCCATTGGTAATGAAAATCCATAACGCTCAATGCCTAATTTATTTCCTAAAGTCGTCGCAAATACTTCACCTAAAGCGATGGCTGTATCTTCTATGGTGTGGTGTTCATCAACTTCTAAATCGCCATCTACCTTAATATTTAAATCGAGTTGCCCATGACGCGCAATCTGATCTAACATATGATCGAAAAATGCAATTCCGGTAGCGATGTTGCTTTTTCCCGTTCCATCTAAATTAATATCAATTTTAATTTTAGTTTCATTGGTATTTCTTTCGATACTCCCAACACGTTCCGTGGTTTTAAGAAACTTATAAATCGCTTCCCAATCATTCGTTTCTAAAGCAATAAATGCTTTCAATTCCGTATTACTTACGGTAACTTCATCCGTTCCTAAGTTGGTGTTATCATTGATAAAAATTCCTTTTGCACCTAAATTCTTAGCCAATTCAATATCTGTAAGTCGATCGCCAATAACAAATGAATTCTTTAAGTCATAAGGCTCCGAAAAATATTTAGTCAACAAACCTGTATTTGGCTTACGTGTTGGAGCATTATCTTTAGCAAATGTTCTATCGATAAACTGCTCTTTAAAAGAAACTCCCTCGGCTTCAAACGCTTTAAGTACAAAATTATGAACAGGCCAAAACGTGTCTTCCGGATACACATCTGTTCCTAAACCATCTTGATTGGTAATCATTACAATTTCGAAATTCAATTCTTTTGCTATTTTGCTTAAATATTGAAAAATCTTCGGATAGAACTCTAATTTTTCAAATGAATCAATTTGTTCGTCTGCTGGTTCTTTAATTAAAGTTCCGTCTCTGTCTATGAATAATACTGGTTTTTTCATAATATTTTCCCACGAAAGTGGGAATCTGTTTTTATTAAACTTCTTTTAATACCTACAAGGTTTTGAAAACCTTGCAGGATTTTAACCTAAAGGTTATTTAATGTTTGAATTAATTTTTCATTCTCTGCTTCCGTGCCTACTGAAAATCGCAAGCAGTTGTCACATAAAGGTTGATTCGTTCTATTTCTCACCACAATGCCCTGCTCCACCAATTGCTGATAGCGTTGATTAGCATCATCTACTTTAACTAAGATAAAATTGGCATCAGAAGGATACACTTTTTCCACAAAACGAATAGACTTTAATGCTTTTCTCAGTTTTTTCCTTTCTGTGATAATCGTTTTCACTTCATTATCAACTGCATCCATAGCGTTTAAACGTTCTAAAGCTTTATCTTGAGAGAGTTGATTAATATTATACGGTGGTTTTATTTTATTTAATACTGAAATAATTTCTTGCGACGCGTAACAGATACCTAAACGAATTCCTGCTAAACCATACGCTTTTGATAAAGTTTGTGTGATTATTAAATTCGGAAATTCATCCAAGCGACTCAACCAACTTTCTTTTTTTGAAAAATCAATATAAGCTTCATCAATCACCACAATACCTTGAAATTCATTAATTAATTCCTCAATTCTTTTAGCTTTAAAACTATTGGCTGTTGGATTGTTTGGTGAACATAAAAATAAGAGCTTGGTATGTGTATGCGCTGCTGCAAGGATTTCTTCAATATTCGGTTGGAAATCCGATTCTAATTCAATTTCAATATTATCCACAGCATTAAGATTTGCCAGCACATCATACATTCCATAAGTTGGTGGTAATGTTATGATATTCTCACGATACGGCTCACAAAAGACTCTAAAAATTAAATCTAGTACTTCGTCGCTTCCATTACCTAGAAGTATTTGGTTCGTTGGAATTCCTTTTAATTCAGACAAACGCTTTTTAACCTGTGTTTGCTGAGGATCTGGATACCGATTGACATCCGTATTAAATGGGTTTTCATTCGCATCGATAAAAACCATACCATCTGTGATGTCCTTATATTCATCTCGTGCTGAGGAATACGGTTTAATGGTTTTAATATTATCTCTTATGAGATTATTTAAGTTGAAATTTATCATGTTATAGACACTTCGACTGCGCTCAGTGTGACATTTGAAATTACATTTAATTACTTTTTTAAATCATTAAGCCTTAAGGTTACTGCATTTTTATGTGCCTGTAATCCTTCTGCTTCTGCCATTAATTCTATAGCGTTTCCTATATTTTGAATGCCTTCTTTTGATAGTTTCTGAAACGTCATACTTTTTTGAAAGCTATCTAAATTGACTCCAGAATACGCTTTTGAAAACCCGTTAGTTGGTAAGGTATGATTGGTTCCGGAAGCATAATCACCTGCACTTTCTGGTGTGTAATTCCCAATAAAAACAGAACCTGCATTGCTAATATTTTCTACAAAAAACTCATTGTCTGATGTTACTACAATAAAATGTTCAGGACCATATTCATTAATAAGCTCCAATGCTGTTTCATTAGAATCTACTACAATAGATTTAGAATTAGCAATCGCTTTTTCTGCCATAACTTTTCTTGGTAAAACAGCCAATTGCTTTTTCACTTCCGATGAAACACAATCCGCAAAATCTTGAGACGTCGTTACCAAAATCACTTGACTATCACTACCGTGTTCCGCCTGACTTAATAAATCTGAAGCCACATAAGCTGCATTTGCAGATTCATCAGCCATAACTAATAATTCACTCGGGCCAGCTGGCATATCGATGGCAACACCATACTTTGTTGCTAATTGTTTTGCTACGGTTACAAACTGGTTACCAGGACCAAAAATCTTGTAGACTTGCGGAATGGTTACTGTACCGAAAGTCATTCCTGCAACAGCCTGTATACCACCAACTTTTATGATTTTAGTAACGCCACAAAGATTTGCTGCGTATAAAATTTCATTCGCTATTTTTCCTTCTTTATTAGGAGGTGAGCATAATACGATCTCTTTACAGCCTGCAATTTGCGCAGGAACGACCAGCATTAAAACAGTAGAAAACAAAGGAGCTGTTCCGCCTGGAATGTATAAACCCACTTTCTGTATTGGTCGTTTTTCTTGCCAGCACTCTACTCCTGCCATGGTTTCTACAAAAACTTTATCCGTTTTTTGAGCACTGTGAAACTTCTTGATATTCGTTTTTGCTAGTTCAATAGCCGCTTTTAAATCGTCATTTACGAGTTTTGAAGCTTCTTCTATTTCTGATTTTGAGACTATATTATTCTCAAGCGCTACTCCATCGAACTTCGTCGTGTATTTTTTTATAGCAGTATCACCATTGTCTTTTACTTCTTTGAATATCTCATTTACAGTTTCCTCAATAGCTTCAACCGATTTTGTTGGCCGTTGTAATAGTGAAAGCCATTCGGCTTTAGATGGATTTATAAATAGTTTCATTACGTCTAAATTCAGATTAATTATAATACCATGTTTTCTATAGGGCAAACTAAAATACCTTCTGCTCCATTCGCTTTTAATTCGTCAATAATATTCCAAAAATCATTTTTGTCAATTACAGAGTGCATTGAACTCCAACCTTCCCTAGCTAGAGGTAAGATCGATGGACTGTTCATTCCTGGAAGAATTCTTATAATCTCATCAAGTTTATTATTTGGTGCATTTAATAGAATGTATTTGCTCTCTCTCCCTTTTAAAACTGATTTTAATCGGAATTGAAGTTTATCTATCAACGCTTGATTTTCTTCAGAAATCATAGGTGAAGTCGCTAATACTGCTTCAGATTTTAGTAAGACTTCAATCTCTTTTAAACCGTTTTTAAATAAGGTGCTTCCACTAGAAACAATATCACAAATTCCATCTGCTAATCCTATGTTTGGCGCAATTTCAACAGAACCATTAATGATGTGTAAATTCGCTTTTAGTCCTGCTTTTTCTAAAAATTGATTCACCGTATTTGGGTACGATGTTGCTATTCGTTTTCCGTCTAAGTCTTTTAAGCTTTTTGCTTTCGATGATTTTGGAACTGCAATAGAAACTTTACATTTTGAAAATCCTAAACGTTCTACAATCTTAAGATCATTTCCTTTTTCTATCAATACATTCTCGCCAATAATAGCAGCATCAACCACACCATCTCTAAGGTATTGCGGGATATCACCATTTCTTAGGTAAAAAACTTCTAAAGGGAAATTTCGTGCTGATGCTTTTAATTGATCTTTTCCGTTATCGACAGAAATACCAATCTCCTTTAAGATTTTCATTGAATCTTCGTTAAGACGACCCGATTTTTGTACTGCAATTTTTAATTTACTCATAACCAAGTTTTGTAATGTCTAAGACTTCAATTGCGTTTAAAAAACAAAAAACCCGCTTGAAGTTCTCAAACGGGTTTTTAAAATATATTTTGAATTTATTCAATACACTTTCACCTCGCTTGAGCGATTATATGAAAATGATGATGTAATTGAATAAGTGTCATGTTCTTTATGTTGCTACAAATATTGTTAATTTAATTTTATTAATCCTAATTTTAATTCAAAGAATCTCAATTTTTAACAAATTAATAATATTTGTTTCTTTAATTATTGATTTCCTAAGATAATTGGTAAGCCAGTATCTCCTGAACCAATAATAATCGTTTTACTATTTGGTGATTCAGAAAGTTTCACTGTAGCTTCAATACCTTTATCCTGAAGAATCTTATCTGTTAAAGATGCACTTAAAATACGGTTAGCATCTGCTTTACCTTGTGCATCAATAATAACTTTTTCAGCTTCTTTTCTTGCGCTTTCAAGTCTGAATTCATATTCTAATGATTCTTGCTCTTGTCTTAATTTACGTTCAATTGCTTCTTTAATTGTAGAAGGCAATGTAACATCTCTAATTAAAATATCATTTAATTGAATAAATTGTGGCTCTACAAGCTTTTTAGTCTCCTCAAAAATCTCTTCTTGTATTGCATCTCTTTTACTAGAGTATAATTGTTCTGGCGTATAACGACCAACAACACTTCTTGCAGCACTTCTAATCGCTGGCTGAAGCACACGACTTAAATAATCTTCACCTTTTTGGTTGTGTAATTTTCCTAAACTTTTAACATCGGGTTGATATAGAATAGAGGCATCTAATTTAATGTCCAAACCATTAGAAGATAGTACTGCCATTTTTTCTGCAACTTCTTGTTGACGCGTTTCATAATCGATTACGCGATTCCATGGAGCAATAACATGAAACCCTGGACCTAATGGTGCTTTTTCTGGATCTACACCATCACTAAGTGTTTCGTATAAAACACCAGCATGACCTGAATCTAGCGTAACAGCAGATTTTGCTAAAACTATTATTAAAAGTACAACTCCGATTAAAATCGGCAATCCAATCTTTGGTAATTTTTCCATTCTATTCTTTTTAAATTAATCCGTTATATTTTCTAATAAACCACTCAATAAAAAGGCTTAAAGCGATTAAACCAAGTAGATATTTCCAATCTATCAAAGGTACGATATTTTTAGTGCTTTTCTGAATGGTTTTGAACCGATTATCACTAATTAAAGTACTAATCATTTCATCGATTTGAGTCGGAAAAAATGCAGTGCCTTTACTAGTTTCAGCAATAGATTTTAATTTGATAATATCTGCATTTAAAAATTGCTGTTCTACATTGTATTCTAAAATTTGAAAGCTTCCTGAAGCCGTCACAGATTCCGAATTATGTTTAATCGTAAAATCATATAATCCGGCATTAACTCCACTTAAATCTACGGTATAATTCCCATTATTTAATAAAAGTGGTATTTCTCTAACACTGTCGTCATCCTTATTTTTTAAGACAATGCTTAATGACGCAGACGTGTCAAACTCAAAGTTTTTATTGAAATATTGTGCTGAGATTATTACATCGTCATTACCATTATAAAATGACCTGTAATCTATATTAATACGTTTTCTTTTTTTGTTTGAACTTAGGTATTGTACAAGCTTATTAATGAATTCATCAAAACCATTAAAACTGTTCGTATTTAGAAATGATTGCGCTCTCCAACGCCAAATATCTTCTCCATTTAGAATAGCATGTTTTGTAGCATCTGCTTCAAAAGTTGCTAGCAATATATCTTCTGTTGTAATTCCGTTAACGTTTTTATACAATAGCGTTTCATGCGGAACTAACATTTGAAGCGCACCAAATTCAGATTTTAAAGGAGGAAAACTATTGAAGTCGAGATGTTCTACGATGAACGTTCCATAATTTCTATTGAGAGTTGGTTGATAGCTTTCAGTTTGATTGGTGATGGTTTGTTTGAAATACTCTTGAGTCTGGTTCAGCAAATTCCAATTGGTCGTAGCACCCGAAATGATGAACGTATTAATTTTTTGCTCTTTAATTTCTTTTAAAAGGGAATTAAAGTCATTATTCGGCTGATACAATATAACTAATTGAAAATCATTAATTTTAGTTATTAAGTCTTTTGGCTTTATAATTGAAACACTGCGTTGCTCGTTACTTTCAATGGCTTTTTTTAACGTACCTAAATCTGGATGCAAACGATCATAAACCAAAGCAATATTTGTTTTTTGATCGATGACTTCTACTCCAAAATTCTTAACGTTATTGACTTTATTTTTCTCATTGTCTAAAGCCACCAACTCTACACGATACGTTTTAACACCAACGCTATTTGCCATTAAAGCAGTTGAAATAATTTCGGATGATTTTAACGCATTAAACTGAAGTGTTTTTCTAAAAACTACAGAATTACCAGACCATATTTTAAGTTCTGTATTGATAGTCTCATTGCCACTATAATTGGCGAAAATCTCTACAGGAAACTTATTCTTGAGATAGACATAACGATTAACATTCAGTTGCTTAATGCTTAAATCGGAATACACCGTAGAATCCCCAAGAATAATAGGATAAATAGGTTGCTTAATTCCTTTGGCTATATAACTATAATCTGAACCATAGGTTTGATTCCCATCGCTTAATATAACAATTGGCGCTGTTTGATTGGCATACACCTCTCCAAATTGTTTTAAGGCCAAGGCCAAATTAGATTGACGTTCCTTAAAATTTAAAGTATCTAAGGTATTAACCGACTTACCAAAACTATAAGCCTGTATATTAAAACGATCTTTTAATTCTGAATTATTTTGTAAAGCATTTACGACTTTCTTAGCCTTTTCATCGTGTTTTAAATAAGAAACGGATTCGGAATTATCAACAGCAACAACCAAAGTTGGTTTCTCATCAAAATACGTATAGGATTCAAACTTTGGATTGATTAGTAATAGTAAAATTCCGAAGATTGAAATCGTTCTTAATGCTGTAAGCACGTATTTAAGATTCGACTTTAATTTAGATTTATACAAATACTGAAACAGCGCTAATAAAAGCGCTGTTATTGCAGCAATTGTTATGTATATAATTGTTAGTTTACCCATTCAAATTTCGACAAATATCATAAGATTCCTGCCTTCGCAGGAATAAGAGTTTAAGTCAACATTCCACCATCAACATTAAGCGTCTGTCCTGTAATATAAGCACTTAAATCACTTGCTAAAAACACACATGCATTAGCGATATCTTCTGGTGTCCCCCCTCTTTTAAGTGGAATACCAGCTCTCCAACCTTTTACAGTGGCTTCATCTAGTTTTGCTGTCATTTCAGTTTCAATAAAACCTGGCGCGATGACGTTGCTTCTAATATTACGCGATCCTAGCTCTAATGCCACTGACTTAGAAAAACCAATAATTCCGGCTTTAGAAGCTGCGTAGTTTGTTTGTCCGGCATTACCTTTTATACCAACAACAGAACTCATATTTATGATAGAACCTTTACGTTGTTTCAACATGGTACGTTGAACGGCTTTAGTCATATTAAAAACCGATTTTAAGTTTACTTCAATTACTTTATCAAAATCATCCTCTCCCATTCGCATTAAGAGATTATCTTTTGTGATACCTGCATTATTAACCAAAATATCAATAGCACCAAATTCGGCTAAAACATCTTCTGCTAATTTTTGAGATTCATCAAAATTTGCAGCATTACTTTGGTAGCCTTTAGCCTTTATGCCTTTAGAATTTAATTCTTTTTCTAATTCGTTAGCCGCTTCAACCGATGAGCTATAAGTAAATGCTACGTTTGCTCCATGATCTGCAAAAACCTCTGCAATTCCTTTTCCTATACCTCTACTTGCACCAGTAATTATGGCTGTTTTTCCCTCTAAAAGTTTCATGATAAATTTATAATTAGTTTGTGTTACAATACTTTATTAAAAAAAGGCTTCAAATAATTTAGAGTTTGAAACCGCAATCCAAAGATAGCAATTACAATTTGCACGAAATAAAAAAACCTCACAAGATTTTGTAAGGTTTTTAACAGTTTTATGTGGGAAAGTTTAGCCTAAAACTTCAGCTACTTTCTTTCCTATTTCAGCAGGAGAATCTACAACGTGAATTCCACATTCTCTCATGATTTTCTTTTTAGCTTGAGCAGTATCATCACTACCACCTACAATAGCACCAGCATGTCCCATTGTACGACCAGCAGGAGCAGTTTCACCAGCAATAAAACCAATAACTGGTTTTTTACTTCCGCTTTCCTTATACCAGTGTGCAGCATCTGCTTCCAATTGACCTCCAATTTCACCAATCATAACCACAGCTTCAGTTTCTGGATCATTGATTAATAACTCAACAGCTTCTTTAGTTGTCGTTCCAATAATTGGATCTCCACCAATACCGATAGCTGTTGTAATACCTAATCCTTGTTTTACAACCTGATCAGCAGCTTCGTAAGTTAAAGTACCTGATTTAGACACAATACCTACAGTCCCTTTTTTGAAAACAAAACCTGGCATAATACCAACTTTAGCTTCCCCTGGGGTAATTACACCAGGACAGTTAGGACCTATTAAACGACACGCTTTATCTTTGATATAGTTAGACGCTTTAATCATATCTGCAACAGGAATACCTTCAGTAATTGTGATAATTACCTTAATACCAGCATCAGCAGCTTCCATAATAGCATCAGCAGCAAAAGCTGGTGGTACGAAAATAATTGTAGTATCTGCACCAGCTTTCTCTACAGCTTCAGAAACTGTATTAAAAACAGGTCTGTCTAAATGTGTTTGACCACCTTTACCAGGAGTTACACCTCCAACGACATTTGTACCATATTCAATCATTTGTTCAGCGTGAAATGTACCTTCACTACCTGTAAAACCTTGAACTATAATCTTAGAATTCTTATTAACTAAAACGCTCATTTGTTATTGTTGATTTTAAGTTTTATGTATTTTGTTATGCAAAAATAAGAGATTTTAAACGCAAAAGCGACCTCTTTTATAATTTTATTTCTCGATATGATTTGATGCTTTTTTTATCAGTTTCATCAGCTTGTTGACTGATTTCAAAACCACGATATAATTTGT
Organism: Winogradskyella pacifica; assembly: GCF_013403915.1. GTDB lineage: Bacteria > Bacteroidota > Bacteroidia > Flavobacteriales > Flavobacteriaceae > Winogradskyella > Winogradskyella pacifica. The sequence continues at coordinate 218,433 of NZ_JABFDI010000001.1, forward strand.
CATCTTTCACTTCCCAAATTGTAGAAAAATGTGCAATTGTTGTTTCTATATATGGATTTTCAATAGTAAAACCAAATAATGTATGTCTTGTTGTTACAAAAACACCTGACGCTATAAAATGAGTAAACTCAAATCGCAAACTATTGTAAGATTGTCTCGTTCCTTCAAAAAATGTTTCAATATCATCATAATTCAGTAATGTAAAACCTTGGCTACTCGTCCAATGTAATTCACAATCTTTATGAAAATGCTTAGAAACCATTGTAACGTCATTCGCTAGGTCTGATTCATAAAACGACTTGACAACTTTCTTTGATGACATTATAAGTTTTTTAGTTTTAGAAGTATTTCAGGAATTTTTTTGATGTATGCCAAATCTTTAAAAGAAACTCTAGCTTCTTGCGCAGGACTACCAAAATAAGTTTTGCCTTCTTCTGTAGAATGTCCTAATCCAGATTGTGCATATAACACTGTGCCTTTTGCAATCGTTATTCCACTTTTAACACCCACTTGGCCCCAAATAGTAACATTATCTTCAACAACAACACAACCCGCAATTCCGGTTTGTGAAGCGATTAAACATTTTTTTCCAATAATGGTATCATGACCAATTTGAATTTGATTATCTAATTTTGAGCCTTCACCAATGGTCGTATCACCTGTAACACCTCTATCTATAGTACAAAGTGCACCTATATCTACGTTATTTTCAATAATAACACGGCCACCAGATTTTAACTGATCGTAGCCCTCAGGTCTATTTTTATAGTAAAATGCACTTGCACCTAAAACTGTACCTGAATGAATAGTGACATTATCGCCAATAATGGCATCATCATAAATATTCACATTAGCATGAATGACACAGTTCTTACCAATTTTTACATTATTACCAATAAAACAATTGGGTTGTATTACTGTACCTTCTCCGATTACGGCATCAGTAGCGATAGCATTATTTGAAGCTTTAAATGGCTTAAAATGAGAAGTTATTTTATTGAAATCCCGAAATGGATCATCTGAAATTAAGAGTGCTTTTCCTTCAGGACAAGCAACATCTTTATTAATTAAAACGATTGTTGCTGCTGACTCTAAAGCTTTATCGTAATATTTAGGGTGATCTACAAAAACAATATCACCAGGTTCTACAACATGAATCTCATTAATACCTAAGATTTCAAAATCTTCATAACCTCTGTATTCACAATCAATTAAGGTTGCAATTTGCTTTAAAGTATGTGGTTTTGGGAATTTCATTTGTCAGTATTCAGTCGTCAGTATGCAGTCGTCAGTATGCAGTTTTTAGTAATTTACTGCAAACTGAGGACTGTATATACTGTCAACTTATTTATTCTTTAATACGCTCCTTATAAGTTCCCTTCTCGGTTTCAACTTTAATCTTATCACCTTCATTTATAAATAAAGGAACGTTTACCTCCGCTCCAGATTCAACCGTTGCTGGTTTAGTAGCATTGGTAGCTGTGTTTCCTTTTATTCCTGGTTCAGTAGCTGTAACTTCTAATATAACAGAAGCTGGTAAATCTACAGAAAGTGGCATATTATCTTCGGTATTAATTTGAATGGTAACCACTTCTCCTTCTTTCATTAAATCAGTTCTATCAATAGCAGACTCTAATAATCGGATTTGTGTGTAGTCTGCTTCATTCATAAAATGATAAAATTCACCGTCATTATATAAATACTGAAATTTATGAGTTTCAACACGAACATCTTCGATCTTATGTCCCGCAGAAAATGTATTATCCAAAACCTTACCGTTAGTAACGCTTTTCATTTTTGTTCTTACAAAAGCCGGTCCTTTTCCTGGTTTTACATGAAGAAATTCTACTATTTTATAGATATCGTTGTTGTATCTTATGCATAATCCGTTTCTAATATCTGAAGTACTTGCCATAATATTGCCCACGAAAGTGGGTATCTTTTAATTGTTTATAAATTGAATGTTGATTATTTAATCATAACACCCCTAAAGTCCCCTCAAGGGGACAACACTCAGTTCTGATTATTCAAAACCTTAAATTATTTAATGCTTTAGTAATTTTCATGAAAATCTAGTTAGATTTAAAGTAACCTTTCATAATTCCACGATGCGAATTCTTAATAAATTGAAGAATCTCATCACGTTCTGGAGTGGCTTCCATTTCTGCTTCAATTAAATCTGCAGCTTGTGTGTTATTGTAATTTTTTTGATATAATATTCTGTAAATATTCTGAATCTCTCTAATTTTTTCAGAAGTGTACCCTCTACGTCTTAAACCTACAGAATTAATTCCTACATAAGATAGTGGCTCTCTACCTGCTTTAACAAAAGGAGGCACATCTTTACGCACTAAAGAACCACCAGTTACAAAAGCATGGTTTCCTATAGAGCAAAACTGGTGAACAGCTGTCATACCCGCTAAAATCACATAATCACCCACTGTAATATGTCCGGCAAGTGTGCTATTATTTGAAAAAATACAGTTATTACCAACAATACAATCGTGAGCTATATGACAATACGCCATAATAAGACAATTGTTACCAATTACGGTTTTCATTTTATCGGTTGTACCACGATTAATCGTGACGCACTCTCTAATGGTAACATTATCACCGATTTCGACGGTGGTATCTTCATCGTTGTATTTTAAATCTTGTGGAACCGCTGAAATAACAGCTCCGGGGAAAATACTACAATTTTTACCTATTCGAGCACCTTCCATAATGGTTACATTACTTCCAATCCAAGTCCCTTCTCCAATTTTTACATTATTATGTATGGTTGTAAAAGGCTCTATAACGACATTTTTGGCGATTTTTGCACCAGGATGTACGTATGCTAACGGTTGGTTCATTTTTCTAATTTTTAATTTAATAAAGCGGTAAAAATGTGTTCGCTATTAAACTTTGCAAATTCCTATTAACTTTTGAAATCTGCTCGGTTCATTTTTCTAATTTTTAATTTAATAAAGCGGTAAAAATGTGTTCGCTATTAAACTTTACAAATTCCTATTAACTTTTGAAATCTGCTCGGTTCATTTTTCTAGTTTTTAATTTAATAAAGCGGTAAAAATGTGTTCGCTATTGAACTTTACAGACTCCAATTTTACTCTTGAAGTCGTCTCGGTTCATTTTTCTAATTTTATTTAACTTTTGATATTTGCGCCATCAATTCTGCTTCTGCACATAATTTACCGTTAGCATAAGCATAACCTTGCATGTGGCAAATTCCTCTTCGTATTGGCGTAATTAAAGAACATTTGAAAATTAAAGTATCGCCAGGTACTACTTTTTGCTTGAATTTTACTTTATCCATTTTCATAAAAAACGTTAAGTAGTTCTCTGGATCTGGAACCGTACTTAATACCAAAATTCCTCCTGTTTGTGCCATCGCCTCAACAATTAAGACTCCTGGCATTACTGGTGCGCCTGGAAAATGACCTCTAAAGAACTCTTCGTTCATTGTTACGTTCTTCATTCCAATAACATGATTGTCAGACAACTCATAAACCTTATCTATTAATAAGAAAGGTTGTCTGTGTGGCAACATATCCATAATTTGATTCACATCCATTAAAGGTTCTGAATTCAAATCGACTTGAGGAACATTATTTCTTCTTTCGTTCTTTATAAGTTTAGACATCTTTTTTGCAAACTGTGTATTCACAAAATGACCTGGCTTATTAGCAATAACTTTACCTCTAATACGTGTACCTATTAATGCTAAGTCTCCTAATACATCTAATAATTTATGACGAGCTGCTTCATTTGGATGATGCAAAGTAAGATTATCTAAAATACCGTTAGGCTTTACTGCAATATTATCTTTATTAAAAGCGACTCTTAATTTATCCATAGTTTTATCAGACAACTCTTTATCTACATAAACTATAGCATTATTTAAATCTCCACCTTTAATTAAGCCGTGTTCTAAAAGCATTTCAATTTCATGCAAAAAGCTAAAAGTTCTGGCATCAGCTATTTCGGTTTTAAAATCTGAAACCTTATTCAGTGTTGCATTTTGAGTGCCTAAAACTTTAGTGCCAAAATCTACCATTGTAGTAATTTGGTACGTACTTGCTGGCATTAAAATTATTTCGCTTCCAGACTCTTCATCTGTATAAGATACAACTTGAGTTACTTCATATTCTTCTCTAAAAGCTTCTTGCTCAATAATACCAGCTTTTTCTAGTGCTTCTACAAAGAATTTAGAAGAACCATCCATTATTGGTGGCTCTGATGAATTTAATTCAATTATAGCATTATCTATATCTAAACCAACTAGAGCTGCTAAGACATGCTCACACGTTTGAATAGTTACCCCATTTTTCTCCATACAAGTTCCACGCTGGGTACTTGTTACGTAATTAGCATCAGCTTCTATTTTTGGAGACCCTTCTAAGTCTATGCGTTGAAACACAAATCCAGAATTTTCTGCACCTGGCTTAAATACCAATTTTACATCTGCACCAGTATGAAGTCCAACACCAGTAAGCGTTACTTCTTTTTCAATGGTTTTTTGCTTCGTTTCCGTTTTAATTATTGCCATCTACTTTTTTTTCTAATTCATTAATAGTTTTTGCCAACTTCGGTAAATTTTTAAAATAAACATAGGATTTATTAAAATCCCCATAGCCAAAAGCAGGAGATCCTTGTAAAACTTCATTATCTTTTACATTACGCCCAATACCAGATTGCGCTTGTATCTTTACATTGTTTCCAATAGTTAGATGTCCAACAATACCAACCTGTCCGCCAATTTGGCAATGTTCACCAATCTTGGTAGAACCAGCAACACCAGATTGCGCTGCAATCACTGTGTTTTTTCCGACCTCTACATTGTGGGCAATCTGTATTTGATTGTCTAATTTTACACCAGACCTTATAATCGTAGACCCCATCGTTGCTCTATCTATTGTTGTACCTGCACCAACATCTACATAATCTTCTAATATAACATTTCCAATCTGTGGAATTTTAGAATAACCTCCATCTTTATTAGGTGCAAAACCAAAACCATCAGCACCAATTATAGCACCAGAATTAACAACGCAGTTTTCACCGATAATACAATCAGAATAAACCTTTCCACCTGGAAAAATAGTTGTATTAGCACCTATTTTTACATTATCTCCTACATATGCGTTTGGGTAAATTTTTACATTATCTCCCAATTCTACATTACTACCAATATAAGCAAAAGCACCGACGTATATACTATCTGATATCTTAGTACTTTCTGAAATAAAACTTGGCTGCTCTATTCCTGATTTATTCGCCTTTATCCTATCATAATACTCCAGTAACTTAGAAAACCCCTCATAAGCATCTTCAACTTTAATTAAGGTTGTTGATATCGGTTTCTCTGGTACAAATTTATCATTAACAATAGTTATTGATGCTTCTGTAGTGTAAATATAGGGTGTGTATTTTAAATTGGAAAGAAAGGTTAATGACCCTAGAGTTCCTTCTTCTATTTTAGAAAGTTTAAAAACTTCAATTTTAGGGTCGCCAACAACGGTTCCTTCTAAAATACCTGCTATTTGTTCTGCTGTAAATTTCAATGATTAGATTTTAAAGTCATATTGCTTTCCGCAAAAATAGAAAAAAAGGATCACATTTTCTTTTTAGGATAGCACATATAATATTTTGTGATGGGTTTACTAAGTGCTTTTAAGTTTAATTGATGTGAGGCTTTTACGATGTCTCTTATTTTTCCCGACTTAAATAAGATGTTGATCTTTTGAGCTTTATTCTCATATGCCTGGTTGCTTAACTCACCCTGAAACACAAAATATTCTGCTTCAGATTTAGAAATATTATACCGCTCTACCAAAGCTTCAAAATGACTTTTTAGTTCTGATTCCTTAAACACTTTGCTTTTAATCTTAATTTTCAGCAAACGTCTTTCAAGTATCATTTGGCAAAGGTTGCTCAATACGAAGTCATCATGATTTTGCCAATCTTTCATTGCAGCTACAATATCGTAATCATCTAATTGTGAAAAAATAACAAGCGTATCATCATTAAAACTTTCAGCGTTTATTTCTGAATTCAAGAAATAAAATAAAGCATCACTACACTTTAATTTTACATTCTGATGTACTAATTCTTTTGCACGTTTTAAAACCCGCATTAATAATTCTTCTGCAACTACACCTGTTTTGTGCAAATACACTTGCCAGTACATAAAACGTCTTGCTACTAAGAATTTTTCGACACTTAAAACACCTTTCTCTTCAACCACCAATTGGTCATTAACCACATTTAGCATCGTAATTAATCGTTCACTATTTACATTACCTTCCGCAACTCCTGTGTAAAAACTATCGCGTTTTAAATAATCGGCTCTGTCCATATCTAATTGACTTGAAATAAGCTCGCACATAAACTGTCGTGGATATTCCTTCTTAAAGATAGAAATCGCTAACGTTAAACTTCCGTTAAACTCTATATTGAGTTCTTCCATAAAACGCAATGAAATTTCCTCGTGAGAGACGTTATTTACAATACTGTGCTCCATGGCATGCGAAAAAGGACCATGACCAATATCGTGTAAAAGAATCGCTATTAGCAATCCATTTTCTTCATCATCAGAAACTATAACTCCCTTAAAACGAAGCACATTAATGGCTTTCTGCATTAAATGCATACAACCCAAAGCATGATGAAAACGTGTATGATGTGCGCCTGGATATACCAAATATGATAACCCCATTTGACTTATACGTCGTAATCTTTGAAAATATTTATGTTGAATTATATCAAATATTAACGAATTCGGAATAGTAATAAATCCGTAAATTGGGTCGTTAAAGATTTTAAGCTTATTTTTTGTAGGCAAAATTTTAGAATTCAATAATTAATAAACAAATATACCACAACATGATAAATATTCTCTGGGTTGACGACGAAATCGATTTACTAAAGCCACATATTATTTTTTTAGAACAAAAAGGATATCAAGTTACAAAATGCCAAAGTGGTACGGAAGCTTTAGAAATTATAGACGACACTAATTTTGATATTGTCTTTTTAGATGAAAATATGCCAGGACTTACAGGGCTAGAAACCTTGAATGAAATTAAGGAACGACGTGCCAATTTACCTGTTGTAATGATTACCAAAAGTGAAGAAGAATACATTATGGAGGAAGCAATTGGTAATAAAATTGCTGATTATTTAATAAAACCCGTAAATCCGCATCAGATTTTACTAAGCTTGAAAAAGAATTTGGATCATTCGCGTTTAGTATCAGAAAAAACGACTTCTAACTATCAGCAAGAATTCAGAAAAATTGCTATGGATCTATCTATGGTAAACTCTTATGAAGAATGGGTAGATTTATATCAGAAATTAATTTATTGGGAACTTCAGCTTGAAGGCATTGAGGATGTTGGAATGACCGATATTTTAGAATCTCAAAAAACCGAAGCTAATATGCAATTCGGTAAGTTTATTGAGAAAAATTACGAAGATTGGTTTCAACCAAAGACAGATGCTCCCGTAATGTCACATACGCTGTTTAAAGATAAGATTGTGCCAGAATTGAGCGATAAACAACCAACCTTATTGGTAGTTATAGATAATTTACGATACGATCAGTGGAAAGCCTTTGAACCTTTTGTAAACAATTATTACAAAAAAACATCTGAACTTGCTTTTTATAGCATCTTACCAACAGCAACTCAATATGCACGTAATGCCATTTTCTCTGGTTTAATGCCTGCGGATATGGAAAGTTTATTTCCTCAATATTGGAAAAATGACACTGATGAAGGAGGCAAAAACATGCATGAAGGTGATTTTTTGAGAGAACAATTAAAACGTTTAGGTTTAGGACACTTAAAACATGAATACCATAAAATCACAAATCTTAAAGCCGGAAAAAAATTAGTTGAAAACTTTAGATCCTTAAAAGACAACGACCTAAGCGTCATTGTTTATAATTTTGTTGATATGCTTTCGCATTCTAAAACGGAAATGGAGGTTGTTAAAGAATTAGCCTCTAATGATAAAGCTTATCGCTCTCTTACTGTTAGTTGGTTTAAGAATTCTCCATTATTAGAAATGATTCAGTTATCACAACAACTCGGCTTTAAATTAATATTAACAACCGACCATGGAACGATAAATGTAAAAGCACCAACTAAGGTAATTGGAGACAGAGAAACAAGTTTAAATTTACGTTATAAAACGGGAAGAAGTTTAACATATCAAGATAAAGATGTATTAGCAATTAAAAATCCTAAATCTATTCATTTACCAGCTTTAACCATGAGTAGCTCGTTTATCTTTGCTAAGGGTGATTTATTTTTAGCTTACCCTAATAACTTTAATCACTATGTCAGTTATTATAGAAATACTTATCAGCATGGCGGTGTGTCATTAGAAGAAATGATTATACCGTTTGTTGTAATGAATCCCAAATAACAGGTTTTTATTCTAAACAAAAATGAAGTTGAATTTAATTTGGCTTCATTTTTTTTATCTACATGAGCCACAATTCTAGAGTATTAGCATAAAAAACACCTTAAAAGGTAAAAAAACCCGACGAAATGCATTTTATTTTAGGTTATCTAAAATATTATTCTTACTATTGTATCCCTAACTTGTATAAAATAATATAGTGAAAACTCTCGAATTCACATACCACTTAAATGATATAGATGCTATTGTCTCCAAGGTTTTAGAGCATTTAAACTCTAAAATTATAATATTTAATGGTGAAATGGGAGCTGGCAAAACAACGTTTATAAATGCACTTTTACAGGCCATGGGAAGTAATGATGCTGCTACTAGTCCAACATTCTCAATTGTAAACGAATACGATTTATCTAATGACAAAGTTTATCATTTTGACTTCTATAGAATTGAATCTATTGAAGAAGCTTATAATTTTGGAATAGAAGATTATTTAAGTAGTAATCATTGGTTATTTATGGAATGGGCAGAACGTATAGAAGAGCTTCTACCCGAAAACACACAAACCATTACTATTACTGACATACAAGACAATAAGAGATTTCTAGAGTTAACTTTAAACACCAAAATTCAACCGACAAAACAGCTATAAAAATACAGAAATTTTAGATGAAAATATAATATTTTTCCTACAGAATTAAACTAGTATTACGGAAAAACCGTAATTATAAACTCATATTTTTTGGATTTTAACATTTTCGAATTTGTAAGGATTTAACAATGCTCTTACATTTGAAGTAATTAATTAATTAAATCCCTTAAATTATGAAAACTAAAAAAAATCTGTTACTAGCAATCGCTATATTCGGAGGAGTATTGTTCACTGTAGAAGCAACTAACATTATTAACTTAGATGGACAAACGACAACAGAACTTAAAAAAGGTAAAAGAAAGCTCCTTCCAAACGGGTAATAAAAGGTTAAATAAAAGTGTAATAGTTGGCTCTATAATTGCCACTATAATTGCTTTTACCCCTCTTTTTTATTCTTTACATGAAAGTGTTCCAACGACTAAAGTTTGGAGCACTTTTCTGTTTACTTATGATAGTGGCTATTGGGAAGATGCACAATATGCCATGTGGATTTACACTGGAAAATTTTTACCTCTAATGTTCTTAATTATTTGGTTTTTTACTTGCCGCCATTGGTGGTATCATGTTTTACTTATACCAATAATAATGTATTCTTTTCAAATAGTACATAGTTTTCGTGCAGAAACTTTATACATAGACCAAAATCAAATTTTAATATTACTTCCTGTTTTAGTGTTGGTTGTGCCATCAATATATTTAATTAGAGCTAAAATGTTTAATAAAATAAATACTGCAGATAAAACCCTTGAGGAGCTCGAAGAAGAATTTATGATTAAGCCCAAAAGTTTTTGGGGAAAGCTCAAACAGTATTTTTAGAACTACAATTCAATTTCAAAATTTAAGTTATTCTAATACTCCATTTATTTTAGTGTTATTCGCTATATTGCAATAGCAATACTAAAGTAATTGACTTAATGAGTATATCACCATTTACCAAAGCCCAGTTATTACCTCAAGAAGAAACCTTAGAAATTCTTAAACAAAAAGGCGAACTCTTTATTGGGATTCCTAAAGAAGCACATTTTCAAGAACGTCGTGTTTGTTTAACACCAGATGCTGTTTCTGCGTTAACGGCCAATGGTCACCGTGTATTATTTGAATCTGGCGCTGGAGAAGGTGCTAATTTTAAAGATAAAAATTACAGTGAAGCTGGTGCTGAAGTCACAAAAGACACAGCAAAGGTTTACTCCTGCCCTATTATTCTTAAAGTAGAACCACCTTCCTTAGATGAGATCAAGCTTATTAATCCGCAGACTATCTTAATATCTGCGCTTCAAATTAAAACTCAAAGCAAATCCTATTTTGAAGCTTTAGCAAAAAAACGAATTACCGCATTGGCTTTTGAATATATAAAAGATGATGATGGTCAATACCCTGCGGTTAGTTCTTTAAGTGAAATAGCAGGAACAGCTTCTATTTTAATTGCATCAGAACTTCTCTCGAATATAAATGGAGGGAATGGTTTAATGATGGGTAATATTAACGGTGTACCACCAACGGAAGTCGTTATTTTAGGAGCAGGTACTGTGGGCGAATTTGCGGCACGTTCTGCTATGGGCCTAGGAGCAAATGTTAAAGTCTTTGATAGCTCTATTACTAGATTACGCCGTCTTCAGAATAATTTAGGTCGTACGCTTTATACATCAACAATGCAACCCAAAAACCTTTTAAAAGCCTTAAAACGTTGCGATGTTGCCATTGGAGCAGTCAGAGGCACCAATCGTGCTCCAGTCATAGTTACTGAAAGTATGGTTGCTAATATGAAATCTGGCTCAGTGGTTATAGATGTGAGTATTGACATGGGAGGTTGTTTTGAAACAAGTGAAGTTACTACTCACGATCGTCCTACTTTTGAGCATAATGGAGTGGTTCATTACTGTGTCCCTAATATTCCGGCGCGATACTCCAGAACTGCTTCAGTTTCTATAAGTAATATCTTTACTCCTTACCTTTTAGAAATTGGTGAATATGGTGGTATAGAAAATGCCCTTCGATTTGATCGCGGTTTAAAAAATGGGTTGTATTTTTACCACGGCATTTTAACTAACAAATCCGTTGCAGAATGGTTTGGTTTAGAATATAGTGATGCCAATTTATTAATTTTTTAATCTGTACTTAACGATTATTCGTTTGACAGAATTATCTCACAACTATGAAATTTATACATCGTTTGGCCTATTATTTAGGTGGTTTTGCTATTGGTTTAATGCTTCTTATGTTTTTTTTAAACGGAAAAGATGCCTCCTGTGATTATGGTCCAAATGCTAGAACAATTAAAAACATTAGCTCTAAACCTTTTATATATACTAATGAAACCTCCAATTTCATAGCAGAACAATCATTAGATTCTACTATAGTAAACAACTTGGTGAAATTTGGAAGTGTTGATTTTTCTAAAAGTAAAACCGAAATTGATTCATGTAAAATCTATCTTATAGAAAATAGTTATAAAGAACGTGATTTAGAATTAATGATAAAGAATTGTGATTCAATAGCTACAATCCTCGATATTAAGTATACAAACAACTAATAAATTGAAATTGTTTCCTTTAAAATTTAGAGGATTCCATCTAAATTTATAATATTTGAAATTCGATTAAAAAACGATTATAATATGAAAGTATTAGTAACAGGAGCTGCAGGTTTTATAGGTTTTTATACGGCTAAAATCCTTCTATCTAAAGGTCATCATGTTGTTGGACTAGACAATATAAATGATTATTACGATGTTAACTTAAAATATTCTAGGCTTAATGAATTAGGCATCGATAACAACGAAGCTGCAGAATTTAATAAACTTTGTAAGGGTGCGTCTGAGGAATTCTCTTTTATAAGAATGAACCTTGAAGACAGAGAGGAATTACCAAAATTATTCAAAACAGAAAAATTTGATATTGTTTGTAATCTTGCGGCTCAAGCAGGAGTAAGATACAGTATTGAGAATCCTGAAACTTATGTAGATTCTAATCTTGTTGGTTTTTTAAATATTCTTGAATGTTGCAGAAACAACGCAATTAAACACTTAGTATATGCCAGTAGTTCTAGTGTATATGGGATGAATAAAAAAATACCGTTTTCTACGGATGATAATGTAGATCATCCGATTAGTTTATACGCTGCTACAAAAAAGAGTAATGAACTTATGGCACATACGTATAGTCATTTGTTTAAAATTCCTACTACAGGTTTACGTTTCTTTACTGTATATGGACCTTGGGGAAGGCCAGATATGGCGATGTTCTTGTTTACAGATGCCATTGTAAACGACAGACCTATTAAAGTGTTTAATCATGGTAATATGGAGCGCGATTTTACTTATATCGATGACATTGTAGAAGGTGTTGTTCGGGTTATTGAGAAATCACCAACCAAACGAATAGAATCCAATGAATTCTACAAAATTTATAATATTGGAAACAACAACTCAGTTAAATTATTAGATTTTATAAAGGAAATAGAATTAAACTTAGATAAAATTGCAAAGAAAGACATGATGGAAATGCAGCCAGGTGATGTAGAACGCACTTGGGCAGATGTCGATGAATTAATTAAAGACTACGATTATAGACCTAACACCTCAATAAAACACGGTGTAAAATCTTTCATAGATTGGTTTAAAGACTATTACAATTAATCTCTTAAATTTGAACAAAATTTCTCTTTACTATAATTCGATAAGAATCTTATCGTAAAAAGAAGTTGTTTATATATTAAATTATTTGAATTAAATAAAAAAAAGTCAAATTTACACACAATTTAAAATTTAGACTCAAATCAAAATAAACTTAAAAGTATGAAAATCACAAAGATTTGCTGTATTGGAGCTGGTTATGTTGGTGGACCAACTATGGCAGTAATAGCAAAAAAGAATCCTAACATTAAAGTTACTATTGTTGATATTAATGAAGAGCGTATTGCTGCTTGGAATGATGAAGACTTATCAAAACTACCTATTTACGAACCAGGATTAGCTGAAATTGTTGCAGAAACAAGAGGAAAGAATTTATTTTTCTCTACTGCAATAGATGAAACAATTAAGGAATCAGAAATGATTTTTATCTCAGTAAATACTCCAACTAAAACTTATGGTAAAGGAAAAGGTATGGCCGCTGATTTAAAGTACGTAGAACTTTGTGCTAGAAATATTGCAGAAGTTTCAACAACAGATAAAATTGTTGTAGAAAAATCGACTTTACCAGTAAGAACAGCTCAAGCTATAAAAAGTATTTTACACAATACAGGTAAAGATGTGAAATTTGAAATTTTATCTAATCCTGAATTTTTAGCTGAAGGAACAGCAATCCAAGATTTATTAAATCCTGATCGTGTTTTAATTGGTGGAGAGTCTGGAGATGCTATTGAAAGCTTAGCCAATGTATATGGAAGTTGGGTGCCACAAGAAAGAATACTAAGAACCAATGTTTGGTCTTCTGAGTTATCTAAATTAACTGCTAATGCATTTTTAGCACAGCGAATTTCTTCAATTAATGCTATTTCAGAATTATGTGAGCATACTGAAGCTAATGTGGATGAAGTTGCAAAAGCTATTGGAATGGATTCTAGAATTGGACCTAAATTTTTAAATGCTTCAATTGGTTTTGGAGGTTCTTGTTTTCAAAAGGATATTTTAAACCTTGTGTATATTGCTAGAAGTTATAATCTTAATGCTGTTGCCGATTATTGGGAACAAGTTATTATTTTAAATGACCACCAAAAGCGACGTTTTTCAGATAACTTAATTAGTACATTATACAATACGGTTTCTGGTAAAAAAATAGCGATGCTAGGTTGGGCTTTTAAGAAAGACACTAACGACACAAGAGAATCAGCTGCCATATACGTTGCTGACCACTTACTAAATGAACAAGCAAACATAGCTGTTTATGATCCTAAAGTAAATAATAAAAAAGTACAAGCAGACCTTAATTATTTAAATACCAGATCTGAGGAAGAAAACAACGATTTAGTTAAATCGTATAGTGATCCATACGAAACATCAAAAGATGCACATGCGATTGCTATTATGACAGAATGGGATGAGTTTAAGACCTACGATTGGGAAAAGATATATAACCAAATGAAAAAACCAGCTTTCATTTTTGATGGTAGAAATATTCTGAACAAAGAAGAAATGACTAAAATTGGTTTTGAATATTCTTCTATAGGTAAGTAATATTTTAAAAATAATACTATATAAAAAGCACAAAATTCAGAAGAATTTTGTGCTTTTTATTTTACTGAATATGAATACCCATTTACTTTACAATTAATTTTTTGGTAATATTTCTATCTTTATTATTAAGTTTTATAAAATAAACTCCTGCTTGGAGTGAACTGATATCAACTTGTGTGGTCGTGCTAGGATTTAAGTTTTCATTAGTTATTTTAATGTATTGAACTAATTTACCAGTAACATCAAAAATATTTATATCTGATACAATCAACGATCCTGATATTTTTACGTTAACAATTCCTGAGGCAGGATTAGGATACACATCAAAAGCAAATTCGGTCTCTTCTTCAACTGGATTAGTTGAATCTATCCCACAATTTACATCCACCTCCACTCTAACTGTGGCCTCATCAAAATCTAAGGCATTAAATACCGTAACAGTATAATCGGTTGTTTCTGTCGGTGATACCTCAATCGTTTGTGTTGTCTCACCTGTACTCCAGATATAGTCATCTCCTCCACTTGCCGTTAAGGTTGATACATCTTCTAAACAAGCAAATACATCTTCACCAGCATCTGCAGTAACGCGATTTAGGACATTTACGGTGACTTGCTTTTCATCATAACATTCACCAATAAATCCTTTTATTTCATATGTTGTGGTTATAGAAGGGCTTACTGCTATATTTGGTTGCGATGCACCATTATTCCAACGGTATGTATTAGCACCAGAAGCAGATAACGTTACAAAGTCTCCACTTAATATTTCAACACTTTCTCCATTTGCTATAGTTACTACTGGGCTCGGATCTACATAAACCTTAACATCATCTGTATCCGATTGATCCCCTTGTGTTACCGTAACAGAATAAGTTGAAGTCGATAGTGGATTTACGACTATACTTTGACTTGTCTCACCTGTACTCCACAAATAACTATCTCCTTCATTTGCTGTAAGAACAACTTCATAATTCTGATTATCACAAACCCTTTCATCAGTACCTGCCGATGCTCTAAATAATGGAGTGACTTTAACAGTTACTTCTTTTAGCTCACTGCTACATGAATTAGTCGTTCCTACTACGCTATAAGTTGTAGTTTGACTTGGACTCACTAAAATAGAATTAGATGTATCTCCTGTATTCCATAAGTACGATTCCGCACCGCTCACTAATAAGTTTGTGCTATCTCCTTCTATTATTGTAATACTTTCACTTATTGTTATAGTTGGTAATTCATTTACGATAACTGTTACACTATCTGTATCTGAATTCCCAAAACTATCCGTTACTGTAACAGTGTAAGTTGTAGTCTCTGTAGGGCTTAAAGTCAAGGAAGCACCTGCTTCACCTGTACTCCATGTGTAATTTATTCCACCTGAAGCATTTAATGTAACGCTTTCCCCAAAACAAATAGCAACATCATTACCTGCATCTGCATTAACTTCTGCTATGACTGTTACAGTAACTTCCGCTACACTCTGACATCCATTGGCAGAGAAACCTGTAACACTATAAGTTGTTGTTTCTATAGGACTAACCTCAATAGAATTGGAAGTGTCACCTGTATTCCATAAGTAAGAATCTCCTCCACTCACTAGAAGTGTCGTAGAACTACCGGTTACAATCGTTACATCTTCACTTACAACAACCTCTGGCATGGTAGAAACAAATACAGTAACATCAGCACTATCTGAACAATTGTTAGAGAATGTCTCTACTGTATATATCGTGTCTTCATTAGGATTTACTGTAATATTAGCTGTAGTCTCACCAGTACTCCATAAATAAGTATCCCCACCTTCAGCTGTTAAATTTACAAACTCACCTACACAAATTGTTTGGTTTTCTCCTGCATTTGCTATTGGTAATGGATTGACGGTTACAATAATATCATCTGTATCTGAGTTTCCAAAACCATCAGTAATTGTAACTGTGTAAGTTGTGGTTTCTGTAGGTGTAACTGTTGGTGTTGCACCTGATCCTCCCGTATTCCAAATGTAAGTTATGCCTCCTGAAGCATTTAACGTTACGCTTTCTCCTAAACAGATTGAAACGTCTTCTCCAGCATTGGCATTTAATTCTTCTACTACAGTTACAGTAACCTCAGCAGTATTTTGACAACCATTTTCTGAAAATCCTGTAACTATATATGTTGTTGTTACATCTGGACTTACTGAAATTTCATTTGTAGTTTCTCCTGTACTCCAAACAAAATTATTTCCTCCATTAGCCGTAAGTGTTGTAGAATCACCTATCATAATGAACACGTCATCACCAACTGTAATATTTGGTGATTCATTTACAAATACAGTAACACTATCATCTTTAGTATAGCCATACTCATCTTCCACAGTTACTGTATAGGTTGTTGTAATCGTAGGGTTAATAATAAGTTCAGAACCTGAATCTCCTGTATTCCATAGATATGTTGATCCACCTGAGGCAGATAAAGTGACGAATTCTCCATTGCAAATAGTAATATCTTCACCAGCATCAGCAATGATTTCCGCTATTACAGTTACAGTAACATTAGCACTACTTACACATCCATTCTCACTAACTGAGCTAACTGTATATATTGTTGTTTCTGTTGGGTTTACCTCTATAGATTCTGTAGTTTCACCTGTGCTCCATTCGTAGTTTTCTCCACCAGTTGCTGTAAGCGTAGTTGTCTCACTTTCAATAATTACAATATCTTCAGAAATAGTAATATTTGGAATTTCGGCTACAAAAACAGTAACTTCATCTATGCTCGAACAGTTCTCATTACTTACTTCAACACTATAACTTGTTTCGACTGATGGATTTACCTCAATTGAAGCTGTAGTTTCGCCTGTATTCCATAAATAAGAGACTCCTCCGGTAGCGACCAGTGTTGCAGATTGACCTAAGCAAATAGTTTGATCTTCCCCTGCGTTTGCTAAAGGTATGCTGTTTACTGTTACAGTAACACTATCTTCATCTGTATTACCGTCGTCATCAGAAACAATAACGAAATACGTTGTTGTTTCGGACGGGCTAACTTCTATTACAGCAGTGTTTTCACCACTATTCCATGAAAAATTAGGACCACCAGAAGCTGTTAAGATTATTGTGTCGCCTTCACACATATCTTGGTCTACACCAGCATTGGCATTAGGTAATGAATCAAAAAAAAAGGTTAATGAAAATTTATCTACAGCAACTACATCTCCAGTAGCGTCATCCTCGGAATAATAAGTTACAGTAAAGTTATATGTCCCTTCTTCCACCACATAAGATTCAAAATTTAAGTCCAAGTGACCGTTAGGAAGTCCTGCATAAATAGCACCACTTTCTACCCAAGTACCAGCTGTTGGCCCTGTCCAATCTACTTTTACACTTTCTACATCTGTATTTTCATCTCCACCTTCTGGTATACTTCTAAAATTTATTTCATTCCCTTCATCTGCTAAATTAATATCTGTATCTCCTACAATATTTTGAATTAATTCATCAGTAGCAGCATTGTATAAATCGTATGTACCAAAAAATGTATCTATTACTGTTATATTAGAACTACCGCTTAAACCTGTATTGTTAGAAGTATAAGTTATCTGAGCTAAACCCTCATTTACTGAAGTTAACATTCCATTGCTATCTACGGATACAATAGATTCATCGCTACTTATCCAAGTACCTAATTCATCCGTGGTATTTACAGGCATAAATACTGTAGTAACCTCAGAAGTCTCCCCAATTTCGATTGTAATATCCGTTGGATTTAAAATTACAGACTCTAATGGTATAGTTATATCTGTCACAGTAATTTCGGCTGAACCAGTAAAACCACCACTATCAGATGTAAAAGTGATTACTGCAACACCTACTGAAATAGATGTAACTATACCATTAGAGTCTACGGTTGCTATGCTAGAGTCAGTAGAGCTCCATACTCCATTTTTATTTAAAGTATTTTCGGGCGTAAATGTTGTTGATAAAACCACCGTATCAGGAATGTTTAATGTTGCTGAATTTGGAGCTACCAATACATTCTCTGCTGGTATATCCGGTATTGACCCATTCGAGGTCTGATTTAAGTATTCTTCTAAATCTGTATAACCATCTCCATCTGTATCTACAATACCATCGCTATCTAAATTCCCATATTCTGACATCTCCCATAAATCGTCCATTCCATCATTATCTATATCGTTGTAAGGTGTGCCATTATTGACTATTGGAAATGTATTTAAGGTGTTATCCTCTGTACTGTTACCTGTATCAACATCATTAACTGCTCTCGCGTCTTCTGAATCTCTTGCAGGCAATGATGCACCAACATGCGTTCTAAGATTATCCCACACGTCATTAGGCTCCCATAGGACTACATTGTCCATAACTATTGGAGTATTAATAACAGAATAACTTCTTAAATTTTCAGGTATTAAAATATCCCTATCGGCTTGACCTCCGCTATTTTGACCAATTTCCCATTCATCATATGTATCATTTGGTCTATATGGAGTAATGTTATTTTCAACAAAAATCCCCATATCATTACCCATAGTGGCAGCTCTTAACCACCGTCTATCGGAATAACCATTCTCAACAGTTGGCGGTACTCCACTTCCATTATTATTTTCTTTAGCCCTATTACCTATAACGTTAACATAAAAAATACCTGCATCAGAACTCATATCATTATTATTAAAAGAAGGTCCATTGGTATAATCGTAATGAAAGTTATTTATATGTTCAAAATAAGAATCCCATCTAGGCGCTTCATTTACAGGAGTAGATACTGCTGGATTCCTTGTTGCTGTACTCAACCATGCATTTCTAAAAAATGATATTTCACTTGGTCCACGAGATACCAGCATCGTTTTATTACTCCCCCCATAAGAATTTGTAAATAAACAATATTGAACGGTAATATTATAAATTATTTTTGCCGGAGGTGGCACTGGGTTTTCGGCATCATAATTACTATCTGTATAATCAGCAAAATCTAAATTACCATCAGACGACCATGCAAAAGAACAATGGTCAAAAATTATATTGTGACCACTAGCAACCCAAACATTATCTGAGTTGTTACCGCCAGCGTATGACGTAGAACGCCTAAACCTAATGTGCCTTATAATAACTTCACTTGCATCCACCTCTAAGGCAGGCTTATCGGATCCTTCCTTGCTTATCATAATACCATCACCAGGTGCAGTTTGGCCAGCAATAGTTATATTTGGATTAGTAATTCTTATAGTATTTATTAGATTAATTCTACCACCTACTTTAAATATTACCGTTCTGGCACCACTTGCTTCACAAGCTTCTCTAAAGCTTCCTGATCCGCTATCATTTAGGTTCGTTACTTCATATATAGTACCTCCTCTACCACCAACGGTATACTTACCATAACCTTCAGCGCCAGGGAAAGCGGGTATTTGTGCGTAAGAATTAAAAGTTGCTAATACAGTAAGCAGCAATATAAATCTAAAAGTAAATTTAATCATTTTAATAGGGGCTTTTATAAAATTAGTTGCAGTACTAGGTTATGTCAATTACAATTTTATAAAAAAAACTTCATTAAACAAGATTAAACACTAAATTATTCGACGTTACGTCTATTCTTGTAAGAATTTATCACAGGATTAAACATTATCGACAAAACACGCCTTATCTACGTTGAAATACACACTTTAGATGTTTAATTGGAAACTTTAACAAGTTGAAAGATTATATTACAAGACTGTAAAAACTTTTGTAACAATCTTCAACCTTTAAATAACACCGTATCTAAAATGAAAAAATATTACTTAACACAATGGTAATTACGTATTTTAAACAGTTAAAACACAAATAGTAATAATAATAGAATAAAAATGCTTTTTTTTACAAAAAAACTTAATGTATGTGCGGTATATACTTAACGAATATCACTTTTGATGATAAGGTTATAAAAGAAAAATTAGATTCAATTTCATTTAGAGGACCAGATTACACAGGGATTGATAAAGTTGAAAATATCATTTTTGGTCATCTGCGTTTGTCTATTTTGGATTTAGACCCAAGATCCAACCAACCCATGAAATACGAGAATCTAACTATAGTATTTAATGGCGAAATATATAATTACAAACCTATTAAAAAAGAGCTTTTAAACCTAGGTTATAGTTTTAAGACGAAAAGTGATACCGAAGTACTTTTAATAGGTTATAAACATTGGGGAAAATCTATTTTAGATAAAATTAACGGCATGTTTGCGTTTAGTATTTATGATTCTGTAACAAATAAATTATTCTCAGCAAGAGATAGATTAGGTGTAAAACCATTTTATTACTATTGGAATAATGAAGATTTAGAGATTTGCAGTCAAATAAGACCATTATTAAAAGACAAAAAAATAAATGAAGAATCTGTTTCTATTTTTTTAGACTGTATGTTCATTCCTAGTCCATATACTATTGCTGAAGATATATATAAGCTTCCTCCAGGAAACTATATGGAAGTAGATTTTAACTCTAATAAATTAGTAGTTGATAACTATTGGAATTTAACAAAATCAACAATCAAAGATATCTCTTACGAAGATGCAAAAAAAGAGCTCCATGAATTATTAATTGATGCTGTAAAAATTAGATTACAGTCGGATGTTCCAATTGGATCTTTTTTATCAGGTGGAATTGATTCAGCCTTAGTTTCCAGTATTGCTGCCAAAGTTTCACCTACTCAAATCAACACCTTTTCAATTGGATTTGATGACCCTAAATATGATGAAAGTAAAATAGCTGAACAATATGCTAAAATCATTAATTCCAAACATGTTACTACAATCTGTAGTCCAAATGATATATTAAAACTAATACCCAAACTTACCGAAGTGTATGACGAGCCATTTGCAGATAGTTCAGCACTACCTTCTTTATTATTAAACAAAGTAACAAAACAGTATGTAACCGTTGCACTCTCTGGTGACGGAGGTGATGAAAGTTTTATTGGTTATCCGTATTTTGATTCTTTAATAAGAAATAAAAGAGTTATTGATATTCCTTATTTCATTAGAAAGTTTTTAGCTAATCCTTTATTTTTAAAACTATTTAGGATCAACTCCCATCGAGTTAGAAACGCTTTAACTACAAAAACTAGAAATGACTTTATAGAAAATATTTTTTCAAGAAAAGGATTACTTCTCAAAAAGAAAAATCAAAGTTGGATGAAGCACTATCAAGGTTACAAAAAATGGTCTGATATCTTTCTTCAGAAAGCTGCAGATCTTAATATAAAACTTTGGTTAGAAAATGATAGTAATGTAAAAGTTGACAGAGCTAGTATGGCTTATTCTGTCGAGGTAAGAAGTCCTTTTTTAGATTATAGAGTTATAGAATACGCAAGAACACTACCAATGCATTTCAAATATGAAAAAGGTAGGCAAAAAAAAATATTAAGAGATATATTAAAAGAATACATTCCAGAAAATGTATTTGATCAACCCAAAAAAGGATTTGCCGTTCCTATTGGAAATTGGATGCGAAATGAATTGAGAGAAGAGTTTATGACAGCGCTTAACGATGATTTTTTAAATAAGGTTCCGAATTTAAACGTGGATAAATTTAAAAAAATGTTAGAAGAACACATGAGTAATAAGCAAAATCACACATCAAATATTTGGAAGCTATTTGTTCTAAGCAAATGGTATGATGAATTTAGAAGTAATTAGAATTTGTTTTAAAAACTTCAATCGGCCCTTTCTAATTTGAAATTAAAATTTTTATTTTTACTAGGATTATATTTTATGTAATCAATAAATTTTAAAAGATTTGGATTAATAGTTCTTATGTCACCTGTAACATTCTTAACAACGTTAAGGATCCCTAAAGAGAAATATCTTATTGTAAAAGAAAATGATTTAAAATCATGATATACCTACGTGTTTTTAAATGAAAATCCACCTAACGGACCAGAACTTTTGAAATAATCAGGAACTTCAAAATGAATAACACTTATATCGTCCGGTTGTTTAAACTAACGCTCTCAAAGGACGTATTATATCCTTAACTCGGCTTTCTAAAATAGAATAACCCCCAATTACGTCCATTCACAACTATATCACTAAATGATACATATTCTTTTACTGGATGATTTGTATGAGATAAAATTATAATTTCTGCAGTAGGATAACTATTTGATATATCTTGATTCATACTTAAATTATAATCTTTAAAATTGATACTTCGATACCTAATCCCATTCTCCTTTCCAAAATTCTTCCCTCCTCATTAAAAGCAAAGCTCCATGACATAAATTTTAATGTTCTTACAGTTCAAAAACTTTAAAAAGGTATCACTCGGGTCTAAAAAGGCTCCTAGTTTAGCCTGAAGCACTACATCTTCTTCAAAAATAACTGTTTTATTTTCTATATGTTTAGGAAGATACAAATCAATTATTTATCTGCTTATCAATTTTATAATGGCATCATGATTTCATATCGCTTGGTAAAAGCTTTCTTATTATCATCTACATTAAAACCATAAGACAAAACCCTTATTTTCTGAGCATGAAATCTTAAAGATGATAAATAAAGAATAGTAACGAGTATTTTTTTATCATAAAGACTATCATATTTATCAACAAAAGATGTTTACATGATATTAAATATATACTTTTAATCTGGTTTAATGAATTTAATCGTAAAATAACGTTTTTTACCAATAAAAATAGTTGCTGTATAATCGTTTTTTCATCTTTGGCGTTAACCAAATTCACTGTATTAATCGAAATTTATGTTCTATGAATAATTCAAATAATTTGATTTTTAATTTAAACTAAAATTCGCTTTATTTAAAAAGTATTTTCAAATATTGTGATGTCACCAAACATGGCTTTTAAATAAGCTACTAGTGAAACAAGATATAAGAATACGTACAATTCCTTCAACACTATTTCTTGAACTAAAGTAATCGATATTGAACTTAACTAAGCAATAATAAATTTGATCTTGTTTTTTTTATATCTGTTTATTAACTGTTTGCTTTTATCACAATTAAAAGTAATAGTAGTTTTACATTTGAAGTAAAATTGATATTCTTACAAAAAAAAATACAAAGTTATACCTAATGTCTAGAGTAAAAAAATCTTTAAAAAATGCGAAAGTTGGAGTATTCTTCTTCGTTGCTTCAATTTTTGTACAATTTTTCTCTAGAAAACTGTTCTTAGATAATCTTGGTGATGAATTCATTGGTTTAGAAACAACATTGAGGAGTGTATTAGGTTTTCTTAATTTAGCTGAATTGGGAATTGGAACAGCGATTGGATTTACTTTATACAAGCCAATTTTTGATAAAAACCACAAAGAAATCAATAAAATAATTGCACTTCTTGGTGTACTCTATAAAAGGATTGGTTATGTTATTATTGGTATTGGAATTGTGGTCTCCTTATTCTTTCCAATAATCTTTCAAACAACCTCGTTCTCCTTACTCTTAGTCTACTTTGTTTTTTATACTCTTCTGTTTTCTTCATTGCTTAGCTATTTTGCTAACTACCATCAAAGTCTATTAGGTGCTGATCAAAAAGGGTATATCATTCAAGGCTATTTTCAAACTCTAAATATTATTAGAGTTATACTTCAAGCCATAATTGCAGTATATTTTAAAGATTTTTATTTATACATCATCTTAGAGTTAATCTTTAGCATAATTTATAGTATAATAGTTCGCTACAAAGTAAAACAAGAATATCCTTGGTTAATCATTAATTCAACTCAAAAAGCTGAAATAATTAAAGAATATCCAGATATCATAAAAAAGATAAAACAAGTTTTTGTTCATAAAATGGCATCCTTTGTTAAAAGCGGAACTGACAACATTTTAGTAGCGACTTTGGTAAGCCTAGAGAGCGTTGCTTTCTTTGGTAATTACCAACTTATATTTACTAAACTAAGCGGATTAGTAAAAATGGCTTTCGCAGGCACAGGGTCTGCTATTGGAAATTTAATTGCTGAAGAGGATCAACAAAATATTAATAATATATTTTGGGAGTTGATGGCTGTTCAATTTTTTATAGCAGGTTTTTTTAGTTTAATTATGTACTATACAATGGAACCCCTCATAGCACTATGGGTAGGTAGTCAATACATATTAGCTAAAACGACGTTAATTCTATTAATAGCGAATTTCTTTATTTATCAGATAAGCTCTCCTGTAGAGCGCTTCAAGAATGCTTATGGTCTTTACTCCGATACTTGGGCTGCTGCTGCAGAAGCCATAATAAACCTTGTTATCTCTTTTGTTTGTGGAAGTATTTGGGGAATTGATGGTATTATCCTTGGTACATTAGTGAGCCTAATTCTAATCGTTGTAATTTGGAAACCTTACTTTTTGTATAAACATGGATTTAATAGAAGTGTTTGGATCTATTGGAAAGGTATGTTACCTGAATTTGTTGTTTTCATTGCAGCTACTCTAATAGTGAACTATACTGCCAGCTATATTCCTTATGACAGAGATACTTCTAGTATAGTAAACTGGATTTTATATACTTTAAAAATCACAATTCTTGTAACCACAATTTATGGTTTACTGTTGTACGTGTTTATTAAAGGATTTAGGGTATTTACTTTTAGAATGAAAGATTTAGTATTAAAAAAACTGTTTAAGTAATATTAGAATCATAATAAAATTGGAAAATAAGAAAAAGAAAATAGGATTTGTAATTGGATCACTCTCCTCAGGTGGTGCGGAGCGTGTTATTTCTACGCTCAGTAATGAGCTTATTCAAAGGTTTGATATTACTATAATTACGTTTACGAAATCTTCACCTTTTTATTCCCTAGACGATGGAATAAAAGTTATTCATTGTAGGGAACAACTTAATCAACCTAACTCTATAATTGATTCTCTAAAACTAAACTATACTTTAGTTTCAAGAATTTCTCAAATTATTAGAGAAGAAAAAATTAATATAATTATTGGTTTTATAACCTCTGCAAATATTCTTGCTACAATTGCCGCTAAGTTAAATCACATCCCTTGCATAATAAGTGAACGAAATAATCCATTGATAGAGAAAGTTCCAATATTATGGGTAATCTTAAGACGCTTAGTTTATCCATTAGCAAATAACTTAATACTGCAAACCAACGGAATAAAAAAGATCTATGAAAAAAAAATAAGACCTCACAAAATTACTATATTGCCAAATCCTATATCAACTGATTTAACTGAATTAAGAACTAATACAATTAAAAAAGAAAAAATTATTTTATCCGTAGGTAGATTAGACAAAAACAAATGTCATGATAAATTAATAACAGCTTTTAACACTATTGCCCCTGTTGGTTGGCAAGCAATAATAATTGGAGAAGGTGCAACAAAACAAAAATTAAAAACACTAATTAAAAGTTATGATTTAATAGATAAAATTAAGATTATATCTAAGGTAAAAAATATACATGAGTATTATAATGAAGCTTCTATTTTTGTTTTTACCTCAAAAACCGAAGGGTTTCCAAATGCTCTTTTAGAAGCAATGCATTATGGCCTGCCTTGTATCTCTACTGATTGTAATTTTGGGCCTTCCGATTTGATTAATGATGGTGTAAATGGATATTTAATTCCTGTAGATAATCAGCTTGAATTAACCACTAAATTATCGCGCCTGATTGAAGATGAAAATTTGCAAAAACAATTTTCTAAAACAGCTAAAGAGTCTACAAAAAAATATATCAGTAAAAATGTATTAGACCAATGGGAATCCTTAATTAACAAATATATAAAGTAATAATATATAAATTTTAAATTCAATAATTAGTACTTGACACCAACCAATTATGAAAATTATTAAGTATATAAGCTTAGCCTTGATTTTATTTAATTTACCATCATTTGGCCTTATGGCTTTTGGTGATAGTATTGGATCACTGCTTAGCTATGGTACTATTTTTATGGTGTTTATATATTATGCATTAGAAAAAAAATCGGAACCAAACTGGTGGATAATTATCATTTCAATTCTCTATTTTGTTATTTCTAGTCTGCAATATTATGGTACTTTAAGGTTTTTTTTACTAGAGATTGTAAAGTTTTTTGTTTTTATAATTGCGGGTTATGAATTAATTAAGCGCGTTAGCAATAATGAGTTATTCGTTTTTTTCATAATTGGAGCTTTAAGTGTTGGCATTGAAGCTCTATTTTTTACGAGTGATTTTGGCAGATATGCTGGGTTTTATTTAAACGCAAACGTTGCTGGTTTTATATGTATTTATGGTTATTCGGTAACTTATGGTTTAAAAAATAACACGTTAAAATTATTTGGACAGTTTGTATTTACTTTAATGGGCTTACTTACGTTCTCAAGAACATTTATAGTTATTTGGTTGTTGTTAAATATTATCTCTTTAAAAATCAGCATAAAAAATATTAGAATTTTTGGTGTTGGATTTTTGATATTTGCTACATTGCTATTTATAGATCAAGTTGTTGGATTAAACAACCCGCGTTTTGAACAATTAAAAAACATAGTAAATAATGAAAATGTTTCTAGTGAAGAGATTAGTGAAGACTCTAGAACGGAAACTTGGGCATTATTTTATGATCAAATATTTGAGTCACCCATAATAGGGAGTGGGTATGGTACGTTTTCTGGTAAAAATGATACTATGGGTGTCCATAACACGTATTTAATGATAATTGGTGAGGCTGGAATATTACCATTTTTATTGTTTTTAATTTATATCTCTTATCTTTTTTTTAAAAGTTATGTTTTTTTTAAAGAAGCTCCATTCCTTATTATGCAGACTATTTCTTTGTCTGTATTTTTATTAGCAAATCACAATTTTTTTACATTTTACTATATGACATTTGCTTCAATGTGGATTCAATATCAAATCTATAAATTGAATAATCAAAAAGACGAAGATAAATTTTTAGAAGTATGATAAATTCTAAAGCCGACTATATAAGCTATTTAAATCAAGATCAAAAAGCACATGGCATAAAACCTATGAGCTTAACAGAGAAAATAGTTCGCTACGTTTCTCCTAATCCAATTTGGATTTTTCAGAAAACAATGCGTAAGTTAGAATATTATAATAATTGTAAAAATAATGGAGTAAATAAAATTTATATACTTTTTTTAAAATATAAATTTAAAAAAATCTCTCTGAAACTCGGATTTTCAATACCAATAAATGTATTTGGCCCAGGCCTAAACATTGTGCATTACGGAACTATTGTAATAAATAATAATGCTAAAATTGGTAGTAATTGCAGAATGCATGCATGTGTAAATATTGGTGCCTCTGGTGGAGAAAAAGGCGCACCACAAATAGGAGACAATGTTTATATAGCACCAGGCGCCAAAATTTATGGTGACATAAAAATAGCTAGTAATATTGCAATTGGAGCAAACGCTGTTGTAAATAAAACCTTTAGTGAAGAGCATATTGTTTTAGGGGGAATTCCCGCTAAGCCAATTGGGCAAGTTGATATCAAAAGAATAATAAAGCATATCTAAATTGTCCTTACTCTAAACATACATAATCTAATTTTGGCGATTATCTATAATGAAAAATCTAAGAAAAACAATATCAAATATTTACAGAAATTCCGATTTAGGATATAATATTTTAAGACCATTCTATAAAATATACGAATTAGGTTTAAGCTTAATCAGTGATGAATATATAGTAAAACGAAGTTTCAAAAAGCATTTAGGATATTCTATAGACTTGAATAATCCACAAACTTTAAACGAAAAAATAAATTGGTTAAAACTTTATAATAGAAAAGATCTACACACAGTTATTGCGGATAAATTTAAAGTAAGAGCGTATATTAAAGAGAAAATAGGAGAAGAATACTTAATTCCATTGCTTTATCATACAGTGACACCAAAGGATATTAGGCCTGAAAATCTACCTGATACTAGTTTTATAATAAAAGCGAATCACGACAGCTCTGGTGGTGTTATAGTTAGAGATAAATCAAAAGTAGAATGGAACATCGTTCGTTCTCATCTACGAAAAGCGTTAAGCGAAAATCATTATTTAAGTACTAGAGAGTGGCAATACAAAAATATTCGACCAAGAATTATTGTTGAGAAGCTATTAACCTATGATGACGGAAGTATTCCCTATGACTATAAGTTTCATTGCTTTAATGGTAAAGTAGCCTTTCTTGGAGTAGATATAGGTAGGTTTAGCGAACAACGCACCAGAAACCTATATGATACTAAATGGAATTTACTACCATGTAATTGGGGCAGGCCAAATGGAGTTGATGTGGCTAAACCCACAAACTTTGAAGAAATGAAGACACTAGCTGAAAAGATCGCTGAGGATTTCACCTATATACGAGTAGATTTTTATGCTGTAAATGGGAAAACCTATTTTGGTGAATTAACACTTCACCATTCGTCTGGCTTTAGAAAATTTGATCAAGAGGAATGCGACCAAAAACTAGGAAAGTTACTTAATATTGACTACCAGAAAACAAAAAGAGAATCCAATTAGTTTCAAAAAATCATGAAATTGTATAAGTATAATCACTCATTAAAATCGAAAATCAAATAAAAAAGTAATGGGACATTTAAGGAAACAAATCTCGCGCTTTTATAGAGATGATACTTTGGGATATTTAATTTTGAGACCTTTGTACAAATTGTATCAGTTAGGATTAAAATTTACTCCTGATAAATTGATTATAAAAAAAAGTTTTAAAAAGCACATGGGCTATAAGTTAGATTTAACTAACCCTCAAACATTAAATGAAAAAATAAATTGGCTTAAACTTTACAACAAAAAAAAACTACATACTATTATAGCAGATAAATATAAAGTTAGAAATTATATTAAAGAAGTTATCGGTGAACAATTTTTAATTCCTTTGTATTTGCAAACCAAAATTGTTAATGATATTAGACCAGAAAACCTTCCTGATTCAAACTTTATAATAAAAACCAACCATGGTAGTTCTGGCGGAATAATAGTAAGAGAAAAATCAAGGATAAATTGGCAGCAAACAAGAATCGAATTAAAACATTTATTAAAAGAAAATCATTTTTATAGTACTAGAGAATGGCAATATAAAAATATAGAGCCAAGAATTATTGTTGAAAAGCTATTAACAAATGAAGACGGTAGTATTCCAGACGATTATAAATTTCATTGCTTTAACGGAAAAGTAGCCTTTATTATGGTCGACATTGGAAGACATACTAATAAAAGAACTAGAAACCTATACGATAGAGATTGGAATTTAATTCCATGCATATGGGAAAGACCTAATGGTAAGGATATTAAAACCCCTGTGAATTTAAAAGAAATGATTAAACTTGCAGAAATATTAGCTAAAGATTTTATTAATATAAGAGTCGATTTTTATGATGTTAAAGGCTTTATTTATTTTGGAGAATTAACACTACACCATGCTTCTGGTTTTCAAAAATTTTCAGAACAAAAGTGGGATTATAAATTCGGTCAGTTATTAAATATAAAAAATGTTAATGTCTAAAAAAATAAAAGTATTTTTTATTCTGCCAACTCTATTTGCAGGCGGAGCAGAACGAGTTATGTCTTTTGTATCGCAAAACTTAAATAAAGAAAAGTTTGATGTTACACTCATTGTCATAGGTTTTGAAAAAGAAAGCAAATATGAAGTTAAAGACATTACTGTTACTTATTTAAGTAAAAAGAGAGTACTTAATTCTGCGTTGATATTAACTAAGATTATATATAAACAACATCCACAAATAGTTCTAAGTTCAATATCTCATCTCAATATAATGATGGGGTTGATTTCTAAGTTTTTTCCTAAAGTAAAATTTATTGGAAGACATGCTACAATTTCTAATGTAGCTATAAAATATAAAACGGCCAAGCGTAAATTTAATATTTCGTCATTATTAAAACTAGATTCTATTGGTATTAAAAATTTAAATTATATAATTTGTCAATCTTCAGATATGAAAAATGACTTTTTAGATATTTACGATATTGATGCTAATAATGTTAAAATCATTCATAATCCAGTAACACAAATTGACATAGTTAAGGAAAGAAATCAAAACAAAGAAATAAAAAAATTTATAACTATTGGAAGGTTGAGTAAAATAAAAGGTCAGTTAAGATTATTAGATGTACTTAGCCGCTTAACAGTTCCATTTCATTTCACAATCATTGGTACTGGTAGCTACAGTGAAGTCATACATAATAAAATAAAAGAACTAGGACTATCTGAGAATATCACGCATATAGAATATACTGACAATGTTTTTCTACATCTAATAAACCACGATATGTTTTTACAAGGTTCATACTCTGAGGGATTTCCAAACGCACTATTAGAAAGCTGTTCGGTAGGCGTGCCTGTTATTGCTTTTAACTCACCTGGAGGAACAAAAGAAATTGTTAGTAATGGAATAAATGGTTATTTAGTAAACAATGAAGATGAATTTTTAGAAAAACTCTATGAGGATAAAGACTGGGATCCAAAATCAATTCGAGAGTTTGTTTATGAAAAATTTAATAAAGAAAAAATAATTAAGCAATATGAAACATTATTTTTCGATATTTTAACACAAAATTAGTCGTGAATAATTCAAAACAAAATATAAGCATCCTCAGTATTACATTAGGAAGTGGCGGTGCAGAAAAAGTAATTAGCTTACTACTTAAAAAACTAGTTATAGATTACAATGTAACTCTCGTCTTATTTTATAATACGATTCATTTTCCTATACCCGAAGGGGTGAATCTCGTTATACTTTCAAAAAAGAGTGCAGATCGATCATTTTTATCAAAAACAATAGATAGTCTAAGATTTATTATAAAATATTACCGTTTTGTAAAAAAGGGGCGTATCAATATTTCCATATCATTTTTAGCTTTTCCAAACCTAATAAATGGAATTATATCAAGTCTAAACAAATCAGTAAAAACGATTATTAGCGAACGTGGCTTCCCTTCCGATAATGTAACAAGTAAGTTATCATTATATATTTCTAAAATATTCTATCCTATTTTTTATAATAGATGTGATAAATTATTTTCTAATTCGCTACACATCAATAAAGATTTAAAAGATAACTTTGGTGTTAAAATTCCAATGGAAGTTATTTATAATCCAATCGAAATACCACATTTAGTTATAGATTCTAAAAAACTAAATACTTCTATAGACACGCTAAAAGTAATTACAGCAGGAAGTTTAATAAAAAGGAAGAACCAAATAATGACCATCCATGCAATAATGGTGTCTCAATTAAAATATGAATTTTCTATTTTAGGAGCTGGTGATTTACAAGGCCATTTACAAAGTGAGATTGACAAACATCAGTTAGGTGATAGTATATTACTTAAAGGAAAAGTAAAAAATGTAAATGAGCATTTACTAAACAGCGAATGTTTTGTACTTTCCTCATTCACAGAAGGCTTTCCTAATGCGTTGATAGAAGCTATGGCCATTGGTTTACCAAGCATATCAACAAACTGTTTATCTGGGCCATTAGAATTATTAAATAAAAATAAAGACGTGACCATTAATGATGGTGAATTTTATATTGCCAAATATGGCCTTCTTGTCAATAATGATGATCATATTGGATTAAGCAAAGCACTAGATTTTTTTCACAATAATCCAGAAGAAAGAGAAAAGTTTAGTAAATTAAGTTTAGAACGCTCCAAAGATTATCAATTAGAAAGTATTTATAAAAAGTTTGACCACTTTATACAGAATTAATAAGAAACAAAATGTGTGGAATTAACGGTATTGTAGCCAAAACTAATAGAAAGAAAGACGACATAACAGCTGTTCTTAATACAATGAATAATTTAATTATTCATAGAGGACCAGATGAAGACGGCTTATTTTCTGAAGAAAATGAGGAATTTACTGTTGGTATGGCAATGCGTAGGTTATCCATTATAGATTTATCTTCGGGTAAACAACCTATTTTTTCAGATGATAAACAAATCGTCATTGTATTTAATGGTGAAATCTATAATTATAAAGTCTTAAAATCTAAATTAGAATCTGAAGGAGTAACGTTTAAAACGTCTAGTGACACAGAGGTTATCTTAAAAGCCTATGGAAAACATGGAGTTGAATCTTTTCAATGGTTAGATGGTATGTTTGGGTTTAGTATTTATGATAAAAACATCAATAAGCTATTTATCGCACGTGATTTCTTTGGCGAAAAACCACTCTATTATACCCATAATGATAACGAATTCATTTGGGCATCAGAATTAAAGTCTATTATAAATACGATTGATTTCACTCCTAATATTTCGAAAAAAGGATTGAACCTCTATTTCAGATTAACCTACATTCCTGCGCCACACACCATATACGAAAACATTTTTAAGCTTGAAGCTAATCATTATATTGAATACGATTTATCATCACATAATACTACAATTCATAAAATAAACACTGAACCAAAACCAAAACCAACAAATATTTCTTTCGATGATGCTAAAGCAAAAACCAAAGATCTAGTTTATAAAAGTGTAGATAGTAGATCTATTGCAGATGTTGGTTTAGGTACATTTTTATCTGGTGGTGTAGATTCTTCTATCATTTCATTGTGTTTAGCACAAACCACGGACAAAAAAATAGATACATTCTCTATTGGATTCAAAAAAGCATCCTACGACGAAACAGATAAGTCTAGAGTGGTTGCTAAACAATTAAATAGTAATCACCATGAGTTTATAATTGATGAAAACGATCTTAAAAATAACATCCACGAAATTTTAATTAATTTCGATGAGCCCTTCTCAGATACCGCTGCACTTCCCACTCACCTATTGTCCGAAAAAACAAGAGAACACGTCACAGTTGCTTTAACAGGAGATGGTGGAGATGAAGTATTTGGTGGATACAATAAGTACTACATTGGTAAAATGAACAAAAAATACACTAGTGTTGTACCAAAAGGGCTTCATAAATCTATTGCCGGTTTAAGCAATAAGTACCTTATTAATAAAGATGACACGCGTGGTAGAAAATTTCAGATAAACAAATTATTAAATGCTATAGACTACGAAGGAGATTTCTATTGGGATATCATTTCCTTAGCCAATACAAGCAATCAATTAGCCGAAATAATGTCACCAGATTATTTTGATGCCAATATTTTTCAAGAGTATAAAACCATTTTAGGGAAACAAAAAATTGAAAGTTTAACCGATTTTAGACTTGTAGATAAAATTTTGAGTCTAGAAGGAGGCATGTTAGCAAAAGTAGACAGAACCAGTATGATGACGTCATTAGAATGCAGGGCCCCTTTCCTAAACAGAGAGTTATGGGAATTTGCAAATACCCTACCCGAAAACTATTTAATGAAAGGATGGAACAAAAAGTATATCTTAAAAGAAGCATTTAGAGATCAGTTTCCTGCTGAATTTTTAGAAAAAGGTAAAAGTGGATTTGGATCACCTACTGGCGACTGGTTAAGACAAAGCCTTAGAAAAGAATTAGAATCCTATATAGAACCAGACATGCTTAAATCGCAAGGTATTTTTAATGTAGACGTTATAACGAAATTAGTTAAAGATCATTTAGAAAGTAAAAAAGATAGTACTTTTAGGGTATGGTCTTATTACTGTTTTCAGAAATGGTATACGTTTAATTTTCTAAAACAAAACTAATTAGAGATGGATAAAAAAAGAATATTGCTGATTGCATCTCTATCTGGCTCTTTAATAAATTTTAGAGGCGACTTTATTAAGAGTTTAATAAAAAATGGATTTCAAGTTTTTGCTGCTGCACCAGAGCATCCTGAAGATATACGTACTAAACTAGAAGCGTTAGGTGCGACTCCATTAGAATTTAGTTTAAATAGAACTGGCCTCAACCCTATTAAAGATCTGCAATCCATAAGTGAATTAAAAGGACTAATTAGAAATAATGATATAGATCTCGTATTCCCTTACACTGTTAAACCCGTTATTTATGGCTCAATAGCGGCTAATCAATGTAAAGTACCTGTAATCTCATTAATTACCGGCTTGGGTTATGCTTTTACAGGCTTATCAGCTAAAGCGAGGTTGTTACAACGATTTAATGAAATCTTATATAAACTATCTATTCGAAAAAATAAAGTCATCGTTTTTCAAAATAAAGATGATTACCAATTATTCTTAGATAGAAAAATCATTTCTAAAAAGCAAAAAGTAGATTTTGTTAGTGGTTCTGGAGTTAACCTAAACCAATTTAGCTTTAAAGAAAAAAAACCATCAGAACATGTTAGTTTCCTTTTAGTTGCCAGATTGATTAAAGAAAAAGGGATTGCTTTGTACATGGAAGCTGCCAAGATATTGAAAGTAAAATACCCTATGGCAGAATTTCATTTAATTGGCTCTCCCGAAACCTCTCCTTCTGCAATTAGTATACACGAATTAAATAATCTACACAAAGAAGGAATTATAGTGTTTCATGGTGAACAAAGTAATATTGACCAACATCTACATAAAAGAGATGTATTTGTTTTACCCAGTTACTATAGAGAGGGCTTACCAAGAACAACTCTTGAAGCCTGTGCATGCGGTAATCCAATTATTACGACAGATTCCGTAGGTTGCAGAGAATCTGTAAAGGAAGGCGTTAATGGCTTTTTAATAGAACCTCAAAATTTACAAGCATTAGTTGAAGCCATGGAGTATTTTATAATCCATCCGGATAAAATCAAAGAAATGGGAATTAATAGTAGAAAATACGCTGAGGAGCGTTTTGACGTTGATATTATAAATAATGATTTAATTCAATTAATAAAGGGCATTCTTAAAGCTTAAGTAAAACATGAAACTATACAGAACATTCATAAAA
Source organism: Winogradskyella pacifica (assembly GCF_013403915.1). Lineage (GTDB taxonomy): Bacteria > Bacteroidota > Bacteroidia > Flavobacteriales > Flavobacteriaceae > Winogradskyella > Winogradskyella pacifica. The sequence goes on from NZ_JABFDI010000001.1 coordinate 253,476, forward strand.
CGTATTTTTGACTTTTTAGCTGCATTTACAGGACTTCTTATCATAGCTCCTTTGTTTTTATTTATTGTTTTCAGTCTATTAATACTTAATAACGGCAAACCTTTTTTCTACCAAGAACGGACTGGCAAAAAAGGCAAGATATTTACTATTATTAAGTTTAAAACCATGACAGATAAAACAGATAGCAATGGCAATTTATTACCTGCAATGGAACGTGTTACAAAGATTGGTGCTATATGCAGAAAATTATCTTTAGACGAGCTACCGCAATTAATCAACATACTTAAAGGAGACATGAGCTTAATTGGTCCACGCCCATTATTACCGATATACTTAGATCGCTACAATAAAAGACAAAATAGACGACACGACGTTTTACCAGGGATTACAGGCTGGGCTCAAGTAAATGGAAGAAACACAATTAGCTGGGAGCAAAAATTTGAATATGATGTTTATTACGTAGAGCAACAATCATTTAAATTAGATTTTAGAATTATTCTAAAAACTATAGACAAAGTAATAAATAGAAAAGACATCAACAATTCTGAGAATCTTGATATGCCCGAATTTATGGGTACGCAATCAGAAATTTAGATAAAAAAATTAGCTTATATTAAAATCGCTGAAATCAATCACAAAGGCTTTTGGTCGATGTTTAGCTTCCATATACATGTGTGATTCAGAATGTATATTCTTGCCATTATCTATTAATGCAACACTTTTCCATCCTAAAGCATTCGGTGCTAAAAAATCTTTTTTAAAATTGTCTGCTATATAATAATATTCTGCGCCTGTTAAAGCATTTTCGATAGCTTCAAAATTGGCTGAATTTGGCTTTTCAGAACCTATTTCTTCAGATATAATAATCTTATCTAAATAATTTAAAATACCTAAACTCTCTAACTTTGCTCTTTGCGTTTTAGATCTACCATCAGTGATCATTCCTATTTTACCGTTTTTTGATTTTATAGCATCAAATACTTCTAAAACACCTTCAAATAATTGAATATCTGGTTGGTGATTTCTGTACACCTCTACAAGATGTCCTATTTCTATTTTATATGTATTAGCAACAAATTCAAAAACATTAGACTTACATCTATATAATGAGAACATCTTTGAATACAAAGCTTTCCAATCCTTTGGCTCTACAAATATTGCAATAGACTTATAAGCAGACCTCAAGTAATCTAATTCATTATACAAGGTGTCGTCTAAGTCAAAGACTACAACAGTAGTTTCATTAATCTTTATATTCATGTACTAAAACTTCATCATCATAACGAATCATTAATAAATCACTTTCCCAAACATCAAATTTTTCTTCTATTGATTTATCATATAAATATTCCTCAATAAGCCATTTAGTAAAATTAGCACCAGATAAATATGATAAAGGATAACCTCCACCAAAACGAGGATTAATTTCTATGGCATAAATTTTTTCATTATCATATTTATGCAAGAAAAACTGAGCCGTAAGACACCCAACGGCCCCCTCTATTTTATTTAAGTTGTTCTTTATATAAGGAACCAAAGCATTATTGACTGTCAATGCCTTATAAACTTCTCCGTCTCTAACCTCTATCCGCTTTCTTGGCACCACACATTTTAAGGTATGATCTTTACTAAAATATAAATCACATGTAAATTCATCAAAATCATCATGATCTATATACTCTAAAAACATCAGCTTTTCATTATTAAAATGATAGTCTGTTAGCTCTTCTTTTGTTCTAATTAAATACGTATCAACGCTCCTACTTCCATCTATAGGTTTAATAAAAAGTGGTAAACTGTAATTGTATTTTTCGTATTCTTTAGCCACACTCACATTATGTGATTCAAAAAATTGATGTATTACACGTTTGTTTCTACACTTAGAAACAAAATCAACCGACGAAATAACAACTTCTATACCTTCTTGCTTAAATTTTTCTTTAGTCTTTGCCAACTCAAGTAATTCAGTATCTATCGTAGGAATAATTAAAGAAATATTATGTGTTTTACACAAATTGATTAAAACCGAAATATAATCAGGCGCATCTAATCTTGGGACTTTAAAAAAGTCATCAGCAATTTGGCAAGCCGCAGATAAAACAGGGTCAGCATCGGTTGCAAAAACCTTACTGTCTATATTTATTTTCTTTAATTCTTTTTGAAAGGATCTTATAAGCGAAACTCTTCGTCCTGCTGAAGTAATTAAGATATTCATTTTATCAATTTAGATTACATTTTTCAACGATATTATAATGCTGATAAAGATAACATAGTTAATACTATACTTGTTTAAAAAATATTAAGATATAAAAAATCTAAATTTATATCAATTTATAAATCTAGTTATTTTTTAAACAAGCAACTCAAATATAAGGTTTTTGTCATAATTATCTGATTAAGATTATTCAAAAGATTATCATACATCAAATGGATTATAATATTCACTACTTTTACCAAAATAAAAAACGTAATTATCTGCTTTTAATCGTTTTAATTAGGGTTAACCCGATATAAAAACGCATATTTACCTATTAAATTAGATCGTGTCCCAGATCCCTCTAATGACATGAAATTGAATAGTAATAGCATAATTACTTAACAATTTTTACATATGAAACCTAAAATATGGCTTTCATCACCACATATGAGTGGTAATGAACTATCTTATATCAATGAAGCTTTCGAAACCAATTGGGTCGCACCATTAGGTCCAAACGTCAATGGTTTTGAAAGCGATTTAGAATCTTACCTTAAAGATAATCGACATGTTGCGGCATTAGCATCTGGGACATCCGCTTTACATTTAAGTCTAATTATGTTAGGCGTTGGCAATGAGGATGAAGTCATTTGCCAAAGCAAAACATTTTCGGCTTCTGCTAATCCCATCGTTTACCAGGGAGCTTCTCCGGTTTTTGTAGATAGCGAAAGAGACACGTGGAATATGTGTCCTGAGCAACTAGAAATCGCGATTAAAGACAGAATATCTAAAGGAGTAAAACCTAAAGCTATTATTGCTGTACATTTATATGGTATGCCTTATAAGGTTGATCAGATTAATGAAGTTGCTTTAAAATATAGCATACCCGTTGTAGAGGACAGTGCAGAATCCTTAGGAAGTTTATATAAAGGTAAAAATTGTGGTACGCTGGGAGATTTTTCAATATTATCGTTTAATGGAAACAAAATTATAACGACTTCAGGCGGAGGTGCTTTAGTCACTAAAAGCAAGACACTAAAGCAACAAGCTGTATTTTTAGCAACCCAAGCTAGAGATGATGCGCCACATTATTTACACTCGCAAATTGGATATAATTATAGAATGTCTAATATCGTTGCTGGTATTGGTCGTGGGCAGATGACAATATTAGATAGTCATGTTGCCAAACGCCGTTCTAACCATCAATTTTATTTTGATGCTTTTAAAAAGAATAACAAGATTACTTTTTTACAAGAACCAGAAGGCTATTTTTCTAACCGTTGGTTATCTTGCATTCTCTTAGATTCTAAAGAGACTCGAGAAGGTTTAAGGCTGGCATTAGAGAAAGAAAATATTGAGTCTAGACCGCTGTGGAAGCCAATGCACCAACAACCAGTTTTTGAAAAGTACCCTAGTTACCTTAATGGTGTTTCTGATGAGTTATTTGAGAAAGGTTTATGTCTGCCTAGCGGATCAAATCTTACTGATAATGAATTAGGAAGAATAGTTTCAGCGATAAATTCGTATTTTGTAACATGTTAATTAAACTTCTGAATAAAATATCGGAAAAATATGCCTCAAAATGGCTCGTACTATTATTCGATATAATAATAGTAATAGCTTCATTTTTCTTGGCCTATTTAATACGATATAATTTTCAGATAGATTTTGATTTCATAAACCTATTAAATCAAGTTCCTTATGTAGCAGTTATTGCCGCTATTAGCTTTGTTGCCGTTGGATCATATAAGGGGGTTGTTAGATTCACAGGATTTAAAGACATAGTAAATATTATTATTGGAGCAAATATCTTAGCTACTATTCTAATATTTTTTACGTTTTTAAGTAGAAAAATGCTAGGTGACAACAGTATTTTTAATTTACCTGGATCTATTATTTATATTAACTTATTATTAAATATCTTATTGCTCATTGGAGCTAAGCTATTTATCAAATCTATTTATAACCATATAACTCAAGATTTTCAATCAGTCTCTAATGTTTTAATTTTTGGAGCAGGAAATTCAGGCATGTTAACCTACGATGCGATTCAAAATGACACCAAAAGTGGATTAGAAGTTGTCGGTTTCATTGATGATGATGAACGTAAAATTGGAAAAAAAATAAACTTATTAAAAGTTTATAGTATTGAATCTATTACAGAAGATTTCATTAAAAACAATGATGTCGAAGACGTTATAATTTCAATTCAAAACATAGACCCTACCCGACTGCTTCAAATTACGGGGAGTTTATTTTCTTTAGGTCTTAAAGTTAAAATTGTACCGCCTGTTCAAAGTTGGATAGATGGAGACTTAAGTGTTGGTCAAATAAAAGAAGTTAAAATTGAAGATTTATTAGGTAGAGACCCAATTAATATAAAAAATCCTGACTTAGAAGACCAATACGACAATAAAGTTATTTTAATAACTGGTGCTGCAGGCTCTATTGGAAGTGAGATTTGTAGAAAGGTAAGTTTATATAACTACAAAAAATTAATATTAGTCGATAATGCAGAGTCTGCACTCTATGATATACAACAAGAATTTAGACAACAAGGCTTAGAAAATATTGAAGCTATTGTTGCTGATGTTCGTAACAGAACGAGAATAGATCAAATATTCAATCTTTATAAACCAAAAATAATTTTCCATGCAGCAGCTTACAAACATGTGCCGTTAATGGAAAACAACCCATTTGAAGCTGTTAGTGTTAATATTGGAGGTACTAAAAATGTTGCAGATATAGCAGTAAAACATAGCGTAGATAAATTTGTACTGATATCGACGGACAAGGCTGTTAATCCAACAAATGTAATGGGTGCAACAAAGCGTATTGCTGAGCTCTATGTCAGTTGCCTAAAAGGAAAAGGGCATACAAAATTTATAACAACAAGGTTTGGTAACGTTTTAGGTTCTAATGGATCTGTTATCCCTTTATTTAAAAAGCAAATAGACAAGGGAGGACCTTTAACAGTAACTCACAAAGATATTACGCGATATTTTATGACCATTCCTGAAGCCTGTCAATTAGTTTTAGAAGCTGCAGCTATGGGTAATGGTGGTGAAATTTTTGTATTTGATATGGGGGAGCCAATAAAGATTTTTAGTCTAGCGACAAACATGATTATTTTATCTGGACTAAGATATCCTGAAGATATCGATATTAAAATAACAGGCTTAAGACCTGGTGAAAAGATTTATGAAGAGCTTCTTGCAGATGGGGAGAATACTAAAAAAACGTATCATGATAAAATTATGATTGCAAAATCTAGATATGTGGATATTAGTAATATCGAAAAACAAATTAATAATCTCACAGCAATAAATTCTTTAACACAGCCCTTAGAAATTGTATCTTTGATAAAGCATTTAATACCAGAATACATCTCTAACAACTCAACATATGAAGTGTTAGATATAAAAAAATAAATTAAATTTTTCAATTAACCGATAACACGACTCAAATGAAAATACGCACTCTATTAATTTTAATGTTAGTAATTGTAACGATCACTTCATGCGCATCACGTAAAAATATAGCTTATTTTCAAGACGAAATCCTTCAAGAAGGAGAATTAATATCTGAACCAACTCAATTAAGGTATAAGACAGACGATATTTTAACAATAAACGTTTCTGCATTTGTTCAAGAAACAGTTGCTCCTTTTAATCTAACTGTAGCACCAAACAACAGTAAAAACCTTACAGGAATACAAGGAAGTCTTCAGCTTCAAACTTATTTAGTAGATTATAATGGCAATATAGATTTTCCTGTTTTGGGAACTATTAAAATTAGTGGTTTAACGAGAACAGAGTTGACAAAAATGCTAACCGAACGAATCAGTGAATATGCTAATGACCCAATTGTTAATGTTAGATTGTCTAATTTTACAGTTACAATTCTAGGTGAAGTTTCTACTCCTGGAATGTATACGATACAAGATGAAAAAATCACATTAATTGAAGCACTTGGACTTGCAAATGATTTAACCATTTTCGGAAAACGGAAAAACATACTATTAATAAGAGAGGTGGATGGAAAAAAGAAGTTTGCTAACATTGATTTAACATCAATTAAAACAATAAATTCACCTTTATATTACTTACAACAAAACGATGTAATATACGTAGAACCGAATAAAGCCAGAATTCGTTCGTCTACATATAATCAGAATAACTCAGTACTTATCTCAGCTATAGGTACCCTAACAACTATTTTAGCAGTGTTTTTAGTAAAATAACCTTACTCTTTTTTTAATATTTTTTTATGGAATCGAAAACTAATTCAATAACTTCAGATATAAAACAAAAAGTCGAACTGTTTCTTTCATATTGGAAAGGAATTTCGCTTACGGTTATTGTTAGTGTTTTTCTTGGATATACTTATTTACGTTATGCCACAAATGAATATAAGGCTAATGCGACTATAAAGATTCAGGACGAAAAGCAATCAACTAAATTACCAAGCATAGAAGATCTTGGTAGCGAGGGTTTATTCTCACAAGGAACTGATAAGATAAAAGATGAGATAAGCATATTAAAATCGCGTTCCATTGCTAAGAATATCATTAAAACCTTAAAATTAAATATTCGTTGTTTTACACAGGGTAAAATAAAAGAAAAAGAAATTTATGTAAATCCCCCTATTAGAGTTAGTTTTTTTGAAAATGATTCTATAATTGACAACGTTAAGACAACAATCTATATAAAAGTAAAGTCTCCTACAGAATTTATTATGTTTAATAACGATGGAAAATCACTCATAGACAGAAATGACTCCGACGGTGTAGTTTATGCTTTTGGAAGTAAAGTAGAAACTAATTATGGAGGTATCGTAATTACTCCAAATATTGGCAGCTACGAACCAATAGTTGGAAGTAGTCTTAAAATTACCATCAGTCCAATTTCAAGTGTTGTAAATAGCTACACAAAAAGTGTAAAATTAAGTACAGGAAAAGGATCTAGTGTTATTAATTTGGAACTCAATTCAACCGTTAGTCAGAAAGCCGTCGATTATTTAGATCAGCTTATTCTCGAGTATAATAAAGATGTTCTAAATGACAAAGATGCTGTTGTAAAAATAACTTCAGATTTTATTAATAATAGACTTCAACAAGTATCAGAAGAATTAGAAAAAGTAGATTACACAGCAGAGCAACTTCAAAAAAAGAATAATCTTACAGCTTTAAACTCTCAAGACAACATTAACCTTCAAACAGGGCAGCAACTTCAATCTCAAATATCACAAACGGCCAACAACATTGAGTTGGTATCATATTTACAAGAAGAGTTAGAAAGCCCTAATAGCGGTAACGACATGTTACCTTCTGATTTAGGGATTGGTGACTCTAACACTTCACAAGTCATTAGAACTCATAACGAGCTTGTAGCGAGACGAGATGGCATACTTAATAGCTCTAGCTCAAAAAACCCTGTTGTTATACAATTAAATAACCAAATAGAAACCTTAAAATCAAACTTAAAAAATTCCTTAAACAATATTAAAGAAACCTCCGAACTTACATTAAATAGCTTAAATAGAGATAATGCTAGAGTTCAAGGGCAACTATATTCCGCTCCCACAAAAGCAAGACAATTTAGAGATATAAAAAGACAACAAGATATTAAAGAATCTCTATACCTGTACCTACTTCAAAAACGTGAAGAATCAGCCATAAGGCTAGGAATGTATTCGCCTAATGCTAAAATTATAGATAGTGCCTACTCATCAAATAAACCCGTTTCCCCTAACACTACAATTATATATCTTGCCTCCCTAATTTTAGGACTCTCATTACCAATAGGCTTTATTTATTTAATAGATATATTAGACAGTAAAATCTATCAAAAAAAGGATTTAGTTCAATTATTAGACATCCCATATTTGGGCGATATCCCTAGAACTTCTAAAAAACAAAAATTAGTAAAAAAAGTAGATTACTCTCCAAAAGCTGAAGCTTTTAGAATAGTAAAATCTAACATAGACTTTATTCTTAAAAATATTAAAGGTCGTTCTAAAAAACTATTCATTACCTCTACTGTACCACAAGAAGGTAAATCTCATACAAGTACTAATTTAGCTCTTTCGATAGCTAATTCTGGAAAATCTGTTCTATTAATAGAAACAGATATTCGCGTTCCAAAAATACTAGAATATCTTAATTACAAAGAACATTCAAAACAAGGGCTTACCGATTATATTGCTGATAAGTCAATTAAACCCGATGCCATAATAGTTAAACACTTCGATAATGAATTACTTGATATAATTCCCTGTGGCACAATTCCACCAAATCCATCGGAGTTATTAATGAGCGATAGAGTTGAAGAACTATTTAATTATTTTGAGTCTAAATACGATTACATTATAGCTGACACTTCTGCTGTAGGTATAGTTAGTGACACTTTGCTTATTTCGTCTTTGGCAGATATGTTTATATATGTCGTTGGAGCAGATAATATTGATAGTCGTTTATTACAACATGTAGCCTTACCATTATACACAGAAAAAAGACTACCCAACATGACCATGCTATTAAATGGTGTTAGTGCTGGAAAAAAAGGTTACGGAGGCTATGGCTATGGTTACGGCTATGGCAACAACCCAAACAAAAAAAAGAAATGGTATCAATTTGGAAAATCTTAGTTCAAATACTCATTACTGTTAAGTTATCAAAACAAAAAAAAGCCACTAATGTAATATTAGTGGTTTTTTAATTTAATATTTTTAATAATTGTATTTCTACAACTTCCGCCTCCGCTTCTCCGTCTTTAACAAAGTTAACTCACGACTAGTCTGCCCAGAAACAGATGTATTCTCCTCTGCCCTTCTAATTAAATAAGGCATCACATCCTTAACAGGGCCAAAAGGAATATATTTAGCGACATTATAACCTTGAGCCGCCAAATTAAAGCTAATATGATCACTCATACCATATAATTGTCCAAACCAAACGTTATTATCCTGCTTGGCGATCTTATGTGTTTCCATAAGATCCATAGCTAAAAAACAACTGGCTTCATTATGTGTACCAATAAAGACAGAAATATCTTTTAAATTATTGAGAATATAATTCAATGCATCGTTGAAATTATCATCTGTTGCTTTTTTGTTTTCACAAATCGGAGAGTCATATCCTTTTTCTAATGCACGATCGCGTTCCTTTTCCATATAAGCACCACGAACAATCTTCATGCCTATTTTAAACCCATTCTCTTTAGCACGTTGGTGTAAATCTTTTAAATAATCTAATCGATCCCAACGATACAATTGTAACGTATTATATACTATAGTGACATCTTTATTGTAGCGACGCATCATTTCTTCTACCAAATCATCAGCTGCATCTTGCATCCAACTTTCTTCACCATCAATTAAAACTTCAACGTCTTTTTCTTTAGCGAGTTTACAAACAGTATCAAAACGGTTTACTATTCTACCCCATTCAGCGTCTTCCTCAGTTGTTAACGCGACTCCTTCGGTCTTCTTTTGATATAACATAAAGCGTCCAAAACCAGAAGGCTTAAAGACAACAATTGGCATCGCTTCTCTGTCATCACAAAAACGAATGATTTTTAATATTTTCTCTAAAGCATTATCAAATTGATTTTCCTCGGCTTTACCTTCCACAGAATAATCCAAAACAGAGCTAACTCCTTCTGTATATAATTTATCTATTACAGGCAAACAATCCTCTTCATTAACACCTCCACAAAAATGATCAAACACTGTTGCCCGTATTAATTTTTCTACTGGCAGATGTGCTTTCAATGCAAAATTTGTCACTATAGTACCAATCCGAACCAAAGGTTCAGATGATATCATCTTAAATAAAAAATAGGCACGATCTAATTCTGAATCAGATTTTAAAGTAAATGCTGTGCCTGTGTCCTCAAAGAGTGAACGATTTATCATTAGCTAAAAGAATATAAATGCAAATATATTTATTATAGTCTTACTTTTTTTTCTAAAAAGGAAGTATTTTCACATCCTATTTTGCAGACAATATTAATTATGGAATCTATTTCAACAAAAAACGCCGTAGTACACTTTAATTCTGAAGTTTACACAGAACTTAATAACTACATTAAAACAGCAAAACCGTCTAAGATATTTATTTTGGTAGATACAAACACACACGATTATTGTTTGCCAAAGTTCCAAGAGCGCATAGAATCTGGCGACATAGCTATTGAAGTTATGGAAATGCCAAATGGAGAAGAACACAAATCTATTGATATTTGTACTGGTGTTTGGGAAGCTTTATCAGAGTATAATGCCGATCGCAAAAGTTTATTAATCAATTTAGGTGGCGGTGTCGTAACAGATTTAGGTGGCTTTGTCGCAAGTACCTATATGCGCGGCATAACCTACATAAACATACCAACCTCTTTATTAGCAATGGTAGACGCTTCTGTTGGCGGAAAAACAGGAGTTGATTTAGGGTCTTTAAAAAATCAAGTAGGAGTTATAAATGAAGGCGTAATGGTCGGAGTGGATACGTCTTTTTTAGATACACTTCCTCAAAACGAAATGGTTTCTGGTTTTGCCGAAATGCTAAAACATGGATTAATTTATGATGAAGCTTATTGGAATACATTAACACATCTCGAAAATTTAGATCTTTCTGATTTAGACCGCTTAATTTACGATTCAATTGTTATTAAAAATACAGTAGTAACTTCTGATCCTACCGAACAAGGCTTAAGAAAAATCTTAAATTTCGGACATACTTTAGGGCATGCTATAGAAAGTTATTTCATGGAAAATGCAGATAAAACTCCATTACTTCATGGCGAAGCTATTGCTGTAGGTATGATTTTAGAAACTTATTTATCCACTAAAATTACCGGTTTAAACAACGATTCTTTAGATACAATTACTAAAGGCATTTTAAAAACGTTTTCTAAAGTTGAAATCACTAAAGCAGATCAACAACATATCATCGAATTATTAAAATACGACAAGAAAAACAGTCATGGTGTGGTAAAATTTGTACTTCTTGAAGCTATTGGAAAACCAAAACTAGATTGCGTAGTTAGTAATGATTTGATTTTAGAAGCGTTTGATTATTACGCGAATTAAAGATAGCGTTCCTTTATAATTTTGAGGTGATGATTTTCATGGCCCATTATAATATAACCAATTGCTCTAACGGAAACAGGAAAGCCAGAGGCTTCACCAATAAAAAGTAATGTATCTGTATCATATGAACTAAACAATGTAATTGTTGCTTGCCGTACAGTTCTATATTCCTCTAACAAACTTTCCATAGTACGCTTTTCTGCATTTGCATGCACAACGTAATCGTCTTGTTCAAACCCCGCAAGAGGTGTGCCGTCTTGCCTAGCGATTCGTAAAGCTCTATACGCAAAAATACGTTCAGTATCTATAATGTGAAGTAATACGTCTTTTATAGTCCATTTCCCTTCAGCATAGGCATAACTATGCTTTTCCTTTGGAATATTAGAATAAAAAGAAACTACATCTTCTAAATTTTGCTTCAATCCTTCAACAATACCTAAATCCTTATTTACTGCATCAATATAGGGTTTATAATAAGGGTTGTATTCTGATACTTTTATAGAGTTCATAATAATTCAAATAAAAAAAGCCCTTAATCATAGTAACTAAGGGCCGTTATTAAAATATGTTATTTTGATTACAATTCATTAAAAATGGTATGCATCAAACGTTTTTTATCATTAAGACTCTCTTCTAACGAAATCATAGTCTCAGTTCTATAGACACCATCAATATCATCTAACATAAAGATAATATCCTTAGCATGCATTGTATCTTTTGCTCTAATTTTACAGAAAATATTGAATTTCCCTGTGGTGATATGTGCCACCGTTACATAAGGAATATCCGAAATACGCTCTAAAACAAATTTAGTTTGTGATGTATTTTGAAGAAAAACGCCTACATAAGCTATAAATGAATAATCGAGTTTTTGGTAATCTAATGTTAAAGACGACCCCATAATAATACCAGCTTCCTCCATTTTCTTTACACGTACATGAACAGTACCTGCAGAGATTAGTAATTTTTTTGCTATATCTGTGAAAGGAATACGCGTATTATCGATAAGCATATCGAGAATTTGGTGATCAACTTCATCTAATTTAAACTTTGCCATAATTATAATATCTTTAAACTAAACGCAAAAATAGAATATTTACATTAACAATTATGCATTAAAACTGAATATTTTTACGGTTTTAATGAGATTCTTTCATTATTCACTATTACGAAATCGTTTTCGGAGTTTATAATTAGTTCAGAATTTTCTTCTGTCTCTACCAAAAAGCCATTGGCTTCTATTTCTTTATGTCCGTACTTGTTATTTAGCTTAGCGACTTCCACTACCACTGGCACAAATTGCAATTTACAATCTATCAAAACCTCTTTATATTGAATGGCTATATCCACCAAGTCATTTAAGTCTTTACGTTTTGCATTTCTTATAATAACATCATAAAAACATTTTGCATTTTCTGGTATATCAAAATAGGCGTCATACTTATCAGCATTAACCCCATTAGCGATAACATCGAGCCCTTTTAAAATAGCAATAAACATTAAACGCCTAACCTCTTCCCTTTCATAATCATTTTTATAGTGCCCAGCTTCATATAATAATGTAGGTACGCCAAAATTCTGAAATGTATCTCCAACACAATTAATATTAAAACCATCATCATAGCGCCCTATTCCATCAGGAATTTCAATTTGAAGTAATTGATTTATCTCAGCTATAATAGACATAGCGGCTTTCCTATTAGTTGTGAGCGTCCGCTCTTGGTCTTGCGCCGGAGACAAAAACGAAAGCGTTGCCACATTATTTGTTTCACCGGCACTAAAAATGGTCCGCTGTCCATGAAGGTTAAAACAATACTGTGGCTTAAAATCAGTATAGGATTGCCGAAGTATGTGACTTTCTGGCTGTGATAAATGTTGTGCATCCCTGTTTAAATCAACTTTATTAGCATTTACACGTGTAAATCGCTCAGCTCCATCCGGATTTAAAATAGGAATTACCATTAAAGTACAGCGTTCTAAAATCTGTTTTGAAACACTATGTTCAGCCTCAAACAAATTAAAACAATCAAAAAGCGCTTTAGTCGATGTAGATTCGTTACCGTGCATTTGTGACCATAGCAAAATTTTGATGGGTCCGTTACCAAATTTCAAACTATATACTGGTCGGTTTTCAACAGAATACCCAAGTGTAGAAATAATAGGTTTTGATAATTTATCTAAACAATTTTCTATGTGAGAATTGGTGACATAACGACCAAAAAGTTCGGGCGTTTTTACTTCTAAAAATATCTGCTTTAAAGACTTTAAATTCATAGGACTAAATTAATGGTTACAAATGTAATCATTTGGTTTTTTACAATTGTAAACAATTAAAATCAATAAATTTGTTACATTCGTAAACAATGTTTCATCCAAATCTCAATACCAAAAACCAAATACTAATACTAAATTCTGTTAAATATATTTTAAACCATCAATAGACTTGTTTTCAGGTAAATAATACGAAAAATCAAACCTATTATTTAATATTAATAAAATAATTATACCACATTTAGCACAAACACAGATACTATTGTTTACATTTGTATCGTTATAATCACAAACCTTAAGTTTACAATGATAAACTCTAAAGAATTTACTGGACGCCTACAAAAAGTCATTGATTTTTACAGCGAATCTGCTTCTAGTTTCGCAGAGAAAATCGGAGTACAACGCTCTAGTATCTCTCATATCTTAAGCGGCAGAAACAAGCCTAGTTTAGATTTTGTAATGAAAGTCCTACACTCCTATCCCGAAGTAGAATTGTATTGGCTAATGAATGGAAAAGGAAAGTTCCCCAACCAACCTAACACTTCAGAATCACCACCCCCGCAAACCACTGAAGCAAAAACAAAACCACAAACCCCAGAGCCGAATCCTACTCCTCAAATTGAATTTCAATCTAAAGCTGGATCTAAATCTGATTCTGAAATTGACAAAATTGTAATATTTTACAAAGACGGAACTTTTAAAAGTTACAAGCCATAATATTGCACTATTCATTATCTTTGCTCAAAAGATTTATATGAGATTTTTTCTTTCATTATTAGCATTAATATTATTAACTAGCTGCTACTCAATAGAACGCGATTGCACAGATTTCAAAACAGGTACTTTTGAGTTCACCTACAACCTCGACGGCATTGAGCACACCTCACGCTTTATGCGCACTGAAGATTTCAATATTGATTACCACGAAGAAAAAGCAGACTCATCTTCTATTAGATGGATTAATGATTGCGAATTCATATTAAAAAAATTACACCCCACCACTAATTCCGAAAAAGAAGCTATTCATATGAAGATTCTATCCACAACGGATGATTCCTATACTTTTGAATATAAACTCGCGGTAAAAAGACCTAATAGACCTTCACGGATTGAAAAAGGTGTCGCAATAAAAATAAAATAACATTATGCTCGATTTCCTATTGACTTCCGATGCTATAATAGCATTGCTGACTTTAACATTTCTGGAGATCATACTCGGTATAGACAACATTGTATTTATATCTATTGCAGCAAACAAACTCCCCGAGCACCAACGAAGCAAAGCCACTAAAATAGGACTATTGCTCGCCCTGGTTCAGCGAATCATATTATTGTTTTTTGTTTCTTTTTTAGTCGGACTCAGTAAACCTTTTTATAGTATAGAAACCAATTGGCTGTCCGTAGAAATTAGTTGGCAAGCTATCATTCTATTTGCTGGAGGCTTATTTTTAATCTATAAAAGCACTTCTGAAATCAGAGAAAAAGTAGAAGATCCATCACACGATGTGGACCAGATAAAATCTAAACCCATAAAATCACTTAGCAGCGCTATAGTTCAGATTGTTATAATTGATTTTATATTCTCTATAGATTCAATACTAACCGCTGTCGGAATGACCAACGGCCTACACCCTAACCACAATTACACATTAGTATTAATGATTATTGCAGTGATGATCTCAATTGGAATAATGATAGGCTTCGCTAATCCGATTCGGAAGTTTATTGACAAACACCCGAGTGTACAGATTTTAGGACTCGCCTTCCTAATCCTTATAGGTTTTATGCTAATAACAGAAGCTGCACATTTATCGCATACTGAATTTTTCGGACAAACAGTCGGCGCAATACCTAAAGGCTATTTGTATTTTGCTATAGCATTTTCTTTATTTGTAGAATTCTTAAACTTTAAAGCTGCAAAAAAGAAAAAACCTTAAAATTTCGACACAAAGCACCAGTATTTAACGCTAAAATAATGTCACCTGCCCTTTATCATCCGTATCTAAATCGTCCTCATCATCTGTAGAAGAACTATCAGAGTGAGGTTTATTTACAGCTTCAGTAGCATTATCATCCCCCTTCTCAACAGTCTCCTCATCAACAACCTCTATTTCATCGGCATGTACTTCTTCCGGAGCCTCATAAGGCAATGAGTCCAATAAACTAATTTGATTTATTTTATCTTTAGTCAACTGATTTCCTAAAGCAGTAATCCCCTTTACCGAAATGAATTCTTCAAGATTCACTTCCATGTTTGGTTTACGTTCTTTACCGCGCTCTTTAGTGAATTCTACATCCGCTATCGGTCTCCAATCCGTTGAAACAATCTCTAATTGAGAATCTGGATGATCTGAAATAAAATCTTCTTCTTTGCCTTCTTGCTCAATAATAAAACGCTTTACATAATAGCGTTCTTTTTCTCCATCGTAATAAATAACAGAAATCGGCTTTTTAGGAACCCACTTTTCCATAATAATCATGTCACTATCAAAATGTGTAGTTAACTCAGGGATGATCGTTTTCACTATTCCCGATTGATTGATAATAAGAAGTCTATCTTCACCTCTAAACTCACCTATCAACTCACCTCTATCATCAACATTTAAACGCTGTACCGTATCGTCAAACCAAATTTTTCGAGGCTTTAATGTCGACACACCTCTTTCTTTTAACTCTACGCGTTTAATTGCATATTTAGTAACACGATTACCTTTAGACGCTCTACCTTTTATTAAAACTTCAGCAAAATCTAAATCCCACTTTAACTTCTTAATACTACCTACTTGGCGCAACATAATAGTCACAACTTCAGCTTCACCATTAGGATTCGCAGAAAAATACCACAACGCAGACCCTTTATTTCCATTGGTTAAATCGTATTCACGATCTCGTGTCATACTCGTCACAGCAAATCGTTTCACATAAGAAGGACCACCTTTACCATCTCTATAAATCATATTATAGATGGTGCGTTTGTCTTTTTTCTTAAACACAGCAACATGAATAATATTCTTACCAATAAAAGTCTTAGCATCTACTTTTGTCACCATCATCACTCCATCGTTTGTAAACACAATGATGTCATCAATATCACTACAATCGCAAACGTACTCATCTCGCTTTAATGACGTCCCAATAAAACCTTCTTCCCTGTTGACGTAGAGTTTTGTGTTTCGAATAATTACTTTAGTAGCATCTACATCATCAAAGATTCTAATTTCGGTTTTACGCTCTTTCCCTTCACCATAATCTTTTTTCAATCGCTCAAAAAACGCTATAGCATAATCAATTAGATTCGCTAAGTGATGTTTTACTTCAGCTATTTGATCTTCTAATGCATCAATTTTTTGTTGCGCTTTATCGATGTCAAACTTAGAAATACGCTTAATTCTAATCTCAGTTAGACGCGTAATATCTTCAACAGTAATAGCACGTTTTAAATGTTTAATGTGCGGTTGCAACCCTTTATCAATTGCATCAATTACTCCATCCCAAGTTTCTTCCTCTTCAATATCGCGGTAGATTCTTTTTTCAATAAAAATACGCTCAAGTGATGCAAAATGCCATTGCTCCTGAAACTCACCAAGTCGTATTTCTAATTCACTTTTTAAAAGCTGCACGGTATTATCTGTAGAACGTCGCAACATTTCAGTAACACCAACAAAGTAAGGCTTGTTATCTTCAATAACACATCCTAATGGCGAAATTGAAGTTTCACAACTCGTAAACGCATAAAGCGCATCAATCGTTTTATCTGGAGATAAACCTGCAGGCAAATGAATTAAAATCTCTACTTCTGCAGCCGTATTATCTTCAATCTTTTTAATCTTAATTTTCCCTTTATCATTCGCCTTAAGAATAGAATCAATAAGCGATGATGTGGTTGTACCGAATGGAATTTCGGTAATCATCAATGTATTCTTGTCCCGTTGAGAAATTAGCGCACGCACGCGCACCTTTCCCCCTCGTAAACCATCATTATAATTAGTGAAATCTGCAATACCAGCCGTTGGAAAGTCGGGTAAAATCGTAAAACGCTTACCTTTTAAATGTTTTACAGAAGCGTCGATAAGCTCAATAAAATTGTGCGGTAAAATTTTTGTAGATAAACCAACAGCAATCCCTTCACCGCCTTGCGCCAATAACAAAGGAAACATTACCGGCAAATTAACTGGCTCTTTACGCCTACCATCATATGACGCTTGCCATTGCGTAATTTTCGGATTATAAACAACATCCATCGCAAACTTAGAAAGTCTCGCCTCAATATAACGCGAAGCTGCTGCGCGATCTCCTGTTAATATATTTCCCCAGTTTCCCTGAGTATCAATCAATAAATCCTTCTGACCAATCTGCACCATCGCATCTGCAATACTTGCATCACCATGCGGATGGTATTGCATTGTATGACCAACAATATTCGCTACTTTATTATAACGACCATCGTCTAAGTCTTTCATAGAGTGCATTATACGACGCTGTACTGGCTTAAAACCATCTTCGATCGCAGGTACAGCACGCTCTAAAATTACATAAGAGGCATAGTCCAAAAACCATTCCTTATACATACCAGTAACCTTAGTAATAGTCTCTTGGCTACCATTGTCTTCATTTAACAACTCCTCATGTTCGTCTATCATCTATCCAACTTTATGCTTTTATTTTCTTTTATAATCTTACGCAGAGATTGCCTAACATACTTTACCTTTTTGTATTTCAAAAGCGTAATATTAAAGTGCTCCTTCTCTATTTTCCCATTACTATGTGATACATAAATAACCAAACTTTTATAAAAGTAATAGTTGCGAATTTTATAACCTGATAATTTCTCTCTAGAAATTTCAATCTTATTCTCTCTATAATTTAAATAATCCGTAAGTATCAATCCACTGTTTGTGATTATAACTTGAGCACCATCACTGTCATACTCAAAGAATCGCGCAACAAAATGCACCACAACTACAGCAACTAACAAACCTATTAGCACGTAGAGCGAGCTTCCCTCAACTAAATGATAAGACTTAAATACCGTAGCCAGTAAAATCGCTGCGATTATTAATATAAAATAAATAGAAATTATGGTGTTTTTTATTTCCCTGTTATCTGTTCTCATAGTGTATCTTCAACAACATCAAGTTCAACCTTAAGATTATCAATAATAAATTCTTGACGCGTAGGTGTGTTTTTTCCCATGTAGAAAGACAGCAACTCCTCAATAGACATGTCCTTATCTAACATTACAGGGTCTAAACGAATATCTTCACCTATAAAATGCACAAATTCATCTGGCGAAATCTCCCCTAAACCTTTAAATCGCGTAATTTCTGGTTTTGGTTTTAATTTCTCCATGGCGTCGCGTCGTTCCTCTTCAGAATAACAATAAATCGTTTCCTTTTTATTTCGAACCCTAAACAATGGGGTTTGCAAAATATACAAATGACCATCCTTAATGACTTCTGGAAAGAACTGCAAGAAAAACGTAATTAACAATAAGCGAATATGCATACCATCGACATCGGCATCAGTTGCTATCACCACATTGTTATAACGCAAATCCTCAAGAGACTCTTCAATGTTTAACGCAGCTTGTAAAAGGTTAAACTCTTCATTCTCATAAACGATCTTTTTACTTAAGCCATAGCAGTTTAGTGGTTTCCCTTTTAAACTAAACACAGCTTGCGTATTTACATCGCGTGACTTGGTAATACTACCTGATGCCGAATCTCCCTCTGTTATAAATAAAGTGGATTCTAAATTCCGATCGTGTTTAATATCTCCAAAATGCACACGGCAATCGCGTAATTTCTTATTGTGAAGACTTGCTTTTTTAGCTCTGTCTTTCGCTAATTTTCTAATACCAGATAATTCCTTACGCTCACGTTCTGCCTGAAGAATTTTACGTTGCAATTTTTCGGCAGAATCAGGATTCTTATGCAAAAAGTTATCTAAATATGTTTTTACAAAATCATTGATATAGGTTCTCACTGTTGGCAATTCGCCTCCCATGTCCGTAGAACCTAATTTTGTTTTGGTCTGACTCTCAAAAACAGGCTCCATTACTTTAATCGCAATAGCAGTTACTACTGACTTCCTAATATCTGAAGCCTCATAACTTTTACCATAAAATTCTCGAATGGTTTTTACGATAGCTTCTCGGTAAGCTGCTAAATGCGTTCCACCTTGCGTTGTGTTTTGTCCGTTAACAAAAGAATGATATTCTTCGCTATATTGTGTTTTACTATGTGTTATAGCGACTTCGATATCATCACCTTTAATGTGAATGATTGGATATAACATATCTGATTCGTTAATATTCTCAGATAATAAATCTTTCAATCCGTTTTCACTGTAAAACTTTTCACCATTAAAAACAATGGTTAACCCAGGATTTAGATACACGTAGTTTTTAAGCATCTTAACCACATACTCACTACGATACTTATAATTTTTAAATATAATTTCATCCGGAATAAAAGATACTTTCGTTCCTTTTCTTCGAGAGGTATCATCTAACAACTCCTGATTAGTAAGATTTCCCTGTTCAAATTCTGCTGATGCCGATTTACTATCCCTTGTAGATTCGACTCTAAAATAAGAAGACAGTGCATTTACAGCCTTTGTACCTACACCATTTAAACCTACAGATTTCTTAAAAGCTTTTGAATCATACTTTCCACCAGTATTCATCTTAGATACAACATCTACGACTTTCCCTAAAGGAATACCACGACCATAATCGCGGACAATAACACGTTCGCCTTGAATCGAAATCTCAATCGTCTTACCTGCTCCCATCACATACTCATCAATGGAATTATCTAATACCTCTTTTAAAAGTATATAAATACCATCATCTGGAGAGGAACCATCACCCAATTTACCGATATACATACCAGGTCGCATTCGGATGTGCTCTTTCCAATCGAGTGAGCGTATGTTATCTTCAGTATAAGTGGACTCTTCTGACATAAAGTTAAGCGGATATTTAGATGAAAGGCTAATATAAGATTATACCTTAAAACATGAAATAAAGAGCGCTTAAAGTAATTAACAAAAAGGCATTAATGTGTTGAGAACATTGGAGTTTTCAAAAATCAACACTCAAAATTGCAGTATTTTGAATTTTAAGCGTTTTTACAACCTACTTTTTCACACAAAAACAACTCAACTACTCTCTTTTATACAAAGACATAAAAACCCCCAATTGAGAATAATGTTTAACCAATTTCCAATTAGTCATGATTTCATTTAGCTCGTCGTCTTTGGTCTGATTATCTATATTTGAAAGCAATATAAATTGATTTGTATTGATATTAAAATCAGCATAGCGATCGGCTTCTGAGATATCTTTAAATTCTGAAAATTCACGCGCATTCAACAGAATTCTAGTCCCTATTTCAGTAGGCTCGATGCCTGAAGAATTAATAAAGCGCTCCATTTTAGCCTCAACGGTATAACTATTTAAATACGCTAAGGAACTATCCCAAGATTGCGATAATGTCGCAGGATAAATCCAAAAATGCCCCGTTATAAACATAACAACCATTACAGCATACACTACTGTTTTTTTAGCAATGTCATAATGCGCCATTAAATTAACAAGCAATACGATTGCTAACAGATAACAAACCATAAAATAACGATCACCAAATGGATTAGAAAACGGAACCATTCCTATAAAAAAGACAAAAGCAAGCACAAAAAAAGCAATAGCTACCCGATCGATTTTAACATCTCTATTTGTTTTGTCTTTTATATATTTTATTAAAAGAGGCAAAAGAATTATTGCAATTATAAAGCGTCCATATTCCAGAAAACTTTTCACATAGACAATACTATTTATCAGTACTTGCTTTACCCCTACAGATTGCCTGTGGGCGTTGTAGTTTTCATTCTGACTGATTAAGAACCAACCTAATTTTTCATATTGAAAATAACAAAATACCGCAAAGCTAAAAACTGCTATTAAGTAGCTTATATAAATTGATTTTCTACTTTCAATTAATTTCAGCCTAACATAAATAACATGAATTAAAGCTATAGATACAACTATATAAATCCCTCTGAGATTGACAAGTAACAAACCTACTAACGCTAAGGTAAAAAATATTGTTCTCGATTTAATCAGCGAATTCAAACCCAAAAACGTAAAAAACAACAAGAGCATGTCGTTATTTAAATTTGTCGTTTGTGCTATAAATGTAGGCTCTAAACACACTATCAAAACAACAAACGCGGATACCGTTTTTAAGAAATTAGTTTTACAAAACAGTACTATTTGCCAAGCGACACCAACATTAACAATCAGCAATAATAATCTTGAAGACCAGAGGGCTTTTTCAAAAATTGTCCAAAAGATCGCTAGTAAAGAAATCCACAAAGGCGGATGACCAGAATTATATTCCGTTGGCACAATAAATTCGGTTAGACCATTAGCATAAATCCAACTAGCACGAGACGATTTAGTAATAGCATCCCAAAAAAAAGGTGTGTGTTTTAATAATAGAAACTCTACTACTAATACACACACCAAAAAAAATAAAATCTGTTTAAAGCTTATCTTTTTTAAAAAATTTATCATTTACGCAAGTTACACATTAAACAAGAAATGCATTACATCGCCATCCTTAACCACATAGTTCTTTCCTTCTACACGCATTTTACCAGCTTCTTTCACTTTAGCTTCACTTCCAAATTCTACAAAATCGTTGTAAGCAATAACTTCTGCTCTAATAAATCCTTTTTCAAAATCGGTATGAATAACTCCTGCTGCCTGTGGTCCTGTTGCACCAATATTTACAGTCCAAGCTCTTACTTCTTTTACACCTGCAGTAAAATACGTTTGCTGTTTTAATAATTTATAAGCAGAACGAATTAATTTAGCAGAACCTGGCTCCTCTAACCCAATATCAGCTAGGAACATTTGGCGCTCTTCGTAATCATCTAATTCGTTAATATCTGCTTCTGTACCTACAGCCAACACTAAAACTTCAGCGTTTTCGTCTTTAACAGCTTCTTTTACTTTATCTACATAAGCGTTTCCTGTATTTGCTGCCGCTTCATCAACGTTACAAACATACATTACAGGCTTATCTGTAATAAATTGAGAAGGCACAACGTAGTCTTCGTAATCTTCTTCAGAAAATTCTAAAGCTCTAATTGAAATACCAGCTTCTAAGTTTTCCTTTATTTTTAAAAGTACCGCTTCTTCTTTCTGTGCCTCTTTGTTACCCGTTTTGGCAGCACGCTTTACTTTTTCTAACTTCTTATCAGCTGTTTCTAAATCCTTAAGCTGCAATTCCATATCAATAGTCTCCTTATCTCTAATAGGATCTACAGAACCATCAACATGAATAATATTTGGATCATCAAAACAACGTAATACATGTAAAATAGCATCCGTTTCTCTAATATTAGCTAAGAATTGATTTCCCAAACCTTCACCTTTAGAAGCCCCTTTTACTAAACCTGCGATATCAACAATCTCTACAGTTGCTGGCAACACACGCTCAGGATTAACTAATTCTTCTAATTTCTGTAATCTTGGATCTGGTACATTTACCACACCAATATTAGGCTCTATTGTACAAAACGGAAAGTTAGCACTTTGCGCCTTTGCATTAGATAAACAGTTAAATAAGGTTGACTTTCCTACGTTTGGTAATCCTACGATTCCTGCTTTCATCGAATAAATTTATTTAGTAGTCTCCGTAAAACCGGAAATCTCTTTTTTGCGAGTGCAAATGTAAGTAATTAGTAGAATAGTTAGATTATAAATTTTTGAAATGATTGCTGTTAGAATTTATAGCTTAATTATTCCGCTATACAACCTACCCCTTTTAATGATCCGCGTCTAATGAAATGAAAAATTAACAATATTAAAAATGGAATCAACACCCACAGAATGGCGCATGGTTAGAGTAAAAAAAATCCCAAGCCAAAGACTCAGGACATTTATACTTATAAGAACAAAGATGTTAACCAAAAACTACATTTTTAAAAGTGGGTGAACTTTCAGTAATACTACCAATACCTTTCTTATTCACTTTAAAAACAACATCTTTCTCTGTAGTAAACAATAGAACAGACAAAAAGAAACTTTTTAAATGAGACTGTAAGATTACAAAGGCCTCCTCTAAAGTGAGCTCTTCTTCTATATCTTCCGTCTCCCTTGGCCTAAAACTGTATTTAAGCATTACTTTAAAATCATCATCCGAAAGAATAGGCCTAATGAATATATTTTTTAATTCGGGCTTACCTATGGTTTTGGCCATTGTTAATTTTGCGAAAGTGCCAGCTTCGATACTTTCCTTTACTTGTTCCCAAAAAACATTAAATTCATCTTGGTAGGTCATAAACTTAAAATATAATAATATTCAATTAGACATTTATTTAACAGATCGTTACTCGCGCTCTAACAACTTCTTAGACACTTTATAAGTCGCAGAATACACTAATCCTTCTTGACGCTTTTTTAAATCTGAAAACGCTTTTTCGTACCACTTTGGATCTGTAGCCTTCTTTTTAAAAGCATCATGATCAGCAACATCAAACGCCTCTCCATCTAGAAAAGATTCTATCTTATAAATACTAAGACCAAAGTGTTCTGCTCTTTTAAGAACGGTTGCAAAATCTGATTCAGAAAAATAATGAATTGAAGCATCTTCAAAGCCATCATTTACATTTTCTAAATCGATAAATATATTTTTCTCTAAAAATTCAGTTTGTTTCATAGGATTTAATCATTTTATAACTCGGCTTAAATAGTAACACCAAGTAAAGTGCGAAGTTAATTTTTCCTTTTTAAAATTTAGTCTTCCGGAAGATAAATATCAAAAATAGCTCCATTATTAAATTCACTTCTAGCAGCAATATGGCCGTCATGGTTTTCTATAATCCGTTTTACAATAGCCAACCCAATACCTGTACCAGAATAATCTTCTTTACTATGCAGACGTTGAAATACTTCAAATATTTTTTCGTGGTATTGTTGATCAAAACCAATACCGTTATCAGAAAAACGAATATGGCAGTATGTACGATCATTATTTAAAGCCGGAATACCGGTTTTCTTTCCTTTCAATATTTCGCAACTAATTTTAATGAGAATTCCCGTTCCTTCTTTTGAAAATTTAATAGAATTACTGACTAAATTTAAGATCACTTGCTGAAATTGCACAGGAATAATACGAACATCACATATGTTTACTAACTCAAAAACCACGTTTTTTTCTTCCAATTCCTCACTTAAGGTCTCTTTAGTGTCTTCAATAATATCTTGAAGATTATAAATTTCGAATGTACTTTCTTGAGCATTGGTTCTAGAATACGCAATTAAATCTTGAATTAAATTTTGCATTCGATACGCAGACGTCTGCATTCTTGAAAAATAGTTCTTAGCACTATCCGATAACCTTTCTAATTCCTTTTCCTTAATTCGCGAAGCAAAAGTTTGTATTTTTCGTAATGGTTCTTGCAAATCGTGACTAGATATATACACAAACGATTGCAACTCTTTGTTCATTTTTTCTAGATCCAAATTTTTCTTTTCCAACTCATTGGTTCTATTTCTAACCATGTTTTCAAGCTTAGCTGTAAATACTTTTTGCTCTTGAATATCAGTACTACTACCAACCCACATTTTAATAACACCATCTGCATCTTTTTGTGGAATGGCACGGCTTAACTGCCAACGGTAATCACCATTATGTTTACGAAATCGATGTTCTAACAAGAAATCTTTACCAGACGCAATAGCTTCTGTCCAAACTTTAATATTTTCTTCTTTATCATCTGGATGCACTATTTGCAGCCAACCATCTCTTAAAATATCGTCTAATGTTAACCCAGAAAAATCATAAACCGATTGGTTAAAATAATTAAGATTACCCTCAGGATCTGAGGTCCAAATAAATTGCGGCATAGAATCAGCTAGTAGTCTAAATTTTTCTTCTCGATCCAATAATTGCTGATGAAAATTCCGCTCTTCTGTAATATCTCTTACGGTGCCCAGCATACGTTCTGGTTGATGATGCTTATCATAAAAAACTTTGCCTTTTACATCTTTCCAATGTAAGGTTTGATCTTCCCAAACAACTCTGACTTGATAATGCAGCACTCCTGTTTTATAGGCTTTTTCAAAAGCCTCTGCCCTAAGATGAGCATCATCTGGATGCACCTGCGACATCAAATTTTCTTGTGATAAATCAGTCGTTTTAGAACACCCCAAAACATCGAAACAATGATCTGAAGCCTCCATGTCTTTTGTTTTGAGATTTAAATCCCAAATACCAAGCTCACTAGCCTCTATGATAAGTTTTAACTTCTCTTCGTTTTCTTCTATAATGTGTTTTGCTCTTACTGTTGCTGTTACTTCTGTAGCAACCACCATAACACCTGTAATAACATTATTCTCCTTTAGTGGATGATAAACAAAATTAAAATAGCTCTCCTCTGTTTTACCTTGACGATTTAAATTAATTGGAAACTCATAGCCATAAAAATCAGTTCCGGTTTCATAAATATCTTTAATTATCGGAGCAATGATTTCTTTCACTTCTGGTAAAGCTTCAAAAAGTGGTTTTCCTACAAATTCTTTCTCTGTTTTATCTACAATGTGCAAATAATTTTCATTTGCCATTTCAATAATGTTTTCATGGCCTCTAAAAATAACAATACCAAGAGGCGCTTGCATTACAGAGTCTCGAAAAAGCTTTTCACTTTCTTCTACTTTTTGTTTGGCTTCATGCAGTTCGGTAACTTCCGCCGCCGTATTCATTACTGCGTACACACCACCATCAGCATCTAACAAAGGTGTAAAGCTATAATTATAATAAAATGTTTTTAAATGTTCATTTTGTATAATTTCCACTCTTTGATTTTTAGCATGAAATGGCACACCTGTATCTAAAACATTACGTATTTGTTCAAATATTTGCTGATTATCAAACTCTGGTAATATTTCCGTGTATAATTTACCAATAACATCATTTCCTTTTCCCCAACCATCTATAATAGACTGATTGGCAAGTGAAATCCGCATCTCTTCACCGACAAAAACACCTATTGGAAAAGGTGCACTTTCCACTAAAGCACGTATGCTCTGTTCACTGTTTTCTACTTTTTTTCGCGCTTCTACTTGCGTTGTGATATCGTTCCCTATGGTCATTATGCCATTAATACTCCCCTGAGCATCATATAGCGCTTCATAAGAAAAATCAACATACATCGTTTCTAAAGTTCCATTTCTTAAAAGCTGAATAGCACGTTCTGGCGTAGAAAAACTAATACCTGTATTTAAAACACCGTCCATTAATTCTTTAATCCCTTGCGTTTTGAGTTCTGGCATGGCTTCAAAAATGGGATAATTAAGCATCTCATCTTCTGTTCTTCCCCATAATTCCAATGCATACTTATTGGCAATTTCCACTTTGTAATCGGCTCCCTTTAAAATTGCAATAGCTATAGGCGCCTGAAGAATCATTAATCTTAGACTGCGTTCACTTTCTTCTATTTTCTTCCTTGCCAACACACGGTTGGTGACATCCTCTACAGTACCTGTTAACCGATAAGCAATTTTTTCTTCATTAAACCAAGCTTTACCTTTGGCATGTACTATGGTTTCTTTTTTGGTGAGTTCGTTTATAATGGTGTATTCGGCATCGTAGTGTCCACCTGATGCGTAATTCAAAACATCCAAAATCGCATCAGAAACACGATCTTTATCCTTTTTTGAAATAACACCTAGAGCTTCTGAAAGTTCAATTTGTTCTTTTTGAGCCAAACCAAACCATTCTTTTAACCTCGTATTACAAGAAAATTTATTTGTGAGAGGATTATAATCGTACGTGGCTAGTTGTGCTGCTTCAATTACAAATTCGAGTTCATCTTTACTTTGTTCTAGTTTATATTCAGTATTATTTTTATGCGTAGCTTCAACAATAGTCACCAAAACCCCTCCTACTTCACCCGACTCTAACCTAATTGGACTGAACGTAAAATCGAAATGATAATTTTCATTATAATCCTTTCGTATTAATGGTAATTTAAAATTAGGAAAACTAACTGCTTCACCCGCCATAGCAGCATCATACTTAGAACCCATAACATCCCAAACTTCAGAAAACGCTTCTTTGAAACTAATTCCTAAAGCATTACCACCATTAGATAGACTCAAAACAGAACGAAACCCATCGTTATAGATTTGTGTATTATTATTTCCCCAAGTAATACACATACCTAAAGGATTATCTAACATTACACTTACCATTGTTTTTAATGATTGCGGCCAAACTTTTGCGTCACCAAGCGGCGTATTGCTCCAATCTTTAGCTCTAATGAGTTGCCCCGTTTCGCCACCGCCTCTCAAAAAAATATGTTTTTCTCCTTTTATACTCATGTAACAGTTATGGTTGAATAATAAATTTATCCTTAGAACGCAATTGCAAATTAGCGTCTGTAAATAGTGAGATAGCCTTTTCAACCACCTTTTTTATATTTGCGAATTCGCCAGGTTTTTGAATATAATGATGCGCTCCCATATCGTAAAGTTGGTTAACGACAGTTCTATCTAAAGATGTAGAATAAATTATAATAGGAATATTTTTCAATTCATTAATCGCCTTTATTTCAACCATACATTCCATTCCTGATTTTTTAGGCATATTAAGATCTAAAAAAATCAAATTAGGATGATTGATAGGTTCTGCTAATAAAAAATTCATTAATTCAACACCATCATTTAATACCGAAAGTGTTAATTCACCAATCTCATCAATAGCTTCTCTAAAAAAGTCGCAATCATCAATATCATCATCCGCAAGTAAAAGGTGAAGGTTCATATTTTTATATTTATATAATTAGAGACGTATACAGTAAGCTAAATTATGTAATTTAAACTTTATTGTAATCCCAAAAAGACTTCTTTTTTTTCAAACAGTTTATATACTCATGTTTTTTTTAAGAAATAAATCTACCTAATGTATTAAAATAATATGTAATAGAGCAACTCCATTTAAGATGTGTTGGTTATTTTGGATTAACTTTAGAAACCAACTGCTGGCTATAAATAAAACGTACAAAAATGGAATTCTTCAAAAAAATAAAGCAAATCACCCATTTAATGAAACAAGTAGATTTCAAAGAATTAGGTGAGATTTCAGAAAAAATAGATTTACCTAAAATTATGAAATCGGTTGGTGAGTTAGATGATAATCAACTTAAAGGATTAATGAAAATGTTGACTGAAAAAGCAAAAAAAGGTCAGCACAAATTACCTCCTATTGATGGCGATTTTTATGACTATGATTTAAAATTGAATCAAGAACAACGTACGATACAAATGAAAGTCCGCAGTTTTATGGAAACCGAGGTAGAACCTATAGCAAATCATTATTGGAATAAAGCCGAATTCCCAATGGACATCATTCCCAAAATGGCAAAATTAAATATTTGTGGTGTGGCTTACGAAGGTTATGGCTGTCCTAACCTACCTTTTATTATGGAGGGCATTATAGCCGAAGAATTAGCACGCGTCGATGTATCAATATCCACGTTCTTTGGTGTACATAGCGGATTAGCCATGGGCGCTATCTATCTCTGTGGAAGCGAGGAACAGAAACAAGAATGGCTGCCAAAAATGCAGAAAATGGAAGCCATTGGAGCGTTTGGATTAACAGAACCCAATGTAGGAAGCGGTGTTGCCGGAGGAATGGAAACAACCTGTAAAAAAGTTGGGGACGAATGGGTTTTAAACGGTCAGAAAAAATGGATTGGAAATGCCACGTTTGCAGATGTTATTATTATATGGGCAAGAGATATCGATGATAATCAGGCCAAAGGGTTTTTATTACGTAAAGGAAATCCAGGTTATAAGACTGAAAAGATTGAAAACAAAATGGCTTTACGAACCGTTCAAAACGCATTGATTACGATTACCGATTGTAAAATACCAGAAAGTGATCGCTTACAAAAAGCAAATTCATTTAAAGACACTGCCAAAGTGTTAAGAATGACTAGAGCTGGCGTGGCGTGGCAAGCTTTAGGTTGCGCCCGAGGTGCTTATGAGAGTTCATTAAAATACACTAAGAAACGCGAACAATTTGGAAAGCCCATTGCAAAATTTCAGCTCATTCAAAATCATTTAGTAGAAATGCTTGCCAACCTTACCGCTATGAAAGCCATGGTTTATCGGCTTTCAGAATTACAAGATCAAGGCTTGCTTACAGACGAACACGCATCACTCGCTAAAGTTTTCTGTTCTATGCGAACAAGAGATGTTGTAAGCAGAGCACGCGAAGTTATGGGAGGTAATGGTATACTTTTAGAGTACGATGTGGCACGTTTTGTTGCCGATGCTGAAGCTATTTATTCTTATGAAGGTACCAAGGAAATCAATACATTAATAGTAGGACGCGCAATTACGGGGTATAGCGCTTTCGTTTAGCATAGTAGGTTACACTAAAAATTGAACATAAAAAAATCCCAAGTCAAGGACTTGGGATTCAATTAAATCTCTATTTCAATTATTTATATTGAATTAATTTCAGCCTCGACTTAACCATCAGGATGCATAAATTTCTGTTTCCCTAATAAAACCTCTTCAGTTTCCACATGATCCTCATCTGGCACACAACAATCCACTGGGCAAACCGCTGCACATTGTGGCTCTTCATGAAAACCAACACATTCCGTACATTTATCTGGTGAGATATAATATACTTCATCACTTATTGGTTCTTGTGTTTCCTCTGCATCGACTTCCTTTCCATTTGGAAGTACTACTTTTCCTTCTAAACTTGTACCATCAGCATAACGCCAATCATCAGCACCTTCGTAAATAGCTGTATTTGGACATTCTGGCTCACAAGCTCCACAATTAATACATTCGTCTGTGATTATTATTGCCATAGTAATTTCTATTTTTTTATTTAACTTTTAAATGAGTCACTCTAAATCTGATAAATTTAATTTATTATCAAAATCAAACCTTTTCTTGCTCATTTGCTTTGCTTAAATTTGCAATTGCAAAAATAAAGCCAAAACATCGCATAACCAAACCCATTATGGATTTAGAACAAAGAATTAACGCATTTGTAAAATTGGGCGCCTTTTTAAATCAATTTCAACAAAATGAAAGCATAAGAAATGAAAATATAGAAGCTAATGCATTATTTTATGACGGCTTTAAACACCAATTAAAATTAGCAGAAGAACATAATGGTTGGTTTACAAAAGAAAATATCGTTTTTACTTTAAAAAACTGGTCTAACGCACTGACTATAAACAACATTAACCAATGGACAAGAAAGTACAACTTTAACACTTCAAAGCCACAAACTGTCGCCATTATTATGGCAGGAAATATTCCGTTAGTTGGGTTTCATGATTTCTTAAGCGTGTTAATATCGGGCCATAATGTATTAGTAAAACAATCCTCTAATGATAAGCATCTACTTCCTTTTTTAGCCAAATATTTAGAGGTTGTGGAACCTAATTTTAAAGGCAAAATCAAATTCACGGAAAAAAAACTAGAAAATTTTGATGCTGTTATTGCAACAGGAAGCGATAATACAGCACGTTATTTTGAATATTATTTCAAAAATAAACCTTCTATAATTAGAAAAAACAGAAATTCGGTTGCGATTTTAACAGGAAACGAAACCAAAGAAGAGTTAGAAGCTTTAGCAGATGATATTTTTAGATATTATGGTTTAGGTTGTAGGAATGTATCCAAATTCTTTATACCAAAAGAGTATAATTTTGATGCGTTTTTCAATGCGGTTTACAAATGGCATTCTATTATCGACGGGTCGAAGTACGCTAACAACTACGATTATAACAAAGCCGTTTATTTAATGAGTGAGTTTGAGATGCTAGAAAACGGTTTCCTAATGATAAAGGAAGATGAAAGTTACTCCTCACCGATAGCAACGTTATTTTACGAAAAATATAATAGCATCGCAGAATTACAACAACAATTAGACACAGATTCAGATAAAATACAGTGCATCGTTGCTAATGGGTTTACAGATAATGAAATTGCATTTGGCGAAACTCAAAACCCGCAACTTTGGGATTATGCAGATAATGTAGATACTGTTGATTTCTTGCTAAAAATATAGCCTAAAAATTATCATTTTCATAACATCTTTTAGGCAATAAATTAGCACCTTTGTATCTGTTTAAAAATAATAGATTCAAGATAAATTTGTTAAAATCTTGAATTAAATTCAGAATAAAATGAAAAAACACAATTTTAGTGCAGGTCCATGTGTACTACCAAAATCGGTAATGGAGCAAGCAGCAGCAGCAGTTTTAAACTTTGACGATGGGCTTTCGCTTTTAGAGATTTCGCACCGTAGTAAACCTTTTGTTGATGTTATGGAAAATGCACGATCCTTAGCTTTAGAGTTGTTAGGACTTGAGGGCAAGGGTTATAAAGCGTTATTTCTTCAAGGTGGTGCTAGCACACAATTCTTAATGGTTGCTTTAAACTTATTAGAAAAAAGAGCCGGCTATTTAAATACAGGTACATGGGCAGATAAAGCGATTAAAGAAGCTAAAATCTATGATGACATTTACGAAATAGGATCCTCTAAAAGCGCTAACTACAACTACATACCAAAAGGTTACGATATTCCAGAAGATTACGATTATTTTCACTGTACATCAAACAATACCATTTTTGGAACACAGATGAAGAGTTTTCCAAACTCTCCTATTCCGATGGTATGTGATATGAGTAGTGATATTTTTTCACGTCAGTTAGATTTTTCAAAATTTGATTTAATCTATGCTGGTGCTCAAAAAAATATGGGACCTGCAGGAACAACTTTAGTCGTTATAAAAGAAGATATTTTAGGTAAGGTATCGCGTAAGATTCCTTCAATGATGAATTACAAAGAACATATTAGCAAAGGAAGCATGTTTAATACACCTCCTGTATTTGCCGTTTATGTATCTATGTTAACCTTAGAGTGGCTGAAGAATTTAGGTGGTATTAAAGCTATTGAAGAGGAAAATGAAAAGAAAGCGAGATTAATCTATTCTGAAATTGATTTAAACCCTCTTTTTAAAGGTTATTCTGTAAAAGAAGATCGCTCTTTAATGAATGCAACGTTCACTTTAGAAAATGAAAACCTAAAGGAAACTTTTGAATCTATGGTAAAAGAAGCTGGTATAAACGGCATCAACGGACATAGAAGTGTTGGAGGTTACAGAGCATCTATGTATAACGCGTTGTCTTTAGATAGTGTAAAAGCACTAGTTGAAGTGATGAGTGAATTAGAAAGTAAGGCTTAAATTTCAGTATTCAGTAAGCAGTATTCAGTGCTCACTCAAATGCAATAAAAAGAGAGTTTTTTAGCAAGAAAAAATAAAATTTAATATTAACTATAAAATTACCCGAATCAATTCTCTTTCCTTAGGAAAGAGTTAGGGATAGGAAAATGAAAGTATTAGCAAACGACGGAGTTTCTCAAAGTGGAATTAATGCATTAGAAGCAGCTGGTTACGAAGTCATCACAACAACAGTTGCACAAGAACAATTAGAAAACTACATAAACAAAAACGATATTTCTGTTTTATTAGTTAGAAGCGCAACAACAGTACGTAAAGATTTAATAGACAACTGCCCTAGCCTAAAAATTATAGGTCGTGGTGGAGTTGGTATGGATAATATCGATGTAGACTATGCACGCAGCAAAGGCTTAAGTGTTATTAATACACCTGCAGCATCTTCTCATTCGGTAGCAGAATTAGTATTTGGACATTTTTACGGCTTAGCACGTTATTTACATAACTCTAACCGTGATATGCCATTAGAAGGTGATTCTAAATTTAAAAATTTAAAAAAGGCTTATGCTAAAGGAACTGAGCTTAAAGGTAAAACTTTAGGTGTTTTAGGATTTGGACGTATTGGCCAAGCGACAGCTAAAGTGGCTATTGGAGCAGGAATGAAAGTTGTTGCCTTTGATCCATTTTTAGAAAAAGCGAATTTAGAATTAGAGTTCTTCGATGGTCAAAAATTGAATTTTGAAATTGAAACCATTTCAAAAGAAGATGTTTTAAAACAAGCAGACTTTTTAACACTTCACGTACCCGCACAAAAAGACTATGTAATTGATGAAGCTGAATTCAAACAAATGAAGGATGGTGTTATTATCGCTAACGCTGCACGTGGTGGAGTTGTTAACGAGATTGCTCTTGTTAAAGCGATAGAAAGTGGTAAAGTATCTAGGGCTGCGTTAGATGTGTTTGAAAAAGAACCACAACCAGAAATTCAGTTATTAATGAATCCGGCATTATCATTAACTCCTCATACAGGAGCTGCAACTAATGAAGCACAAGATAGAATTGGTACAGAATTAGCAGAACAGATTATTACAATTCTTGGTTAATAAAAAAAATGTGACCAAATCAAATAAAATGAGTCCTACTATTGTGGGACTTTTTTTTGTACCTTGAAGTGATATTTTTTTAACCCTTAATTATATATAACAAATGGCAGGAATTTTAGATTTATTAAACAGTGATATTGGAAAAACTATTATTAGTGGTGTTTCTGGTTCAACAGGAACGGATCAAGATAAAACAAGTAGCGTATTAACAATGGCATTACCTGTACTTATGAAAGCTATGGAGCGTAACGCTTCTACTCCAGAAGGTGCAGCAGGACTTATGGGCGCATTAAGTAGCAAACATGACGGAAGCATTTTAGATAACCTTGGTGGTTTATTTGATGGTGGTGTTGATGATACTGTGAAAAATGACGGAGCTAATATTCTTAGTCATGTATTAGGTAGCAAACAACAAGGTGTAGAACAAGTCATTGGTCAGAAAGCAGGCTTAGATGCTGGTTCTGTGG
Organism: Winogradskyella pacifica; assembly: GCF_013403915.1. Classification (GTDB taxonomy): domain Bacteria; phylum Bacteroidota; class Bacteroidia; order Flavobacteriales; family Flavobacteriaceae; genus Winogradskyella; species Winogradskyella pacifica. The sequence continues at coordinate 287,897 of NZ_JABFDI010000001.1, forward strand.
CTAATATTCTAAAAGTAGCAGCTCCGATTTTAATGGGTGTTTTAGGAAAACAAGCGAGTCAAAATAATGCTAGTTCTCAATCGGATATCAGTGGGCTTTTAGGAGGTTTACTTGGCGGAAATAGCTCACAAAACGAACAAAGTTTCTTAGAAAAAATATTAGATGCAGATGGTGACGGAAGCGTTATTGATGATGTCGCAGGTATGGTTTTAGGAGGCAATAAAAATTCAGGTGGAATTGGCGGTCTTTTGGGCGGCATGTTCGGTAAATAAAATTCTTTACATATAATTTTAAAGCAGTTCGTTATTACGAGCTGCTTTTTTGTTTCTATAATCTAAACTTTTAAAATAGAAGGTTTGACGCATTCAAAAGGTCAGTTTACTTAGTTTGGGTTGTCACAATTATAAATCTACTGTTACTTTGTGGTGTTAAATCGAAGTAAAACTTTATAAACACTCACATTATTTTAATATCTTTAATACTTATGAAAAAAATTATCCCATTCATTATAGTCCTAATTTTAATTGCGAGCTGTAAATCTTACAATTACAGCCCTACAATTGATAACGACAACGAAAATAGCTTAGTTAAGAGTGACACTGTTTCTATTAGCAGCGATGAAAATGATTATGAAATCATAATTATTGAACCTGGTTTTAACTCTTGGTTACTAAGCACAGCCAGACCAGAGGGGCATTATTCTCAACAATTTTTAGAATCTAGAAATGCACTTTTAGTACAAGGTTGGAATCAACGAAACCTTCAACCTCATATCTATGACCCTAACCTTTACGAAGTTCGTATAGATTACGATACACGTACAGATTATGGTTACGAAGTAAATTATAAACTCTATAATTACTTTATATACTTTCAATTAAAATACAAACAACAACTTTCATCGTTTACACCTAGAATTTAGGATAGAAAATCCTCATAATTTACTAGTTTTGCATCACGACATTGGTGCTATGGAAAAATTTAAAAAACATTGGGAAATTCAACATAATTGGCAGTTGTTATTTCCCTTTTTTGGTTTAGTTATATTAGGATATTCTGCGTTTAAAATTTCGAATGGATTTTTAGATAATTACGGATTAACGTTAACGATCGTTGGGGCTCTTTTTGTTTTCTTTTTTTTATTAAAACTGACCTTATTCATATTTAAGAAACTTGAGAAGAAATGGGTTCTCGATTATAGATGGGAAATGATCCGCGTATTTATGGTATTCGCCTTTACAGGAACATCATCTTTATTTATTGGAAGGCCTATTATTAAATTAATGGGAATTACTAAAGAAAACTTAAATCCTATACTCTACTGGTTTTTATTCATTATCATTGGGCTCATTTTCTATCAGATACTTTTAGTAACCTTTGGATGGCTTTTTGGGCAATTCAAGTTTTTCTGGGAATTTGAAAAGAAAATGTTAAGGAGATTTGGATTAAAACGCTTTTTAGATTGAAAATAAATACAGTACTAACATCACTATTTAAAACATTAGCAATTATGCTAGTGCTTTCGGTGTTGTTACCTTCTGCTGTAAAATTAACACACGCTTTTAATCACCATACACATGAAGTTTGTGATTCTGACAATGAGCTTAAAACTCACTTTCATGAGTCTGATTTAGATTGTGATTTTTATAAATTTAAGCTCACCAACAATTTATTTCTTGTATTTAATAACTATGAGATAATACCTCAAATAATTGCAACTAAGCAGTTATCTTCACATTATATTTCTTTAAATAATTATCAGCAATTAACAAGGTTTGTTAGAGGTCCGCCTCAGTTGGGTTAGAATTTTAAATTTTCTAATACTCTCATAAATCTATTTGAATGAAATCCATAATTATGGGTGTGCTCATCGCTATTTCTAGCTTTAGCTACAGCCAAAACTGCAATTATATTTTTTTAGGCGAAGTCAAAGATTTTCATGATGGAACAGCTATAGAATCTGCTACTATTCACATTAAAGAAAGTGATACGTATTTAATTTCAGATTTAGATGGTAAGTTCAAAATTGAAAACCTTTGTTCTGGCACCTTAACTTTAACTATTTCTCATATTGGATGCGAAACAAAAACCGTTTCATATTCTATTGAAAATGATGTTTTTAAAATTATTTCTTTAGAACATCATTTAGAGGAACTTAATGAAGTTGTGGTGAATTCTCACTTAAAAACAGAAGGTACCAGTATAGAACAAACCCTAAACAAAGCCGATTTAGAAAAATACACCGATAAATCTTTAGGTGATGCTCTAAATTCGGTAAGTGGTGTGTCGTCGTTAAATACAGGGAATACAATTGTTAAACCTATGATACATGGTTTGCATAGTAGTCGGTTATTAATTATTAATAATAACGTGCGTATGTTTGACCAAGAGTGGGGAGACGAGCATGCACCAAATATTGATATTAATGCTAGTAACAAAGTTGAAGTGATTAAAGGCGCCAATACTTTAAAATATGGTAGTGATGCCATTGGTGGCTTAATCCTTATACAACCTAAACGCTATGTTGCACGAGATAGTTTATTTGGTAGCACTATGTTATCGCTAAATTCAAATGGACGTGGTGGAAATGTAAATTCAGAACTGATTAAAACCTATAAATCTGGATTTTATGGTAGAATTCAAACAAGCTACAAACAATTCGGAGATTTTGAAGGTCCCGATTATAAGTTAACCAATAGCGGCTTAAAAAACATCAATGCTTCTGCCAGAATTGGCTACAGAAGTTTTGAAAAAGGTTTCGATGCCTATTATAGCGTTGTAAGTAATGAGTTGGGTATTTTACAAGCATCACACATTGGTAATGTTAATGATTTAGTGACAGCAATTAATAGTAGAACACCACGTGTTATTGAAGATTTCTCATACGATATAGATTATCCTAAACAAAATATCTTACATAATTTAGCGAAGATAGAAGCCTATAAAAGGTTTAAGAATTTTGGAAAATTATCAGTACAGTATGATATGCAAATTAACAGACGGAAAGAATATGATTTAAGACGTGGTGATTTAGCAAACACACCTGTTATTGACCTTAGGTTGTTTACAAATTCTTTACAGACCAATTTGAATACTGATGCTATTGATAATCTTAAACTAGATACAGGCGTATTAGTACGCTACCAACAAAATGATGCTATTTCGGGCACTGGAGTCAGTCCTTTAATTCCTGATTTTGAAAAGTATGACGCTAGTATTTATGCTATTGGGAATTTTGATTTAAATGATTCTTCTGAATTAAGTGCTGGCGCACGTTATGATTTTACAAGAATCAATGCTGAGAAACTATACAACCTCACGGATTGGGAAGAGACCTATAATTACGATGAATTATTTCCACAGTTTGAAACCAATACTGTTGAGAATTCAAAAATATTAACACGTCCAGAATTTACATTCCATAACATTTCTGCTAATGTGGGCTATTCAAAGCAATTCAATAATAACATATCTTTATTTGTTAATTATGGTTTGGCAACGCGAGTACCTAACCCATCAGAATTGTTTAGCGACGGTTTACATCATAGTGCTGCGAGAATAGAAACTGGTTTGTTAACCCTCAATAAAGAATTCGCAAATAAGTTTGTAGCATCTTTAGAGAGAAATAATCAGAATTTTGGATTTTCAATCAGTCCGTATTTCAAGCATATTAACGATTATATACAACTCATTCCTGTTGGTATCACCACAACCATCAGAGGAGCGTTTCCTGTTTGGGAATATAATCAGATCAATGCACAAATTTTCGGTGTTGATATTGATGTCAATAAAAAAATAACCGATAAATTTAATTATAAAGGCAGTATAAGTCTTTTAAAAGGTGAAAACCTTACCGAAGACATACCACTTATACATATGCCTTCAACAAATTTTACTAATAGTATATCCTATTATAATGACGAGTTAAATCAATTATCAATTAATTTAACTCACAAAACTGTATTACAACAAAACGAATTTCCAGATTATAACTTTTATACATTTAACCCAATACTACAAGAAGATGTTTATGTAGACATTAGCTCTACTCCACCTGCGTATTCATTATTTAGTTTTAATAGTTCCGTTAGTTTTAAAGCGTTTAAAACCGGATCGTTAAAATTAGAACTTAATGTCGAAAATCTATTAAACACCAAGTATAATGAGTATTTGAATAGACAACGGTATTTTTCTGATGAATTGGGCAGAAACATTAACTTAAAAATAAAAATTAATTATTAATAAAATCAAATTATGAAAAATATCAAATCAATAAAAACAATAAAATTCTTAGCCTTACTTTTTGTTTCTAGTATAGCATTTGTAGGCTGTTCTAGTGATGACGATCATGGAGACGATCACGATCATGAAGAGGAACTTATAACGACAGTACGATATACACTTACCAACGGAACAGATGTTGTGACTTTAGAGTTTCAAGATTTAGACGGTGAAGGTGGTGCAGAAGGAACTTTTGATGTATCTGGTCCTTTAACAGCAAACACAACGTATTCTGGTGTTATTCAATTATTAAATGAAACCGAAAGTCCTGCTGATAATATTACTTTAGAAGTTGAAGACGAAGGTGATGACCATGAGTTCTTCTACACTCCAACAATTTCAGATATCACTGTTAGCAAAGATGATTTAGACGAAGATGGCAATCCAGTAGGAATTCTAACAACACTAGTTACTGGTGGTGCAGGAACTGGGTCTCTTACAATAGAGTTAATTCACGAACCTACAAAACCAAACGATGGAACCTCTATAAATGCTGGTGGTAGCACAGATATAGAAGTTACATTTTCTATAGAAGTTCAATAATCTAAAATTGTAATACAGTTAAAAAAAAGCACTCTTTTGAGTGCTTTTTTTATATTTTAGTTTCAACCTTATCCTTATTGAAAATATAAGTATAGAACCACATCAATGTAAATGTTGGTATCACATCAAAGCCAGGTAATGCTTCTTCTACAAAAGTGATAACTCCTGCGACTTTACCAGCTTTTCCTGCATATAATTTGGTCATTAACCAACCCGAAATTGGCGCCCAAACGATATCCGAAAATTCACCGATTCCGGGAATTATAAACGAAACCAAACCTAAAGCGTCTAAAAGCAGACCAATACCTAATTTTTTGTATTTATTCATATAATGTATTAATTACTAATGTGTATAGAGCAATAATTATTCCAAATAAAAGAGACTGCCATCTTCATATTAAAAACTTAGTAATGGTTAGTGATGTCTCTTATTTTAACGTTTAATTAAGAACGTTGCTCAGCGTGAGAACTTAATTTTGCAAAAGATCGATGCAACAACCGCTAAATAATTGCGTCTATACCCTATTCTAAACGACCAAAACCATTTTATGAACGCTCGTTCTTTAATTCTTTTGCTTACCATATTATGCATTGCAACTTCTAGTATTGCTCAAAATAAAAAAACATTAAATATTCAGCGTTCTGCATTAGAACCTAAAATAGATGGCATTTTAGACGATGTAATTTGGCAAAATGCAGAAATGGCCACAGGTTTTCTTTCAAATAGACCCGAAATTGGAAAAGAAGCTCCGCATAACGAACGTACAGAAGTAAAAATGACATACGATGATAAAGCTATTTATGTTGCAGCTTATCTTTACGACGACCCTTCTAAAATAATGAAACAACTGACCAATAGAGATAATTTTGGTCAGACAGACTACTTTATATTAGTACTAAACCCCAATAACGACGCCCAAAACGACACCGCTTTTTATGTTTTTAGTTCTGGACAGCAAGCTGATGCTATTCAAAGTCCAACTATTGGCGAGGATTTTGGTTGGAATGCCGTTTGGGACAGTGCAGTGAAAATTGTGGACGACGGTTGGATTGTAGAAATGAAAATCCCATACCGAACGTTACGTTTCGCAGACCAAGACGAACCGACTTGGGGAGTTCAATTTCATAGAGAATTTAGACGCTCTAGATCGCGATTTACTTGGAATCCAATTGATCCAACTCAAGGCTATTCTGGATTATACCATGCCGAAGTAAAAGGTCTTAAAGACGTAAAACCTCCCGTTAGGTTAAACCTCTACCCTTTTACAACAGGAATTGCAAATAACTATGACGGAGACACAGACACGGATTTAAAATTCGGAATGGATGTTAAATACGGACTCACAGATAATTTTACCTTAGATGCGACATTGGTTCCTGATTTTAGTCAAGCCGGATTTGATAATGTTGTTTTAAACCTTGGCCCTTTTGAACAAACCTTCTCTGAACAACGTCAATTTTTCACGGAAGGTGTCGATTTATTTTCTAAAGGAGATTTGTTTTTTTCTAGACGAATTGGAAATAGACCAAGTGGACAGCTTAGTCTTGATGAAAATGAAAACGTCACTTCACCTAATGAAGTTAAGGTATTAAACGCCGTAAAAGTTTCTGGTAGAACTAAAAATGGCTTAGGTATTGGTTTCTTTAATGCGATTACAGAAAAAACAACGGCTACCATTAAAAACTCAGTAACAGATGAAAAACGTAATGCCGTTGTAGAACCATTTGCTAATTACAATATCTTAGTCGTAGACCAACAATTTAATGGTAATTCGTCCGTAAGTTTAATTAACACCAATGTACTGAGAGAAGGCCATTTTAGAGATGCTAATGCTACAGCGTTAGTTGCAAATATCATTAATAAACGGAATACCTATAGTGTAGCAACAGATTTACGAATGAGCAATGTAAATTATCAAAACACCAATAGTGAAACCGGTTTTAGTAGTTATTTAAAGTTAGCTAAAATTCATGGTAATTTACGCTATAGCTTAGAACACAGTTTTGCCGACACTAAATTCGATATTAATGATTTAGGCTTATTATTGCGAAATAATTACAACAATTTTAGCTCTGATATCTCGTATCAAACTTTTGAGCCAAGCGGGAATTTAAATAACTATAGTGTTAGCACCTACTTTAATTACAATAGACTAGCAAAGCCTAATGTGTACGCTCAATTTAATTTGGGAGCTTCATATCAAGCCACCACAACCAACTTAGATGGTTTTGGGTTTAACTTAAGTGCTGAGCCAGGCAAACAAAACGATTACTTTGAATCTCGAGATGGCAGACCTTTTATTTATGAAAATTATACAAGTGCGGGAGGTTGGATTTCTTCAAATTACAACCGAATTTTTGCTTTCGATTTTAGAGTGAATGCCGGATCAATGTTTGAAGATGGTAGAGATTTATTTAATTATGATATTGAAGTTGAACCACGTGTAAGACTCAATGACAAACTTCTATTTATATATCAATTTTACTATGATTTCACTAACGGTGGACGCGGTTTTGCAACTGAGGAAGATAATCAGCCTATTTTCGGTGAACGCAATAGACAAATTATAACTAATAGTGTGTCTGTTAACTACGCATTTAACCCTTATAAATCTATAGCATTAAGTTTTAGACATTATTGGGATACCGTAAAGTATGACAACGACTTATTTACGTTATTAGATTCTGGTCGATTAACAACAGCTTCTGGTTATGCCTTAGACAACATTAGTAGTGATCCTGATATTAATTTTAGCACTTGGAATATCGATTTAAGCTACTCTTGGCAATTTGCACCCGGAAGTTTTTTAACGGCTTTATACCGTAATCAACTATTTAATTTAGACACGCTCGCTGAGTATAACTATTCTGAAAGTGTTGATACCTTATTTGAGCAACCTATGCAGCACACGCTTTCTGTTAGATTGCAATATTTTATTGACTTTAATGGTATGAAATCTATTTTCAATTCTAATAAATCTGATTCTTAGTATTGTAAAATTAGGCATTAAGTAGTACTTTCACATCGTATGAGTAAAACTGTTATTTCCGCAAAGCAAATTAAGAAAGCCTATAAAGATCTCGAGGTCTTAAAAGGTGTAGACTTAACTATTTTAGAAGGTGAAATCATTTCTATTGTTGGAGCTTCTGGTGCCGGCAAAACGACGCTGCTTCAAATTTTAGGTACTTTAGATAAACCCGATTATAAGTCAGATACTGAACTGATTATAAACGAGCAATCTATTAAATCTTTAAATGATAAAGATTTAGCAAAATTCAGAAATAAGAACATTGGTTTTATATTTCAATTTCATCAGTTATTACCAGAATTTTCTGCTTTAGAGAATGTATGTATTCCTGCGTTTATTAATAACACACCAAAAGCTGATGCTGAAAAGCGCGCTATCGAATTGTTAGATTATTTAGGTTTAAAGGATCGCATTCATCATAAACCTAATAGCATGTCTGGTGGCGAGCAACAACGTGTGGCTGTTGCTAGAGCTTTAATTAACAGTCCGAATATCATTTTTGCAGATGAACCTTCAGGGAATTTAGATAGCGAATCTGCAGATCAGCTTCATAATTTATTCTTCAAACTTAGAGATGAGTTTAATCAAACCTTCGTCATCGTAACACACAACCATGAATTAGCTGAAATGGCAGACCGTAAGTTGACGATGGTTGATGGTAAGATTGTTAGTGAATAGCAAAAGACTAGCTCTTCTTTAGCATCTTCAATGTAAAGCCTCCAAGGATTAAAATGACAACAATAATAATTGCCCAAAGCCAATAACTGTTTTCAAATAGTGGTTTTACTTTTGCTTGTTTTTGCTTTATTATAATTTGCTCTGCTCCTATTTTTAAAGCTTTTAATGCTTTAGGTATTTTAGTTTCAAACTTAGCAATGTCGTAATTTGGTGTACTCGCTGCGGGATTACCATAAACCAACATATAATCTGCTGGCTCTGTAAATCGTCCTACTAATTGATGCTCGTAGCCTTTTACAGAAATATCTTTTATGGTTAGCGGCTGATTGTCGCCATTGTAAATTGTTATTTTTAGATGCTTCGCAATCGTATTTGAAATTTTAAAACGATTAGCTTCTAGTGAATTTAATGTCGCATTTTTAATCGTTGTATAACTGTATTTCCACCCTTTTTCAGTTTTTATACTATCGCTTTTATATTCAATCTTTAAAGGTCTGTAATAATCAAAGGTATTACCAACGTCAATATGTAATTGACTTATGGATACCGATTGTTCTAAGCCTAAATTAATTACGGTCGCTTTCTGTTTCTTATCATCTGTGATTGCCATAGTCTTAATAGCATGATTCACAAAACTTCCTTCAGTGATTTCGTATTTAAAAAGTTGCGCTGATTGTAGTTCTGGCTGGTCTTTTTGTTTTACTAAAAGTCTAAAAAAACGGTATTTAGCATCCGGAAAATCTAACTTGGTAAATTTAAAATCAGTCGTTTCATTTTTTATGGACATAATTCTATAATCTTCAAGAATTGTAAACCATTCTTGTTGATTCTGGCTGCCTTGCAATTCGATTCTCCAATCAAAATTTTGCTCCTTAAAATTTAGATGAATCTGATTAATAATGTCTTCAGAATTTAACTGAAATGTAAAATAATGGCCATTTAGTCCTTTCGTTTTATTAATGATATCAAATGAAATGGTTTTACTCACGATTTTCTCAGAAAGCACTTGTAACAAATACGGAGCTTCAATGGTATCCGTTTTTGTTACTCCATAAATCCGAAGGTCTGACAAATCCGAATTCACTTTTCCGAATACAGCGTCTGGCAAAGCAACTTTATGCCACTCGTCATTGACTTCATTTAGTGGTCTTTTATAATTATAAGATTCAATTTGCGCACCACAAAATGAAGTACAACCTATAAGAAAACCTATAAATAATCTAGTTGTTAACGTCATCTGAAATTTGATTTTTGTATTTGTTGTATAAAAACGAAATGATTAAAAGTAACACCCCAAGCGACACAAACACTATGGTTTTTGAAATGGTATTAAGGTGTACAATATCGTAAAAGAATAGTTTTACCAAGGTAATTGCAAAGAAAGCCATGCCTCCAATTCGCAAATAGACTTTGTTTTTCCAAATTCCAAAAGCAATTAATAAGAACGAATACACTCCCCAAAGTATGCTCAACCCAAGTTTATACGATTGCGTAGATTCCGATAGATCCATCCAATGAATAAGCTCGCTACTCAATACCCAGATTATGGAAACATGAAGTATAATATCGTAGCCGATTTTATAGCCTTTGGCAATGCCTTCACGCTTAATAAATTTATAACAGGTATATAATGCTAGTGCTAAAAAGGCAAAACACACATAACGAATCCATAAATGAAAGCTGCTTTGAGCAAAATAGTCTGAAGGATTTAAATAACTTTCTCTTAATTCACTTAGAATAAGTAAGCCTTGTGTTAAGAACACAAAAATGCTAACAACGGTTAACCCTAAAGCGATTTTTTCGAATAATTTATGTTTTATAATCTTGAAATTAATCAGAGATAATAATGCCGTAAACAGTAAAGAATAGTTGAGAATCCAAATAATTTTAAAGTCGAATAAATCATAATTACTAAAAGTTTCATCGTAATTATCTTCTGTCGGAATTTTCAATTGAGAATTATAAAATATCTGATCCCAATACATTTCAATTTCTAATCTAAAGGCATAATAAGCACTAAATAATAAAATTGCAGGAATAGAGTAAGTGAATAAACGGTTCCAAATAGAATTAGGCTTTAAAGCAGAGGCATAATCTTCTTTCCTAGAGAGCCAAACGATAACGCCAAATGCAGCAACAAACAACATTGAAGTTAAAAAGTAGATATTAAAAATAGTAGTTACTTTATTTTCTGCATCAATAGTGTAATATAAACTATAGCCATTAGACCAATCTTCTAGAAGGCTAATAAAGGCTAACACCATCAATGGGTACGATAGTTTCTCATACACGGTAATCCCTTTTGTTCGTCCTAACCAAAATAACAAAGCAGCCTCACTTACCCATAAAAGCGTCACCCAATTACCATTTAATTGCACAGGGATTGTAATGGTTATAAAGACTAAAACCATTGCCGAAGCTAAGTAAAACAGGTTTTTATCCCCTAATTTCATCTTATAAAAAAGCACACTAACTATAAAATGAATAACCGCATTACCAAGAGTAAATAGTCCTAAAAGTTGCGAACCTGTTTCATGGTTTTCTAAAATAGCATAGCCAAATCCAAAAAACAAAAACGAATTAAGTAGTAATAAGAAAACATCACTTCCTTTAAAGACTTCACGCTTAAGCATTTTATAGGCTAAAAATGTGATGTAAAAAATAATAAAGAATAAACTTAGAAAAGTTAAAGCTAGACCAAACAGCTCATCTTCATAATATTCAACAAAGAACCACGATCCAAAAATGAGCCAAGTAAATATAAAGGCTGAATAGTATAATGATTTCCAATGTTTCTTAAAGGAAAGTACTAATATCCCAATATTAATTATCACCATATAGCTGAACAGTACTTCTACTTGCCCAGAGCCAGTACTCAGTAAAAACGGAACCGCATAAGCACCAACTAAACCAATATGAGCAATGACTTGTTTATTATAACTTATGGCAGCTACGACCGTAAATGTTGTAAAAATCACCATGAGCGCAAACGCAAAAACCTGAGGTATCAGATCATAAAAGCTGTAGGCGAAAAAGGTGATAAAATATAGGATTACAATCGACCCACTGACCAAAACGGCACTGTAGGATTCATATTTTTCTTTTAGTTTAATACCAAAGCCTAATAAACCAATAGCTGTTAAATAACCAAGGATAATTCGTGTTAATGGACTTATTAATTCGTTTTCGATGGAGTATTTAGCACCAATTGCCACACCAATGACAGTAATGATAATTCCAATTTTATTTAAAAGATTTTCACCAATAAACTTTTCAATACTCGATTTCGATTTTGGCTTTTTATCAGTTATATTTTTTTCTTCGGCTTCAACGCGTTCAGCTTCATATTCAGTTTCTAAAATAGGTTGCGTTTCATGCTCAACAGATTCGCTAGCTTCAGCGATAAATTCTACGACCTCTTTTAAATCTTTTACTGGTGATTCATCTGGCTGAATTTCCTCAATAGTTGAAACGGTTTTATCTTCAAAAGAACCCGATTTTAAGTGATACAGTTCCTCTTTTAAACTATTAATTTCAGAAGAAAATTCGGCTTGCTTTTTAAAAAGCAGCTCTAACTTCTCAATGAGTTTATCAATAAGCTCTTGATTTGTTGCCATATACAATTGATTTGGTTGTCTTTTCATAAAGAAAGACACGGCTAAAATAGTTTTAAATAACTGAACGGTCAACTTTGCGAATTGAAGTTCTATTTATTATCACATTTTATTGCGATTATGTACCATTTGTTTTTCATCTATAAGCTATTCCTATTAAAGAAGTTTAAACGCATCTAGACCAAAACCAACAGTCATTTATCCTTCTTAGATAACACTAATTAATTTGAATATAATTCACCTATATAACGTGTAATTTATGTCTTTAATAATGGTTTAGGATATCATAAATCCTTTACAATAGAATTAATAAAACAATTATCAATTATATATAAAACTTATTAACTATTTGACTTAAAAGCTGTTTAAATAAAACCAAACATTATATCTAATTAAACTTACAAAAACTTTAATTTTGTAAAGCAATAAATACAATACACATGAATTACCGAATTGAAAAAGACACAATGGGTGAGGTTAAAGTACCTGCCGACAAACTTTGGGGAGCACAAACAGAACGCTCTCGTAATAACTTTAAAATTGGTGCTTCTGCATCTATGCCATTAGAAATTGTATACGGTTTTGCTTATTTGAAAAAAGCTGCTGCTTACACCAACTGTGAGCTAGACGTTTTATCTAAGGAAAAACGCGATTTAATTGCACAAGTTTGCGATGAAATATTAGAAGGCAAGCACAATGATCAATTTCCATTAGTTATTTGGCAAACAGGTTCTGGTACGCAAAGTAATATGAACGTTAATGAGGTTGTGGCTAATAGAGCTCATCAAATCGCTGGTGGTGTTATAGGTGAAGGAGAAAAAACAATTCAACCTAACGATGATGTTAATAAATCGCAATCCTCTAACGATACGTTTCCAACAGGAATGCATATTGCAGCTTATAAAAAAGTGGTTGAAACGACAATTCCTGGAGTTATTCAATTAAGAAATACACTTCATAAAAAATCATTAGAGTTTAAAACCGTAGTAAAAATTGGTCGTACACACCTAATGGATGCGACTCCATTGACTTTAGGTCAGGAATTTTCTGGATATGTATCGCAATTAGATCATGGATTAAAGGCCTTAGAACATACCTTACCTCATTTAAGCGAATTGGCTTTGGGAGGAACAGCTGTAGGAACAGGACTGAATACTCCTGAAGGTTACGATGTTTTAGTTGCAAAATATATTGCAGAATTTACAGACTTACCTTTTATAACTGCAGAGAATAAATTTGAAGCTTTAGCAGCACATGACGCTATTGTAGAAACGCATGGTGCTTTAAAATTATTAGCCGTTTCATTAAATAAAATAGCTAATGACATTAGAATGATGGCCTCTGGTCCGCGTTCAGGGATTGGTGAAATCATAATTCCTGCAAATGAGCCTGGAAGTTCAATAATGCCAGGAAAAGTAAATCCTACACAATGTGAAGCATTAACTATGGTTTGTGCACAAGTTATGGGGAACGATGTTGCGATTTCTGTAGGTGGAACTCAAGGCCATTACGAGCTTAATGTTTTTAAACCGATGATGGCTGCAAACATTTTACAGTCTGCGCAATTAATTGGAGATGCTTGTGTTAGTTTTGAAGAACATTGTGCAAGTGGTATTGAACCAAATCACCAAGTGATTAAGCAGTTATTAAACAACTCATTAATGCTAGTAACAGCACTAAACACAAAAATTGGGTATTATAAAGCTGCTGAGATTGCAAATACAGCACATAAAAATGGAACCACGTTAAAAGAAGAAGCTGTGAATTTAGGTTATGTTTCTGCTGAAGATTATGACGAATGGGTAAAACCAGAAAACATGGTCGGCACCTTAAAGTAACGACAAAAGACTAAAAAAATCGACGAAATACATGTTTCGTCGATTTTTTAGTATATTAGCATTTCTAAACTATAACTATTATGAAACAAAAATTACTTTTTGGCTTTGCTATGCTCAGCTATTTCGCTATGGCGCAAACCACTTTTCTACCTAAGGAAACGATTAATGCAAGTACCGGAGACGCCCCTTATACCATGACATCTGGTTTAATTGACGGAGATGCATTCCCTGATATTATTATTGGTACATATTTAGGAAATACTATCGAATGGTATAAAAATAATGGTGATAATACATTTGCAATTCAACCTTTAATAACCACCACATTAGAAGGTATTGGTTTTATTAAACTTGCGGATTTAAATGGAGATACTTTTTTAGACGTTATCGCATCTGGATATTCAAATGATAGTGTTGCATGGTACCCTAATGATGGTAGTGGAAATTTTTTAACTGAAAATATAATTTCGAGCGCAGTTGCAGGAGCTTCAGGATTCTCTGTTGGTGATATAGATAATGATACCTTTTTAGATATCGCTGTAACGGCTTACGATAATAATGAAGTTCTTTGGTTTTCAAATGATGGTACAGGTACATTTACTTTAGACGCCAACAAAATTGATGACACTTTAGTAACCCCAGGTGCTATAGATATGAAAGATATTGATGGTGATGGTGATTTAGATGTTTTAGTAGGTACTGCTTTCTACGGAAGTGATGTTATTGAAATTTTCAGAAATAATTTAGCAATCGATGGCACAGTTTCATTTACTAAAGATGCCACAACTGTTGCAACAGGAAAAACGGGTATATTTCATGTGAGCTTTGAAGATATCGATGGTGATGCTGATTTAGATATTTTAGCTACTGAAGTGTCTTATGGCGGTGGACCAACAGGAAACTTATATTGGTATGAAGATAATGGTTCTGGTTATACTGAAACCATTTTTACGACAACACTAACGAATCCTGCAATGGCTTTATTTAGAGACCTAGATAATGATGGCTTAAATGATATCGTATTAGGTAATGGCGCTTCTGGCGTTGGGAATGACCTCGTATGGTTTAAAAATAATGGCTCAGGAAACTTTGATGCTGAAGATATCATCGATGATACTCAAAGTCAGGCTTTCGTACTCGCCATTGAAGATTACGATAACGATGGTGATTTAGATATCGCAACCTCTGCATATAATCAAGATGCCTTAAATTATTTTGAAAATCAGAAAATTGTGCTAAGTGTGTCAGATGTTCAATTTCAAAATTTAACGATCTACCCTAACCCTACCAAAGATTACTTAACTTTTGAAGGTTTTAATACTAACATCAATGTTACAGTTTATGATGTATTAGGAAAACAAGTACGCGTTAAAAATATAACTAATGGAGAAACACTTAATGTTTCGGAATTAGCAGCTGGTATTTATACTATAAAAATTAATAATGAAGTGACTTCAAAATTCATAAAAGAATAAAGAAATACTTTTTTAAATATTAAAAACGCTAGTAAATTGTTACTAGCGTTTTTTTTTGTTCAAAAAAATAGCAATCTTTACAAAAATACCAACTCATATGTCTCTACTCATTACCAACATTAAACAACTCATTCAAGTTCATGATTATAACACTACTATTATTAGAGGTAGTGACATGAAAAAATTACCAATTATAGAAAATGCTTACCTCTATATTGAGAATGACACTATAATTGAATTTGGTGACATGAGTGATTGCGAAGGGTTTGATGCAGAAACAATTATTGATGCCACTGGTAAATTAGTTTTACCATCGTGGTGTGACTCTCATACACATATAGTTTATGCAGGAGATAGAACTTCAGAATTTGTAGACCGAATAAATGGATTGTCTTATGCTGAAATAGCCAAAAAAGGTGGTGGTATTCTAAATTCCGCAAAAACGCTACAAAATACTTCAGAAGATGAATTATTTGAACAATCCCTAAAACGATTGAACGAACTGATTGCTATGGGAACAGGAGCTGTTGAAATAAAGACAGGTTATGGACTCACAGTTGAAGCTGAGTTAAAAATGCTTCGTGTTATAAAACGTTTAAAGCAAGAAAGTCTAGCAATTATCATCCCTACATTATTGGCAGCTCATGCTATCCCTGAAGAATTCAAAACAAAAAAGGAAGACTATATAACCTATATTACAGAAGAATTAATTCCTAAAGCGGCAGAATTAAACATCACTAATTACGTTGATGTATTCTGTGAAGAAGGCTATTTTAGTATAAAAGATACAGAAGCGATATTAGAAGCTGGTAAAAAATTCAACTTACGACCTAAAATTCATGTGAACCAATTTACTATTTTAGGAGGTATTGCACTTGGCGTAAAATACAATGCTTTATCTGTAGACCATATTGAAGAATTAAGTGATAAAGATATTAAAGCTCTAAGAGGAAGTGACACTATGCCTGTTGCGCTACCTGGCTGTTCTTATTTTATTAGCATTCCTTATACACCTGCCAGACGACTAATAGATGCCGGTTTACCACTAGCCATTGCTACCGATTACAATCCTGGTACTGCACCAAGTGGTAATATGAATTTTGTGGTGAGTGCAGCTTGTGTAAAATTAAAATTAACACCAGAAGAAGCTATAAATGCAGCCACGGTAAATGGTGCTTATGCTATGGGAATAAGTAATATGTATGGCAGCATAACACGCGGTAAAAAAGCCAATCTTATTATCACCAAACCGATGAATCATTATAGTGAAATTCCATATGCATTTGCCCACAATCCTGTTGAGCAAGTCATAATTAACGGTCAAGTATTATAACAAAAAAAAATCCAGAAGCGAACTTCTGGATTTTTTTTATGAATCAACCAACTATCTTTTTACTTCAATTCAAATTCTGAAGTAGAAATTAAGGCTTTATCGTTAAATACATTTATAGTATAGCGTCCTTCTTCAAATTTAGAATCTTCTAATTCATTAATATATTCACAGATATTCAAGTTTCTATTTTCGTAGTTAAATCTACTAATTAAACTGTAATTTAATGTCTGCCCTTCAAATTCTATCTGATCGTTAGAACCTAACACATTATTTTTAGGATCAATAACTTGAACGTATAGTTCTTTATCTCCTCCTTCGGTAAGCATATTTTTAGCGACAGTAAAACAAACTTTAATTTTATCACTTCGTCTGGCACGTTCTGTTGGTATTTGTTTACCATTATTTCTCTCAATAACCCCCATACCAACTAACCCAACTGTTTGCAATGCAGCGGCATCTTTAACCACCGTTGTAAGTTCTGTGTTCTGAACTAACAATGAGTCGGTAAACATGGTACGCTCCGCCAACTGAACCTGAGTACTATCTAAAGATGATGCTAAGTATTGATTTTCACCTTTTAAACGATCGTTTTCAGTTAATAAAACGTCCATTTCTTCTTGTAAAGCCATGTACTTCTTTTTGTAGTTCCATAAACTACCAACGCTATTTTGAGATACCTTTAAAGAATCCATTAAACCTTGAATACGTTCTCTTGCAGCAATTAAATCTTGATTCTTAACTTCACTTTCAGCAATGGCTTCATCATAATCTTTGGCCATGTTATTGAGATCATTCATCACTTGTTTCTTCTCATTAACTAGCATCTTTTCATTCTCTTGCTTTTCGCTGTAAAGTTTAGAGGTGTAGAAAGCAGTTACTAAGAATAATACTAATAATATCCCTAAGCCTACTTTTAATCCTGTACTCGATTTTTGTGAACCTTCCATAAATTGTTTAGTTTTAAGTATTGTTAATTCTAGTTTTTTTTAAAATGTTAATTTGAAGTCAAAGTAATTAAATAAAAATGTACTTTTAATCTATTATTTAAATTATTTATCCAAATGGAGCATCTTATTTTATTTACAGAAAAAGACAAACAACAGCTTTTAAAGAAACGAAAAGGTGAAACAAAATTTGGAGAACATATTCAGTTAATTCCTAACCTCACTAAGATATACGATAACATTGTTAATTTAGATGTTGACTATGTTATTTTTGGAATAACAGAAGCTATTGGAATTATAGCAAATTACGGTAAACCAAGCCCTTATCATGCTTGGCACACGACTCTAAAAGTTTTGTTAAATATACAGAGTAATGATTTCACTAATGCCAAACGCGTTTTAATACTTGGTCATTTAGATTATACTGAAGAACAAAAATTGGTATATGACTTAGATGTATCGAAAAAAAAGCAGCTTTCTAAAGTTAGAAATCTTGTGGAAACCATAGATAAAGATGTTGCATATGTTGTATCCTCTATTATTAAAGCTGGTAAAACTCCCATTATTATAGGAGGAGGCCACAATAATGCCTATGGTAATATTAAAGGTTGTGCTTTAGCGAACAACGGAAAAATAAATGTTGTGAATTTTGATGCCCATTCTGATTTTAGAGCTGAAGAAGGCAGACATAGTGGTAACGGATTTAGTTATGCCTTTGCGGAAGGGTTTTTAAAAAACTATTTTATTTTTGGCTTACACGAAAACTACACTTCTGATACCTTATTAAAAACGATGAGAAAAGTAAAATTTATAGAATACAATACGTATGAGGCTCTAGAGGTAAGAAATGAACTCGATTTTATTTCTGAAATGGACACTGCTTTAGACCATGTATCGAACACGACCTTTGGAATTGAAATTGATTGCGATGCTATTGAAAATATACCGAGTAGCGCTATGACGCCAAGTGGTTTTAGTATACAACAAGCAAGACAATTTGTGAATCATTTAGGTAAACATAAAAACGCAGCGTATCTACATATTTGTGAAGCTGCACCAACGAACAATGAAGATACCAAAATTGGTAAGTTGATTACGTATTTAATTTCTGATTTTATTCGTGCTAATCGACACTAATACAAACACTCTTTCGTTTTATAATTTTGAAAAAACAGCTGTGTTACATCTAACTTCTATTATCTGAAAATAGTTTTCTCTACATATTTCATATATGATACAGATCTTGATTATTAATTAACTCCCCCTTAATTTTACATTAAGAAATTTGTAAATTAGTTATTCATTAAATAGAAAACCCTATTTAAATTAATAAATAGGGCTTTAAAATCTCAAGCACATGCAGGATCCTATTTTATGTAAACATAAAATCTATAACCCTAACCTTATAGTTAATCCTGCATTTGTACTTGATTTTCTACTATATCTTTAATAGGAACAATCAGTTTTCCTTCTGAATTTTTTAATATAACAGCGATACTTTTTACAGCCTCTATTTCATAAACCTTATCATTGAATATTATTTTCTGACCAACTTCAAAAGTCTTACGTGCATAAAATGTATTCAATAATTTAGCGACAACTTCTCTCGCCCCCAAACCAAAAGCAATGGAAAAGGCCAATAAGAAGCCTGCGATTATCATATTAATATTATTGGTGATTATTTCTGTATTAATACCAGCTTGATTTAATGCTGTAATAGATATAAATGTCAGTAATAAGAAAAACACCACTTGGCTAATCATTTTACCACCGGATAAATCCATTGATTCGAATAATTTTTTCAAACTATTCTTAACGAAATTGGCAAAAATTAAACCAATAATAAATATAATTAACGCCGCAAACAATTGTGGTATATAAGATAACAACGCACTAATTTGATTAGAAATAATATCTAATCCCATAATGTCTGATGCCGTTATTAATAAGATAATATACATCATCCATTTTACAGAACCAGAAACAATTTTAACAGTATCAAAATTGAGTTTTTTACCTTCTATAATCTCAATCTCGTTTAATTTATCATCTAATTTATTTGCCTTTGCTAATTTTAAAACTTTCTTAATAAGCTTAATAATAAGCTTGGTTACAATCCAACCGATAATTAATACAATTATTGCCCCAACTATATTAGGAAATATTTTAGTAATCTCTAACCACATTGTAGTTAACGATTGCATAGCAATATCCTTAAATTCTGTTACTTTTTCCATACTAATACTGTTACTACTATTTTTTACTTATTATCTTTTTTCCGTCTACTTGTTACACTGTCTATAATATGACCAATATTATACGAAAACAATTCTGCCAATTCCAAAAAGAGTTTTGCTATGGCAATATCATGCATAACTTTCTCTTTCAGTTCCAGCGGAACTTCCTGTAAAGGCTTATCTAATTGCTTAAATGGATTCTCCATCTTTCGTATAATTTGTGTACTTATGTACAAGTTTATCTTTCGCTCTTTTTAATCGCATTTTAACCGCGCTTTCTCCTATATCTAAAACATCGGCCAATTCTTTAATTGATAAATTATCTTGATACTTTAATAATAACATCATCTTATCATCTGGTGAGATGAGTTCCATAACGTGCTTCAACTGCTCTACTCTCATGCTTTCAAACTCAAGCGTAGAATCTATATCTTCACCTATATTCTCAATGTCAAGATACTCTGTGCTAATAGACTTTTTCTCAAACTTTTTAGCTGTATTTCGAGTAACATAATTAACACAATGATTATACGTGAAAGCATACAACCATGTTGAAAATTTAGACTTCCCTTTAAAACTTCCTAATTTTACATAAACCCTTAGAAAAACATCTTGAGTTAAATCCTTGGCTTCATCAACTCCATTTGCAAATCCATAACATTTATTATAAACCATGTTCGCAAATCTATCGTACAGCACCTCGAACAACAAAGTGTCGTTGGTTTTCACGATAGCTTCTACGAGCGCTTCATCGGTTAGACTATGAATAGCGTCTTTGGTCAAGGGATTTTTTAGTCGGTATTAAATTGGTTATTAATATTAAGACACACAATATTTAAAGAGGTCACAAAAAATTTTAAAAAATTACTTTTTAAAATGATTTTCAATATCACCTAAATGATGCTGTAAAGATTTTGCTGATATTTGAATTTCCCATATTAAAAACAATAAGGATAAAATAAGAAGTACTAATCCTAAACCAAATGCCCAAACTGCTACAATAGGATAATGTATATAAATTAAAAACATCGTTAAAACACAAAACAATAAACTAGTAATACCTGCAATCTGCATGTACCTAGTCAATTGTATTCTCAATTTTAAATTCTTAATTTGCCTGAGAACGGAAGCGTCTTGATGCTTTAAATACTTATCACTAAGATTTCGAATGATAGCAGCATAAGCTAAAAATCGGTTGGTATACGCTAACATAATTAACGATATTGCCGAGAACAAAAGTGCTGGTGTTGTGAGCGTTAGTTCTTCCATAATCTGTTTTTACAAAATTACAGAAATAAAACACTAGAAAATAAAAAAGCGAACTTTATAAAGTTCGCTTGTAATATTATAATTTATGTTTATTATGCGTTCTTTTCTGCATTTAGACACCACCGTAATATTAATATTCCTACACGTGCTAAAACAAATGTAAACAAGCCAAAAGTTGCTGTTAATAAGGATATTTTTAATCCGCCAGCAAAAATTGACGGCTCAGGACTTCCCATGGCCTCAACAGAATCGAAAGCGGTAATTAATCCAATAACAGATCCTAAAAAACCTAACACTAAACCTAATAAGCTAGAATCTATAGTTAGTTTCAGCATTTTCTCAGCTATCACTTTATTCTTTTTAAGGTTGATAAAACCTTTTATTAAAAGAAAAACAGAAAGCAATAAACAGATTAAAATAAGTGACATAAATAATGGCCCTCCTTCATTAAACCGGTCTGCCAATGGATTAGGTAGTACTAATAATTTCAAAACTAAGTGTTCGTTCATAATTGATGATTTTAATTAAACATGGTTCAAACTTAAATCTTAAATGCTGTAATAATTTTAAAATGCGACGAATCACCAGTTTAATGCCCTTTTAAACTAAATGCTAAATCCGTTGCTAATTCCGTCATTCGTCTACAAAGGTATTATTCAGCTGAAAAATATGGTATTATTGTAATGCTAATTATAGTACATGCTAAAAAAAGAATTCATATTTAAAAAAATTGGTCAAGGATTGCTCCATGTTATATTTTGGTGTGCTGTACTCCTCTTCTTCACGTACTTTTTTGGTATTGGCAGCAATAACTTTGATGATACCTTAGTGTATTCACTCTTTTTGATGCCCATAACGATTTCACTAACCTATGTTTGTATTTATGCGTTAATACCAAATTACCTCATTACAAAGCGCTATTTCCATTTTATACTTTATAGTATATACACGCTTATTATTTCGGCCTATTTAGTAATGGTGTCTATCTTTTTTAGTTTGATTTATCTTTCAAAATTTGAATATTCCCATATGAATCCCATTACAGGAAACATCCTTTTTGTAATGACAAGCATCTATCTCGTTACCTTTATTGTAAGCGCATTTAAGCTAATGAAACTAAATAATATCGCTTCTAAAAAAACCAAGACTTTAGAAACCAAAATCCTAGAAACACAACTAAAACTAAAAGAGCAAGAACTGAAATATTTAAAAATGCAGATACATCCGCACTTTTTATTCAACACGCTAAACACCATGTATGGGTTTGCTTTGAAGAAAGCTGATGAAACGCCTGAAATGATTCTAAAACTATCTAATCTTTTAGACTATTTGCTATACCAAGTTGATAAACCTTTTGTGCCTTTAACGGATGAGATTAACCATATTAAAGATTATATAAGTTTAGAACAACTGCGTTTTAATGATACTCTAGAAATTAATTTAAGTGATGATAGTTGCTCTGAAAATATGGAAATTGCCCCAATGTTATTTTTACCATTTGTAGAGAATAGCTTTAAGCATGGCAAGATTAAAGATGGTAAATTGACTATTGATATTGCATTTAAATGTAAAAACAATAGCATCCATTTTAGTATTAAAAATTCGCATTCTAAAACAGGTACAATTCAATCTGGTATAGGGTTAGACAACATAAAGAAACGACTAGAACTACTCTATAAAAATCAGTATGATTTAAATATTATAGAGAATAACCATTTTTTCGAAGTACAATTAATACTTAAATTAACCAATGTCTAAAACCATCTCGTGTATTATCGTTGACGATGAATCTATAGCTAGAGACATCATAGCTTCTCATTTATCTAAGATTGATACTATTGAGGTTACTGCACAATGCAAAAATGCCATCGAAGCTTTTAACTTTATGAGCAATAATACAGTGGACTTAGTCTTTTTAGATATTAACATGCCAGAGATATCAGGAATTGCTTTTGCAAAGTCCATAAACAAAGACATTAAGATTATTTTTACCACAGCCTATAGAGATTATGCTGTGGAAGGTTTTGATCTACAAGCTGTCGATTACCTACTAAAACCTATTGCCTTTTCACGTTTACTACAATCTGTAAACCGGTATTTTGAAGTCTTTTCGAGTTTTAAAGAAACGACTACGAACACCTTAGATAACAACGATTTTATATTTGTACGCTCTGACCGAAGAATGCAAAAAATAAACTTTGACGACCTTTACTATATTGAAAGTTATAGCGATTATATTAAAATTTATCTTTCGGACAGTGTCATAGTCACCAGAGAAACGATTACCGCCATTGAAGCGAAATTACCAAAAACACGTTTTTTAAGGATTCACAGGTCTTATATTGTGGCGTTAGAACACATACAGTCATTTACAAATGACCATGTTACTGTTAATCGGAAAGCGCTTTCCATTAGTCGAAGTTATAAGAAAGAAGTTTTAAAACATCTAGAAAATTTTTAACTTTAAGAAATAAACGCCCAAATCGCAACGTTACAAAGCAACTACCTTTGTATTGAAACCTCATTGAATGAATGATTACCTACATAATACTATTCCTAATTTAAAACCATTTAATTATGAGGTTCATCACGATTCTCATTTTATAAATAAACAATGGGTCTTAATAAATGGCATTTCTAAAAAGAAATCGATTTACACATTTAAAGCCGATAATATTCTGGAAATTTCCAGGAAAGATCATGTGATAAAAACCTCATGGAACATTAGTATTCACAATATCTTTTTTATTGAAACCGAAGATGGAATGATTACTGTCAAAGCGTTTTTTAAAGATGATGACATCTTGGTGCTAAACAACCAAAGCAAAGAAGAATTTGCTATGTACATTAACGCGACGAACTATGATGATGATATAAATTCAGTCGAAGATATCCAAGCCTTCCTAAAAGACAAATATAAAAAGAAGGTCAGTACTATAATTTATGATCACGAATTCTACTACATCGAAAAATCAGAAGAATTTGGTCCTTTTAAAGTTGAAGTCTTAGCCGAAAAAGTAAAAACTGGCGATATCAGCGCCTATTGTTTTGTACGAGATATTAATGAACACGATTATAGTAACCGCATGCGCATTTCTGACTTGATACAGGAACTTTGATTGTTAGTTTCCCGCTTTCAGTGTGATTAGTGATTAGTGATTAGTGATTAGTGATTAGTGATTAGTGATTAGTGATTAGTGATTAGTGATTAGTGATTAGTGAAGAAAAATAATCAGAACTACGTTCAACTATCTTTAAAAGATAAAAAGACATATAATTTAATAATATTTCTCCGTGAATCTTCGTGCCTCCTTTGTGGAACTCTGTGATATTATCTTTCGCGCAAAGCCGCTAAGACGCAAAGAAATAAACCCTCAAAAATAGGTGTCAATCTTCAGTACGTTATAGATTAGTGTTAAATCGTTATAGAAAACGTTGAAGCTTAGTATAATTTCTCCGTGAATCTTCGTGCCTTCTTTGTGGAACTCTGTGTCATATTATTTCGCGCAAAGCCACTAAGCCATTAAGCCTATATTGCCAATAGCTTAGTGATAATTAGCATCAAAAAAAGCGAAAATCCTTATCAGAAATTCGCTTTTAAAATTATTTAAAGTGAAAGTGTACTACTCTTGTAACCCAGGAATAGCAACCATTTCATTAACATCCTTATCATAATCAACACCTTCAACATTGAAACCAAAAAGATTAAAGAAATCTGTTCTATAACCTTCTAAATCTCCAATTTCAGGTAAAGTCTCTGTGGTGGCTTCTTTCCAAAGTTCTAAAACTTTAGCCTGAATATCATCTCGCATTTCCCAATCGTCAACACGAATTCTTCCTTGCGCATCTAATTGTAAATCTTCAGCATATAAACGCTCATTAAATAAACGTTCAATTTGCTCTATACAACCTTCATGAATCCCCTCTTCTTTCATCACTTTATACAATAATGAAATGTATAACGGAATTACCGGAATTGCAGAACTCGCCTGCGTTACTAAAGCTTTATTTACAGAAACATAGCCTTTTCCGTTGATATCTTTTAAAGAATCTGTAATTTCAAAAGCAGTCGCTTCTAAATGATCTTTTGCGCGACCAATGGTTCCTTTTCTATAAACCGCTTCTGTTAATGAAGGGCCAATATAAGAGTACGCAACCGTTTTAAAATCTTCAGATAAAACATCTGCAGATTTTAAGAGGTCAATCCACATTTTCCAATCTTCACCTCCCATTACGGCAATCGTATTATCAATATCATCACCTGAACAAGGCTCTATTGAAATTTCTTTTACGACTCCTGTATGAAAATCTACGGTGTTATTTGTAAATGTTTCACCAATCGGTTTCAAAACAGATTTAAAACGCTCTCCTGTATCTGGATGTGTTCTTACTGGTGAAGCCAAACTGTAAATAATCATATCAATCTTCCCTAAGTCGTCTTGAATTAATTTTAAAGTTTGTGCTTTAATTTCGTTTGAAAATGCATCTCCATTGATACTCTTAGCATATAAGCCATCTTTATGCGCTTGCGTTTCAAAAGCGGCACTGTTGTACCAACCTGGTGACGCCGGACGCCCTTCTGTAGGCGGCTTTTCAAAAAACACACCAATAGTTGAGGCGTTAGAGCCATAAGCACTAGTAATTCTAGATGCTAAGCCAAAGCCTGTTGATGCTCCAATAACTAACACCTTTTTTGGGCCGTTAGTTGTTGGGTTTGATTTAATATAGTCTATCTGACTTAATACATTTTGCTCACAGCCAACCGGATGTGATGTTAAACATATAAACCCTCTAGTTCTTGGTTCTATTATCATATTTTATAGTCTAAACGTGTAATGCTCTATCTTCTGTTGCTGCTAAAGCGGCTTCTTTTACGGCTTC
The DNA here is from genome assembly GCF_013403915.1 of Winogradskyella pacifica. Classification (GTDB taxonomy): domain Bacteria; phylum Bacteroidota; class Bacteroidia; order Flavobacteriales; family Flavobacteriaceae; genus Winogradskyella; species Winogradskyella pacifica. Next base: position 314,019 of record NZ_JABFDI010000001.1, read on the forward strand.
TGCAAATGTTGGGTGTGCATGAGACATGCGTGAAATATCTTCAGCAGACGCTCTAAATTCCATAGCAACTACGGCTTCTGCAATTAAATCGGCACAACGTGCACCAATCATATGAACTCCTAAAACCTCATCTGTGGTTTTATCTGCTAAGATTTTTACAAAGCCATCAAGATCTCCACTTGCTCTAGCACGACCTAATGCTCTAAATGGAAACTGACCAACTTTATACTCAACATTAGCTTCTTTTAATTCTTCTTCTGTTTTACCAACAGCAGCCACTTCTGGCCATGTGTAAACAACTCCTGGAATTAAATTATAATCAATATGTGGTTTTTGTCCTGCAATAGTTTCAGCAACAAAAGTTCCTTCTTCTTCCGCCTTGTGCGCTAACATCGCTCCTTTTATAACATCTCCAATCGCGTAGATATTAGATGCAGACGTTTGTAAATGTTCGTTTACTTCAACCTGTCCTCTATCATTTAATTTTACACCTGCAGCTTCAGCATTTAAACCAGCCGTATATGGCTTACGACCTACAGAAACTAAACAATAATCTCCTTTAAATTCTACAACTTCGCCTTTCTTATTTTCCGCTTTAACGATCACTTCATCTCCATTGCGCTCAACAGACTGCACTTTATGAGACAACATCATTTTACATTTGGCTTTCTTAAAGACTTTATTCAATTCTTTAGACAAACCGGCATCCATCGTTGGTAAGATTCTGTCCATATATTCGATGACAGTAACCTCAGCACCTAAACGACGATACACTTGTCCTAACTCTAAACCAATAACTCCACCACCAATGATAATCATGTGTTTTGGAATCTCTTTCAATTTTAAAGCTTCGGTAGATGTGATAACACGTTCTTTATCTAAAGTAATAAACGGTAATGTTGATGGCTTAGACCCTGTAGCAATAATAATTTTCTTTGCTTCAATCTCTTGAGCATCTTTACCTTCTATAGTAATATGAGTGGCATCTTTAAAAGACCCAAGGCCTTCAAAAACATCGATATTATTTTTCTTCATTAAGAAATCAATACCACCTGTAGTTTGGTCTACAACAGCTTGTTTACGACCAATCATTTTTTCTAGATTCACTTTGATATCTCCAGGGATTTCAATACCGTGTTCTTCAAAATGTTTGGTGGCTTCTTCGTAATGATGCGAAGAACTTAATAAGGCTTTACTTGGAATACAACCTACGTTTAAGCACGTACCACCAAGCGTTGAATATTTTTCAATAATAGCTGTTTTCATGCCTAATTGTGCGCAACGGATTGCCGCTACATAACCTCCAGGTCCAGAACCAATTATTGCTACATCGTATGATTTCATAAAGAATAGTGTTTATCTGATTAAATATAATGCCTGCAAAAGTACAATTTTGATTACTTATTTACGAATTTTAAAACCCATTATTGACATCAACAATTTATGGCTTTTGCGCTATATCTTCTAAAATCCATTCTAACTCCGGATCAACAGATTGTAAGCGATCCTTATAACTTGGTAATAACTCTACATCTGGTTTTACACCATAACCATCTGGTGCCGTTTTATTAGGGGCATCAATATGCGCAAGTCCTATTCGTGCACGTACTTTGGTATTAGGCATTTCGTACACTTTATAGAATCCGGCTACGGTTCCATTAAACGCACCACCGGTTTCTTCGCCTACAAAAGTAGCACGATTACTGCCTTGCAATTTTGTAGATAATATGGATGATGCCGAGAACGAGTTACCATTAATTAAGACATAAATTTTGCCTTTAAAATTTAAAGGTTTTGGCTCTTTCTCTTTAGTGGATTTGAATTTATAATATAAGGTATCCCCTTTTTTCTGTGTTTTAAAAAGGTCTATGGTAAAAAGAACGGGAGACATAAGACCTGCAAAAGCTTTAACGGCGTTTGGAGTGGTGTTACTCATTACACTCTTTAAAAGCGGAAAGCGTGTATTAACTTCACTTCGGTTAATCATGGTATAATTTTCATCCGTGAGATACGAATACAAATCGGTAATTTCATTTAAGCGTCCACCAAAATTGTTTCGTAAATCAATAATTAGCACTTCCGTTTGAAGCGAATCTAAGGTTTTAAAACTCTCTTCGTAAAAGTCTTTATAGTTGCCATTAGAGAATCCTCTTATTTTTAATAAAGCGACGGAACTGTCTTTACCTACAAAGTTCAAGTTTCGGGTATATTCATTTCGCGAAGCGATATAACCATGGCTACGATTGTATTTTCTTTGGGCTTTATACTTTAGTTTATTCGCCTTTCGCTCTGCTTTGGTAAGTTTTACTTTTTTAACCTCTGCAACTTTAAGGGAATCTCGTTTTATAGAATCATTTTTTATACTGGTGGTGTCTACTTTTAAAACGCGCTTATACTGCTTTATAAAAGTAGAATCTGAATGCTTCAAGATCAAACTAATACTATCAAAACGACCTTTATCTTTAGCGTAATAACTCATAAAACGTGTGCCAGCGACTCTATTATGAAACGTAGTATTATAACCATCTGATGCTATTGTTTTAGTATAGTTTTTGATTAAATCCTGAGGATTTTCATCTTCAACTTTTAAAACTTCGGCATTAATTAAAACAGTATCAGCTCCTCTCGCATTTACAATCAAAAGTTTATCATCTAAATATTCAAAATCTAAATTATTAAGTTCAAACTTGGTTTTATTTAAGGCTTTTCTTTCTTTTCTATTCAACCGTTCACTTGGAGGTGACAAGGACATGTGTCCTTGACCAATATATTTGGTAACCGCAGCGAGTTGTTTATAAAACGTACGACTATCCATAGGCTCATCTATGGCATTCTTTAAGCTATCGAACTTAAAATCGAGCACGGTTTTAGATGTAAACTGGTACAAATGCGGATGATGACGTTGCAATTGGTCATATACCTTGTCTATATCTTCATGAAGATCTTCAACAGGATGTAATTTGGTGACTTGCAGGTTGTGTTTTTCAACGCTGGCACAGGACGCCAATAGTAATGTAATACACAGTGTGAATAGTAGTGTTTTCTTCATGTTTTGTTGATGCGATTTAAAATTTGATTGCTGATTAAATTATAGCCTATATCTATAAAGACGTAAAAATATTAAGAAAGGTTGCTTCTAATATAATTTAAAACTAGAAATACGCCAATCGCTTTACAATAGCGAATCAAAGGTTGAAGAAAAAAAATAGTCCAAACTCTCGATTAATGACAATAATCTTAAGAATGGACCTATTTTACCCTAATTTTTAATAGTACTTCAAAGTTGCACTTTAGTATCTCATTTCGCAATACTCAATTTGAGTATTTATGCCTTTTATAACCAATGTTGATTCATTTTCAACATACCAATCAATTCTCCTGTCGATGAAATATTAAGCTTCTTCAAAATATTTCTACGGTGTGTATCTACTGTATGAGAACTAATATTTAACTTCTTTGAAATTTGTTTACTAGATTGATTTAACACAAGTAATCGAATCACATCGCGCTCTCGGTTACTTATACTGTCATTTAATAATTTTTGAGAGAAGTTATTAAAAAACAAGGTTTCATATTCGTTATGTGAATTTAATAATTTTGCAGACGCCGTAATTTCCATTTTAACATTAGCATCTAAAACCGTGTAATGTGCTAAACCAATAATCGGTTTTCCGTCAGAATCAAATACTAAAGGAGTGGTGTTCTGAATAATATTAACATAAACATCATCACTATTTTTAAGTCTAAAATTCCAAGTGTAATTGGCGTCTTTTCGTTTGTCTTCTGGAATTTCAGCAAGTGTAAACTCCATTAAACTATTGAGAGCGCTTAACCAAGCATCAATATCCTCGGGATGAATTCGGCTCCAAAAATAGCGCATACCCAACGCTTTTAGCTCACCCGCATCGAGACCTAAGCAGGCTGTAAAGTTTTTACTTATGTATTCAAAGGTTAAATCTTGAGTATTGGTAACACAAAAAAAAGTAGAACTATACGGTAAATAATCGTCGAGCTCTATAATCTTTGCGATATGCTCTTTTAGAAATGGCTTATCGTAGGATTTAAATATAAACTTATACAAATCCTTAATTTCAGTATATCTCATAGTGTAAAATTAGAAAATTTATCGAATCACAATAGCCTAGCCTTTAATAAAATAGACCTCAAACACTATAACTAACAGATTACGAGTACGTTTAGAATTGAAACTCAATTAACAAAACCGAACACAAAAACACTAATAATCAATACGTTATAATTATAATAAAGCACTATAATCTTAAAGTGTAATCGCTGTGGTATGCTTTACTTCGTTAATCATAAACATACTGTGCGTACTACCAATATGATCGATTTTAGTAAGTTTCTCGACCATAAATTCTCTAAAGGCTTTCATATCTTTCACCAAAACTTTAAGCAAATAATCATAATCTCCGCTCAAATGGTAACACTCTAAAACTTCATTGAGTTTCTTTACTTCACGTTCAAACTTAACGACATAGTCTTGTGAGTGTTGCACTAATTTCACATGACAAAAGGCTACAAAATCCTTTTCAACTTTACTTTTATCCACCAAAGCCACGTACTGTTTTATAATGCCGCTCTTTTCGAGTTTTCTTATACGCTCATAAACCGCAGTCACCGATAAATTTAATTGGTGCGATAAGGCTTTATTGGTTTGCTTACTATCGGTTTGAAGTAATTGAAGTAATTTTCTGTCAGTGGCATCAAAAATCATACGTGTTGTTTTTTCGGAAATAATTACACAAAATTCAAATTTAATTATAATAAAACTACTAAAATTAATAATTACAGATTATTCATCTATATATCGTCCCTACTATTGATTAATCATCTAATAATAACGAAGTTTGAATTAACTAATTCATAAATCAAACAACTATGACACGAGCATATTCGAAATCTTATCGCCTTAAAGGAGATGGTAAATAGCGAACTGCATGTGACCATTAAAAAACAATAAAACTAAACACATGACTTTTAAACCGGCAAACAATATACAAGACTTACAATACTTCGGGGAATTCGGTGGTGTTAACCCATCTATTTCAGATTCATCAACCTATACCTTTTTATCGGCAAAAACCATGTTCGATACCTTTGAAGGGAATGCAGATGGTTGTTATTTATACTCACGCCATTCTACTCCATCTAACTTATACTTAGGTGAAGCTTTAGCAGCCATGGAAGGCACAGAAACAGCAACCGTTACAGCTTCAGGTATGGGAGCCATTACTCCGGTTTTACTGCAACTTTGCGATGCTGGCGACCATGTGGTGAGCAGCAGAACCATTTATGGTGGCACCTATGCCTTTTTAAAGAACTTTACTCCACGTTTAGGCATTACCACAACCTTTGTGGACATTACGAAGTTAGACCTCGTTGAAGCGGCAATTACACCAAAAACTAAAGTGTTGTATTGCGAGTCGGTTAGTAATCCACTATTAGAAGTAGCAGATATTAAAGGTTTGGCTGCCATCGCTAAAAAACACAATCTAAAACTGATTGTAGATAATACCTTTTCACCTTTATCAATCTCTCCAATTAACTTGGGTGCCGATATTGTAGTGCATAGTTTAACCAAATTCATCAATGGATCTTCAGACACAGTTGGAGGAGTTGTTTGTGGCACACAAGAATTAATTAACGATTTGCGAAACGTTAACAGCGGAGCGGCTATGTTATTAGGCTCTACAATGGATAGTCTGCGTTCGGCTTCGGTATTAAAAAACCTAAGAACCTTACATATTAGAATGATGCAACACAGCCATAACGCTACGTATTTAGCAGAACGCTTTGAAAAAGATGGTTTAAAAACAGTATATCCAGGTTTAGCCTCTCACCCATCGCATGAGTTATTCAAATCTATGATGAATGAAAAATACGGTTTTGGAGGCATGATGACTATTGATGTGGGGTCTTTAGATAACGCCAATGCGTTGATGGAATTAATGCAAGAACGCAACTTAGGCTATTTAGCAGTGAGCTTAGGATTCTACAAAACTTTATTCAGTGCTCCAGGTAGCTCTACCTCTTCTGAAATCCCTGAAGATGAACAAGAAGCTATGGGACTAAGCGATGGTTTAATTCGCTTCTCTATCGGATTAGATGCCGATATTGAACGCACCTACGACATGATGAAAGCCTGCATGAAAGAATTACATATTCTTTAGCTTAAAAATGACACCTATTTATTTAAAGGTTAGATTCTTATATAACAGTAAGCGTCTAACCTTTTTTTTGCATCCTATTCTATCATTAGTATTCCATTTGCAAATGGCTTAACAAAATCGTAACATTACGACACTAAACTGAACGAAAATGCAAGAAAACGACAACCTAAGTGAGATTAAAACAGAAGAACAAGTAATTATTGACAATAAAGAACTTAGTTTTTTTGAAGCACTTATACCTGTTGTAATTCTAATGGCCATGTTAGCCTATAACATCTTTTTCGTTGAAGACCAAGAATGGCTTGGCGCGTATACCAATCAAATTATTTTAGTATTAGGTGGCGCGGTGGCTGCCGTTGTTGGCTTTTTTAATAAAGTGAGTCTCAGTGTTATGCTAAAAGAGGTCTGGGAAAATCTGAGAAGTGTGTTTGTGCCGATCATGATTTTATTCTTAGTCGGAGCCTTAGCTGGTACATGGCTCGTTAGTGGTGTCATCCCCGCTATGGTCTATTATGGTTTACAAGTTTTAAGTCCCGAAATATTCTTACCTGCTTCCGTTATTATCGCCGCTGTCATCTCAATTGCTACAGGGAGTTCTTGGACCACCTCTGCAACGGTTGGTATTGCTTTAGTTGGTATCGGAACCGCATTAGGTATTAATCCGGGGATGATTGCCGGAGCCGTGATATCCGGAGCGTATTTTGGAGATAAAATGTCGCCCTTAAGTGATACCACCAACTTAGCGCCTGCTATGGCTGGCACGGATTTGTTTACGCACATTAAATACATGGCCATTACAACCGTACCTACAATTGTTATCACCTTAATTGTTTTCGGAATTATAAGTTTCAATATAGATACAACCGGAAGTGCGGATATCAGCAACCTCCTCGCGTCTATAGATCAAACCTTTAATATCTCACCATGGTTATTTTTAGTGCCTGTTGGTGTAGTGACCTTAATCTTACTAAAGACAAAACCTTTAATAGCATTAGCGTCCGGAATTGTCTTAGCAATCATCTTTGCATTTGTGTTTCAAGGTACTATTTTAGAGGGGCTGTCTGAATCTAAATTTACGGCCATTACAAATTCAATTCTTACCGATACAGCTATCATTACAGATAATCCTAAATTAAACGATTTGTTCTCATCTGGAGGAATGAATGGTATGCTTTGGACCATCTACTTAATTATATGTGCCATGATTTTTGGTGGTATCATGGATGGCATCGGAGCACTTGCCCGAATCACAAAAGCCTTACTAACCATCGCTACGTCTATATTCGGATTATTTGCCAGTACCGTTTTAAGTTGTTTAGGCTTAAACCTTATTGCATCAGACCAGTATTTAGCCATTGTTATTCCAGGAAAAATGTTTAAGCAAGCCTATGAGGATAAAGGCTTAGCACCAGAAAACTTAAGTCGTACACTCGAAGATTCTGGTACTGTAACCTCTGTTCTAATTCCTTGGAATACCTGTGGTGCTTACCAAAGTGGTGTTTTAGGTGTCGGTGTAGGCGAATATATTGGCTATGCTATTTTTAACTGGTTAAGTCCTTTTACAACCTTATTATTTGCAGCCTTAAATCTCAAAATTAAGATGCTAAAAGCTAAATAGTTTTTATTTATTCAAAATAAAATTAAGTATAGCCAAAATCTATTGCTTTATAAAAAATTAAAATTTGCTTAACGTATTAATTCACTAATGAAAAGTATCTTTGTCGAGAATTGATTTAAGCTTTTTTCAATTGGCTACAACATGTTCTTTTTCACTCACTCTTTGTCTTTTTATTACTCCGTAGCGATACTATGCAGTTCAAAAAAGACTTCAATTGAGTAAAAAATAATCCTGTTTCGCTTCAACAAAAAAAAACTTAAATGAATTCATAAAATTAGTAATCAATTTAAAACTATAAAAACATGGCATTAGTAGGAAGAAAATTTCCAGATTTAGACGTAAACGCAATGAATGATATGGGCGACACTTTTAAAGTGAACGTTCTAGAAGAAGCACGTAATAACAATAAAAAAGTAGTATTATTCTGGTACCCAAAAGATTTCACTTTTGTTTGTCCAACAGAATTACACGCATTTCAAGCCGCTTTAGGTGAATTCGAAAAAAGAAACACCCTTGTAATTGGTGCGTCTTGTGACACAGCTGAAGTACACTTTGCTTGGTTAAGCACATCTAAAGATAATGGTGGAATTGAAGGCGTAACATACCCAATTTTAGCAGATTCTAACCGTAACCTAGCGTCAGCATTAGGGATTTTAGATATTTTCAACGAACAATTTGATGAAGAAACTGGTTTAGTAACTGTTGAAGGTGATAACGTAACATACAGAGCTACGTACATCATTGACGAAGAAGGAACCATTCAACACGAAAGCGTTAACAACATGCCATTAGGTAGAAACGTTAACGAATACTTGAGAATTATCGATGCCTTAACGCACGTACAAGAAAAAGGTGAAGTTTGTCCTGCAAACTGGGAAGAAGGTAAAGAAGCAATGCAAGCCAACGCAAAAGGAACTGCTGCTTATTTAGCATCTCATTAATCTAAAAGTTTAAAATTTATGTCATTGCGAGCAAAGCGTGGCAATCTGTTTATTAAGATAGAGATTGCTTCACGTTGTTCGCAATGACGTATAAAACAAAAACTATGATACAAGAATTAGAACAAGATAATCTACAAGAGATTATCAATAGTAACGATACAGTGATCGTACAATATTCAGCGACGTGGTGTGGAAATTGTAGAATAATGAAACCTAAGTTTAAGAAATTAGCAACAGAACACGAAGGCGCAACCTTTGTTATCGCTGATGCTGAAAAATTTCCTGAAAGTAGAAAATTAGCAACGGTAGATAATTTACCAACCTTTGCAACATTCAAAAACGGTGAATTTAAAAGTCAAGTACAAACAAACAAGTTCGATGTTTTAAAAGAACTGGTTGACGACGCTGTGTAACACACAATTTTTAGGTTGAGCACAGTCGAAACCTGTCAGGTTGAGCATTAGCGAGATCAAAATACATGTTGATCGAAGATAGCTTACATCGTAAGTCGAAACCTCTATAACAGGTTAAATACAATCGAAACATGTATGTCGGGTTGAGCGCAGTCGAAACCTCTATAGCAGGTTCAACACAGTAGAAACCTATCTGTCAGGTTGAGCATTAACGAGATCAAAATGTATTTTGAGCGAAGATAGCTTACAGCGTAAGTCGAAACCTGTCAGGTTGAGCGCAGTCGAAACCTCTTAATAACACAAAACACCATCAGCAATGAAACTACCCGTAATAAAACATTTAACGCAATTCATAGAAGACAATGACGAAGATTACATCATTGAAACTATTGAAACGCTTGAGGCCTTAACCGAAGTACCGTCTTTAAAAGATGAAGAGCTCGACGTTATTGGAGAATTAATCTCTAATATGTATGGTGCCATTGAAGTCAATAAAATGATTAAAGATGGAGCCACTAAAAAAGATGCCGTTAATAATTTTATGAAACGTGTCTTAGGGTCTATTGATAAATAAACATATTGAAACCACTATTGAAATCTCAAGTACAAGCTTGAGATTTTTTAGTTTACAGAAACGTCGTTTTTAATAAAAGTGCTATTTGATGCCCTCTATAAATAGCTCCTTCCATATAACCACCATAACTAGGTGAGGTTTCAGAACCTGCAACTATAAATTTACCATTCAAATACATGTTTTGAAAAATAGGATGGCCATTGTTGGCATGCGGATTTAAATACGTATCAGTTGCTGTAGTCGTTAGCGGCGCTTGACTCCAAACCATTTCTTCGTAAGACAAATAGTTTTCGCCATCGTCGCCAAAAAACTTTAAAAGCTGATGTTTAACTAACACTTCTCGCTGAGCTTTTGTTTCTGCAGCTAAGTTGCCATTCAAAAATCCCATTAAGGCAAACCTTTTATGAGCGACATCCGAATGATCGTAAATTTCTGTAAACGGACCAACATGACTAAAACCGGTGCCAGATAAGCCTTTCTTTTTCCAGAAGGGAGTTTTATAAACGACTGCAAATTTTATAGAATCTTTCATCCAAGTATGGCAATGGTTGGCCACGTCCACGAGTTCATCATCTAATGCTACAGGAAAATGAATAGAATTCACTAAAAGCTGAGGCGGCATTGTAGACACCACACTATCGGCTATAAATGTAGAATGTTCCGTAATAACTTCAATGGCGTTACCCTGCTCCTTAATGGTTTTTACGGTAGCATTCAGTAGGAGTTCGTCTTCAGAAAAATGAGCCGCTAATTGCTCTAATAGCGCTAGTGTACCTCCTGCAATTCTATAACTAATATCCTGATTCGCAGGAAGCTTAAAACGTTGTACTGTACTAGCAGTTGTGGCTTCAAACAAAGCCTCTCCAGCCATAGCTTGTTCAAATAAAGTCAGCTTTAACTCCTGGCACAACGCCATTAACTCTTTATTATACTTCCAAAGCCAAGTAGCACCTAATTCTACAGGGGTGTCATGGGTCTTTTTTGTAAAAATGCGGCCACCAATGCGATCATTAGCTTCTACTATTTTAATAGTAAAACCTGCTTTTTTAAGGAGATACCCTAAATATAATCCCGAAAGCCCTGCTCCTATTATAACGATGCTTTTATTCATTATATCAAAGATATATAAGTTAACCGTAATCCACCTATAATTTTTATGGATGAACGTCTAGTCGTAAGCAACCTAAACTTTATAAATCAAAAATGTCAGGTTGAGCATTAGCGAGATCAAAATACATTTTGAGCGAAGATAGCTTACAACGTAAGTCGAAACCTCTATAAAAGGTTGAACACAGTCTAAACCTATTTGTCAGGTTGAGCATTAACGAGATCAAAATATATGTTGAGCGAAGATAGCTTACAACGTAAGTCGAAACCTCTTTATAACCCAAAAACACCATCAGCAATGAAACGACCTCTAATAAAACAATTCATAGAAAACACTAACAAAGACTATAGCATTAAATCTATTAAAACCACGTTGCATAAACAAGATGAGTTTTGGTTTTTATAGAGTCTCGATTTTTATTAATTGGTGATTACGGTTTACCGTAAGTTAATTAGAATAGAAGGTTTTAACTTAGCTTTTGACGAAGAGAAGCTGTACGTAACTTTACGTATAGTTTTTATAAGAAATAGAATTAACTTCGTGGCTCATGACTTTAAATATTTAAAACACTTGCTGTTACCTGCCTAATTAGTGAGATATGAGTGATAGAAGTTATCATATAATTATTTGCCAATAATACCGAAAAATGAACACAGAAGAAAAATTAAAAATACGAATTAACCAATTAATTGAATTGGCAGATAATGTTTTACGAACCGAAAGAAGAGGAACTGGAACATTCTCGACATCATACGTTGACAATGAGCAATTTAACGAATTTAGAAATGCTTCTTTGTCTTTCATTTTAAATTTATACACGAAAGACCATCCTTATTATGAGAGTTTTTTTAACGACTGCCATCGAGCAACACCATTTGAAGCAAAAACAGGCAGAGGAATACTAACTTCGATAAAAACCGAAATTGAACAAGGTTGGTTAAATACTATTCGCGGACTTTTGTCAGCCGAAATTTTTACTGATTTCATCGAAATGGCTGAACATTTGCTGAATGAAAATTATAAAGATGCGTCTGCTGTTATGATTGGAAGTGTTTTAGAAGAACATTTAAGACAACTTTGTGTGAAAAATGGAATTGATATTACATCTGAAAAAGCTGGAAAACAAATACCAAAAAGAGCTGACTTGTTAAACGCTGAATTAACCAAAGCGACTATTTATAATAAACTTGACCAAAAGAATGTAACAGCTTGGTTAGACTTAAGGAATAAAGCTGCACACGGAAAATATGGAGAATACACGAAAGAGCAAGTTGAATTAATGCTTCAAAGTGTAATTGATTTTATGACAAGGAACGGTATCTAAATAAAAAGTACTATTGGCAACGGCGTGTATAATTAATAGTTAGTTCGAGCTTACTTACGAAAATCCTCGCAACAAACCATATACAACAACGTTGTATATCATTTGAACAAAACCAATGAAAAACACAAAAGACAAGATAAAAAGGATAAAAGTCGATTCTCTTTACGGGAAGAAAAAACACTTTAATGCTGCCGACAGAAAAGAAAAACAACATTACTGGATAGGAATTCCATTAATAGTCCTTAATGTACTGACAGGTTCTCTCTTATTTTACGTTCTGACAGATGAGGTAACAAATTGGGTGAAATATGTACCATTAGTTTTAGCACTAATAGCAGCACTTTTAAGTGGATTTCAAACATTCTTGAATCTTCAAAAAAAAGTTGAAGGTCATAGAAGAGTTGGAAACAAATATTTAGCTATTATGAAAAAATGTGATAGACTTCAAGCATATATTGATGATGATGCTATCAAAGACAAACATTTGATAGAAAGTATCGAAGAAATTGCATCAGAAATAGAAGACATAAATATAGAGTCTGAATCTTTTCCAACGAGTAATTCTGATTATCAACTTGCTAAAAAAGGAATAGAATCAGGCGAAGAGTCTTATACCGAAAACGAATTAGAATTATAATATGGCAAGCTCTATTGACTCTTACTTAAGAGGTTTGTCTTACTCATTTTATTTAAAAAAAGACTCTGCAGAAATTACAAGAATAAATGCATCGAAAAATAATCTTCTCGCCAACTTGGATAAAGAATTGGGAATTTTAATTAAACGAAGATTTGTATTCGGTTCTTACGATAGAGATACAATTCTTCCTAGGTCTATTGATAGCAAATCTGATATAGATATTATGGTAGTGTTTAATCATACTCAATACGAAAGAACACCAGAGACTTATCGTGGTTGGTTAAAAGATTTCGGAGACAAATATTATAAAGATAGATATGGCTCAGAAGTAGTTAGGTCTTTTCCAACTGTTACAATAAGACTTGGAAATATCCATTATGACCTTGTTCCTGCAAAAGAGGAAACTCAAATATGGAGTTCAACACTTTACATACCTGGAGATTATGGTTGGAAAATTACTGACCCAAGTGATGTGAAAACAAAATTAACAGAGGCAAACACAAAATATAATCAAGTAGTTCGTCCTATAGTTAGATTAATGAAAGCTTGGAATTGTAATAATGGGTATCCTTTCGATTCTTACAAATTAGAACTTTACATTACAGGACTTAATTACTTTAACGATAACGTTCAAAGCGGTTTTTTCTATGCAGTAGGTCAATTATCGACTGAATGGAACGCCCCCCAAACTAAAAAGGATAAAGTAACTAGTTTAAAATACAATATTGGAAAGGTGAAAGAATGTTTAGATGAATATGAAACGGACGAAGCTAAAAGATGGCTTCATAGAGTTTTACCATATGGATAACAAAATAAAAAACGGCATACAATACCATATAAAAATAATTGCGGTTTAGTGCGTAATCAAAGGGCGTTGCGTGTTTGTAACGTATTATTCCTTCGGAAATTCCTCGCACACAAACCCGCAACTTTCTATACACAAAACCATTGGCATTAATTAAAGAAACCGATGAACACAATACAAAAAGTTTAGAAATGAAAAGAATATTATGGATTTTGCCAATTCTGATTTTAATGAGTTGCAACGAAACGAAAAACGACAAAAAGACGGAACCGGAATTAGAAACTTCAAAATTTGAATCAAAATATAAAACAGATTTTGACTCTACAAAAATTTCGACTTTTACAATTGAGGAATCTGAATTTTCAAGCGCGAAAGCAATGACTCAAAAATTATCTGATTACTCAAGACAAGAACTAAAAGATATTCCAAAGTTTATAAGATTAACTGTTTCAATTGTTGTTCCATTTGACATTTCAAAAGAGAGCCTTGACAACACTTTAAAATCCATTGTTTATGAAAAAACTGAAGAAGATAAAGATATTGATGAAATCCTAATATTTGCTTATGATGATAAAAACGATATTGGAACTGGTTATACTTATGGAAAATTACTTTGGTCGCCTAATGCAAAAACGGGAAACGTAACACCTGAAATCGCAAAAAATAACATACGAACGAATTACAAATTTGATATTATCATCAAAGATAAAGTTGGGAACATATCTAAATCTGATTTACCGACAAAAAGAGAATTAGAAATTTACAATGAAATAATGAGCGAAAAATATTGGGATATGCAAGATGAAGAATCTGACCCGATTATTATGAAAAAGTTTAATATTAGCAGAAAAGAGCTTAAAGATATTTGGCTCAAAGTTGCAGCTAATAAATTATAATAACTACTACAAACACCGTATATAATTTTTTGCTAGTTCTAGCCTAATTGCGAAAATCCTTGCATCAAATCATATACAACAACGTTCAATTAAAAGCCAAATAATAAACAACTAAACACTATGAAATTAGAGAAAATTTTAGATAAACTCGGTTCCATTGAAAAGAACTCATTCATTAAGATAATCGATAATATCATATCTAAAAATCCAAAAAACTCAAAAGAAATCCAGAAAATTTTAAGTTCTTCAGATAAAGGATTAAAATCAGTTGATAATCAAAATATATCTAGAATATTTGAACTAACCTCAGGAGAATTTCAAGAACACATTAAATGTGAATTTCAGGAAATAACGTCTCAATTAGATATTTTAATTGATATCATAATTCGTGATGGAAACTGTATAATGAAACAAGATTGGTTTTCTCGATTGTACGAAAAAGAAATAAAACATCTGAATAGCAGAATTAAAAATCTCACTACTGATTCTAGTAACGATAAGTCCGAATTAAGTGAGACTAAAAAAAGAGATTATAAAATTTATAAAGCTTGTTTACATACAGCCTATCATAATGATATTGAAAACAATAGGGATTCAAGAATATCTTCTGACGAATTATCAATTATCCTAACACTTTCAAAACAATTAGGACTGTCCCAAGAAGAAATCAAGCTGATTAATTATTCTATTTTACCTGCCAAAACAATAGACATTCAAGAGGTCATAAAAGGACTAAAAAATATTGGGATCATTTTCTTTTCAAATAAAGAGAATACAATCTATGTTGCTGACGAAATGGTCAGAATGTTACGTAGAGTAAGAGAGAAAGAAGTTGCAGAAAAATTCTACCGTAGAACTTTAAAGCTTTTAAGAGAGCCAATAATTAATCAAATTGCTAGAGAACATAATATAGATAGAAAATTATCCTATGCTCAAAAAATTGAAGAAATCATAAAAGAAGGCGTTTCATTTACAAATTTGCTTTTAGAAGACATATACAAACCAGGAAGTACATTAACGGATAAGAAAAAAACCTTAAACGAGCTTTGTGAGAAAGGTTTAAATATTTCAAATCTTAAAGGAAGTGTTTTAGAGGAAAAGATTAATAGCCTAATAGAGCATTTTGAAAATGTTGAACGCGATGAAAAAGTTGGAATATCTTTAGATGGTTTTGACAAATTATTAACTGAATTAAACCAATCACTTCCCAAATTAAATAAGCAAATAAAAGAGCAATTTGAGCTACAAGAAGAGTTCGTTTTAAAAGCAGATTTTCTACTCGATTATAACATTAAACCCAGGGATATATTGGATTTAATTGTAAAAACAGATCTAACCATATTCATAAAAGACAATGGTATAAAGCAACGAGGCGATGATATTTTAAATATTCTTGAACATTATAAAGACGTTGAGAATTTATATTTAGAGAATTTTGAAAATGTTGCTTACAGAAATCTTAATCTATTAAAAGAAAACGGAATTACGGTAAAAGAAAGTGAACTAGGTTTAAAATTTGAAGAATTGACCAAAATTATTTTTGAAGGATTAGGTTTTAATGTTGATGACACATTAAAAAATCAGCTGAATACCAAGAAAGATATGATAGATATTCTTTTAAACTTAAATAATAACGAAATTATTATCGTAGAATGCAAAACAAGTAAAGAAAGAGGGTATAACAAATTCAGTACAGTTTCAAGACAATTAAAATCGTATCAAAATGTAGCTCTTAAAAATGATTTACGTATTGTAAAAATATTACTTATTGCACCAGAGTTTAGTGATGATTTTGTAACAGATTGCGAAATGGACACAGAAATGAATTTATCATTAATTACTGCGTCTACGCTATTGAATATTTTGGAAGCTTTCAAAACATCGAAATACACAGAATTTCCACACGTTTTATTCCGAGATATAATAATAAACGAGGAACGCATAATTAAAGCGTTAAGTAAGTAAAAGGAAAAACCAGTGGCTAACACTGTATTTAATTCATTGCTAGTCCTAGCCTACTTGCAAAAAACCTAGCAAATTTTCTATTCAGTTTGTATTTGCTACAATAAACTATATACACACTTTAAAACACAAATAAAAAAATATGAAAAAATTAATAAATTTATTACTTATTCTAGGAATCATGCTTTCTTGTTCTAACGATGATTCTACTGAATCACAACAACAAAATGAATTTCCGACCAATATTACTATTACCCCTCATAATGCTGAAATCGGAGATATTTTGACAATCAATGGAAATGGATTCTTAACAAATGAAAACTATACAATTAAATTTACTGAAAATTTAACGGCAACAATAATTGAAATTAACAGTAATTTTATAAAAGTTGAAATCCCCGAAAATACTATTTCAGGTGATATATCTTTAACTTTTAATAATCAAACAGAAATTATCGGAAGTATTGAAATAATTAACAATACAATTATTAATGATTTATACATTTATCACGATTCTGAAAACAAAATTGCCAAAATAAATATTGATGATGGTAATCTTTCATACATAGGTACTAATATAAATATACAAGGAGAAACTAGAGGAGCTGTTTATCATTCTAACAATAACGAATACATTGTCTTTGTAAATAGTAACTCTCCTAAAATAGTCCGAATCAATTTAGATAATGGAAATACAACCAATATAACTATCCCCAACTCCTTTTTAACTAATGGAACTTCGTTTGATGACTTAATAATTGATGATAACGATAATTTATACATTTATCACTATTCTGAAAATAAAATTGCCAAAATAAATATTGATAATGGTAATCTTACATACATAGGCACTAATATAAATATACAAGGAGAAACTAGAGGAGCTGCTTATCATTCTACCAATAACGAATACATTGTTTTTGTAAATAGTAACTCTCCTAAAATAGTTCGAATCAATTTAGATAATGGAAATACAACCAATATAACTATACCCAACTCTTTTTTAACTAATGGAACCTCGTTTGATGACTTAATAATTGATGATAATGATAATTTATACATATATCACTATTCTGAAAATAAAATTGCCAAAATAGATATTGATAATGGTAATCTCACATACATAGGTACTAATATAAATTTACAAGGAGAAACTAGAGGCGCTGTCTATCATTCTAATAATAACGAATATATTGTCTTTGAAAATAGCAGCTCTCCTAAAATAATTCGAATCAATTTAGATAATGGAAATACAACCAATATAACTATACCCAACTCCTTTTTAATTAACGGAACTTCCTTTGATGATTTAATCATTAAAAACCAATAAATACGTGTTACAATGTTGTATTTTATTTCGTTCTAGCCTACTTACAACACGAGCGTAGCGACCTGACATTAGCAAAACCCTAACAAATTTTCTATTCAGTTTGTATTTGCCAAATTAGTTGCTAGACTTAAAACAAAATTATTACAATCCATTATTAGAACACTAAGAAACACATATGATTACATTTTTAGAGTTAAAAAATAAAATTTTATCAGATAATGATAACCTCAAATATCTTGAAGATTTTATTTTGCCAACAACAGATATTGATATGCTTGTTTTATTAATAATTGTCAAAAAGGATGGATTAGATTTAAAACATGTAGATATCTCAAAATTCTTAGAGTCAAATTCAAGTGAATTAATGATAGAGCCGTTAGGTGAATTTGCTCCTTCTGGAAATCAATTTTTAAACATTTCTCTCGACCATATTCTCAAAGAAGGTTATAGTTATACATTTAAAGACGTTTTTGACGTCTTTGGACCGAATGCTTTAGTAAACGGTCAACTATTTATCATTGAGTTACAAATGGAATTTGAAAAATCCTTAAATGTATATATCGAATATGCAAGTGATGATATAAAAACACTTGGTCAATTTCTGGACCATTTAAACAATAATCAAGAAGAAATTAAAACAGTTAAAAAGCGCCCTTTTTGGAAATTTTGGGCATAATTAGACCTTTTATTCTTATAAACACTATAAAAATATATGAATTCTTATTATTTGATAGCATTAAATTTAATGAGTTTTAAACTTAAACGGTATATAATGCTTTGGTTGTTTAAGCCTACTTCCAAAAATCCACACAAATCCCCTATTCCATTTTTATTTACTAAATTAGTTCCTTAATCATCTAGGGACCAAAAGGCAAGACCTCTTGTCTTTGGATAAAGACATACGTAATCAATCTGAAAAACATAACATAAAAATATGACTTGGATCTTGATTACCCTGTTTATAATACTAGCCAGTTTTATAATTATATATCTAAAATTAATAGACAACAAAAAATACCAAAAACCAACGTATCTCTCCAACTTACAAGAAATCACGTTGTTTTTTGATACTATAGAAGGGTTTGACGATTATGTGACCTGGGTACGCTTTTAAATTTTTAAAGGCGAGTTCTACATAGCGTTTAGGATTCATGATGTTAACTTCATCAAGCGATACAATATCTTCTTCTAATATTATTGTTTTTTCTTTAATGCTATAAATGCTTTCACGACTA
Source organism: Winogradskyella pacifica (assembly GCF_013403915.1). Lineage (GTDB taxonomy): Bacteria > Bacteroidota > Bacteroidia > Flavobacteriales > Flavobacteriaceae > Winogradskyella > Winogradskyella pacifica. The sequence goes on from NZ_JABFDI010000001.1 coordinate 333,056, forward strand.
TTTTGGATTAATGCAAACATTAATTACTAGAACAAAGCGACTTATGTAAATCCAAGTAGAGTTTGCATCACCTGTTCGTTGTGTTCGTGTCTATTCGTTATATATTTACTAAATTCGGTGTATCGAACACCTATCATAGAAAAAGATTCAATTAAGATAAAAACCAATGGCATGAAAAAACTATTTAAAATAGCTTTATTAGCACTAGTAGTAAGCGTTGTTAGCTGCGTAACTAGTGAAGACGAAACTACAGACGTACAACAAACTATTTTTAAAGCAACCATAGATGGACAGGTATTCGATTATGGAAATACGTCAAATGAAATAACAGCTTTTGTTGAGGTGACGTTATGGGATAATAAGCGATTAGTTATAAGTGGTACTGATTTTAATCTCAATACGTCATTAAAGTTAACTATTGGAGAAACCTTTCTCGAAGATCCAATTGCGACAGGACTATATAAAATAGGAACGTTACAAGATCATTTAGAAACGAATCTCTATTATTTTAATTCTAATGATACCAACGAGAATACAACCGCTTCTTCAGAATATTACTCGGGCGTATATGGCTGTGATGTTTTAGCGAGCAACCAAGTTGGTGAAATTAATATTACAAATTTAGATACCCAAAATAAAACAGTCTCAGGAACGTTTAGTGGCACTTTATTTCGATGGATAGATGTTACGACTGGCGAATTAAAGAGTGTTGAATTAGAAAACGGAATGTTTAGCCTCCCCTATATTGATAGAACTGAAGACGAGAATCCTGATATAAATATAATTTCAGCTAGAGTTGATGGTTTTCGTATGGTCACTGACGATCCAGGATCTCCTGATTCTCGCAGATCACAATCTTCAGGTATCGATAAAATTAGAATTCAGGGGTATGATGGCAACTTTGGAAGATTAACTATTTCAATCCCTTCAGATGTAAAAACTGGAACTGATTATGTATATCAACCAGACGGCAGCTCTCAATCTGTGGGAATCAGTTTTGAGAATAGAATTAACATTCCTGAAAATTTATTGAGTAATAACCCGGATCAATCTAATGATTCTTATATTTCTATTAGTAATCACAACGAAGACACAAACGTTATTGAAGGCACATTTTACATTGAAAATTCTGAAATTGAAGATAGAACTATTACTGATGGTTATTTTAAGGTCACTTATATTGATAATATAGATTAAGTTGTAAATTAAGGAACTCTGAATTTTAAGACACCATTATTACCCAAAACAAAAAACATGCACAAAATATTACACATAGCGCTACTACTTATCTTAACCACCAGCATTGGCTTCGCGCAATCTGACAATATCAAAATAAAGTCCGAACACCTTAAAGAAGCCAACTACCTAAAAATGGATGACTTCTATCTCACCCATTATTTATATATCGATTTATTCTTGAGAGAGAATTTATGTCCAACGGCAAGCCCAGAAGAGGTCTCAACAATACTAAAAGCCATAAAAACATATGTTTCTGTAGAGACGCCTTTAGAAATTGAGATTAAAAAACCTGGCGACAGAAACTATTTAATCAAAATGGCCATCTTAAAAAAAGAGGATGGTACCGAACTATTAATTGCCTTTACCAATTGGAATACAAAAGAGCGGAAATTTGAAAAGGAGATCAAAATGGAAAATGACTCCTACACCAGATGGTATTTTCTCAATGATAACAAAATGACCTATCGAAAAGATATGTCTGGGGAAAGTGATTATTCCGTTTTGAGCAAGTCCGATCTAGCAAATGCCTATCTCTTTGACGAACGCACCGAAAATGATACTAAAATTAAAAGCACAATTGACGAAGCGCTAAAAGAAACCGATCTCATAGATAATATTACCTCCCAATTAATATTATTAAAATATCATATCTTTAAAAGAAATACCAAAAGTATTAAGAAGCAAGTAGACTATTTAGACACCTTAATTGAAACCAATAAAGCAGATAGTAATCTCAAAGGCCTAGAAATGGCTTTTAGGGCTACTAAATTTCAAATAGAAGTAATGAACAGAAATTAGGCATAGTTGACTTATACCCTTTTTAATTTACGGGGTATGAGCTGTATAATACTTTGTGTAACACGTTACCACACATATGACAAAAAACAACTTTATTCTATTTTTTATAGCAATCAATTTCTTAAGCTGTTCTTCTCTAAAGAGGTTAAAAACAGTAACCCAAGGAAAAGTTGAACAAGAAAATTATACTGAAGAAATTCCATTTAAATTTGTTAAAAATCAAATCATAATCGAAGTAGAAATTAATAATAAAAATTATAGTTTCATATTCGATACAGGAAATGAATTAACAACTATTGACCCTAATATTATAAATGAAATTAGCTATAAATCAAACAACGTTAAGGGCAGAATATCTGATGCTAATAAAACTATAACTTCAAATGAATACCTATCAATTTCCAATATTAAAATAGGAAAAATTGATTTTAAAAATATCGGTGCATATTCTTCCGATTTTACGCATTATTATCAGTTTTTAGGACCAGATACATATTATGGAATAATTGGAAATAATTTAATGAGGAAAGCAAAATGGCAAATTGATTATAAAAATAAAGTTATTCGTATATCAGATAAGATTGATAATTTTAACATTGGTGGTAATTCAAAAATTTTTAAAACAAATTCTGGCAAATATGGAAATGCGAAAATCAAAATAAAACTAAATGGAATTGAAGATTCATACACATTCGACACGGGTTTCAGTGGAAATATAAGTGCTAACTTATCTCTTTTTAATAAACTAAATTCAAAAAAAAACATACCATATGTTACTACAACGGGACTAACTAGTGTAAATGCGAATGGAATAACTAAAAGCACTAAATACAACTCATTGCTTTCAATACAATTACTTAACGACATTAAACTTTCTAATCAAATTGTTACATTTAAAGAGAATGCATCAAATTTAATTGGTAATACTTTTTTTGAGAAATTTACAATTACTTTAGATTGGGCAAATGAGATTTTTTATTTAGACCAAAATTCTTATTTTAATGACGATATATTAACTGAACACCAAATATTCTTTCATCCAAATTATGAGCAAAATACAATTATTATATATTCCTATGAGGACAATTACTTGTTAGACAAACCTATTGAGCTTGGCACACAAATAATTGCAATTAATGGTATTAATGTTTCAAATTTCAACACCCAAGAATTATATGATTATTGGACAAACAATCGTTTTACGAAAAATGTGGAAATTGAAATTGAGGAAAAAGGTCTCAAAAGGAAAATAACATTAACAGAAAAACAGTTGCTTCCGAAATAAATACGTGTGGTAACCCGTATATAAAAAATTGCTGGTTTTAGGCTTAAACAAAGGTCGTTGCACGTTTGCTACGTCTGATTTTCCTTCGGAAAATCCTCGCACACAAACACGCAACATTTCATATACGTAACACGTTGGCCACAAGCAAAAAAACATCCAGAACCCATTAAACTTACGTAATAATTTATTAAATTTGTACGTAAACAAAAATGTTATGGATAAAAAACTCACATTAAGTTTAGACAAAACAATTATCGAAAGTGCAAAAAACTATGCTAAATCGAATAATATTAGCTTGTCGAAGCTTATCGAATCATATTTAAAGACTCTGACAAATCGCAAAAAAAATTCTGCCGAAATAACACCTCTTGTTGAAAGTTTAAGTGGTGTGATTTCACTTGACAAAGATTTTGATGTCAAAGATGCCTACGCTGATTATTTAATTGAAAAATACAAATGAGTAGATTATTAATTGACACAAATATTGTTATTGACCTTCTTTCAAAAAGAGAAAAATTCTATGACGAGGCTGCTGATTTGTTTTCTCGTGCGGATAAAAAAGAATTAACTTTAGCTATTTCATCATTAACATTTGCGAACACAAACTATATCTTAACAAAATTAAAATCAGCAAAAGAAGCGAGAGAAATATTAAGGAAATTTAAAGTGCTTGTAGAAGTATTAAGCTTAGATGATAAAATAACTGAATTAGCTTTAAGTGACGATAAGTTCCCTGACTTTGAGGACGGACTTCAGTATTACTCAGCTATAGAAAATCAAATTGAAATAATAATTACGAGTAATAAAAAAGACTTTAAAAACTCAAAAATTCCTATTTTAACCGCGAAAGAATTTTTAGCTCGAAAATAATGCCAGTGGCTAACACCGTATATAATTTATTGCTGCTTCTCGCCTATTTACAATCATACTTACGGAGTTTGATTTCCGTTATTATTTAGTTGCTTAAACTACGTAACACCCGAGCGCAGCGAACAGACGAAGTAAACCATTAACAAAACCGTTGGCAAACATATCAGAAATGACGAAAATCAGATATACAAAAGAAAGATTAAGAAGTAATTCAAGAATGGGAATATTCTTTGTAGCAATCGGAATTATTCTCGTTTTGCTATCTTTTATTACTTCAGAATGGAAAGAAATTTCACTCGCATCTATTGGAATTGGACAAATAGGAGCTGGAATTTTTATGTTTTTAATTTATTACTTTGAAAACAGAAAACAATATCTGACTCTGAAAAACGGAGAATTAATAAAAAACAGTCTATTTCCAAAAAAACTAAAACTAGCTGAAATAAAATCTATAAAGGAATTTGCTGGAGATTTAAAACTAATTACACAAAACACAGAATTTATAATTGACACTCAAATTGTTGAACCGAATTCTCTTGAGGAATTGAAAAATGAATTGAAAAATTATAATCTGAAATAAAGATACGATTTGCCACACCGTGTATAATTAATTACTTTGGCAAGTGCTTATTTGGAAAATTCCTTCGAAATTTTATCGGGTTCGTATATGTTTGCTAAATTAGCTGCAAAACCATGTAACAAACCATACACAAAACCGTTGCACTGCATTTTCGAAACGAAACTAGACAATTACAAATTAATCAATAAATCATTTAAAAAAGCACTGTAATTATCCAACTCAAAAGGCACATCTGCATTTTTTTCCATATCGTGAAAATGATGTGTAGCTAATAATTCCATTCCTGTAAAAGCATTCATTTTGTGAAAACCAAACATCACACCATCATCTACACTTTTTTGATTAAAAAACTCATTTTCTAAAGTAAATGCGGTTTTAGGTGCATTCCAACTTGTAGTAAGTATATATTTTTTTCCGTGCATTAAACCACCTGTTCCGTAATTGATGTTTGGATTTTTTCTGCTTCTCCCATCACTTGAATAAATTCCATTTTGATGTCCTTCCGTAAAAACTTCATCAATATATTTTTTAAACCCAAAAGGAATTTGAAACCACCAAATTGGCGTATGATAAATCACTATATCTGCCCACTTAAATTTTTCAACTTCTTGCTTTACATCATAATTGTCGCCCACTTGAGTAAATTTTACTTCAAATTCCTCACGCGTATCAAAATATGAAATAGTATTGTTGAAAAGTGTTTCGTTAAATCTTCCACCAGAATGTGCAAAAGGATGACTTCCATTAATTATAAATATATTTTTCATTGGTCTCTTATTTTATTTGAGGCAAAATTAAAGCAATACTTATTATTGTAAAAATAATACAAATCATACCTTTGTATAAATATTTTAATAGCTATGGTGAATTTAGAATGGTATAGAACATTTAAAGAAATATATGAAAACGGAACTTTAACTAAAGCTTCTATTGCTTTATATGCTTCTCAACCCGGAGTTAGTGTGCACTTAAATGCTTTAGAAGCTTATGTTGGTAAAAAGCTATTTGAGCGAACTTCCAGAAAAATGATTCCAACAGAAGACGGAAAATTTTTATATGAATATATTATTGAGTCTTTAAAAAAACTTGAAATAGCAGAACAGCATTTTAAAAAAACCACGCAAGAAAAAAATCCATCTCTAAACATTGGAATGTGCTCAGAAATGTTTCAACTAATTATTGAACCCGAAATCCCAAAACTAGATTTTGACCTAGTAGCTAGATTTGGAGCACATACAGATCTAATAAAAGATCTAAACAATGGCATTTTAGATTTAGTAATAACACCTAAAAAACAGAATGAAAAAAAATCATTAGTTGAGTATATTCCGTTTTCAAAAGAAAGAATCGTTTTAATTGCAGGAAATAAAACGAATGTAACTAAAATACAAAAACACCTAAAATCGAACGACTTACACGAGTTAGAAGACGAACTACTTCAAAATGTTTGGTATAGTTCATCAAACGAAATGGAACATTTTAGACGTTTTTGGTTTGAGAATTTTAATAAGAAACCTGCTTTTAAACCCAACTATATTTTACCAAACATTACTTCTATTATAAGATGTTTAAACAATGGAAATGGACTTGCATTAGTTCCTGATTTTTTATGTCAAGAACAAATTTTAAGAAATGAAATAAATTTAGTTTGGGAAGGAGAAGTAAAAACGGAAAACACTTTATATTTTGCATCAAGAACAGATTTGAAATACAAAAAAGAATTAGATATTATTAAGAATATATTTAAATCAAAAATGAAATAAACGCAGTGCAACAAAGTACTGTGGCAAAAAAACACGTAAAAAAGTATTAATTTTTACTAAAGTTCGTTTATAATTTCTATCATATAGTAACCTCGATTTAGCTATTGCAAAAGCCTGTTTCAGTAGTTTATTACACACGGCGATTAATGCTATTTTTTTGCGCTTTCCTTTATAGCTACGATTCCCACGTAAAGATCTTGGCATGCTTTAAAAAGTCCACTAAGATCATTTAGTATTGGTAAATACTATAAACGAAAATTGACAACGAACTAATTAATTTACAAACCAGATTGGTAAATGAATACACAGTAAAAACCAAAGGAGTCGCCAAATGTAGGTCGTAATTTAAGCGGTCAAAATCAAAATCCAACACACCATACGTTAGTGCAATATGGGTAGCACCATCCGCAAAGCCTACCTGCGCAATATCAAAATCAGTTAGTGTTAACGCAAAATCACTGCTAGAAATTTCTAACTCAAACGGTAAAACCTGCCTTACATCACACGCTGGTGTATAGCTAAACTGCTCCAACAATTGCAAACCATGTACCTGCCCTACCCCATTTGCAACACAGCGTTCACCACGTTTATGTGTCGTATCCAAAGCCTTTATAGCCGTAAACAAGCCCATCAAACGACTATGAAAATGTGTGAATTTGTGCCCCTTATAAAACGGATACAATGCAGATCTAAACGCTTTATTTATTGCAGAACAATGGCCAAACTCATTGGCATTTTCGCGCACGCGCTGCATACTAGCCTTGCTCTTTATTGCTTTTTTAGTAAACCCACCACCCGCTTTTCGTGCAATCGGCTTACCATTCAAATAATAAAAATTAATACCATTTAACGTCCCTACTAAAGGGATAATTCCGGTCTGTTGTGCCATAACACCATATTTTAAGTTAAACACTTACAATACAGCAATATACAAAATATTATAATACAGGTTATAGCGTGGTTATAGCATGCTTATAAAATGCTTAAAACAAGCTTATAGCGTAAGTGATGACATGGAGTTAGCAATTAAGTTAATAACCAGAATAGTAATACGGGCGTATGACCTTAAGTCGTGTATAATTAAATGTTTCGTTGTGGCCAACTAACGAAAAGTCTAGCGGATGTTCTTTTACGTTTTTATTTGCTAAATTGGGTGTCAATACACATAACAAAATCACACAAAAAAACGTAAGAATCAATACCACACACCATACGTTCCAAATCAAGCCCACATGACACCATCACATCAGCATTACGCCATCGAAGACACAGCGCGTTCACCACAAGCACATTGGTTATCGCATTTACTGAATGGCGTCTATAAATTACCAGGATTAGAACGAAAAAAAGGTGTCTTGTTTTCAAATTCCGTATTAGAAAAATATATCCAAGAAGAAGAAAAACACGATAATTTTAAGCTTACATCAGGACGAAACAGAAGCCTGAGAACATTATCAACTGGTGAGCAAAAAAAAGCATTATTGTCTTATCTATTGCAACAAAACCCAGATTTCATCGTCTTAAATAATCCTTATGAAACCTTAGACAAAGCGTCTGTCTCTCTATTAAAACAACAATTAATTGCCTTGTCTAAAGACATGCCTATTGTGTTTATTTTCAACAGGCAAGAGGATCTCTTACCCGTAATCAGCCACGCCATTACCTTTGAAAAAGACAAGCTTAAAGCCGTGGTGCCCATTGAAGACTATAGGTTTAAAAAACGAGTGTTTGTTTTTGAGAAAGACATTCCACCGGCGATAACAACGTATAGCAATATTCCAGAAGTGCTCGTAGAACTTAAAAATGTAAATGTGAATTATGAGGATCGTTGTATTCTAAAAGATATCAACTGGACCATCAAAAAAAAGGAATTCTGGCATTTAATAGGCCCTAATGGCTCTGGTAAAACCACATTGCTATCCATGATTTATGGGAACAATAGCAAAGGCTATGGTCAAGACCTATACCTCTTTGGTAAGAAAAAAGGCTCTGGAGAAAGTGTTTGGGATATCAAACAAAAGATAGGTTATATCAGTCCTGCAATGTTAGAGTTATTTAATCGAAGCCATACTGTAGAACACATGATTCTTTCAGGTTTTTTTGATAGTGTGGGCTTATACCAAACACCATCGACCTTACAAATACAAACGGCTGCACAGTGGATGGATGCCTTAAACTTAAGTGACAAAAAAAATACGGCTTTTCTTAGATTAGCACCAGCAATCCAACGTCTAATTTTAATAGCAAGAGCGATGATTAAGCATCCGCCTTTGTTGATCTTAGATGAACCGTTAATTAATGTCAATGATGAAGGTAGAGCGCTAATTTCTGCATTAATAAATAAAATCGCCAACGAAAGTGAGACCAGTATTTTGTTTGTTTCACATCGTGATGAGGCTGATATCCACCCTGATTTTATTTACGAGCTCACCCCCTCTCCTGATGGTTCTGTTGGTCTGAAAAAATGATATCCTATGATGAGAATATAAAACCAAAACTTTATCTGAGCAATCAAGATAGGTGTAATGATTTTAATATAAGGAACCTTGTAAACGCAGGACTCACATTTCTAAAAGCTAAAATCTAATCCCCCATAACCACAGCGATTACTATTCTCAAATTTACTTATTCACCAACTCAAACTGCGTATCAATAGGAATTCCAAAATTGGACTCTAATTCTTTAACACTCTTTTTAAAGTAATCTGTCGCTGGTGGTAAATTAACAGTGTTCCAAAACTGTGCGCTATAGTTCACATCAATTTCTTCCATCTTTGTACGATACACGTAAGTGTTTCCCACATCTATTTTCTTTTTATCCGTTTCTATGCCCAAAACGATGACTTCATTTCGTTTAGATAATTTAATCTGTTCGTTTGTTGTTTTTAAAATTCTTTGGTGTTCTTCTGTTAAATCTATAAAACGTTTTGTGTAATGATTATGATAGCTTAAATAGAGCTTCCCTTCATCATTTTTCTTATAGATATATACCACATTAGAGGCTTTGTTTCGTGTTTTATACACCTTATAACTGTCGATTCCAATATAGAGCACTGGATCTAAATAGTTTTTTCGTTTTTGAACCTGATTCACACCTTGAATAATAACAATATCTTCTCCATCGTAAGACGTATCACCAATCTTTGTCCATTTGTAATCCTTAATAGAAATGCCGCGACGTAGAGGATCTATTTTAGCCATAAAATTCACAGGGTAAATTCTCCCAATATTAGCATCTTTATACGTTCTGTAATCTTCAGATCTGCGCCCTTCTAAAATATCAATTCTACGGATATCGATACCACCTCTGGGACCGACATCTTTTATTTTAAGATAGTGCTCTACAAAAAATTTAGCCTTATCATCTTCTACTGCAAAAAACCGATTTAAGATCTTTAATTCGTGTACAGAACTCACCGTATTCTTTTTTAAGTTTTTAAAAGCGAACTTTACATATTGTTGCGGGTTCATAATGTTAACTTCATCAAGCGATACGATATCTTCTTTTAAAATGATGACTTTTTCCTTTAACTCTAGAAATTCTTTAACGACTATTTTAGAGGTTAAATAGCCAATGCTAGACACCTCCAAAGTATCTAATTCATTCTTCTTTGATAATTCTAAATAAAAATGACCATCCTCATTAGTTGAAGTTCCAATATATTTTGAAGTGATGCTAACAGCAGCATAAGGAATGCTTAACTCTGCTTCGTCTAACACAATACCTTCAACTTTGAGCGTTTTGTTTTGTGATTGAACTGAAAAGCTTAATAAAATAAAAATAATAAATAATCGAAATGAATGCATATATAGAATTTTATGTTTTTGAAAATATCACAATTTAACATAAATATTTCACCTTATCGAATGATAGCTCAATGAATTACCTAATCAAAGCGGGTTGAATTGAATATATGCTCATGTTCCATACGTCAAACCTTATGCAGTGTTCAGGTCTACTTGGATTTTATGCAATAAATTCTGTCCGTCAACCAAACATCTAAAACTTATATAAAAATAATAGCCCTTTATATTATTTTTTGTGTTGTTGGAAGTTCATTAAAATGTAACCAAAACAAATTAAAAATCAATTAATTTTATCGCGGATATTTCTTTACACCTTGAAACAAGTAAATCCTTCCCAAATCAGCCATTTCAAATTAGTATCTTTGTGAAGTACCAAACCCATTACACCTTATGATTTTTATCGATAACGAAGGCCACACCAATCCCAAATTAAACTTAGCTTTAGAAGAGTACGCCTTAAGACATTTTGATGTATCTACCGATTATTTGTTGTTCTACATCAACGAACCTTCTATTATTATCGGACGAAATCAGAATACTTTAGAGGAAATTAACCAAGAGTATATAGATGCAAAAAATATTCATGTGGTGAGACGCGTTTCTGGTGGTGGCGCAGTCTATCACGACTTAGGAAATTTAAACTTTAGTTTTATCACTAACCACGATGGCAAAAGCATAAGCAACTTTAAAAAATTTACAGCACCAGTAATTAAAGTCTTAAATGACATGGGTGTTTCTGCAGAACTAAAAGGCCGAAATGACATTTTAGTAGCGGATAAGAAAATTTCTGGCACGGCGCAATTCTCCACAGGTAAACGTATGATAAGTCATGGTACTTTATTGTTTGATACAGATATGAGTGAGGTGGCTAAAGCGCTTCAGGTAAAAATGAGCAAAATACAATCTAAAGGTCATAAATCGGTTAGAAGTCGTGTAGCAAATATCAGTGAGTTTTTAAAGACACCGATTTCTATGGCTAACTTTAAAGAGCAATTACTCATTGGTCTATACGAAGCCAGTGAACCTTTTGAAACCTATAAACTAACGGAAGACGAATGGAAAACTGTACACCAATTAAAAGCTGAAAAATATGATTTATGGGATTGGAATTTTGGACGCTCACCTAAATTTAATATCCAACGTAATAAACGTTTTCCGATAGGCGAAATTGACCTTCGCATTTTTGTTGAGAAAGGGCATATTTCAGAGGTTAAAGTTTTCGGAGATTTCTTTGGAAGACAACCGGTTTCAGATCTAGAAAATATACTTATTGGTGTGCCATATGATAAACATGAGATTCGTAAAACACTTGAAAATATTTCAATTGAAGATTACTTTGGCACTTTAGAAACGTCAGATTTTATTGATCTTGTGTATGGGAGTGATTAGTATTATTTACCGTTTACAATTCCGGACTGTAGTAGACTCTTGAAAAAATTATTATTTTAAAAAAGTTACTTTTAAAGCCTTAAACCTCAAAAATGATTGAACATAATTACACGACTAAAGACTTAAAATTCTATTCGCAAAAATCAATAGGACTAGCTAGTTTTATTGGTGGCCCCTTGGCAGCCGGCTATTTAATTAAAGAAAATTACAAAGCTTTAAATCAGGCTGAAAAAGGAAAAACAGCTTTTATAATTTCCATAATAGCAACGCTAATCATATTTGGGTCTTTATATGTTATTCCTGAATCTATTATGGATAAAATTCCAAATATGGTAATTCCTGCTATATACACAGGAATTATTTATTTGATAGTCGAAAAAATTCATGGTAAACTTCTGAACAACCACGACGAAAATAATTATCCGTTTTATTCTGGCTGGAGAGCTGCAGGTATTGGTGTCATCTCATTAATAATTTTAATAGCTATCGTTTTTGCTTCTATATTTTTAATTCCAGATGAAATATATGATACCTATGATGCCGAAATGGAGCAGTTCTCAAAAAATGAAGGGGCGTCACTCATATTCTACGATCATTTAAACACAGAAGATAATGAAACGCTTTTGAATGAGATTGATAGCATAGCCATCCCTAAATGGAAAGAAAACATAGAGATTATTAATAGAACTAATAGTATTGAAGACTTACCATCCGAACTTGTAGAACAAAATAAAAAATTACTGAGATACTCTAAACTAAGATTAGAAGCGTTTAAGTTATTTAAAAACTTAATTATTCATGAAACAGATAATTACAACATAGAATTAAACAGAGTTCATAACGAAATAGATGTCGTCATTGAATCCTTAAATTAAGAATTCATTAGTATCTATATCACATAAAGATAAATCATAAAGAAGTGGCAAATGGCACCGCCTAGAACAAATAAATGCCAAATAACATGGTTATAAAGCATTCGCTGTAGGGCGTAAAAAACAATTCCAACCGTATAAAATGTACCACCAGCAAATAACCAAAGAATACCATTTGGGCCAAGTGCTTCTGAAACATTTGAGAAATCAAATACAATCAACCAGCCCATTACCAGGTATAAAAGCGTTGAAAAAACCTCAAAACGTCCAGTAAAAAACAGTTTTAAAATCACACCAAAAGCTGCAATACCCCAAACCGTCCAAAATAATGGCCAGCCCAAACTGTTGGTTAGAAGTATCAATAAAACCGGTGTATACGTCCCAGCAATAAGGAGATATATACTAACGTGATCTACAATTCTAAAATAATGTTTCCGCTTCTCCCCTTCTACCGCGTGGTAAAATGTTGATGCTAAAAAAAGAATGATAATAGAAAGTCCGTAAACAATAACACTAAATAAACTCCAAGGCTTTAGGTTGTCTGCATCAATAATTAATAAAACTAAAGCTACGATTCCTAAAAGGGCACCAAAGCCATGCGTCCAAGAATTGAGTTGTTCTTCTAATTTTGTTTGAATACGCATTATTTAACTTTTATAATTAGTAGCTCCTTGTGATGTAGACCATTTATTGACACTCTTATAAAAATCAATTTCGAAAGCTGCTTCTTGTCGTTTTAGCTGTTCATTTTGAAAAGCGCGCTGTAAAATGTCTTCAATTAAATAGTCTTCTTCTTCATCTATAGGACTAAATTCTTTCTTCAATGAAATATCAAACAAACTCGCTGTGCTATTAAACCAAAAGGCACGCCAGCCACTTCGTAATTCTTTAATGAGATCGAAGGTTGTTTTTCCGGTTTGTCGGTGAATGAGTTTTACTAAAATCTGACCTTCTGTTTTTGTAAGTTTCTTAAGTTCTGCAGAAAACTCTTCTTCTATATAATTCTGAATGATCTTAGCATAGCGCTTTTTATCGCGCTTACGCTCCAATCCATCTAATCGCTCTTGTAAGGCTTCTAAACGTTCTGCCGCTAATTTGGCATACGGATATACTTTTAGTGTTTTTCGTCTTAAAATGATATAGCGAATACGTGCGTTTCTGTCTTTAAACTTTAAATTTGGGAGTACTAAAACTTCTTTTAACTCAACGGACGTAACAGGAATAGAATCTCCTTCAATATACATATAGTGGACTTCAGTAGAATCTTGTTTTACAGGATCTTCTTGAGCGCTTATAATCATTGAAAAAAACAATGCTATGTAGGTGATATATTTCATGTAGTATTCTAATACTAAAATCGTTCCAATATGAAATTCTTAGCAATTTCAAAATTAATAATATTTAAAGTCTATAACCTTAAATTCATATTAATATTATGAAACTTATTGAAAAAACCACCAAATAAAAAAGACCTATCAAATAAATTTTATCTGAAAGGTCTTTAATATTAAATAATGACGCTATTTATAGTTTCTGACGGTTGTCTCCAGAAACTCTATCAATAAGTTTATTGTAAGGATCCACACCAACTTCGGTCGGTTTTTCATCTACAATAATCGAAATCATATTATCTATAGCTGTTATTTTATGTTTCTTTAAATAGAGTTCTTTTTCTTTCATCTTACCATCAACGTCATTCTCAGTAAAAATCCCAATATCTATATAATCTTGAAGTGGTAATGATACTATTGGTTTTTCTTTTCCTTCCGGTACATATGAAATGGAATCTCTTCCTATATCAGAAAACAATTGCTTTCCTTTTTCGTTATTTCTAAATTTAGTAACCTCGAAAGCGATGTCTACCTTAAATTTACCATTGTCTAATTCGGTAGATGTCGCAGATGTAACTCTATTATCATACACCGTAATCGTTTCAAACATATCTTTAATCACATATTGTAAACTATCTGGCGTCACCGCTTTGATATGATTTACCATATCAATAGACGTGGTATAAGGTGGCTCTTGAAATTTCACCTTTTCAACATAGGTTTTTAAAGCTCCATTTAATACATCTTCTCCAATATAATCGCTAAGCGCATAGAACACTAAAGAGCCTTTTTGATAGCGAATATAGCCTTGACCATCATTATACATTAATGGTTTTTCGCGTTTACGTTCAAAAGTTCGACTAATTAAATAATCGTCTAAAGATTTTCTCAAAAACTTACGCATTTGTGATTTCCCTAGTTCTTTTTCTAAGACTTTTAATGCCACATATTCTGATAAACTTTCAGACAACATGGTTGCTCCTAAAACATCAGCCCCAATCACTTGGTGTGCCCACCATTGGTGTGCTACTTCGTGTACGGTAATCGCATAGGTATAATTTAAACCGGCATCTTCAGCATCTTCACTCTCTTCGACGTCTGCAATAAAACCTGCATCTCCAGAGAACGGAATTGTATTAGGAAAAGACTGTGCAAATCCACCACTAGGAAACTCTATAATACGTAATTGTCTGTGTTGGTATGGACTAAAATTTTCGCTGTTGTATGCCAATGATGCCTTCATACCATCCATCATACTTTCTAAGTTATATTCATGCCCTTTATGATAGTAAATTTCGAGACTAACGTCTTTCCATTTGTCTTTTTTTACTTCATACTTTGCGGAATTAAACGCGTAAAAATTCAAGATTTTACTATCCATTTTATAATGAAAATAGCGTCTTCCATCTTTTACCCATTCCTTCTGTAGATACCCTGGTGCAATGGCAATTTGATCTTCGCTTGTGCTTACGGTAGCTTCAAAATCGATCCAATCACTATCCTTAGAAATATAAGTATTCCCCAAAGCAGTAGAGTCTGATGGCTGTGGTTTTAATTTGTTTGGTGGTAAATCGTATTTTTCACGGGTTTTATCATCTGTAAGCTCACCTCCATTATATCCTAAATTAGGAAACAATTCCATGTTATTAATAAACGTTCCATTCTTAATTACAGGAGAATTAGACACTAATAATGTGTTTGGTTTGTTTTTAACTGTAAACTTTAAACTCATGGTATCACCTGGCATCATTGGTTGTTTTAACCTATAAATATCAAAGTTGTAAAGTGTGTCTTCTGATACCAACGTATTTTCGCGACTAAACTTAAATGTACTTGGATAATCATTATGATTTAAGAAAATACTATCAATTGCAGTATCTGTTTTATTGATCATTGTATATTCTCCTGATGATTCAAAATTACGATCGTCAATAAATAAGTCCACATTTACGTTTACAGCGATAATACGTGGTTGCGCATAGTCTTCGTATTTTTTATACATTTTCTCCCAATTCACTCTCAGTTCTTCCGCTTCTTTAGAAGAATAGCGATCGTTATTAATGTTAGTTGCATGGAAAATAGTATAACCCATTGTAAAGAAACCTACCAAAAGTGTTACAAATGCAATTGCCATTGGAGTTCTAAAACGGTCTTTCGCAATACTTAGACGTTCTTTAAATGAATGTGGTAAACCACGTACCCAAAATAACGCCGCAATAAGCATTAGAATTGAGCCTCCAAGTACCCAATACATTTTATAAGTTAAATATCTAGATAGTGAATCTCCATAACCGTTCATATCATTATATCCAAATCCTGGGCCTTCATTATACTTAAATATCGCTTGTTCTACGCCTGCTAAAGTTAAAAGCGGAATACCAATTGAAATTACCAAAAGGACAAACAGACCTAAATATGGATTTCTAATTACTGTTTGAACCATCAATGCCAAGAAAGCCCAAATCACATAATTAATCAGTTTTAAACCGAACAATTCTTTAATATACAAACCTATTTCAATATCAAAATACCCTTTATACAATTGAAACAAAATACCTGCAACCATTACCACAGTAAGCAATAACACTTGCATTTTTACTATGGCAATAAACTTAGATAAGAATAACGACCAGTTTGGAATTGGTGTAACGTCTTCTAAACCATTTATGTTGGCTATCTTACTTCGGTTTACTAACATACCTGCATATAAAAATGTACAAATATTAATAGCAAACACAAAGGCACTACCTCCACGTAGCATTAACCATGTCCTAGGATATGATGCGGTTCCGGTTGGACTTCCAAAATCAGATAAAGCAATTAACACAACAATTAATCCGACTAAAACAATACTAATAAACGGCCAACTTTTAACGATGTACTTAAATTCTACATTCGATATTTTCCAAGTCGCTTTTAAATTCTGAACAAATGAATAATCATTTACAACCTTAGGAAGATTGATTTTTGTGATACCACCAAAATTACGTTTAGTAGAACGTTCCCCTTTTGCTTTTTTAAAGAGCGAAATAGTCATTGCATTTTGACTAAACGTAAAGAACTTAAACACCAACCCAAACACTAAACTAGCTACTCCCAACCATATTAAACGGTTATAAAGAATTACTTCCTTAATAGGAATATGCAACTCGTTTTGCTCATAACCCGTCCAGTAACGTGTGTAATAATCTGAAGCCGAAGATCCAAAAGGATCTAATAAGGCTGCTAAATAACGACTATCAGGATCCGATAATAAATTATCAGTTACTCCCTGAATAAACAGTAATAAAATAACAGTTATAAAACCCGCTGCAATATTCCTTGAAAAGGTGACTACCGCAAAAACAATAGCTCCAAACAATAAAATATTAGGCAGAATAAAAAGCCAATACGCATCGAAATACGATTTAAAATCAAACGCAATAATAAGATCAGAATTGGTGCCTGGCAACCTAAAGCCTATAAACATTCCAATTCCAATGGTAAAAACTATAAGCGTTACAATAGTAATGGCACTAAAAAATTTAGCAAATAAATAATTGGCTTTTGTAAACGGATAAGAGTATAAAATGGAATGCATTTCACTTTTAAAATCCCTATTGATCGAAGCTCCAATAATAGAAGGAAATAGAAAGAAAATTAAAATAGTAACTCCATTAAATAAGTTGTTTATTCCGATTGGAGAATTTACAATTCGAGCCGAGCTTGTCGTTGCTGTGATACTATCAAATATTCCTGCTGTTGTTGCGGCCATAAAGACCGATAACATGAAGAAAATAGCCATGTAAATATAAGTCGCTGGTCGTTTTAACCAGTACTTTAATTCATAAGTAAATATTGTTGAAAACATAGATGTACTTTTTTAAAAATTCAAGATTAATACCAAATTAAACTGCGCTTACTGGCTCGTCTTGTTTTAGTGCAATAAAGTATACATCGTCTAGCTGTGGCTCAACGGATTTAAAATCATCACTTGGTTGTAAGTCACTAAACACACGAATGTTTAATGAGTTATCTTCATTATAATTAGAAGACAATATGTTGTATTGTGCTTCGTGTGCTTCTAAATCATCTCTATCTATAATCTTAGTCCAAATACGGCCTTGTAATTCTTGTCTGGCTTGCGATGGTGTCGCTTGCTTTAAAATGCGACCACCATTTAAAATGGCCATATCGTTACAAAGTTCCTTTACATCTTCAACAATATGTGTTGAAAATATTACGGTACAATTGGTACCAACTTCTCGCAAAACATTTAGAAAACGATGACGTTCTGCCGGATCTAATCCTGCAGTTGGTTCATCTACAATAATTAATTTAGGGTTGTTTAATAATAACTGTGCAATACCAAAGCGTTGTTTCATACCACCAGAATAACCTGCAACATGTTTTTTACGCATGTCATACAAATTAGTAATATCTAAAACTTCTTTTACAATAGCCTGTCTGTCGGTCTTTGAACTGATGCCTTTTAAAGTTGCAAAATAATCTAACAAGGCTTCCGCCGACATTTTTGGATAGACTCCAAACGACTGTGGTAAATACCCCAACACTTTTCGTAAAGCCATTTTATCTTCTAAAACGTTGATATCACCAAACATTATAGATCCAGAATCCGGACTTTGTAATGTGGCAATAGTTCGCATTAAAGAGGATTTACCTGCTCCGTTTGGTCCTAAAAGACCGAACATTCCTGTTCCGATTTCGAGGTTAAGATTATCAATGGCTTTTACTCCATTTTTGTATGTTTTGGTAAGGTTGGTTATAACAAGTTTCATCAGTTTATATTTATTTATTTTTTATAGTCACATGGAACATCCTAACTATTCATTTGATTGAATATCAAATTTTTTGGATGGATATTTCATCGTATTAAATTTAAGTTTAAGATTATTGATCTATAAGTGTAAAAATAGATGAATTTGTTACAAAAATTTTTCAAAAGGTATTAAAAGCTTAGGAAATCCTTTTATTTTTACAGAAATTCAAAACATATAATATGGCTTCTAAAAGCATACTTAATAAAAAATCACTCGATTTCCTCGAAAAATATTTAAATAACGCCTCTCCTACTGGTTATGAGTGGGAAGGTCAGAAAATCTGGATGGATTATCTAAAGCCTTATGCAGATGAATTTATCACAGATACTTATGGTTCTGCAGTTGCCGTTATTAATCCGGACGCTAAGTTTAAAGTGGTTATTGAAGGCCATGCTGATGAAATTTCTTGGTATGTGAACTACATTTCTGATAACGGTTTAATTTACGTGATAAGAAATGGCGGAAGTGATCATCAAATCGCTCCAAGTAAAATTGTAAACATCCATACTAAAAATGGTATCGTTAAAGGTGTTTTTGGTTGGCCAGCAATTCATACGCGAAATAAAGCCAAAGAACAAGCTCCAAAACCAGATAATATTACCATCGATGTCGGAGCAAAGGACAAAGAAGAAGTTGAAAAAATGGGCGTTCATGTCGGTTGTGTGATTACGTACCCTGATGAATTTCATATTCTAAATAAAGACAAATTTGTTTGCAGAGCTTTAGATAATAGAATGGGTGGTTTTATGATTGCTGAAGTAGCACGTTTATTGAAAGAAAACAAGAAAACGTTACCATTCGGACTTTATATTACGAACTCTGTACAAGAAGAAATAGGCTTACGTGGTGCTGAAATGATTGCGCAAACCATTAAGCCAAATGTGGCTATTGTTACCGATGTAACGCACGATACCACCACTCCAATGATTGAGCAAAAAACGCAAGGTTATGCTGAAATCGGAAAAGGACCAGTTATCGCATACGCACCTGCTGTTCAACAAAAATTACGTGATTTAATTACAGATACTGCTGAAGCCAACAAAATACCGTTTCAACGTGCTGCACTTTCTAGAGCAACAGGAACAGATACTGATGCTTTTGCTTATAGCAACGGAGGTGTCGCTTCCGCTTTGATTTCATTGCCTTTGCGTTATATGCACACCACAGTAGAAATGGTACATAGAGATGATGTTGAAAATGTGATTAAATTAATTTATGAAACGTTACTTAAAATAGAAGACGGAGAAACGTTTAGTTATTTTAAATAGACCTTTTAGGCTTTTTAGAAATAGTTATAGAGCTATTCAGCAGCTCAAAACAAACAACATTTCAGGAAGTTTACACCCCTCAAGTCCCCTCAAGGGGACAGCCTCACTGTTGCGCTTAAAAAGATCTGAAAGATTTTTTTAAGAATTGTCCCCTTGAGGGGACTTTAGGGGTGTTTTTAAAAACTAAAACGCCACTTCCAAACTATGGATGAATTTCTAGATATTGTTGACAAAAACGGTCAACCAACAGGAAATACAGCTTTAAAATCTGAAGCGCATGCTAAAGGATTGTACCATAACACCATTCATTTATGGTTGTACACGTCTAAAGGTGAAATTCTTTTACAACAACGCTCTCACAAAAAAATCATTTTCCCCTTACTTTGGGATGTTTCTGTTGCAGGACATATTGATGCTGGTGAAACTTTTATTGAAGCGGCCTTACGTGAAACTGAAGAAGAAATCGGTTTAAAATTGGATCCAAAACATCTTGATAAAATCGGAACATTTCTTCATGAAACCCGTTATGCTGATGGTAAGATTCAAGATAATGAATTTCATCAGGTTTATATTGCTGAATTAACAGTGCCGATAAATGCCTTAGTAAAACAAGAATCGGAAGTTGAAGCTCTAAAATTAGTGACGCTAAAAGACTTTAAGGACTTATTAAAACATAGTGAAACCAACATGCATTTTGTGGCTAGCAATTATGACTA
Source organism: Winogradskyella pacifica (assembly GCF_013403915.1). GTDB lineage: Bacteria > Bacteroidota > Bacteroidia > Flavobacteriales > Flavobacteriaceae > Winogradskyella > Winogradskyella pacifica. The sequence goes on from NZ_JABFDI010000001.1 coordinate 353,793, forward strand.
TTATCTTAAAGTACATGAGGCCATACAAACCAAGTTACTGAAGTTGTAGTCACTTATACTTCCAAATAAAAAACCCCAACCTATTCGGTTGAGGCTTTTTTCAGCTAGTTACGACTGAAACCAATTAATCAATATTTAAATAACGATCCCTACATCGTATTTAGTGGCTTCAAATCGTAAATATGTAATAAACTTAGAATTTAATTTTCATATAGAAAACCTCCCTTACTATTTGCTTTGTCAAAAGTAAATCTGAAATGGTCAAAATGTGTCTGTTTTGTTATTTATAATAATTAACCATTAACTCCAAATGATGCTTTACATAAGCTTTAACATGTAATGGACTAACCACCTTAACCCAAAGATTATACTTTAAGATTTCCATTAAAAACTCGTAATTAGGTTCCACATACACTTTAATTTCACCCCAAATATTAGGGTTTTTATAGTCTAAGTTGTGCGTATCTAGTTCTTTAGGACGTGTAACAATTTGTTGAGAATGATGTAATGGATTATTTTCTAAATACTTAAAATGGTGATTGGCCACTTCTATATGGATCCATTCTGCAGTTATATCTGATTTTAAAATGCCGATAACATTTTTAAAATAAGCTTTGGGGTTAAAAGCTACAGGTTCTTTAACTTGCTGTTTACTAATGGAAAGACTCTTTATTCTATTATCTAAACTAAACGCATAAAACCCATACTGTTCATTATACGCCATTAAATACCAAGCTTTATTAATTTCCTTAATGTGCAGCGCCTGAAAAAAGCCACTTATAGTCTTAAAGCTATCGTCATACCAACCATGATAGGTTATCTCAATTAAGAAATGTTGCTCTATAGCATGAATTAAAGGTACCAAATCCACTTGAGAACTCAACGAACTACGTGCTGTAGTTACGTATGTTTTCCATGCATGCGCATGGTGATGCAAGAGATAGAGTTCTGTTTTTTCGTAAATTTCTTTTAAGGCATCATTAATATAATAACCTTCTAAATAATAACCGTAATTACGCTTGTGTAAAATAATAGCTTTGTAATAGGATTTTATTTTTTCTAAATCTCGCTTAATCGTTTTTTGACTGTGAAGGTTCAGTTTATCGTAAAGCGGATCATCCATATTATTGCTACGCAACTGATCTAAAGACCGTTGTAAATCTTCTAATGGCACAAACTCATTTTTTTCAATCCCATAAACTATTGGGTTAGAAATAATGCGTAATATATAATAGCGACGAAGAAACTCTGGAGTCATCTAATGGATTGAAAAACGAATGTAATAATAAACTTTGAAATGACTAAAAGGAATTGGTTTTTATATCTTTGAACGCCTAATTATACTACATGACATCGGTTTTTAGTAAGAAAGATTTTATTGCGACCAAATGGTTTACTTTAGAAAAACTGATACAATTAATCACAGGTGTTTTAATTGTTCCTCAAATTTTTAGCCTGTTAGGGACTGTAGATATCGGAAAACTCAAATTTGTGGAATCTGTTTTGGGGATGTTGACTCCATTGTTTTTTTTAGGCTTATCGGGTATTTGCATCAGAGAAATTGTATTTCATCCCAAACGAAGTCAACACATATTAGCTACTGCGTTTTACCTTCGCCTTATAAGCTGGGTTGTTGTTCTAATAGGGATTACAATCTATTTTAATAGCTTTGAAAGTAGTCCTTTAAAGATGTTGTATTATATTATAACTATTAGTTATCTGTTTAAACTAACCGATGTTTTTGAGTATTATTTACTAGCAAAAAAACAGACAAAAATTATATTCCTGAGTAAAATAACGAGTTTAATTATTATTGTGTCTTTACAATATTATGGAGTTAAACAACAACTAGATGTCTATTATTTTGCCAAGCTTATTGTCCTCGATTTCTTCATTCAAGGCTTAATTTACACACTCATTTTAAAGTATAAAAAACAGTTTTCTTTTCAACAGTGGACCTTTTCATGGCCTCTAGGAAAATCATTATTAAAAATGTCGTTTCCATTAATAGTTTCGAACAGTTTAATTATGTTTTATATCACAATAGATGAGCTGTTTTTAAAATATTTTCTAGGAGATCATGCCAATGGTATCTTTGCTACGGTTCAATTTTTAGTGATCGCTTTAAGTTGGAATATTGGATTTTCTATCATTAATGCACTATACCCTTCTTTAGCCGAATCCTTTCAAAACAACAGGCCACTTTATATAAAAAAAATGAGACGACTGCTAAAAATCATGTGTGCTTTAGCCATACTTATTGGCGTGCTATACACACTCTTCGGGAATGCTATTTTAAGCACTTATTTTTCAGAAAGCTATGCTGAAGCCAAAACCCCTTTATTAATTTTCTGCTGGGCTCCCCTTTTTGTGTTTATAGGAATGATTTATGAAAAACACCTTATCAATACAAACGACTTACAAAAAAATGTATACCGATTCATTTTAGGTTGTATTGCAAACGTCATTCTATGCTATCTACTGATCCCTATTTGGCACGTTACTGGTGCGGCTATAGCTGTTTTAACCAGTCACTTTATAACTAACATCGTCTATATATTTTTAGATACAAAAAGCCGAAAGCAGCTCTTATTGCTTTTTTAATTATTTTTGATTTATGAATCTACTCCTACTAGCCATCGCACCTATATGTGCCATCCTTCTATATATCTACGTTCAAGATAAACACGAAAAAGAACCTAGAGGTCTATTAATTAAGAGCTTTCTTTTTGGCGCTATTGTAAGTATCCTTATCGTTTTTATCTTATATTTTTTCACAGGGCGATTAATTCCCATCACAGATGAATTCAGCATATGGCAACAATTTATTCAAGCTTTTATAGTTGTGGCGTTAGTCGAAGAGTTCAGTAAATATGTCATTGTAAAATATTATGCACAACCCAAAGAAGCATTCAACGAACCTTATGATGGTATCATCTATGCCGTGATGGTTTCCATGGGTTTTGCCTGTACTGAAAACATTATGTATGTGATTGATGGTGGGTATCAAACCGCAATTTTAAGAGCTTTTACAGCTGTCCCAGCTCATGCTACGTTTGGTGTGCTTATGGGCTTCTACATGGGAAAAGCTAAGTTTTCAAACCATAGAGTTTTGCTTAATCTTACTGGATTATTATTAGCCACTCTATTTCATGGTGCCTATGATTTCTTCTTATTCATCAATTTTATTCCAGGAATTTCCATTGGTGCATTTATTTCGTTAGCTATTGGTATCGTACTTGCTAAGAAAGCGATTAAGGCACATCAAGATAATTCAAACTTCAAATCTTTATAGAATTCATAAAATAAAAGTTAATAATTTCATATTTTGCAATGGATTTAATGATTACATACTAATCATGTAATAAACGCAAAATTATGTATAAAATAAAAGTTAATACGAGCCATACTTTTGAAGTTACAAAAGAAAGCATGGACACTTTGGATGTCGTAGAAACATCTAATAATCACTATCATATTCTTCAAAATAATACTCCAATTAAGGCTGAAATTCTAAGTACTGATTTCAACCAAAAATTATATTCAATTAAAGTCAATAACAATACTTACGATGTTGATATTTATGATGCTTTAGACCAACAAATTGAAGCCTTAGGTTTTGAAATTGGCGCCTCAAAACAAGTCAATGACATCAAAGCTCCAATGCCTGGGTTGATCTTAGAAATCAATGTAAAAGAAGGTCAAGAGGTTAAAGAAAATGATCCGTTGTTAATTTTAGAAGCCATGAAAATGGAAAATGTGATTAATTCACCCCGTGAAGGAGTTATAAAATCCATTCAGGTAAAACAAGGTCAGACTGTCGATAAAAACATGCTCTTAATTGAGTTTGAAAACTAAAATATAATCATTTCCTAACCTGCAAGGTTTTGGTGGCTGAGCGCAGTCGAAGTCAAAAACCATGTAAGTATTAAATATAATGAGATTCCCATTTTCATGGGAACGAAAAATTAAAATTTTTCATGAAAAAATTACTAGTCGCAAACAGAGGAGAAATCGCCATAAGAGTGATGCAAACCGCAAAGAAAATGGGCATTAAAACGGTTGCCGTATTTTCTGAAGCTGATAGGAATTCTCCACATGTCAAATACGCAGATCAAGCCGTCTGTATCGGACCTGCACCTTCAAACGAATCCTATTTACGAGGTGATAAAATTATAGAAGTTTCAAAAGAATTAAATGTTGATGCTATTCATCCAGGTTATGGATTCCTTAGTGAAAATGCCGATTTTGCTGAGTTATGCGAAGCCAATGACATTATTTTTATCGGACCACGTTCTAAAGCCATCCGCGTTATGGGTAGTAAATTAGCAGCAAAGGAAACTGTTAAAGCTTATGATATTCCGATGGTTCCTGGTACTGATGAAGCTATTACTGATATTCCTGAAGCCAAGACAATAGCCAAAGACATCGGTTTCCCAATCCTTATTAAAGCATCCGCTGGAGGTGGTGGAAAAGGAATGCGTATTGTTGAAAACGAAGCGGAATTTGAATCGCAAATGGATAGAGCCATCAGCGAAGCTAAAAATGCGTTTGGTGACGGTTCTGTATTTATTGAAAAATATGTAGCATCACCAAGACATATCGAAATTCAGGTGATGGCGGATATGCATAGCAATGTTATTCATCTTTTTGAACGCGAATGCTCTATACAACGTCGCCATCAAAAAGTTGTTGAAGAAGCACCTTCTGCGGTTTTAACGCCAGAATTAAGAGCAAAAATGGGGCAAGCCGCTATTAATGTGGCACGTTCTTGCGATTATATCGGAGCCGGGACGGTTGAATTCTTATTAGACGAAAACCTAAATTTCTATTTCTTAGAAATGAATACCAGACTTCAAGTAGAGCATCCGGTTACCGAGTGGATTTCTGGAGTCGATTTAGTAGAACTTCAAATTAAAGTGGCTAGAGGAGAACACCTTAATATAAAGCAAGAGGATTTAAAAATCAACGGTCATGCTTTAGAGCTACGAGTTTATGCCGAAGATCCGATGAATGATTTTTTACCTAGTGTTGGTAATTTAGAAGTTTACGTACTACCTGAGGGTGAAAATATAAGAGTCGATAATGGTTTTGAACAAGGTATGGACATCCCTATTTATTACGACCCTATGCTTTCAAAACTAATTACTTATGGCAAAACACGTGAAGAAGCTATTGAACTCATGATAGAAGCCATTGACAACTATCATATAGAAGGAGTGCAAACCACCTTGCCTTTCGGTCGTTTTGTTTGTGAACACGATGCTTTTAGAAGTGGAAATTTTGATACGCATTTTGTAAAAAAGTACTACTCACCTAGCCTTTTACAAGATCAGGAAACATTAGAAGCAGAAATTGCTGCAAAAATTGCCTTAAAGCATTTTTTAAAAGAACAAAAAGTTTTAAAAGTACCGCGTTAGTTTTCAGTCGTAATTTCAAATCCGAACGACAACTAAACAACTAAATATATAATACACACAGCTTTGAGCCATTGCGCCTTTGCGAGAAACCATAAAGCATGAATAACAACATAAAAACCCTAAACGAAAAACTAGCCCTTGCCAAACTTGGCGGTGGACAAGCACGAATAGACAAACAGCATCAAAAGAAAAAATTAACAGCAAGAGAGCGCGTACTTTACTTACTAGACGAAGGTTCTTTTGAAGAAATTGGCGCTTTAGTCACCCATAGAACTAAAGATTTCGGGATGGCGGATCAGCAATTCTATGGAGATGGCGTTGTTACAGGTTACGGAACAGTTAACGGAAAATTGATTTACATCTTTGCGCAAGATTTTACTGTTTTTGGTGGATCGCTTTCAGAAACTCATGCCGAAAAAATCTGTAAAATTATGGACATGGCAGTTAATGTTGGAGCTCCAATTATCGGATTAAATGATTCTGGAGGAGCACGTATTCAAGAAGGTGTGCGTTCTTTAGGAGGTTATGCTGATATCTTTTACAGAAATGTTCAGGCATCTGGAGTCATTCCTCAGATTTCTGCTATAATGGGTCCTTGCGCTGGTGGAGCTGTGTATTCGCCTGCAATGACCGATTTTACAATGATGGTTGAAGACACTAGTTATATGTTTGTAACAGGTCCTAATGTGGTAAAAACAGTGACTAACGAAGAAGTTACAAGTGAAGAATTAGGTGGCGCAAGTGTACATTCTTCAAAATCTGGAGTGGCTCACATTACATCGACAAATGATGTGGAATGCTTAGAGGATATTAAAAAACTCTTGAGCTATTTACCACAAAGCAATAAAGAAAAAGCTGACGATATTCCTTTTGAACTTAAGGATGAAGTTAGAGATTCTTTAAATACAATAGTGCCTGATAACCCGAATAAACCTTATGATATGCATCAGGTTATAAAAGGTATTATAGATGAAGATTCTTTTTACGAAGTTCATAAAGATTATGCCGAAAATATTATTGTAGGTTTCGCCCGTTTAGGCGGAAAAAGTATTGGTATCGTTGCCAATCAACCGATGTTTTTAGCTGGAGTTTTAGATGTGAATAGTTCTAAAAAAGCAGCGCGTTTTGTACGTTTCTGTGATTGTTTTAATATTCCGTTATTAGTATTAGAAGATGTTCCAGGGTTTTTACCAGGAACGGATCAAGAATGGAATGGTATCATTGTTAATGGTGCAAAATTACTCTATGCGTTTAGCGAAGCTACAGTTCCAAGAATAACAGTAATCACAAGAAAAGCTTATGGTGGTGCATACGATGTAATGAATTCTAAACATATTGGAGCTGACATGAATTTTGCGTGGCCTAATGCAGAAATCGCCGTTATGGGAGCCAAAGGTGCCGCGGAGATTATTTTTAAGCGTGAAATTTCTAAAGCAGACGATAAAGAAGCGAAATGGAAAGAGAAAGAAGCAGAATATGCCAAATTATTCGCGAATCCTTATAGTGCTGCCGAACGTGGTTTTGTAGATGATGTTATTCTACCTGAAAACACTCGACGCAAACTGATAAAAGCTTTTAGTATGCTAGAAAATAAAGACGTTGTAAGACCTAACCGTAAGCATGGGAATATTCCTTTGTAGAACTAGATGTTGAAGTTGAAGTTGAATTCGAAATTGAAATTGAAATTCAAGTTATAGTTTCTAATAAAACTAAAGACCTTTCAAATTGTAAAAATCTGAAAGGTCTTTTTTATTCAAACACGAAACCATACTAATCCAACTCTAAAATTTCATCTATTCTGGGAACTTACTTTTATCAATTCCTGGTACAATTCTCAAAGCATTTTTATAATACACTTTTTTTAGAACGTCATCCGATAAATCTAAACCATACATTGGCCAAAACGCATGGTATTTCTTATGATAAGGAAAATATTCATCATCAGATTCTAACACTCTAAAATAGGTTGGGAATTCTTCAGGCTTCCAACTATCTTTTCCAAATAAAATTCGGTCTTGGTATTTTTCAAAAAATGCTTTAGCAAATCTTGGTTGGCGACCTAGCTCAGCGATTATAGCGCCAATACCAACATTCATGTTTGGCATTTCGTCTAACAATTCCCCTAAATGTCCTAAATCATTAGCAAACCAACCCATATGCGCATTAATAAAGGTGGTGTTCTTATGTTTCTTAAACATATTATGTTGTTCTTGTATAATCTGTTCCCAAGGCACAGGGTCAGTCGCACTTCTTTTACGTCTTGGATTTATTTTTAACTCTAACCAACGTTCATTATTTCCATCAAAATCGGCCCAAAACAATTTAGGATCGGCTGAATGTATTAAAACAGGAATACCCAATTCTCCACATTTTTCCCAAATGGCATCTAATCGAGAATCATCGACAGCCAATCGTTTACCGTCTGAATCGTTATTACGTAAGCCTAAACTTTTATAAACTTTAAGTCCAACAGCTCCTGCTTTTACATCGGCTTCTAATTGTTTTACCGTTTTTTCTATCCAACCTTTTGCTCCTGCACCTTCAAAATCGATATTACAAAATAACACAAAGCGACCTGGATAATTACGTTTTGCATTTTCTAAGGCCTTTACTAAATCGTCTCCCGTTCTTCCACTTAAATTAACCATCACTTGTAAATTCAGTGAGTCCATTGCGGTAATTACAGGTTTTAAATCTTGAGTCGCCATTTTATATTGGTGACCATGCCCATCTATAAATGGAAATTTTGCACGATTTATAATTTTACCAGGAACTACGAGTGATGATTCTGGATTGTAATCTTCAAAGGTTAAATCTTGAGCATTACTAGAATTAAAAATAAGTAAAGACAATAAAAAGAATGATAGAATTTTAAATTTCATAAAGTTGAATAATTAAATGTGCTTAAATTTATAAAAAACGATAGTTGATTGAAGCCCTTTAATGGTGTTTAACATTATATTTTCGCCTGAAATGTGTATAAATCATAATAACGGCCTTCTGCTTTTAATAACTCGTCGTGTGTGCCGCGTTCTGCAATTCGTCCGTTTTCTATCACTAAAATCTGATCTGCTTTTTTAATGGTACTTAAACGGTGTGCGATCACAATCGTCGTTCTGTTATTGGTTAATTCTGATAAACTTTTTTGAATTAAACCTTCACTTTCTGTATCTAAGTTAGACGTTGCTTCATCTAAAATTATGATTTTAGGATCTGCTAAAATAGCTCTTGCAATGGCGATTCTTTGACGTTGCCCACCAGACAGTTTTACACCACGCTCGCCAATCAACGTTTCTAAACCATCGTCAAAACGATCCGTAAATTCATTGACATAAGCAGCTTTAACGGCATTCTGTAACTGTGCTTCCGTTGCATTAGGTCTTGGAAACATAATGTTTTCTCTTATAGTGCCTTCAAACAAAAATTCATCTTGTAACACAACTCCTAAATTCTGTCTAAAACTACTTAATTTCACTTTAGATAAATCTTGACCATCAATGGTAATGATTCCTGAATCAGGATTTAAAAATGTAGCTGATAACCCAGCGATAGTAGATTTTCCAGATCCTGAACTTCCTACCAATGCAATAACAGATCCGGATTGTGCTTCGAAATTAATATTGTGTAACACCGGTTTTCCTTCTTCGTAAGCAAACGTCACATTATCGAATTTTATGTCACCTTTCAATGTTTCTAATGCGATGGTTCTTTCTTCTTGTTCATCTTCCGTGGCTAAATTCATTAATTCTTCAGTACGATCTAAACCTGCTAAAGCTTCGGTTAATTGACTACCAATGTTACTCATTTGCACAATTGGAGCGACCATAAATGCCAATAAAAACGTGAATTGTAAAAAGTCACCAGGTGTAATTTCTCCTTGAATCATGTAATGGCCACCGATTCCCATAATTCCTGTCGTTGCTAAACCAATTAAAAAAGTTGAAGAACTTGTCATTATAGCCGTTGCGGTCAAACTTTTTTTAACATTTTGAAAAATGTTCTCTACTCCTTTTTCGAAAACTATATTCTCTTGTTCTTCAGCATTAAATGCTTTTATCACTCTAACACCAGCTAATGTTTCGTTTAAACGACCTGTAACTTCTGCATTAATTTTCCCTCTAGCTCTAAAAATTGGACGAATATACTTGAAGGCTTTTAAGGCAATAATTCCGAAAATAGATAATGGAATAAAAGTAAAAAGTGTCATCCAAACATTCATCCTTAATAAAATAACCAAAGTTAAAATAGCTGTAAACGAACCTCCTACTAACTGTACTAAACCTGTACCTATAAGATTCCTCACACCTTCAACATCCGTCATTATTCGAGATACTAATGCTCCTGATTTTGTATTATCAAAAAAACTAATAGGTAGAGATAACACTTTTCTTTGTACTTGAGCTCTGAGTTCACTAATTAAATATTGAGCTTGAACACTTAATACTTTAGTTAATAAGAAAGATGTTATGGCTTGCACTAGAATAGCAGTAATAACAATTGATATTAAGATATAGAGCTGATTGTAATCTTTATTTGGAACCACCTCATCTAATAGCACTTTGCTTTCTAATGGCAAAACAAAACCTGCCAAACTACGAATTATAATGAGAACTAAACCTAAGAGCACTAATTTTCGTCTTGGCCAAATAATGGTCTTAAAAGCCGATTTCATTGTTACTTTTGGCTTATCTGTTTTAGATCGTTTAGGTGAATCTTTATAGTGTTGCATCCTTATTTTAAAATTTGCACAAAGATACGTTTACAAATCTCCTAAAGTAACAATCCACAAACCGAAATTTAATCTAATAGACGTCTGTGAAAATTAATCTGACCTAAGTGGTAGGCTAAATGTGTGCTTAAATGCACTAAAAAATATTCGGTAGTCATCGGTTCTTTAAAAACTTGCAGTTGATATTCCTTTTGTAAATCTTCAGGCGTTACAATTTTTAAAGTGCGCTCTACGGCAACTAAAGTATCTTCAATTTGTTTAATTAGTTCGGATTTGGGAACATCTTTTAATGAAAATTCTAAATCGCGTTGTCTTACATATCCTGTATTACCCAAAACGGATCCAATAAAATGATTTATATTTCCGATAAGATGAAGACATAAACTTCCGGCAGAATTAGTAACTGAACCTTCTATTTTCCAAATATGAGAATCGGTCTTATACAGTTCAATTTCTTCTATTAATTTATTAAGATCTCTTTTGAATAACGCTATTAATGTATTAGTGAGCATACTATGTAATTATTGAATATGGATATCTGATTTTAGAATAATATCTATCCAAAAGTAGCTAATATATATCTTACTTTTGCGCCATGGAAAACAAAAAAAGGTCGCAATTAGAATTTGTGGTATTAATGGCAGCATTGATGTCTATTGTTGCTTTATCTATTGATGCACTTTTACCTGCATTACCTGAAATTGGTGAGTATTTAAGTAGTGTGAATGAAACTAAAAACCAAAAGCTTATTACAGCCATATTTTTGGGACTTGGATTCGGACAACTTGTTTTTGGTCCATTGTCAGATAGTTTTGGACGAAAACCAATGGTTTATTTTGGTTTTGGTGTGTTTATAATTGCCTCTATTATTTGTATTACCACAAGGAATTTTGAAGTTATGCTTTTGGGAAGGGTTCTACAAGGTGTAGGGTTATCATCACCCAGAACCATGAGTATTGCTATTGTAAGAGATTCTTATGAAGGCGATCACATGGCGAAAATTCTATCTGTGGTAACTATGACTTTTATTTTAGTTCCAGTTATCGCTCCACTATTAGGGCAGTTTTTATTGGGTCATTTTGGATGGCAGTCTATATTCATTGTCAACCTCGTCTTTGGATCATTGGTTATTCTATGGTTTTGGAGACGCCAGCCCGAAACACTTCATAAAGAATATCAGAAAACATTTCGATTAGCCATATTTAAATCTGGTGCCATTACGTTCTTTAGAATAAAATCTGCGGTTATCTACACTTTACTTTCAGGATTGGCAACAGGGTCTTTTATGGTCTATTTAAGCACATCGCAACAAATTTTTCAGGTGCAGTATGATTTGGGTGACATGTTCCCTTATATTTTTGCCAGTTTAGCGGTGACCATTGGTCTGGCAACATTTTTAAATAGTGCCATTGTTATGCGTTTTGGTATGTGGAATTTGGTAAATATTGCCTTATTGGTATTTGTGATTAACTCTTTAACTTATGTCATCATATTCTGGTCTGGTGTAAATCCACCAATAGAAATTCTAATCCTCTTTTTAATGCTTCAATTTGCGAGTGTAGCGTTTTTATTTGGAAATTATAGAGCTTTAGCTATGCAACCTATGGGACACATTGCTGGTGTAGGATCTGCGCTTAATGGTTTTATATCTACCATAATGGCTGTACCAATTGCTAATTATATTGGTAGTTTTGTAAAAACGTCTGTCTTACCGCTTTTTATCGGTTTTTTAGTAACAGGAATTATTGGTTTGGTTTTATTCTATAGTGTAAAGAAACCAATAAGAGTGAAAGCTTAATATTTAAATTATCGCGTTCACTCTTTAGTTACATTTAATACATGGGGTATACCCTGCTTATTTCAATATTACTTTTTGTGTTTTATTCTGTGTTATATTGTTCAATTCTACAATATAAACACCTGTACTTAATCCACTCACATCAATGGCTTGAGATGTACTAGATGTCATTAAATTTTCCGAAAGAATTACACGTCCTTGTAAATCGTAAATCGTAGCCTTAGTTGCGTCTGTTAACTGACCAGCAATAACAATTGTTTTATCAGCTTCATTGGTGTAAATAGTTAAGGCATCTAAAGTGTTTTCATTTGTAGATAATGTACTATCACTCATACGTAGATAAAAACGACCTGTACCATTTAGGTTTGCATTTGGAGTTAATATATAATCAACAGAATTTAACAATGTTGTGGTGTTAGTAACTGTATCCTCTAAATATACATTTACATTATTTGGTAATGTAGATTGTGAAATAGTAAACGAAATTTGCTCACCTTGATTAGCATTCACACCAAGTGGAATCGTAACATCACTTAAATTTGAAGTATTTAATGATTGAAGCGCAAAATTAACATCTTCATTATCTTCTACTAAATGAGAGTAAAGCGCAAATATTGGTACAGCACCAAATACTTTAGCATCATAACCGGGATCTAATCCTAAGCTAGAACCTTCATTAAAGTAAAAACTTGTTCTGTAGGTAGTAGAACCTATAAGATCTAATTTAAGATTATAACTTATAGATGGCGATCTGCCTGGGATATAATCATCAGATCCAATAACTGTTCTCATATCTGTAGTACTAGACGTTCCATTATTAAAAACAACATTATCCCCTGTTACATTTTTAGCAGCTATTATAAATCCTTGTCCAGGTGCAATATTTAGCGTCCCATCTGTAGTGGCAGCATTTATAATTGTAAAATTACCAGTGGTAGCTTCACTTCCTGAATAAAATCCACTATTATAACCATAAATGGCTACAGCATCATCATCTAAAACAGCTGAGTTAGCAGTTAAAAATTCTGAAGCACTAAGATAACTCGGATAAGGATTACCAACTAAATTCCACTGATTTCCACCAGCAGGTTTACTAATAGGCGCACTAACATTACCTGTAACAATATCGCCTGTAAAAGTTAATACTTGGTCGCTAGTTATAGTTGCCGCTCTATATCCTTTTCCTGTTTCTAAAGCTGTAGTTGCGTTTACTGCAAAATTCTCATAAGAAGTAACATCTACAGTGTTATTATAAGGACCAAAAGCATAAACCGATCCATTGGATGCAAGTTTAGTAGCGTTTGTTGGTGAACCAAGATTAATAAAAGCATCAAATGTAAGTCCACCAGCTGGTGTTAATGGTAAAGCGATTAAGTCGTTTCCACCACCTGCGCTTGTGCCTACTATATTTACATGACGATCATAGTTTATTGTACCAGAAATAGTACCGTTTAAAATTAAACTTGAAAAACTATCAGAAACAGATGTTAAATTCACAGCATCGGTAACCGTTAAAGTAATTCCAGAATCAATAGTTAAGCTAGCCCCTGCTTCTACCAATACTGATTTAACCTCTGCATCCGCAGTAAGAACTGCATCAGTACCTGATTTTATAATTAACCCATAACAAGTATCTGTAGCACTTGGAGCAGCTGAAACTACTGAACCTTTAAAGTAATCCGTACCATCCCAAACAATATCAGAAATGAAACTTAATGTAAAATAATCTCCGTCAGCAAAAGAAACACCTGTTGCGGTTGCTGTATTATCTAAAACGGTTAAATTATAAGCTGTTGATGTAGCAAAAGTATTATCGTTACCTATAACTAACTGTAAACCTTGACAGCCTTCTGTAGCTGCACTAATAGCTGAAATGTCAAATTCTACTGTTACCGTCCCTAAATCACCAACTTTACTAACACGCCACTTTGACGTTAACTCTTGTGAATTATTTGCTGTGTTTGTTTCAAAATCATATACTGGGTCTTTAGTTTCTTCTCCCCAAAATAAATACTCGCTATCATTTAAATCTGAAGCAGCACTGATACTAACAATTCCTGTTCCTCTAGAAGCTGAATGATTAGAACCATCTGATGCTTGACCAATACCTGCGACACTATGGTCGAAATCTCCATTACCAGTATTATCTTGTACATAAAAATCTTTAGAACCGTCTAAAGCTGTACCGTATTTTGCTGATAAATAATTTTCAACAATTGTTGTTTCTGCTAAATTAAGTGATCTTTTGTATAAAATAACTTCGGCTATGTTTCCGTTGAAACTTGTCGTTGACTGTCTACCAATACCGAAATCACTAAAACTACGAATAGTTCCATCATATCCTATCGTCCCAGAAATTGTTGCATTTACATATTGACTTATAATTGTACCATTAAAATCTTGCGTAATGACATAAGGGCTACCTGCTGTTAACTGTGTACCTTCATCAAAAGTCCGTATTCCTTCTTCAAGGGTTTGTGTCCCATTTGGTGCTTCTGTTCCTCTTCCCCACAATCTTCCATTAGCACTAGTCCACATGCCAATGGATTTATCTTCTCTCTCTCTTGAAAATACAGTTCCAGATGGTCCTGCTTGAATAATACCTCTAGTTCCACCACTAAAAGATGGTGATTGTAGAACAACAAATAAACTTACTTCATCGCTATGTCCTATACCAGATGCAAAAATTCCATCACTGTCTCCATCAAAATTTAACGCTGAATAGCCATTTATAGCGTTTATATTTAATCTAGGCCTTATACCTGAAGTAAGCTGCACGGCATTGTTGCCTTGACCTGAAGCATCATTCCATTGCTGTATCGGTGAGTTATTAGAAGCTGGAGTTATACCTAAATCTGTATAAGTACTATTTTCGGCCTTTAGCCAGATTTCGTTATCCGTTGTGACTCCTCCTGGCCCTGCTTGAGAGAAACTGTAAGTTGATACTAATAAAGAAAGGGCTGTGTATATTTTTGCTTTCGTATTCAAAATTATAAGTTAATTAATTAATATAAAACGGCAATAATACGACAACCACCATTAAGCACAAAATAAATCCGATAAAATGTTTTTAAATGTAAGAAAAATAACATATACAGAAATTACAACGCACACAAACAACTCATTATCAAAACAATGAAAGACTAAAGCTGCATCTGTTTAATGGGTTTAAAATGTAGTTATTGACGAAATAAAAAGAATATTAGCATAAAAAACAAAAATAATTGGACTGTCTCCACGTGTACTTCATTCTATAAAGAATCCATAAAACAGCGGCCATACGGCTTAAAAAATCTCCAAGCTCCCCTTACCTTCTCTAACCACTATTGGCTCATCATCGGATAAATCGATAATAGTAGATGCCTCGTTATCTCCGTAACCACCATCAATAACCAAATCGACTAAATTATTCCATTTTTCAAGAATTAATTCTGGGTCTGTAGTGTATTCTAAAACATCATCATCGTCTCTTATAGATGTAGAAACGATTGGATTACCTAAAGCTGCAACTATTGCTAAGGCTATAGAATTATCTGGAACTCTGATTCCGACTGTTTTTCTTTTTTTGAAAGGGTTGGGTAAATTTTTAGATCCTGGTAAAATAAAAGTATAAGGTCCAGGCAAGGCACGTTTCAGAATTTTAAA
Organism: Winogradskyella pacifica; assembly: GCF_013403915.1. GTDB lineage: Bacteria > Bacteroidota > Bacteroidia > Flavobacteriales > Flavobacteriaceae > Winogradskyella > Winogradskyella pacifica. The sequence goes on from NZ_JABFDI010000001.1 coordinate 369,385, forward strand.
CGTTGTGGTATCAATCTGCTTTACATAGTCGCTTAAATTACTTAAATCTTCACAAACGAATGAAAAATTAGACTTTTCTAGTTTTACCCCTTTTATTTTAGCAATGCGCTCTAAAGCTTTTATATTAGTGATGTCGCAACCTAAACCATAGACGGTATCGGTAGGATAAATGATTAATCCACCATTTTTTAATACTTTAACTACTTTTTGAATCTCTTTCGGATTCGGATTTTCTGGGTATATTTTAATAAACTCCGCCATAATATGTATCTTTCAAATACGTTATACAAAGTAACTATATTTTTTTCAATATGAACCATTTAAAACTTGTATTCATCATTTTATGCTCAATTTCATTAGTGACGTCTTGCGCTTCTGAACGTTCTGATGATGATGGAATAGAACCTTTAAACACGTCAGAATCTTACGAAGAACTCAATATTTCTTATGGCAATGATGACGAGCAGGTTTTTGATCTGTATTTACCAGCAAACCGAACAGCTGACACTAAAACAATTATTTTGGTTCATGGAGGAGGTTGGACTTCGGGAGATAAAACAGACATGACTGATTTTAAGAACTTTATTAAAGATCAAATGCCAAGCTACGCTGTTGTAAACATTAATTACCGATTAGCAGATGAAAATAATTCTCCTTATCCAATGCAGATTAATGATATTACAAGCGTTATTAATTATCTAAAAAATAACGAAGCACATTATACCATTTCAAATAACTTAGGGTTTGTAGGAGTTAGCGCTGGTGCGCATTTATCCTTATTATGGAGTTATGGGTTTGACATTGAAAACCAAGTTAGAATGGTTTGTAGTATTGTTGGCCCAACAAACTTTACAGATCCTGCTTACTTAAACAACACCAATGTAGTGCTGCAAGAGCTATTAGATACTTTTGGAATTGATAATACCTCAACAGATTTTTTAGAAGAAGTTAGCCCGTATCATAGAGTCACAGCGACATCCCCTCCAACTATTTTATTTTATGGCGGAGAAGATCCTTTAATTCCAATAACTCAAGGTACGACCATGCGAGACAAGCTAGAATCACATAACGTTACACACCAATTCACACTGTATCCTAATGAAGGACACGGATGGATAGGACTAAACCTGTTAGACACAACTCTAAAACTGAAAATATTTATTGAAACGTACCTTTAATCTTGCTTTGTTCTCAATATTTCAAGCTTTGCAAAACGCAAGAGTAGTTTTTTAGTATCTCCATTCAAAAATTTAATTTCAGCTTTTGCATCAGCTCCGGTACCCTCAATTGTCATCACTTCACCTCTACCAAATCGATCGTGATTAACAGTGTTACCAACTTCTAATTTAGTATTAAATGAGCCTGATACCTCTTCCGTATCTGCTAGTGGCTTCATCTTTTTTGGTGTACTAATTTGAAATTTCTCAGGTTTCTTCTTAGACTCTTTTCTCAAAATTTTTGCTGTTTTTGGTTTCGCGAATCGAATGCGATTAGGTTCAATATCTCCAAATATAGATTGATCTAACATCGGATTACGTTGTTCTCTTAATGGTGTTACTATATCTACAAACTCCTCGTCAATTTCTTCAATAAATCGACTTGGTTCTGCGTCTATTAATTTCCCCCATCGGTAACGCGATAAGGTGTATGTTAAATACGCTTGCTTTTCTGCTCTGGTTAAGGCTACGTAAAATAAACGTCGTTCCTCTTCTAATTCACTACGCGTATTCATACTCATACCGCTTGGAAATAAATCTTCTTCCAAACCAACGATGAATACATGACCGAATTCTAATCCTTTTGCTAAGTGAATAGTCATTAAAGCGACATGATCTGGATCTCCTTTATCTCCATCTAAATCTGTTGCTAAGGCAATATCTTCTAAGAATTCGGCTAAAGAATCGCCTGCATCCGCCAATTCTAATTGACCTTCAACGAAATCTTTAATACCGTTTAATAATTCTTGAACGTTGTCCATTTTCACCACACCTTCAGGTGTCGCATCCTTGTTAAGTTCTCGTATTAATCCACTCGTTTTAGTAACGTGCTCTGCTAAATCAAAAGCATTTGCTGTCTGATTCATCACTTGGTAACTTTCAATAAGCGTCACAAAATCTCTCAACTTATTTTTAGTTCCGCCATTGATATTGATATCAATACTATCTAAATTTTTTAAGACTTCAAAAATAGTTTTACCATAACCATTGGCTGCTACAATTAAGCGATCTACTGTAGTTTGGCCAATTCCTCTTGCTGGATAATTAATAACACGCTTTAGAGCTTCTTCATCTGAAGGATTTAAAATTAAACGCAAATACGCCGTTAAATCTTTAATCTCCTTTCGTTGGTAAAATGATAGACCTCCATAAATACGATAAGGAATATCTCGTTTACGCAACGCATCTTCAATAGCTCTAGATTGTGCATTAGTACGATATAAAACGGCAAAATCACTGTTGTGAAGTTGCTCATTCATCTTAGTTTCCCAAATAGTACTAGCCACATATCGACCTTCATCACCATCCGTTAAAGCACGATGTACTTTTACCTTTTCACCCTCGTCGTTAGCGGTCCAAACTATCTTATCTAATTTAGTTTTGTTATGTTCTATTACAGAATTTGCAGCACCAACAATACATTTTGTAGAACGGTAATTTTGTTCTAATCGGTACATATTTACACCGTCGTAATCTTTTTGGAAATTTAAAATATTACTAATATTTGCACCACGGAAGGCATAGATACTCTGAGCATCATCACCTACCACACAGATGTTTTGAAAACGATCTGCTAACGCTCTCACAATTAAATATTGTGAATGGTTGGTATCTTGATACTCATCTACCAATATATATCTAAATCTGTTTTGATATTGTGCTAGTACTGCAGGAAAACGTGTTAAAAGTTCATTTGTTCTTAACAATAGATCATCAAAATCCATCGCTCCTGCCTTAAAACAACGCTCTACATATTCTTTATATATCTCACCCATTCTTGGACGTCTAGCCATAGCATCGGCTTCCATCAGTTCTGGGTTTTTATAATAGGCTTTTACAGTAACAAGACTGTTTTTATAAGATGAAATTCGGCTGTAAACCTGCTTCGTTTTATAAATATCTTTATCGAGTCCCATTTCTTTAATAATAGAACCCATTAATTTTTGCGAATCTTGTGTATCGTAAATGGTAAAATTACTTGGGAAACCTAAATGATGGCCCTCAAAACGTAAAATCTTTGCAAATACTGAGTGAAATGTACCCATCCAAAGATTCTTAGCTTCACCATCACCGACGATATCCGCAATTCTGCCTTTCATTTCTTTGGCCGCCTTATTTGTAAAGGTCAATGCCAAAATATTAAAGGCATCCACTCCCTTGCTCATTAAGTAAGCGATACGAAATGTGAGCACACGCGTTTTTCCAGAACCTGCACCAGCAATGATAATCATTGGTCCATCAATCTGTATAGTAGGCGCTAATTGAGCCTCATTAAGTTGACTAAGATACTTTTCCAAGTTAAAATTTTTTTAAGGAGTAAAATTACGGATAGTCCTATAGTTTTCCGCATGTAAATGCTATAAATTATAAACAAACTATTAAAAATTGTAGTTTGTTAAAATTCAATATCTTAGTAGAAACATTTTTTATATGAAAAATTTATCTGTACTTCTACTTATCTTTTTAGCGTTGTTTTCTAATGCTCAAAATTCCATGGAAAGCGATATCAGTGCTATTGAAGACAAAATGATAGCCTGGAGACATCATTTTCACCAGAATCCCGAATTATCAAATAGAGAATTTAAAACGGCTGAAAAAATAGCAGAACATTTAAAATCTTTAGGATTAGACGTTGAAACTGGTATTGCTAAAACTGGTGTTGTTGCGCTTTTAAAAGGTGATCACCCTGGAAAAGTTATTGCTTTACGAGCAGACATCGACGCGTTACCTGTTACAGAACGAAACAATCTACCTTTTAAATCTGAAGTAAAAACTACATTTTTAAATACCGAAACAGGGGTGATGCATGCTTGTGGACACGATACGCATATTTCTATTTTAATGGCTACAGCAGAAGTATTATCTAAACATAAAGACAAAATAAAAGGGACTATAAAATTTATCTTTCAACCCGCAGAAGAAGGGCCGCCTCCAGGTGAAGAAGGTGGAGCAAAATTGATGATAAAAGAAGGTGTTTTAGAAAATCCTAAAGTAGATGCCATATTCGGACTTCATATTGATTCTGGAACTCCTGTTGGCTCTATAACTTACAAAACGGGTGGCATTATGGCTGCTGTAGAGCGATTTGTCATTGATGTAAAGGGGAAACAAACACATGGCTCTCAACCTTGGTCTGGTGTTGATCCTATATTGATTTCGGCAAAAATAATTGATGGTTTGCAAACCATTATTAGTAGAGAGTCGGATCTTACTAACGAGGCTGCGGTAATTACTGTTGGTAAAATTACGTCTGGTACACGATTTAATATTATTCCGGAATCGGCAGAAATGATTGGAACTGTTAGAACTTTAGATCCGAAAATGCGTGTTCACATTGAAAAGCGAATGACGGAAATGGTAGAAACAATTGCTAAAGCTTATGGTGGTGAGGCTTCTATTACATTTCAAAATTTCACGTCTATTACATATAATGATCCTGATTTAACGGCACAGGTATTACCTTCTTTACAAAAAGCAGCAGGAGACTCTAATGTTTCAATTATAAAAGCAACAACTGGTGGTGAAGATTTTTCATATTTTCAAGAAGTTGTGCCTGGTGTTTACTTTTTCTTAGGAGGAATGACACCTGGCGCTACAGAATCCTTTCCGCATCATACTCCAGATTTTAAAATTGACGACAGTAGTATGTTACTCGGAGTTAAAGCATTTACACAACTGACATTAGATTATTTAAACCACAATGATTAATCCGTCTTTTGTTCACCACCTCCTGCCATTGCAGAAAGTAAGCCCGCTTTAATATTTAGCCAAATAAAGTTAAATACAGATTTGTTGGTCTGGCGTTCTACATTTTCTGATTGCCCGTAACGGTAGTTATTTTTATCATCTTCACTATCTTTTGAAACGAATAGATTGACGATGCTAGATAAGAATTTATTTTTTTCCTTTCCGTCTTTTTTCAAAATTGAAACTTCAAAATCATCATATTTCATTTTGATATCGATACGAGAGGTTCTTGGGTTACCACTAATGGTGAAGTAGGTTTGTTTTAATTCACCATTTAAATCTACATGAAGGTTCGGTTGTGTAAACTGATCCATTTGTGTGGCATTAAAGAATCCTAAATCGGCTTTAAATGTAAATTGATCCGTCGTGTCGGCAACTTTAAAATTCCAATTTACTTTTAAAGGTGAATCATTCATAAAAGTGCTTTGTATCTCAATCGCTGTATCATCGTTTCCAAAGGTGTTCCCTAATTTCGCAAATGTGGCATTTAGGTTTGTAAAATCTAAACGCCCTGCTTGTTCTTCGGCATTCACTTTTTCTAGATATGAAATACTTCCATCAGTAATTTCAACCATATCTAAGCCTAAATCAAAAGTCAAATCTCTGAGTGACGTTCCATAGAGTGCTTTGTACGTTAAATCATCTGCAACTAATTTATCTCTGTATATTTCTGCTACAGGTGCAATTAAATCTACCTTTTTTGAAGTAAAGTAAAAGGCATCATTCGTATTAAAGCCAAAATCCATATCCGAGATATTAATTTCTTTCACATTCAGGTTGAAATGATCGCGCTCCGTTTTTAAAACTTTAGAATACTCCGTTTTAGAATATTTTGTTTTTAGTTGGAAATTTTTTGATGTCGCTTTATCATTAGTAACATGCATGGCATCTACCATGAGATCATCATACGTATTGGTCGCCCATTTTACATTTTCGGCATTTAACTCAAAATCAGTATAGGTGATTTTCTTATTTGCTTTTGAAGCTTTTGGGTTAATTTGAAAGTCTAATACTTCGAAATTAAGATTAGGAATACTTAAAATTATAGAGTCACTTTCATAATTCGTTATTAAAACATCCGCCTTATTAATCGCTATTTTTTCAGCATGAATAACTTGATTAATTTTATCTAGAAAGCTACTTTGGTAATCCTCATTCTTCACGACTGAATTATGCTTATATTTTGCAATAAGCTCATCAATTACAAGAGATTCAATGGTTATTTTATCATTAAAAAGCAAATCCCAATATCCAACATCATTGATCTCTATAGATTTAAGTTTTGCGTCTAAAATGGTTTTGTTGGTTGTTTCTCCTAAGACAAGGATTGTTGGCGATTCCACCTCAACATTACCTGTCCATATATTAGCATTAATAGATGTGTATTCGATTTTAGTAGATTCGGATACATTTTGAAGCTCCTCACCTATTTTTTGTTCAATATAACTATTTGCTAAAAATGAAAGTAGTATGGTAATGATTGCAATAATAGCTATTACAATGATGGCATTTTTATATTTTGGTTTTGTCATTTTATTCAGTCCTGAAATATTATGTATGAATCTACCAAAACGCTTTTAAAACTATTGACCAATACCCTATTTATGTTAACTCAAAAAAAGCCATTTCAAAATATGAAATGGCTCTTTAGGTATTATTCTTCTTTTTCTATTAACTATCTCTTAGAACATGAATAGTGATTGCTAAGTTTTTTACGACACCACTCGTATCCGTATAGGTCCCAGTTATAGTCATATCGACATAACCTCCTATTGGTCCAAAATTTGATATAGTAAATTGCAGCGTATTTGGTGCATTATAATCCATATCTAACATAGACGATTGTACCCAAAAGTCTGGAGTTGTATAGGTACCTGATGTGGTTGTATCACCACCTACTCCAATTGAACCATCTTCAGATTGACTAGACACTACAAACATACCGTTTACTGGTCCTTCTTGATACGCATAGAGATCCAATAAAAGATATTCTGCAGGATCACTATCTACTTGCACAGAAATAAACTCAGTAACCGCACTACAAGCCATGATACTACCAACATTAGGTGTACTTAAATTAAAAGGCAAAACGGTTGTTGATTGAAATGCATCGTAATCTACTCCTTCTAATGAAAACGTATTTATGGAAGCACATTTAATAATATTCATTGCAAAAGCTCCATTAGTAACTTCAGCCAATGCTTCTTGATTTCCGTAATTTAAATTCACATAACCATCCGTAACATTAGCATTACTACAGTTTACTAAGTTACCTGATATTATTTCGGTTACAGTACCTGAAAGCACAATGTCGCCATAATTAGTATCCGTTGAAAATGGGCCTATAATTGTTGAAAACACGACTGCACCACACTGATCATAAGCTGTTAGGGTTATGGTTTCGTTTGCAGGAATTAATCCACATATTTCACCATTTACATTAGAGAAACCTTGTCTAGGATAAACCTCACCAGCTCTTCCTAATGTAACTTTTACATTAGAAATTGGTGTGTTTGTATCATCTACAACATTTAAACAGAATGATACCGTTGGAAATTGCGCATCACAATTCCACCAAGAAAAATGAGAAACGTCTCCAATATATACACCACCAATTAAATCGGCTTCACCATCTTCTACCCAATAACCATTAACCTCATCAAAATGCCATAATGGAATTGTTGAAGGTGCGATGCCACTTTGCGCAGGATCTAATGGCATGTGTATTTCTGCGACATGACCATCGGCAATATTTAATGTTTGTCCAGACTCTCCTTTTAACTCCACGTTTAGCATACCATACGTTTCTAATAATTGCTCATCATCATTACTATTTATGGCTTGTAAATTTCCTGGCATTACATCGTATACATTAGCATGTGCAGGATCTAGATGATACATATACACATCAACATTACCAGAGTAAGCATTTCCATCTTCATCTTTAAAAGCACCATCAAATTTTACTTTAGCGCCATTAGTTAAAGACACTTCACTATTTGTTCCTGAAGACACAGAACCTGTTAGATTTTTAGCAACAAGCATAATTTGCACGTTGCTCATACCTTCTGTAGGTACTACCGTTTTTAAGCCTTTAATAAAACCTGCTTTTTCTGCGATTACATAGGCCTGTCTTTCTTTGACTTGTGCATCGCTAATCATAAAAACACCATTAGCATCAGTTGATGCTACTTTGTTTCCAATTGTAATACTTACATTACTTAAAGGCATAGACGATTCATCTACTATTTTGCCCATAAAATCTCTTTGAATATTTATACCTTGGTCTATAGCACCTATTTCATTATTACCATTACCTGAAGGAATGTCTATACCTTCCTCTTTTTCACAGGATGTAAATAGAACGCTAAACACTAGAACTAATGCTAGTGAAATTTTTGAAATTGCTTGTCTTGTTTTCATATTGTTTTATTTAAAAAGTGTTTTTAACGTATTATCACCCTTATATAAAAACAAGCTTATGTTTGTTACCCAATTTTTTAAATTTTATTATTGAAACTTCCTAATCAATGCATTGAGATTGCTTTCTGTTTCAGTAATATTTTGAAGTACAGCTTTAATTGAATAGCTCTAGAAAGGCTTTTTTATTAGCTCTAGAAATCGGAACACGTTCTTTATTTTCTAAAACGAGATAGCCTTCGTTTTCAAAATGTCTCACTTTATTGAGGTTAACAATGTGCGACTTATGACATTTAAAAAAATCAGAAGATACCATTTTAGCAAACTTACCTAAGTTATAAGAACTTAATAATGTGGTACTATCTTCTAGGTGGATTTTGGTGTAACCTTCATAACCTTCAATATGTAGAACCTCATCTTGTGGAATAAAAGATAAACCTTTGGCAGTTGGTACAATGAGCTTATTATTATCAGTTACCATGGTTGAAATCAATTGTAAAAGCTTTGTATTTTGCTCTACAGAGTTTTGTGATTCAATAGCTTCTAAAGCTTTATGAACTGCGCTCTTTAAATCGGAATCATCTATTGGTTTTAAAATATAATCGATGGCATTCTGTTTAAATGCTTTTATGGCATATTCGCTAAAAGCCGTTACAAATATCACCTGAAAATTTATCAACTCTAAAGCTTCTAAAAGCTCAAAACCATTAATTCTAGGCATTTGTATATCTAGAAACACCAGTTGTGGTTGCAGTTCTTTTATCGCACTAATAGCTTGTTCTGGTTTTTGATAAGTGCCAATAACCTGAATACTAGGAAACAGTTTTTTAATTTTTTTCTGTAAGCCTTTTATATTGGTAATTTCATCATCAACTATTACTGCTGTTATCTGATCTATCATAGTTTTTGAATTATAAAAGTTGACTTATTTCCTTTTTCGAAATGATCTGGAAATACTTCTTCTTCGGCATAAGAGATATTCCATTTTTTAGAATTGTTTAAAAAGTGAAGTCTATCTTTTAGAACATTAGACGACTTAATCTTTCCATTTTGACTTTTATTGGTATTAACAAAACCCACTCCATCATCTATAATTTCTACTATTAAGGTCTGATTTTGTCCTTTTTTAAAATTAACAATAACTTCTCCATTATTTTCTTTATTAAATATGCCGTGGTTTATGGCATTCTCTATAATGGGTTGCAATATCATGGTTGGTACTTTTGTGCTTTCCGTATATAAATCGTCATCCACATTAATCTTAAAATTTAATTTTTCTCTAAAACGAAGTTTCTCAATTTCTAGATAACTCTGTAGTAAATCAATTTCGGCTGCTAATGAGATTTCATTTTCTTTTGAAAGCTCAAAAAATTGCCGAATCAACTTCGAGAATTTTACCAAATACATTTCGGATGCTTCAAAATCATTTTCATTGATATAATATTGAATCGCTGCTAAGGAATTAAACACAAAGTGCGGATTCATTTGAGAACGCAACGCTTTTAGCTGTAACTCAATAAGGCGCTTATCTTCAAAAATCTTTTGATTCTTTTTAAACTGTGATTGTTTTACAATGAACATTGATATTAGTGCCACGAGAAAAATTCCTAGCAATACAATACAGGTTTTAAACCAAAATGTTTGCCACCATAAGGCTTTTATTTTAAAATTTATTTTTTTTGAAATTGATTTATTATATACTTGAAAAACATAGTCTCCAGGCTGAAGGTTGTTATAATTCACCGAGTTAATTGGTGTGTTTATCCAATTGGTTTGTAGCGGTTCTAACTTATATAAATAGTCACCATTTTTTAATTGATCTTCAGAATAATCAATACTTTCAAACTTAAAGTTCACCGCATTGTTAGTTGCATAATTAAAGGAGACATTGTTTTCTGATATTGGTTGTTTGTTATAGGTTGCTTCGGTAATAAAGAGATCTATTAATAAGTCTTTTCTTGTTTGATTAATGGGTACAATTGCTAATCCATTATTTGTTCCAACAATTAAATTTTCATTAATAACATTGACTGTGTTAACGTTGTTATTTGGCAACCCATCATTACTATTGTACGTTCTAATTAACTTATATGTATCGTTGATTTTGGTATAATGCAATACGCCAGAATTGGTTGCTAACCAAATAGCATTTTCTTGTATAAAAGCATCTTGAACAATTAAGAACTCTGAATTCTCTAAAGGCTTAATCGTATTTAAATCTGAAATATAACTACCAAAACCATCCGTATTAATTAAAATTTCGGTTTCTGAGATGGCTTTAATACTTAGTACGGATGTATTAAAAACGGCTTCCTTGAAATCTATTTTTTTTATGGCATCGTTTTCTAATTCTTTTAAACCATTATTGGTTGCTATGATTAATCGAGAATTAAAAACTAAAAAATCATTAGAGCCTTTTAAGATGATATCCTTCTCTATATTGAATGTTTTAGCATCTAGTTTAAAAATTCCAAAAGAATAAATACCATATAAGTTAGACTTAAAAAAGGCGAGTTTCTTTACAAATGAGTTTATATGACGTGATGATTTTGCCTTTTTATTAAAGTTGATGTCCTCTCTTTTTCCTTCTCCTTCGGAAATAATACCAGAATTTTTTAAGAAATACGTACGCTTAAGGCTATCAATATAAACTCCACCAAAATTATAATCATCAGAAGCTATATAAGGGTCAAAAGTTTTATCTATAGGGTTGTATTTGAAGAACCCTTTATTATAAACACTTGCAAATAAGTCATTATTTATAAGATTTAAGTTTTGAACTTTTTCATTGTTAAACCGGTAAACTATATTTTTCTTTATGTAAGGTAATTTATAAACTCCGTTAGTAAAGGTCGCTAACCAAATGGTATTCTGTTGATCTATAAACCCAAAATGCGCATTTAACTCTGGCGGAAAGAAAAAAGGATTTACAATATGAAAATCGGTATTAAATGTACCAACAAAACGGTCTCCGGAAATTTGAATCGAATTCCCAACCAAATTAATTCTAGGATATTTTAAGGTTTCAATACCAACTTCATCTATAAATTTAAAACTTTCTAAAGCAAGTGTCTTTAAATTTAAAATACTATATGATTTTTCTGAAACCCAAAAATATAAGCTATCACTTATCTGGCCACGAGTGCTATTATTATTGATGATACCTTTAGTAGGCCTCTTAGCTAAAATATTGAAATTTTTATCATAAACGTTAAGGCTTTCGTCATTAAACATAATACCTAAATAAGCCACTTTATCATTAAAAACAGTGGTGTAATCCTCTCGTATTTTGTTTTCTGTTTGAACTTCAAAACTTCTCCAAACCTTATCTTTTAACGCATAAATCTTTTTAGGTCCTGCAGGATAGACCTCATTATTTAACTGTATCGAATAAATAGGGTTTATCGTTTCTTCTTCTTTTTCATTTGGGAAAGATAACACACTGTCGTTCTCAATATATCCTAAATGCGTTGATTTAGACAGGTACCAAATTTTACCATCTGGCGTGGGGAAAGCGTCCCATACATCGTTATTTGGCAAACCCTGTTTTGTAGTAAAGGTTTTAAACGTTTTACCGTTATAGCGCACCATGCCTTTATCGGTTAAAAACCACATAAAGCCTTTAGCATCTTGCATAATAGTATAGACGTGATTACTAGGTAAACCGTCTTTTGTTGCGTAATTGGTATATTGTTGTGCGAAAGAAAAACTCCATATCAGAAGTAAATAGATTGTGATATGGAGTTTATTATGTTTCAATAAAATTAGTTGTCTTATTTCTTAGTTGAATGAAGGCTAAATATAAGTGTAAATTTAATCTTTGATTATTTTTTTAGTTGAAATCCCTCTTTCTGTTTTTACTTGTAAAAAGTATAAACCATTAGAGAAGCTAGATACATTTAAAGTATTCTCTCCTGATTGAAGTTGTCCGCTTTTAATCACCTGTCCACTTACTGTTATTAAACTATAACTAGCTTCATTAGTTATTGAGACCGTTAATTCATGCTTTACAGGATTAGGAAAGACATTAAAATCAATCTGCGTAAACTCTGAAGTACTTAATACTGCACATTCTGTTTGGTTATTTACAAATGTTGATGCAGCGTCTTTGTTTGTCCAGTTTGTTGCAGAGTATAGTGCATCATCTACTTCTATACAAGTTAGGTAAGGGTTGTTAGAAGAATTAAAGAATTGTCCGTTCAAATTACTATTGTTCCCGTTTCTCATATTTAAACTAGTCAGAGAATTATTTTGACAATAAAGTCTAAATAAAACTATATTTTGAGTTAAATCTAAGCTCGTTAACTCAGTACTATTACAGTGAAAATATTCTAACGCTATACTCTGTGACACATCTATAGTTGCTATTGGGTTATTAGTTATATAAAAATGGTCTAGATCTATATTTTGAGTCACATCTATAGTGCTTATCTCATTAGAACTTATATCTAAATATTCTAAAAGGATGTTTTGAGACACATCTAAATTCGCCAATTGATTATTATTTAAATATAATTTTTTTAATAAAATATTTTGAGTTAAATCAACACTAGTTAACTGGTTATTAACACTACGTAAATTTTCCAAAGCATCAAAATCTTCAATTCCTGTTAAATCTAAAATAGCTTGCGACGTAACATCCAAGTTAATTACGGATTCTATAGAAGCTGTAGTCACATAATCATCTCCTGCTACTCCATTACCCATACTGTTAGAATCTCCAACAGATACAATAGTACCATTAGCATCATGCGTTTCTAAGTAATTCTCAAAATTATCATCTGGAACGTAGGTTAATCCGACATGAGCACAATCTTCACTATAAACAGCTGTAGCGTCCACATTTAGCCAATTAGCAGTACTCCAATCTTCATCATCTACTTCAATACACGTTAAGTATGGATTGTTTAGCACATTAAAATTTGAAATAGCTACATTGTTTACATTCTTCATGATTAAACTGTATAATTGATTATTATAAGCTAATAATGTATATAAATTTATATTTTGTGAAAAATCGAGACCTATTATTTGATTATTGTAGCAAGATACATATGACAAAGGGTGATTCTGAGAAAAATCCAAAGTAACTATCTCATTATCATTACATTCTAAAGTTCCCAAATAATAATTAAAACTCACATTTAAACTGGTTAATTGATTATGATAGCATTTTAATACTGATAAAGCGGAATTTTGTGTCACATTTAATTCTGTTAACTGATTGTACCCACAATAAAGTGATTGTAAGGCTGTAAAGCCCTCAATACCTGTTAAATCTGAAATCCCTTGATTGCTAACATCCAAATAACCTATTGTATTGATTTTTGCCGTAGTTACATAGTCGTCATTAGCAATTCCATTTCCCAAACTCGTTGGGTCACCTACTGCAACAACATTACCATTAGCATTGTGTGTTTCGAGATAATTTTCAAAATTATCGTCTGGTACATAAGTATTTTGCGAATATGCTGATATGGCTAGACTAAAAAAAGCCAATAATAGTATTTTTGTTTTCATAGGTGTATATTTTTTAATTTATTACAATCAGATGTTATTACTATTAATGATTAGTGAGTACTTAATAGTCATAACATGCTAGATTCATAACTCTATTCTTTTTTTAATGTTATTATATAATTGTATACTTCTGAAAACTGGAATCCCAGACAGAACAGCTCTACTCTTATAATATCTTTATCCTAAAGCTTCATGTTACTTTAAAAATGTATTACCTACATGAATATTGATATATTTCAATTTCTAATCAGCATTAAAACCTAAAGCTATATGCGGAATGGCTGTATCATACTCTGCAGATCCACCACCTTCAAAACTTGAGCTTAAAAACTTTACATTAACACCTGTTATAGGGAATGTAAAGGCGGAATTATCCATTTTATTAATGATAGTCCCATTAGCTTGATTGATATCCGTGTATCCTGGGGTTATTGTCCTCCAGACACTAATGAAATCGCCTGCCTCAACATTTAAAACTTGAGAAATCGTATGATATTCCAATTCTGTTTGAGAAAAAGACAAAACATCTTCATAAATAAAACCATTATTATTATTTGTTATTTTAATAGTATAAGTACCAGTGTAATTTGTTGGGTTTTGGTACCCAATACTACATATTACTCCGTCTTCGAGTATTCGCATAGCATAATGGTGAACCTCTAATGGTTTTGCCTCCGTTAGATTTGTATAACCATTTGCTGTAGAAAACGTATGTGTCATCTCTGTAGACACATAACTCTCATCACAACCATTAAGTGTTGTGTTTTGATCATCATCACTATTACAACTAAACATTGTAATTGTTAATAGGATTAAAAACGTTTTTATAATTATTTATTTAGGTTAAATTAGTTATTGTCCGAGTGCTATAAAATTTCCGAAACCAGTTCCTAAAGAAGATTCTAATACAAAATCATTTCCACTGATATCATAAATATGAAGTCCATTGGCATCAGTTACATAAGCGTAATTCCCATTTAATGCTACACCACTTGATCTCGATAATATTTTCATATCTTGTAAGGAAAGTGTTGCCAAATCATACATTCTAACACTATCAGAACTATTTTGCAACGGTGCATTTGCACTTGCTTTCATAGTTACATAAGCATTACCATTGTGAATTGCGAAAGCTGTAGGATATCCTTCTATATTAACTTCGTTAACTAACGTAAGTGTTGCAGCATCGAATTGTTTTATTTTCTTATCTATTGTATTAGCAACGAAAAGGTAAGTTCCATCGGTTTCAACCCAAGAATGATATTGACCAAAAGGAGCATCGCCATAAGAAGCCGTATCAATATCTGTGGTGTTTGTTGTTCCTGTTGCTGTCGGAGTTCCTGGTGTTGTAACATCGTAAGAATGTAAACCGTTAGCTTGATCGATGACAAATAATTCATTTTGAACCTTTGTAAGACTCATAGCATCTCCACCAGAATTTAATTGACTAGTAAAGTTAAAACTAGCGATATCTACAACATGTAAACCTCTATAAACATCTGTTAAGTAAGCCACATTATTAACCGTGTACATATCACTTAATAAACTAAAAGCAAGTGTATTACTTTTTTGAATCTCTGCCTGAATACTTGGTGCCGCTACATTACTAATATCTACGATACTTAAATAAGGTTCGGTCGCATCATACTGAGCAACATATGCCACATCTGGAGATACACTTACAAAGTAAGATGTATTTACCGCAATACTATTTACTAAAGTTGGTGCGGTTGGTACCGTAATATCAATAATTTTTAAATCTGTACCATCTGTGATATAGGCATACTCCGCATTTATTGTGCTTCCAGAACCACTTGAAGAGCTATTATCACTACAACTAAAAGCCAATAACACGACTAATGTTGACACTATTGTTTTTATATATGTTTTCATGTGTTTATTTTTTCCGAAGGTCACATGCTGTTCGTTATTAATCAGATCTTTGTTAGTAATGATTTTTAACATGCGCGTTTCATAATTTTTATTATTTATTTGAATCACTTATTCTCTTAATACTCTACCCTCTCCTACTATAGATCCTTGAGTAGAATTATCTGTCGCAAGTAAAAAATCACCTTGAAAAGTAAATTCAATATAGTCTCCTACATTCACTGGATGCACGGTAATTGTGCACACAATTGGATTACTTGGCATGACCGTCCAGCTAGACAAAAACGTATGACCAGGAGTTAATTCTGTGAAATAAAAATTAGCTGTTAGACCATCCGATACTCCCCAATTAAAATTAGTTGTATTAGTAAATGACGTGAAATCTTGAAACGTAAAATCGGCATCAACTATAACAGTCGGACCATCTGCCGTTGCCGCACCTGCTCTAAAATAAAATTTCTCAAACGTAGAATTGGGATTTGGCTCATACCGTCCTCTAGCGTAAGCATCAAAAATACGGTCAGGACCATTATTTATTGAATATTTAAAATACTCACTCGTATTTAAGGTTGGTGTAATTGTATCGTCGTCACTACTACAGCTAAAACTTAAGAGTGCTAATGCCATTAACAGCATTGATTTAATAATTGATTTCATTGTTTTGTTTTAATCTAATATTATTCCTAAAGTGCCTTCGTAATGCCCTGTAATAGAGGTGCCATCTGAAGCTAAAAACGTATAGTCTACATCGATTGTGCTATTTGCTGGCACATTTGCATCAATGTTTATTGCATTTATGATCACCGTCGGTCCTATAGTTCCTACAGTATACCAAACTCCACTTGTTTCTGGAAGGTGACCATAATTAATTCCATTTTCTGTTCCGAAAGAAGAGGCAACCACTCCATCATAAGCTATTAAAGAATCTGCTGAGTAATTAGGTACACCAGTACTTAAACTAGAGCCGATATACGTATTACCTGTCGAAATTAAACCCGAACCTAAACTTGGATTATCATCTACCGATACTTTTATTAAAGCCAATTTTGAAGTGGTACTAACCGAATAGGCATAGGCATAACCGAGACCTACATCTCCAAAAGTATCTGTGATTCTCCCATCAGTAAACATAAAGTTGTAATGATCAGGATTACCATCTGCATTGCTGTCTAATTGATCTATAGTGACGTATACATTTACAGTTTCGTAAAACGTTGAATTTATTGTAAATCCATCTGTTGAAGCTGCTGATGTCGCATCATCGTTATTATCACAATTAAAAAAAGTAAGAGCAACAACTAGTATTAATAAGGTCTTTATCCCTAATTTCATAATCTACTTTTTTAAGGAGTTACATAATCAATTACAACACATAATTCTACTTCCTCTCCTGAAGCTAGTACAATATCTAATCGAATCTCATCACCTACAGCACTTCCTGCTCTTTGGCAAGTCACAACACCAGAATAGTTTATATCATTAATTTTAATTTCAGGATCTGAATCTACAGCACCATTAGTAACCGCTTTTGTGACAACGAACGTGCCTCCCATATTGCTAATTTGATTCACTTCATACGCTCCAACACCTGGTCCATCATTATTTGGAAAATAATCCGTAACCAAATCTGATGCTGGTATTAAAGTTAGCATTCCTTGTAATTCTGCTGTAAGTCCTTCATAACTACAAACACTTATGTTTGGTGCATTGCCATCATCATTATCACAGTTAAATAATGTAAGTGTAATTGCTAGTAATAAAATTGTTTTTAAAATTGATTTCATAATTATTATATTTTAGTTTTTTATAATTCAGTTAACTCGTTGAAAACTGACGTTCGAGGTTATATCAAGTAGCTATTAAAATTGTTACCCTCTAATTCTTTCTTTTTTGGAATTATTTTAAAAAAAGATTATGTCGTGTAAGCAATCGAAAACCTTTAGATATTTTACACGAAATAAAAGTCAATAGCTTATGCAAAATAAGCCGTACACTATAAACTGCACGTTACCATATACCCTAAAAGCGACTTCATTCAATGAAAGACAGCCTTCATTCAATTAGCGGTTTTGTTTGTGCAATAGACTTAAAGGTTTTAAGTTTGTATTCTAAATTTATACTATGGATATTGATAAAATTATCGAGTTACTTTTCAGCATTGCTCCTGCTGCTATCGTTGGTGCAGTGGCTTACTATTTTTTTAAGCAACATGTAGAAAATGAAAATAGTAGAAGACGCTTTTTATTGCAGAAAGATTTGCAAAAAGAAAGCTTTCCATTACGCTTACAAGCTTACGAACGTATATCGCTTTTCTTAGAGCGCGTGGCACCTTCAAAACTTTTAACGAGAGTTCACCCTACGTCTTCTAATAAAACAGATTATGAAAGCTTACTTATTGCAACTATAGAACAAGAATTAGAACATAACTTATCGCAACAGATTTATGTAAGCGACCAATGTTGGTCTATTACATTAGCTGCAAAAAATGCAACTATTCAATTGATTAGAAAAGCTGCCATGCAAGAATCAACAGATACAGCTGACAAACTTAGAGAGGTTGTCTTAACCGAACTTATGGATAAACCAGCACCAAGTAATGCAGCTCTTGCATATATAAAACAAGAAGTTAGTGAAATGTGGTAAAACAATAGATGCTAAGCACAAACTAAAAAAGTCTTCCTAATTGGAAGACTTTTTTAATTTTATAAGTAAATCAATGCCGTTTAGTTCACCACTAAAAATTCTTTCAAGGTGTCTTCATATATTTTTTCGTACATCGGTACAATATTTCTTAAATCGAATTTTTGAGATTGTATTTTTGCATTGGCTTTAAATTTCTCTAAAGTATTAATATCAGATAAGATTTTTACTGCATTCTCAGACATATCCTTTATAGCACTAACATCACTCAAATAACCTGAAAAACCATCTTCGTTAACCTCTGGCAATCCACCTGTATTTGTAGAAATTACCGGTACGCTACTTGCCATAGCCTCGAGTGCAACTAAACCAAAACTTTCGGTTTGAGATGGTAGCAAAAATAAATCGCTAAAACACAAAATACGATCGATTTCATTACTGTTTCCTACGAAAATAACACGATCACTTATCCCTAATTCTTCAACTAAATTCTCTGCAGCTTCTTTTTCCGGACCTTCCCCAACCATCATTAACTTTGCTGGTAATTCCTTTTGAATATTATAGAAAATCTTAATCACATCTGGGATTCGTTTGACTTCCCTAAAGTTACTAATGTGGGTTATAATGCGTTCATCATCATCTGCCATCATGGCACGCTGACAATCCGTAAAACTATGCGTATGCTTTTCTAAATCTATAAAATTAGGCACCACATGAATCTCTCGTTTTATATCAAACAAGCGCATGGTATCTTTCTTCAAACTTTCTGAAACAGATGTTACTGCGTTAGATTTATTGATACTAAACGTTACAGCGGGTTTATAAAATGGATGACTACCAACTAATGTAATATCAGTACCATGTAACGTAGTTACGATAGGAACAAAAATACCTTCATCTTTTAACATTTGTTGCGCCATATAGGCCGCATACGCATGAGGAATGGCATAATGTACGTGTAATAATTCAATACCATGCAACTTTACCATATCTACTAATTTACTCGACAAAGCAAGCTCGTAAGGCTGATAAAGAAAAAGAGGATATTCTGGAACGTGAACTTCGTGAAAATGAACATTATTACTCAACAATTCTAAACGTACAGGTTGACTATAAGTTATAAAGTGAATCTCGTGACCACGTTTTGAAAGCTCTAAGCCTAATTCTGTAGCTACAACGCCACTTCCTCCAAATGTTGGGTAACAAACTATTCCAATTTTCATGTAAACCTTTTAATTTTTAAAGTTAATAGTTTTTCTATTATTGGCTATTAACTTTAAGTACATATTAACTTGTATCTCGGTGATGCTAATTCAAAACAACAACCTAAATACGATTTTTAAAATAGTCTAGCATTTGCAGAAGTCCTTACAACGCCAATCGTATTTAACTTCGAAAAAATACTAATCGATTATAGCTTCGTAGATTAAACGCTGAATATCTGTTCTAATATTTTCTCTTAATAATAGATTTTTACCAGCTTCTGGATACGTTCTATTGGCTAAAAATACATAAACTATTTCTTCTTCAGGATCAGCCCAAGCATACGTCCCTGTAAAACCTGAATGCCCAAAACTAGTCATAGATAAACACCCACAAGTTGGGCCTTCTTCGCCTAACTGAGGTTTATCAAATCCTATTCCTCGCCTGTTATTGTTAGCGCAGTAATAACAGTAATTAAACTTATCTATGGTTTCACTTTTAAGATAACGTTTACCTCCATAGAAGCCTTTTTGTAAATACATCTGCATTATTTTGGCAACGTCATTGGCATTACTAAAAATACCTGCATGTCCACCGATACCATCTTGCATCGCAGCTCCCATATCATGGACATAACCGTGTACCTTTTTAAATCGATAATAATCGTCGATTTCTGTTGGTACTATATTTTTTAAGCTGAATTTGGTTCGTGGGTTATACGTTGTATAATTGGCACCTAAAGATTTATAAAAACGATCTTCCGTAATTTCACTTAATGGTTTATCGTAAAAATCTTCGAGATAACCTTTAAGAATATAATACGGTAAATCGCTATAACGGTATCTTAAGCTAGATAATAAATCACTATCACGTATCACTTTTTGAATAGAATCTTTGTAATCATCTCGCATAAAAAGTGTATTGGTAACTTCTACGGTGAAGCCTTTTGTACGTGTTTTTCTATAATATTTTGGATCTGGCTTTTTAGTTACCGAATCTAAAGTTGCATAGTAAAATGGAATCCATGGCTTAAGTTGCGCATAGTGAGATAACATTTTTTTAAGTGTTACATTTTTCTTATTCGTGTTTTTGTACTCAGGAATTAAATCTCCCAATCTATCATCTAAGGATACTGAACCTTGCTCCTCTAACTCCATTAAAACCGGTAATGTCGCTAATATTTTTGTCAATGATGCCACGTCATAAAGATCATCAAACTTTACCTCCTCTTTCTTCTCATAGGTATGATATCCAAAATTCTTATTGTAAATCACTTTTCCTTTTCGGGCGACTATAAGTTGAATTCCTGGTGTCATTTTACCATCAATAGCACGATGAGCAACTGAATCTATTCGGCTTAGTAATTTAGAATCCATGCCTACACGCTCTGGTAAACCGTAACTTAAGCTCAATAAGGAATTATAAACCTCACCTGTTCCAACAGGGAAAAATGGTCCTGTACTTACAGGTAATTTACCTTTTGCTTCTACTGCACCAAAAAGAAGTTGGGCTGATTTCTCTTGAGCTATTTTACTATTCTGATAACTCATTACAATCCCATCAATATTTTCTACAGTTAGCAAATCATTCAACGCATATGGCCTAGCAAACACGTCTAGAACAACAGTATTGGTTCTTGCAATTTCATATAACCATGCCAATTCCTTTTGTGAAAATTCAAAACTCTTCCAAGGGTTGGCATTCGATCTATGAAAACCTACAACTACGGTATTATAATTTTGAAGTTTGGAAATGACTTCATCTAATTTGTCTGCTTTAATCTCGTGGACTTTGGTATATTTTTTTAACTCGTCTAAAAATACAGAACCATCGTCATCTCCTAATGCTACATAGGCAATTTTCTTTGTTTCTAAATCACGCAGTGGCAATAATTCATTTGTATTCTTAACCACTGTAATGGCATTTTCCATGAGTTCTTCATAGAGCAGATCATCTTTTAACCTATTCAGATCTTCGACTAAATCGTAAATTCCAATTGGAGAGTAATTATGTAAACCTACTTTATATTTGGCCATCAATATTTTCTTAACCGAATGCGCTAATCGTTCTTCAGTTATAGTACCATTAGTAAATGCTTCAACAAATTTAGCAATACCTTTTTCCGGATCTTCAGACATTAGCATCACGTCATTTCCGGCTAAAAAGGCCATCAAATCAATCTCACCACCTTGTATTAAACTTTTTACGTTTGAACCATCCACATCATTTTCAACATAATCAGCTGCCCCTTTCATTGTTAAGGCATCTGTAAAGATCAACCCATTAAATCCTAAACTATCTTTTAGAATATCAGTAACGATATGCTTTGACAATGACGATGGAAAATCTCTTCGCGATTCTAAACTTGGCACATTTAAATGCGCTACCATAACACTAGACAAACCTTCTTTTATAAGCTTTCTATAAGGGTATATTTCAATAGAATCAATACGTTTTGCACTAAAATTAATAGTTGGCAATTTTAAATGTGAATCGTCTTCTGTATCTCCATGTCCCGGAAAATGTTTAGCATTTGCTAATGTCCCAGCACTTTGCATACCTTTCATAAATGCCAGGCCTTTTTCGGTAACATTATCTCTATCCTCACCAAAAGATCGGTTACCTATAATAGGGTTTTTAGGATTGGTATTAATATCTACAGCAGGCGCAAAATTAAAATGTACACCTAATCGTTTACAGTGTTCACCAATTTGTCGTCCGGCTTGTTCTACCAACTTATTATCTGTAATTGCGCCAAGGGTCATATTCCATGGAAACGCGTATGTAGAATCTAAACGCATGCTCAAACCCCATTCTGCATCCATTCCTATCAACAATGGAATTTTAGAACCAGCTTGTAATTCATTATTTAATTTGGCTTGACGAACGGGTCCTCCGTTAGAATAAATTAGACCACCAATATGCTGACCGGTAATTAGCTTAGCAATCTTATTTTCATGTGCTTTTCCTTTATCAGAAAACACCTGAACCATAAATAGTTGTCCTATTTTTTCCTCAACAGACATTGAATTGTATAAACTATCTACCCATTTCTGTTGTTGAATAGGATCCTTAGATAGTAAAGGATTTTTAGAAAGGTCTTGCCCAAAATTAAATTGAAAACAAGTACATATAAAAATAAGGGCAAAGTAACGCATTAGCAATCTTTTATCGTTTATAGGTTGAACACATAAATCATAACGAATATTGTGCCAAATTAGCATATTTAAGAGGAAGTAAAAAGACTTTAAGATACTTTTATAACCTGCATAAGAGACATGGCATCATTAAGTTTATGACAACAAATCAATATGTCTATCATGATAACCTAACAAATACAGCACACCATCTAATCCTATACTAGAAATAGAACTCTGTGCATTGTCTTTTACTGTCGGTTTTGCATGAAACGCAATTCCTAAACCAGCGAGATTTAACATTTGCAAATCATTAGCGCCATCACCGACAGCAATGGTTTGACTGATATCAATTCCCATTTCATCAGCTAACTGTTGAAGATATTCCGCTTTTTTATTACCATCAACGATATCACCAAGATAACCGCCTGTTAAAACACCATCTTTTATTTCTAATTGATTAGCAAATACATAATCGATATCTAATTTTTTCTGAAGATAATGCCCGAAATATGTAAAACCACCAGAAAGAATAGCCGTTTTAAATCCGTAATAATGTAAGGTATCTATTAAACGTTTTGCGCCTTTAGTAATTGGTAAGCGTTCTGCAACTTCTTGTAAAACAGATTCGCTTAAGCCTTCTAAAAGCTTCATACGTTGCTTAAAACTTTCATTAAAATCTATTTCGCCTTGCATGGCAGATTCTGTAATAGCTTTCACCTGGGCTCCTACTCCTGCTAACTCTGCAAGTTCATCAATAACTTCAGTTTGGATTAACGTTGAATCCATATCAAAACAAACCAAACGTCTGTTACGTCTAAAAATATTATCTTCCTGAAACGCAATATCAGCATCTAACTCTCTTGAAATCTCCATGAATTTCCGAGTAAAATCAGACTTATCTCCTATTTTTCCTCTAATAGATAATTGAATAGAGGCTCTTGGATATTCTTCTTTCTTAACCAGTGATAATCGTCCTGTTAATCGCTTAATAGAATCGATGTTTAAGTTCTTTTCTGAAATTATCTTCGTGACTTCAGATATTTGCTCAGCAGCCAATTTTTCTCCCAAAATAGTAATGATGTAGCGATCTTTACCCTGTTGATTAACCCAACTTTCATAGTCTTCAAGTGATATAGGTGTGAATTTAGCTTTAATTCCAAGTTCATACGCCTTAAACAATAAATCCTTAAGAACTGCTGACGATTTTTTACCTTTTTTAATTTCAAACATAATCCCCAACGATAGCGTATCATGAATATTAGCTTGTCCTATGTCTAAAATTTTAGCATCATATTCTGCTAAAACACTAGTTAAGCTTGACGTTAAACCCGGTCTATCTTGTCCTGAAATATTTAATAAGAAAATGTCTGTAGCCACTTTAAAGTTGGTTGTTGGTTGTGAAATTCTATATTTTACTCGAAATAAAAAAGTGTTATTTAATAAAACGATTATGCCAGCTTTCACTTGCAGGAACTTCCCAATTTTCATTGAATTCCGCTATATTGGTTACCAGATTATTAAAAACGATAGTATTTTTAGACACTGCTTTTTGTTGCGCCATTTTTTTGAAATCAATTAATGATTTGTACGCAATAAATTCACCTTGCTTATAGGACACATTCATTTTATCCATTAAATCAACATCATATTGTTGCTCTAATTGTTGAATAAAAGTAACAGATGAATCTATAGAGCAACCTGTTGCACTATTTAAACTTTGATCCATTGCAATCACTATAAAGCGTTTGTAAACCAGTTTATAACCAGCTTTTAAATCTTTTCCGTGAGCCGTCCAAGCCTCTATAAACGTATCTAATTGTGTTTTAAGTTGTTCTAACTCTTCATCTGAAAATGAACGATTGGATTGGTAAATCCAAACTCTAGATTCTTCTGGTAAGGTTTTAAAATCGACTAGCATAAAATAATCATTTTTCTGATTGTAAAAATACGGTTTTACATCCAATCTCTATCTTGAGATTCTACCTTATATAACAAGAAATTATAAATAGTTAGGGCTTCTTGTTTTGATATATATGGAATCGTTACGGATTTTGAAGCGGTTGAAATAACAAGTGAAGCAATATCTCGAGGTTTTTGAAAAATAGTCTGTTTTAACTTTACTCCTTGAATTTTATGAATCTCTAAAATATTAGTTGTCGTATCAATCACTCCACTACCAATAGTTACAAAGTTTTCTGAAATTTTATAATAGGCTTTTTTATAAGCAAAATAAATGTATAACGCTGCAAGAGGAATAAAGACAGTATTAATCCACAACATTTCTATTCCGAATATAGCCAATGACAAACCATTAATAACACTACCAAAAACTAGCATTTCTAAAGCAGATATCCGCATATAATACGGTTTTGGTTTGGCAAGTTCTCCTTGATTTTCATTATAATTGGAGATGAGTTTATTTACTAAATAATTAAGCTGCTCCTTTTCTAAGGCAACAATATTGAAGTTTTTCTGCTGCTTTACATTAACCATCGCCTGCTTTACAGATAAGGTATGTAACCCGAAATATTGTTTAATACGATTAGTTGTGATTACCAGATTTTGAATGCGGCTCGGTGTTAAACTCAAAGACACTTTATTAAAAAGTCCCTTGTTGATTTCTACTGTTTTTTGATGTTCTACAACTTCGAGATTAAAATTAATAATAAATGTTTTAACAATTGAAAACAAGAATGAAATCAACACCACCCCTACGACAATAATTACATTAGTGATTATTAACCTGAGAATAGTGGCTTCATCTAATTCTACCATACCTTCAACATGTTTCTCTAATTCTAATTCTTTTAGAAAATCTTTAAATTCACTGTACAGACCGAAAGAAAAAGTAAATATCAACAAAAAACTCTTAAAATGATTTTGAGATAGGCCTTCTAAAAACAATCGTTTTGGTGTTACCTTAAAAAACACCTCTGGTTCTTTAAGAGCGTCTTTTGGTTCTGGCTCCCCACTTGTACTAGTGGCCCTATTGAATAGTTTTTTCTTTAATAATAAAGCTGTTGGCTTATCTAAAGCGCTAATTTCAATTTCAGATTTTTTATCCCCTGCCGTTTCAATTTTTACGGAAACCACATTTATAATTTGTTGCAGGAAATTTTGTTTAATATAGACGTTCTGAATCTTTGATTTTGGAATGATCGTATTATCCTTATTAATGATTCCTGTTGCTAAATGAAAATCATCATTATGGATATGAAATTTAAAATTGAGATATTTTAAAATTGCAATGATGAGAATAGTAATTAATACGGCAATTAATGCCAATACAACCATTGTAGGAGTAATATTTCCTATGGATTTATTCCTAAATATTGAAACTCCAAAGGCAATGAATAGCACGAAAAACTTTTTAATAAATGTCACTAAGTTGAAGGCAAAAATCACGATAATGCCTTTAGTCGATTGCCTTATAGGTTGCGAAAAATCAGTTATTTCCATTAACCTTGGCGCTAATAAAATCGTTGATACCTTTTGCTTCTAAGTGCTGAAGTCCTTTAATACTTAGATCACTTCCGGCTTCACCTGCAGTAAATATTTTCAGTGTAGACAATCCTAAGTGTCTTGCCAGCCAACTTCTAGATTCTTCAACATGCTGTATTCTAGAAATAGGCACGGTGATTATAGAATGAATAATTAAACCTTTGGCATAAATAACATCGTAACCTCGAACAGCATATTTACGTTTTTTAAATGCTAAAATAGAAATGATAAAATTTGCAATGCAAATCACTATAACTCCAATAAACACCAACCAAAAATTATCTTGAAAACCGTCTTCTTTAATGAGGTATTTTAAACCAAACACAGCACCTAAAATAAGACTATAAAAAGCGAGTCTATTAAGTGTGATAATTTTTAAATATGATTTTGAAATGGGCTTTAAGACAACGTCTTCAATATTAGGTAAGTCTTCTGTTTGTATTTGAGGATTTGTGAAGTTCATTGTATAAACATATTATTAACCTTTATTTTTAGTGATTTTATACCTAAATGCATAACTCATAACCAATCCAAAAAAGAAAGCATTAAATAGAAACTTTGGCAAAGAAAATGGTTCGTCGGTAAAATAGTCATAACCCGCCATTAATGAAGCATAAAATAAACCAATGGCAGCACCTAAAATAATCCGCTTTTTTATCGGTAATTTTTCAATATTATTTCCCACAACCTTATCCTATTATGCATTAGCAATGAGCTCTGCAATATCCATGACTTTGATGTCACCTTCTTTTTCTTTAAACTTTACACCATCAGTCATCATAGTGTTACAATATGGACAACCAGTAGCAATTATTTCGGGTTGGGTTTCTATAGCATCTTCTGTTCTTAAGACATTAATTTCCTTATTTCCGGGCTCTGCATCTTTAAACATTTGTGCTCCACCAGCGCCACAACATAAAGCTGTTCCTTTATGGCGTTTCATTTCTATCAAAGTAGCATTGGTTTTTTTAAGAACATCTCTTGGTGCATCGTAAACACCATTTCCTCTTCCTAAATAACAAGGATCGTGAAACGTAATTCGTTTGCCTTTATACGTATTTCCTTCTACAGTTAAACGCCCGGCACTCATCAGTTCTTGTATGTATTGTGTATGATGGATAACGTCATAGTTTCCACCTAAACCAGGATACTCATTTTTAATGCAATTAAAAGAATGTGGATCGCATGTCACTATTCGTTTTATCTCATAAGCGTTAAGCACTTCAATATTCATAACGGCTTGCATCTGAAATAAAAATTCATTGCCTGCGCGTTTTGCAACATCCCCTGTATTACTTTCTTCGGTTCCTAAAACGGCAAAATTGACATTTGCTTTATTTAAAATCTTTACAAAGGCTTTGGTTATTTTCTTTGCTCTATCATCATAACTACCAGCAGAGCCTACCCAAAATAAAATTTCTGGTTGCTTACCTTCTGCCATCATTTCTGCCATAGTTGGCACTTTTAGTTGCTCGCTCATACTTTAACGTTTAATCGTTTAATTGTGTAATTGTTAACGCGTTTATCTATTAGATTAATCTGAAATATTAATCACATTTAAACATTTCAACTTTTTAACCTTTAAACATTTTTACTATTCGTCTTTCCAATTTAAACGATCCATTTGGTTGTAAGGCCAAGGTGCTCCGTTATTTTCAATATTGGTCATCATATTATTCAGCTCCATTGGTGCAGCACTTTGCTCCATTACTAAATAACGACGCATATCCATGATGATGGATAGAGGATTTATACTCACCGGACAAGCTTCTACACAAGCATTACATGTGGTACATGCCCAAAGTTCTTCGTTTGTAATATAGTCGCCTAATAATTGCTTACCATCGTCTACAAATTTTCCTTTATTAGCTTCAATATTTTTTCCAACTTCTTCTAATCGATCTCGCGTATCCATCATAATTTTACGCGGAGATAATTTTTTACCAGTAAGATTTGCAGGACACTCACTTGTACAACGTCCACATTCTGTACACGTGTACGCATTGAGTAACTGAATCTGATTTAAATCCATAACGTCACTCGCTCCAAATTTTGCTGGTACGTCGTCTTCAGAAGTTTCTGCAGGTGCTGCATAAGGATCTGCATCCGGATCCATCATTAATTTTACTTCGGCCGTAACTGCATCAAGATTATTGAATTTCCCTTTTGGCTCTACCCTTCCTAAATATACATTAGGAAATGCTAAAAGAATATGTAAATGTTTTGAGAAGTATAAGTAATTCAAGAAAATTAAAATACCCACAATGTGTAACCACCAAGCGGTTTTTTCAACAATATAAAGTGTTCCAACTGATAAACCGTCAAACCAAGGTGCTATAAATTGTGAGATAACATTACCAGAACCGGCAGTCTGAAAAACGGTATCAGTCGCATTCATTACCAAGAATAAACACATTAAAACAACTTCAAAATAAAGGATAATATTTCCATCACTCTTTGGCCAACCTTTCATTTCTGAACTTAAGAAACGCTTAATTTTAATTACATTTCTTCGTAGCCAAAACACGATTACTGAAACCAGAACTAAAACAGATAATATCTCGAATGAACCAATTAGAAATCCATATAACCATTCTGGTAAAACTTGTTGACCAATACGATGCGTTCCAAAAAGACCATCGATTATAATTTCTAAAACTTCAATATTTATAATGATAAACCCAACATAAACAATAGCATGAAGAAACCCAGAGACAGGTCGTTTCACCATTTTACTCTGACCTAAAGCAATATAGGCTACATTTTTCCAACGTTGAGACTTATTATCACTAGCATCAACTTCTTGACCTAATTTTATATTTCGAATTATTTTTTTGATATTTCTAACAAAATAACCAATACCTAATATTAGGATAACTGCAAAAATGATATTCGGTAAATATTCCATGATTGATGGGTCTAATTATTATTTAACTCCTCTTGCGTCGGTTCCTCGTACGGAATCTCTCTTTTAGATAAAATACGTCTGTATCTTGCTGGATGAAGCTTAATATCTAAGAGTAATAATTGCAATTCTTTTGATGCATTTTCTAAGTTATCATATAGTGCATCGTCCTTTAAAAGTTTTCCTATTGAACCTTCACCTGCTTCTAGACCTGTAGCTAATTTATTAAGTTTTAAAACCATTTCATCAAGATTCTTAACGGTATTAGAAAGGTTAGCATCGTTTAGATCTTTAATTAAAATGGCGAGTTCTGCACTCGTTTTGTCAAAGTTATCTAAAACGGAAGCAATTTTCTCATCGTTATCACTGATAAGTGAATTTGCTTTAAAAGCGACATTCTTAAAAGATTTTAGTGTAGCGTTTAGTTCGGCAATTGTTTGTTTTAAACCATCATCGGACTCATCAACCACTAAGGCATTTAAATTGGTAAGTAAGGTATCTGAAGAACGAAGGGTTGTCCCTAAATCTTCACTAATACCTGAGAAATTCTTTTCTAAGGACGAAATCATTCCTGGTTTCACTTCCGATTTAATAAAGTCACCCGATTCAGCTGCGACCCCATCATTTGCTTCAATAATAGATAAGGCGTTTCCCCCCATTAAACCATCTTGGTATAAGCGAACAATACTGTTTTTAGAAAATTTTAATTCTGGTGTTACAGAGAATGAAATTCGTGTTTTCCCGGAATCGAAATCGTATTTAATCTCTTCTATTTTCCCTACTTTATTACCTTTTATAGTTACGGGAGAGGACATGCTTAAGGCATTATAATCGAATTCCGTATAATAAGTGTTTGAGCTATCAAAAAGGTCTTCTCCTTTAAGATATGTAAATAGGTATATGCAAAAAGCGATACCAGCTAACACTAATATTGCTGTTTTTACTTCTCTTGAAACTTTCAATGGGCGTTTTCTTTAGTTTGCTAACAAAATTAGGAATAAATATATTAATAATGTTTCTAATTAGAATCAGATTTTAACGCATCTGCGACATCAATTTTTTTATCATCTTTATAAGCTACAATAAAAGCACCTGAATAACCCGCTAATTTAGCTTCGTTTTGAAGTTGTTTCACTTTATTGTAATCGGAAGTTTTTCCACTGAAGTATTTATAAATCTGACCTGTTTTTTCACGTGAAATATCAGCGAGTCCCTTAAAATTATAAGATTTGGCTTCCAATTCTCTAGAACTCGCAGCAATCTGAACTTTGAATATCACGTCTTTAATAATTTTAGGCGTTTCTTCTATTTCTTTCATCGTTTCTGCTTCAACATGTAAAATATGGCTTCCAACGTTTTGATCGAGTTCTTTTTTATAATCAATTATCGCTGCTTTTATAGCACTCGCCATTTTTGATTGTCCGGCTTTAGTATTAAGGTAATTACCTTCACTATTATTGGTTAAAAATCCAACCTCCACCAAAACACTTGGCATATAGGTATTTCTAATAACTAGTAAACTCGCTTGTTTTAACCCTCTACTTTTTCGCTTGGCTTTATTTACAAAACTATCTTCAATTTTACGTGCTAAAACGATACTTTGCTCTACATAGACTTCTTGCTCTATACCAATAGCTATGGTAGATTCTGGAGAACTAGGATCAAATCCCGCATAATTTTCTTCATGGTTTTCCTCTAAAAAGATCACTTCATTTTCACGTTTGGCTACATCAAAATTACGTCCTGTATTTTTCTCACCTAAAACAAATGTTTCCGTTCCACTAGCTTGTGAGCTGTGTGCATTACAATGAATGGACACAAATAAGTCTGCATCTGCCCTGTTTGCAATATTGGCACGTTCGTGTAAAGCAATAAAAACATCAGTTTTACGTGTGTATATAACTTTGATATCAGGATTTTTCTCAAGCTCCTTACCGACTTCGAGTGTGATTTTAAGCGCAATATTTTTTTCGCTATGTCCATTACCAACATTACCAGAATCTCCGCCTCCATGCCCTGCATCTAATACTACCACAAACTTTTCTTCTTGGGCATGTAAAGTTGTATAAGATGTTAAAGTACTTATAAATAAAAGGATCGAAAATACTATTGTAGGTTTTAGTGTCGTTTGCATATTTGATTTAACGGTTTATAATCTCAGTTTATTACGTCGTGTCAATTAGTGAAACAGTATTTTTTTATTTCTAATTTTAATAAATTAATCACAAAAAAATAGCTGTACTTTTGGCGTTTCAAAAACCGAGCCATACTTTTACAAAAATACATTTAAAAGCATTGCATACAAAAAGCTTATACATACTTTTTTTCTTGAGTTTTACAGTGTTTATCAACACTTTTAGCTTCGCTCAAGAATTACCAAAAAAGACCGGAACTATTCCGATAGAGCAACGCAAGGATTCTGCCACTGTTGTAATTGACTCCATTATTAAACCTCCTGTAAACATAAAGGAGGTTGATTCTACAAAAAAAGATTCTGTAAAACAAAAAGGATTACTAGAAGGTACTGTAAAATACAAAGCTTCGGATTATGTATCCTTAAGTCAGAAAAAGAAAAAAATCTATTTATATAACGAAGCTGAAGTACTCTACCAAGACATGGAAATTAAAGCTGGAGTTATTGTCATTGACTATAGCAAAAACCTAGTCTATGCAGGTCGTTTAAAGGATTCTACAGGCTACTCTCAGCGTCCTGTTTTTAAACAAGGAGACAATGTTATTGAGCCCGATTCTATTGTCTTTAATACCGAAACTAAAAAAGCGTTAGTTTTTAATTCTAGAACTGAGCAACAAGGTTTTAAGGTGTATTCCCCATTAACTAAAAAAGAAAACGATTCGGTTTATTTTATGCAAAACGGTCGCTTTACTACGGCTGAAAATGAAGAAGATCCAGAATACCAATTTGTAACGACCAAAATGAAAATGGTTCCTAATAAGAAGGTTATTGTAGGACCAACTTATATGGAAATATATGGTATTCCAACACCAATTGCGTTGCCTTTTGCGTTTTTCCCAATGACAAAGAAACAAACCTCTGGTCTTATTTTCCCAACTTTCGGAGAAGATAGTAACAAGGGGTATAATTTACAAAATGGTGGCTACTATTTTGCCATTAGTGACTACTTAGATTTAGCACTTCTTGGTGATTATTACACAAATGGTAGTTATGGTTTTCGCGTAGAAAACAACTATGCCTTACGCTATAAATATAGAGGTAATGTGAGTTTTAGATATGAAAACTTATTAAATGAAGAGCGTGGGTTTCCAGACTTTACTCAAAGTACAGTATACAACCTTAGATGGTCGCATAGCCAAGATAGTAAGGCGAATCCCAATTCTCGTTTTTCAGCCTCTGTTAACTTAGGAAGTAGTTCTTATTACCAAGAATCTATTAACCAATTAAATCAGGCTAATTTTTTAAATAACACTTTAGCATCATCGGTGTCGTATTCCAAAACATTTGCGGGCGAACCGCAAGTCAATTTAAGTTTAACGGCAACTCATAATCAGAACACAAATACTGGCGATATTAATTTAACCTTACCAACGATGCAAGCTTCTATGGGTAGAATTTATCCGTTTGCACCAAAAACAGGAACGAAAAAAGGAGCTATTCATAATATTAACTTCCAGATGACGTCTAGAGGGGAATATAACATTCAAACAAATGACTCTTTATTTGGTAAAAGTGAAATGTTTGATGATGCTATAACCGGAATGAAACATAGCATACCAATAACCACTAACTTTAAGGTCTTTGATTATTTTAGTGTGAGTGCCAATGCTAATTTTGAAGAAACTTGGACATTAAAAACAATTAAACGTTTTTACGATTCGGCAAATGAAGATATTGTAACCATAAATCAAAATGGTTTTGATCGTTTCTTAACTTATAATGTTGGAGCAAGTGTTGGTACAACTATATATGGTATGTATGATTTAGAAAACGAAGATAAAACTGCAAAAGTAAAAGCGATAAGACACGTTATAAGACCGTCGTTAAGTTACTCAATTAATCCTGCATTTGATCAGTATTATGAAACCTACGACGTTGTTGATGCCGATGGTACTACTTCTGACCAGGTAGAATATACACGTTTTGAAAACTCGTTGTTCGGTAGTCCTGGTAATCGCTATTCTAGTAGTGTTGGTATGTCTATAGGTAACAACATAGAGGCAAAGATTCGTTCTAAGGATTCTACAAAAACCGAACCTGAAAAAATATTTTTATTAAACAACCTGAATTTTTCTACTGCTTATGATATCGCTGCAGATTCTTTAAATTGGAGTCCTGTGCGCGTGAGTGGTGGTACTCAAATTTTGAATAAAAAAATGAGTATAAACTTTGGTATGACATTAAACCCTTATGCGTTAGACAGCAATAATAACGTTGTAAATACTTTTAATGTAGACAACGGAGGAAGTCTTTTTAGGTTAACATCTGCCAACGTTAATATGAGTTACACCTTGTCTAACGATAGTTTCTCTGGTGGTGAATCTGAAGAAAAACGAGCATCAGCCCAAGAATCTGCACGATCTGGAGGACGGACAGACGACTTATTTGGCAGGTCTGAGGATTTTGCTGATAAACGACTCTCCGATCAAGATACAGATAAAGAAGAGCAGGAAAACAACGAATTCTACAACTACAAAATGCCTTGGAGTTTAAGACTAGCATATTCGGCAAACTATACAAACACAAGACGCGAAGATGCGATATCCTCGCATTCGTTAATGTTCTCTGGAGACGTAGATATATCTCCTAAATGGAGTCTTGGCGCATCTTCTGGGTACGATTTCCTTAATCAAGGATTTACCTATACACAATTACGTTTTGAACGCGACTTATTAAGTTGGCGTATGAATTTTTCGTGGATACCATTTAGCGACCGAAGTTCTTGGAATTTCTTTATTGGTATAAAATCTAACTTACTTAAAGATTTAAAATACGATAAACGAAAACAACCAGACCAACAAGTTGGTAATTAAAACGGGCTGTATACTTTAAGTTTTATCTTATAAATAGAACTAATAACACTTATAATTTTTTCTCATCTTAGTAAGTTCGGCATGTCTCCAAGACTGGTTTATTCAACTTGTTGAAATGAAATTGTATTACTAAATTTGTAACAATACTAACCATTAATAAAAAGCCCATTTCGTTGGGAATTGTTATGAAAAAAATAATAAACACCACAAAAGCACCAGCACCAATAGGTCCATACAATCAAGCCGTTTTATCAGGAAACACATTATACACTTCAGGACAAATAGCGTTGCATCCTGAAACGATGGAATTAGTTATAGATGATATTAAAACCGAAACCAAACAAGTAATGGAAAACATGAAAGCGGTTTTAGAAGCTGCTAACATGACATTTGAAAACGTTATTAAGTCTTCTATATTTATTAGTGACATGAATAACTTTAAGCAAATCAACGAGGTTTACGGTAAATATTTTAACGAAGCGACTGCTCCAGCTAGAGAAACCGTTGAAGTCGCTAACTTACCTAAGTTTGTAAATGTTGAAATTAGTATGATAGCTGTAAAGTAATACTGTAGTTTTAGAACTAGTAAAGAGCTTATTTTTGTTCCTGTAAATTACCTCTACTCTACACTAATAAAATATTTAAATTATTAAAAACTAAATGTTTAACGATAATAATTCATTAACTTTAATCAAATAATTAGATATTAAATTTTTATCAAAATGATTGAAATCATAACTGATAAGAAAGAATGGAGTGCACAGCTCGCTATGGTTGAGCATGCAGACTTTTACCATACCTATGATTATCACCATCTTTCTAAAAATGATGAAGAGTCACCTGTACTTATTAAATATACAGATGGACTAACAGCATTGGTTTTACCTCTTCTCGTGCGACATATTGAAAATTCCATATATAAAGACGCCACGTCTGTTTATGGGTATGTCGGTATTTTAAAAATACATATTGAAGCAAAATTCAACAAAGCAGATTTTCATAAAGAGCTAAACGACTACTTTTTCAAAAATAATATTATAGCCGTATTTTCAAGACTCCATCCTTATTTAGAAGAGTCTGAATCAATTCTTGATGGTTTAGGTAAAATTACACCTCTTGGCAAAGTGGTTAATATCGACTTAACAGAACCTATTGACCTCCAAAGAGCAAAATATAATAGAAGACTAAAAACGTATTTAAACAAATCGCGCAGGTCTTGCTCTGTATTTGAAGGCAATATTGAAGAACATCTAGAAACCTTCATGCAGCTCTATGCAAACACTATGGAACGTATTGATGCAGATGAAAGTTACTTCTTTGATACCGATTACTATTACAAACTTTTAACGAGTAAAGACATTAATTCTAAATTAATGCTTTGTAGACATAACAAAACACAAAAAATTATTGCAGGTGCCATATTTTTAAAAACAGGTCGTATTGTACAATATCATTTATCGGGAGTTAATGAAGATTATTTGGAACTTCAACCCATCAAATTAATTATTGATGAAATGCGCATTCAAGCAACCAATAAAGGTTACAAGTATTTTAATTTAGGTGGAGGAAAAGGAAGTAAAGAAGATTCCCTTTTTAATTTTAAAAAACGATTTTCAAAAAACTTTAAAGAATTTAAAATATGGCAGCATATTGTAGATAAAAGGGCTTATAAAACTCTAAGTGAAAATCACTTAGGAACTCAGGTCGAAAGCGATGACATTCATCGTGGTTATTTTCCTGCATACCGATCACCATTACAAATTATTTCTTCGTTTTTATTTGTAATTGAAGGCATCTGTCTTCAAATTTAAAAGAGGGTTTATGTTTTTACTATTCATATTTAATTTCCCCTTCTTCATTTAAAATAGGTTTAAATCACTTTATATAATGAATCACATGCTTTCTTATTGTATACATTAAATAGATACCTAAAGTGAGAACTGAAGTGTATATCAGTAAAAATATTAAAACAAACGTATAATCCTCATTTACAAAAACCGAACCCAATTCATTAAACGAACGAAAGATGGCAACCACAAACCATGGTATCCCTGACAGAAAGAAGCGACCATCAAACTTCCAAATATTAATGGTAACATAAATTGAAAGTAAAAGAGAAATCAAAGTCACAATATTAAACTGCACTAACAAATCAAAGATTGCGATTAATTCAAAAAGCAAATAGAATCCCCAAATTATAGACAGCAGTAAATGACTCTTTTTAAATTTTTCCCATAAAATATAAGAAGGTCTAGTTGCTAAAAAACGTTAAAGGTTTTCGTCATCCGTTCTTTCTTTGTAGTTGTTATAGATTACAGTTTTTGAAGCCCCTTGACTTATTTTATTAACTATCTATCTTTTTATATCATAAACAGATTTTAGCTAGGTTTATTTAATTTTGAAGCGAATTCTTCAATAATACTATAACAAATTTAACTTTTATCGTCATTTTCATTCTATAAAGAAGCTTTATTTTTACACTTAAATCCTATCATAAAATTGAAACTTAAAACATCAGAACTTAAAGATTTCTTAGACGAAAAAGTGATGCTTTACAACCATCCTAAGTTTATTGAGAGTGACCCAATTCAAATTCCACATCAATTCTCAAAAAAAGAAGATATTGAAATTGCTGCCTTTTTATCAGCAACCATTGCTTGGGGTAATAGAAAGAGCATCATTAAAAACGCAAATATGATGATGGAGTTACTAGACCACTCCCCTTTTGAGTTCATTACACAACATGAAGAAACCGATTTAGAACGTTTAGAGCCTTTTGTGCATCGTACTTTTAATGGTAATGATTTTATGCAGTTTATAAAAAGCTTGAAATACATTTACCAAACACACCATGGTTTAGAAGCTGTGTTTTCATCGCATTCTGATAAAGGTTCACTCCAAAATAGTATTCATCACTTCAAAAAAGTATTCTTCGAAATTCCACATTTAGAGCGCACACAAAAACATGTTAGTGATCCTCTTAAAAATTCTGCAGCAAAAAGAATTAACATGTTTTTACGGTGGATGGTAAGAAATGACAATACCGGAGTAGATTTTGGGATTTGGCAATCATTATCTCCATCGCAATTAAGCTGTCCTTTAGATGTTCATTCTGGTAATGTGGCTCGGAAATTAGGCTTATTGAAACGAAAACAAAATGATGGTAAAGCCTTAGCCGAACTAGATAAAGCATTACGAAAATTAGATGCTAACGACCCTGTAAAATATGATTTTGCATTATTTGGACTCGGAGTTTTTGAAGGTTTTTAGCGTTTTGTTCAAAATATTACACAAAAGCTAATTGTTGTTTTATGAGTACATACAGTATTAGTATACAGTCAGTTTTACTAATTCTTCTGCTATAAACAATTGTTAATAAAACATTGTAAGACAAACATAATTACAAACTTCCTTTTTCAAAGAACTTGTATTTTTGGGTATTACCAAATACTCCCCAAAGATGCATATAGAACACGATATAAAATTAGGCTTTAAAGATGTCATGATTCGTCCAAAACGCTCTACACTAAAAAGTAGATCTGAAGTCTCGTTAGAACGTAATTTCACTTTTTTGAATAGCACATCTACATGGACCGGTATTCCTATAATGGCTGCCAATATGGATACTGTTGGTACTTTTGAAATGGCTTTAGCTTTAAAAGAGCAAAAATTATTTACGGCAATACATAAGCATTATTCTTCAGAACAATGGGATACATTTTTGAATACAGCACCAAAAGACATTGTAAATTACATTGCCATTAGTACCGGAATAGGAACTCAGGATGCTGAAAATCTAAAAACCGTTTTTAAAAGTCACCCAGAATTAAAATTTATATGCATTGATGTTGCCAATGGTTACTCAGAACATTTTGTAAACTTTTTACAACAAACACGACAACTATATCCAGACAAAGTAATTATCGCAGGTAATGTCGTTACAGGAGAAATGGTAGAACAATTATTGCTCTCTGGTGCAGATATTGTAAAAGTCGGTATTGGTCCAGGTAGTGTATGTACAACGCGCGTTAAGACCGGAGTTGGTTATCCGCAATTATCTGCCATAATAGAATGTGCAGATGCGGCTCATGGCTTAGGAGGACAAATTATTAGCGATGGTGGCTGCGCAACTCCTGGTGATGTTGCTAAAGCTTTTGGTGCAGGAGCTGATTTTGTAATGCTTGGTGGTATGTTTGCTGGTCATACAGAAAGTGGTGGTGAACTTATAACGCGAAACGGCAAACAGTTTAAACAATTTTACGGCATGAGTTCTGCGACTGCTATGGATAAATATGTTGGCGGAGTTGCAGAGTATAGAGCTAGCGAAGGCAAAACAGTAGAAGTCCTATACAAAGGTGATGTTAAAGACACTTTACAAGATATTTTAGGAGGTATACGCAGCACGTGTACTTATGTTGGAGCACGACGTTTAAAAGAGTTAACAAAACGCACAACCTTTATAAGAGTTGCTGAGCAAGAAAATCAGGTTTATAACAGTTAAAGTCTTTGAGCTTTAATTAACATTTGTAAATATTAACTTAAGAGTAGGTCCGCTTGAAAGGTTCTAAATTCAGTTTTCGTTTTAGTATCTTTAAGCTTATTAAAATAAATCCAATCCATATGAAAAATCGTCTCATTATTCTTTTGTGTATTAGTTTTACTTTTTGCTTTTCTCAAAATTTAAAAATTCCTACAGATACAACCCTCATAACCAACCATTCTGTTACGATTAAAGGCAAACAAATCAATTATATAGCTGAAACAGGATTTCAACCCGTTTGGGATAATGAGGGTCAAGTGATTGCCTCTCTTTATTATACCTATTACAAAAGAACTAACGACGCTAAAGACAAGAATAGACCAATTGTGTATTCGTTTAACGGTGGGCCAGGTTCTGCTTCACTCTGGATGCATATTGCGTATACGGGACCAAAAGTTCTTAATATTGATACTGAAGGCTACCCTGTACAACCTTACGGCGTAAAAGATAATCCTAATTCTATTTTAGACGTTGCCGATATTGTATTCATAAACCCTGTAAATACGGGATACTCTAGAAAAGTAGCTGATAAAGAAGGTAAAATGCCGGACGATAAATTATTTTTCGGAGTAAATGCTGATATTAAATATTTGGCGAGTTGGATGAATACCTTTACCACAAGACATAACAAATGGCAATCACCTAAATACATTATCGGGGAAAGTTATGGAGGTACGCGTGTCATGGGATTATCGCTAGAATTACAGAATAATCAATGGATGTATTTAAATGGCGTAATTATGGTGTCTCCTGCAGATTATAAGGTTTTAAGAGTTGGCGGACCATTAGCGTCTAGCTTAAATTTACCGTATTATACCGCTGCTGCTTGGTATCATAAAATGCTAAACCCTACACTACAAAATAAAGATTTACTTGAAATACTACCTGAGGTTGAACATTTTGCGATTAATGATCTAATGCCTGCACTCGCAAAAGGTAGTTCAATTTCTAATGATGAAAAGCAAACCATTGCAAAACAGATGAGTTATTATTCTGGATTGTCGGAAAAAGTAATTACACAACAAAATTTAGATGTTCCAAATCGTTTTTTCTGGAAAGAATTACTTCGAGATAAAACCGGAGAGACGATAGGACGATTAGATTCTAGATATATCGGAATAGACAGAGTAGAAACTGGTACAAGTCCGGATTATAGTGCAGAACTCACCTCATGGTTACATTCTTTTACTCCGGCTATTAATTATTATATTCAGAATGAATTAGGCTTTAAAACAGACGTTAAATACAATGTGTTTGGTAACACAGGCCGATGGGATAACTCTAATGATAACACTAGAGAGAATTTACGCCAAGCAATGGCACAAAATCCTTATTTAAAAGTGTTGACACAATCTGGATATTATGATGGTGCAACCACTTATTTTTCTGCTAAGTATTCGCAATGGCAAGTTGATCCTAGCGGAAAAATGAAGGATCGTTTTTCATTTAAAGGCTATAGAAGTGGACACATGATGTATTTGAGAAATGACGATTTAATTAAAGCGAATGACGATTTACGTGAGTTTATTGAAAATTC
The DNA here is from genome assembly GCF_013403915.1 of Winogradskyella pacifica. Lineage (GTDB taxonomy): Bacteria > Bacteroidota > Bacteroidia > Flavobacteriales > Flavobacteriaceae > Winogradskyella > Winogradskyella pacifica. The sequence continues at coordinate 409,652 of NZ_JABFDI010000001.1, forward strand.
GCTTGCTAAAGGAAAATCCGCAAAATATTAATCTTTATATACATTAATATCAGTTAATAAGTCCATATACCCACAGCCTACGTAATTATATTAGAACACTTAATTTTTTTAGAATGAAAGCCCCAAAATTCCCTACAAATGAAGAAGAACGTCTAATCGCTGTAAAGTCGTACAGCATTATAGATACACTACCAGAAAGCGATTATGATAATCTAACAGAACTGGCCGCAACCATCTGTGATGTTCCTATTGCCCTAATAACTATACTTGATAAACAGCGCAATTTTTTTAAATCTCATTACGGAATTTCTTTTAACGAATCTCCTAGAGAACTTTCATTTTGCGGGCATGCCATTTTAGAAGATGACATCTTTATTGTAAATGATGCTAGAGAAGATATGCGTTTTGTGGACAACCCATTGCTTGAAGAACAAAATGTTGTGTTTTATGCTGGTGTTCCGTTATTAGATCCGTCAGGATTTAAACTAGGCACAATATGTATTTTTGACCATATTCCTAGAGAACTAAGTGAGTCCCAAATAAAAGCTCTTAAAACCTTAGGAAAACAAGTTGTTAATCTTTTAGAATTAAGGAAAAAGAATACCAATCTAAATCTAATAAAAGGAGAGTTAGAAGAACGCAACACACAACTTAAATCTTTTGCTAGTCTTGTTTCACACGATTTAAAATCTCCTTTATCAAATATTATAGCCTTAACCGATTTATTAAAAGAAGAAAATAAAAATAACCTCTCTGACGATTCACTTCAATATCTAGATTATATTGAAGATTCTACAACAGTTCTTAAAGATTACATTGATGGTATTTTAATGTATTACAGCGCAGACGAACTTCTTACATCAATAAAAGAAGATATTAAACTAAGTGAAATAGCTGACGATATTAAGCATATTCTTATTTCCGATAATGTGAAACTTTTATTTAGTGATGTTGTAGTAAAAAACGTCAATAAGGCTGCATTATCTCAAATTTTAATAAACTTAGTCGATAATGCTCTAAAATACAATGACAAAAGAAACCCTTCAGTAGAAATTAAATACCAATTACTACCTACGCATCATAAGTTTAGTGTCATTGATAATGGTATCGGTATTCCTTTGAATCAACAAGAGGAAATCTTTGAAATATTTAAAACGATAAAAAACGATTTTACTAAATCTAATACAGGTATTGGTTTAAGTACTGTAAAAAACTTAGTTGAAAAACTTAATGGGCAGATTTCTGTAGTTTCAGAAATAGGAAAAGGAAGTGCCTTTAATTTTACCATAGAATAATAATTTTGCAAAAAAAAGCTGATAAACATATCGTCTATCAGCTTTATACCTTTTTATTAAAATATATCTATCCTTTTAACCAAGCTGTTCTCAACACTTTTTGTGCTTCTGTGGCGTTTTCATCTTCTATAATAGATTCACCTGCTGCATAAGCTTTAGTTAATGTTGTCTTTATCAATACGGGTTTTCCATCACGCTCTAAGTCCATCGTAATCTCCTCTCCTTCTTTCCATTCAAACATACCTTTTATAACATCATTTGCATTTATTAATGTTAATTCTCTTCCATTTACGTTCTTAATAACATCACCAGCTACAATACCTTGTGCTTTCCAAAAAGAGTTATTTAAAGCCATTGGTGAAAAGAAAATTGCTCCCTTTTCTTGGTCACCATCAAAAATAATATTCTGTCCACCAGCAAAAATATAATTAGTTTCTACTTCTGTTTCACCTAAAGTTAAACCAACCAATGCTAAATAATCATTATAGTTAATTGGTAAATCACCTTGAACGTGTGTTCTTAAAAACTCTCCAACACTTGGGTACGTCATAGCCGTAATTTCAGCAATTAAATTATCATCTTCAAAAGGCTTATCCTTTCCGTACTTTGCAGATAATTCTTTCATTAAGGATAACATACTTCTGTTGCCATCACTTTCATTTCGCATTAATATATCCACACACATTCCTATTAATGCTCCTTTATAATACACATTATAATAGTTGTCAGCATATGGTGCATCCAATACATTCTCACTCATAATAGTAAAACTCATAGCATCATCCCAACGTTTAGAGATGTTGATTTTAGAATATAATGTATTGTAAAACGAACTCTTATCTACTAGATCTTCATATACTTGAAAGTGTTGCGCAAAATACTCTGTTACACCTTCGTACATCCATAAATGCTTAGAAAATGTAGGCTTGTTATAATCAAAATAATGGACATCTTCAGAATGTACAGACAAAGGAGTTACAATATGAAAAAACTCATGTGCAATAACATCTACCAATGATTTTTTTAGACTTTCAGAACTCTCATTTTCGGCAAATACGGCTACAGTTGACGTGTGGTGTTCTAAAGCACCATATCCTTTAGGGTCATTCTCGCCGCCTCTAGATAAGTACAAATAAATATCGTAACGTGGTGTACTATTTATATCTCCTAAATAGCTTTTTTGTGCCTCCATCATTTTAAAGATAGTTTCCTTTAAACTCTCGGCTGTATGTTTTTGATTAGGCGAATAAAGACTTAACACAATTTTTATATCACCAACCATAAATTCTTCAACATCTAATTTTCCATACATCATTGGATTATCTGTAATATCAAAATAACGTTGACCAAAATAACTCGTTGTCATGGATTTACCATCCGCACTAACCTTAGTACCTTTCTCTTCTAATGCAGAAGTTCTAACAAAATCAGCAGGTGCAGTAACATCTACAGCATATTGAGCATTCTTCAATGAGTCAAAATACCCTATAAAACCATGAAGGTTTAACACAAAGTTATCCGCCTCAATATTTGTTCCTGCTGGCGAAAATGGCTCTTCTCCTCCAATACCACCAACGGTTTCAACATCGAAAGTGTCATTAACGTAATACTGAAGTTTATCTAATTTTGTAGCATCAGCAATGGTCCAAGTATTGTCATCTACCTTAATTGTGGCAAGTTCATTTCCATCATAATCGATGGCTTTAAAATCGTCTACATACTTTCCAAAATCACTAACTGAATAGTTTCCTTGTACAACTCTAGGCAATCTATATGTAACGGTTTCAGTGGTAAAACGACCAGGATTAATAGTTACTGGTACGCGATCATTATTTACAGCAGTTAAATCTAATGCTGTTTCTATAGGATGGCTTACGGCTAAATCATCTACTGATGTTTTTACAGATCCACAACCGACTAAAACGATACTTAAGCCAAGAATGGCAAAATAATTCTTCATGTTAAAAATTTTATTTTTTTTAATAGACGCACAAATCTACAATGTGTTACTATTAAAAACCTAAAGGTTTTGTTAAATTCGCAGTATGTCACAACCCTTAGTTAGTATCGTCGTTCCATTTAAAAACACAGAAGCATTTATTATTGAATGTATTACGTCAATTTTAAATCAAACACATACGAATTGGGAAGTTATTTTTATTGATGATCATTCTGATGATAATTCATATAAAATTGTTGAAAGTCATGCACAAACCGATTCTAGAATAAAACTTTATAAAAACGAAGGCAGTGGAATTATAGACGCATTACAAACAGCCTATAAACAAAGTAGCGGAACTTACATCACAAGAATGGATAGTGATGATATGATGACTCCAACCCGACTTGAAACCATGGTTAGCAATCTTGAAAAGCACGGTAGAAAACATTTAGCTGTTGGACAAGTAAAATATTTTAGAGCCGATGGCTTAAGTGATGGCTTTGCACGTTATGAGCAATGGTTAAATTCTTTAACTGTTGAAGGTGAAAACTATTCAGAAATCTATAAAGAATGCGTTATTCCCTCTCCGTGTTGGATGTTGCATCGCGATGACTTTGACGCTTGTGACGGGTTTAATTCTAATATCTATCCTGAAGACTATGAATTAGCATTCCGGTTTTACAAAGCTGGTTATACATGTATTCCTTGCGATAAAGTGCTGCTTCATTGGAGAGATTACAGTACAAGAACCTCTAGAACCCACGAACATTATGCCGAAAATTCCTTTCTAGATCTTAAAGTCCATTATTTTTTAGAGTTGAATTATGATAAGACGAGACCATTAGTAATTTGGGGTGCAGGACACAAAGGAAAAACTTTAGCAAAAATCCTTTTAAAAGAGAACATTCCGTTTTATTGGATTTGCGATAACCCAAAGAAAATAGGAAAACACATATACGACCAAGAACTTTATAATTTTGATTATTTAGCAGAACTTAAGCAACCACAAAGTATTGTAACTGTAGCTAATTCTGAAGCTCAGAAAGAGATTAAAAGTTATTTTGAAACCAAAAACATGGAACCGATGATTGATTATTTCTTTTTCTGTTAAAATTCTCAAAAGCGGAACGAGGTAATCACTAAGCATTCTATATATTTGAAGAGTAAAAAAAGTGGCTTAACAACTAAATGTCACATTGCGCGCAGTCGAAATGCATTGAACTAAATTTTCATTAGGTTTTCGACTGCGCTCAAACTGACAGAATAGTACCATTGTAAATTAGCAAACACAACTAACAACGCATGCAGTTTAAAAACCCAGAATTACTTTACGCACTATTTTTGCTGGTAGTTCCTATTCTTATACATTTATTTCAACTGCGACGATTTCAGAAAGTTGAATTTACCAATGTTAAGTTTTTAAAATCTGTAAAACTTCAAACTCGTAAAAGTTCTCAGCTAAAAAAATGGATTACACTATTAACGCGTATGCTGCTTTTGGCTTGTGTCATTATTGCATTTGCGCAACCGTTTATTCCGAATACTGAAGATTTTAACGACACTCAAGAAACGGTTATTTACTTAGATAATTCCTTTAGCATGCAAGCTAATGGTCGTAATGGCACCTTGCTAAATGAAACGATTCAAGATATCATCAACACCTTACCAGAAGATGAATCTATCAGTTTATTTACTAACGATGCGACGTATAGAAACACCACGGTAAAAGCATTAAAAAATGATTTAATACAATTATCACATTCACCAACGCAGCTCAACTATGATGCTATTTATTTAAAAGGGAAACAATTGCTTTCTAATCAATCTGCTGCAACACGAAATTTAGTTTTAGTATCCGATTTTCAACAAACTGAAACCCCTCTGAATTTTGAAAACGATAGTACCATTCAACTCAAATTGGTTCAACCAAAATCTACCTTAGCTACAAATATTAGTATTGATAGTATTTATGTTTCCAATTCTACTGCGGAAACATTAGATTTAAATGTAAAATTATCTAGCGCTACAGCTGCAATTGAAAATGTTTCTGTGTCCTTATTTAATGATGATGTGTTACTGACTAAAAGTGCTGTAGATATTGAAAACGACGCTGAAACAACATTTACCATAGCCAACAATAAACTAATAAACGGGAAATTGGTGATTGATGATGCAGGCTTGCAATATGATAATTCGTTTTATTTTAATATCAACTCCAAACCTAAAATTAAGGTGTTGACTATAAATGAAAATGCTGATGATTCTTTCTTAAATCGGATTTACACGGATGATGAGTTTGACTATAAAAGCTTCAAAATAAATACGCTTAATTTTAATTTAATTCCAGAGCAGAATCTCATTGTTTTAAATGAACTGAACGCGATTTCAAATGCCTTAAAAACAGCTTTAATAGCGTTTAAAAATGATGGAGGCAAACTAGTAATTATCCCTTCAAACAACATAGACTTAGAAACTTATAATCAAATATTTAGCGACTTAAACATTAATGCTTTTGGTAATCAGAATCCAAATAAAAAACAAATTACGAGCATTAACTATGACCATCCACTTTTAGCGAATGCTTTCTATTCTAAAGTCACTAATTTTCAATATCCTAAAGTAGAAAAGTCGTATGGTTTTTCTTCAAATTCAAATGCCGTTTTATCTTATGAAGATGGCTCTCCATTTTTAGTAGGAAACACAAATGCATACGCGTTTTCTTCAGCATTAAACTCAGAAAACTCAAACTTCAAAAATTCGCAATTAATAATTCCTGTGTTATATAATATGGGATTACAGAGTTTAAAACTGTCAAAATTATATTATACCATTGGGCAACCCAATACGATTGCAATTCAGACTGCTATTGGTCAAGATGATATTTTAACTTTAGATTTAGATGAGACTTCAGTTATTCCGCTTCAAAAAACATATAGTAAATCTGTCGTTTTAGAAACTGAAGATTTTCCGAATATAGCGGGCATTCTGAATGTAAAGAACAAGGAGACTATTCTTCAAAATTTAAGCTTCAATTACAATAGAGTTGAAAGCAACTTAAGTTACTACGATTTAAGTACTTTAAATAATGCTACAGTAGATCATAGCTTAGAAACGACCATTAATACTATAAAAAGTAGCACAAATGTTAATGCGCTATGGAAATGGTTTGTTATTTTTGCACTAGCATTTTTAATAGTAGAAATGTTACTTCTAAAATATCTTAAATGAACGCACTCATAAAATCTGCAACCATCGTTGATTCTAAAAGTGATTTTCACAATGAAACGGTTGATATTTTAATTGAAAAAGGTCGTATTTCCAAGATCGCTAAACACATTACCAATCCTAAAAATTATAAAGAAATAATACTAGACAACTTGCATGTATCGCAAGGTTGGTTTGATAGTAGTGTATCTTTTGGAGAACCTGGTTATGAAGAACGTGAAACCATATCTAATGGATTAAAAACAGCCGCGAATTCTGGTTTTACAGCTGTGGCTTTAAACGCTAATTCTTTTCCTGTAATTGATAGTTATGCGGATATCACATTTGTAAAGTCTAAAGCTCAAAATAATGCGGTAAGCCTCTACCCTATTGGTGCCTTAACACAATTAAGCAAAGGTGAGGATTTAGCTGAGTTATTTGATATGACGAATGCCGGAGCCGTTGCTTTTTATGATTATCAAAACCCAATTTCTAATCCTAATCTTATGAAAATTGCATTGCAATACGCAAGTAATTTTGATGGTTTGGTATGCTCATTCCCACAAGAATCTCGAATCTCGGGACTCGGAGTCGTCAATGAACATATTAATAGCACCAAATTAGGTTTAAAAGGAAATCCTGCATTAGCAGAAGAATTACAAGTAGCTAGAGATTTATTTTTATTAGAATATACTGAAGGCAAACTTCATATACCTACCATTTCAACTGCAAAATCTGTTGAATTGATTAGAGCCGCAAAAGCTAAAAAGCTAGACGTAACTTGTAGTGTTGCTATTCATAATTTAATCTTTACCGACGACGTTTTAGAAGAGTTTGATACCAATTATAAAGTGCTTCCTCCATTAAGAACACAGCCCGATTGTGAGGCTTTAATTGAAGGCTTAAAAGATGGCACTATTGATATGGTGACTACAGATCATAACCCTATTGACATTGAGCATAAAAAAATTGAATTCGATTATGCGAAATACGGAACTATCGGATTAGAATCGGCTTTTGGTGCGCTGCAAACACTATTTACCACTAAGAAAACTATAAGCCTTTTAACACAAGGAAAATCTAGATTTAGAATTTCAGACACCACGATTAATGAAGGTGAAATTGCTGATTTAACGTTGTTTAATCCTGATTCTACTTACAAGTTTGGTATTAATAATATTACATCGCGTTCTAAGAATAGTGCTTTTTTAGGAACACCGCTTAAAGGTGAAACTTATGGTATTATCGCTAACGATAAAATTGTTTTAAAATAATGGATCAAAATACAATAGACGAAGGTAAAACTTTAGGTTTAGTTGCTTACTTAACCTTATTTGGCACTTTAATTGCGTTTTTTATGAATAAAGACAAGCGTAATCCGTTTACAGCATTTCACATTAAACAGGGTTTAGGATTAGGTTTAATGTACATCGTTATTGCTTTTGTTATTAGCAGTTTAGATAGTATGATGATTAGCATGTCCTTTTGGATTTTTTTTTCAGTATTATATCTCTATGGCATATACGGAGCCATAACAGGTAAACTTAATAAGATACCATTACTTGGTGATTTCTTTCAAAAAGCATTTAATACTATAGGATAACAATTATGTCGAAACTACATTATATTACAAGACCTTCTTCTTTAAAAGAAAATGCACCACTTTTAATTATGTGCCACGGTTACGGAAGTGATGAAAATGATTTATTTTCTTTTGCTTCAGAATTACCAGAAGAATTAATGATCATATCTTTAAGAGCACCTTATCCAATGCAACCTTATGGAAACGCGTGGTATGCTATAAATTTTGATGCAGACAAAGGTAAATGGAGTGATAATGAACAAGCGAAACAATCTGTAAATCTGATTGCTGAATTTATTGATTATGCTTGTGGGACTTATAACGTAGATTCAAAAAATGTAACCCTTTTAGGTTTTAGTCAAGGTACTATTTTAAGTTATGCTGTGGCATTAACGTATCCTGAAAAAGTGAAGAACATTGTGGCTTTGAGTGGTTATATTAATGAAGATATTTTACCAGATACAATAGACGAAAGTACGGTTTCTCATTTAAACTTCTTTTGTTCTCATGGTTCCGTAGACCAAGTGATTCCTGTAGATTGGGCTCAAAAAGCACCTGTGTTTTTAAAAGCTTTGAATATTAATCATGTATATTCAGAATATCCTGTTGGACATGGAGTTGCACCTCAGAATTTCTTCGATTTAAAAGCCTGGTTAGTTAAGTATATCTAATTCAATTTAGGATATAAGAAATACTCAACCAATTTATATTTAAGGTCATTATTTTCATCTATGGAATAAGTTAGAAAAATTTCGCCCCATAATGCACCATCTGTAAAATTGGCTACAATCCATTTATGATTCATTACTCTAACTTTATTAATCAATAATTTAGAATCTGTAGTAGACACATAAGGCACCATTGGGTGATCTTCGCCCTCATAGTCATTCATGTTATAAAGTCCTTCTACAATAGCAGGAATTAGTTGCTCAGTATCATAACCTAAAGCTTCAAAATAATTATAGGCATCCTCATTTCTATCGATGCTAAAATAACTCAACTCAAAGTTTTGCTCTTCTAAAGTCTTCATAGCCGCTTCTTTTTCAGAAACTTTAGCCTTAACTTTTACGATATCTGCTTCGTATTTTTCAATAATATTTTTTGAATTCACATATTGAAAAACAAGTAACAATAGTGAGAAAATGAATAAATACATTAAAATTTTATTCTTCATATCTAAATAGTAATTTTTAAATTATCGTAAGCTAAAAAAACGTTTTCTGGCAATGTTTTTTGCACATCATCATGAAACCCTAACAAATGACTTATATGTGTTAAATACGTACGCTTAGGTTTTACTTTGGCAATAAAATCTAAAGCTTCTTCTAAATTAAAATGTGAAATATGTGGTTTTATACGTAAAGCATTCACCACTAAAACATCTAAATTTTGAAGCTTTTCTATTTCAGAATCAGCAATCGTTTTCATATCTGTTAAGTATGCAAAATTATGAAATCGATAACCAAAAACCTGAAGTTTATAATGCAAACCATCAATAGGAATAACATTAAGGTTACCGGCTAAAAATGGTTCGTTCTTAACTTCGATTTTAGTGACACTCGGCACACCAGGATACTTATTCTCTGTGGTAAAAATATAATCAAAACGTTTCTCTAAAGCATTAAAAACACGCTGATGGGCATACAAATCGATATCTCCTTGTCTAAAAAAGAACGGTCGAATATCATCTAATCCCATGGTATGATCGGCATGTTCATGTGTGAAAATAATCCCGTCAATTTTAGAAACTTCAGCTCTAAGCATTTGCTGTCTAAAATCTGGACCACAATCTACCACAAACGTAAAATCATCCCATTCTACTAATATTGAAACACGTAGGCGTTTATCTTTAGGGTTGTCACTTAAACACACAGGATGATCGCTTCCTATAATTGGAATTCCTTGTGATGTACCTGTTCCTAAAAATGTAACTTTCAATATGCTTTAGTTTAATAAAATTACTTCGAATTGAAAACCCCTTAAAAAATCAGTCGTATTTCCTTTATATATCATCATAAAGTGAAAAAATGACCTATTCAAATGTTATATTTTCAATTTGGAGATCCGACGACAAAAATAAACTTATTTTTTTGTTTGCAATAGTAAAACAGTACCTTTGCCAAAACGATGCATACCCAATATCTATGAAGGACATAACGTACACTGGTGACTCAGATTTCGAAAATATTCCGTCTCTAAAAGACAAAGCTTTACGTATTAATCTTAATGCTGACATTTACGGAACGTTTTCTGAAATTGGAGCAGGACAAGAGACTGTACGTCATTTTTTTAGAGCAGGAGGTGCATCTGGTACTATTGCGAAAGCAATGTCTGCTTACGACAAGGATTTTAGTGATGCTATTTACGGAATTGAAGATGATAAGCGTTATGTAACTGAAGCGCGACTTCGAAAGATGTTAAATCACGAAGTGAATTTAATGGAAGAGCGAATTACCAGAGAGAAACACCCTAATAAAATATTTTTCTCTTATGCTAACACTGTTACAACTATTGATTTTGCAAAACAATTTAAAGGTCATGGTTGGGTTGGCATAAAATATCAAGTAGGCCCAAACCAAGAGTATAACGATATCATTATTCACGTTCGTTTTAAGGAAAATGATGCACGTTTACAGCAAGAAACACTTGGTAAATTAGGAACTAACCTAATATATGGTGCATTTTATAAATACAATCAGCCTCGTAAATTATTACGTTATTTATACGATCATTTAGACAAAGATCAATTAGAAATTGATACGATTAATTTCTCTGGTCCTGTTTTTGAAAATGTGGATAACCGTTTAATGAGTCTTCAGCTTGTTAAAAATGGTATGACAGATGCCGTAATGTTTGCTCCAGATGGAAATAACGTTTTACCGGCACGTGTACTTTATAAAAAGAACATTTTAACCTTAAGAGGTAGTTTTAGACCTGTAACCAAAGTTAATATGGACATGTTTGAGAAATCTTACGAAATGTTCATTAAAGAGAATAAGGTCGAAAAAGAAAAAACACAAGTTATTTTTGAAATTACCTTATCTAACTTAAGGGCAGAAGGTAAAATTGATGAGCAAGATTTTATGGATCGTGCAAAACTCTTATGTTCTTTAGGACAAACTGTATTGATTTCTAATTTCCAAGAATATTATAAATTAGTAGAATACTTCTCTCAATATTCTAGAGCTAGAATGGGGTTAGCCATGGGAGTAAATAACCTCGTTGACATTTTTGATGAAAAATATTATCGTCATTTAAGTGGAGGAATTCTAGAAGCCTTTGGAAAATTATTTTACAAGGATTTACGTGTGTATTTATACCCTATGGTAAACAATGATGGTAGCTTAACTACTAGCGAAAACCTAAAAGTACATCCTCGTATGAAAGAGCTTTATAAGTTCTTTAAATACAATGGAAAAGTAGTGGACATTACAGATTATGATGCCTCTAACTTATCTGTGTTCTCAAGAACTGTTCTTAAAATGATTGTGGACAATGAAAAAGGATGGGAAAAAATGTTACCAGAAGGAGTTTCGAAATTAATTAAAGAAAAGAGTTTATTTGGCTGTGAATCTGAAGAGGTTATGCATAAAAATTAATATCAAATTACATAATAAAAAAAGCGACCATTCATCTACTAAACGTAGTATAATGGTCGCTTTTTTTTGTTTAAGAATTATGTCTTATTCTCCTAATATTTGCTCTGCATGCGCTTTTGTTTTCACCTTTGCAATGACATCTTCTATAACTCCGTTTTCATCTATAACAAATGTCGTGCGATGAATGCCATCATATTCTTTACCCATAAATTTCTTTGGTCCCCAAACTCCGAAAGCTTCAATTACAGCTTTATCTTCATCTGCTAATAATGGATATTGAAACTCGTATTTGTTCTTAAAATTAGATTGTCTTTTAGCACTATCCGCACTTACTCCTAAAATTTCATAACCTTTAGTTTTAAATCGCTCATAGTTATCATTAAGGTTACAAGCTTCTGCGGTACAACCCGGTGTACTTGCTTTAGGATAAAAGAATACAACTAATTTTTTACCTTTATAATCTGATAATGAGATCGTATTACCAAGTTCGTCTTTTGCTGAAAAATCTGGTGCCTTATCTCCTACTTTTAAATGTGTCATAATTACGTAAATTTGTATTAAATCTCTGATTAGGTAAAAATACAAAATGACTAAACAAGAAAAAGTAAATTTCGTTATAAATACATTGTATAAATTATATCCTGAAATTCCCGTTCCATTAGACCATAAGGATCCATATACATTGTTGATTGCCGTTTTAATGTCTGCGCAAAGCACAGATGTACGCGTCAATAAAATAACACCTCTATTATTTGAACGTGCAGACAATCCTTATGATATGATTAAGTTGAGTGTTGAAGAGATTAGAGAGATTATAAAACCTGTTGGCTTATCACCCATGAAAAGCAAAGGGATTCATGGATTGTCACATATCTTAATTGACAAACATAATGGTGAAGTTCCAAAAACGTACGAAGCATTAGAAGAATTACCAGCTGTTGGACACAAAACGGCTGCTGTGGTTTTATCACAAGCTTTTGGAATACCTGCGTTTCCTGTAGATACACATATTCATCGTTTAATGTATCGCTGGAATTTAACCAATGGTAAAAACGTAGTACAAACCGAAAAAGATGCCAAACGCATATTTCCAGAAGAGCTATGGAACGACCTACACCTTCAAATAATATGGTATGGTAGACAATATTCACCTGCCCGTGGTTGGGACTTAGAAAAAGATATTATTACGAAGACTATTGGTAGAAAATCCGTTTTGGATGACTATTATAAAAAGAAGAAGAAATAGTGTTCCGTATTCAGTATTCAGTGTTCAGTGTTCAGTGTTTCGATTGTAGCTAGAACCTTCATAGAAATTAAATAGGTGCATTGGTACAATTCTTGATGCCTTATCAGAAACCATTAATCAATGAAAAAACTAATCATTCTCCTTTTAGCTTTTGTTGTGACTTCTTGTATTCCGGTGAAAGTTGCACCTAAATTTAAGAATCAAGATTATAAGATAATGCAGGCTAAGAAGTTTCAAAAGAAAATGCCTAGAGAAACAGCTTTCATTTTCAAAGATTCAAAAGATGCCGAGGAATTCTACAATTACATCAATAAAAAATACAGATTAAATGATATTGATGTTGGTTACAATGTGCCTTTTCAACTAAATGGTGAAACCCTTTATTTATCTTATCATGAAGCCGAACGTACAGATAAAAACGTAAATCTTCCTCTAGTTTTAATTGATGCAAAACGCGAAAGCAACGGAAATTCAAGACTATTTGAGGACAACTACACAAGTAGAACTGGTCATTGGTATATTATTCTAACAGTTTATGACAATGACATAAAAAACTGTTTAAAGGAGAAACACCCATTAAAAGAAAAAACTATTCAATATCTTAAAGATTTAAAACAAGAATATCTAAATACTCAGAACTACGAAGAATTGCTTTTAACAAAAAAATCCTGACTTTTTACATCAGGGTTTTTTATTAATTGAGAAGCGCTTCAAACTTCATTTTATTATAATCTATAACACTTAAAGCTTTTGAGTAATTCAAAAGGAAACGTATCGTTTCATCTTTTGGTATTAGGTTATTATGTTTTGGGGAAGCATGAGAGTAAATTTTTGCCATTTTAACAATTTAAGAGTTTATATATAGCAAAAACGCACTTCTATGTGCTTTATTGTATCAATTGGTTAAAATGATATTGTTTTGGTCAATTACTTTACGCATATTAATTAAGGCGTAACGCATTCTTCCTAAAGCCGTATTAATACTTACACCTGTACGCTCAGAGATTTCTTTAAAACTCATGTCTTGATACATACGCATTAAAAGCACTTGCTTTTGGTCTTCTGGCAATTCTTCAATAATACGTCTTACATCAGATTCCACTTGGTCTTTTATAAGTACTTTTTCAGCATTTAACGTAGAATCGCTTAATACAGAAAAAATACTAAACTCACCTGTATTATCGAATTTTGGCATACGACTATTTTTTCTAAAGTGATCGATAACCAAATTATGTGCAATACGCATAACCCAAGGTAAAAATTTTCCCTCCTCGTTATATTTACCGCGTTTTAAATTCTTAATAACCTTAATAAAGGTATCCTGAAAAACATCTTCAGTAATATCTCTATCGTAGACTTTAGAATAAATGAAACTGTAAATTTTTTGCTTATGCCTTTCTATTAAAATTGAAAGTGCATACTCATTGCCATTAATATAGTTGCTGACCAACTCTGCGTCTTGGATAAGTTCTTTTTCCATAATAATTACTTTAGTACTTAGCAGTTGCTTACTAAGTTTGGGGTTACTAGCTGTTTTCTAAAAGTAATATTATGCTATACGCAGGTGTTTTTAAATTGTGAATACGTTTCAAATATAACAACAATCATTCCAATTAAGCAAAGAAAAGGACTAAACTTTAACATTTTGTCGGATAAAGCACTCCTTTTGCGGATGAAAACTAAATCATATGATGCACTCTTAAGTCCAACTCTCTTGACCTAACGAAATGTAGCAGTTATCTTAATCTTTATTTTGTATTATAGTATCTTTGCAAACTTAGAGATCAAAATAACCTATGAATACTACTAATTTAGACGTTAGCCCAAAGGAAAATATCATAATTAAAGGAGCAAGCCTTCACAATCTTAAGAATATTGATGTTGTTATTCCACGTAATAAATTGGTTGTTATTACAGGTTTATCAGGTTCTGGGAAGTCGAGTTTAGCCTTCGATACACTTTATGCAGAAGGTCAAAGACGTTACGTAGAAAGTTTAAGTAGTTACGCACGCCAGTTTTTAGGACGACTCAACAAACCCAAAGTAGATTATATAAAAGGTATTGCTCCGGCAATTGCGATAGAGCAAAAAGTAAACTCTACAAATCCACGTTCAACTGTTGGTACAACGACAGAAATTTACGATTACCTAAAATTATTATTTGCACGTATAGGAAAAACCTACTCTCCTATTTCGGGTGAGGAAGTTAAAAAACATACCGTTTCGGATGTCATTAATTATATTTCAAAATTTGAAGAAGGCAGCAAATTATTACTTTTAGCTCCTATTATATTAGAAGAAGGCCGAACGTTAGAAAACAAACTTCAAACCTTACAACAGCAAGGTTATGCCCGTATAAAAGTAAAAGACGATGTTGTTAGAATTGATGATGCCTTAAAACAAAACATTTCTTCAGTTGATGATTTATTTTTAGTTGTGGATAGAATTGTCTTTAAAAATGAAGAAGATTTTCTAAATCGATTAGCAGATGCTGTCGGGACTGCTTTTTATGAAGGAGTTGGTACATGTTTAATTGAATCCCTTTTTGATAAAAAACAAACCGTATTTAATAACAAGTTCGAAATTGACGGTATGTCGTTTTTAGAACCTAACGCACATTTATTCAGTTTTAATAATCCTTATGGAGCTTGTCCAAAATGCGAAGGTTATGGTGATGTTATTGGTATTGATGACGATCTCGTCATTCCAAATACTGAGCTATCAGTTTTCGAAAATGCCATTTTCCCTTGGAGAGGTGAAAGTATGAGCTGGTACAGAGATCAGTTGGTTAATAATTCGCACGAATTTGATTTCCCTATTCACAAACCTTATTTTCAATTAAGTGACGCCAATAAAGCCCTCATTTGGAAAGGTAATAAGTACTTTGAAGGTTTAGACACGTTCTTTACTGAACTAGAATCGAAAGCTTATAAAATTCAGAATCGTGTGATGCTATCGCGCTACCGTGGTAAAACAAAATGTAATGTTTGTAAAGGAAAACGCTTACGTATTGATGCCAGTTATGTAAAAATAGATAAAGCAACAATCACCGATTTAGTTGATCTACCTATAGATGAATTAATTGTGTTTTTTGAAAAATTAAAGTTGAACGAGAGTGATGCTAAAATCGCAAAACGTTTGCTTACCGAAATTAATACACGATTAGAGTTTTTATCTAATGTAGGCTTAAATTATTTAACCTTAAATCGAAAATCTAACACACTTTCTGGTGGAGAAAGTCAGCGTATAAACTTAGCGACATCATTAGGGAGTAGCCTAGTTGGTTCCATGTATATTTTAGATGAACCAAGTATTGGCTTACATCCAAAAGACACGGAACGCTTAATTGATGTTTTAAAATCTCTACGCGATTTAGGAAATACAGTTATCGTCGTAGAACATGATGAAGATATTATGAAAGCTGCGGATTCCATTATTGATATCGGACCAGAAGCCGGAACTCTAGGCGGTGAAGTGGTTGCTGTTGGTAATTTTGAAGAGATTCTATCTGCAGATACACTCACCGCGAAATACTTAAATGGAGACTTGGAAATTGAAGTCCCGAAAAAACGAAGAACTTCAAAATACAATATCGAAATTGTTGGTGCTCGCGAAAACAACTTAAAAAATGTAACGGTTAATTTTCCATTAGAAATGCTAACGGTTATTACAGGTGTTTCTGGTAGTGGAAAAAGTACATTAATTAAAAAGATATTATTTCCAGCCATTCAAAAAAAGCTTACCGGATTTAGTGATAAAATAGGTCAGGTTTCAGAAATAAAAGGCAATCACAGCAATATTCAACATGTAGAATTTGTAGATCAGAATCCTATTGGTCGATCGTCGCGTTCTAATCCTGTGACATATATTAAAGCCTATGATGACATTAGAGCCTTATATGCGTCTCAAAAATTAAGTAACATTCGTAATTATGCTGCCAAGCACTTTAGCTTTAACGTGGATGGTGGACGCTGTGAAACCTGTAAAGGTGAAGGAGAAGTTACTATCGAAATGCAATTTATGGCAGATGTGCATTTAACTTGTGAAACCTGTGGTGGTAAACGCTTTAAAAAAGAAGTCTTAGAAGTTAAGTTTGAAGGCAAATCTATTGATGATATTCTAAACCTTACGATTGATGATGCTATAGATTTCTTTAAAACTCATAAACAAACTAAAATTCAAGGAAAGTTACAACCGCTGCAAGATGTTGGTTTGGGCTACGTTACTTTAGGACAGTCCTCTTCTACCCTTTCTGGTGGTGAAGCGCAACGTATTAAGCTCGCTACATTTTTAGGAAAAGGAAGTAAAAGTGATAATGCGCTTTTTATATTCGATGAACCTACAACCGGACTTCATTTTCACGATATAAAGAAGTTATTAAAATCGTTTCAAGCATTAATTGCCAAAGGCCATTCTATTATAGTCATTGAACATAATATTGATTTAATAAAATGTGCCGATTACATCATTGATTTGGGACCTGAAGGAGGAAAACACGGAGGACAACTCGTTGCTTCGGGTACACCTGAAGACATCGTAAAAAACAAGAATTCGGTTACAGGAAAATACCTTCAAGAAAAATTATAAGATGGATTTACCTGAAGGTTTTCATAAGGAAGTTATTGAAGCTAGAGAAAATGTGCTAAGTAATACTAATAGTACAGAATCTAAAGTTTCAACCTCTCCTTTCAAACCTGGTGGAGCCAGTTTTAAAACGAATGTTTTAATTCAAGCATCTCCTTCTAAATTAACATATAAACCTTCAATTGGTGCCGCACTCTTCAGTTTTATATTTTTAGCTGTTGGTTTAGGGGTTTTATTTTATGCCCTATTTCCCTTATTTCAATCCCATATAGAATCCGTTTCTATTAGCTGGATTCTAGTTCTTTTTGGTCTCATTTTTTTTGGCGCAGGAGCTTTCATGTTTTACAAACCGAGAGTTTTCGACAAGCAACAAGGTCTTTATTACACCACTTACGCATTCAAAGGTTATCAGTCCAAAAGAAAACTATCTAAAGATTATTTATCATTACAATCAATCATTGCCATTCAAATTATAGGAGAGCACGTAAAAAGTGACGATGGTTCTTATAAAAGTTTTGAACTTAATTTAGTTTTAGAAGATGCTTCTCGAAGAAACGTCGTGGATCATGGCAACTTAAAAGCTATCATTAACGATGCTGAGATGTTGAGCGAATTTCTAAATATTCCTATTTGGCATGCGAGTTCTATGAATAGTTTCTAGCTCACTTTTCTTCACTAAGCATTACAATTATCTATTACCATATTAAAAACTACTTAAATTATATAGCTAGTGTATTTCCTACTTATTATGATGTGAATGCGAGATTATATCTCGCAATTTTCTTGCATAAGATTTTAGTAACTGTTCTTATATTTTCTTCAGTTATAAATAGTTTTTTTTAGAAAGAATAGAGAATGAATGCTTCAACTAAATAATTATATTTGCCCACTATATGATAGAGTTTCTATTCTTAATTAAGTTAATCGTAGCCATAGCATTTGTTATAGGCTTATCGGTTATTGCTGAGAATGTAAGCCCAAAAGTTGCAGGAATTTTATCAGGCTATCCTTCTGGTTCTGCTATAACGTTATTCTTTTTTGGATTAGAAGTTAACCCTGAATTTGCAGCAGAAAGTGCCGTTTATAATATGATTGGATTGAGTGCCACCTTATCCTTTGTTTATATTTATTACATAGCATCAAGGCACTTTAAAAAATATAATATTCTATTGTCTTCTTTGTGTGCCATAATTGGCTACTTTGTTATTGTTTCATTGTTACAACGTATTGAAATTAATAAATACATCGCCATATTAATTCCGATTGCATTTTCATTTCTATACATCTATCTTTTCAAAAGTATTAAGAATATTAATATCCAGACTAAGGTAAAACTCAACTATAGAATTCTATTTGTGAGAGCCTTTTTTGCAGCCTTAATTATTTTGGTAATTACGAGTGTCCCAAAATTTGTAGGATCTACTTGGGCTGGACTTTTTTCTGCTTTCCCTACCACGCTTTTTCCTTTAATGTTAATCATTCATTTTACCTATTCAAAAGAACATGTACATACAGTGATTAAAAATGTGCCATTTGGTATGTTTTCGTTAATCATTTATTCATTAACAATATCAATCGTCTACCCCTTATTTGGAATATATATAGGTACCCTTATATCATTTGGGGTAGCAACAATCTATCTCGTTGTTTACAAAAAAACATTAAACATTATAGACAAAAGTAAACGCACCTATTAATTCATACGCTTAGTTCCTGTGTCTATGTTTTGTTAAGTTCTGCAGAACGACTTGTTGTTTTCATAACTCACTTTACTGGTCATAAAGGCTGTAGTTTAAGAAAAACAAAAAAATTATAAAAGGAAGCATTTTAATGTTAAAACAACAAGCAGCAACCTACTGTAATATTGATAATTACGCCCTTAAATATTGTGTCAATTATACAGTTTTATTTTTTGGCACACTGGGTCTTTTAATGATTAGTAGTACAAAAACGAAATAATTCCTAAGATCGTAAGCGAAAACGGTAATACAAGCGACATAAATAAAAAGCCAATTACACCCGTTTTAACGAAACTTAAAAGCCAATGCTGTCTATAAAATCTTGCTATTGCAACTACTAAGTAAAAGAAGGTTGAAAATGCAATAAGCCAATCTATCCAATCTGGTATGTCTATTAACCATCTATTTATTGAAAACATGATACTAAATAAGGTGAACAAGAAGGAAAAATAATAAAAACTAAACACCAAATGATGTGAATATCTACCTTTATTAAAAAAGAATAGTTTCAATAAAAGTGCAAAAAGTGGCAATAAGAAAAACATAGCTAATGGAATGCTATCTATAAAGGTTTGGTAAATTTGTCCAAGTCCCATGGTTTTATAAAACTTAAGTATTTGACTATAAAACTTTCGTTTTATAGAACCTGCATTATCAGACATTCCCATATGTTTATATAGCGTTTCATCCGATGCTCCTGTAGCAATTATGGAGTCCATTTCCCTTTCATTAAAAGTAAATGATGTTCCAAAATTCTTTTTAGGCACTTTAATTCTTGAGAGGGAATCTATAACTTTTAAATCATCGTCATCTAATCCTATGGTGAAGCTATTATCTCTGAGGGGTTTTAAATAATTATTTATAGCAATAGAATCTTGAGGAATACTATCTTGGGTTAAAACTTTTTCAGATCGACTCGCCAAGACTTCTTCCATGCCTTTATCTATATCTTCTCTGAATTCTCTAGAATAAAAACTAGATAAAAAGAAAAACACCACTGAGATAAACAAATACATCTGGGCAGGATGCAGATACATTAAACGTTTTCCGTTTATAAATTCCTTGGCCAAATAACCAGGCTTAAATAGTAAAGGAAAAAAACTTTTAAAAAAGCGTGCATCAAAGGAAAAGTAATTACTAATGGTATTATAAAACAAAACACCTATCGTAAGTTCGTCATTTGATTTTTGACCACAATGTGGGCAAAATTGAAAATCCGCATCAAAAGGTTGCTCACAATTTTTACAGTCTACTTGGTTGGTACTCATAATTGATGGTTAGTCTGGTTTAAAAGTAGTAAAATATATGACACCCTCAATTGTTTGATGGTTGTTGAATTTTACCGAGATTATATCACACTGTTTTTAAACCGACATAAAAACCTCAGAAACAGAAATATGTATTTTTGGCACGCTGTTTGTTTTATACTAAACGAGTTTAATTTAAAACCCAATTATTATGAAACGAATTATATATTTATTTGCAGCCTTAGTCGCTATAAGCACAACTGCATTCGCAACCAGCACAACAACATCAGAAGCAGAGGCTTCAATTAATAACAATGTGAGAGGTTATGGTAATTCTTTCATATTTGATGAAGCCGGAATTGAGTTTTCCGTTTTTGCAGATGGTCAGTTTGATTTCTATTTACCAAATTATGGCCCCGATGTAAGTGTAGGAATTAATACTCCTGGGTTTAGCTTGAGTTTTAACTCTGGATACGATTATAATCCTTATATACAATATGATAGTTTTGGTGCTATTATTCAAATAGAAAACACACCTATCTATTATGATTATTACGGACGTGTTAACCAAATCGGTAACATCTTTATTAACTACAACACTTTTGGTAGAATCAGTAACGTTGGTGGACTAAATGTGTACTACAGAAACAATGTATTTTATAGATACGATGGCTTTATTAACATATATAACAGATCTTACGTTTATAGACCTTGGCACCAATTTTATGCGGTACCACATATTAATTACAGTATCGTACATGTAAATCCATACAGACAGCATTACACCCCTGTAAGACATATTTATTATAGACCTTATACGAACAATGTAAGACATTATAATATTGGAAGACGCGATAATGGTTATGCGGTTAGAAGAACTACTACAACCACTAGAACACGTGTTAGTTATGCTCAAACTCCAAGAAACAGTAGAGAGCGTAGTATTAGAACACAAGCACAACGTAATAATACGACAATTGCAAGCACAAGAGCTACACGTTTAAGAGATAACAATTCAACTGTTACTAGAACTACAACGACGCGTAATACAACTGCAACACCTGCACGTTCTGCGACGAGAGTTTCAACAACTACAAGAACAGCAACCCCTCGTAATAGTGCAACAACGAGAACAAATACAAGAGTCTCAACTCCTAGTAGAACACTTACCCAGCGTTCCACTAGAGTTACACCTACGAGAAATACAAATGTGACTAGAAGCAGTTCTTCTGTGTCTAAAACTATAGAACGAGGAAATAGTTCATCAGTTAGAAAACCAAGTGTTACTAATTCTCGTATATCTACTAAAGCAACATCACAAAGCTCAAGAAAAAGTAATGTGACGCAAAATAGAACAACGAAATCGGCTGTAAAAGCAAGATCAAACACAAGTAGTAGAACGAGCAACCAAAGTTCTACAAGATCTAACTCAAGTCGATCTAGAGGATAAAAAGTTTTTTTTGGTTGGTTAGAAGTTCCCGTATATAGTATGCCTCAAAGCGCTTTACGGGAATTTCTTTTATAATAAAACATCTAAAGTTTTAGGTGCTTTTTTATTTGTAGTGAGATATCATCTGAGACGTTCATTTTATAAATCAACATAAAATAAATGAGGCTTATTAATCCAGATTTTAAAATGATATTAATAATTGGATGAAATGGAAAATCCCAAAAGTAAAATGCAAACGACAATACAATCAATGCCAAAATAATCTTAACTGAACCAGATGTAAATGGCAGCATATTAAATTTTCGTTTTACAAATACAATTTTGATTGTATTATAAATGAATACCGCTAAAAATGTTGCAAAAGCAGATCCTTCAATGCCATATACAGGAATAAAAACCGCATTCAACACAATAGCCATAATAGCCAGTAATACTCCAAAAAACAACACCATTCTGTAATAATCACTGTTAAATAATATAGCATTATTATTCCCCAAACTGTTGTCATATAGCTTAGCCAGACTTACAATTAAAACCACAAAAAGTCCACCTGTAAATTTCTCTGGAAGAATTTCATATAGTTGATTAATGTTTAAAATAATGAGCAGAAAAATAAAACCACTAACTACTAAAAGCGTTATTGAGCTTCTCTTATATAAATCTTCTAAAGCAACCTTGTCTTTTTCATTAAGATACTTTGCTGTTAACGGTAACATAATTTGATGCATAGCACGTTGTGGAACGGCAATCACAGTAGCAATAAAAATAGCCACACTATAATAAGCCACCTGCTCAATATCTGGTAAGATTAAACCAATCATAAATTTATCAATATCTAGAATAAGCATCGCCACCGAACCTGCTATAATCATTAGTGCTGAATACTTTAATATTGAAAATTGATTTTCTAATTTTTGAAACTTTAACTTCGGAAATCTTACTGAATAGGCATACAGTTTCATAAGCACCATACGTAAGACATAAACGGCAACGAGTGCGTTAATAAATTGCGCAACCGACAACCAATCTAAATACACCGCAAAAAGTAAAAACATAATGCAAACGCGATGAAATATCTCTTTCATTAAGTTTCCAAAAACGGTTTGCATTTGCACTTTTGTCCAAGCAAAAAAGATTTCGAAATAAGCCATTGCCACAGCCAAAATAAAAATATGCCAGATATAACTTTCTACAATTTGGTTTTCGTTTGAAAGCCAATCAACAATTAAATCATAAGCAAAGTAGCCTATAACAACCGTTGGAATTATAAACAATAAGGGCAAAAATAACATCAGCGTTAAAAAGCTATTGATACTATTTTTAGTTTTGAATGTCGAATAAAATTTCACAATGGCATTATGAACACCAAAGGCCATAAAAGGCATCATAATATTAGCCGCTGAAAGTAGAAAGGCAACTAAACCATAATATTGATCCGTTAAAAAATTAGTGTAAAGAAAAAGTGTATTAATAGCTCCTATACCAAAGCCCAAATAGGTTGTAATAGTATTTTTAAATGATTGACTTAAAACGATTCCCATAGTGAAGCAAAATACGATTAATTAAGTTTAAAATTTTAATATGCCATTAGAAAACACCCCCTCAAGTCCACTCAAGGGGACATTCCTATCAATAAACTTTTGAGTATTGTTCCTTTGAGTAAACTTTAGACTCGATTTAACAAACCTGCTAATTTTTCAGTCAAGGCTTTGCGACTGTACGGTTGTAAACCAATAGCATTTACTTTTAATGTATTACTTTGAAAAGCTTCGAAATAGTTTAAAAGTTGTGACTTTAATTCGGCTTTCTGCTTATAGTTAAAATACGTTCCTGTATTTGTAGATTTTATGATTTGTTCTACATCAGCATCTTCTGGACCAATGGCTAATATGGGTGTTTCTGAGATTAAATATTCAAAAACTTTTGCTGCAATAATGGCTTTGGTATCTTCAGAATCAATTTCAATTAATAACAGTAATTGTGATTTCATTTGAAATTGTAATGCTTCATCATGACTCACATACCCCACAACTTCTAAATGATTCTTTAAACCATTATTATGAATCGATTCAATAACATCATCACTAACGACACCTATTAATTGTAATTTGAAAGCTTCAGAAAAAGCACTATTTTCTTTAATTAATTCTGAAAGTATTTCCCATAATATCACAGGATTACGTTCCGATAATAACGATCCAATGTGTGATAAGGTAAAGTGCTCATCCTTCGTATCTACCCTGACTGAATGCGAATCGTAACCATTCGTAATAACCGAAATGGGTTGTTTGGTTTTGGTTTGAAATTCGTTTTTGGTATGGTTACTAGTCACTATAATTTCATCAGCTGCATTTAGAACCTTTTTTTCTAAGTCAATGTGCTTTGCTTTTGAAGAGTTCGTTAATTTTAAATCTTTATGATAGCCAATGGTGGTCCAAGGATCTCTAAAATCGGCTAACCATTTTATACCTAATCTTCCTTTTAGCTGCAAGCCTATTAAATGCAAACTGTGAGGTGGCCCCGTAGTAATTACAGTTTCAATTTGATGCTCTTTTATATAGTTTGAAAGAAATTCAACCGAGGGTTTTATCCAGTTTTTTCGCGCATCAGGGATAAAAAAATTACCTCTTACATAAAGCATTGTTTTTTCTATCAACGATTGCTTTTTGGCTTTAGGAATCACACCAGAACTAATTTTCTTCGACTTTCCTTTAGAGAATAAACTCGCCAAACCATAAGGTTCGCTGATCGGTTGCTTTAAAATGGTAATAGTATCCGAAATTTCATTTACCAAACTTTCATCCATTATTGGGTAGTTTGGATTTTCAGGACAATACACAATGGGTTCTATACCAAACTCAGGTAAATACTTCACAAATTTTAACCAACGCTGCACGCCTGGCCCTCCTGCTGGTGGCCAATAATAGGTTATTATGAGTACTTTGTTTTTCATCCTGAATTCCTACGAAGATAGGAATCTAATTAATTAGTCTACTATAATTGAAATGAGTGAATCATTTTTAAATATCAAAAATGTATTATCTAAGAACAACGTATCTCCTTTTTTATCAACTCTGATATGAGCGTGATTTAGATTTAAGAAAGACTCTATTTCATTTTTATCATATAATCTTTTTGATGCTATTTCTCCTATTACATGAGTATCTGACTTTAAAAACACAAAATTTATTTTCTTAAAAGCTAACTCCACTTCTAACGAATTTGTTTTACCATATTGATAAATTGCGAGAACAATTGAGAACACAAATAAAATCCAAAAACTTTTTTTATAAGTTAATTTCATAACATGAAAGATTAATATCAATTATTCTTCCTACGCTTTATCTCATAAAACAATCCACCTAAAAGAAGTAATCCTAATAAAACAGAACTCGCTAAAGCCACTTGACTTCCTGTTTCAACAACTTGTGGTTCAAACTTAAATTCTATGGTGTGATTGCCTTCTGGTAATTCTAGTGCTCTTAGAACATAATTAACTCTTAAATGTGGTACTAATTTACCATCTATGTAAGCATTCCAACCTTGAGCGTAATAGACTTCAGAGAACACAGCTAGACCTATATTGCTATTATTAGATTCGTATTTTAAATAATTTGGCTTGAATTCTTTTAATTCAATTGAAGCTATAGAATCTACTTGATAGCTCGTTTTTAAATTATATTCAGCCTGAACCATTTGCTCTAAAACAGCTGTCGTCTTCGTATTTAAACTATCTAAAGCTACAATTTCTTTATTAGCATCTGCAACGACATTCAGTTGTGAAACAAACCAAGCATTTCCATTAGCCTCTGTATTGGTATAAGGAAAAATTTGACCTTGATCTTCTGCAATGATGTATTTTGTGTTAAGCATGTTCAGAACATTCATGTTGTTTTTATACACGTGAAACTCTAACAACTCATTAACACGTCCTAATTTAGCCGCATGATAACCAAACAATGAATTATGAAAATAGGCAGACCTTGCAGGTTTACGCTGTCCTTCACTAGACATGTCTAAAACTCTAAAATGACTCTTATCATTTAAGATTTCTAAATCAGCACTAGTTGGCTGGTAAGGTTTATCTACTTTTAAGGCAGATACAAAATTATCATTATTAACGTATTCTCTATCTACCGTAACTAAATCAAAAAGAATTAACACAGCGAATACCACCACGACTAAATTTTCGGACAATTTCTTTTTTAAGAACATAAAAATGGTTCCTGCTGAAAGCAATACTAAAACCAAAGCTCTCAACGTATCTGCAGTCATTAATGCTTTACGGTCTTCAATTACAGCATCAATAAAAGGTTGTCCATACGCGCCAATATATTGATCATCTCTAAAGCTTTCAAAATCAAACAGAAAAGATTTAAATACTAAAAAGATTAAAGCTAAACCTGCTGTGATTGCAACTGAATATTTTAAGGCTTTTAGTTTTTCTTCATCCTTCTGAAAATCATTAAATAAACGAACTAAAGCCATAATTCCTAAAACAGGAATACATAATTCTAAAATCACTTGGATAGAGCTTACGGCTCTAAACTTATCATATAATGGAACAAAATCAATAAAGAAATTAGTTATAGGATTACTATCTGGTTGAGGGTTTTCCACAAAAAACCAATTTTTCCCTAATGATAATATCCACGATAATAATGTGCCACCTAAAAGCCACCATTTTAATCTGCCTTTTACTAAAAACAGCCCCAAAACAAAAAGGAAAATAATTACAGCACCTACATAAGCGGGTGCTTCAACGATGGTTTGATCTCCCCAATACATTGGCGCATTTCTTGCGCCATCTAAGGCATCAATTGGAGAAGCTCCTAAATCAATATAAGCGTCATAAGTATTAGAGTCCTTACCTACATCTTCAGAGTTTCCTCCACCCATAAATTTTGGAATAAAGAGATTGAAAGATTCTAGAATACCATAGCTGTATTCTGTAATATATTCCCTGCTTAATCCTGACGTTACCTCTTTAGGAGATCCATCAACATTTATGGTTAAATCGCTTTTACCTCGTGTACTTTCTTTAACATACTCTTGGGTCGCCATAATATTTGTAGCGTTTAATCCAACAGCTAAAATGGCAGCAACAGAGAGTAATCCTACAGACTTAAAGAAATGTGGTAATTGTTGTTTTTTGTAAGCATCTACGAGATAAGCCAATCCTAAAACTAAAACCAATAATAGGAGATAATAAGTCATCTGAAAATGATTCGTTACAATCTCTAATCCTAAAGCAATAGTAGTTAAGAAAAATCCGAGTATATATTTCTTCTGAAACGTGAGAACAATTCCGGCTAACACCAAAGGCATATAGGCTATTGCATGTGCTTTAGAGTTATGACCAACACCAAGTATAATAATGAGGTATGTTGAAAATCCAAAAGCTAATGCTCCTAATGCAGCGAGTTTAAAATCAACTTTTAGCGACAACAGTAATATGTAAAAGCCTATAAAATATAAGAACAGATAATCTGCTGGTCTTGGTAAGAATCGTAAGGTTAAGTCGAGTTTTTTAATATAATTGTGCGGATATTTTGCTCCTAATTGATAGGTTGGCATACCACCAAACGCACTATTGGTCCAATAGGTTTCTTCTCCTGTGGTTTTGGCAAACTCTTTTTGTTGTTCTGCCATACCAATATAGTGCATAATATCACTTTGATTGATTTTTTTGCCTTGTAAAACAGGACTAAAATAGGCTAAAGATAATGCGACAAATCCTACTAAAATTAAGACATGCGGTATTAAACGTTTTATAGAAAATGACATGTGAATGCTTTAAGTTGAATGATTCTGAAAAGTAGTTATTTTTTTTGAAACATTGTGTAGGATTCCTTTTTACAAAAGAATTCTATTCATCAATTTCTTCGTAATCAATATATTCGCCCACTTTCTGGTTAGAAGAACTATTATTGTTAGGCATTTTATCGATTATCGTTTCACCTTCCTTTTGCTTTTGTTCCTGTCTTTGTTGATTTGGGTTTTGGAATCCACCAAATTGGCCACCAAACTTTTCCTCAGCTTTCTTGGCCACAAACTTCAACAATAACGGAGCAAAAAGACGTGCTAATATCTTAAAGCCAAAGTAAACAAGTAAAATAATTAATATAGTTCTCAGTAATCCCATGGACTAAGCTTATTGTATGATAAACATGTTATAATATTCAAAAATACAATTATACTCATTTATAATCCGATATTATTCCTTAAAAAAACTATAAAATATCTATATTTGACTTCAATCTACAATAGACCTATAGGTTTTAAATCCATATATAATGCGAATACTCAAATCCATATTAGTTTTAATTCTTGCCTTTAGTTTTAATTCTACCTACGCCCAATATACTGAAGTAATTAACTCTAACCGACCTGGAGTATCTAAAAGTGCCTTTTCTGTAGGAACAGGAGTTGTACAGTTTGAAACTGGCGCCTATACCGTAAAAGAAGAGCATGCGCTTGCCAATTATGAAGTTTCAGGGTTTGGTCTTGATTTTGCACTGAGATATGGCTTATTATTTGAAGAGCTAGAATTATCGCTTGATGGCATTTATCAAAATGATAATATCACTTATAATAATGCTACAATTCCTCTTCCAGACAAACGCTCTAATTTTAAAAATTTCACTCTTGGAGCAAAATATCTGGTATATGATCCTTATAAAAATGCAGGAGAAGAAAAGCCAAATTTATACAGCTTTCACGCTAACAATAAATTCAGCTGGAAATCCTTAATACCTGCCGTTTCTATTTTTGCAGGCGCAAATTTTGACGCTAAAGACAATCCTTATACTGCCCCAGACATTGAAGGCTTTAGTCCAAAGGTAATGATTGCAACACAGAACAATTTTAATGGTGGTTGGGTTTTTGTAATGAATTTAATTAAAGATAGAATTGGAACAGACCAGTCTGATTTTCAATATATTTTTACACTAACACATTCATTCACACCACAATGGGTTGTCTTTGGAGAAGCGCAAGGCATTGATAGTGATTTCTATGCTGATAATATTTTTAGATTTGGAGGTGCTTACCTTTGGACTAAAAACTTTCAGTTAGATGCTAATCTTGCCTTTAACACTAAAGATACACCAACTGTTCTAAATATCGCTTTCGGAGCGTCGTACCGTTTAGATTTCCATCAAGATAAAAAGATAGATAACGGTAACGGCAGTGATGGTAATTTCAAGAAAAAGAAGAAAAAGGAAAAGAAAACAGATGATTTCGATTCTTAATTTATAGCGTTCCTAACTACATGATAACAATTAAAGAAGCCACATCAAAAAAGGACTTAAAAGCATTTGTTCGGTTCCCTTTTAAAATTTATAAAGATTCTAAATATTGGGTACCACCAATTATAAAACAAGAGTTAGAAACCTTTAATAAAGACAAAAACCCAATCTTTAAAGATGCTGAAGCCCGATTTTTCTTGGCTTATAAATCTGGTGAGGTTGTAGGTAGAATTGCAGCGATTATCAATTGGCTAGAAGTCGACAAGCAAGGCATAAAGAAAATGCGTTTTGGTTGGTTTGACTTTATTGACAATTTAGATGTTAGTAAAGCGTTATTAAATACCGTTGAAGATATAGGAAGAGAACAGCAATTAAGTTATGCTGAAGGTCCTGTAGGCTTTTCTAATTTAGATAAAGTCGGTGTAATGACCGAAGGTTTTGACCAATTGGGAACAATGATTACGTGGTATAATCATCCTTATTATATTAACCATTATAAAGAACATGGATACCTTATTGAAAAAGAATATTCAGAAAACAAGTTTCCTTTTGAAAACGTAAAGCCAGAGTTCTTTAAAAAAGCACAAGAACTCATTAAACGTCGTTATAAATTAAGAGCGCTTCAGCTTACAAAAACAGAAGAAGTAATGCCTTATGCAGATCGTATGTTCGATTTGTTTAATGAGAGTTATTCGTCTTTATCCTCTTTTGTTGAAATTACAGATATTCAAAAAGAATATTTTAAAAAGAAATTTATCAGCTTTATTAATCCCGAGTACATCAAATTTGTAGTGGATGAACATGATAAACTAGTTGGTTTTGCTGTTGTTATGCCACGGTTTGCACAAGCGTTACAAAAAGCAAATGGTAGATTATTTCCCTTTGGATTTACACATATCCTAAAAGCTAAAAAACACAGTAAAGACGTTATTTTTTACTTAATAGGTATTCATCCCGACTATCAAAACAAAGGTGTTCATGCCGTTATTTTTAACGAATATTACGAAACCTTTAAGCAAAAAGGGATAGAAACATGTTATAGAACTCCAGAACTTGAAGATAATATTGCCATTAAACAAATATGGAAACATTTTGACCCTAAAGTATATGCACGACGCAAAACATTGCGAAAGGACTTATAGGTATTAGTTGTTGGTTGTTGGTTGTTGGTTGTTGGTTAAACAAACAAAAAAAAGAGGCTGTCTAAAAAGGCAGTCTCTTTTTTTATATTTTATATTTTCAAAGAAGCATTGATTTTCGTATCTTAAAGGTATGAAAAGCAACGTTGTATGGAAGACCAATAGTCAGACTCAATTGAGTCTTCTCCCACCCAGTTACGATGATTTTGTTCCAGAGAATCATCCCGTTCGTATCGTTAACAGTATTTTAGACCAGATAGATATTAGCTCTATTGAGAGGACTTATAAAGGAGGTGGAACTTCAAGTTATCATCCAAGAGATTTACTGAAGATTTT
>NZ_JABFDI010000020.1 GCF_013403915.1 Winogradskyella pacifica
TAATCAAGTATCTTAACAATAAAACCAACATGATTAAAAATTAAAAGGTCGCCTAAATTGTTTTTAGACGACCTCTTCAGGCTTGCTAAATTCCGATTGATATTTTTCTAAAAATTTCTTCTGTCTCGCAATCATTTGTTGTCTTAATTTATCAATGTCCATAAAGTCCTTTCCAAAATTACTTCCAAAAAAATCATCATTAAAGAAATGTTTGCTGAAAAGTGAATCTTGAGAAAAAACATCAGAAAATCCTTGATTTTCAAATCCTGAATAGTTTGAGAAAAATCGTGATTTAAAAGATTGCATCAAACTATCTTTATCAGAAAATGAGAGATTATCATACTTATCGTTGGAAGACCAAGAATAAATACTGTCATATCTAATTAAATTTCCGTTTTCATCAAATTCTTTATCAACTTTCCAAGAGCCTTTAGGCGCTTCACCTATATCAGTTTTAGTGTCTTCTTTTTCAACTTTTTTAGTTTCTTTTTCTTGCCCTTTACAACTAACACTTAACAAGCCAACCATAAATAATAAAATATACTTTTTCATTACTTTATATTTTAAGTCAAACTTAATTTCGGATTTGTTTTAAATGTTTTGAACAATCTACCAGTTTCTATCATTTTAATCAAATTGTTTTGGTGGAACACCTTTGTATTTCGTTCACCATTTTTATACCAAACACATTCCAAATAAGTGTCATTATCAACCCAACCAAATATGAAATCTTTTTTTGGAACATATTTAATAACTTGCATTTTTGGAGAAGTAAGTTTTCCTTTAACTGTTACCCATTCCCCAGATCTAAACTTTCTTGGCATAACATTATAATTTTAAAGAATTAAACTTATTATTAATAAGAGGATGCTGAAAAAATCAGCACCCTACTTAATATTTTACTCTAAAATTTAGTGAAACAATTATGAAATCTTAATGCTTCTGGCAGGCTTTTGTTTTGCTTCTTCTTTTTTTGGTAAAAGAATACTTAAAATACCATTTTCATAATTAGCATTAATCTTTTCATCGTTTACACTTTCTGGTAAATTAAAGGTTCTTTTGAACGAGGAGTAACCAAACTCTCTACGAGTGTAGTTTTCTTCCTTGTGTTCATTGTCTTCCTTTGTTTCTGTGGAAATCGATAATATTTCATTATCCAGGTTGATATGAAAATCTGATTTCTTTAAACCCGGAACAGCCATTTCTACCATAAAAGCATCTACAGTTTCCTTAATATTTACTTTTGGTAAAGTAATACCAGTATTAAAATTTGAAGTAAATACGGATGGTAGGTCTCTATTAAAAATGTCTTCTAACCAATTTGATAACGTTGGGAAGTTTTGATTTGAATTGCTGTTCGCTAAACTTCCATTTTTAGGAACAGTTGCTAAATTGTTCATAATTACAAAATTTTAAATTAAACATTATTTCAAATTTGAAATCTCTACGACTTCATTTCATTTTAAACAAATAAAATACCAAAATCGATTAATTGGTTTTTTTTAGCAATTATCAGGCAATATTCTCTGTAATCTTGTCGTAATTCTGAAAAATTGTCATATTTACCAATAATAAAATGACATATTTACATTTGGATTTTAGTTTAAAACTAGAAATTATCAAAATAAATTACTATGCACAACACCGTATAAAATTAATTGCTAGTCCTAGCCCACTTACCAAAATCCTCGCAGACTTTCTAAATGTAGCTTATGTACCAACGCATATAAAACCCTCCCACCGTCACTTCGAGTGTTCCGACCTATTTGTCGGCATGTATCGAGAAGTATCACAACCAAACATCATACTATTTACAATAATCGTATCCATCACCTAGATAGCTACAAAAATCACCCAACGCTTACACACAATACCTAAAATTTTCAGCAACCTATTCGTTTTTTTATAGCATTACGGAAAACAGTAATCAGAAGTCTTATAACTATCTTATTTTTATGGATATGTACGTAAAGTTACGTATTAAACTTTGTAAAGTTTTTCTTAGTTTTATAAACTAAGAATGGAATGCTGTTTATTTTGTTATTCGGGATTAAAAAAGGGGCAACATGAGTGATTGTATTCATATAACAAGTTACCTGCAAGCCAAAAAAATCAACACCTATGAATGTAGAAAGACTACACAGAATATTAAAAGACCTTGACCATTTAATTAAAACTGAAAAGATTGTTACACTCTTACAACAAGTTAGAGACCATCTACAGAATCAAGTTAGTCAACCAAATCAACCAGCACATCAAACGAACTTAGTAAGTGCTTTAAATAAACTATATGAAACGTTGGCGAATTCTGAATACAATAATTATTCACCTAGTTGGAAAGAAATAATTGAAGAAATAAGTGAAAATGTATTATTTGGGATTCCTTTAAAAAAAGAAATTAAGGAAATACTTTCATCGAATGCAATTACACCTGCAAAAGCTTTAGAGGATATAAAATCAATTTTTAATAATTTACAAGCATTTCAAACTGCAACTAAAAGCACTTTGACTGGATTTAAAACTTTAGGAATTGAAGAAGAAGATTTAGAACAAGGAGAATGTGAATTAGGTTATACTATTCCGAGAAATTATGTGGAAAACAAATTATCGGAATTAAAGAATGAAATCGGAGAGTTAAATTTTATTCTTAATAATATTTCAGAGGCTGTGACTGGTGAAAAGCAAGAATATAAAGTAAAAACAATTTCTTCAAGTGATTTTCTTCTATATGTAATTATTGGTCTACAAGTAGCTGACGTTCTATCAAAAGCAACCGAAAGAATATTAAATCATTACAAACAAATACTCGAAATTAAGGTTTTAAGAAACCAATTAAAAGAAAAAGGAGTTCCTGCTTCTAAAACAAAATCTATCGAAACTCACGCGAATGGAATGATGCGAGATGAAATTAAGGCTATTGCGAAAGAAGTTATTGCAGAACATTACGAAGGAGAAAATGGAAGAAAAAATGAACTTGAGAACGGATTAATAATTTCATTAAATAAATTAGCTAATAGAATTGATAAAGGTTTTAATGTAGAAATAAGAGTTGAATCGCTACCTGAACCAGAGGAGGAAGAAGAATCAACAGCTGAATATGAAGCTAAATCTGAATTAATAAACTCAATTAAAGAAAGTTCTCGAAAAATAGAATTTATTGATACCGGTGGAGAATCAATTTTAAAACTATCTGAAAAGAAACAGTAGAAAAGCCTGCAGGTAACACCGTATAAAAATAATTGCGGATTAGTGTGCTTAATCAAAGGTCGTTGCGTGTTTGTAACGTCTGATTTTCCTTCGGAAAATCCTCGCATACAAACCCGCAACTATTCTTATACATAAACGTTAGCCACAATTTGAAAAAATTACAATAAATGAAGATAAATTTAAGTGATGAGTATAAATCCCTCCAACCGTTCATTAGTGAAGAACTAAATGATTTCACATTAATTACAGGAAAAAATGGAAGTGGGAAATCTCAACTTTTGGATTTATTAAGTAAAAAATCAAGGAATGATGCGAGTGTTATAAGTGTCAGAATCGAAATTGAACCGACTTTAACCAAAATTCAATCAGAAGGAATTATAAAGGAAAATGCTAAAACGATTGGACACGACCAATGGAAAGCTATTATACATAAACATCTTACGAAGTATAAACAGCTTTCAAATACATCTAAAGAGTTTATTCAATTTATTCTTAGCAAAAATTTAAAAAACACGATTAATCAGAAAAATAGAAGAACTTTTTTAAGCGAAGAGCCACAATACAAAGAACTTATCGTAAAATTATATTCTGAAAACAATCAGACTGTTCTTGCCCCAATTGCAGATGTCAAAATTCATATGGAAAAAGATGCTTTAAGAAGAGTATTTGTTCCTGAAAATGAAAATACTATCCGTTTTATTGAAGAATTATGCAAAAGCACAGGAAAAAAAGAAACTGACTTAACTGATTCTGATTTTTTTAATACACCTATTGAAGAGCATTATATTGATGAAAATGACTTGTTTACTTCCCAAATTGAGCTCGTTTTTTACAACTATGCTAAAAGAAGAGATTTAAACAGAAAAAATTATTTTTACAAAAAGGAAGAAGGGGAAAAAAACAATTCAATTTCAGATAAAGAATTTACTAAACATTTCAAACCACCTTGGAAAATAATAAATGAGATTTTAGAATTTCATAATCTGGACTTCTACTTTAAAGGTATTGAAAAGAGTGAATTTACAATTGAAGTACCGATAGATTTCAAACTTTATAAAAAATCTTCTAATCAAGAAATTCCATTCAACGATTTATCTTCAGGAGAAAAAGTAATAATTGGTTTAATTTTAAAGCTTTTTGTTAGCGAATACTATGGTTCTGAAATGACATTTCCTGAATTATTAGTTTTAGACGAGCCTGATTCTCATTTACACCCTGAAATGTCTAAATTACTACTTGATGTCTTACAAGACACGTTCGTTAAAAATTATAACATAAAAGTTTTAGTAACTACGCATTCTCCGTCCACTATAGCGTTAGCTCCTGAAAACTGTATATACCAATTATCAAATGGAAAAAATACAAGTTTAAAAAAAATATCCAAAAACGATGCTTTAAAGATTTTAACAAGCTTTATTCCTACTTTAAGTATAGACTATAAAAATCATAAACAAGTTTTTGTTGAAAGCCCCACTGATGTTTTATACTTTCAAAATTTACACGACAAACATCAGCAAAACAAAAGTTTAGATTACAAATTATACTTCATATCAAATTCCCCAGGCAAAAGCAATTGCTCTCAAGTTTATAAAATTGTTGAAGAAATAAGAAAGTCAGGTAATACTACAGCATATGGAATTGTGGATTGGGATTTGACAAATAAACCCAAAAGTAATGTTTATGTGCACGGTCTTAACGAGAGGTACAGTGTAGAAAACTTTATTTTAGACCCAATTTACATTTTATGTCTTCTCATAGATATGGGAAATGCTCACGGAATTTGTCAGAAAATAGGTTTGGATATAACATACAATCAATTTATGATTGGAACAGAGAACGAAGATAAACTTCAGCAATTAACCTCTTACTTTTTTAATGAATTTGAAAAAAAATTTCCAGCTTATAAATATGATTCCAAAAAAGTATATTTAGAATATTTAAATAAAAAATATCTCGAAGTTCCTGAATGGTATGTAAAAATGCAAGGACACAAAATTGTAGATATGATTAAAGAAATTTTTCCAGCGTTGGATAAATTTAAAAATGAAGGTGAGCTTCAAAATAAATTATCTATAATTTTAACGAAATGCTATCCTTTTGTTCCAATAACAAGTATAAACTTATTAGAAAAAATATAAAAACTGTGGCTAACACCGTATGTAATTTATTGCTAGTTCTAGCCTACTTACGAAAATCCTTGCGGATTTTCTATCCGTGATTTATTTGCTTACTTTAGAGCTTAAAACACGCAACTAATCTTATACAAAACCGTTAGCCACCATAAGACAATCAACAATGAGAATTTATTTAATATTATTTGCTTTAGTTTCTTTCTTTATCAGTTATTGCCAAGTAAATCCTAATCACCATAAAGTTAATGGCTATTATCGAAGTGACGGAACATATGTAAAATCACATTACCGAACTAACAAAAATAATACTAATAGAGACAACTACTCAACCAAACCAAATATAAATCCCTGGACTGGTAAAAAAGGTTATATTATTCCTGACACCAGAATAAATTATCCTTCTAGAACAAACAATTCCACAGTAAACAATCGATTAAAGAAGCCAATTTTAACTTATTATCCAACAACAGGGAACTCGAAAACCGTAATGGTTGCAAAACTAAGAACAGAACCAAATCCATTAGCTGAAATTGTCGCTAGAATACCAGCGAACGCAAAAATTCAAATAATCAAAAAAGAAGATGGATATTTCAAAGTAAAATATGGAAGTTGGACAGGATATTTGAATGAAATGTATATTTCGTCTAGTGAAAAAACTTCCATCGATTATTCACAAGAAAAGCCAATTTCAACTTATTATCCAACAACAGGGAACTCGAAAACCGTAATGGTTGCAAAACTAAGAACAGAACCAAATCCATTAGCTGAAATTGTCGCTAGAATACCAGCGAACGCAAAAATTCAAATAATCAAAAAAGAAGATGGATATTTCAAAGTAAAATATGGAAGTTGGACAGGATATTTGAATGAAATGTATATAAATAAAAACTAATTATAGTGTCTAACAAAGTACTATGCTAAAAAACAAGTAAAAACTCATTAATTTTTCACTAAAGTACTTTTATAATTTCCATCATATATTAATCCCGATTTAGCTATAGCAAAGGCCTTTTTAGTAGCTTATTACACACGGAAATTAATGCTGTTTTTTTGCTCTTTCCTTGGACAACGATTCCAGTTCACTACGTTATCTATTAAATTTCATCCCTTAAATTAGTTCCATAAAACAGCTAACCATTCCTACACTAAAACTTAACCACACCTCATAAAAAAAGCACTAATAATCCTCTTAGTCCTTCTTACCTCAAACATCGTAAGCGCACATTTTAGAAAGGAAAAATCAATAAATGCCCTCATCGGATTAGGCATTAGTGTACCTTATGATAGCATGGATGACGTAGCTGATCGTGGTCTTTTATTACAAGGAGAACTCGTTCTAAAAGTCCGTTCTTGGTTTGAATTAAGACCTTATGCTGGTATGATCATAACAAATTCCAATGGTAAAGATTTAAATAACAACCCTACGAATGAAATAGCGGAATCAAAAGCCTTTTTACTTGGCGGAAAAGCGAGACTTAGAGCACCAATTCCTTGGGTAGCACCCTATCTTGAACTAGGAATAGGAGCGTCTATCGGTAAATTTGAAACCTTCACATACTACGATTATAGTGATAAAGGCGGTATCATCTATCACATCCCTATTGCATTCGGACTAGAATTAGGAAAAAACAATAATGTCGATTTAGGATTTACCTATTACTTTCAACCTTCAGTTAAGCAGTTTGTTGGAGCTATGGCGGTAGGAATCACATTTCCGTTATAGTAAAATGAGCTGTTAAACTGCCTTTCCAAATTAATCACTTAACTCATCAAGTCAAAATAGCATTATACTAAAATGCTCCCTTTTTCATGCAACACACACACATCTCAAAATACAGGTTATAGCGTGGTTATAGCATGCTTATACTATGGTTAAAGCAAGGTTAAAGCGAGTCATATCAAGGTATTGAGCGGTTTTACCCCAAATCACTAATAATTCACACATTAACTCAACTCATAAACCTGTTACACAACCACAGAAGTCTTACGCTACGATTCGATGCAATGGAAAAATCTTCTTAACTTTACACTTGCAAATTATTGAAATAGCCATTATGAAAAACACCCTCCTTATTTTCACAGTAATCCTGACAAGCAACCTAATGATCGCACAAAAAACCATGACTCCAGAATTATTATGGCAAGTAGAACGCCTTAGTGTTGTGGGTCTAGATAGCGAAGGAAAAACCCTATTTTTCACTGTAAAAACACCAAACATTGAAGACAATAGTTACGATTCCAAGTACTTTAAAATGCCTGTAGACGGTGGTGCTATCGTTGAAATAAAAGAGGAAGATGTTAAAGCTACAGACAAAAATGTATCGACAGATGGCAACCATGAATTGTTTAATACTGAGGTTCAAATTGAAGCGATTAAAGGCACAGACGTTTATAAGAATCTAGACAAATCTGATGTGTATATATTTTCAGATTTAGATATTCGCCATTGGGATACTTGGAGCGATGGTAGCTTCAACCATTTGTTTTATAAAAAAGTAGGATCAGAAGATGCCACAGGCATTGACATTATGCCTAACGAACCTTTCCACACCCCACAAAAACCATTTGGTGGTGATGAAGATTATATCTGGTCGCCAGACAGCAAAGCGATTTACTACGTCAGCAAAAAACTAAAAGGTAAAGCCTATGCTACCAGTACCAATACGGATATTTACAAATACAATCTAGCCACTAAAACCACGGAGAATATTACAGAGGACAACAAAGGATATGATACTAATCCTGCGTTCTCATCAACTGGAGCGCTAGCTTGGTTACAAATGAAAACCGATGGTTACGAAAGTGATAAAAATGACATCATTGTTTTAAACAACGGTATAAAACAGAATTTAACCCAACAATGGGATGGCACAGTAAGAAGCTTTACATGGAGTAACGATGGAAATCATGTGTATTTTACAGCAGCTGTAGATGGGACTATTCAACTTTTTAAAGTGAATTATCCAGGTAAAAAACGTATCGCTCCGGTAGTAGAACAACTTTCGGAAGGTCAATTTGATGTGACTAGTATTATCGCTCAAAAAGATAATACGCTATTAGTGACAAGAACAGACATGAACCATGCGGCTGATATTTATAGTTTCAATCTAAAAAAGAAAAGCTTTACCCAGCTAACCAATATCAACAAGGATTTATACAATAGTGTCGATTTACCTAAAGTTGAAAAACGCTACGTGACTACAACAGACGGCAAGCAAATGTTAGTTTGGGTGATTTTACCTCCTAATTTTGATGCTACAAAAAAGTATCCAACGCTATTATATGCGCAAGGTGGTCCGCAATCTCCATTATCTCAGTTTTATTCGTACCGCTGGAATTTCCAACTCATG
The DNA here is from genome assembly GCF_013403915.1 of Winogradskyella pacifica. Taxonomy (GTDB): domain Bacteria; phylum Bacteroidota; class Bacteroidia; order Flavobacteriales; family Flavobacteriaceae; genus Winogradskyella; species Winogradskyella pacifica. The sequence continues at coordinate 8,690 of NZ_JABFDI010000020.1, forward strand.
GCGTCACAAGGCTATATTGTCGTAGCACCTAACCGTCGTGGTATGCCAGGACATGGAGTAAAATGGAATGCCGACATCAGTAAAGATTGGGGAGGCCAAGTCATAGACGATTACCTTTCTGCTATTGATGCTATCGCAAAAGAACCGTATGTAGATAACGACCGATTGGGTGCTATTGGTGCTAGTTTTGGTGGGTATTCTGTGTTTTACTTAGCAGGAATTCATAACAATCGCTTTAAAACTTTTATTTCTCACGATGGTGTTTTTGATACCAGAAGTATGTATGGTACAACAGAAGAGTTATTTTTTGTGAACCATGATTTTGGAGGCGACTATTGGGATACAACCAATGAAGCTGCACAAAAGGCTTATAATGAATTTAATCCTGTAAACAAGGTGGCAGAATGGAATACTCCGATGTTAATTATTCAAGGTGGAAAAGATTATCGTGTGCCAATTGAGCAAGGATTAGCTGCGTACCAAACGGCACAACTGCTAGGTTTAAAAAGTAAGTTATTATATTTCCCTGAAGAAAACCATTGGGTATTAAACCCTCAAAATGCACTAGTTTGGCAACACGAATTTTTTAAGTGGTTGAAGGAAACCTTATAATATGTCATACCTTTTAAGCATAAACTGAATTTATTATAACTAACCAACGTCCATAATGAGAAATATATTAGCAACCATAATTGGTTTTATTGCAGCATCTGTAACGGTTTATATCTTTGAATCTCTAATTGGTCAAAGTCTATTCCCTCTGCCCGAAGGAGCCAATGCGATGGATCTAGAATGGCTTAGCAGTAACATGGATAAAATACCAATGGGTGCAAAGATATTTGTAGTCATTGCCCACTTTTTAGGTATTGTTACAGGTATGTTTGTGGCTGCTTTAATTTCTAAAAAAAGTAGGATACCAAGTTATATTGTTGGAGCGCTAATGCTTGCTGCTACATTTTTTAATATTGTTATGCTACCTAAAGAACTTTGGTTTACACTTTCGGATGGGCTATTTGCTATTATTGGTTTCTATTTAGGGCATGTCGTAGCCTCTAAAACGATAAACACATCTAAGGCAATTCACAACACATAAATACTATAGTTTATGAATCACTTTTAAATCCTCCTTCAAATAACGAATCAGTTCTTTTAACATGGCAGATAAAATAAGTTTAAAAGACGCGATTTCTATTGGTATAGGTGGTATGGTTGGTGGTGGTATTTTTGCCGTTCTCGGTTTAGCCGTTTCTATCGCACATGGCGGAACTCCTGTAGCCTTTTTATTTGCTGGACTTTTGGCTTTAATTACATCGTATAGCTACGTAAAACTATCGCAACACTATCCGGACCGAGGAGGCACCGTAAAGTTTATCAACCAAGGATTTGGCGTGTCTATTTTTAGTGGAGCCATTAATAACTTACTCTGGATTAGCTATATTATTATGCTCTCGCTCTACGCTTCTGCTTTTGGATCGTATGCACCTAATTTATTAGAGTTGACCTCAAACAAAACAGTCGATTTTCATATTTATGCAAGCGCCATTATCATCCTTGCCACTGCCATAAATTATTATAGTATTGCTGTCGTAGGAAAGATAGAGTCTTATGCTGTGATCATAAAACTGATTATACTTTTTGGCTTTATAGGTGTTGGTGCTTATGGTCTCATCGGAAACCCTAACCTATCACAATTGGCCATTTCGCATTGGGAATCTCCAGTACAATTATTTGCAGCAGGTATGGTGATTTTTGTGGCTTACGAAGGTTTTGAACTTATTGCGAATGCGGCTCCAGATATTATCAACCCTAAAAAGAACATCCCAAGGGCATATTATGGCTCTGTCATTTTCGTAATTGTGTTGTATATAATCATTGCCATAGTCACTGTTGGCTCATTGCCTTTTGACACCATTGCCACGGCAGAAGATTATGTGTTGGCAGAAGCAGCAAAACCGATGTTAGGTCAAATAGGCTTTACTATTATAACCATTGCAGCATTAATCTCTACATTTTCTGCCATCAATGCATCGTTGTATGGAGGTAGTCGTGTTAATTTTGAAATTGCAGAAGATGACGAATTACCACATCACTTTACATCTAAACTGTGGAATCAACCTATTGGTTTACTAGTCACAGCTATTGCAACTTTAGTTTTAGTGAATATTTTAGATTTAGAAAGTATATCTACAGCCGGAAGCGTTGGATTCATCATCATTTTTGGCATCGTTAATCTTGTGGGTTTTAAAACCTCTAAAGACACGAGTAGTAATAAAATAATTCCCATCGTTGGATGTACGCTTTGCATATTAGCTTTGGTGATTTTAATTAATCAACAGTACAAATCGAACCTTACAGGTGTGCTCGTTTCTGGGGCAATTATTGCTTTATGCTTTATTGCGGAATGGATTTATAAAACTTCTGAAAAGCGAAGAAAAAGCTAAGACAACTTTAAAAGTAAATTAGGATCAGGACAGTTGTCTTTATAAAAGGCTAAATCGAGTTGATTACTCACACCTGGATAATCTCCGCTAAAATCTTGAATATCTTTTATAATCTGAAAGTGTAAATGAGGAGGATAATCACCATTAACCTCCGCTGTTCCTAGTGTTGCAATTTGGTCTCCTTGGGTTACTTCTACTCCAACTTCTAAATCTTGAATTGATGCCAAGCTTAAATGCCCATATAGGGTATAAAATTCAAGGCCTTCAATATGATGCTTTAAAATAATCGTTGGTCCATAATCTCCATGATTGGTATTGTTTTTAAAACTATGAATCGTTCCATTTAAAGGAGCGTAAATTGGAGTATGAGCCTCTATCCATAAGTCCATACCTAAGTGAATATTGCGTTCTTCCTCAGGATTTTGTTGATTAAAATAGGTGCTACGTTGGTAGATGCCACGTTTTTCCAAATAACCTCCATAAGCGATTTTAGCAGTATTGGTTTTAATATGCTTCCAAATAAAATGTTCTAAATCATCTGAAGAAGACACGTTAACAGCTTTTAATTCCGGATTATGAATTGATAAATCGAGTGTAATAAAATCGTTAGAAGTACGATCAGCATCCAACAACGAATGTGGTTGGAGTGATTTTAAAAAGGCTTCGAAAGTGAGAAATGACATAAAAACAAAATTTCCATAAAAATAGAAAATCTATCTCTTGGAAAACTGAATGTGAGTTTAATAATAAATTAAAAATCGAAGATTCGTCGCAGTCAATAAACAATTAGATGTCAACGACACGCAACCTGACATTATAATTACGCTTTAATTAATAATCACATTACTAAACTTAGCATTGACCATAATATTTCGGTTAGAATTCTGTCCATTAGGATAATTACGAAGTGTTTTTTGCGTCGTTGCTTTATTATTATACTTAGAACGGTTGCCTTTAAAATAAAGGGTATAATCTATATCTTTTGGCAAATTAATAAGCGCATCACTATTTTCTAAAACCAAATTGAGATTTTTAAAAGTCGCACTTAAATTAGAAATGGTTAAATCCCCAAAACTACCATCAATAATAGCCGTGTCTATTAAATTGCCAACTGTTACATTAGACGATTTAGAATTCAGCACTAAATTTTGAGCCGTTTTAATCTGAGCTTTATCTACAAAATTGAGATTTAAAGTTCCTAAATTCCATGTATTTACCATTACTGGAGAATAGGATACATTGATGGAAGTCTCGCTTCCATCAATGTATTCTGCTACTAAAAATGAATGTGAAATATCACCTTTCATATTATGTATTGCAGATGTTATTTTTAATTCACCATGTCTAATATTGGTCTTTAGTTTGGCTTTTTTGGGGATTTTTATTTTAATCACTTTTCTTACTTTGCTATTGTTTCCTGATTCTAATCGCTTCACCAAAATAGACGCTCTTTTATCCGCCAAATATTCATGTTTTTTAGCAAGTGCTTCTTGTCGTTTTTCTAGTGACTCTCCTCTCTTCTCCAAGGCTTCAGAGCGCTCCTCCATTTGTTTCGCTAAATTTTCTCCCCAAGCTGCCATTTTTTCTTCCCATTCTTTCCCGAATTTCTCTCCAAATTCTTCTCCCCATTTTTCCATATCCTTACCGTACTTTTCGCCAAATTTCTCACTCCATTTCTCAATATCTTTGGCCCATTTCCCTTCAAAACGTTCACCGTACTGTTCTCCCCATTTTTGCATTTTTTCTTGGTATCCTGACTCCCCAAATTTCCGTGCCCAGTCTTCCATTTTTTTCTGAAATTCCTTACCACCCTTCTTTTCATACTTTTTACTCCATTCTGCTAAGTAATTTTCTCCATCTTTTTGATATTTATCATAATCAAATTCTATAGTCATAATGCCTTTTGGTAAGGTCGGTAACTTTGGCATCACTGGCATTTCTGGCATCTCTGGCACCATTGGTATTTCTACCATTTCTGGTAACATTGGCATCATTGGCATTTCTGGCATTTCTGGTAATTCGATTAATCGGTATTCTAATTCTTTTAAAGCATTAGAATATTCTGAATGCGGAAATAAACTAGAACTACTTCCTCCTGTTGAAGATATAAGCACCCTATTACTAGAGCCTTCTACTTTTAAATTCCAGTTTTCTAAAGCTTGTTTTAATTCGGCATCAGATAATTTATCACCTTCAATATAAGCCTCAACCTCCACCACATCTTTGTTCCATGTATCTATTTCTATTTCAACATAACTGGTGTTTAAATCGACAACTACCTCTTTGTTCACTTTGATAGATTGTGATGTTTTAGTCATCTTTTTTTGTGCATAACCAAACGTGGTTAAAAGGCACATTACTAAAATTCTAATGGTGTTCATAAGTCTTGATTTTTTTTGACATACCCAGTTAAACTGAGTAAAATCTGTTCGTTTTTTGATTTAATTTGATTGATTGATTGATTGATTTTATACTACTTTGACCGTACTTAGACTGACTCGATTTTAAACACGTTCTTCAGAAAAGGCATCGTCATTAAACTCTTGTAATTTATCTTTTAGTCGCATCACTAAATTGAGTCTAAATTTTAAATTATTAATTAATGCATCTAATGTAGATTCATTGGGACCATTGGCATTTAGCTCTATAGTTAAGGCTTTGTATTCATCGTTTAGCTCTTTCAGTCGTTCCACATAACCATCAAATAATTCCTTATTCTCTGGGGTGAGTTGCACTTTAGACAATTCTAAATTAATGCTGGCTAAGTAATAATCTTCCACCTTTTTTAAGTCTGGAGACACATCACCTAAGGATTTTAGTTCGGTCTCAACAACTTTAATTGGTTCAACTATTTTTGTAGGAACCTGAAAATACTGATACCCACCATAGCTTACTCCTAACAGCAGCACAACACTTGCTGCAATATTTAAAATGCCAAATCTGTTAGTTGATTTTTGCTGCTTTGGAAACTCATTTTCTAATTTCTTAAGAAAACGGGCTTCATGATCTTCAGACATTTTTGTCTGCTGATCTTTTGAGTCTTCTTCAAATAAATTTCTAAGATCTTGTGCCATCTTTTTCTAATTTTAATGCGTCCTTTAATTTTTGTTTTCCTCGCGATAATTGCGTTCTAGAGGCGATTTCAGAAATACTTAAAATTTCAGATATTTCTTTATGGTCGTAACCTTCTATTAAATACAAGAGCACTACAAACCTGTATTTTTCAGGCAAAGCCTCAATCGCTAATTTTACGTCATCAACTGTAATACCGTCTTCAACGGTCCAATCCTTCTCATTATCATCATCAATCACACTTAAGTGATGTTCTTCTAATGCAATCAAACGTTGGTGTTTCGATTTTAAAACATCAATACATCTATTGATAACAATACGTTTTAACCAGGCTCCAAAACTGACTTCAGCTTTAAAATGTTCTAATTTTGAAAACGCATTTATAAACGCCTCTTGTACAACATCTTCGGCCTCCATTCTATCTTTAACAAATCGAAGTGCAATAATTAACATGCCGTTACAGTATTGATTGTACAATTGCATTTGCGCTTGTCTATCGTTCTGTTTGCATTTTTCAACAATATGAATTTGAAACGTACTGATTTTGGTTTTGGTTTTGATTGGTTACACCTTAAAGACGACACAAAAATTGAAGTGTTGCAAGAATCTTCAAAATATTTTCGATTTTATAAGATTTCCATAAAATTCAACGTTTGACATCCATAAAGTTAGGGATTTGAATTATCTTTAAATCTTGAATGCATAAGTTTGCATTATAATTTAACCCAAATTATTTAAGATTAACAACTATGTTAAAACGCCTCCTGATTATCTTATCCATTTTAGCATTAGGCTTGCTATTATATTCTGCATTTGTTGAAAACATTTTTTCACCGCGATTGAGTCCGAAAGATTCTGCAGAAATTACGCTTAACGATTTAAATATAAAGGTTCAATACAACAGACCTTCTAAACGCGATCGTGATGTTTTTGGAGCATTAGTGCCATTTGATAAAGTTTGGAGAACAGGAGCAAATGAAGCGACTACTTTTGAAACTAACCAATCACTTATTATTGATGGTTTAGAATTAAAGAAAGGAAAATATACGATTTGGACCGTACCAATGAAAGACAAATGGAAAGTAATGTTTAACTCTAAACAGTATGATTGGGGAGTTGATGAAAAAATGGAACCGATGTGGGATCCTAATTACGATGCGCTTGAATTTCAAGTGCCAACACAACAATTAGACGTTACTGTAGAGCGTTTTACCATTGCTTTTGATAATAAAACAGGCCATCTCAATTTAACTATGGCTTGGGATAATACGCTAATTGAAGTTCCTATTGAACTTAAGAAAGCAAGAACAGAGAAATAAACGGACTTTAGGTGGCAAATAAAAACAAGACATACAAATCTGCTTTGCATGAACAAGATGGTGTTCAATCACCAGATAGTTTAAGTCCTAATGTTGCCAAAATCATAAAAGCGAATCGAAAAAAAACCATTTCAGTCGATGATTTAGTTTCTGGGATTCTTTCAGGAAATATAACGGCTTTAAGTAGAGCAATTACCTTAATTGAAAGTACCAATCCTTCACATTCTAAAAAGGCAAACGCGATCATAACCAAATGCTTGCCTTATGCTAATACATCTATTAGAATAGGAATTACAGGTGTTCCTGGTGTTGGAAAAAGCACCTTTATCGAAGCTTTTGGAATTCACCTCACGACTTTACAAAAAAAAGTAGCGGTTTTAGCCGTAGACCCTAGTAGTAGTCTAAGTCAGGGTAGTATTTTGGGAGATAAAACTCGTATGGAGGATTTGGTTAAGAATGAAAATGCGTTTATACGCCCTTCTCCTTCTGGAAATTCTTTAGGAGGAGTGGCTAGAAAAACACGTGAAACGATTATTCTATGTGAAGCAGCAGGTTTTGATACCATTATTATTGAAACTGTTGGAGTCGGACAAAGTGAAACCGCTGTACATAGTATGGTTGATTTCTTTTTACTATTAAAGTTAGCTGGTGCCGGAGATGAACTACAAGGTATAAAACGCGGTATTATAGAAATGGCCGATGCTATTGTGATTAATAAAGCTGATGGTGAAAATTTAAAAGCCGCTAAATTAGCTAAGGTAGAATTTAATAGGGCGTTGCATTTATATCCTGCTAAGTCTTCTGAATGGTCTCCAAAAGTATCGTTATGTAGCGCACTTAAACGCGAAGGCATAGCTGAAGTTTGGAACATGATTGAAGATTATATCAAAACCACGTCAGAGAATCACTATTTTGAAACCAACAGAAACAATCAGAATAAATTTTGGTTACTGCAAACCATTGAAGACCGTTTGAAGTCTGATTTTTATAACGCTTCTAAAATTAAAATAGAATTGCCTTTACAAATCAAACTGGTTGAAGTTGGAAAAACAACTCCATTTGCTGCTGCTGAGTATTTGCTTTCTCTTTAATTGGCGCATCAAAACAACTACTCAAAATAATGAAACAGATTGAAATTAGTATTGGTTTAGCGATACTCCTATTAATGGTATTGCGATTATGCTTTACGTATCCTTATGCAGCTCTACTTATTACGCTATTGACGCTACTATTATCAATGCTTTACTTTGTTTTTAGCTTCGGGCTTTTAAATCAAATTAGATTTAGAAATTTATTTAAAAAGGAAGCTTACAAAGACATTAGCATATTACGCGTAATTGGTGCTATGGGAACCGGACTTGTTTTATCAATACTCTCAATAAGTATTCTATTCAAATTTCAAAGATGGCCTTATGGTAATATCATTTTACTGATAGGGTTAGCTAGCGTATTACCTATAGTTACTGTTGTTATTTTTAAATTTTTCACACATAAAAATAGATTTTACAAAACACTTTTAATTCGTCTTACTATAATTTCTGCCGTTGGTATCTTGTTTTTCTTCATAAAATCGGAAACACTTTTAGCGCTAAAATTTAGAGATTTCCCAGAGTATGTTGAAGCGGTAAAAAACGAAATGAAAGCCCCTGAGAATTTAGAATTACAGAAAATAACAAATGACATAAGACTAAAAATGGAATCTACAGAGTAATACCATTTACTTTAAATCATAAGATTTGCGCTGTAACACAAAAAAACGATATTTTTGTGCCGACAAAGCAATATAACGCATGACGTATCAATTCACTATTATAGTTCCCGTTTATAATGAAGAGGAAAATTTAGAACGTGTAGAATCGGAACTTTTAAAATATCTTAAAATCGCTACGGTTACAACGTCTATACTCTTTGTAAATGATGGCTCTAGCGATAATAGTCAAGTTTTAATTGAAGCTATTTGCGAACGTAACGACGCTTTTGAATACATCTTATTTAAAGAGAATAGAGGATTAAGTGCTGCGATAAAAGCAGGTTTTGATCATGTGGATTCAGAACTGGTTGGTTATATCGATTCTGATTTACAAACCGCTCCTGAAGATTTTAATATCCTTTTAGAACATATAAATTCTTATGAATTGGTTACAGGTGTACGCTCTAACCGAAAAGATTCATTTGTTAAGAATATGTCGTCTAAAATTGCCAACGGAATACGTCGTGCTTTTACACACGACGGCATGGACGATACTGGCTGCCCTCTTAAAGTTATAAGATCCGATTATGCAAAACGGATTCCTATGTTTAGAGGGTTACATCGTTTTTTACCAGCAATGATTATGCTACAACACGGACGTGTCACACAGATTACGGTGCAACATTTTCCTAGAATGGCTGGTACAGCAAAATTTGGAGTTTGGAATCGATTACTCGGGCCTTTAATGGATTGTTTTGCATATCTGTGGATGAAGAAAAAGTATATCAATTACGAGGTAGCAAAATCAAGCAAACAAAAGCTCTAATTTGAAAGACTGGATAATTTACAGTATTGGATTTTTAGCCCAGATTCTATTTTCTTCTCGGCTTATTATACAATGGATAACTTCTGAAAAACAACGTAAAGTTATCACTCCAAAAACCTTTTGGACGCTGAGTTTAATTGCTTCATTTTTACTATTTATTTATGGTTATTTACGTTTAGACTTTGCTATTATGTTAGGTCAGAGTTTAACGTATTTCATATACATTCGGAATTTACAACTACAAGGTCAGTGGCAAAAATTCCCGAAGATTGTACAATATCTACTTTTCATTGTTCCCATTTTAATTGTTGTATTCTATTATAATAACAATCAAATAGATGTAGAATTACTCTTTCAAAATGCCGATATTCCAACATGGTTATTGGTTTTAGGAATTGTAGCACAAGTCATATTCACACTGCGTTTTGTGTATCAGTGGATTCATTCTGAACGCAACAAAGAATCAACTTTACCTATGGGCTTTTGGGTTTTGAGCTTAATTGGAGCAGGTTTAATATTAACTTATGCTATTATAAGAAAAGATCCTGTACTGTTTGTCGGTCATTTATTTGGTTTAGTGATCTACGCTCGTAACGCTTATTTAATTAGACATACGAATGATTAAACTCATTGAAAAATATCCGATACTCAGTATTTTACTTTTTGTAATTGTAATGCTCGGTTTTACTATAGATGCCATTCCGGTGACCATTATGGAAGCTCGAAATTTTATTTCTGCCAGAGAAATGCTCACTGATAATAATTGGATTTTAACCACAATGAATGGTGAAGCCCGTTATCAAAAACCACCATTACCCACTTGGATTACAGCTGTTTTTGGTTATATATTTGGTATAACATCTGTTTTGGCTTTACGCTGGCCAGCACTACTATTTGTGGCAAGTATTGGGATTTCAACTTACCTTATATCAAAAAAATTAGAGCTAACTAAATCCCATAGTTTAATCAATGGTTTTATAGCATTGACCTCTTTTTATATCCTAGGTATTACGATTGAGGCACCTTGGGATATTTATACGCATGGTTTTATGTTGATGGCCTTGTATCAATTATTTATTCTGTTCCAAAATCAAAAAACTACAATTCTAAGAAGTTTACTCTTTGTCTTGTTTTTAGCGGGTTCGGTGTTATCTAAAGGGCCCGTTTCCCTTTACGTCCTTTTCTTACCTTTTATTATTGCGTATGGTGTTGCTTTTAAATATAAAGGAGGAACGCTTCATTTTTTAAAATTAGTTAGCCTTTTAGTCTTTGGAATTGTTTTAGGTGGTTGGTGGTACTTGCATGTTAGAGTTGCAGACCCTGAAACCTTTTCTGCCATTGCACAACGCGAAACTTCAAATTGGCACAGTTACAATGTAAGACCGTTTTATTATTACTGGAGCTTCTTTATTCAGAGTGGTTTGTGGACAGTTCCTGCATTTATTAGTTTGCTGTATCCTTATTTAAAAACAAGAGTCACTAATCTCAAAGCGTATCGCTTCACGTTCTTTTGGACGATTTTTGCCGTTATTTTATTATCTGTTATTCCTGAAAAGAAATCGCGTTATTTAATGCCAGTATTAATTCCATTAGCCTTAAATATTGGATTTTATATGGAGTATTTAATTCGTGAATTCAAGAATTTAAAGGATAAAAAAGAAACGTTTCCTGTATATTTTCAATTTGGTTTAATAGGCATTATAGCACTACTTTTTTGGATAGCTGGTTTCTTTTTAGGACCGTTTTTAACAGGAATTGTTCTAGCAAGATTTATCGTTTCAGCTATCGTTTTAGCCATTATTGGCTTCTTCATTTTTAAGCAGTTAAAAGCTAAAAACATTAAAGCAACGTTCTATTTAGTCATAGCGTTTATGCTCAGCGTAGGTGTTTTGGTTTTACCTTTAGCACAAGTGCAATCACAAGCAGATTACAAACCACTTTCTGAATTAGCATCAGATAACATACCGCTTTACACTTTAGATGGTGTTTCACCCGAAGCTCTTTATAATTATGGTAAAAAAATTCCCAGTATTAAAACTGAAGAGGGTATAGAACTTCCGAAAGAAAAAGAGTTTAGATTATTAACGTCAACAACAAATCCTGAAAAGATTGACGAATTAGCGAAGCTTTACACCATTGAATTTATGGCTACTTATGATTTGAACTTTTCTGATAGAGATCACAAATCACGATTAATAAATCAACTTTACAAGCTTACTTTGAAATAAATCTATCTATAAGATATAAATTTAACTTGTAAAAGCCAAAGCCAGCAATAGCACCAAAGCTTAATCCACAGATTAGATCTAAAGGATAATGAACCCCAACATAAATACGGCTATAGGCTACAATTAGACTCCAAATAATTAGCACATAAATAAGGTTCTTAAAATATGGCCGTAATAGCAAGCCAGCAAAAATTGCGGTTGACATGGAGTTAGACGCATGACCTGAGAAAAAACCGTATTTACCACAACGCGGTGCGATATAACGCGCTACATCCATAACTCCTTGTGCTCTACAAGGTCTCGGTCGTTGGATCGTATCCTTAAAAAGATTGGTCATTTGATCTGTAAACGCAATCATACCTGCAATTACAAACACCATTAACAACAAGGCTTTTAAGCCAAATTTCTTGTAAATTGTAAACAACAATACAGCGTACAATGGTATTGATGTGAATTTATTGGTAATTACCAACCATAAATTATCCCATGTATCCGATCCTAAATTATTGAGGTATAAAAAAAGTTCTTTGTCGTACTGTATAAGTTGTTCTAGCATTAATCGTCGTATCTCGCAATTTCTCTATCGTAAAAGTCTGTAGCTTGCTGAATATAGTTTTCAGTTTCAGTTTCTAGTTCCTTTTCATCGTGCTGATCAAATTCTTCAAACCACTCTACTTCATCATCTTCAAGATTAATAATAAAACGAGGAAATTCAGTATGTATAATAAATATGGCATTAGGATAATCTGTATTGTCTCCTAATATGAATTTTGGTAATTCCATTTTTTTTGAATTTTGTGTTTGAAAGTCTTCAGTTTTTCAACTTAAGTTGCAAATATATAGATTTTGAATGAGCTACTCGAGTAATATTGAAATATCAAAATACTCTTTAATATCATTCCTTAATTTGATGATTTAACGATAAGTTTTTTGGTCAGTATATTGAATCTAATAAACAATAGAATAGCCGCTACAGTTAAACCTGCAATGAGTCCAATCCAAATACCAAGGCTTCCATAAGCTTCTGCTTTCCCTAAATAATAACTAATAGGAAAACCGACAACCCAATACGAAATAAAGGTAATTATAGTCGGTATTTTTACATCTTGCAACCCACGTAACGCACCAAGGGCAATCACTTGAAGGCTATCGCTTATCTGAAAAACAGCTGCTGCTAATAATAATGTTGCCGCTATTTTCACAACTTCTGCTGTATCTACTGCATTTTCAGGATCATCTAAATCCACATACAAATCAGGAAGTAATTGGTGGAAGGCTACAAAGAGTAAAGCAAAAATTACCGCAAAAATAAACCCAACAAAAAATATAGATTCAGCAATACGTTTTAAAGCTGTAAAATCTTTTAAACCTTTTTGATTTCCAACTCTAACCATTGCCGCAACGCTCAATCCTGTGGCTACCATAAACGTCATAGATGATAGATTTAAGGCGATTTGATTAGCCGCTTGTGCATTGGCTCCTAAAGTTCCACTTAACCAAATGGCTGCTGTAAAAATTCCGACTTCAAAAAACATTTGCATTGCACTTGGCAGTCCTAAATTGCTTAGTTTTCTCATAGGTTCTTTACTTAATTCAAAGAACTTTATGTTAGTTACGTAGGCTTTTGATTTTTCGCGTTTAGCTAGTAACCACCACAAATAAGCGACCATAACAAAACGAGAAACTAAAGTCCCAACGGCTGCACCGACAATTCCCATTTCAGGAAAACCAAATTTTCCAAAAATCAACACATAGTTAATAGCGACGTTGAGTAAGTTAGCTACAATTGTAGCATACATTGGGTATTTGGTTAGCGATAAACCATCACTAAATTGTTTAAATGCCTGAAAAATTATCAGTGGTACTAATGAAAATGCTACCAAATCTAAATACGGAATCGCTAAATCGACCACTTCTTCTGGTTGATCCATAATGTACATTAAAGGCTTAGCAAATAATAAGATGCCGAATAAAACCAATCCTAAAACGGTGCAAAGAAAAAGTCCATGCTTAAACATAGATTTTCCTTTTTCGAAATTTTTCTCAGTATCAGCTTCTGCCACTAAAGGTGTAATAGCTGTAGAAAAACCAATTCCTATAGACATGGCAATAAAAATAAAGCTGTTCCCTAAAGAGACTGCCGCTAATTCTGTAGCCCCTAATTGGCCAACCATGATATTATCTACAAAACTCACAAAAGTATGACCAAGCATACCCAACATCACAGGAGATGCGAGTTTAAGATTATATCTAAATTCTTTAGTGTAGTTGCTTAAAACCATGGCGCAAAAGTACTACTTCCATTTAGTTTTAAGAATGAATTATTTAGTAAATAATAGGTGTCTTTGAAATTTTAATAGGACGCTATTAACGTCTAAAATTAAAGGCTATTAATCAATTCTTTTTGCTTGCGTTAAAAAAGATAAACCTTGTTGACCAGATGTAGATGTCATTACCCCTTCAAAAATAGGTTCAGGCGAATTTTTAGGTGTTTGCCAATCAAAAATAAAATTACCACCTGTACCACCTGCTATATCAACCTCATTAATAACAATATCTAAAGTTTCCATTGGAGTTAAGTAAACCGGGTTCTCAAAATACGTTTTTAATAAGGTACCATGTGTATCAAAATAATCTACTTTAGATAAGTACATCGTGTCTTTAGCACTTGTATTTCTAATACTTATCATTGCCGTAAGATTATACATTTTGTGCTGAGAATAGCTATAAATTTGAGAATAAACGGATAGATATGATTTTCCCGATTCTAAAGAATCAGTAGGCTGAATATTTGCTTGTCTCGTACTCCAATCAATTTTTTCGTACCCATCACCATTCGACGTTTCATTACAAGAATAAAAACCATAAAGCACTATAAATAAAACTATTACTCTTTTCATGATATGATAATTTGAGTCATTAAAAACTAATTAGTTGGCATTATTTTAGTCATTTAATAATAACGATAAATTTTAGAACTACAAATAAAAATTAAACATTATTATCTACTGCGGTAACGTGAAATACTAATTTTAACCTATTAAGGTTTTATCTAGTATTTCGTTCACTTCGTTTAAGCTATCTTCATTATCTAATAGAACGACTAAAGTATCATTAGCTTCAATAACTGTAGAACCTCCTGGGCGCACAAATTTATTATTTCGCTTAATCATTACAATAAATGCCGACCTAGGAAAATGTAAATCTATAATTCGTTTATCTACGGCAAAACTATGGGGCGGTATTAAGATTTCTTCCATTGCTGATTTAGGCAAATTAAGAATGTAGCGATCATTCTCTGCAATAGGTTTTACTTCTTCTGGCAACGCCACATTTAACCATTTTGCAAATAACGATAAGGTTGTCCCCTGAATTAAAACAGAAGTCACTGAAATAAAGAAAACAATATTAAATATCATATTGGCTTTATCAATACCTGCCAAAAGCGGATACGTCGCAAATACTATTGGAACGGCACCACGTAAACCAACCCACGAAATATAAAAGCGTCTTCTCATTTTCATTTTAAAAAACATGAGACTTATTAACACCGCTGCTGGTCGTGCAACAAGAATAAGGAATACGGAGATTAACAACCCTATACCCATGTAAGGGATAATTTGAGACGGAAATACGAGTAAACCTAAAGTAAGGAATAAGACAATTTGCATTAACCATGCTATCCCGTCAAACATTTTTAGAATTGTAGATTTATGTATTAAATCTTGGTTTCCTAAATATACGGCACATATATAAATAGCTAAGAATCCATTCCCCCCAACAAAATCAGTTGCCGAAAATGTAATAAACATCAGCGCAATTACTAAAACTGGATAAAGTCCTTCGAAACCTAACTTAATTCTATTAATAATAATCCTACTCAATTTACCAAAGGCAAAACCTGCAATACCACCCAAGATCATCTGTTGAAAAAACATGAAAATCATCGTGGGAATACTCTGATCTTGATTAATTACTAAACTTAAACACGCTAGGGTTAACACATAAGCCATGGGATCGTTACTTCCACTTTCGAGCTCTAATGTTGGTCTTAAGTTTGTTTTTAATGCTAAATTTTTTGAACGTAAAATAGAAAATACGGCAGCTGCATCTGTAGAAGACACAATAGAACCTAATAGTAAACTTTCATAAATCGTAAAATCTGTAACAAACCAAACGAATATACCAAGGGTTGCTGCAGTAAGAAAAACGCCCAGTGTGGATAAAATAAGCCCTTCTTTAAGAATGGGTTTTATGGCTTTGAAGTTGGTGTCTAGACCACCAGAAAACAATATAAAGTTAAGAGAAACGATACCAATGAACTGTGCTAATTTAGGATCATCAAAACGAATACCACCAATACCGTCTGAACCGGCTAACATTCCTATAGCTAAAAAGAGTATTAATGTTGGTACTCCAAATTTATAAGATGTCTTTCCTACTATAATACTTATAAAAAGTAATAGTGAACCTATTAAGAGGATGTTTTCGGTGGTTAAATTCATACGCTACTAGCTAAAATTAGCAAGCACAAATTTAGGTTTTTTCTTAAAAAGAAATAAGTAATTAGGAGTTTTAAAACGTCGTAATTCAATAAATTATCATCTCACAAAAAATAAAGTTAGATTTAATTTTTATGACAAAACAAAACCACCTTAATTATCATATTTATAGCTACTTAACTATAATTTAATTATCAGTACATATAAAATCTAACTATAATGTAATCAAGGATTTCTTAGCGTCCTCAAATTCACTGATCATGTCTTCAACAATTTTAGCAACTGGTTTCACATCATGAATCAATCCTGCGATTTGACCAATCTCTAGTTCACCATCTTCTAGATCTCCTTCAAACATACCACGTTTGGCTCTAGCTCTTCCCAATAATTCTTTAAGTTGTTCTGATGTTGGACTTGTTTTATAGAGTTCTTGTAAATCGTTGTAGAATTTATTCTTCACTAATCTTACAGGAGCTAATTCTTTTAAAGTTAATTGTGTGTCTCCCTCTTTGGCATCAACGACCACTTGTTTAAACGCTTGGTGTGCCGAGGATTCTTCACTCGCTACAAATCGACTTCCCACCTGTACTCCATCCGCACCCAAAATCATACAGGCTAACATGGCTTTTCCTGTGGCAATACCACCTGCTGCAATTAAAGGAATTTCAAGTTGTTCTTTTACCATTGGTATCAAGGTTAACGTTGTGGTTTCATCTCTTCCATTATGGCCACCGGCTTCAAAACCTTCGGCAACAATAGCATCGACACCGGCTTCTTGTGCTTTTAAAGCAAACTTTACACTACTAACCACATGCACCACTGTAATCCCTTTATCTTGTAACCATTTGGTCCAAGTCTTCGGATTTCCGGCAGACGTAAAAACAATTTTCACACCCTCTTCTACAATGATATCCATGATCTCTTGAACATTTGGATACAACATGGGTACGTTAACACCAAAAGGCTTGTCGGTTGCCGCTTTACATTTTTGAATGTGTTCTCGAAAAACATCTGGATACATTGAGCCTGCACCAATTAACCCTAAGATTCCCGAGTTACTTGATGCAGAAGCTAATTTCCAGCCGCTGTTCCAAATCATTCCTGCTTGGATAATTGGATATTTTATATTGAAAAGTGATGTGATTCTATTTGCCATAGTTTGAAATTATATCTGTTGTAAAAACGTATAAATTTCGGCAATTCAAGTGAATTTCACGATTGAAAATGAGGATAATTTTTATTGTACTAAGGGAATTATAGTTCATGCTGCTCTCTATACGATTTCTCACAACTCGAAATCACTCGAACTAACGTAAATTATTCATTAGAACTTTTAATAAACTTTAATGTTTTTGAAATGTTCTGAGATGAATATCTAATCAAATAAATTCCTGCTGTAAAACTTGAAACATTTATGGTTTTAGAATTTTCGGTTATAATCTGATTCAAAATTTCTTGACCTAATTGATTATAAATTGAAACCTCTAATTGATTTACAGTTGAGGGTAAGACGATGTTCAAATTCGATTTTACCGGGTTTGGATAAAATTTAAAATCACCAAGCTGTTCCTCTTTAATTGATAGCGCTAAGTTTTTTGCCAAATCTAAATCCGGAATTCCAAATCCTAAAAAATCATCTGGTGTATTGAACTGTGAGGCTGATTGCCTAACGTAATCTTTTATTTCGGTTGGTGAAGCATCTGGTAATGCTTGCCATAACGACGCGATACCACCACAGAGAATAGGACTACTAAACGATGTACCATTATTTTGAACGATACTATTAAATTCACTAACCACATAAGCGGCTCCACCTCTAGCTACCACATCTGGCTTTTGATAGCCAATTTGAGCTGGCCCACCTTGCGAGCTAAACGACACAAAATTTCCATTTCCATCTACGGCTCCAATAGACAAGACATCTGGTGAATCTCCGGGTGCACCAACAGTTTGCCAATCTGTTGCACCAGCATTACCAGCACTAACCACTACTAAAATTCCCTTCTCTGCAGCTATGGAAGCTCCTTTTGAAATATAAGCGGTTTGACCATTCATGTCAGAAGGTGCATAACTGTAATTAGAATTATCATAAGTGGTATATCCTAAAGACGTATTAATGAGATCTACTCCCAAACTATCGGCACGCTCAGCAGCTTCTACCCAATAACTTTCTTCTACCGGGTTTTCACTACCAGCATCTTCTGTTCTAAATAAATAATAAGACGCATCTGGTGCTGTTCCTACAAACTGATCTTGTACAAATGCAGCCATTGTACTCAGTACTTTTGTACCATGATTACTTCCTGTAAATGCATACACATCTGAGGTTCTATCTACAAAATCATAACCATTTAATAAATCATTATTATCTCGTAAACGCTGAAATGCGCCCATAGTATTTACATTTGGAAACCCAGAATCCATAACAGCAATAGTAATGCCTTCACCTGTAAAGTCTGCTAAATGGAGATTATCTACATTAATCATTTCTACCTGATTTTGTGTATCTCCATAAATAAAAGCAACGGTTCCATCTTCTATTTCTGTTTTGCTTAATTGTGATGCACTTCTTGACGACGTATTCAAGTTTTTATTCGCGAAATCAATACTTTCAACAAAAGTTAAGTTGCTTAAAGCGTTAATATTTTCTTCAGTCCCTCTAACATGGATAGCATTAAACCACTTCGATTTTGCCAAAACCGTAATTCCTGTTTGGGCTTTTAAATCTGAAATGTAAATTTCATTGACTGGCACATCGCGTTCATCAATAGTAATATTATGCCTCTGTTTTCTGTCTATTGCTTTTTGAGTAAGAATACTTGTAGGATTTGCTAGTGCTGTTGAAACATTTGGTTTGTCAGTAAGATAAATCCAAGCGTCTTCTTGAGCAAAGCTATTGGTAATAAAAATTAAAAGTAGTATTGTAAAACTGTTTTTCATAAGACTATACATCTAACTTGTTATCGAGATTATTTTCAACTAGAAAACAGTTAAAAATCACTCGAACTGACGATCTCTATATAATCTATCAGAAAAATTTATTTAAAGCCAAGTTAAGAAATAACTCCTGAACCTAACAATTCGTCTTCTATATACCAAGCCACAAATTGACCTTCGGTAATTGCGGATTGTTTGCTTTCAAATTCCACATACATCCCTGAAGCGACTTTATGCAAAGTGGCTTTCTCTAAGGTTTGTCTGTAACGGATTCTTGCCATGACTTCCATGGTTTCTCCTTCGTTTATTGCTAAATCTTCACGCACCCAATGCAATTCTTCGTTAGTCACAAACAATACATTTCTGTATAAACCAGGATGTTGTTTCCCTTGACCTGTGTAAATTACATTGTCTTTTACGTCTGTATCTATAACAAATAAAGGCTCTACTGTACCTCCAACTCCTAAACCTTTACGTTGACCTTTGGTAAAATAATGTGCGCCTTGATGTCTACCGACTACTTTTCCGTCTGCTAAACTATAAACCGGTTTTTTAGACAAAAATTCTAATTCGTTTTCTTTTGAATCGAATTCTGGTAGCGCTTGACTATAAGTTTCAAACGTATCTGACACCTCTACAATATCACCTGCTTTGGGTTTTAATTGTTGTTGTAAAAATTCTGGTAATCTTACTTTTCCTATAAAACACAAGCCTTGAGAATCTTTCTTTTCAGCCGTAATTAAATCTTGAGCTTTCGCAATTTCTCTTACTTCTGGTTTTTGTAATTCACCAATAGGAAATAAAGCTTTCGCCAATTGTTGTTGAGATAATTGACAAAGAAAATAGGATTGATCTTTATTATCATCTGCACCAGCTAACAACTGATGGATTTGGTTTCCATCTTTTTCGATGATTCCTTTTCTGCAATAATGACCTGTTGCAACGTAATCTGCTCCCAACTCTAAGGCGATATCCATAAAAACATCGAACTTTATTTCACGGTTACAAAGTACATCTGGGTTTGGTGTACGTCCTTTTTCGTATTCATTAAACATATAATCTACAATACGCTCTTTGTATTGTACGCTTAAATCTACCGTTTGAAAAGGAATACCCAATTTGTCCGCCACCAACATGGCATCATTACTATCTTCTAACCATGGACATTCATCAGAGATGGTTACAGAGTCATCATGCCAATTTTTCATAAACAGCCCAATAACTTCATACCCTTGCTCTTTTAAAAGATAGGCTGCAACACTAGAATCTACTCCTCCTGAAAGTCCTACGATGACTCTTTTCATATTAATTACCTGCCAAAGCAGGTATCTCTTTTAATTAATAACTAGTGCTTTTTTAAAAACACCCTTAAAGTCCCGTAAAGGGGACAATCTAAAAACATGAACATTATATATTCATAATGTTTTTGTTCGAAAAACTTCGGCAAAATTACAAATAAAAAAGGCAATCCTATTAAGATTGCCATTCTGAAATTCTATAGAGCGCATAGCTTTAAGCTATTCTTTCTTAAATAAGACTTCTTGTGTGGTATGGTCTATTTTTTTGGAGAGTTCACCATCCTTATAGTATTTCCAAATGCCGTTTTTCTGACTTTTAATATAATTTCCTTCTGAAGTTATATTACCTAAAGCATCATAATTAATCGTTTTACCTTCCAACTCATCGTCCTTATAATGTGTATGTCTTAACACGACACTTTTTTCGGAAAACCATTTTGATTCACCATCAAGTTTACCATTCTTATAATTGGCACTTTCTGCAACGACTCCATTTTTAAAATACACAAAGCGCTCACCATGCAGTAATCCCTCTTCATTATAATTCTCTACAATCATTTTAGCAGCAGAATTTTTATGATAAAATGTCCAAGGCCCCATAAATCGTTTGCCATTCATTTTACCTTCGCTAATCACTTTCTTATTTGAAGCTAGGAAAGTAACATTAGCAATGCTGTCGCTTTCATTAAAGACTTTTATCGCACTTAGCACACTTTTTCCTGAAGACAAGGTGTAAAATTTGAATGAGTCTATTTCCTTTCCATGTTTAAAAGTTCCTTCATAACGTTTCTGTTTGGTGTTATGATAGTTTTTAGTCCATGTACCGTGCCTTAGTCCGTCTTTATCAAATTGATTGACTGAGTTTTGCGCATAAGCAGATGTTAAAAATAGTGTTAAAGTGAAAAGCGTAAAAACTTTTTGTTTAATCATTTTGTATTTTTGTTAAACAAACCGATTAAGGTTTGAATGTTGAACAATATAAAAACTCAAAACAATGAAAATTATTTCAAAAAACTTCAAATTACTTACAGTATTTCTATTGGTTATAGGTTTTACGTCTTGTAGTGATGATGATGATAACACAACATCACCAACTCCTACAACTGTAGTTGACATCGCTTTAGAAAACAATTTAACGAGCTTAGCTGCTGCATTGCAAGCCACTGACTTAGTAACAACCTTGCAAGGTGAAGGCCCTTTTACTGTATTTGCACCTAGTAATGCTGCATTTGCACAATTATTAGCCGATACTGGTTTAGATCTAAACAATTTATCTACAGCAGAAAACGCCTTAGTAAAAAACATTTTATTGAACCATGTAATAATCGGATCAACAGTAACATCAACTAATTTAGTTGACGCTGGATCTGGTTATACGAACACGGCTGCAACAGGACCTAATGGAGCTAACTTAAGTTTATACTACACAACATCGAATGGCGTGATGTTAAACGGTTCTTCTGCGGTAACTAATGCTGATAACCTTGCTAGTAATGGTATTGTACATATTGTTGATGAAGTCATTGGCTTACCAACAATTGCGACGTTTGCGACAACCAATCCTGCTTTATCAAATTTAGTAGCGGCATTAGCATTGGCTGACACTGGTACACCAACAGTACCATACATTTCTACAGTTTCTGATGCTTCTGCTGGACCATTTACAGTATTTGCGCCAACAAATGACGCTTTCGCTAATTTATTATTAGAGTTAGATCCTTCAGGAAATACTACTCTTGGTGATTTAGCACCAGCAACAGTAGACGCTGTCTTAACGTATCATATCGTAAGTGGTAACATACAATCTAGTGGTTTACCAAATGGAGCTGTTATGACTCTAGGTGGAGAAATTACTGCTGACAACACTGCGTTTACGTTAACAGATTCTAACGACCGTGTTAGTAATATTGTGACTAGCTTAGTAGATATTCAGTCTATGAATGGTGTTGTGCATGTCATTGACAAGGTACTTTTACCAATGCAATAAAAGTAAAATTAAGGTTGACAGCCTCACTTTAAATACGTTGATTAATTAGTTAAGTAAAGGCTCAAACTGTAAAAGGTTTGAGTCTTTTTTATTGTAATACTTTCGAAAAGTAAATCCGTCGATGCCCTTTTGGGAAATCTTTAATTTCACCAATAATTTCGTAGTTATTCTTAATATAGAAACCTTCTGCTTGAAAATCAAAAGTATCAACCATTGCCATAGTTGCTCCTCTTTTTGTAGCTTCCTTTTCTATATAACTTAAAAGCTTAGTTCCTAAGGCCTGTTTTCTATAGCCTTCATCGACCCATAAAATTTTAATCTCTAAACCATTCCAATAGTTAATACCAGCTAAAACACCACCTATGACATCGCCTTGTTCATTTTTTATACAGAATTCTAAAGGTGTCCAAATAGGCGATAATGCTGCGACCTTATCTAAATTATAAGCGTTAAGACCATCAACGATTATTTTAATATCTGCTTTGTTACAAAGATCAATTATCATCTGCATACTATTTTTAATAAAATAGCCTCAACAAAATGTTGAGGCTATAAATCTTATACGAATAGAAAGTTGAAATACTTATTTCTTCTTTCCTTTTTGTTGTGACTGCTTTTGCTGTTCAGCTTGCTCCATCATTTCAGCCATTTTCTTCTGAAACTTGTTTTGTTTCTTAGGCTTCGTTTTGCTGACTTCAATTTTAGCTAACACTTTATCCTCATCAATTATGTAGTTTTTAATTACTAACATAATACCAATACTAATTAAGTTAGAGATAAAATAATACAAACTTAAACCTGATGCGTAGTTGTTAAAGAAAATCAACATTAAAATTGGAGAGAAGTAAATCATATACTTCATCATCTTAGCCATATCTGGCATCCCTTCTTGTGTTGGTTGTGTTGCCATTTGCTGGCCAGTAGTCATTTTCATGTAAAAGAAAATAGCAATTGCAGCTAAAATCGGAAATAAAGCCACGTGATCTCCATATAATGGAATGTGAAAAGGTAAATCTAAAACCGAATCATAAGAACTTAAATCGTCTGCCCATAAAAATCCTTTTTGTCTTAACTCAAAAGCTGTTGGGAAAAACATAAATAAGGCATAGAATACAGGAATCTGCATTAAACCTGGCAAACAACCACTAAGCGGACTTGCCCCTGCTCGGCTTTGAATAGCCATAGTTTCTTGCTGTGCTTTTAACTTATTGTCCTTGTACTTTTCTCTTACAGCATCTAATTCTGGCTTTAAGATTTTCATCTTAGCTTGCGACAAGAATTGCTTATACTGTACAAATGATAGTACAATTTTAACCAAAATAGTCATCACAATAATTGCAATACCATAAGATGGTAAGTGTTGACTTAAGAAACCAAATAATGGAATGAATAAAATTTTATTGATCCATCCAAAAATTCCCCATCCAAAAGGGATACTTTCTTCTAAACCTTTATCATAATCTTTTAAAGTAGCGTTATCTGTAGGTCCATAGTATAAACCTAAGTTTTGATTTAATTCTCCACCATTAAAAGCTAATGGCATTTTAGAAGTATATAACTTAGTATATAAAGTATCTATTTCTTCATCCTCTACTAAATCTAAAGAGGTCAATGTTACTTTTTTAAACGAGCTATCGTTAGCTACTAAGATAGAACTAAAGAAATGCTGTCTGTAAGAAAGCCATTCTACATCATCAACAGTTTCATCATCATCACTACCTTGTGATAATTTATCAACTTTACCATCATCGTACATGTACGTTAATCTGGTATAACGATTCTCGTAACTTATACTTTTAGAATGACGAATACTTTTTTGTTTCCAATCTAATTCAATAGGTTGCGATGTATTAAATACCCCACTTAAACCTTGAGATCTAATTGAAAAATCAATCATATAATCATTAGGCTTCAACTCATACCGGTATTCTAAAAATGCCGTTTCAGACACTTTAAGTTTCATAGAAACAATAGTGTTCTCGCCACTTTTAGTGACACTTGGTTGAAAAGGAAAATCTTGTGTATTTAATGTTCTATTATCCGAAGTACCAAATGTAATATTAAAAGCACTATTATTATCCCTCACCATATAAACTGGCACAGAATCGTAATCTACAAAGTTTCTCAACTTTACTTCTGCTAAGTGACCGCCTTTAGTATTAAACTTTAATTCGAAAACATCGGTTTCAACCGTTGTAAATTTGTCACCTACAGTTGGTAAGGTTAATGCATAAGCAAAAGAACCAACTTTATTTTGAAGTGCAACTTTTTGTGTAGAATCTAAAGCTTGCGTATTTGTAGAATAATCCGAAGACGACGTTACTAAAGTTTCATTTTGCTTACTTTGATTTTTTTCAGCTTCAACCTGCTCTTGTTCTGCTATTTTCTGAGCTTCAAGTTCTTCTGGACTTGGTTGATTTTGATACATTATAAATAATAATATACCAAAAATAAGGACAAAACCTATTATTGATTTAACGTCGAATTTCTTTTCTTCCATCTTTAATTTTCAATTTTAGACCTGTCATGTTTTTTAAATCTGACAGGTCTTATATGATATCAATTGAACAACCCAAAAAACTGTCCAAAATGTATTTTACGCCAAAGTGACATATTAATTATTACTTTTTCTTCTTCTTGTATTTTAGAGCAGCAGCCACAAATGCTACAAATAACGGATGTGGACTTTTTACTGTACTCTTATATTCTGGGTGATATTGCACACCAACGAACCAGTCGTTTTCAGGAATTTCTACAATTTCTACTAAACCAGTTTCAGGATTAAGGCCAGTAGCTTTCATTCCTGCTTTTTCAAATTGGTCTTTATAATCGTTATTAAATTCAAAACGATGTCTGTGTCTTTCTGTAATCGTTTCTGAATTATAAACTTTATAGGCAATACTATCTTTTTCAATATTACAATCCCAAGTTCCTAAACGCATAGTTCCTCCTTTATTAACCACACCTTTTTGTGATGCCATTAAATTAATTACAGGATTTGGAGTACGCTCATCCATTTCAACAGAATTCGCGTCTTTAAGGTTTAGTACGTTTCTAGCATATTCTATTACTGCCATTTGCATACCTAAACAAATTCCTAAAAACGGAATATTTTGTTCGCGCACAAAACGCACAGCATCAATCTTACCTTCAATACCACGTTCACCAAAACCTGGAGCTACTAAAACACCATCTAAATGACCTAATTTGAATTCTATATTGCTCTCTGATAAATATTCAGAATGAATTGGTTCTACATTAACCTTAACTTCGTTTTCTGCTCCTGCATGAATAAACGATTCTAAAATAGATTTATAAGAATCTTGAAGCTCTACATATTTACCAATTAAACCAATGGTAACTTCACTCTTAGGATTCTTATGACGTTTTAAAAATTCGTTCCAACGTTTTAAATCTGGCACATCACTTTTAAGTTGTAACTGATTTAAAACTACTTTATCCAAACCTTCTTCTAACATTAAGTTTGGTACATCATAAATAGTAGAAGCATCAATAGACTCTATAACCGCTTCCTTTTTTACATTACAAAAACGTGCAAGTTTGGTTTTTATACCATCACTAAGTGGATGTTCTGTTCTACAAACTAAGATATCAGCTTGCACTCCACTTTCCATTAATGTTTTTACACTGTGCTGTGTTGGTTTGGTTTTTAATTCACCTGCAGCAGATAAATAAGGCACAAGAGTTAAATGTATAACACAAGTATTATGCTCACCTAAATCCCATTCTAACTGCCTAACAGCTTCAATGTATGGTAAAGACTCAATATCACCAACGGTTCCACCTATCTCAGTTATAACGATATCATAATCTCCAGAATTTCCAAGAATTTGGATTCTACGTTTAATCTCGTCTGTAATGTGTGGAATGACTTGTACCGTTTTTCCTAAAAACTCACCACGTCTTTCTTTATCGATAACACTCTGATAAATTCTACCAGTAGTTACGTTATTAGCTTGTGATGTTGGTACGTTTAAAAAACGTTCGTAATGACCTAAATCTAAATCTGTTTCGGCTCCGTCATCCGTAACATAGCATTCTCCATGCTCGTAAGGATTTAAGGTACCTGGATCGATATTAATATATGGGTCTAATTTCTGAATGGTTGCTCTGTAACCTTGTGCTTGAAGGAGTTTAGCTAAAGATGCAGCTATTATGCCTTTTCCGAGAGAAGAAGACACGCCGCCAGTTACAAAAATATACTTAGGGTTTGTGGTCATGATACGCTTTTAAACGCAGGCAAAATTACGAAATTTAATGAGTTATTCTCTATTTGTTTATGGTTTGTTAATATGTTATTATTTCTATCGTTAAACACAAACGAATTAGAACCTTAGCTACTGAATGACAAAACATTACAAACAAGCACATAACGCACATTTCAATCTTATGATATACTTAATTTACTTTTAAAAGCAAAAGGTATTTCCATATAGAATAATTTAACCGAATATATAAGGCAGTTACGCTACGGAAGAAACAGTAATCAGACTTATTTATCTTTAATAATAACTAAACAAAAATGCTCTTTTAGTTCTAAACACTCCGTCTAAAAACACAGAGCTGACTTAAATTAAATAAATGAGATTCCCCATAGCAACTACACCTGTTAAGCACCCTAATATAAAATCCATTTTAGTTGCTATAAAAGTTAGTTTATGCTCTATTCTACTAGCGACTGTGGCATAGATAGCGTATAATATAAACGAACCAAAGGTTGAACCTATTGAAAAGTAAAAACTATTTAAAAAAGAGTATTCAAAATAATCTAATCCTATTAAAAAAGAAATCGCTGTAAAGTAAAACGGAATTGCAAAAGTATTGAGCAGCGACATACCTATGCCATGAAAATAAGCTTTAGACTTCTTAATTTCCGTTTTAATTTTCTGTTTTTTTAAAGTAAAATGTAATCTAAAAAAATGAATAGAGACCAAGAATAAAATCCCTGTACCAATTTTTTGTATAGTAGAAATATATTCAGAATTTTTCATTAGAACACTTGATAAATAAGCGCCAATATTCGCTTGAAAAAATAATACGGTCGCAAAACCACCAATGAGATATAAAGCCGATTTCCGTCCACTTTTTAAACTAAACTTAACAACAGTCAAATTCAAAAAACTAGGGACAATACTACCGGAAGCGGCAATAATAAATCCTAACAACAAGCACGTAAAGAAGATCATAATTTGTGTATTGTCGCAAATAAACAACTTCAACTTTTATTCTATTGCTGCGTTTCATCATTGCTGTAACTCAAAAGAATTTCCTAAACAGATTACCGTGATTCTATAACCTCTAACTTGAGTTTTACTCTGAAAACAGTATTAACGCTGCTTTTTAAAATCCCTACGAATCGTATAAATCAACTCTTCTAAGCCATTGATTTTTATTTCGCACATCTGTGCCATCATACGACCAAGTTTTCCTTCAGGAAATCCTTTTTGTTGATACCAGATGTAATAATGTTCTGGGACGTCTATTAAGTATTGATTTTTGTATTTGCCAAATGGCATTTTGTAATGTGCCAATTCAATTAAAACTGTGCCGTCTAATTCCATTTTTAATTAAATTTTAGTGTAGATAAAAGCTCCTAAATTATTGTGACTTGTAGTCTTCAAATTTCTTAAGTTCAATTTGAATTGTTGTTTCCCATTCCTCTTGCATTTCAATATTCATAGAATGGTTAGTTTGCTCATCGTAAAGTTTTTGAGTTTCATTTACGGCTTCATTAATTTTAGCATGTAGCCTGTTCATCTGCTCTTTTACATTTTGATTAACAATCAACTTTGTTATTTGTGCTCTAAATTGACGTGCATAAAGTTCTGTAATATCAAAATGTAACTGTTCATGAGCCAAAACATGAGGGTTTCCTTTTTCCTTTATGTACCAAGACTTATTTGGATAAAAGTGCGCTTCTACAGTGGTAGAGAAGTCAACGATTCTTTCTCCAGACGTCTTAACGGCATATCCAAAAGTAATACCTGACGCAGTAACAGCAACAGCATTAGACGTTAAACTTGGTGGCGCTTTAAAGTCGGCCCAAGTTAGCTTGGTTTTTTCATTCCAAGTTACAGATTCTTCATGAGACGTACCTCCAAGAAAAAGTAAGGTTATAATTATAAGTAGGTTTTTCAAGAGTAATTATTTCGAATTAAATGTAAAATCTTTTTCGATATTAGAATACTAAATACGCTATAAGACTAGGAAATTACTATCAATAACCTTTTTTAACGACTTACTCAGCCTTTACAATTCTGAGGTCATCATACTTTACAATATATACTGCTTCATTAACATAACCGCCCATTAAGGCTTTATTATATCTGAATTTATTTTCGATATATTCCGTTTCAATTGAATCTATTGATGCTTCATATAGGTTTTCAGCAGAAGCCAATCGCATTAAAAGATCTAAAGTAATATCAAATCCACGCGCTACATATTTGCTTGGGGATACTCCATATTCTTTACGGTACCTATCTACGAAACCATTTGATTTCGATTCGTCAAAATCCTTATGTACAGATGGGTAATGAAATTTAAGATGAGACAAATTATTATTGTCTATATCCTTCCCTTCAAATGCTTTCCCTTTGTTTAGAGTTGCTAATACAATTTCAGTTTTATTTACAGCAAAACCATTAAGCATACTAATAACACTAGAAGCTAAAGATGTGTTTTCAGTTTCTAAAAACACAACCGTTTTACCGGCAGAAAACACATTTTGTAAATTAGAATGATAAATATAATAGGCATCTTTTGTCTTATCTTTTTTATCTTTTTGAGTTAAGATTAGCTTAGAGTTTGGAAATTGTTTTTGTAACGCTTCACTACTCGTTCTGTGCGCATGATCTGAAATAATAACCACTTTAGTCTTTAAACTATCCGCTTTTACAAAATCGATCATTGTTTTACTTAACAACTTATTTTCTGGTAAGGTTTGGAAGACATTACTATAAACTTGCTTTGGCTTGTTCATAGCGGCAATAACAGGAATATTATCGGCTTTTAATGTCATTGCGACACGGTTAAAACTATTTTCTTCCATTGGACCAATCACAGCATCATAATCAGAAAAATCATTATCAGCTAAAATATCCGCTGTTTTTGAAACATGATAACGCGTGTCAAAAACCTTTAAATCTGTTGAAATCCCTAATTGCTTAGCAGAATCTAAAGCCATCATAACACCAACGTGAAAATCTAATACTGTAGATAATAAACGTGTTTCTTTTATCTTCTGTTTGGTTTCTTCAACCGCATCTACATCAATTCTATCGAGACGATACGGTAACATTAAGGCTATTTTTTTAGTCTTAAAATTGGTTAGATTACTTTTTAAGTTTGTGGTTTTAACAATTTCTAAGCTACTCGTTGTGTCAACATTTGCTGGTACTTTTAATACCATTCCTGCTTTTAGACCTGTCTCTTTTAATTCAGGATTTAATTTTTCTAGTTGTTCTTGAGTTAAATTTAATTTTACTTTTAGTCTAAAAAAACCTTCTTTAGGTAACACTTCGTAATACCCAAAAGTCGATTCAACTTTTTTTTCTTCGTTATCACCAATATTAGGTACGTTTAGCTCATCTCCTGGCTGAATGGTTTCATTCATAAATGGATTCAAAGCTTCTAACTCAGTAACAGAAATTCCAAATTTATAAGCAATTCTCCACTTCCCTTCCTTAGCCTGAACCGTATATTTTTTTACGGTATTATTTAAGGTTTGTTTAGATACTTGCGTTCTGTATTTTGGTATTCTAATTTTATCGCCTTTTTTAAGATTTTCAGAATACAAAAAACGGTTTGCTTTTTTAATTTCTTCTTCAGAAACATTGTATTCTTTTGTTAATCCGTATAAGGTTTCTTTACGTTTTACTTTATGATTTTTATAACCAATAAGTTCTCTACTATCTTCTACAATAGCGTTATTCTTAACTTTAGAGTTTGGAATAATTAAAACTGTATTAGGCTGAAACTTACGTTTAGCATCCGGATTTAGTGCATAAATATCAAACGGAGTCACTAAATAACCCTTGGCAATACTTTCAATTGTTTCACCTGGCTTAACGGTGTGCTCAATGTAGTCTTGAGCACTTAGACCAATTGTAAAAGCAATTAAAATGATGGTTAAGATATTTTTCATGAATTCTATTTTACTGTAAATGGCTATTTAAAACAGTTTACTTTTTTACTTTATACAGTGATTGAGACTGCAAATCGACTACGTTCAGTGATCAGTGACTTTTTTTTGTTTTTTCACTATATACTGTACCTGTAAACTGATAACTTTTTTTACTCCCACTCAATAGTTGCTGGTGGTTTTGAACTGATGTCGTAAACAACTCTATTCACACCTTTCACTTTATTTATAATTTCGTTTGATGTTTTTTGTAAAAACTCATACGGTAAATTCACCCAATCAGCAGTCATTCCGTCTGTACTTTCTACAGCTCTTAGAGCGACACATTTTTCATAGGTACGCTCGTCGCCCATGACTCCCACACTATTCACAGGTAATAGCATTGCACCTGCTTGCCATACTTTATCGTATAGGTTCCAAGAACGGAGATTATTAATAAAAATAGCATCAACCTCTTGTAATATACGTACTTTTTCAGCGGTTAGATCTCCAAGAATCCGAATTGCCAAACCTGGACCAGGAAAAGGATGACGACCTAATAACTGTTTATCCATATTCATAGAAGCTCCTACGCGTCTAACTTCATCCTTAAATAAAGCTCTTAATGGTTCTACTATTTTTAATTTCATATAATCTGGCAATCCACCAACATTATGATGACTTTTTATAGTCGCACTTGGTCCTCCTGTTGCCGATACACTTTCTATCACATCAGGATAAATAGTACCTTGAGCCAACCATTTTACATCTTTAATTAAATTCGCCTCAACATCAAAAACGTCGATAAATGCGGATCCAATTGCTTTTCTTTTAAGCTCAGGATCACTCAACCCTTTTAAAGCATCCAAAAAGCGTGCCGAAGCATCTACCCCTTTTACATTAAGTCCCATGCCTTCGTATTGATGTAATACATCTTCGAATTCATTTTTTCGTAATAATCCGTTATTTACAAAGATGCAATAGAGGTTTTTGCCAATAGCTTTATGCAATAACATGGCAGCTACAGACGAATCTACTCCTCCTGATAAACCCAGGACCACTTTATCGTTTCCTAATTGCTCCTTAAGACTATCAACGGTTTCTTCAACAAAAGATTGTGGTGTCCAGTCTTGCTCAACCTTCGCAATCTTAATTAAGAAATTGCTTAAAAGTTGATGACCATCCGTAGTATGGTAAACTTCAGGATGAAATTGAATGGCATACGTTTGTTCACCTTCAATTTTATAAGCTGCATTCTCAACGTCGCTTGTACTTGCTAAAAGGACCCCTCCTGTTGGTAGTTGCTTTATGGTATCACTATGACTCATCCATACTTGACTGCCTTCGTGTATGTTCTCGAAGAAATCCTCATCAGGCTTAATAAAAGCTAAATTTGCTCTTCCATATTCTCTTGTATTGGATTCCGCAACTTTACCACCAGAAAAATGGGCTAAATATTGGGCTCCATAACAAACGGCTAGCATCGGTTTTTTTCCTCTGATGTCTTCTAAGTTAGGATGAAGCACTGCTTCTCCTCTAACAGAGTTTGGACTACCAGATAGAATTACCGCTTTAAAGCTTTCTGAATCTGAAGGAATTTTATTGTAAGGGTGAATTTCGCAGTAGATGTTTAATTCTCTAACGCGACGCGCAATAAGTTGTGTGTATTGCGATCCGAAATCTAATATTAGGACTTTGTTGTGTTGCATGCGCAAAAATAAGGATTGATTTGGAAATTACGTTTTATGATTTATAATTTTTTGGATTAAGTTTTTAACATAAAACCAACTTTTGTGTTATTAAGTTAATATCACAAAACCATCAAATAATTCATTCATTTAACACGTCATTACGTTTCAATTAGATCATAGTTTCTAGAATCATCGCAATATCATTTTCAGTGGTATCAGGATTGATAAAACAAAAACGCGAACAGGTTTCATACGTATCCCCATTTTTCCATTTAGTTGGTGTCACTAATGCGAATCCTTTTTCGTGATTTTCATAAGTCCAATGTGTGTAATCTTCGGGCTGCCAACCTATTCTTCGATAAAGTACGCAAGACAGACTTGGCTCTCGCACCAATTCTAAATTGGGATGCGCTTCTATAAGTCGTCCTGCAATTTGTGCTAATTCTAAACCACGCTCAACCGCTTCCTTGTAACGATCTGTTCCGTGGGTTGCTAGTGAAAACCATAATGGCAATCCCCTAACGCGTCTTGTTAATTGAATTTGATAATCGGTTGGATTAAATCCATGTGCACCTTCATCTTTAAAAATTTCGAGATACGAGCCTTGTTGCGAATGGGCATTTTTTGCCAATTCCATGTTTTTATAAATCACAGCTCCACAATCGTAAGGCGAAAACATCCATTTATGTGGATCTATAGTAATACTATCTGCTTTTTCAATACCATTAAATAAATGACGAACCGAATCAGCAACTAAAGCACCTCCTCCATAAGCAGCATCAACATGAAACCATAGATTTTCATCTTCACATACTTTTGAAACACTTTCTAAATCATCAATAATTCCTGCATTGGTTGTTCCTCCTGTAGCTACAACTGCAAACAAACATTTGCGTTGATGTGCTGTTAAAGTAGCAATAGCTTCCTTTAGAGCCTCGCCTGTTAAATGCTCTTCAGAATCGACCATCACAATATCTACATCAGCGACTTTTGCCATGGCTTTTACAGATGAGTGCGCTCCAATAGACGTAATAATTAATCCTTTTTCGCGCTGATATTCTGGGTTTTCTCTCCAATGTTCTCTTGCTGTAACAATGGCTGATAAGTTAGCTGCTGTACCTCCACTTGTAAATACCCCAAATGCTCCTTCTGGTAAACCTGTTAAGGACACCATCCATTTCATAGCTTCATTTTCGCAAAATATACCTCCTGCACCTTCCATCCAATAGGCTCCGTGAATGCTCGATGCCGACGTTATTAAATCGAACATAATGGCTGCTTTGGTTGGTGACGCTGGTACAAACGCTAAATTACGAGGATGATCTACAGGCACATTTGCAGTTGCTAAATGCTCTTTCCATAAGTTAAAAGCATACTCTCCTCCGACTCCTTTTTCGGTTATAGTTTCACCTACAGCTGCTTTTAATTCTTCAGATTTTCTTGGTTTTCCGATTTTATGTTCTGTTGCTGAAACTCGTCCTATGACATATTTCATAACATCTAAGGTCATTTCAACAAGTTCAATATCAATTTTATGCATGAATTATTCTAAATTAAGAATTAAAAACTCACCTTTTAAAGGTTCTAAGGCTTTTAGTATTTCAGGAATTAGCTGATCACCATATTCTAAATACAATTCTGAAAAATTAGTATTTCGTTCTTGTAAACTTTGACCAGGAAACAATTGCTCTTGTAGTTCTGTACAACGTTCTATTTGATCTGCTAATTTGCGTTTCTGAGCTAATAACAATCGCTTTTCTAATTGTTTCAATCCTTTTATTTGCTTGACTTCTTGCGATTTTACAGCACCAACAAAAGATTTATCGGTTTGGTCTGCTAAATCATAAAGGCCTTTAAATTGTGATTCTAAATGTTGAATTTGCTCTGAAAAATCAATATCTATATTCGAAATTTTTCGAACTTTTTTATTGATAAATGAATGCCTATCTAAAAATAAATCTTTGTTTGAAATATTTAAATTTTCAAGTTTTGAGGCTTGTTTTTTAGATGTCACTAAAGCTGAGTTTCTTAATAATAACATTGGAAATGTCACCTTCTGCGCTTCAAAATTAGATTTTAATTGTAACCAATAAATCATTTCTCCACCTCCACCAATGTAACATAGATTTGGTAAAATGACTTCTTGATATAACGGACGCATGATGACATTGGGTGAAAATCGCTCTGGCATCTCATCGAGGTGTTCTAGCAGCTCACTCTTGCTCCATCTAATATCAGTATCGAGTACTGAATACACTCCATCACTTTCTATAATACGTTCTCGTAAACCATCTTTAATATAAAAGAGGTTGATTTCTCTTGGGTTTACCTGAATCTTTAATTCTAAATCTTCTAACTTCTTATTAGTTTCAGAAACGGTTTTAAATGCTGTTTGCTCTAACATTTCTTTTTGCATCTGCGGAATAAACAAACGTTTCAGTTCGCTATCATCTGCATCTAAAATTACTAAACCGTGTTCTCCAAATAACTGGTTTGCCAAATAACGAGTCGCATCCGCTAAATTATTATGATGAAGATACCCTTCCTTAAACCATGCTTTTAATTGTTCTGCGTTTTTTCCTGCTCCAAATTCTAAAGAAATCACTTCAAAGACCTCATCTAAACCTTTAGTATCAAAATGACCAACTGCTCCGGTTTGTTTAGAATTCCATTGTATTTTTTTCCCTTTAAAATTGAAATAATTTATTTCTTCAAAATCATGATCCTCCGAAGCCATCCAATAGATTGGCACAAAATTGTATTTTGGATATGTTTCTTTTAACTGCTTGGTTAAATTTATGGTTGAAATAATTTTATACAAGAAATAAAGTGGTCCTGTAAATAAATTCAACTGGTGACCTGTAGTAATTGTAAACGTATTTTTAGAAGCTAAGCTTTGGATATTCTCAGCAGTGGCACCTGAGGTTTCAATATCTTTATATTGCGAAGTTAAAGTGTTTACTAACACCTGTCGATTCTCGGCAAAGTGATCATCAATATTTGATTGCTTCTCTTCTATCTGAGCTTCAAAATTTTCTAATAACGGAAAACGATTATAAAAGTCGTTTAATTCCGGTTTTTGGTCTAAATAATTACAGATAAAGTCTGAGAAATAGTTGGTATCCCTAAATAGGATTGTGTTTTTGTTAGTCATAACTAATCAATTTTTGAATTAATAAAAATATAATTGTCATATTGTTGAGCCTGACCAACTCCAGTAGAGGTACAAATATATAAAAAAGAACTTATAGATTTCATTTTTCAAAGATATGTAATGGAATATATTTTAGACTTAATTTTTAGTTAATTCAGTTTCACTAACTATCTTTACTAGCTTTCAATCAAAAAATTTATTAAATGCAAAAATTAATTTTAGTTCTTATAGTCGTTTTTGGCAGCTTCCCCTTAACAACTGCTCAAACCATTTCATCTCCAAGTGACTTTTTAGGTTATGAAATAGGCACACAATTTAGTCGAAATCATCAAGTTATCGATTACTTTAAAACGGTTGAAAAACAAGTTCCAAACCAAGTAAAACTAGAAACCTACGGTAAAACAAACGAACGAAGAGGTCTGTATTTAGCTTATATTTCTAGCGAAGAAAACATTAAAAATCTTGAAACAATTCGAGAAAATAATTTAAAAAACATCGGATTATTAGACGGAGAATCTTCTGCAGATGACATTGCCATTGTGTGGTTAAGTTATAATGTTCATGGTAACGAAGCATCAAGCTCAGAAGCGGCAATGCTCACCTTATTTAAATTACTTACTGAAAAACAAGAGTGGCTTAAAAACACGGTTGTAATTATTGATCCTTCCATGAATCCGGATGGTCGTGATCGTTACATCAATTGGTATAATGAAACGGCAAGTCAACCTTATGATATAGACAGACAAGCCAGCGAGCATAATGAACCTTGGCCAGGAGGACGACCAAATCATTACCTTTTTGATTTAAACAGAGACTGGGTTTGGGCATCACAAGTAGAAACACAACAACGTTTAGAAGTGTATAATAAGTGGATGCCTCATGTGCATGTCGATTTTCATGAACAAGGCATTAATGAACCGTATTATTTTGCGCCTGCCGCAGAACCATTTCATGAAGTGATTACCGATTGGCAACGTGATTTTCAAACCGAAATTGGAAAAAATCACGCTAAATATTTTGATGCTGAAGGTTGGTTGTTTTTTACCAGAGAACGTTTCGATTTATTTTATCCGAGTTATGGCGATACCTATCCCACTTTTATGGGAGCTATGGGAATGACTTACGAACAAGGTGGACATGGTATGGCAGGATTAGGGATCTTTAATGATGAAGGTCACGTTTTAACTTTAGTGGAGCGCTTAACGCATCATACAACCTCTGGACTTTCAACGGTTGAAATGGCTTCAAAAAATGCTAAACAACTAAATACTGAGTTTGCTAAATTCTTTGACAATTCCAACTTAAAATATAAAAGTTACGTTTTAAAAGGGAATGAAGATAAATTGAATAGCTTAAAAACACTTTTAAACAAACACCATATCACATTCGAAAATGCCACAGCGTCTAAAGTTTCGGGCATGAATTATGCTACTGGAAAACAAGGTTCTCTAAACATTGACAGTAGGGCTTTAGTTGTTCACGCCAACCAGCCAAAAGGTAAAATGGTAAAAGCCTTATTTGAACCAAATGCTAAACTTTCGGATTCCTTAACTTACGATATCACAGCTTGGTCATTACCTTATGCTTATGGATTAGAAGCGATGGCGAGCACTACCAAAATTCCGAGTGAAGAACTTTTAAGTAAAAAAGAACTGCAAACGTTAACCGATACTTACGGCTATGTTAGTAAATGGAATTCTATGGATGACGCACAGTTTTTGGCAGCGCTATTGAAACATAATTTCAAAGTTCGTTTTACCGAAAAACCTTTCACATCAAATAACAATAAATTTGAACGTGGTTCATTAATCATTACTAAAGGAGACAATAAACACATTAAAAACTTCCTAGAAACCTTAAATACGATTGCTCAAGAACAGGCACAACACTTAACGCAAATTAATTCAGGGTTTTCACAAACGACTCCTGACATAGGCTCTCCAGACATTAAATTGGTGAATAATCAAAAGGTGGCTGTACTTTCTGGAGAGGGTACATCGTCTTTAAGTTATGGTGAAGTTTGGCATTTCTTTGAGCAGCAATTGCACTACCCTTTAACCTCAATCAATACAGATGATTTTGGAAGCATAAATTTAGACAAGTACCATGTCTTAATTCTTCCGAATGGTAATTACAGAAAAGTATTTACGGAAGACAACATGACTAAACTTAAAGACTGGGTACGTGCTGGAGGTAAAGTGATTGCTATTGATGGAGCACTGCGAAGCTTTGCTGGTAAAGATAATTTTAGCCTCAATTATAAAAAACAAGAAGATGACGTTAAAAAGAAAGACAACCTAACCGCTTACGCAGATCGTGAACGCGAATACAGTAACAACTTAATTACTGGAGCTATTTTTAACGCAAAAGTAGATAATACACATCCTATGGCTTTTGGCTATGACGACAATTACTTCACACTAAAATTAGGCAGTACGGCGTATAGTTTATTAGATAGTGGCTACAATGTAGCTTACTTAAATAACACCAAAGTATATTCTGGTTTTGCAGGACAAAATGCATTGAAAAGTTTAGACCAAACCTTAGTATTTGGTGAAGAACATATGGGCAATGGTAGTTTTATTTACATGGTAGATAATACACTTTTTAGAAGTTTCTGGGAAAATGGAAAACTGTTTTTAGTGAACTCTATTTTTATGGTGAATAACAATGCTTATGAATTATAGTTTAAAATATAACTAATGAAAACGTTAAAAGAACAAACTGACGCTAAGATTGCTGCTGGAAGAAAAGCAAAACCTGACTTTATGAAAGGAGTTGATGAAGCCATTGATAAAGCAAAAGCTTTCGAACAAGGATCTAATGCTCTTAAAATAGGAGAAAAAGCAGTAGATTTTAAATTACCAAATCCACAAGGAGAATTAATTTCATTATCCAATTTACTAGAAAAAGGGCCAGTAATTATTACATTTTATCGCGGTAGTTGGTGTCCTTACTGCAATTTACAACTAAGAGCTTTACAAGCTAAACTAGACGACATCCATAAATTAGGAGCGACGTTGGTTGCTATTAGTCCAGAAGTGCCAGATGAATCCATGACAGCAAACGAAATAAATAACATGGAATTTACAGTGTTGTCTGATCAAGATGCAAAAGTTGCTTCACAATATGGTGTGGCTTGGGAAGTTCCTGAATTTTTATTGGATCACATGCGCGTAGATAGACAACTCGATCTTAAAAAAATCAATAATGGCAATGCTAGTGTTTTACCAATTCCGGCTACGTTTATTATAGGAATTGATGGCAGAGTAATATGGAACTATGTCAATGTGGACTACAGAACACGCTCTGAACCAGATGACATTATTGAAGTGCTTAAAAATCTGAGTTAATAAACGAATGCTATAATTCATAGTACTATTTATAAATTATCATTAGTGTTAAAAAGTCAGATGCAGTATTCAAAAGACAGAAAAACTATTATATCAATTTCAAAAATTTTCAAATCGCATTCAACCTGTTATAACATAAATCATCATCACTCAAATACATAATTATGAAACACATCAAATCAATACTTTTAGCCTTTTTAGTGCTTTTTACAATAACGTCTTGTAAAGAAAACGACACCAAAGAAACGACTCCAGAATTTAAAGTCGAGTACGAAAAATTCACTTTAAACAATGGCTTACAAGTCATTCTTCACGTCGACAAATCAGATCCTGTAGCAGCTGTAGCATTAACAGCGCATGTAGGATCAGCACGCGAAAAAACAGGCAGAACTGGTTTTGCACATTTATTTGAGCATCTTTTATTCTTAGAATCTGAAAACTTAGGCAAAGGTGGTTTAGACCAAATGAGTGCTCGTATTGGAGGTTCTGGCGCTAATGGTTCTACAAGTCAAGATCGTACCAATTACTTTCAAACCGTACCAAAAGATGCTTTAGAAAAAATGATTTGGGCAGAAGCCGATAAACTGGGTTATTTTATAAATACAGTTACCGAACCTGTTTTAGCTAAAGAAAAACAAGTGGTTAAAAACGAAAAACGTCAGCGTGTAGACAACCAACCTTATGGTTTTAATTCTAGTGTAATAAATAGTAATCTATACCCTGAAGGCCATCCATATAGTTGGGAGGTTATTGGATCCTTAGAAGATTTACAAAACGCAACATTAGACGATGTAAAAGAGTTTTACAAACGTTGGTATGTACCGAATAATGTGACCTTAACCATTGCTGGAGATATTGATGTAGCGCAAACGAAAGAATGGGTTAAAAAGTATTTTGATGAAATTCCACGAGGAGAAGATATTCCTAAAATGGAAAAGCAACCAGTGACATTAAAAACGTCTAAACGCTTATTTTATGAAGACAATTTTGCACGTGCACCGCGATTAACAATGACGTGGCCAACCGTTTATGAATATCACCCAGACACATATGCACTAAGCGTATTATCGCAATACTTAACTGAAGGTAAAAAAGCACCATTATATAAAGTGTTAGTTGAAAACCAACAGTTAACAAGTAATGTCGGCATGTATCAAAGTTCTTCCGAAATAGCCGGACAATTAATGTTAAGGGTTACAGCATTCGATCAAACCAACTTAAATACCGTTGCTAGTGCTATTAATGAAGGTTTAAGAGATTTTGAAATGAATGGGATTTCTGAAACGGATTTAAATCGTATAAAAGCCGGACAAGAAACATCATTCTATAAAGGATTATCAAGTGTTTTAGGCAAAGGGTTTCAATTAGCACAATATGAAATTTTTGCAGGTGATCCTGGTTTTATCAATCAAGATGTGCAACACATTTTAGCCGTCACTCCAGAAGATGTGATGCGTGTTTACAACACATACATTAAGGATCAGAATTTTATTGCTACGAGCTTTGTTCCAAAAGGACAAATGAACTTAGTTTTAGATAATTCTCAGCAGGCCGTTGTAGAAGAAGAGCAAATAGTTGAAGGTGCTGAAGATACTTTTGATGCAAGCCTAGCCGCAGAATACGAAAAAACGCCAAGCAGTTTTGATAGATCTGTAGAACCAGAATATGGAAAAAGTCCAGATTTAGTAATTCCTAAAGTATGGAAGCACAACTTAGATTCTGGAATCAAAGTTTTTGGTATTGAAAACACCGAAGTGCCATTAGTAGAATTTGAATTGGAAATAAAAGGGGGCTTACTATTAGAACAAACCGATAAAGTTGGAGTGTCTAACCTGATGGCCAATTTAATGAGTAAAGGCACAAAAAACAAAACACCAGAAGCTTTAGAAAATGCCATTGAAAGTCTAGGCGCTCAAATTTACAGCTATGCCACAGATAATAGTGTCACTATTTCTGGAACGACCTTAGCAAAACATTTTGATGCGACTATGGCTTTAGTGACTGAAATTCTTTTAGAACCACGTTGGGATGAAGAAGAATTCAACTTACTAAAACAAAGTACGATTAGTGGAATTCAACGCCAAAAGGCAAATCCAAATAGTATTGCTGCTAATGCATTTGCAAAGCAATTATATGGCGAAAACAACATTTTAGCGTATAACAATAATGG
Organism: Winogradskyella pacifica; assembly: GCF_013403915.1. Classification (GTDB taxonomy): domain Bacteria; phylum Bacteroidota; class Bacteroidia; order Flavobacteriales; family Flavobacteriaceae; genus Winogradskyella; species Winogradskyella pacifica. The sequence continues at coordinate 49,501 of NZ_JABFDI010000020.1, forward strand.
TACAGAAGCATCCGTAAATGCGATTACGATTTCAGATTTACAAAATTTCTACTCGACTAAATTAACTCCGAAACTCACGAATTTACACGTTGTAGGTTCAATTTCAGAAAACGATGTTATCGCAGCTTTAGAAACTATCAATACAACTTGGGAATCTAAAGATGTTGTCATTCCAGAATTACCACAAGCTATAACACCAGAAACATCTAAAGTATTTTTCTATGATGTACCTGGAGCTAAACAATCGGTTATCGCATTTGGGTATCCGTCTTTAAAAGCTACTGATACGGATTACTATGCTGCGTCTGTAATGAATTACCGTTTAGGTGGTGGTAGTTTTGCGTCACAATTAACGCAAGAATTACGCGAATCTAAAGGCTACACTTATGGAATTAGATCTGGATTTGATGGTGACGCTAACACAGGAGAATTTTCAATTAATAGTTCTATTCGTACTAACGTGACTTATGAATCTGCCGCTTTGATTAAAGAGATTTTAGAAAATTATGGCACCAATTATAGTGAAGCTGATTTAGAAATCACAAAAGGATTCACCTTAAAAAGTAGCGCTCGTGCGTTTGAAACTTTAAGTTCAAAATTAAACATGTTGAGTAATATTAGTAACTATAGTTATGCAGATGATTATGCCAAACAACGACAATCTATTGTAAAAGATTTAAGTGTTGACGACATTAAAGCACTTGTTGAAAAGTACATAAAACCAAATCAAATGATTTATGTGATTGTTGGTGATGCCGAAACTCAATTAAGTAAATTAAACGAATTAGGATTTGGTGACGCTGTGTTGTTGAATTAAAGTAGTAACGCTTATATTTTAAGGTATTGAAAATTCAAACATTCAATACCTTTTAGTATTACAAAAAAAAATAAATTATGAAACTAGGAGCCTTTTCAATTAGTCTAGCCGTTAAAGATATTAAGGCTTCAAAAGCATTTTATGAAACCTTAGGATTTTCTGTTTTTGGAGGAGATTTAGAACAGAACTATCTTATTATGAAAAACGAATCAATACTTGTGGGTTTATTTCAAGGTCTGTTTGAAAATAATATGCTCACCTTTAATCCTGGTTGGGATCAAGACGCCAAAACACTTAAAACTTTTGATGATGTACGCAACATTCAAAAACATTTAAAAAGTAATACTATTAAATTAGAGAACGAAGCTGATGAAAAGACTTCAGGACCTGCAAGTTTTGTAGTTTTAGATCCCGATGGTAATGCTATTTTAATAGATCAACATATATAAAAAATAGTGCACTTATATTCTTAACACTTGGTTCAGTTCTCGCATACTCAAGAGAATTCTGACGACAAATTAAGGTCTATAATAATTTTCAACCAACCTATTTTTGAATTCAAAAAATCATTATTTTTAATTAAGACAAAACTTAATTTAAAACGATATGATTCACCCAAAAACAGAATTAAAATTTATAAACAAAGAGATTGGCTACGGAGTTGTTGCTACTGAGTTTATTCCAGCAGGCACCATTACTTGGGTCTTAGACCAATTAGATCGCGACTTTAGTCCAGAAGCATTTAATGCTATGGATCCCATCTACAAGACTATCTTAGATACGTATTCTTATAGAAACAATAAGGGAAATTTTGTGTTGTGCTGGGACAACGGTCGGTTTGTTAACCATAGTTTTAATTCTAATTGCTTTACAACCGCCTATGATTTTGAAATTGCAATACGAGACATTCAACCAGGCGAACAATTAACAGACGATTATGGGTATTTAAATATTACAGAACCCTTTGAAGGTGTTGATGAAGGCACAGAGAGAAGAATTGTTTACCCAGATGATTTATTGAACTTCCATAAAATTTGGGACCAACAAATTTTGAACGTTTTTGGTAAAATACCTTTTAACGAGCAACCATTACGCGTTTTAATTAAAGATGATTTATGGAATAAGATTGAACGTATAGCTTCTGGAAAAGAAGAAATGGATTCCATCTTAAACAATTATTATATTGAGAAGACATAGATTCATCAGATTTAGTTTCGTTAAGTCTTACCATCTATCACTTAATAATTCACTCAATTTCTTTAATTAAAGACTCATGCATAAAACCTTGTAAAGTATCATTAACCTGTACATGAAACCATCGTTGCGTTTTTCCTAAAATTTCAAGTTGCGTATTTGCTTCTAAATCTTGAAGTTTTTTCGACTTAACACTGGCACCAGCTCTTAGCTCATTTTTCCGAAGACGCGTTTCTCCTTTCAAAAGCATCGGTACAACTGCTATTTCAATAGGATCAGTTTGTTTTACAAAAGGCAAAGGATCTACAGCCCCTCCACTTGTATAAATTCCAAAATGTAAGTGCGGACTGGTGGTTTTAGCATTTCCGGTGTTACCAACAAAACCTAAGGTATCTCCCGTCTTAACACGATTGCCTTCAGACACCGCAATACGATCTAAATGCGCATAGTATAACGACTGACCAAAGAGTCCATCGCGCAACCACACTTGTTTACCGCCCAAACCACGATTTCCGGTGTTTGAAATAAAACCATTAGTTGCAGCTACAACTGGTGTTCCTCGCTTAGCAAAAATATCGATGCCTTGATGTGAGCGACTACCACTACTTCGAGACGCACCCCAAAAACTTTGAATCGCTTTATTATCTTTTCCACTAACGGGAAACGCTAAAGTCGGTTCCGTAAATAGTTTTATTCCAAAGTTGCTGCTAAATGTAAGGTTCGGAAGAATTACTATTTTATATTTTCCAGTTCTAGTCACATCAAATTCTAAACGATTTGCTTCAGGTTCATTAGAATGCAGTGCTTTTTTAGATATTACCGAATCATTTTCAAACATAAACACATCAAATGCCAATTGTAAACTATCCGTATGTGATTCTATTTTAAAACGCTCACCACGCTGTAAGTTTAGACTATAAGCTAATACTTTAAAGTCTGAAGTGTCCGATTTTGAATGTAATACAATAGGTAATTCCAACTGAAGATTGTTTCGTTTGGCATTTCGGTACGCCAATTCATAGCGTTGAAATATGCTATCGTTGTTTTTAAAATCACGTTCAAAAATAGTTCTTGCTGAAGGTTTTGTAATAGCATCCGAAACATGTTGCACTTGCTTACAAGAGACTAAAATCAGTACAATAAATGTGGTAATAAGTTTCGATTTCATACCTCATAATAATCATAAATTATACCACAAACTGTTATAGAAAGATTAAAATATAATTGCTTAGCAAGCATGTTAACTAAAGGTTAAGAATCGATTTGAGTCTATTCGTATTTCAAATGAGTTAAAAAAATATAGGGAATACTTTACTTTTGAACAAACCGAAAACAAACGTTATGAAACTACAAACTACATTTATAATACTTCTTATAATGGTCTCTTTACAATCTTGTAAAACGGAAAGAGAAAAGAAAATGAAAGTATCTGAAGATGAAAAAGAAATGATATCTCAAGAGCCTGCAGATACGGTGCAAACAGCTATAGGAGAATTAATTCTACCAAAACCTTACGCAACAGAGTCGGTAAGAAAACAAAATAGCATGGCAGATTGGCCAGAAGGTAAAATGCCAGTCGCCCCAGAAGGATTTACGGTTACTAAATTAGCAGATGGATTTAAAAACCCACGATGGACGTATATAGCACCCAATGGAGATTTATTTGTTTGTGAAGCCAACACCAAGAATAGTGCAGGTCTTATTACGATTCTTAGAGATAAAGACAACGATGGTACAATTGAACTTAGAGACACTTTTCTTGAAGACCTAAAACAACCCTTAGGCATGTTAATTATTGGTGATTATTTTTATGTCGCAAATACGGACGGACTTTATAAATATCCATACAAGGAAGGGCAAACAGCTCTTAAACCATCTGAAGGCAAAAAAATAGTAACGCTTCCTGCTGGTGGTTATAATAACCATTGGACACGGAATATTATTACCAATAAAGCACAAGATAAAATTTATATTTCGGTAGGTTCGGCAAGTAATGTCGGAGAATACGGAATGGAAGAAGAAATCCGTCGTGCTAATATCATAGAAGTTGATTTAAATGGGGCGAATGAAAAAATTTACGCTAGCGGTCTTAGAAATCCTGTAGGAATGGATTGGAATCCGGTAAACGGAGAACTATGGACAGCAGTAAATGAGCGTGATAAGCTTGGTGATAATCTTGTACCTGATTATGTTACGAGCGTTAAGGAAGGAGGCTTTTACGGCTGGCCTTATTCTTATTTTGGAAATATTGAAGACCCACGCTTAGAAGGTGAAGCACCAGATCTTGTCGCAAAATCAATCATACCAGATGTGTCTGTAGGACCTCATACCGCGTCATTAGGACTCACCTTTTACGATGAAGGCAATTTTCCTTCTAAATATAAGAATGGATTATTTGTTGGGCAACATGGGTCTTGGAACCGGTCAGTACTTTCAGGGTATCGTGTTGTTTTTATACCATTTGAAAATGGTAAACCTACTGGGAAACCTCAAGATTTTCTAACAGGATTTATAGCTGAAGATAGTGAGACTGATGTATACGGACGACCAGTTTGTGTAGCTGTTACTCCATCTGGTGACCTATTAGTTAATGATGATTCTGGGAATACCATTTGGAAAGTAAGTTATAAGAATTAATATTATAGTTTTATAAATACCAATCCTCACAACAGTATACATGAAGTTTACACCTTTTAAAACCTTGGCGGTTATGATTATAACCGCCTTTATTATGCCTTTAAACGCTCAAAACAGCCAAGGTAAAGTTCAAGATGCGCTGGGTACACCACTATCAGATGTGTCTGTTTTTATAGAAAATGAGCTGATTTCTAAAACCGATGCTCAAGGTATATTTATCCTTTCACAAGCGATTGAATTGCCAATAACCATAAAATTAAAACATCCCAATTATTATATAAGAACGGTTCGGTATTCTAAAGATAACAGTGTATTCGAGCTTACAGCATTAGAAACCAGTTTAGATCTTGAAGAAGTCCTCATCTCTTCAACCTATCAAAAAGAAAGTCAGGTTATTATTCCTACAGCAAAAATTTCGTCAGAGAAATTTGAGGAATTCAGTCCGATTGATTTAACTTCGGCTATTAACGAAACACCTGGAGTTTATATTCAAAGTGGAGCCATAAATACCAATAGAATAGTTATTCGCGGTGTCGGATCGCGAACACTTTATGGCACCAACAAAATTCGTGCTTATTTTAACGGCATACCGATAACAAACGGTATAGGAGAAACGGCTATTGATGCTTTTGATCCTGAAGATATTGGTAATTTGGAAATTGTAAAAGGCCCTAAAGCCTCTCAATATGGCACAAATTTAGGAGGTACCTTATTACTCAATTCTAAACAAGCTTTAGAAGGTGAAACTTATTTTAAAAGCAATCTTACTGTTGGAAGTTACGGTTTGATAAAAAACAATATTTCTGTTGCTACTACCAATGATAAATTAGCTCTAAATCTAAATTATGATCATTTAAAATCAGATGGATTTCGCGAGAACAGCAATTATAATAGAAAAGCACTTTTATTAACGTCTAACTATACTTTTGACGCTAAAAATGACATTGGACTTTTAATAAATTACACAGATTATTTTGCTCAAATACCAAGTTCTATAAGCAAAACTGCCTTTAATGAAGACCCTTCGCAAGCAGCTTTTACATGGAATGCTGCACAAGGTTTTGAAGATAACAAGCAGGTCTTAATTGGACTTAATTACACACATCGCTTTACTAATAATTTTAGTAATACCACATCCATTTTCTATAGTTATCTCGATCATTATGAACCACGTCCTTTTAATATTTTAGATGAATATACGAATGGTTATGGTGCCAGAACACTTTTCGCAAAAGATTTTAAATTCTTAAACCATAAAGCAAATCTTAGTTTTGGTGCCGAAATTTATAGCGATCAGTACATCTGGAAAACCATTGAAAATCTTTATGACAGCAATGCGAATAATGGAAGTTTAGAAGGCCAATTACTCAGTGATAATATAGAGAATAGAAACACTCTGAATGCATTTGCAACGGTAACGCTGCCTATTACCGAAAAACTAAAAGCGCAATTGGGTGTGAATTTCAACACGACCAATTATAAGTTTAAAGATGACTTTAATTCTGGTGAGAATAATAAAAATGCAGATCGTGATTTTGACCCTATACTTGCTCCAAATTTGAACGTTTTATATCAATTTACACCAAATACAACTATTTATGTAAACGTCAGCCGTGGGTTCAATTACCCTTCTATAGAAGAAACATTAACACCAGAAGGAGTGATCAATCCTGACTTAGGACCAGAAACTGGTTTTAATTACGAAATTGGAAGTGAACTGTTTTTATTAGATAGAAAATTAAAATTTCAGCTTTCAGCTTACCTACTCGATATTGACAATTTATTGGTGGCTGACCGTGTTGGAGATGATCAATATATTGGTCGTAATGCAGGTAAAACAGAACATAAAGGTATTGAGTTGTCTGCCTCTTATACACAAAAATTTAGTAATGGATTTTTACTTTCCCCCTATATAAATGCCGAAATTACAGACCATCGCTTTATAGATTTCGTTGATGACCAAACTGATTATTCAGGCCATCAATTAACAGGTGTTCCTAAGGTGAAAATAAATGGAGGTCTTCAGTTAGGCTTTAAAAATGTTAACTTAAACACTAATTTTCTTCATATTGGAGATATGCCATTAAACGATGCTAACACTTTATCTTCGGATGCATATACCGTTTTCAACACCAAATTAGCCTACAAGAATTCAATTACGAAGGACTTCGATATTGAAATTAATATAGGTGTTAATAATTTTACAGATAAACAGTATGCTTCATCCGTATTAATTAATGCCGTTGGATTTGGCAATTCAGAACCACGTTATTATTATCCTGGAATGCCGAGAAATTGGTTTAGTGGCATTAAGATTGCATATTCTATTTGACCTATAAGCATGGAATAAAACACAATTAATACAAAATCACATCATGAAAAAGAATTTAATAATAGGATTGATACTTTTATTCGTCTTTCAAATTACAAAGGCACAAACAGATAGTTTACAATGGTTAGATATTGAATTGGCAAATTACAACTATCCATATGCTGTCTCTAAGTTAGAGTTGACCATACAAGAGCAAGAATTAAAAATGGTGTATATGGATGTAAAACCTGATAATTATAACGGAAAAAACATAGTGTTGCTTCATGGAAAAAATTTTAATGGTGCCTATTGGAAAACGACTATCCAAGCGCTAACTAAAGAAGGGTTCCGCGTCATTGTACCTGATCAAGTTGGGTTCGGGAAATCGTCTAAACCAGAGCATTTTCATTATACGTTTCAGCAACTCGCACAAAACACCAAAACACTGCTCGATACTTTAAATATTAAGAAAACTGCCATTTTGGGACATTCCATGGGTGGCATGCTCGCCACACGTTTTGCTTTAATGTATCCAGGAACTGTTGAAAAATTCATTTTAGAAAATCCCATAGGGCTGGAGGATTGGAAACTAAAAGTGCCTTACAAACCTGTAGAATGGTGGTATAAAAATGAATTAAAAAAATCTTATGAAGGCATTAAAAAATACCAATTAGAAAATTATTACGACAATAAATGGAAGCCTGAATACGACCAATGGGTAAACCTATTAGCTGGCTGGACATTAAATTCAGATTATAAAACCATAGCATGGAATGCAGCATTAACCTACGACATGATTTTTACACAGCCTGTTGTTTACGAATTTGAAAATATTACTGCACCAACACTTTTAATTATTGGTACTAGAGATAGAACAGCTTTGGGTAAAGGACTTGTTTCAGAGGACGTAAAAAAGACCATGGGATTATATGATGAATTAGGTAAAGCAACCCAGAAGAAAATTCCTAATGCAACATTAGTTGAAATAGAAAACGTTGGACATTTACCTCACATAGAAAAGTTTGAAAGTTTTATAAAACCATTAATTGATTTTTTAAAACAATAACATTTTTCTAAATTGAATAAGGAAAATTGTCTCGGAAGAATAATACACATCAAAATTCTATTATGACAGTCTTCCTCTTAAAGAAAACATCTACAATTAATACTATATTGAAGTATGAAAAATATAATTTTAAATAATGGAAATACAATGCCGATTGTAGGCTTTGGAACCTTTAAAGCTAAAGAGCAAGAAGGAATTGAATCTGTTAAACATGCCCTTTTAAACGGTTATAGATTAATAGACACCGCTGCCGCTTATAACAATGAAGAAGCCGTAGGAAAAGGCATTAAAGCGAGTGGAGTTCCAAGAGAAGAAATTTTGGTGACAACCAAATTATGGCGAGACAACTTAGGTTATGACATGGCTAAAGAAGAATTTGAAAAATCCCTTAAAAAACTGGGATTAGATTATATAGACTTATATCTTATTCATTGGCCTGCAAATGCCAAAAATTATGATAATTGGCAAAAAGCCAATGCTGATGCTTGGAGAGCTATGGAAGAATTACAAGCCGAGGGCAAAATAAAATCTATAGGTGTAAGTAATTTTTTTGAAGAACACCTTGAAGCCTTGTTTAAAACAGCTAAAGTAAAACCAGCTGTTAATCAAATAGAATTTCATCCTGGTTACTGGCAACGCGACTTAGTTGACTATTGTAAAAAGCAAAACATTACAGTTGAATCTTGGTCTCCTTTAGCAAGAGGAAAAGTTTTTGAAAATGAACGCTTAAAAGAAATCGCAAAAACGCATTATACGTCGGTTGCAAAGGTTTGCCTTCGCTGGATCATTCAACATGATGTAATTGTAATTCCTAAATCAACTACAAAAGAGCGCATTGAAGAGAATATAAACCTATTTGATTTTGAGTTATCTTATGACGAAATGAATCAAATAGATGAACTACCTGAATTTGGATTTAGTGGAGAGCACCCAAATGCTTGGCCAGACAGAATCTAATTTCTAATTACAAGCCTTTTAAAAGCGAAAACACTGCTAGAAACAGCACTTGCATTTTACAAATGATGGTACAAGCTACATCACTAAAACTTGTACCATCATAAAAAACTTAGAGCACTATTATAGTAGTGCATAAAAATAGTTATGATTAAATCACTTCACCATAAAGATCAAAATCTTCTGCTTCAGTAACTTTAATTGTTGCAAACTCACCTGTCTTTAAATACGTTTTAGTAGCATCAATGCGCACTTCATTATCAACATCTGGTGAATCATATTCTGTACGTCCTACAAAATAATTCCCTTCTTTACGGTCAATAACGACTCTAAATTCTTGTCCTATTTTGGCTTGATTCAATTCCCAAGAGATTTGAGATTGCATTTCCATAATCTCGTTAACGCGTTCCATTTTCACCTCTTCCGGAACATCATCTTCTAAATTATAGGCGTGTGTATTTTCTTCATGAGAATAGGTAAAACAGCCTAAACGTTCAAAACGCATTTCTGAAACCCAATTTTTAAGTTCTTGAAAATGTGCTTCTGTTTCTCCCGGATAACCAACAATTAATGTTGTTCTAATCGTCATTTCAGGAACAATGGCTCTAAAATCATGAATCAATTTAGTCGTCTTTTCTTTGGTCGTTCCACGACGCATCGATTTTAATAAGTCGTCAGAAATATGCTGTAACGGAATATCTAAATAGTTACAAATTTTAGGTTCGCGCTTCATAATGTCTAAAACATCCATCGGGAAACCTGTTGGAAATGCATAATGCAAACGAATCCACTCGATACCTTCAACCTTTACTAGGTTTTCTAATAACTCAGCTAGGTTTCGTTTTTTATAAATATCTAAACCGTAATACGTTAAATCTTGTGCAATAAGAATCAATTCCTTAACGCCATTGGCTGCTAATTTTTCAGCCTCTGTAACTAAATTTTCAATTGGTGTACTTTTATGCTTTCCTCGCATAATTGGAATAGCACAAAAACTACACGGTCGGTCACAACCTTCAGCAATTTTAAGATAAGCATAATTCTTTGGGGTTGTTGTTAAACGTTCCCCTATCAATTCATGCTTATAATCTGCACCTAATGCTTTTAATAAGCCAGGTAATTCTGTAGTTCCGAAATACTGATCTACATTTGGAATTTCCTTTTCTAAGTCTGGTTTGTAGCGCTCACTTAAGCAACCTGTAACAAACACTTTATCAACTTCACCATCTTCCTTTTTTTGCATGTACTCCAAAATGGTGTTCACACTTTCTTCTTTAGCATTATTAATAAACCCACAAGTATTTATAACCACAACATTACCTTCTTGCTCATGGACCACGTCCTTTCCGCTTGCTTTAAGTTGCCCCATTAACACTTCACTATCGTAAACATTTTTACTACAACCTAGTGTAATGACGTTGATTCTATTCTTTTTTGTGCTTTTAGTTCTCATGCTTTTTGTAAATCAGTTTGCAAAGATACGGAATGATTTACGATAATCGATTGCTGCTTAACGAGATTAAACTTTTTCCTATTTTTATAGTCTTATTTTTAAATAAAATGATGAAAGCAAGACCTATAGCTATATTAATGTTATGTTTTTTCTTTAATTTTTCGTGTTCTACTAATGATGGTTCTACATCTGAAGAACCAGAACATGAAGCCATTTACTTTCCTCCGATAAATTCTGATACCTGGGAAACAACATCCATTTCCGAATTAAATTGGAATACCAATGAATTACAACCTTTATTAGACTTTCTTGAAGAGAAGCATACCAAAAGTTTTATGATACTTTACAATGGTAAAATTGTTGAAGAACAGTATTTCAATGGCCATACGAGTTCAACACTTTGGTATTGGGCGAGTGCTGGTAAAACTTTAACCTCTGCGGTTGCAGGAATTGCACAAGACGAAGGTCTTATAAATATAAACAACAAAGTCTCTGACTATTTAGGAACTGGTTGGACTAACACTTCATTAGAAAAAGAAAATTTAATTACTTGCAAAAATTTATTATCAATGACTTCTGGCTTAGATGACAGCTTAGGTGATGATGTGTCACCTAACAATTTACAATATATCGCTGATGCTGACACACGTTGGGCATATCATAACGTCTATGTAAAACTACAAGATGTCGTTTCTGAAGCTTCCAATCAAACTTGGAATACTTACTTTAACACTAAACTAAAAGCGCCCATAGGTATGAATGGTGGTTGGCTTACTATTAATGGCTTACAGGTTTATGGAAGTCATACAAGAAGCATGGCCAGATTTGGATTATTGGCTTATGCAAATGGCAAATGGGAAGACCAGCAGATTGTTAGTGAAAATTATTTTAGTCAGGCAACAAACACCTCTCAATCCATTAATGATGCTTATGGTTATTTATGGTGGCTAAATGGAAAATCATCTTACCATTTACCACAAACTCAGGTTGAATTTCCAGGTCAACTTATTCCAGATGCACCAAATGACATGTATGCTGCTTTAGGAAAAAATGATCAAAAAATATATGTGGTTCCTAGTAAAAAGCTTGTTGTCGTTAGGATGGGACAATCTGCAGACGATGACAATTTTGCACTTTCAAATTTTGATAATGAACTTTGGGTAAAAATTAATGCAGTCATCAATTAAGAAAAGCCATTTAAGAAACAGAAAAAGCCGAATACAATAGTGAAATTATTGTAATCGGCTTTAAAATTCTATAATTCTTAAAATGTAATGCCATATATATTAAGACATACTTAAGTTTATTATTTCTGGAGTATTCTGGTATGAAAAGAATTTATTTAAAAAACGAATCTACAAACTCATATTTATTAAATACTTGCAAATCTTCAATACCTTCACCTACTCCAATATATTTTACAGGAATTTGAAATTGATCACTAATTCCGATGACAACTCCTCCTTTTGCTGTACCGTCTAATTTGGTCACAGCTAACGATGTTACTTCGGTAGCTGCTGTAAATTGTTTGGCCTGTTCAAAAGCATTTTGACCTGTTGAACCATCTAATACTAATAATACATCGTGAGGTGCGTCACCAACCACTTTTTGCATGACACGTTTTACTTTAGTCAACTCATTCATTAAGTTCACTTTATTGTGCAAACGACCTGCAGTATCAATAATAATAACATCTGCATTTTGATTGACACCTGACTGTAAGGCATCAAACGCTACAGAAGCAGGATCAGATCCCATTTCTTGTCGTATCATTGGTACATCTACACGATCTGCCCACACTTGTAATTGATCTATAGCTGCGGCTCTAAACGTATCTGCTGCTCCAAGAACAACCTTTAGACCCTTCTTCTTAAACTGATAAGCTAATTTCCCAATTGTCGTTGTTTTACCTACTCCATTCACGCCAACAACCATAAGAACGTATGGTGTTTTAGAACCATCTGCTTGTTTTGGTAATTCAGGAATGGTATATTCGGTTTCTTCGCCAGACTTGGTTTCAGATAATAGCGCTGCTATTTCTTCACGTAGAATCTTATTTAATTCAGAAGTACCTAGGTATTTATCTTTTGCTACCCGCTCTTCAATACGTGTAATCACTTTTAATGTGGTATTAACACCTACATCACTGGTGACTAGGATTTCTTCAAGATTATCTAAAACGTCATCATCGACTTTAGATTTACCGGCAACGGCTTTATTTAATTTATTGAAAAAAGAAGATTTAGATTTCTCTAAGCCTTTATCTAAAGTTTCTTTCTTTTCGGAAGAGAATATTTTTTTAAAAAAACTCATTTTTGTAGTTAGGTTATTAATCGCACTTCGATAAGCTCAGTGTGACAGTATTATTTACAATTATTACATTGCAACAACCTTGCCTATAACAATTTACTGTTAATATGTCAGATGTTTTTCAAATATAAACATAAAAAAACTGCTTTCAAATGAAAGCAGTTTTGCTAATCTATATATAAATAAAGATTATTTTTTGTTTAAAAAGTCATTGACAAATTCTGGTGCCATTACTGATTCTACGAACATGTATGCTCCAGTTTTTGGTGATTTCACCATTTTTATAGCTTTTGTCAAACGTTTTGATCCTGTCTGTAAAGACGCTACTGATTTCTTTGCCATGGTATCTTATTTTATCTCTTTATGAACAGTCATACGCTTAAGGATAGGATTAAATTTCTTAATCTCCATACGATCTGGCGTGTTCTTCTTGTTTTTTGTTGTAATATATCTTGATGTTCCTGGTTGACCAGAAGTTTTGTGCTCTGTGCACTCTAAGATAACTTGTATTCTATTTCCTCTTTTTGCCATTGTAAATTGACTTAAGCGTAAACGCTATTATTTATAAAATCCTTTTGCTTTAGCTTCTTTTAACATCGCTTCGATACCAATTTTATTGATAGTCTTTAATGCTGATGTAGAAACTTTTAATGTTACCCACTTATCTTCTTCAGGAATATAAAAACGTTTTTTGATCAAGTTTGCATCAAACTTGCGTTTCGTTTTATTCATTGCGTGAGAAACATTGTTCCCAACCATCGCTTTCTTCCCAGTAAGTTCACAAACTCTTGACATTGTTTTCTTTCTTTAGGTCTATAATTTATTATTCTGCTAACTCTTATTGTATTTAAAGGAATTACCTCAAATTAATCTCAATAAGAATCTAAAATCCGAACATGGATATTTTAAACAGGGTGCAAATTTAGTAAAACTTTAGGTTTCAGCAAACATAAAACTCTACTTTTTCAAAAAAAATTTCTGAAGCATTTCAAAAGCTTTATTTGAAGCCCTTACAATTACCTTCTCGCGAAGATTTCCGAAGTTAAAAACTTCAGAGTAAACGTCATCTTTTGAAGCAATAGCAATCCAAACAGTTCCTACTTCTACATCCGAATCTCCTTTCAACGGTCCTGCATTACCAGTGGTACTAATAGCATAATCGCTATCAAATAATAATCTGACATTCTTAGCCATGGTCTCAGCAACTTGCTTACTCACCACAGAATGATTTTTTATATCGTCTTCTAAAACGTCTAAAATTTTCACTTTAGATTCTGAAGCATAAGTCACAACACCACCTTTAAAATAAGCAGACGCACCTGCATTTTCTGTAAATGATTTTGAAATTCTTCCTCCGGTACAACTTTCTGCGACAGCTAAAGTTCTTCCCATTTCAGTTAATTGCTTACCTATTACCGCTTCAATAGATTCATCTTCTTCGTAACCGATAAAAACATCTTTAATTTGTGGTAACAGCAAATTAATTTGGTTGTGTAATTCGGCATCCACCATTACTTTATCAAAAGCCTTTGCAGATAACCGTATGCGCACGCGACCTAAACTTGGTAAATATGCTAACTTTATAAAATTGGGTAAATGATCTTCCCATGTTGCAATTCGTTCTGCCAATGCACTTTCGCCAAGACCATAGGTTAAGAGGGTTTTGTGCATTATATATGGAAACTTAAACTTCCCTATTAACTTCGGAATGACTTGCTCTGTAATTAAAGCTTTCATCTCAAAAGGCACTCCTGGCAGTGACACAAATACTTTACCATTTTTCTCTAACCACATACCTGGTGCTGTACCATTGTGATTCATAAGAACCGTGGCTTTAGAAGGCACTAAAGCTTGTTGTTTATTAACTTCTAAAAGTGGTGCTGAACTATATTTTGAAAAAATCTGCTCTACATTAGTTAGAACAGCCTTATCTTCTATTAAGGTATCATTAAAGTATTCGCAAATGGTGTGCTTAGTAATGTCATCTTTTGTTGGTCCTAAACCACCTGTAATAATAATGATATCTGCATTTTCTTCAGCTTCCTTTAAAGCTTTAAGAATATGCGCTTTATCATCTTGAATTGATGTAATCTGATAGATTGAAATCCCAAATTTATTCAACTCCTTACCTAAAAACGCCGAATTTGTATCTACAATCTGGCCAATGAGAATCTCATCGCCAATAGTAATAATTTCTGCTTGCATTTAGAGTCCGAAATCGGCTTTAATCTCATTAACAGCATTATCTACTGCGGTTAAAACCTCTATAAGTTGTTGATCTACATTTTTGTCCGATTGTTCCAACTTTCCCCAATCTTGTACTTCGATCAGCGTATCTAAAACACCAAGCTCAAACAAATCTATAGTAGGCTTCATTTTATGAGCAGCTTGATAAACTTCTTTATAATCTTTTGCTGGTACTGCTATTCTTAAACGTTCTGCATCTTCTGGCACTTCTTCTATAAAAGCGGCCGCTAAAGCTGCAACGAAATCTTCGTCTCCCTCAGCCATTTCTCGTACACGGTGTAATTGATAATGTTGTGACATTTATTTAATTTTAATTGAAAACATTTCCACGTCCCCAAGATATCCTTTTAATTGATCTTCTGCAAAAACTTTTCCAACTCCTGCTGGTGTGCCCGTAAATATAATGTCTCCAATTTTTAAAGTGAAATATTTTGACACATATTCTATAAGTTCATCAATTTTCCAAAGCATCAGTTCTGTGTTTCCAGACTGAACGATCTCTTCATTCTTCTTTAAACTAAAATTAATATTATTTAGATTTTGAAATTTAGATTTTGGCAACCATTTACCAATAACCGCAGCACCATCAAAGGCTTTAGCTTTTTCCCACGGTAAGCCTTTTGCTTTTAATTGCGCTTGAAGATCTCGCGCCGTAAAGTCTATTCCGAGTCCGATTTCATCGTAATATTTATGTGCAAATTTCTTATCGATATGCTTTCCAACTTTATTGATTTTCACTAAAACCTCAACTTCATGATGTACATCATCTGAAAAATCTGGAATAAAAAACGGTTGTTTCTTCAGTAAAATCGATGTATCTGGTTTTAAAAACACCACAGGATCTGTTGGTTTTTCGTTGTCGAGCTCTTTAATGTGGTCGGTATAGTTGCGACCTATGCAGATTAGTTTCATTTGTTAGCTGTTGGTTTTTAGCTTTTGGCTGTTAGCTTAACTTATTATTAAATTGACTAAGCTTAATAGCCGTCAAAACCTTCTTCGTATATAATGGAAAATCAGCGTTTAATAACCAACCAAAATAGCCTGGTTCTTTATCTAAAACGTCTAAAACGCGTTTCCCTTTATGCTTTCCGAATGAAAAACATTCTTCACCTTCTTTATTAAAGATTAAGAAACCTGCAAAATCTGCGAATTTTTTACGAGAACTAAACTCTGCTAAAAACTTGGTGTCGTTTTCTAAATCGTCGTAACGGTCTAATTGTGCTTTTAAAACTTCGTAAGTAGCCTTTGTATCTGCTTCTGCACTGTGTGCGTTACTTAAATCCTTATCGCAGTAAAATTTGTAAGCTGCTACTAATGTACGCTGCTCCATTTTATGAAATATGGTCTGTACATCAACGGATTGTGTATTCTTCATATCAAAATCTACTTCTGCTCTTAGCATTTCTTCTGCCAACAACGGAATATCGAAACGATTAGAATTGAAGCCACCTAAATCTGAGTCCTTAATTAAGTTGTAAATTTCCTTAGACAATTCTTTAAATGTTGGTTTGCCAACAACATCGGCATCCGAAATACCGTGAATTGCTGTTACCTCTGCAGGAATTGGCATTTCAGGATTTACAACCCACGTTTTAGATTCTTCCTTACCATCTGGATGAACTTTAAGAATTGAAATTTCTACGATTCTATCTTTTGAAATATTAATACCTGTAGTTTCTAAATCGAAAAAGCAGATAGGTTTTGTGAGGTTGAGTTGCATTGTTTTAGTTTTGAGAATCAAAGATAATTAGAATAACTAGAATAGCCTTGATTGGGATGAAAAAGCTGTAATTAGATTAATAAGCTATGCCTATAGTTTCAGTAAACTATTGAAAGCTAAATATTAATATCATAATTTTTAAAAACTACGGTAATACTATGGTTGCCACTCTAAAACCTAACTTGCAGCTCATTTTAAAGCTTATTTTACATTAACTAGCGCTGTGGCCTCCATAATATTAGAGATTAAAATGATAGGTTTTATATAAAAAATAAGTACTTTGACAGCTATTACTATCCTTTATCGATTAATATGCGAACATTCTTATTTGCCCTAATTCTCACTTTTCAAGTATGTGGCCTTCATGCACAAAAAAAAGAAAGCTCGCTCAACAGCTCTATAAACCGTGAAGATTCTGAAACCAAAATTTACTTGGACTCAGTTAAAGAACTGATGATCGCTGATTACTATAAAGAGGATTACAGTTCTGTTATTCTTAAAGCAAATGACATACTTAAAATAGCAAAGGACAATAAGTTAAATAATGAGATTAGTAAAATTCGTAGCTTCTTAGCAAATTCCTATCTCAACTTAAACGACTCCATAAAATCACTTGAGTATGCTCGAAAAAACATTCAATTAGCTAAAAAGCTAAATGACAATACTTCTCTTGTGGGTTCTCATATAGATCTAGGTAATATCTATTATGCTTTTGGAAAGCCAGATAAAGCCATAAATTCTTTTAAGGAAGGAATACCAGTGGCAAAGAAGGATAATAATAATCTTGCTCTTTTCTTCCTAAATCATAATATAGCTCAAATCTATTTTGATCATTATAATCAACATAAAGAAGCGAAGCCATATCTCGATACTGCAGAGTTGCATATTCCAAAAGACTTTAAGATAGGACGCGCTGGTCTTAATTTATACAAAGCCGATTATGCTTATAGAATTAACGATTATGATTTAGCTATAGATCTATATAAACAAGCCATTCTTTTATCAAAAGAAACGAATAACCTAGACGTACTAAAGAAAGCTTATAACGGTTATATTGAATGCCTTGCCTTTAAAGGTAATTACAAAAAAGCCTATGATATAGGCAAACTAAAAGATAGCCTTTTTTTAGAGCAAAGCAAATTAGAAATTAAAAAATCGGCTGACAACCTTATCACCTCTCTTAAAAATGCTAAAATACAGGAAGAATTAAAAACCGAAGCCCTCAGAAATGAATTAATAGTCGAAAAGTCAGAGACTCAGAGAAAATTATTAATCTTTAGTGCTGTTGTCTTCTTAGTACTCTTAGGTCTTTTATTCTACCTTTTAAAGGTGACAAAAAACAGAAGAAAACTTAATAATGAATTAAAAATAAAAAATAAAGAATACCTGGAAGCTAAACTAGAATCCGAAAAATTAGCAGAGGCTAAATCTCGTTTCCTATCTACAATGAGCCATGAACTTCGTACACCTCTATATGGAATTATCGGCTTAAGCACTGTTCTTAATAACGACAGGAATCTAAAATCTCATAAAACAGAATTGCAGTCCCTAAAATTTTCAGCAGACTATTTACTAAACCTTGTAAATGATGTACTGACCTTAAACAAGATGGATTCTGATGAGAAAATCAAATTTGAATCAAAAGCTTTTCACCTTAAAGATTTTTTAAATAATATTAAAGAATCATTAGAATACTTAACGAGACAAACTAATAATGATTTAGTTATAACGCTAAACCCTAATATTCCTAAATGGATCAATGGAGATCAAACTAAAATGTCTCAAGTCCTCATCAATTTATTGGGTAATGCATTAAAATTTACAACTAACGGCAAAGTAGAACTCGTTGTTAGTTTATTAGACCTTAAAAAAAATGACTTAAAGCTAAAGTTTGAAGTTAAGGACAACGGTCAAGGAATTCCTATAGCCGACCAACAAAAAATCTTTGAGGAATTTGGACAACTTAAACACAAAGGTGATTTTCAAGGCTCTGGCTTAGGACTTACTATTGTACAAAAATTACTCATAGACATGAAGTCTAACATACAGCTAGAAAGCGTGGTTGACGAAGGCTCAAATTTCTTCTTTGAGATCACTTTTGGAACTACAAAAAAGAAGCATGCCAATGAGGAGATTGAAGATACTGTTTCAATTGAAATGCTTCGCGGTAAAAAGATATTAGTTGTAGATGATAACAGAATTAACCTTATGGTGACTAAAAAAACATTGGAAAGTCATGATATTGTAGTAGAAGTTGCCACTAACGGTCAGGAAGGTATTGATAAAATTATGCTAACAGATTACGATTTAGTATTGATGGATGTTCACATGCCTATTATGGATGGTATAGAAGCGACTAAAAAAATCCGTGAACTCGAAAAACCCATCATTGTTATTGCATTAACTGCTGTAACACAAGACGAACAAGATGACCATTTTAAAAGCGCACAGTTTGATGATTCTATTGTAAAACCGTATAAGGTTAACGAATTTATAAAGACACTTGCTACAAATCTTATTACTAAACCTTTATAAGTTACAACATAAAAAACAGATGTTCTGAGCGCTATAAAGAGTTGCTTGTAAAAAACAAAAAGAGCACAGTTTTAAACTGTGCTCTTTTATATATATTTTTATATCTTTTAGGTTATAAAATGTAAAACTAACACTACTAGATAATAAAGAATAACTGAACCTATTGATATAAGTAAAATTCCTCCCACCCAATACAACACAACTTCACCTACTTCCATAAGTTTCGCTTTTGTTTTACTATCAATTAGTTTTTTAGAATTCATTATATCTCTCTGTCACTATCCCAACCTTCTAAATAATCTTTAACCGCTTTTACAAACTGACCTCCAAGTGCTCCATTAACCACTCTGTGATCGTATGAATGCGATAAGTACATTTTAAAACGAATACCAATATAATCTCCTTCTGGCCCCTCTATTACTGCAGGTGTTTTTCTAATAGCTCCTAAAGCTAAAATACCAACTTGTGGTTGATTAATAATTGGTGTTCCCATAATACTACCAAATGTACCAACATTAGTAACAGTATAGGTTCCTCCTTGTATATCGTCTGGATCTAATTTTCCTAAACGTGCTCTATTCGCTAAATCGTTAACACGTTTTACCATGCCAAATAAATTTAACTGATCAGCATTTTTTATGACTGGTACAATTAAATTACCATCTGGTAAGGCTGCTGCCATACCAACATTAATAGCTTTCTTTTTAATGATTTTATCTCCTTGAACAGAAATATTCATCATCGGGAAATCTTTTAAAGCTTTAGTGATCGCCTCCATAAAGATTGGAGTAAAGGTTAGATTTTCACCTTCACGCTTCATAAAACCATCTTTAACTTTCTTTCTCCAGTTCCAAATATTAGTGACATCAGCCTCTATAAACGACTGCACGTGTGCTGAAGTTTGTACTGAATCTACCATATATTTTGAAATGAGTTTCCCCATTCTGGTCATTTCAATAACCTCATCACCTCCAGAAACTGCAATTGACTTATCCGCATTTGGTTTTTCTTGAGCCGGAGCAATATCCTTCTTAGGAGCTTCAATTGAATTTTTACTACGCTCAGCGTCTAATGTCTTCGTGTCTTCAGATTTCGTTGCAGAAATAGGTTCTGATTTCTGAACAGCAGTTGGAGCAGAACTACGAGATTCTAAATACGCTTTAATATCGTTTTTAGTAACGCGCCCATCTTTCCCTGTACCAGAAATAGTATCTAATTCGGTTTGAGAAATGCCTTCTTGCTTTGCTATATTTTTTACTAGTGGAGAATAAAATCGATCTTCAGTAGAGACCAAAGGTTCTACAGATGCTTTTGCAGCTACAACAGTTTGTGCAACTTCGGCAACTACTTTTGGTGCTACTGGTTCTGCAGTAGGCTCTGGTTTGGCAGCAGGAGCTTTTACGTCTACCGTTCCTCCCCCTTCAGTTTCTATAACTGCTATAGTTTGCCCAACTTGTACAACATCATCAACGTTAAATAATTTTTCAATTAAAACGCCATCCACTTCACTCGGCACTTCACTATCTACTTTATCTGTTGCAATCTCTAAAACTGCTTCATCTGCTTCAATAGTATCTCCAACATCTTTAAGCCATGAGGTTATAGTTGCTTCTGCAACACTCTCTCCCATTTTAGGTAACTTAAGTTCAAAATTTGCCATATCTTTAATTTGTAGGTCGTTATTTGCTAATCGCGTGCAAAATTACTAAAAAAATAGATGTTTTATTGGTTTTTATTCAACAAATACATTCTAGAAGTGAAGCACTTCCCCTCTATTGGTAGCGCTATCACTTCCGAGGATAAATTTACTATTTTTTAAAAGAAATCTAAAAACAATATTTTCTTGCTTTGATTTTTGTTTCATATCTGCAATTACAATGCTTGAAATCAACATTTTAAAATCATAAACGATTAGACTGTTATTCTCAATATTATCTTGTATTGTATTTTCAATGTGGGTTGGATTTGGTAATTGTTCTACCAAAATTGGATCAAAATCAACTGAATATAAATAGGATTGATTTGACTTTATTTTTACCTCAACGGTATTCTTCCGTAAAAAATGTGCCATTTTAATACCTACCCAAACCACAGCATTAAATAATAGATTCTGCTTAAAATGCTTTTTGTAGAATATTTGCATGGCACCGTAAAACCGTTTTGCGTACTTCGAATCTTTTAGAGTGCTTTCTCCTTTAAAGTGAATTACAGTCGTTTCTCCAAAGTAGAAATTATCATAACCTGCCTTAACTACTTTATAAGACAAATCGATATCTTCTCCGTACATAAAATAGTCTTCATCAAAACCACCAACAACGTCGTACACGTTTTTTTTAAGCCACATAAAAGCTCCGACTAAAATATCTACTTTGCCTGTACTTTCGGTTTCAATATGATTGGCATAATAATCATTAGTGCTACCTAATACTTTTTTTAAGGACACTTTTGGTGTAGGTACATTACGTTTACTTTCTGGTAGAAAATTACCTTTACCATCTATAAGTTGACAACCTACAATTCCGAGATTATCTTTACCGTCAGTAAACTTAATAAGTTTTGTGAACGTATCTTCTGCGACAATCGTATCCGGATTAAGAATACATAAATATTCTCCTTTAGCTTGCGCAACTCCTATATTATTACCTTTAGAAAATCCTGAATTATCTTTGTTTTCAATCAATTCCACAGAAGGAAATAATTCCTTCACCATAGCACAACTATCATCAGGGGAGTTGTTATCTATCACTATAATTTCTGCATCGATATCAGCAATGGCTGCTTCCACACTTTTTAGACATAATTCTAAAAAATAGCGTACATTATAATTTAATATGATGACAGATAGCTTCAATATATTATTAAGATTTTAAGGATGCTTCAAAAGGCACACGATCTATAATACTGCGGCCTAAAGTAATTTCGTCGGTATATTCTAATTCGTTACCAGCAGCCACACCTCTTGCGATAGTAGATGTTGCTACATTATAATCTTGAATTTGTCTGAAGATATAAAAGTTGGTCGTATCTCCTTCCATCGTTGGACTCATAGCAAAAATTAATTCTTTTACTTCACCTGTTTTCACTTTTTCGACTAAAGTTGTTATATTCAAATCTTGAGGTCCAATACCATCCATTGGAGATATTTTTCCTCCTAAAACATGATACAGACCTTTAAATGAGCTTGTATTTTCTACAGCCATAACATCTCTAATATCTTCAACAACACAAATTAATTCACTATTACGTTTTGGGTTTGAACATATTTCGCACAACACCGTATCGCTAATATTATGGCACGATTTACAAAAATTAATTTCTGCTCTCACCTTCGTTAACGCATTAGCTAATTGAAAGGTTTGATTTTCTGGTTGTCGTAACATATGTAACACTAAACGCAATGCCGTACGCTTACCAATACCTGGTAATTGCGACATTTCGTTAACTGCGTTTTCTAAGAGTTTTGATGAAAATTCCATAGGCGCGAAGGTAAAGATTTTTGAACATAAAATAGGGGTTGTTTTAAAAGTCTATTTAAAGTTAAATACTGAATATCTAAATAAGTTTTTCATAATTATTTCTACTTTAACGCAGTCCTTTTTTTCAAATACACTATTTTTCGTAAATATTATTAAAACTTATACATCATGTCTCCAACAGCAATACTATTATTAATTGTATGTTATTTTGGATTGCTAATTTTAATCTCTTATTTCACTGGAAAAGAAGATTCTAATGCCGCTTTTTTTAAGGCTAACAAATCTGCTCCATGGTATTTGGTCGCTTTTGGAATGATTGGAGCTTCATTGTCTGGGGTGACTTTCATCTCAGTTCCTGGTGCTATTGAAGCCAAACAATTTGGATATCTGCAGGTTGTTTTTGGTTACTTTTTTGGGTATTTAATAATTGCTTACGTCCTCTTACCGCTCTATTATAGGCTCAACCTCACCTCAATCTATACGTATTTAAAAGACCGTTTTGGTATTGTCAGTTACAAAACAGGATCTATCGCTTTTTTAATTTCTAGAACTGTTGGTGCGTCGTTTCGTTTATTTTTAGTTGCTAAAGTTTTACAACTTTTAGTTTTTGATCTGTTTGATATTCCATTCGCAATAACCGTAATAATTACCATTGCCTTAATTTGGCTTTACACCTTTAGAGGAGGTATAAAAACCATCATTTTTACAGACACGCTTCAGACCTTATTTATGTTAGTTTCTGTAATCGTAACGATTGTCTTTTTAGCATCTGCTTTAGACTTGAATGGTATTGGAGACATTATCACTTATACCAAAGAAAGCAACCTTAGCAAAGTCTTCTTCTTTGAAGATGGTAATGATTCTCAATATTTCTGGAAGAGCTTTTTATCTGGAATTTTTATCACCATCACCATGACAGGCTTAGACCAAGATATGATGCAAAAAAACTTAACCTGTCGTAATTTAAAAGACGCTCAGAAGAACATGATAACCTTTAGTATTGTTCTCGTTTTTGTAAATATTCTTTTCCTTGTCCTTGGTTTGATGTTAACACAGTACGCGGCTAAAAACGGAATTACAGCGTCTAAAGATGATCTGTTCCCTACAATTGCAATGCTTCCTGAAATAGGAATTGTAACCTCAGCATTCTTTTTACTTGGCTTAATTGCGGCTGCTTATTCTAGTGCTGATTCTGCTTTAACATCACTAACCACATCATTTTGTTTCGATATTTTAGATATTGAAAACAAACCCGAAGCCAAACGAAGAGGTTTAAGAAAACGTGTTCATATTGGCTTTAGTGCGGTGCTTGTTCTGGTCATCTTATTATTCGATATCATTTTCACAGATGTTTCTGTAATTTGGGAACTCTTTAAAGCAGCAGGTTATACCTACGGACCGTTATTAGGATTGTTTGCTTTTGGCTTAATTACCAAATTCCAAATTAAAGATAAATTAGTATGGATTATCGCCATTGCGGCTCCACTCCTTTCGTATATCTTAAATCTATATTCTAAAGAATTATTTAATGGTCACGAAATCGGATTCGAGATATTAATCTACAATGGTCTATTAATGTTTCTAGGTTTACTTCTTATAAAAAAGAAGGCTTAATATTGTCCGGTGCTCAGTAATACTAAAGTACAAGCCACTTCATAATCAATATTATGCTGTTCTAAAATATTGTAAAATTCTGGGTTTTCTGTTCCCGGATTAAAGATAATACGTTCTGGTTTTAAACCAATAATGTAATCGTAATACGGCTTTTGACGTTGCGGATTAAGATACAATGTCACGGTATCTATTCCATTATATGGCATTAACTCTGTATCAATAGATACATCTTCAACTTTTCCTGTTCTTAACCCAAAGGCTTTCACTTCATGATTATAACGTCTTAATCGTTTTATGGCAATGTTAGAATAGCGCTCTGGTTTTAGAGATGCTCCGATAACTAATGTTGTTTTGTTCATAATGTTAAAATAATGTTAAGTAAATTTTTTAGAGTAACACAACCTAAATATAATCGTCTACTGTTAAACAAACTGTTAAATCAATCAAAAAAATTAACCAAAATTTCAATCAAAAATGAAGCATTTCTTACTAATGCTTATAATGATCTCATCAACCATTATAAGTGCGCAACCCAACTCCAATTCTGATATTAAAGACGGTTCTGTTTCAGGACGCGTTATAGATGCAGAATTAAACGAACCCTTACCTTATGTAAATATTGTCATTAAAGATATGGCGAATAAAATTATTACAGGAGGTATAACTAGTGACGACGGCACTTTCGAAATTCAAAATATTCCGGAAGGAAAAGTTATTGTTTCTATTCAATTTGTAGGTTTTAAAACCATTGACAAAAACATAACCATTGGCAAGGGCAACTACAAACCTAACCTTGGTGACATTAAACTTGAAGAAGAATCTACCGGTTTAGATGAAGTAACCATAGTTGCAGATGTGTCTACAATACAACAACGTGTGGACAGAAAAGTTATTACCATAGGTAAAGATTTACAAACTGCTGGCGCAACGGCAAGTGAGATTATGAACAACTTACCTTCTGTAAGCGTCGATCAACAGACCGGTTCTGTAAGTTTGCGTGGTAACCAAAATGTACGAGTTATGGTCGATGGAAAGTTATCTAACATTCCTGCGGATCAATTGCTAAAACAGATTCCTTCAACTTCAATTAAAAGTATTGAATTGATCACCAACCCTTCTGCAAAATACAATCCTGAAGGTATGAGTGGGATTATTAATATTGTACTTCATAAAAACACACAAATTGGTTTTAATGGTAATATTAATTTCGGTTTATCGCACGATATTGAAGCAAAATTTAATAGCTCAATCGATGCGAATTATAGAAATGGAAAATTAAATGTTTACGGTTCTTATAGTAATAGTATTGCTAAAAACGCGAATAATGGAGCGTTTAACAGGACTGAGCAAGGGATTGAACAAAACTTTGACATTTTAAATAATAACAAATCGCATTTGTTTAAAGTTGGAGTCGATTATTATTTAAATGATAAGAATACTATTTCGGTTTTTACCAATCAAAATATTTTTGATAACTGGAGTACTGCAGATTCTAATATCAATTACTTGTCTAATCCATCATTAAATGAATCGCAATTTACAAGAGGAGGTAGTGATAATGATTCGCAACAATACAATGTTAATTATAAGCACGATTTTAATGAAGAAGGTCATAGCATAGAGCTTGAAGCAGATTACAATACTTTTGAAGGCTCTAATGACGTAAATAATATCTTCTACAGTTCTCAACGTCCTAACTTTTTAGAAGATACAGACACAGATAGAACAAATACCACTTTAAATTTAGATTATGTGAATCCATTATCGGAAACCACTAAATTAGAATTAGGATTGCAAGCGCGTTTATTTGATACTAGTCTTTTTTATGAATCTGATGCACGAGAAACCAACCAAGACGGTGACTATATTCCGACAACCACACGTTTTGATTATACTAGAGATATTTATTCTGCTTATGCAACTTATGGTGCTAAATTGGAAAAATGGAGCTACCAAATTGGTTTGAGAGCAGAAACCGTAAATGTAGATTCTGAAGCTTTCAAAAAAGATTTAGCCTCTAACGACGAACTTATAATTCCTTTTGAAAACAATTATTTTGAATTATATCCATCAGCATTTTTCACCTATTCTCCTACAGATAAAAACTCGTATCAATTAAGTTATAGCAGAAGAATAGATCGTCCTGGTATTGGACAAGTAAATCCATTACCAGAATGGAATACTCCTTTAATTTCACAATTTGGAAATCAAGAATTAAGACCTCAGTTTACGAATTCTATTGAAATGAATTACACCAGACAGCTTGAAAAAGGAAGCATTACCGGTGGTGTTTTTTACAGAATTATTGAAGACGAAATACAACAAGCCGTTTTAATAGACCGAGCAGATATCAATCGTTTAATTTTAACGAATTTGAATTTTGATAACACCACATCTTACGGTGTAGAAGTATCATCAAATTACCGTCCAACCAAATGGTGGAGTGTTAATGCGAGTTTTGATTTATACTCACAATCCCAAAAAAGTATTGCCGAATCGTTTGATACGGATATGAATATTATCTTAAACACTATTGAAGTAGATAACATCGCTTGGAGTGCAAGAGCTTTCAATAGCTTTAAAGTCGATGAAAGTTTGAGTTTTTCTATTTTCGGAATGTATAGAGGGAAAAACAAAAATATTCAATTTGAAATGAGCGATATGCTCATGGTTAATTTAGGTCTTAATTATAGTTTCATGGAAAAGAGAGCTAATTTCAGCTTAAGTTACAATGATATTTTCAACACGATGTATGCCGAATTTACGAGTGAAAGACCGTATGCACAAACCGGACGATTTAATTGGGAAAGTCAGCAAATATCAGCACGTTTATCTTACCGTTTTGGTGGAGGAAAATACAGAGCAAAATCTCGTAAGCAGCGTGATAACGACGTTAAAGAAGGTGGAGGTATGTTCTAAACCCATTATTTAATAGTTAAAAAGAATGTTTATGGTTAGTGTTAATTCTTAACTATTAAATAAAGAAGAGGCTGTCTAAAAAGGCAGTCTCTTTTTTTATATTTTATATTTTCAAAGAAGCATTGATTTTCGTATCTTAAAG
>NZ_JABFDI010000021.1 GCF_013403915.1 Winogradskyella pacifica
AAGATACGAAAATCAATGCTTCTTTGAAAATATAAAATATAAAAAAAGAGACTGCCTTTTTAGACAGCCTCTTTTTTATATCCACTTTTAATGTTTACCAAATTCTAACGCGATCTTCCGGCGCTAAATACATTGCGTCACCTTCCTTAATATCAAATGCCTCATAGAATGCATCTATATTTTTTAAAGGTTGTGTTGCTCTGTAAACACCTGGGGAATGTGGATCTGTTTTTATCTGAGACCTTAATCCATCCTCTCTTGTTAATGTTCTCCAAACTGTTGCCCAAGACATAAAGTAACGTTGCTCTGGTGTAAAGCCATCTATATTTTCTGGTCTCCCATTCTCTTCATAATATAATTGTAGACCATCATAAGCTCCTAATACACCACCAAGATCACCAATGTTTTCTCCTAAAGTAAACGCTCCATTTATATAAACGCTATCTAAAACTTGAATAGCAGAATACTGATCGGCCAAGGCTTTTCCTCGTTTTTCAAATTCTACTAAATCTTCTGGAGTCCACCAATTATTTACATTTCCGTCACCATCAAAACGAGCTCCAGAATCATCAAAAGCATGTGAAATTTCATGGCCAATAACCGCACCAATACCACCATAATTTACAGCTTCATCAGCTGTATAATTATAAAACGGAGGTTGTAAAATAGCTGCAGGAAAAACAATTTCGTTATTCATTGGATTAAAATAAGCATTAACTGTTTGAGGAGCCATTCCCCATTTTGACTTATCTACAGGCTCGTTAATATCATCAATATTTTTCTTTTGAGCCCAAGCACCTACAGCTAACATATTCTCTGCATAAGAATTATCTTCTTTTACTTGCATTGCTGAGTAATCTTCCCACTCATCTGGATAGGCTATTTTAACCGTAAATTTATCGAGCTTCAAAATAGCTTTCTTTTTGGTTTCTTCACTCATCCAATCTAGTTTATTAATTCTATTTTGAAACGCCTTAATAACATTAGCAATCATTTTTTCTGCTTTCTCTTTTGCTTCAGGCGGAAATTTTGCTTGCACATACAATTGACCAATTGCTTCACCAACAGCACCATTTACAGTACCCAATGCGCGTTCTTTTGCTGGAAGCATGGCTTTAGAACCATTAAGCGTTTTACTATAAAAATCCCAATTAGCTTTTTCCATTTCTGTGGTAAGCATACTCGCAGCATTATCTAAGGTATTCCAAGTTATAAGTGTTTTTATATCTTCTATAGAATTGGTTTTTAAAAACGCATCCATAGCTTTTAGATACTTAGGTTGCATAACCATAAGTGTATCTACTTTTTTCGTAATACCCATGTCATCCATTAATTTTTGCCAATTAATAGAAGGTGCCATTTTTTGTAAATCTGTCAACGCTGTAGGATTATTAAAATTTCTAATATCTCTACTCGCTACTTTATCTAAACGTGGCTCTGCCAATTGCGTTTCTAACGCTAAAATCTTTTCTGCTGCAGTGCGTGCATCGCCTTCAGAATAATTGATAAATTGAAGCATTCTTGCAATATGATCTACATATTTACCTCTTATCTCTTTCGTTTTTTCATCTTGGTCTAGGTAATAATCGCGTTGCAATCCTAATCCACCAGGGAATACCCACGCAATATTCATACTACTGTCATTAAGATCGCCACTAGCTCCAATACCCGCAAACGGTGCGCTAACACCTAAGGTAGACGCATAAACCGTTTGCATATCGCTAAGGTTTTTAATCCCATTAATCTTATCTAATAAAGGCTGAACGGGTTTAATACCAGCCTCATTACGCGCAAGTGTATCTAACTCAGATTCATAAATTAATAAAGCCTTCTTTTGATCAGAACCTTCTTTATAAGTTCCTAATTCTTTTGAAACATTTAAAATCTCTAAAACATCTTGTCTTGTAGCTTTACGTAAGACTCCAAAGCCTCCCCAACTAGTTTCATCATCTGGAATGGTATTATTCTTTGCCCAATTTCCATTGACGTAATTGTAAAAATCTTGTTTAGGATCCATTGAAGTATCCATATTCTCCAAAACAATTCCGGGTATTTTCACCTCTGTTATGGCAGAATCTTTTTTGACCTCTTCCTTACACCCTACTAGTGTAATAAATGCCAAACTTGATAGCGCCAATGCGCGACTAATATTAGTTTTCATAGTTTATGTTAATTAGTTTCAATTAAAAATAATTATATATAAGACTAAAAATGTATTGATTTGTTACAAACATATTTAATACTATTCTGGCTGAATTTTATCATAAAAATCGCTTTCTAACTTTTCATTAATCTGATAATTAAGATTAGAAAAAGATACAAATAGCGCTTTAATACTTAATAATTTTTCACTTCTTTTAATATTATCTAAGGTTAAATTTTCATTCAACTTTAAAAGATCTGTTTCTACAATAGCATTTCGAGATAGAATAGGATTTACTTTAAACTGGTCTGGCATTTGCGTTTTAAATTCTTCGGTAAACTTTGTTAAGAGTTCTATATCTCCATTAAAAAACGAAAAATCAGCCTTTTTTAAGTAACTAATTTGCGTAGCTAATTCGTGATACCGTTCCCAAGTTACAACGGCACTTTCACTTTCGCTACTAAGCGCATAATCCTTATAACCTATACTTTCTATAGTTTTAGCTGTAATTTTTGCACTCTGTTCTGTATTATCAGTTGTCTCCAATACTTGGGTGGTATTGGTATCCTCACCACAACTCATAACCATAATACCACATAAATATAAAAGGACAAATCTAGTTTTCATAAGTATTTTTTAATTTGAATGTAAATATACTAAACTATCCTTTTTTAGGCTTTAGTATATGCATTTGAAACAAAGTTGAGTAATTCATAATTAAAACCACCTTTTTCTGAAAACTTTAATATTACAACGCCTAAATTCTTATTACTTTTGGCGATAATTTAAAAAGAGTAGATGTCTTCAAAAATATTAATCATTGGTGCCTGTGGGCAAATAGGAACAGAACTAACCACTAAGTTAAGAGAACTCCATGGTGTAGATAACGTTATTGCTAGCGATATTAACACACGTAAACTAGAATTGGTAAACGCTGGACCTTTTGTAATTTTAGATGCTAAAAACTTTAATGCCATTAAAGATTGCTGTATTAATCATAAAGTAGATACCATTTACCTTATGGCAGCTTTGCTTAGTGCTACAGGCGAAAAGTACCCAATGGAAGCATGGGATTTAAACATGAATTCATTATTTCATGTGCTTAATTTAGCCAAATCCGGACAAATTAAAAAAGTATTTTGGCCAAGTAGTATTGCTGTTTTTGGACCAACAACTCCTAGAGAAAACACTCCGCAACACACCATCAGCGAACCGACGACCGTTTACGGTATTACCAAACAAGTTGGAGAACGCTGGTGCGAATATTACCATGATAAATACGGTGTAGATGTAAGAAGCATTCGCTATCCAGGTATTATCAGTCATAAGGCGATGCCAGGTGGTGGTACTACGGATTATGCTGTAGAGATTTATCACGAAGCTATAAAAGAAGGCAAATACGAGAGTTTTTTATCAGAAGACACCAATTTACCGATGATGTTTATGGATGATGCTATTAAAGCAACCACTCAAATTATGGCAGCTCCTGCTGAGGATGTAACCATAAGATCATCTTACAACTTATCGGCGATTAGTTTTACTCCAAAAGAGATTGCAGATAGTATTAAAGCCGAAATGCCTGATTTTAAAATGGCTTATAAACCCGACTTTAGACAAGCCATTGCAGACAGCTGGCCGTCATCTATTGATGATAGCGTAGCTCGTAAAGACTGGAACTGGTCTCATGATTTTGATCTTAAAAAAATGACGTCTGAAATGTTGACGCAGTTGAAGAAAAAGTATCAGGCTTAAAAGTTTATTCTTTTCGAAATAACATAAAAAAATCCTATCGCTTGATAGGATTTTTTATTTGCTAGATACCACAATTATACAGATATAAAAAAAGCAAGAGAAACCTAACTCTTGCTTTTTTACTATAAAAGATTTAATAATTGGTATTATTAATACCTACTATTACTATTTAGCATGCTCTTATAAACAATTCCTTTGGAGGATTCTAATTGAGTCCCAAGAACATAAGCTGCTAATGCTGCAATATCTTCCATTTGAATTTCAGAAAAAAGGATCCCTTTTTTAAAATCAGGACCAGAAGCTACAAAACCCGTCTGGATGTTTTTAGTATCTGGATACTGACCATGTTTACCACCATGCGCACTTTTAATTAATTCTCCTTCTCTGTCATTATTAAAACTAAAACCATCGTTTGCAGATAAAGCCAATACGGCATTTGGATTAGCACCTCTAGAAGTCATCTCATCTCTAGAAATAATTCTAAACGCTTTTTTAACACTAAAAGGCAAACTCTCGAGTTTATTCACAATTTTTTCTATCATTTTAGTATCGTTTTTATTCTTCACATGTAAGAATGCCGAACCACCAGTACTTAAAAAGAATGTGTCTTTATCTAGCAGGCCTAACTCTTTTAACCATAGATTGGGAGCCATACTAGAATGTACAGTATAAAAACCATGATCTCCGGTGATAATAATATTGGTTTGTTCTAAAATATTCGCTTTTTTTAAGGCATCAATTATAGTACTCACAGCTTGGTCTGCACCTGCAATTGCTTTTTTAACTTCAATACCATCACGTCCATTTCTGTGTTGTGCACCATCGGTATTTGGTAAGTGAATTGTTAATAAATTTGGAGTATAGGTTCTAATTATATAGCCTGCTATTCTACTCAAATTTTGATCCATACTCAACGAACTTAAGTTATAATCGTCTATATCTAAATTCCCTGTAGCATTAGCTATGGCATCCTCAAACAAACCTTCAGGTATTGCATGTATTTGAGTAGCACCACGGCGATCTCTTGGGTTATCAAACGACCATATTTCTGGTATGTTATAATCTATGAATGGTGCATTTACCGTTATGGGCCATGACACAGAAGCTGTTTTTAATCCTGCGTTTTTCGCAGCTTCCCATAAGGTTTTAGCTTTTACAGACTTAAAATCATAGTACCAGTCTCCTAGTGTGCCTTCTTCCGAAACTTTAGTATTGTAATATATACCATGCTCGTCTGGACCTACACCTGTAATTAAAGTGGTATGCGATGGATATGTAACTGTCGGGAAAATACCATTTACACCTTGGGAAGCAATTCCATTAATAGCTAAATCCTTAATATTAGGAGTCGGCCACTGGTCTTCCAAATAGAAGTCTGGCCTAAAACCATCGATACTAATTATAACCAAGTGCTTTGCCTCTTGTGCAGCGATTAGGTTTAAGCCTAAACACGCTGATATCACAAAATAAATATATCTAAGTTGCTTTTTCATTTTTAGAATTAATTAAAAGGTAAGACATGGTTTGATGCTTTATTTTCGACCAATACACGGTTCATATCATAAAGGATGGTGACATTCCCTGTGGTTTCATCTACCGTAAAATCGTCTAGACCAAGATTCATAGGAATAAAATTAGGAATCACAGGCAAAGTAAATTCATCTGAAATATTAGAATTGTTTAATTGCTCAGTTTGAGAAACAGGAAACTTAATACCTAAATCGTTAGAACGTCTACCTTCACTAATAAAAATTTCTTGACGCACTAAGTAAATAAGGTATAATACATCATCTGCATTTGCTGTAGCATCAATATCTTGATTTGTGATACTTGTGCCAGAAACTGTATACACAGGTATTAAACCTGTTTGTCTATCTAAGATATACCCGGATTTAGATTCTTGGTCACTTTCAAAACTGACATTAACAGCTGTTATTGGATAATCTTGTCTATTAGTACCATTT
This sequence comes from Winogradskyella pacifica, assembly GCF_013403915.1. Taxonomy (GTDB): domain Bacteria; phylum Bacteroidota; class Bacteroidia; order Flavobacteriales; family Flavobacteriaceae; genus Winogradskyella; species Winogradskyella pacifica. The sequence continues at coordinate 5,860 of NZ_JABFDI010000021.1, forward strand.
CTCAATTCTTCACTATCGTCTAAATACATAATTGGTCTGGATGCTAAAACATTATCTATTAAATTGGTTAGTGTAGATTTAGCCAATTCCAAATTATTTTCGGCAGTATACGCTTCCGCTAAAATTAAATAGGCCTCTTCTACTTTAGCCAGAGACAATGGCTTTTGATCTTCTGCAGATGTTCCTATGTCAAAAAATTTAGGATCTAAAAAATCTAACCTTGGTAAAGGTGCAAACCTATTCTCACTAGCGGTAAAGGTGGCATTCTGAATTTCATTAGGAACACCATTATTACCATCAAATTCTACAGTAAACAATAAGCTGTTATGACTAACCACTGTTAGAGCCAAAGATTTTGCATTAGCAACATCCCCTAAACTACGATACACTCTAGATTTTAATAATTGGTAGACTAAAGTGGTTTCGGGCTCAGTTTCATTTTCAATTGCAAGGTCTAAGTAACCTATGCTAGCTTCTAATAATTCGTTTGGAGTATAAGCGTCACCATTACTGTTCATAGGAAGACCAGTGAAATTTTCACCAGATAAAATTAAGGCATAAGCTTTTGCAAAATAAGCATAAGACCAGTCTTGAGCTGTAGCGTCTGGATCGTTTGGAAGTACTGTTTCTAGAGCATATTCTGCCATTTCTCTTAGCGCTCCAATTTCAACCTGCATACTATTACCATCAATATCTGTATAGTCAATTTGCGGAATATCGTATACTTTATTGTAAAGCGTATAATTGTTGAAATAATTATCTGAAACCATTTCAGAGTTGATGACGATAGCGTTCATGGTTATGGCAAGTTGCCTTTTAACACCTGTAATCCAACTCGTAGCAGAATTGTTGTTGTCCAAGAAATTCTCTTCAGTAACATTTGGGTTATCGACACAAGCGGTAAGTGTCAGAAACAAAACGGTTATGTATATATAAATTGTTTTCATGTTTTTTGTTATTAGAAGTTTATTTTTAATGAGGTTAAAAATTCTCTTGGCGCAGAGTATGTAGCATAAGATATACCACCCGTAGAAGCACCACCCTGTCCCGTTGCCGAACCACTAATTGTAGCTTCAGGGTCAAACGACGATGCTGTAAAACTTAGCGGGTTATTAACACTAAACCCAATTAGGATGGATTTAATAGTATTAGTGTTTTTAGGGATTAAATTGTAATTCATTCCGATGGTTCTAATTTTTATAAAATCAGTCTTTTCTGTAAATAAATTTGTAAAGTTTAACCAATTTGATGTTCCATTAGCTTCAACTTCTGCTGCTGGCACTATATCATCCGATGCACCATAAAGAAATCTAAACTGTTGATCAAAACTGTTTGCGTAAGCCCCTTTTTGGTAATTACCGTTTGCAAAGAGACTGAAGTTTTTATAGGCGAAATTCATTCCAAGATTACCAAATAAATCTGGAATCGTAGTCCCTAAATACGATTGTGCTGTTGTGGATTCTAAAACACCATTCTCATCAAAGGTTCCATAGTTTCCTCTAATATATCCTATAGGATACCCTTCTTCTACTACAGTTTGAATGGTTCTGGCACTAAATCCATTAATATTAAAGGGTGCTACACCACCTGAGTCTACCACTAAGTTGTCTAAAGTGTTTATAGATACATTAAGTGATAAGGTTACATTTTCGGTTTGAATAGGAATAAAGCTGGCATTTATTTCCCAACCCTTATTCTCTATTTCACCAATATTGTATAATTGACTATTGGCATATCCACTAGATGGTGTTGGCGGCACATAGAATAAAGCATCTTTTGTATTTGCGTTATAGTAACCCACAGAAAGATTTACCCTATTATTAAACAATGCGGCATCAACACCGACTTCAAAAGTTTTCGTTTTTTCAGGTTTTAAATCCGGATTACCAGATTGTCCAAAAAAGGCCGCTTGTTCTCCTAAAAAGCCATCAAAATCAATGGTTCTTTCGTTTACAAAAGCAGGAGGTAAATTACCCGCTACACCGTAGTTTCCTCGTAATCTTAAAGAATTTATAGCAGTTGAATTTTCTAACCAAGGTTCTGAGCTTAATAGATATGAAACACCTGCTTTAGGATAGTATTGCGTCCCAATATTATCTCCAAAAGAGGGGTTACGATCTCCTCTAATACCTAAGTCAAAGAACAACTTATCTTTAAAGCCAATATTTTCTTGAAAATAGAAACCATAGTTAAGCACCTCTGCCAAATATTCTTCACTTGTTTTTATAGCGGCATCGCTAATTGTTTCGGCTCCGTCTCTAATATTAGTACCTGTGAATTGTATTTGATGATCTGAGTTTCTAAACAACTGACCTCCCACGGTAGAGATAAATGAAAATTGACCTGTTTCAAATTTATGTTGCGCACTTAACTCTAGAGTAATACCAAAGTATTTACGTTCTAAGTTATTTATACTTCCTTCGTCTGTAACGTTAGTTTGAGTTGTATGCGTTAAGTATTCATTGGTTTGGATGGCCTTGTCATTCTGAACTCTATAATCGATACCTCCAACAAATTTAGCTTCAAAATTATTCACTGGTTTGTAAGAGAAACTTTGAGACGTTGTAAATCTATTAATTGAGATTTCGTTGTCTTGTAGTTCTTCTGCTGTTTTCACAAAATCATTAATTTCACTAAACTCGGCAGCACTAAGGTCGTCTAGTCTATTGTTAAACCCTTTTAAGGAGGAAGCACCACTTTCTGCAAACCATAAACCTGTATAACCCCCTTGGTTACCATTTCGGTTTCTGTTGTAGACATTATTCACGTAAATAAAAGAACTATTATACGTTACTTTTTCTCCTAATTTAGCTTTAAAACCAGTGCTAAAATCTATTTTCTTGTTGGCATTATTATCTGCTATTTGAGCTCCTGTATTCTCTAAAAAATTTCCAGAAAAACTATAGCCAAAACCTTCAGAGTTACCACCACTGATACTTAAGTTATATTTTTGGTAAGTTCCTGTTTCAAATAATAAGTCCTTAGAGCGATCAAAATACAGAAAATCTGTAGTTGGTGCTATAATTCCCATTTGAGTTGAAGCTGTAATTTGCGTTCCTCTAGAGCTTCCTTTTTTAGTGAAAATTTGAATCACCCCGTTTGCGGCATCTGAACCATATAATGTTGTTGCGGCTCCACCATTAATGTATTCGATACGCTCTATATTATCCATTGGAATATCGGCTATAGAACTCATCGCTGCACCTTGTGCACTACCACCACCTAAAGCACTCGAGGTGTTTAAATTATCCATACGAACTCCATCTATATAAAAAACTGGTGTTGAGCTAAGAAAAGCAGAATTAATACCTCGAGATCTGATTAAGGTTGTTGCGCCCGATTGACCTCCTGTAAAATTAATCTGTGTATTAGGTAATTTGGTTGCAATCAATTGGTCTATACGTTGCGATGGTAAACCGGCTAAATCTTCGGACTTAAGAACTTCTACATTACTAGACAATCTTTTTCGTTGTACACTTGCACCCTGTCCTGTAATGACAACTTCGTTAAGAGCAGCAAAATGAGGCGTTAAATTAATTGTAATTTCTAATTGACCTTCTAAAGGATAATCTACGTCTTCGTATCCGATATAAGTAATTTTTAACGTCTTAGTATCGGCAGGAACAGTAATTGTAAACTGGCCATCATAATCGGTTACAGCACCAATATTATATGCTGTAGCGTAAATATTAGCTCCAAGTACAGGCGTATTGGTTTCATCATACACCACACCTTTAATAGTGATATTCTCTTGATTAATTTTAGAAACAGTTTTGGATATGGGTTTAACGAGTATACCATTATCGGTGATTTTAAAATCTATTGGTGATTTTTGTTTTAAGGTCTTTAAAACAGTTTCTAAAGGTTGATTATTTATACTTAAATCAATTTTAGTGTTTTGGTAAATCTCATTAGAAATATAAATGAATTTTAAATCGGTTTGTTTTTCAATTAAATTAAACACCTGAATTAAAGATGCTTTTTTTAGCTGTAAGTTAATGGTGTTACTAATAATGTAATAACGCTCGGTGTTGTGTTTTGGATGTATACTTCCATAAACATTGAATAAACTTGCCAGGATTATGACAGTACTTAATATGAATTTGTGATATTTCATAAAGTTGTAATTTTTTTAATGATTAGTTGTGATTGTTACAATCGTTTGAGATTAGAAGGATGAGGTAACGAGTAGCTGTATTTCTAACACATACTACTTTAGCTTATTTACATTTGCACTAATGTGTCTGAGAGCTAACCCAATATGATTCTCTACGGTTTTAGGGGTTATGTCTAGTAGTTCTGAAATTTCTTTGTATTTAAATCCGTCAATTCTGCTCATTTCAAAAATTTGACGTGTCCGTTTTGGTATGGATTCTAAAACATTTTTAATAACATTTTTATTGATTTCTTTCTGTTCGTTAGCTATAATTTCTTCTTCGATACTTGGATAAAGACTGTAACTATTTAGGTAGTCTTCATTTTGTAGTGGTCTAATTTGGTAATTGTTCTTAACTCTTAAGAGATCGTTTTTTAATATGGCATAGATATATGATTTTGGATTTTTAATTTTATTAAGCTGGCTTCTATTAGACCATAATGTGATGAAAACATCATCTACTTTTTCTTCTATGATATGACTATTGGATTCGAATAAAACACCAAATCTGCACAGTTTTTGATAGTATTTTTTAAAGAATAGATCGAGCGCTTTAGTATCACCTTCTTGCATTTGTTCAAATAGAAAAAGGTCTTCGTTTGTAATGACTGAACGACGAATGCTTTTAATCTTCATTTTTTTGAGCTATTAAATATGTGTTAGTATTAACTTTCTTTATTTTAACATCCGCGATGAATTCAATGGAGTTTATAAATTCATCGATATTTTGCTCTTTAAAAGCACCTGTTATCTTTTTTTGATTGATGTCTTCATCAGTAATCTTGAAGCGTACTCCGTAAAAATTATTTATTTTATATAAGGCGTGTTTGAATATTAAATTATCGAGAATTAACATGTTATCTTTCCAGGCTAAGGCCTTGGTGATATTGAAGTTTCTTTTAGTAACATCCGAAGTTTTGGTGTTATAAATAAGCTCTTCTTTTGGTAATAAATTAAGGCTGTTTTTAGAGGTCTTAATTAATACATTTACTTTACCGCGTTCTAACGAAACTGATTTGTTATCGAAGACTGTGCTAACGTTAAATGCGGTTCCTAAAACCGTAATATTTAAGTCTTCGGTATGGACTATAAAAGGAATATTTTCATTGTGGGTAACATCAAAATAGGCCTCTCCTTTTACATAAACACTCCGTTGATTTTTAAAATCTGAGTTATATTTGATCTCACTTAAAGCATTTAAAATAACTAGACTACTATCTGGAAGGTATACTGTTTGCCGCTGACCTTTGTTTGTAGTAATCTGATTTGTATAGCTTAACTCATTTGAAGGTAAAAAATAACCATAGGCTATAAATATTAAAGTAATTGCCGCTAGACTAAATGATACGTGATTAATTACTTTTCTCTTTCGGTTTTTATTTCTTAAAACAGTCTTAGATTTTAATTGTATTTCTTTATGTTCATCATACTCCTTTAAACTATCAGGATAGTTATCCCAAATTAATTTATAGTTGTCATACGTTGTTTTTAATTCATAATCTAAAGTCAGTTCTATTTCAAATACAGCTCTAGCGGCTGTAGATAATTCATGTGTTAAATACCGAACGCATTTTCTCTCATTTTTGGTCATATTAATCATGGAGTACTCCTTTTACTACTATGAGTAGAAAATTAGAAAATACCCTCAGTGATTGACATCAAGAGATTGACAAGGAATTATTAAGTAAATGTTAATTGTACTGTTAGAAGGCTTGTTGCGCTATATTAATAGGTTTAAAGTGTCGTATTAAAGCGACCTTTAAAACGAAAGACAAAAGGAAAGTTTAAAAGATTGGATTAGACAGGGCTGATTAAATGAAAGCGATATCAAAACACTTTGTCTTAAATCTTAATGGATTAAGATTAATGCTTGATTAGAAATTCTGGAAGACTAAGTTTAAGAAGCTTTAGATAATGGTTCAAAATCTTTTATTTGCAAAAACCCGAAAAGTATAGATAATTCACACACAACTTTTAGTCTTGATTCCCTTTTAGTCTTGATCCCATAAGGGATCATAAACAAAACACATTAAAACACAAAAAAGCCACTACTTTCGTAATGGCTTTGTTTGCTCCTCTTCTTAGGCTCGAACTAAGGACCCTCTGATTAACAGTCAGATGCTCTAACCAACTGAGCTAAAGAGGAATAAAATTCCTTTTTTTAGTGTGTTTTAGAAGGCACTAAACTTCTCTTTTCTTAGACTCTAATTAATCTCGAAAAGCTTTCGAGGCTCAATTAACAATCAATCGTTCTTTCTATTTGGTTATTATTAGCAGAACTAAAGTATGTGTTTTTTCGCGTTAGCGAGCGCAAATATATACAGTATTTTCATTACTACAAAACGAAATAATAATTTTTTTTAAAAAATTTTAAAATATTTAATTCGTGATGGCTTTAAAAATATCATTACCATTGGCAAACAGCACTAAAGCGATTAAAATAAAGAACCCTATAACTTGTGCACGCTCTAAAAACTTTTCGCTTGGCTTACGTCCAGAAATCATTTCATATAGTAAAAACACCACGTGTCCACCATCTAAAGCTGGTATTGGTAATAAATTAAGTATCGCCAACATAATAGATAAAAAGGCTGTTAAACCCCAGAAATCTTGCCAAATCCATTGGTCAGGGAACACATCAAAAATCGCTTTAAATCCACCAACGCCTTTATAAGCACCTGTACTTGGTGTAAAAATCTTTCCTAATTGATCAAAATACCCAGAAACCTGTTCTTTAAATTTATCTACTCCTCCACCAAAACTTTCTAAGAAGGTATAATCTTTATGAATAATATTAAAATACCCTAGCTCTGCAAACCTTGAATTATGTGATGCCGGGAAAATTCCAACTTTACCTTCAGCATTGACTTGTAAGTTTGTATTTATTTTTTCTTCACCTCTTAAAAATGTTGCTTCTACAGATTGATTTTTATAGGCTAACATTCTTGACTCTACCTCATCAAAGTAACGTAGATCTTTTCCATTAACCGATAATAAAACATCACCCTTTTCTAAGTTCGCTCCTTTATTTAATGATGTATCTGGCACACTACCCACCATAAACGGAATTCGTAGCTTAAAGGTGCCGTTCTTTCTTTCTGCTGATGACAACTGACCCAAGAAATCTTTTGGAAGTACAATTTCTTTGTTTTCACCATCTCTAACTATAGAGTACTTTTCGCCATTTACTAAGTTTTTTCTAACATCATAATAGGTGTCAACTTTTTCGTCATTAATAGCTAATATTTTATCTCCGTTTTTAAAACCAACATCTAAAAGCAGATTGTTTTCTATCCAGAAGCCATCTTTCATACTGTCGGTAGTAACATCTGTATCTCCATATGTAAACGAAATAACCACGTAGATAAAGTAGGCCAAAATAAAGTTCACGGTTACTCCACCAAGCATAATAATTAAACGTTGCCATGCTGGCTTAGAACGAAATTCCCATGGTTGCGGTGGCAATGCCATTTGCTCCTTATCCATGCTTTCATCAATCATTCCTGCAATTTTCACATAACCTCCAAGAGGCAACCAACCAATACCATATTCGGTATCACCAATCTTCTTTTTAAAGAGTGAAAATTTCACATCAAAAAAGAGGTAAAACTTTTCAACTTTAGTTTTAAAAAGCTTTGCCGGTATAAAATGCCCAAGCTCGTGCAAAACAATAAGTAAGGATAAACTAAGTAAAAATTGAGATATTTTTATAATAAATTCCATGTAATTTTTTTCAAATTTCGATTTGCAAAAGTAAGGTATTTATATGAAACGTATATTTAAAAAAATCTTAGCAATACGTTAAAACAACAGCCTAGTTAATTTTTTATAATTCTTTTATTAATCACTCCTTCTTTGGTTTGAATTTGTACAAACAACAAGCCTGACGCCAAAGTGTTTAGATCTACCTGAGGCGTCCAATTCTGCTGTAATACTAATTGGCCTAAACTATTATAGATTTTAATGGTTTCGATCTCCATATGTTCTGGTTTTACAATATGAATTACAGATGATGCCGGACTAGGATAAATGGTTATTTGGTCCTGTAATTCAAAATCTGACGTGCTTAAAGTTGAGGCATTATTTTTTGAGATTAAATGATAATCAGGATCGACTAACACCTCCAGTACTGTAAAATTAACGGTTTCAAAAAACTGTTCGTTATTGGTCGTATTGTCTAAAACTAGATCTAAAGATTCGCCCAAAGTTCCTGTCACTCTAATTGGCAATCCTGCTTCAAAAAAAGACACTGACGCATCACTTTGAGTCTGCGACACCATAAGTTGCAATTGATTGTCATCTTGATTCCAGTTCACTGAATAACTTGGGTAGCCTTGGTTATAAAGCCAATCATTAAAAAACTCATCTAAATTTTGCCCTGTAGATGATTCCATAATAGCAATAAAATCTTGTGTTTTAGCATAATCATAAACCAAAGTTGGTGTCGCCAAATACGCTTTAAGACCTTGATAAAAATCAACATCACCCAATTGACGTCTTAACATATGCAATACCATAGCACCTTTATTATAAGTTAAACGGCTACTAAAAATTCTATTAACACTTGTGGTATCTTGGTCTGTAAGATAGACTGCACCTCCAGGTTGAGATGTGATACTCGCCGTGGTTTGCTGTCTCCACGATTTAAAATTAGCCTCTCCGTCTAAATCTTCAATCACCAAGCCAGATAAATATGTTGCAAAGCCTTCGTTTAACCATATATCTTTCCAGCTTCCGCATGTTATTTTATTACCAAACCATTGGTGTGCCAACTCGTGTGCAATAAGTCCTCTGTTAAAAGATCCCATAAAGGAAACTGTGGTATGCTCCATGCCTCCTCCCCATCCAAATTGTGCATGACCATATTTCTCATCTGCAAAGGGATATTCTTCAAATAAATCTGTAAAAAGATTCATAATATCTACAGTTATCCCTGTATTTGCTTGAGCATAATTAATATCTTCCGGATAGACATAATTTATAATATCAAAAGGGTTACCATTGTTTGGTACCACATGCGAATACACTTCATAATTAGTAACAGCTACGGCAATTAAATAAGCCGGAATGGGATGACCATGTTTAAAATGAGTCGTCTTCTCAGAACCTACAACCACTTGGCTTTGCTCTAAACCATTAGAAACGGCCACGTAAGTTTTGTTTAACGGATTTAATACTGGTGTCGTAATATAAACATCTATATTCTCTATTTTATCTATTAAATCTTGTTTGCACGGCCACCAACCTTTAGCTCCATAAGGTTCAGAAAGCGTCCAAATAACAGGATCATTGTCGGCACCATGAGTGGTCTGCTCAAAAGAACCAAAACCTGAACTCACAGGGTTGCCAGCGTAACTTATCGTTAATGAATCTAAAACTCCTTGGGCTTGTGTGGCAGGTAAGGTAATGACCAATTCATCATCCGAATTCTGAATATAATTTAAACTATTACCACGTTGCAACACTTGAGAAACCATCATATTATCCGACAAATCAAAAGTGATTTCTGTCAGTGCTTCTTTAGCTTCGAAATAGGTAGTGACATCACCAGAAATTGCTGCTACAGACGGATCTATATTTAATTCTAGCCTATGGTATTTAACATCGTAATTTCCTGTATTAGCGTTTTGTGCATTCATCATTTGACGTAATGCTGTGTTAGCTTCAGCAGAGCGAATAGCATTCAATGTTTCATTATAATCTTGGGCATTTATTTGCATAGCCAATACCAAGATTAGGCATCCTAAAAATCGTTTCATAGCACTCGTTTTAATGTTAAAAATAAAGCTTTTCTTGAGATTCAGTCGTATTTTTGCCCTTCAACTATCTTTAATACAATCTTAATGTCATTTCTTTCATTTTTTAAAGGGTATAAAAACTTCGGAATCTTTTTTTCAATACTTTGTATCATTATCATCGCAATAATATACAACGTCTTAAATGTAAAACATACACTTCCTATTTATCAGCCCGGAATGGTGAGCGAAGAGTTAGTAGACAGCACTATTCAACACCAATTAAAATATCATAAAATAGCGGATTTTAGCTTAACTAATCAAAATGGTGAAACGATAACACAACAGAATTACGAAGATAAAATCTATGTTGCAGATTTCTTTTTTACGACGTGCCAAACGATCTGCCCGATAATGACCAAAAACATGGAACAAATACAGAAGGCAATTATTAATGATGATGATATTATGTTACTTTCTCACTCTGTAACTCCAAAAATTGATAGCGTAGCGCAACTAAAAAAATACGCTATAGAAAAAGGGGTTATAGATCGAAAATGGAATTTGGTTACTGGAGATAAAAAACAAATCTACGAACTAGCCAGAAAGAGCTACTTAGCCGTAAAAACTGATGGTAATGGCGATCAATTTGACATGATACATACAGAAAATTTTATGTTGATTGATAAAAAGCGTCAAATAAGAGGTTTTTATGACGGTACAAATCCTGAAGATATTGAGCTACTTCTGCAAGATATTGAGACTTTAAAATATTTTGGTGGATCATAAAATAAGTTAAAGCCTACAAATAACTATTGTCTTACTTTTTACACTAACAAATTTCTATTACATTTGCTTCTTTATAACAATTCTAAATAAGGAGAGGTTGACATTAGCAGAATTAAAACGCGGACAACAAGGCACTATAACAGATGTGTCTTCTATTCATATTCCATTAAAATTGCTCGAAATGGGCTGTTTACCTGGTAATTTGGTAGAGCTTGTACAAGTTGCTCCTTTCGCAGACCCAATGTATCTTAACATTAATGGTACGCATTTAGCCATTAGAAAAGAAACTGCTATTCACATTATAATTGAAACTGCGCATGAGTAAGCAAATCAATGTTGCGTTAATAGGAAATCCCAATACAGGTAAAACGTCTGTTTTTAATGCCCTAACCGGATTAAATCAAAAAGTGGGTAATTATCCTGGCATTACCGTTGAAAAGAAAGAAGGTATTTGTAAACTGCCTCGAGGAGTAAAAGCGCATATTATAGATTTACCCGGCACGTATAGTTTAAACGCCTCGTCCTTAGATGAGAACGTTGTTATAGAATTACTATTAAACAAAAACGATAAGGATTATCCAGATCTTGCTGTTGTAGTTAGTGATGTAGAAAATTTAAAACGAAATCTTTTATTATTCACACAAATCAAAGATTTAAAAATCCCTACAATTCTTGTTATTAACATGTCTGATAGAATGGCCTACAAAGGCATTTCTTTAGATATCGATTATTTAGAACAAGAATTAAAAACCAAAATAGCTTTAATAAGCACCAGAAAAAACAAAGGGATTAACGAGCTAAAGGAACTCATAACACACTTTAAAGAACTTTCTACAGAACCTTGTCTAGATGCCTCTACTATAGATAAAGCCTATTTTGAAAACTTAAGAAAAGCATTTCCGAATCAATTATTATACAAACTTTGGTTAGTGATTACCCAAGATGTAAACTTCGGAAAAACAGATAGAAAAACATTTGAAGCCGTAGAGGATTTTAAAACCAAATCTAAAACAGATTTAAAACGACTTCAACAAAAGGAAACCATAAAGCGTTACCAATTTATAAACGAAACACTAAAATTAGGACAAACTATTGACCTAAAATCGGCAAAAGATTTACGCATAAAACTAGACAGAATTCTAACTCATAAAGTTTGGGGTTACTTAATTTTTGGGGTTATTTTACTCACCATATTCCAAGCCATTTATGACTGGTCTAGCATTCCAATGGATTTTATAGATAGTTCATTTGCCTCTTTAAGTGAATGGACAAAAAACACATTACCAGAAGGTGCCTTTACAAACCTACTAGCTGAAGGTATTATTTCAGGACTTGGAGGTATCGTTATATTCATTCCACAGATCGCCTTCTTATTTCTGTTTATTTCTATTCTTGAAGAAAGCGGTTATATGAGTCGTGTTGTGTTTTTAATGGACAGAATTATGCGACGTTTTGGATTGAGCGGAAAAAGCGTTGTGCCTTTAATTTCTGGAACAGCGTGTGCCATTCCTGCAATTATGGCAACTCGAAATATTGAAAGCTGGAAAGAACGCTTAATCACTATTTTAGTAACACCGTTCACTACGTGTTCGGCAAGGCTACCTGTATATCTTATCATTATTGCTTTAGTTATACCCGAAGGACGCATACTAGGATTAAGCTATCAAGCCTTAACTTTAATGCTCTTATACCTTATTGGATTTGGAGCCGCGGTTGGTTCAGCCTGGATTCTTAATAAAATATTGAAAATAAAAAGTAAGAGTTTCTTTGTGGTAGAAATGCCAAATTACAAATTGCCTTTATTTAAAAATGTGGCGCTAACGGTTTTAGAAAAAACAAAAGCTTTTGTTTTTGGGGCGGGTAAAATTATACTTGCAATTTCTATCGTATTGTGGTTTTTAGCATCTTATGGACCAGGCGATAATTTTAATAATGCGGAAAGTATTGTCACCGAAAAATTTGCTTCAGAGAATTTACCTGAAGATGAATTAAACGAAAAAATAGAATCTCATAAACTAGAGCATTCCTTTATTGGTATTGCAGGCCACGCTATAGAACCAGCAATTAGACCTTTAGGTTACGATTGGAAAATTGGTATTGCCATCGTAAGTTCTTTTGCTGCGCGTGAAGTTTTTGTTGGGACACTAGCCACTATTTATAGTGTTGGTAGTGATGAAGAAGAAACCATTAAAAACAGAATGGCAGGCGAAGTCAATCCTATACTTGGAGGCCCATTATTTAATTTTGCTTCTGGTATTTCATTGCTCTTGTTCTATGCCTTTGCTATGCAATGTATGAGTACACTTGCTGTTGTGAAAAAAGAAACCAACTCATGGAAGTGGCCAATGTATCAATTAGTAATTATGAGTGGATTTGCTTATATTGTTGCTTTAATCGCTTATCAAGTCTTGAAATAATATGAACACAATAATTCAAAACATATTAGTTTTTGCTGCATTAGGATTGGCCTTACTTTTTCTAGTACGAAAATACATTTGGTCCCCTAAGAAAAAATCAGCTAAAGCTTGTGGCGGCGATGATGGCTGTGGATGTCATTAGTCGTTATCATAATCGCTTACATTTTCGATTATAAATCTAACAAAACAACGTTTTTAAAAGACCTCATCAGTGGTATTCTTATATGCTTTGGTCTTTTTATCTCAGCCCTAGTATTTGTAGTGCTATTTGACCTTAAAATCATTCACGGTGTTTTCTGTGTGAGTATAGAAATCATTCTCCTGTTTGCCTTAAAAGCTTTTATACAGAGTAATAGTAGTAAGTAAGTTGATTTTATTTTTCTATAAAATCTGCAGGAATAGAAAACGTATCAGCATTTGGCGTCACAAACTTTACATTATTGATAATCGTATTACCAATCACTTTACCTAAACCAGCATCTTTAGACCACTCATAAAATTCCCAGTTATGTGCAATTGGCACACCATCAATCATTTTATAATTAGAGTAACCTATAGCATGCGGATCTGATTCCGCTGCTTCTGTAGATTTATTAACGGTAACAATGTAAGCTACATAATCCATCATATTGGTTTTTGGATCACTGTAAACAATATACCAATCATCTGGTGCATCGCCCGTATTAGCTTCAAACGTTAAATGTTGCGAATTGTATGTTTTATCATTAAGTTTTGCACTTTCTACATCAGACCATATAGTTCCTTGGTCGCTCAACTTAGTAGGAAACAATAAGAAATACATCCATGTGTAAGCATCAAATCGTGCTGCTTTACCGTTTGTAAGATTTGGAGAATGGAATACTTTTTCGCCATCATAATAAATAAAAGTACCATCATTCAATTCAATTTTTCCTTTTGTTGAATTGGTTAAAAACGTCATTTTTCCATTAAGGCGTTCACTACCACCAAAACTGACCACCATATCTAACTCAATAGCTTCGTTAGATAAAAACACATCTTTGTTATAAGCTTTTTCAATAGTTTCTACAGGTGTGAGAATCTTATTTTCTACTATCGGTTCTGACGTTTCTGCTTCAATTGACTCTTTCTTTTCACTTTTACAACTTGTAGCAAGTATTACAAGCAAAACACAAACGATACTAGACTTAAACATATGAGACATATTATAGAATTTTATTAAATGAGAATGACTTCAAAATTATAGTGTAAAATGAACACCAACGATTAGACTTCATTATTTTAAGATAAGTTTAGCTTTTTAAGTGAGATTTTTACCAAGAGCGGAATTAAATCTTCTTTAAGTATAAATTTTTAGCCACACTTTGAGAAACTACAATTTCAGAATTTTCTAAAGCTATTTTTATAGAATTATCAAAAGGTTCTTTATGCTTTACTGTTATTATTGTACCGAGCGCAATATGATTACTGTCTAAATATTTTAAAAACTTAGAAGACGTATCATCCACTCCCACACATTTATAAGCAGAGCCAACTTCGGCTTTAGCCAAAACTATTTTTTCAATATGCTTAAAGTTACCTTCCTTATCAGGAATTGGATCTCCATGGGGATCATACGTAGGAAACTCTAAGAACGCATCTAGCTCATCAATCAATTTATCAGATTTAATATGCTCTAAATGTTCTGCAACTTCATGAACCTCATCCCAAGAGAAATTTAGCTTCTCAACTAAAAACACTTCCCAAAGGCGATGTTTACGAATAATATTTACAGCAACACGCTTACCGTCATCCGTTAAAGTAACACCTTGGTATTTTTTATAATCCGCATAATTCTTTTCAGATAGTTTTTTAATCATATCCGTAACAGAAGATGCCTTCGTCTGCATCGCAGAAGCTATAGCATTTGTATTCACCGTTTTTTCGCCATTACTGCTTAAATGGTAAATGGCTTTAATATAATTTTCTTCTGTTAGTGTAATCATAGTTTTATCGTGTAAAGCAAATATAGAAAAAGTAAACTTCTTAAAATATTTTTAGACTAATCTAAAAATATATTTATATTTGCTTAAAAAATAATAAAGATGAGACTAATATTACTTTTACTTTTTGCTTCAGTCACTTGTATAAATGCCCAAAACACTTATGAAATTACTGGTCGAGTAACTTCGGAAGGACAACCACTACCTTCTGCCAATATTTATATTGAAGACAATTCAAAAGGAACACTATCTGATGACAATGGAAATTTTATCATAAAAGATTTAAAAGCAGGTACCTATATTCTTGTCGCGTCATTCACAGGCATTAAAACGGAAACAAAACGCGTTTCTATCACAACTGATAATGTGTATGTCACGTTCGATTTAATCAATAAAAATGATTTAGACGAAGTGGTCATTACAGGGACACGTACAGAAAAACGTCGTACAGATTCTCCTGTTATCGTTAATCTAATTAATAGCGAAACTTTAGAACAGGTTGTAGCCACTGATCTTTCTGAAGGCTTACGTTTTCAACCAGGACTTCGTGTTGAAATGGATTGTCAAACGTGTAATTATAGTCAAATTCGTATGAACGGACTTCAAGGTGGATACTCTCAAATCCTTATTAACGGACGTCCTATTTTTAGCCCATTAACTGGACTATATGGTTTAGAACAAATCCCAGTTAATATGATAGAACGCATTGAGGTTGTTCGTGGTGGTGTCTCAGCACTCTACGGGTCTAGTGCCATCGGAGGAACCGTAAATGTCATTACCAAAATCCCAAAACAAGATGGTTATAACTTTAGCTATACCTATCAGAACATCAACGGAGGCGCTGACCAAAATTTAATCAATGGAAATGCCACTGTAGTTAGCGACGATTATAAATCTGGCGCGACCTTTTTTGTAAGTAACCGAACCCGAACAGCCTACGACGCCAATGACGATAATTTCTCTGAATTACCAGAACTAAAAAATACCTCTTTTGGTGTTAATGCTTTTTTTCTACCTACAGAGAATTCAAAATTAGAAGTCAATTTAAGTAAGCTTTACGAGTACCGTTTTGGTGGTGAAATGGTAGATAAACCGGCTTATTTAACTCAACAATCCGAAGAGCGGGATCACCATGTGCTTATGGCGAGTTTAGATTATCAAATCAACTTTAACAACGATAAAAATTCATTGATTTTATACTATGGAGGTCAGCGTACAGATCGTGACCATTACACCGGAATTATTCCGGATGATACTGATGAACAAACTGCCTTTTTTGCAGATCCACCTTACGGAATCTCCGAAGTTACCACACATCAAGGAGGCGTTCAATTAAATAATAGATTCGATGACTTTTTAGGAGGAACAACGGTATTAACTGCTGGTGTAGAATACGTTTATGATGCTGTTATGGATGAAATTACGTCTTACAATTACCTCATCGATCAGACCACAAACAACTTAGGTGTATTTGTTCAGAATGATTGGGAAGTTACTGAAGATATCAATTTTCTAGCGGGCTTTAGATTAGATGATCATAATTTGGTAGACAATGTTGTTTTTAGCCCACGGTTATCTTTACTCTATAAACTAAAAGAAACCACACAATTCCGTTTAGGTTGGGGAACTGGCTTTAGAGCGCCACAGGCTTTTGATACCGATTTACATATTGCTTTTGCTGGTGGTGGCATCTCTAGAATTTCACTTTCTGAAGATTTGATTGAAGAACGCTCTAACAGTTTTACCGCTTCAATGAATTACGATAAACCCACAGAACATTTTATCGCTGGTTTTACAGTTGAAGGGTTTTACACTCATTTGGAGGATGCCTTTTTTCAATTTCCACTTGGCGAAGATGAATTTGGAGAACGTTTTGAAAAGCGAAATGGTAGTGGCGCAACCGTAAAAGGATTCACTTTAGAAACACGCGCTAATTTCGATTATGTTTTTGAAGTTGAAGCCGGATTCACAATACAATCAAGCAGATTTGACGATGCGGTAGAAAATATTGAAGGTTTAGAAACTAAACGCGAATTTTTAAGAACACCTAACGATTATGGTTATGCTACGTTAACGTACAAACCGACAAAACAGTTTACAGCGAGTGCCAATTTAATCTATACAGGTCAAATGGATATTACCCATTTTGCAGGAGATGGCACAGGTCAAACCGTTGATGAATACAATACAACAGATACGTTTACTGAATTGAGTTTGCGTTTGGGTTACACATTCAATCTACCAAAAATAAGCACAGGCATAGAATTTTATGGAGGTGTTAAGAATATTACCAATAGCTACCAAAGTGATTTTGATACTGGTAAAAATCGTGATAGCAACTATATTTATGGATCTGCAGCACCACGAACCTTTTTCTTAGGACTTTCTATCAACTCTCTGTAATCAGAAAAATGCAATGAAAATTTCTCTCAATTTAGTCATGTTAGTCATGGTCAGCACAGTCTTTTCACAATCAGAAAAGGCTGTGAATTGGCTTAATTTTGAACAATTAGAAGAGTCTCTTCAAGTACAACCTAAAAAAGTATTCATTGATTTTTATGCCGACTGGTGTTCACCTTGCCTAAAAATGCAAAAAGAAGTTTTTACAGACACCCTAATTATTGATTTACTTAACAAAGATTATTACGCTGTTAAAATGAATGTTGAAACAAAGGACACTATATATTTCGGCAATCAGCTTTTCATCAACAAACGTTTAAACAAAAGAAACCCTATTCATCAAATTCCATTATTAATGGCAAGGCAAAAAAACAAACCATTTTCATTGCCTGCATTAGTATTCTTAGACGAGAAATTTCAAGCTACAGCACGTTACTTTCAGTACCTCAATGTGAAACAACTTTCTAAAATTCTTTCAAATCAATAAAAAACAGATTTGAATCCTACTAAAAACCGATTAACTCTTCTCATTTTTTAGTACCTTCGTAATAAATATTTAGATATATGAAAAAAATAATTTTCCTCTTAGCTATCACGCTCATTTTTACGGCTTGTAAGGATGAATCTAAAGATAATGGAAAACTGAATATTGTGACTACAACGACCATGATTACTGACTTAGTTGAGAATATCGGTGGAGATATGATTAATATACAAGGCTTAATGGGTTCTGGAGTCGATCCGCACTTATATAAAGCCAGCGAAGGTGATGTTTCTAAATTAGTCAATGCAGATATCATATTCTACAGCGGCTTACATTTAGAAGGAAAACTCGTAGAAGTCCTTGAAAAAATGGAGAGTTCCCAAAAAACAACCATAGCACTCTCAGATGCTCTAGATGAAAACACACTTATAGGTTCTGAATATTTTGCTTCAAATTATGATCCACACGTTTGGTTCGATATTAATTATTTTGAACAATTTGCAAAAAAAGTAGCGGCTGTTTTATCTAAAAAAGATCCTAAAAACACGCAAAAATACGAAGCCAACAAGAATGCTTATATCCTTAAATTAGAAGCACTTCAGAATAACATAAAGCAGACCATAGAAACACTTCCAAAGGAAAAAAGGATATTAGTAACAGCTCATGATGCGTTTAATTATTTTGGAAAAGCCTACGGATTTGAAGTCGTTGGTTTACAAGGTATATCAACAGCAACTGAAGCCGGTGTACAAGATGTTCAAAAATTGGCTACATTTATTATCGAAAAAAACATTAAAGCCATATTTATAGAAAGTTCTGTACCAAAACGAACGATTGAAGCTCTGCAAGCTTCTGTGAAATCTAAAGGACATGATGTAGAAATTGGAGGCACACTATATTCTGATGCCCTTGGAAATGCCGGAACACCTGAAGGCACCTACATTGGTATGTTTGAGTATAATGTAAATACGATTGTAAATGCTTTAAAATAATATTCAGTTGCAGTTTGCAGTGAAGGCAATTTTAAAGAAATTAAATAAAAAGAAATTGAAAACTAATATTGCAAAGAAGAATGTCCTAGATCAATTCAGAGAATTGAACATCAAAATTCAAAAATAATGAACGAAGGAATGTAGATGCGAGGAGCAGCCTCAAGCACGAAGTTCTAAAAGTGAGTGATGCTTTAGCAATTTTCTAATTTTTGATTGTGATTTTTTGGTTCGTTTTGTATCAAGACAAAATGAACAGAACTAAAATTATGAAAGAACAAACTATTGATAATAAGACTCCTGCTTCCTCAGGAGTAATTGCCGTAAAAGTAGACGATCTTACCGTTGCTTACAACTACAAACCGGTTCTTTGGGACATCGATTTAGAAATTCCAGAAGGAGTTTTAATGGCTATTGTTGGTCCGAATGGAGCAGGAAAATCCACACTTATAAAATCTATTTTAGGAATCTTAAAACCGATTGCAGGTAGTGTCACTATCTACGGAAAACCTTATAAAAAGCAAAGACAACTCGTAGCTTATGTGCCTCAAAAAGGTAGTGTAGATTGGGATTTCCCTACCACAGCATTAGATGTAGTGATGATGGGAACCTATGGAAGTCTAGGTTGGATAAAACGTCCTGGCCAAAAAGAGAAAAAAGCATCACTAGAAGCTTTAGAAAAAGTAGGGATGTTAGCGTTTAAAAGTCGACAGATTAGTCAACTTTCGGGAGGACAACAACAACGTATTTTCTTAGCACGTGCTTTGGTACAAAATGCTTCTATCTATTTTATGGATGAACCATTTCAAGGAGTCGATGCCACCACTGAAATTGCCATCATTAACATCTTAAAAGAATTACGAAAAGCAGGTAAAACGGTTATTGTAGTGCATCACGATTTACAAACCGTACCCGAATATTTTGATTGGGTAACCTTTTTAAATGTGAAGAAAATTGCCACAGGACCTGTAAAGGACATCTTCAATGACGATAACTTAACGAAGACCTATGGTATTAATTATAAAGTGAGTATACAGGAGTAGAAACATAGTTGATCGTATTCAGTTGGCGGTTGGCAGTGCTTACTCTAATGAGAACTAAGAAAGCAATAAAAAACATGAAATACGCATACACCATTTTATATGTCGAAGATGTTGAAAAGACAATGTCATTCTACGAAAACGCTTTTGGGTTTCAAAAAAAATTCATCACACCAGAGCACGATTATGGCGAGCTACTTTCTGGAGAAACCACCATCGCTTTTGCGTCTCATTCCTTAGGAAATTCAAACTTTAAAAAAGGCTTTAAACAACTTTCTATAAACGAAAAGCCAAACGGAATTGAAATGGCTTTTACAACTGAAAATATTGAAAATGATTTTAATAAAGCGATAAAAGCTGGAGCCATAGAATACGAACCTATAATTGAAAAACCTTGGGGACAAAAAGTGGGGTATTTAAGAGATATTAATGGGTTTCTTATTGAAATTTGTACACCAATTAAGAATTAAAATAGATACAGATCTCACAAGTTTTAGAAACCTTTGAGGCCTACAAACTAAACGAAAAAAATATTACAAAGTAGGATGAGATTCCTGCTTTCGCAAGAATTGTGGATATAACAGAATACATAAAACTAGTCTTCACAGACTACACACTACGAACCATCACACTAGGAACAGCCATTTTAGGAGCTGTTACCGGAATGCTTGGTAGTTTTGCTGTACTCAGAAAACAAAGTTTATTAGGAGATGCCATCTCTCATGCGGCTTTACCTGGTATTGCTATCGCATTTTTAATTACTGGCGCCAAAGACAGTAATACATTATTAATCGGAGCATTAATTAGTGGTTTAATCGGTACGTTTTGGATAAGAGGTATTGTCACAAAAACCCACTTAAAATCAGATACCGCTTTAGGTTTAATTCTATCCTTGTTTTTTGGATTCGGAATGTTGTTACTCACCTTTATTCAAAAACAACCTAATGCTAATCAAGCCGGATTAGACAAATACCTCTTTGGACAAGCAGCAACTTTAGTAGAAAGTGATGTGTGGCTAATGGCCATTGTCACAGGACTTTGTTTAATTGTAATGCTCACCTTCTGGAAAGAATTTAAAATCCTATTATTTGATGCCGACTACACGCAAACACTCGGTTTCAACACTAAATTTATAGATATTCTTATTACGACATTTATTGTTTTGGCTATTGTGTTAGGACTTCAAACTGTTGGTGTGGTTTTAATGAGCGCTATGCTTTTGGCACCTGCAGCTGCGGCTCGGCAATGGACAAATAGCTTATCAGTTATGGTATTCTTAGCCGCTATTTTTGGTGCGTTTTCTGGAGTCTTCGGGACTGCAATTAGCGCAAGTCAGAATAACTTATCTACGGGCCCTGTTATCGTTTTAGTGGCTGGCGTTTTTGTAATGTTTTCATTTATATTTTCCCCAAGTCGTGGCTTGTTGTTTAAGCAAATCCGATTTATTAAAAATCGTCGTGATTTAGAATTGCATAAAACTTTAGCATTTATGCATCATATTGCAGAAACACACGAAGATATTTCACATCCACACGCCATAAAACTTTTAAATAATTTTCAAGGTTATACACGTTCTACACTTCAAAAATTGGTAGATAAGGACTATGTACAACTCGATGGAAATATGTGGAGTTTAACCAAAACAGGATTTGAAACCGCAGCCAATTTGTACACTAAACAATCTACTGAAGATGAGTAACGCACAACTTGAAATACAACTTATAGCGAGTTTAGTGGCTGTTGCTTGTGCCATTCCTGGAACATTTTTAGTCCTTAGAAAAATGGCCATGATTAGCGATGCTATTAGTCATTCCATCTTACCAGGTATTGTCGTTGGTTTTTTTGTGACACAAGATTTAAATTCACCCTTATTAATTCTATTAGCCGCTTTAACAGGCATCATTACGGTAGTTTTAGTAGAATACATTCAGAAAACAGGATTAGTAAAAGAAGACACAGCCATTGGATTGGTGTTTCCAGCTATGTTTAGTATTGGAGTCATTCTAATTGCTAAAAACGCCAACGATGTCCATTTAGATGTCGATGCAGTCTTATTAGGTGAATTAGCCTTTGCCCCTTTTGATAGATTACTCATTGCAGGAACTGATGTGGGGCCAAAATCACTTTGGGTCGTTGGCACCATTCTACTCATCACAATTACACTTTTAATTCTATTTTTTAAAGAATTGAAAATAAGCACTTTTGATAAAGGTTTGGCGGCATCCTTAGGATTTTCACCAGCGATTATTCATTATGGATTAATGTCGGTGGCTTCAGTGACCACTGTGGGTTCTTTTGATGCGGTTGGAGCTATATTAGTTGTCGCTTTAATGATTGCACCCGCTGCGGCTGCCTATTTGTTAACCACAGATTTAAAGAAGATGTTGGCTCTAGCCATCGGTTTCGGAATTTTTAGTGCCATTTTCGGTTATTGGGTAGCACATTGGCTAGATGCTTCTATTGCTGGCTCGATTACAACGGTTCTTGGCTTAGTATTTTTGCTAGTGTATTTATTTGCGCCATCAAAAGGAGTGATTGCTGTAATGTACAGAGAAAAACAGCAACGCACCGAAGTGTCTTTGCTCACATTTTTATTACACTTAAAGAATCATGATGAACTCGAAGAACGCCATGTTAACCACCTAAGAGAACATATTAATTGGCAAAAAGTACGTGCTAAAACTGTTCTCGATTTAGCGAAAAAAAATAACATGATTCATATTGAAAAAAATATTGTGTCCTTAACTAAAAAGGGAGATGAATTTACCTCTAAAGCCATTGATTACATTATTACTAATGAAGATGCGCAAATTGAAGATATGAAAGATGATTTCTTTTTGTTTAGAGGATAAATTTGATGGATTTATTGACACTACGATTGAAAGCTTCAAGGCTTAACTACGACAGATCCTAAAAATTTTTAAATCTCATGAACCTATTAAATTATTTCACCGGTAAAAACGGATTACTTATCATAGGATTTATCGTCCTGTGTATTTTCATTTATAACAAGTATAAAACACAACGTTACTTTAAATACATTGAAAAACGCATGAAAGAAAAAGAAAGGAAAGAATAAACTTTTATAACATCATATTGTTATCCAACAATTAAGGACAAACAACCATCAACGATAGGTTTATTTAAACCCACGTTCCTTCTGAATATGCTCATAAGCCTCTTGCACTTGTCTAAACTTAGCTTCCGCACCTTCTTGATGTTCTTTACCTAAATGACCAACGCGATCGGGATGGTATTTTTTAGCCATACCACGATATGCTTTTTTAACCTCAGCATCGGATACTGATTTATCGATTTCTAGAATTTTATAAGCATTATCGCTACTGTTATAAAACATGGCTTTAATACTCTCAAAGTCTCTATTACTAATTCCTAAATACCCCGTTATGGTATAAATCTGTCGTAGTTCGTCCTCCGTAACTAAACCATCTGCTTTTGCAATTCCGAATAAAAAGTGAATTAATTGCAGACGCGATGCATGATCCATCATTTGCTTAATCTGCAAACAAACTTGGCGTGTAGATATATTTTGTTTGGTAATGCGTTTAAACAATTCAAAAGCCTTATTCGCTCTATCTTTACCATACATATTGGTAAATTGCTGACGTACAAAATCGAGTTCACGTTGATCTTGCTTACCATCTGCTTTAATAACAATAGACGCTAAAATTAAGAGGCTTACTTCAAAATCACCCGATTGTGTTTGTGGTCGCGTTGTACGTTGACCGTAATTTGGTGTTTTTCGATACGTATCGCGCTGTCTTCCCGCTTGACGATCACCTATTAAAGGTGTTCCGCTATCTGTTAAATTATCGACAAAACTACCCAAAGCTAATCCTATAATAGCACCAATTGGACCTCCAAAAGACCAACCTAAAGCACCACCAATCCATTTTGCAAAACTCATATTATATTTTTGATTTTCTAAAGCTGTAAATATACTATATGTTAGTTGTTTGAAAATGTAATTTGTTACGTTTTGTACGCAACCATTTGCGCAAAGTCGTATCTTATAGCTATAACCAATACCTTAATATTATGAAAATCACTTTTTATATTCTAGCCTTAATGCTTCTTACACTAAGTTGTAGCAGCGATGACGACGCACAGCAAGACTCAGAACCAACACTTAATGCAACTTGGTCTTTGGTCAATGTTTCCGGTGGTTTCGCAGGTGTTGATGATGATTTTGAATCGGGTATAATTACATGGCATTTTAACAATGAATCGTCTGAAATTACCGTTATCAATAATGACACAAGTAATGCTATACATAGTGGATATGCTTCTGGAACTTATAGTTATGAAGTCTTAACAACATCTAATGAAACCAGTGTAGTTATTGAGAATACCGATTTAAGAATTATAAGTTTAACCACTAATCAACTCATTTTAGATGAAGGTATGATTTCTGATGGTTTTCAATATACATTTAGTAGATAGCTTAAATTTTCAATAGTTCTAAACACTATTGAAAACCAAAATAGTACCATTTAAACTACGAACTAAAGACTTACGAGTGCCTATTATTTTTCATTATCTTTGCAATTCAAATTAAGATTAATTAAAATATAAAGATATGTACCCAGCAGAATTAGTAAAACCAATGCGTGAGGATTTAACCAAAGTAGGTTTTGAAGAATTACATACATCAGAAGCTGTAGAAAGTGCTATTGCAAAAGAAGGTACAACATTAGTTGTTGTAAATTCAGTTTGTGGTTGTGCAGCAGCAAATGCAAGACCAGGTGCTAGAACAAGTTTAGACAATGCAAAAAAACCAGATCATATTGTTACTGTTTTTGCAGGTGTAGACAAAGAAGCTGTTGATGCAGCAAGAGCACATATGGTTCCTTTTCCTCCAAGTTCGCCATGTATGGCTTTATTTAAGGACGGAGAATTAGTACACATGTTAGAGCGTCACCATATTGAAGGTCGTCCTGCAGCATTAATTGCTGAGAATCTTAAAGATGCTTATAACGAGCATTGCTAAAAGATAAAAAAACTAAGTATTTAAACCACGATTTTTATCGTGGTTTTTTTGTTCCTAAATTCCATTGATTACCTTTGCCACATGAGAAAACTACTAGCCTATCCGCTTTCGGTTATATTTTATTTATGCTTTGGGTTAACCTTGGTTATATTTCATATAATTCAATGGATTAGCTTTAATGTATTTGGCTATAAAGCACTTAAAGTTAGTGTAGATTGGCTACAATTTTTTATTATGCGCTGTCTTAATCTTTTGGGCACCAGAATCTCATTTTACAATCCCTATAATTTAAGCACAGACCGCCCTTTAATTATAGTTTCTAATCACCAAAGCATGTATGATATATCACCTATTATGTGGTATATGCGCAAACACCATGTTAAATTTGTTTCTAAAAAAGAATTAGGAAAAGGCATCCCAAGTGTGTCTTACAATTTAAGACACGGGGGATCGGTTTTAATAGACCGAAAAAATCCGAGACAATCGTTATCTGCAATGATGACCTTTGGAGATTATATTGAAAAAACAAAACGAGCAGCTGTTATTTTCCCTGAAGGCACACGAAGTAAAGATGGTGTTCCAAGACCATTTAAAACCAAAGGATTAGAAATGCTACTCAAGAAAGTGCCTTCTGCACTTATCGTTCCTGTTACGGTTAATAACTCATGGAAAATGTTACGCTACGGAAATTTCCCAATGGGAATAGGAAATCATATGAAATTTACTGTTCATAAGCCCCTAGAAATTATTAACTTTACAGATAAGACTGAATTAATTGAGCAAGTAGAACAAACTATTGTTGCTGCTATTGAGAATTAATTACCAAAAACACTATTAAGATGTCGCTAAAAAACGTAAGATTAGAAGTGATGCAACATCTCGAAAAAGATGTACAATCACTGATTGAAAAATATTTAATTCCTGTTGAAAAAATCTGGCAACCTACAGATTTCTTACCAGACCCTACAAAAGATTCATTTTATGAAGAGGTTAGGGAGATTAGAGAATTATCTAAGGAACTGCCTTACGACTTTTGGGTGGTTTTAGTTGGTGATATGATTACCGAAGAAGCCTTACCAAGTTACGAATCTTGGCTTATGGATGTTGAAGGAGTGGACCAAATTGAACGTAACGGATGGTCTACCTGGTTAAGACATTGGACAGGTGAAGAAAACAGACATGGTGATGTTTTAAATAAATACTTGTACTTATCTGGTCGTGTAAATATGCGCGAGATTGAAAAAACCACACAATATTTAATTAGCGATGGTTTTGATATTGGTACAGGCAGAGATCCTTATAAAAACTTTGTATACACAAGCTTTCAAGAGTTAGCGACTTATATTTCGCATAATCGTGTGGCTAAAATTGCCAAACAAAAAGGTAATAAGCAATTGGCTAAAATGTGTAAAATCATTTCAGGAGACGAAATGCGTCACCACCATGCGTATTCTGAGTTTGTAGAGCGCATTTTTGCTGTAGACCCTAATCAGATGATGATGGCTTTTCACGATATGATGAAACGTAAAATTGCGATGCCAGCACATTTCTTAAGAGAATCTGGTGAGAGTATTGGTACGGCTTTCGAAGAATTTTCTAACACCGCACAACGTCTTGGTGTTTATACGTCTAACGATTATGTAGATATCTTACAGAAACTAATTGACCGTTGGGAAATAGGAAAAATGACCGGACTTAATGAGGAAGCCGAAAAAGCAAGAGATTACTTAATGAAGCTACCTCCAAGAATGTATCGTTTGTCTGAGCGTATGAAGATTCCTGAGAATTCATATCAATTTAAATGGGTAGATCCTGCGTAATAATTTCGTATGACAATTTCTGATGCGCAACTCATTGAAGCTACTATTGATTTCGTTAAAACTGAACTCAAGAATGCTGAAGGTGGCCACGACTGGTTTCATATTGAACGTGTTTACAAAAACAGCTTACTAATTGCTAAGCAAGAAAATGTAGATATCACAGTCGTGTCGTTAGCCGCTTTGCTTCATGATATTGCAGATCCTAAATTTCATAACGGAGATGAAGCACTCGGCTCTAGAATTGCTAGTACATTTCTATTAAAACACAATGTAGACAGTGAAATTATAGAGCATGTGACTCAGATTATAGATAACATGTCTTTTAAAAATTCGTTTGATTTAAATACGTCGTTCACTTCTAAAGAAATGGAAGTAGTCCAAGATGCAGATCGTATAGATGCTATTGGAGCTATTGGTATTGCGCGCTGTTTTAATTATGGTGGTTTTAAAGATAGAGCCCTTTATAATCCTGAAATAAAGCCTAATCTTAATATGACTAAGGCAGACTATAAAAACTCAGAAGCGCCAACAATTAATCATTTCTACGAAAAATTGTTATTGTTAAAAGATCAGCTAAATACTAAAACAGGACAACGCATTGCTTTAGAACGCCACAAGTACATGGAAGGTTTTCTGAAACAGTTTTTTGCCGAGTGGGAAGGCGAAAAATAAAATCTATTAGTTTTCTTTAGCCACCTCTAAAGCAGTTAACTTATATTCAATCTCTGCCATTTCTTGGCCATAGTGAATAATTTCATCTGCAGATAAATTGCTATTAGAGTTTACAGCATTTAAAATATCTTGGCCTTTTTTAGAATAGTATACTATTGCAATTTCTATTTTATCATCCATAACTATCACAATTAAATTATTGAACCATTAATTTTAACTGGCCTCTATACTTAGAAGCACTTTTACCTGTAAACTCTTTAAATAGTTTATTAAAGTGCGAAAAATTATTAAATCCACACTCAAAACTAACGTCTGCAATACTCTTTTGACTTTCCGAAAGCAATTTGGTAGCATGCACAATACGGTATTCATTTACCAACTTTGTAAATGTCTTACCTGTTACCTTTTTAAAATAACGACAAAACGCAGGTACCGTCATGTTTACTTTATCAGCGATTTCATCTAAACTAATATGCTCCTGAAAATTTTGATTTATATGCTTAATAACAACATCAATCTTAGCACTATCTTGTGGTTCTGTTTCAAAGGCAAAACCATCGACATTCAATAATGTGTAATCTTCACATTTAGCTAAACCGTGTAACACTTCAAGGAATATTAATATTTTTTTGAAGCCTTCTTTTTCGTTTAATTTTTCAATTTTCTTCCCAAATTTTTGCTTTGTTTTAATCCCAAAAAGAATTCCTTTTTTAGAACGCTCAAACATTTTATTGATATCCTCCATTTCTGGAATATCAAAAAAATGCTCACCCAAAAACTCTGGTTTAAATTGTACAATAGTTTCACTTCCATTAATGGTAAGACGATCTGTGAACCCGTTATGAGGCAAATTAGATCCTAAAAGTAATAATTGACTGTTATTAAAATATGATAAATGGTTTCCTATATGGCGTTTACCTTGGCCTTTGTTAACATATACCAGTTCCATTTCTGGATGAAAGTGCCAAAACGGTTTACTCTCTCCTGTATATACATCGTTCTTTTTAACTTTAAGAGAACTACCAAATTCGGGACTTATTTTTTCTAATGTAGGTTTTCTTGTATTCATAATAGATTTATTACTGCAAAGTTAAGTCTATTTAAAATGAAAACCTATATACAATTACCAATAATATATTCTATTTTAACCACATACAGCATTTGAAACAGGGATAAGGTTAATTTTACATATAAATACACCAAAATGCTTGTTTTATTGAAGGTGAAGACCTTATACATTTGTAGTGTTAAATCATTTGAACTGATTATTAAAAAAACGTGAATTTTTAAGTTTCAGTTGTAACCAAAAAAAATGAAACATTACGAAACGAGCATGCTGAAAACTATATCAATTAAAGAAATGATTAATAGCGAACTGCATGTGACAATTAAAAATCAATAAATTAAAACACATGAAAACATTATTTAAAAATATTTTAGTATTAGCTGTAATGTTAGGAACATATACAAGCTACGCCAACGCCACATTAGAAGTTTTACCGACTTTTAATAATGTAAAAAAAGGAAGTACAATTTCTGTCACTAATGCTTTAGGAAAAGTAGTCTTTAGTGGTCTTATTAATTACGATGGTAATATCAGTCGTCTTTATGATTTTTCGCAATTAGAGAATGGCATATATATTATTGAAGTGAATAAAGACTTTGAAATTGATATTAATACTGTAGAAGTTAAAAACAACACTGTAAACTTTATAAGTCATAAAAGCGAAAAGATTTTTAAGCCTGTATTTAGAGTTGAAAAAGATAAAGTATTGATTTCAAAATTAGCTTTAGATGCTTCAGAAATGAAAATAGAACTTTACTTTAGTAACGAATTAATATACTCTGAAACGGTAAAAGGAAGTGATGTCTTAAACAGAGCTTACAAACTAGATCATAGTATTAGAGGAGAATACACTGCCATTGTTAGATCTAACGACAGGGTGTTCGTTAAAAACTTTAAAATCTAGATTATAATTAAATAGATTTATTTTAAAAGTGGCCCTTAATTGGTCCACTTTTTTTTGATTTAAACTATTACCCTCACCTATATAATATAGTATTCGTTTTAATCTACAGTCGCTTTAGTATTAGAGACTAATAAACACCAGTAATCAAAGACTTAAGTATAACACGCTCAATAAAGCTATAGAAGATTACCATCAATATGTGTTATTTTAACCCATAAAGTAATGAGCCAAACCACTAAGGTTAATTTAGTACACAAATATGCCAAAATGGTTGTTTCACCACATCTATAACTGCCCTAAATTTGCAGTGTTGAATCGTTTAAAGCTGGAGTCTGAAAAAATTGCTATGACCCAAATTATAAGTCCAGCTTTTAAACGATTAAAATTAAAAATTATGAAAACAGTATTTACAAAAATTTTAGTATTAGCTATAACATTAGGATCACTAACTAGCTATGCAAACGCAAAAACAGATATAATACTTTCTTCTAAGTTGGTTAGTAAGGGAGATCATATTTCTGTATCAGATGCAGCAGGAGTAGTACTTTATAGTGGTAGTATTAATTACAACGGAAACATAAAGAATCTTTATGATTTTTCACAATTACAAGATGGTGTTTACACTGTTGAAGTGAATAAAGATTTCGAAATAGATATAAATTCTATAAAAGTAAAAGCGAATAAAGTTACGTTTTTAGAAACGACAAGTAAAAAGATTTTTAAGCCTGTCTTTAGACTTAATGATTCTCAACTTATCATTTCAAAATTAGCTATGGATAGTAACGAAATGGATGTAGAGCTATATTTTAAAAATGACATTATCCTTTCTGAAACTATAAAAGGTAGTGACGTATTAAACCGTATTTACAAATTAGACCAAAACCTAAAAGGCGAATACACTGCTATAATCAGAGCAAATGGTCGTGTGTTTGTTGAAAACTTCAAAATTTAGATTATTGTTTATTTATTAGTTTATTTAGTTAAAAGTGGGTTGTAGAGAGCCCACTTTTTTTTTGTTTAAAACAGTTTCATTCGGCCTGTCTTTTACAAGGGCTTATGAAGCTACATATTAAATCTCAACGCAATAAGATTGTGGTCTTTTAAATAAAAAAAAGGCTATAAATTTTTGATAAAATCTATAACCTTTAATTAAGTATCATTTATATTAAACCTATTCAAAAAATAGATAATATTCATCTATTTCCCAGGAAAATCTGCCTTACGCTTCTCCAAAAACGCTGTAGTTCCTTCAACAAAATCCTCTGTTCCAAAGCATTTTCCAAATTGTTTAATTTCTACTTTGAAACCATCTTTGCCGTCTTTGTAATTCGCGTTAATCGCTTTAATGGCTTTACTGATGGCAACAGAAGAATTTCGCATTATTTTACTTGCAATCTTCTCTGCTAATGGTAGTAATTCTTCTAGCTCAACAACGTGGTTTACTAAACCATAATTTAATGCTTGGTTAGCATCAATCATACCGGCTGTCATTACCATTTCCATAGCTCTACCCTTACCAACTAATTGCGGTAAACGTTGTGTCCCTCCATACCCCGGAATCACTCCTAGAGACGTTTCTGGCAATCCCATTTTTGCGTTGCTACTTGCCACTCTAAAATGACAAGCCATCGCTAATTCTAAGCCTCCACCAAGTGCAAAACCATTTACGGCTGCAATTACTGGTGTACTTAAACTTTCCACAAAATCGAATAATAAAGCTTGTCCTTGTGCGGCTAGTTTTCCTCCTTCTTTAACACTAAAATCTGCAAATTCGCTAATATCAGCTCCGGCCACAAAGGCTTTTTCACCGCTTCCGGTAAGGATGATAACTTTAGTGTTTTCATCTGTATCTGCAGCATCAAAAGCATCATGTAATTCTTGAATAGTATCTTTATTCAAGGCATTCAACTTCTTTGGTCTGTTGATGGTAATTGTTGTAATTCCGTTGGAATAATCTGAAAGTATGTTTTCGTAGTTCATTGAAATATGTTTTAAAAGCCACTCAGACTCTGCTCAGTGTGACATTATCATTAAATTAATTTTTAGGAAAATTTACAGTGAAAATGGTTCCTTTTCCTAATTGCGTAGTAAAGGTAATACTTCCATTATAAGTTTCTACAATGTTTCTTACCATAGCTAAACCTAAGCCCATTCCACTCGTTTTGGTCGTAAATTTTGGCTCGAATATTTTATCTTTAGTTTCTTCATCTATTCCGGTACCATTGTCCTCAATCGTAATGTTTACATTGTCTCCTTCCCTAAAAACACGTACTACAATTTTAGGATTTTTAGCGTCATTAGGAATTGCTTGAATACCATTTTTAACTAAATTGGTAACCACCCTTATTAACTGTGTTCTATCAAATTTAGCAATAATTTCTTCAGTTTCAGAATAGAATTCAATGTACTCTTCGTTAAAAATATCGAGTGCCATTTTTACAATATGCACCACGTTGAGCATTTCACTTTTTTGAGCTGGCATCTTAGCAAAATTTGAAAATGCCGAGGCAATAGAACTCATGGTATCGATTTGCTGAATTAACGTATTGCTGTATTCATCTACTTTTTTATGAATGTTTTCATCCTCTGGATTAAACTTACGTTGAAAACTCTGAACCGTTAATCGCATTGGTGTTAATGGATTTTTAATCTCGTGGGCCACTTGTTTTGCCATTTCGCGCCAAGCTTGCTCACGCTCATTAGTTGCTAAAACCACAGCACTCGCTTCAAGCTCATCAATCATGCTATTATAAGAATTAATAAGCGTTGAAATTTCATTACTTGATGAATCTACCTGAATCTTTGTATTTCGCTTTTCTAAACGTGTTTCATTCATCTTATCACTAATAGTCCGAAGTGATTTGGTTATGAATTTAGATATAAAATAAGCAAAGACAATTGCGACTAAAATCAATACTAAATAGGCATAAGCTAAACGTTTTAAAAATTCCTTTAGCTCTTTATTAAAAAAATCATCATTTTCTAAATAGGGTAAATTTAAAATGGCTAAAGTCTTAAACTTTTCGTCCATAATGTAAGTATACGATGATTGAAATGTTTGTCCGGCAACCTTATTCTTCACCACGTAACGGTGTTCTAAAGTATTAGATAAGGTGTTTAATATTTCAGCATCTAAGCAAAGATCGGAAGGATCTCTTTGAATGATTCTTTTTGAACTTTTTAATAATTGTCCATCCAAATCATAAAGGTTAATTTGTAAATTATGAATGGCATCAATTTCGAAAATTTCATCTTTAAAAATTAACGGAATATTATCTGTTGTAACAGGATATGTGGTTTCACCGATAACGAAATTAATACTTTGCTTAATCGCTTTTTCTTTACGCTCTAAACGTTCGCTATGGTACTCCTTCGCCTCTTCACTATATTGATAAATAGTTACTGCAGCGATCAAAACTGAGGCTACAAGTACTAAAAGTATCATGGCTACATTTATTCGAGCTCGTAAGGATAGACGTTGTATCATTATTGAAATGCCCAAGAAAATGGACGGGTTTTAATTCTGAAATATAAGTTTTAAATATAGCAATAATCAATCCAAAGACACTATGTGTAAATTCCAATTTTAAAAAACTCAAATTCCAATGCGTACCATTTGAGATTTGGATTTTAGATTTTGGAATTCGATTCTATGCTTCTGGATTTTTAGAACGTATATTTTTATACAGCTTAAAACCTAACATTAATAAAACCCCTAAAACTACAATACCGAGCACTCCAAAAATCCAGTTTATAGAACTTTTCAGAATGACTAGAAAAACAACAGCAAATAGAATAAAGGTGGCGCCTTCGTTCCAAATTCGCATAAAATTAGAGGTGACTTTAACCTCATCATTTTGAAGTTGTTTAAAATACAAATGAGTTTTAAAATGATAGATAAATAATAGAAACACAAATAGCAATTTTACATGCATCCAACTTTGTTGCAACCAACTTGGCATTAAAATCAGTAGCCAAACCGCAAATAGTGTCGCTAAAACAGCAGAAGGCCAAGTGATAATGAACCAAAGACGTTTGGCCATTAATTTTAATTGTTTTCCTAAAATTTCTTTTTCTGGTGATGGTTTATGAAAGGCTTCAATCTGATACACAAATAATCTTGGAATGTAGAACAAGCCTGCAAACCAAGTAATCACAAAAATGAGATGTAATGATTTTATGTAATTATAATATTCCATGCGATTAAATTTTATCTACTAATGTTTTATTAATCTCTCTTTTCAAAAAATAACCAGTGACAAGGGTTGATAACACATCAGAAATCGGAAACGCAATCCAAATCCCTAATTCACCAAAATATACAGGTAAGATATACATTAATGGAATAAAGAAAATAGCTTGTCTCGTTAGGGTTAGTAATAATGCCGGCAATGCCTTACCAACTGCCTGAAAATAGGCCGCACCAATAAGTTGCAACGCTAGTATTGGCACCGCAGCAAAAGCCCATCTCATATTATTAGGGGTAATTCTAATAACATCAGGATCTGATGTAAACCATTTAGTAATAGTTTCGGGAAAGAACATTAAACCAATAAATACTACGGTTCCTAAAATAGTAGCATATTTTATGGCGGTATAAATAGACTCCTTAACACGTTCATATTTTTCTGCACCATAATTAAAACCTGCAATAGGAATAAAGCCTTGCGTAATTCCAAAAACCGGAAACAATACAAACATCATCATCCTACCAACTATAGCATAAGCCGTAACCGATGTTTCTCCTCCGAAGTTAAAGAGTGCATTATTTACCAACAAGAACGTAACACTTACAACAGCTTGCCTCGCTAAGGTTACAAAACCTAACGATGCAATTTCAGATACAATAGACTTCTGTAATTTAAAATGTGAAAAGTTGATTTTCAACTCAGAATTATCGGATAAAAAATACCAAAATATAAACAGAAACGCCACGACATAAGACCCTGTTGTAGCCCATGCGGCTCCTGCCATTCCGTAATCTAAAACATTAATAAATATATAGTCTAAAACTAAGTTGCCGACGGAAGGAATAAGCATGGCATACATCGCAAATTTAGGTTTCCCTTCTGCTCTAATGACAGTATTCCCCATCATTACAAATCCTAAGATGGGTACACCGTAGAGAATGATTTCGTAATATACTTTTGCTGGTTCAAAAATATTACCTTTTCCACCAAAAGCAGGAATTAAGGTGTCCACAAAATAAAGTCCAAACACAGCAAACGTCACCGTAAACAATAGGGTGAGTGTGAGCTGATTCCCAAAAGTTTTAAGCGCTTTAATAGTATTATTAGCACCTAAAGCTCTAGAAATCATTGAAGACCCTCCAATACCAATAGCCATACCCAATGCTGCAATAAAAAACGACACTGGTAGTACTACGTTAATGGCGGCAATGGCTGTAGAGCCAATCCAATTTCCAACAAAAATAGTATCGACCAAGATGTTAAGCGACATCACCAAAATACCTATAGATGCTGGTACGGCTTGCCTAATTAATAATTTGCCTATAGGCTCATTACCTAGATCTTGAGACGATACATTTGCCATTATACGGCTTTCGTTTCAGCAGTTGCCCACTCCTCTACCATAGTGCTAAGTACTTCAGCAAAATCGTCGCGGTCGTTGAGGCAAGGGATCACTGTAAATTCTTTTCCACCCATTTCGTGGAAGATTTCTTCACCTTCCATCGCAATTTCTTCCAAGGTTTCTAAACAATCGCTTACAAAAGCAGGTGTTACAATAGCCATTTTCTTGGTGCCAGCCTTACCCATTCTTTCAATTGTACGGTCTGTATAAGGTTTTAACCATGGATCAAACCCAAGTCTCGATTGAAACGTCGTAGAATATGTACCATTTTTTAAACCTAGCTTTTTAGCCACATTTACGGTGGTAATTTCGCATTGGTGACGGTAACAAAACTCATGTTGTTTACTCCCCATTTTAAAACAGCATTTGCCGTTCATTTGGCAGTTACCATTGGTAATATCACTTTTACGAATATGTCGTTCAGGAACCCCGTGATAACTAAAAAGAACATGCTCATAATCCAAATCATTCAAGGTTTCACCAATGCTTTTAGAAAGTACATTGATATAATCTTCACGATTGTAAAATGCTGGAGTTCGTGTAATTTTTATATCAGGAAAATGTTTAGCAACCAACTCATCTACTTTTACATCAATCGTTTCCGTTGTTGCCATCGCAAATTGCGGATATAGTGGAATGGTTTTTATTTCAGTACAGCCTTTATCAACTAATTCTTGCAATCCTTTTTTAATCGTCATGCTGCCATAACGCATGGCCAAAGCCACAGGATACTCTACTTTTTGCTGTACTTTTTCTTGAAGTCGCTCTGAAAGTACAATTAACGGAGAGCCTTCCTCCCACCAAATTTTTTGATAGGCTGCAGCCGATGCTTTAGGTCTGGTATTTAAAATAATACCTTTTACCAAAATAGTACGTGCCACTAATGGCACATCAATAACGCGTTCGTCCATTAAAAACTCGCCAAGATACTTCTTAACATCTTTAGGACTTGGACTGTCTGGAGAGCCCAAATTAACTAATAAAATTCCTTTTGACATGCTTTACATTTTCAACTACAAAAGTACGATACTAATCCTAAAACTTAATAATGGTTTGTATTGGTTTTATTTATTCTACCATCTTAAAATATTTTATCTACTTTTAGGTTATAGATACCAAAACAAATAGTTTTATGACTTGTTTTTAATCGAGTTTAAGTTAAACTATAAGTCTGTTTAAAGGATTTAAATATCTTTACAAGCCTTGATAACATTTTATTATGAACCGAGTATGTTCAAAATTTAATTATTTAAAATATAATTAATAGCGAACTGCATGTGACAATTAGAAGGTCAACAAACACAAACACATGAAAAAAATCCTATCACTACTTCTCTTTTTATTTACAATAGTTGCCTTTTCACAACAACAATATCAGAGTTTACTTTGGAAAATTACAGGAAACGGATTAGAAAAACCGTCCTACCTCTATGGCACCATGCACGTTAGTAAAAAAGTAGCGTTTAGGTTAGACGATGTGTTTTATAAAGCTTTAGATCAAAGTGATTGTATTGCACTAGAATCTGACCCAACCACGTGGCCAGGTTTTAATTACGAAATGATGCTTGGGCAAATGGCAGCCTACACTAATTATAATGATAATTTTTACACCAACCTTTTTAAGCTAACGCATCCGGAAGAAATGGCCATTAGAGGCTCAGTGCGTATGGATAATAATGCAGTGAACGCCTATTTATATAGAAAAAATAGTTCTTCTGATAATTTTGAAGAAGAAACGTATTTGGACATGTTTATTTTTCAGGCGGGAAAGAAAAACAATAAAAAAATATATGCCCTAGAAGATTTAGAAGAATCTAGATACTTAACGACAAAAGCAGCTTATAATGCTAATAAAAAAGAATTAGACCCTTGGTTACAAAAATTGTATGCTAAAGAGAACGCGTATTTAATTCAAGAAAACTTATATCGCGATAGAAACTTAGACTTACTCGATTCTATTGGAGCTGGTGTTAACACCGAATTCTTCCGCGAAAACATGCTCTATATTCGAAACGAGAATATGGTGATATCTTTAGAAAAATTAATGCCTACCAAATCTGTATTTGCAGGAGTTGGTGCCGCACATTTACCAGGAGAACACGGCATGATTAACATGTTACGTCAACGCGGTTATACCGTAAAAGCACTAACGTCAGATCAGACAGATTATAGTAAAACAGAAAAAACAAAACTCGATAGTCTTTTTGTAACACCAGAACTAAAAATGCATAGTAGTCCGGATGGATTTTTAAGCATCAATACCTACGATGAGCTTAGAGAGTTTTCTTATGGTGGACAGAAATATTATTTAGATCCAGACATGACTAATGGTGCCTATTTAACCATTAACAGAATTAGTCGTTTTACGTATTTACCAAACGAAAAAGAAAACATTAGCCTTAAGGAAATTGACCATTTGCTGTATGAAGACATTCCTGGAGATATTATTAAGAAGGACGAATTAACGCAACCTTATCCCGGCATAAGTATCGTTAATAAAACTAAAAAAGGTGAGTTTCAGAAGTACCATATTTATGAAACACCGTTAGAAATTATAATTATAAAATTTGCGGGTCGCAGTGATTTTGTACTCAAACATGAAGATAAGATTTTCAATTCAATAGTATTGAAAACTCCTTCAGACGACACACAACTGTTCACCTCTCCTAAGCGTAAGTTTCAAGTAGATTTTCCTAAATATTATATTTCTAGCAACATGGATAACTATGGAAAAAAGCTAGTGGAAGGTCATAAAGATGGAGCTTATTATTTTGTTGAAGAAGCCGTTTTAAACGACTTAACTTATATTGAAGAAGACAGTTTTGAGGCTAAGTATTTTCACCATGCCTTATATAAAAATTACAAATTAGTTGAAGCTGAAGGTGGTTTTAAAGCAGGTGATTACAAAACCTATGAATCTAACGCCATTTTAGATGCAGACACCAACAAAAGATTATATCTAAAAACCATTGTTAAGGATGGTAGTTACTATCTGTTGGGTTATGTGGGCACAAATGAAGCCGATAAAACGGCATTTTTTAAGTCGTTTAAATTTAATAAAACAGATTATTCAGGATTCGAAAAAGTGATAGATACCTCTTTACATTTTTCGGTTAACACAAATGGAAAAGCACCTTTACCAAATCCATACAACTACAATTACAATGGTGGTAAAAAAGCTAAAGATTATGAGCAGACCATAAACGAAACGGTTTATTCTACTTATGCTAACGAGCAAATCTCCATCTCAAGGACTAAGTTTCACGATTTACAAATGTTTCATAATGTAGATAGCCTTTGGAAAGATTTAGAAGAGAAAGTAAATTACAGAGCACGTTATTATAAAGCCGAAAAAGCATTTCATATCGCCAATCGTAAGTCATCTAAAACGGATGATGATATTTACATCAATACTTTTAGTTACACAGATTCTTCAAGTGCAAAGCAAGTATTAGTTAAGAATATTTTGAAGGAAGGAGTGCTTTTCGAATTAAAAACGTTGGTGGATTCTATAAGCGGTCCTTCAAAATTTGTGACAGAATTTTACGAGTCATTTACACCAAAAGACACCCTTTTAGGGAAAAATGTGTTAACCGATAAAACCAAACAATTTTTTGAAGCCTTACGAGCAAAAGACAGTATTGTTTTAGAATCTTATGGTCTTATTAAATTTAAGAAACACAACAGTAAAGACATTGCTTCTATTCTGAAGGATTTTGAATTTGATAAAGAACGCCTAGAGATAAAATCGTACCTCGTAGAACAACTCATCGAAATCGACTTAAAGAACAATCTGCCTTTTATAAAGCAACTCTATCACGATAGTTATTCTGACCCACAAACTCAAACCTCTATTTTAGAAGGCTTATTAGATTCTAACACCAAAGAATCTTATACCATTGCTTTAGAATTAATGGAGCGCGATTTACCCTTAGGAAGTGTTGGCAGTATGTTTTATAATTATAATCGCAAAGACTCGCTAGAACTGAAAGCTTCGCTATTCCCTAAAATATTAGAATACAGTACCATACAAGAGTACAAACAACCACTTTACACTTTACTAGCTAAGATAAAAGACAGCGGATTAGTAAAGCAAAAGACCTATAAGAAATATAAAAATCAGTTGATAAATGACGCTAAAATGGAAATAAAGCGGAATTTAGGAAGCTATAATAATTACGGTTACAATTCGTATTCGCATAATTTGGCGACCTATGTACGACTCATTTTTCCTTATAGAGAAGAACGTACAGCTAAAGATTTCTTTTCAAAATTACTTAATGTAGATGATATAAATGCCTTGGTAAAATATTATGTATTGTTAGCTAAGGCCAAAGAAACAATTCCGGCTCAACTTACAGAAAAGCTTGTTAATGATGAAGAAAACCAATATTTACTTTTAGAGGAATTAGATGCTTCTAAATTATTAGGCAAACTAAAATCTATTGGTATTAATCAACAACAATTTGCCAAATCGAAACTATTATCGGACGCTAATTATGAAAAAGAAAAAGATTCTATTGCCTTTCTTTTTAAGCGCGATTTTGTGACCGACAAAGGTAAAAATGCCGTAATGTATTTCTTTAAAATAGATAAGGATGACGAGTATTCTGGCAAGGTTGAAGCCTTACATTACATTTCATTTATTAAACCAAAAGACCCAAAGCAATTGGTTGTAGATTACTATTCTGTATCTGAAAGTTATGGTACTATGGTTGATAAAACGAAAGAACTCGAAGAGCAATATACTGAAATTCTTAACCTAGCGATTTATAAAGATAGACAACGGGTAACGCCTACTGGTGGTGATGGGTATTATGATTATTAGTAATTTATGACGATGCCTGAATATACTTCTTAGGCGTCGTCCCAAATTTCTTCTTAAAAGCCGCAATAAAATGGCTTCCTGTGCTGTAACCCACTTTTAGTCCAACTTCGTTTACATTATAATCGCCAGATTCTAGAAGCTTACGAGCGACTTCCATTTTATAATCGAATAGAAAACTAAACACCGAATCGCCATAAATCTGTTTAAAACCCTCTTTTAATTTCTTAAGACTTAAATCAATTTCATCCGCCAACTCTTGCAAACTTGGTGGTTCAGCCATATTTGCTATCATAATGTCTTTTGCTTTTTTTAATTTGGCAACATTGACCTCATCAACTAAAAACGGACATTGTTCAATATCGGCATCTTCACTTCGGTTAAAAAACAGACTCAATAATTCATAAGCCTTACCTTTAAAGTATAAGGGTTTTATGGAATTGTTTAAATTAAAACTGATTAATTGATTTAAAACTACAGCCATGGATGGAGATATTTTTCCATCCTTATAATATTTTTTATCTCTATTATCGTCCGTTAAAAAGGTAACATAATTAGCATCCTCTGAAAACAAACCATGAAATTTCTTAATAGAAATCACTAAAGACACCAACCAAGAATGCGGCTGAATCTCTAAATGAATCGGCAAATCACGTTCTGGATTATAAAGTAACAAGGACGTTTCTTCATCAATATTCAAGGTATAATTGCCCTGATTAAACTTAAAAGCAGCTTTTCCTTTAGTGCAAAAATGAAACTGAATATAGCTACTATCAATCTCACGCTCAAGAATTTCGAGGCTGTCATTTTCATTTTTATGGGTTAACACAAAAAAGCCATCTTCAATACGCGTTTCTTCAAAAGTACTTATAGCGATACTTTCTGAGTTGGTTTTTTCTAAATCCATTTCGTTATTATTTAGATTCATTCTAAACAAAAGACTAAAAAGCCCTTGGTTTTACTACAAAAGTATGATAATTATCATGTTTTAGTAAAAAACAATCCTAAAAAACCACAATCGATACTTTAAGTTCTTCTAGCGTTGTTTTTATTTGAATATCAAAATTACATTTGCGCTGTTACTTTCCAAAGTCAGGTAAACGAGCGAACGCAACACATGCATAATAAAAGCAAATATTTTTACGCCATAGGTCTCAGCTATCAAAAAGCAGATGCAGAAGTGCGCGGTCATTTTAGTTTAAGTGACACGGCTAAACACAACATATTGTCGCAAGCTAAGCAAAACGGCATCGAAAGCCTTTTAGTAGTTTCTACTTGTAACCGAACTGAACTTTACGGTTTTGCTGAGCATCCTTTTCAACTGATTCAATTATTATGTGATAACACAAAAGGTACTATTGAAGAGTTTCAAGATGTAGCTTATGTTCACAAAAACAAAGACGCTATAAACCACATGTTCCGTGTAGGCTCTGGTTTAGATAGTCAGATTCTTGGAGATTTCGAAATTATATTTCAGCTTAAAGCTGGTGCACGAATTTCGAAAAAAGTCGGTTTATTAAATTCATTTACGGAACGTTTAGTGAATTCTGTGATTCAAGCTAGTAAACGTATTAAAAACGAAACGCAGTTATCTTCTGGTGCCACATCGGTTTCATTTGCTTCTGTTCAGTACATTATGAATACCGTTGAGCAGATTTCTAAAAAGAACATTTTACTCTTCGGAACAGGAAAAATTGGAAGAAACACTTGTGAAAACTTAGTTAAACACACGAAGAATTCTCATATCACATTAATTAACAGAACTAAAGATAAAGCTGAAGAAGTAGCCGGTAAATTTAACCTTGTCGTAAAAGATTACGAGAATTTAGAAGACGAAATTAACGCTTCTGATATTGTCATTGTAGCAACAGGCGCTCAAAATCCAACGGTTTACAAATCTTTAATTTCAACCGAAAAACCATTATTGGTTTTAGACTTATCGATTCCAAAAAATGTTAATGAAGACATTAGAGAACATGCTAATATCACTTTAGTACATTTAGATGATTTGGCAAAAATCACAGATGATACTTTAGAAAAGCGAAAAGCATACATTCCACATGCTGAAGCGATTATTATAGAAATTTCAGCCGAATTTAATGCGTGGTTAAATACTTTAAAATTTGTACCTACCATTCAGGCTATAAAGCATAAATTAACAGATTTTAAAAATTCTGAATTCAATACACAACGTAAAAAGATGTCTGACTTTAACGAGGTTCAGGCAGAATTAATTACGAGTAATTTGATTCAGAAAATAACAAATCAATTTGCACATCACTTAAGAGAAGATGGCAATACTTCAGATGAAAGCATAGAGCTCATCAAAAAAATATTTCAGTTAGAAACTACCGATAATGTCTAAAATAATTCGCATTGGCACACGCGACAGCCAGCTCGCTATGTGGCAAGCAAAAACCGTTCAATCTCAACTTGAACATTTAGGTCATAAAACCGTCCTTGTTCCGATAAAATCAACAGGAGATTTAGTTCTCGATAAACCGTTGCACGAACTCGGTATTACCGGAGTTTTCACTAAAACTTTAGATATCGCCATGCTTAAGGGCATTATTGATATTGCGGTTCATTCCTTAAAAGATGTACCAACCGTTTTACCTAAAGGAATTATTCAAGCGGCAGTTTTAAAACGTGGAAATATTAATGACACCTTAGTTTTTAAAGACAATGAAGAGTTTTTATCAGCTAAAGACGCCATTATAGCAACAGGAAGTTTAAGACGCCGTGCACAATGGTTAAATCGTTATCCAACGCATACTATTGTTGGTTTGCGTGGAAACGTAAACTCTAGACTAGAAAAGCTTGAAAATAATGACGATTGGGATGCTGCTATTTTTGCAGGCGCTGGTTTAGGTCGCTTAAATATCACACCCGAAAATTCAATTAACCTACACTGGATGGTTCCTGCGCCAGCACAAGGAGCTATTATGATTACAGCTTTAGAATCTGACGAAGAAACTAGGGCAATCTGTACAGAAATTAATGACGAAGTAACTCAAATTTGCACCACTATTGAGCGCGAATTTTTGAATCGTTTAGAAGGAGGTTGTACAGCACCAATCGGAGCTATTGCTTATATTAACAAAGAAGAAGAACTTAATTTTAAAGGGATTCTTTTAAGTACCGATGGCTCTAAAAAAATCGAAGTGGTTAAAGTAGTTCCACTTGGAAACCATCATAATGTAGCAGAATTCTGTGCTGATTATATTATTGGCAAGGGAGGTAAGGTTTTAATTGACGAATTAACGCAAGGTGACAAAATCACTAACATTTATTCTACGAAACAATTAACTAACGATCAGAAAGCGTTGTTTCATGATGATGTTGTCGCTGAAAGTAACGATGATATTAAAATTAATCCCAACAGACTTAGTAAGAGTGTTGTTCGTAACGAAATTGAGAACGTTATTATTACAAGTCAGAATGCAGT
Organism: Winogradskyella pacifica; assembly: GCF_013403915.1. Lineage (GTDB taxonomy): Bacteria > Bacteroidota > Bacteroidia > Flavobacteriales > Flavobacteriaceae > Winogradskyella > Winogradskyella pacifica. The sequence continues at coordinate 49,169 of NZ_JABFDI010000021.1, forward strand.
AGAATCGCTACTTACAAATTTTTCGGCAGTAGAATTACAATTCAAAAATATTTATTGTGTTGGTCGAAAAACCAAACGTATGGTTGAAAAACGTATCGGAAAAGTTAAGCATTACGAGCAGTACGCTAAAAATTTGGCCAAGCACATGGTTGAATTTATGGATGGTGCTGAAGTGACTTATTTCTGTAGTAATTTGAGATTAGATACCATACCTGATATTTTATCCGAAAACAACATCAAAGTCAACGAAGTTGAAGCCTATGAAACGAAGCTTGATGCTAAGAAAGTAGAAGGTGATTTAGATGGAGTTATGTTTTATAGTCCATCTACAGTTCAAAGTTTTTTACAAAAAAATGAAGCCAAAGGCATTGCATTTTGTATAGGTGATACAACGGCTACAGAAGCTAAAAAGCACTTTAAAGAGGTGAGAGTGGCTAAAGTTCCTTTGGTTGAGAGTGTTGTTGAGTTGGTGAATGAATTTTACAAATAGTATTACACCCCTAAAGTCCCCTCAAGGGGACAATTGTTCTATGAAACTTTAGAGGTTTATGATAAAAATCTTATTTTCAAAATGAACATAATATTATCAGTTTACTCAATTTTAAATCTGTAAATTGTCCCCTTGAGGGGACTTTAGGGGTGTTTTTTGAAAAAATAATTAAAAAATAGATTCCTGTCTTTACAGGAATAACAGAAACATGATAAAGAACGATTTATTTTTAAGAGCATTAAAAGGAGAAACTGTAGAACGCCCACCAGTTTGGATGATGCGCCAAGCAGGTAGATACTTACCTGAGTTTATGGAAATCAAAGCGAAATATGATTTCTTTACACGTTGCCAAACACCAGAATTAGCAAGTGAAATTACGGTTCAACCAATACGTCGTTATGGTATGGATGCTGCTATTTTGTTTTCAGATATTTTAGTGATTCCTCAAGCGATGAATATTGAGGTTCAGATGAAACCTAATTTTGGGCCTTACTTACCAAATCCAATTCGTTCTCAAAAAGATGTCGATAACGTCATTGTTCCAGATGTAAAAGAGGCTTTAAACTATGTTTACGAAGCTATAAAAGCCACCAAAGAAAAACTGAATGACGAGATTCCGTTAATCGGTTTCGCTGGTTCACCTTGGACTATTCTTTGTTATTGCGTGCAAGGTCAAGGTTCTAAAAACTTTGATAAAGCTAAAGAGTTTTGTTTTACAAATCCGATTGCTGCACACCAATTATTACAGAAAATTACAGATACTACGATTGCATATTTAAAGGAAAAAGTGAAAGCGGGTTGTAATGCCGTACAAGTTTTTGATTCTTGGGGAGGCATGTTATCTCCGGTAGATTATCAAGAATTTTCTTGGCAATATATGCAACAAATCATTAATGCTTTAAAAGATGATGCACCAGTTATCGCCTTCGGAAAAGGCTGTTGGTTTGCTTTAGATTCTATGGCAAAATCTGGAGCTTCTGCTTTAGGTATCGATTGGACCTGTTCTGCAAAAAATGCACGTTACCTTACAGGAGGAAATATTACACTACAAGGTAATTTTGACCCAACACGTTTATTTTCTCCACCTGCTGAAATAAAGAAGATGGTAACTCAGATGATTAATGAGTTTGGAAAAGATAAATACATCGTTAATTTAGGTCATGGTATTTTACCAAATATTCCTTTAGAAAATGCCAAAGCATTTATCGATGCCGTTAAGGAATACAAAGCAGACTAAGTTTAATTCTCTATTATTGTAACTTAGAACACCTTTTAACGTCTTTTAAGTGTCGTCAACTAAAAACAATAATATGATCAATAATATATTAAAAGGGATCCAAGCTTATGCGGGATCCTTCGCTTTAATTTCAAAATTAAAACTTTGGAAATACTTCGCCATTCCTATACTTATTAGTGTTGTAACCGCTGTAATAATTGGGTTATCCGCTTACGGATTATCAGATAATATCGGTCGTTTTATTGCCAGTATTTGGCCTTGGGATTGGGGAAAAGAAACCTTTACTGCCATCTCAACATTTATTGGAGGTATCATCGTAATTGCCATTGGCTTAATTTTGTACAAACACATTATAATGGCATTATCTGCGCCATTTATGAGTCCCGTTTCAGAAAAAATTGAAGCGCATTTAACAGGAATAGAACAACACAATCACAGAAACACATCGTTTAAAGACCAGCTGTGGAGAGGTATAAGAATTAATATCCGGAATTTAGCCAAAGAACTATTAGTTACAATTCCTATTTTGCTTTTAAATTTTATCCCATTAATTGGTAATATCGCTTCGTCTGTCTTATTATTTTTAGTCCAATCCTATTATGCCGGTTTCGGTAATATGGATTACACCTTAGAACGTCATTTTAAATACAGAGAAAGCATTAATTTTGTTGGAAGACATAAAGGAGTTGCCATAGGAAACGGTATTGTTTTTATGCTCTTTTTATTGATTCCGGTTGTCGGTGTTATTTTGGTTTTACCATTGAGTGTCACAGCCTCTTCTGTGAATACTGTAAAGCTCTTAGAACAAGAAAAAAACCTAAACCAAAATAGCCTCACAGTATAATGGTTGCTAAATTCGATACATTTGAAATCAATCCGATTCACAAAGGCGACGCCTGGAAAATTTGTGATTTGTGTGTCGCAAATGAAGATCGACTCAAACGTTATTTCCCAAAAACTTTAGAGCAGAATTTAAACCCAACCTTATCTCAACTATTTGTTGAAAAGATGGTAAAGCAATTTGAAGAAAAAGAAACGTTTTTATTCACGTTAAAACATTCCGATACAAGAGAACTCGCAGGACTTATTTACATAAAAGAACTCGATTGGACTATAAAACGAGGAGAATTTGCCTACTGCATTGGTTACACTTTTGAAGGACAAGGTTTAATGTCTAAAGCTATCCATCAACTATCACAACATGCATTTAGTAATTTAGGTTTAGAAACACTTCAAATTATTGCACATAAAGACAATTTACCGAGCGTGAAAGTGGCTTTGAAAAATGATTTTAAATGGGTAAAAACTTTGGCTAATGAGTTTACACCAATTGGTGAACAATCTTTGGACATGGAGTTGTATGAATTATATAAACAAAACACACGCAAAGACCTTGCAGGTTTTTAAAACCTAGCAGGTCTAGTTCAACTCTTAAAAACAAGACTAAATTTCTAATAAGATGGAATTACTAAAAGAAGAAAATTACTACCATATTTATAATCGAGGAATCAATAGCGAAGTGATTTTTAAAGATGAAAATAATATGAATTATTTTTTAAAGTTAGTAGCAAAGTATTTAAGCCCAAATGTTAATATTCTAGCCTATTGCCTACTTAATAATCATTTTCATTTTGCTATTGAGGTAACTTCAGAAACCAAAGAAGTTAATCAAGCATTTTCAAATTTATTTAATGCCTATACCAAAGCTTACAACAAGCAGAATTATAGAACAGGTGCTTTATTAGAACGACCTTTTAAAAGAAAACAGATAAAAAATGAAGATTATTTAAAACAACTCATTTTATATATTCATAAAAATCCCGAAAATCATAATATTGTAAACGATTTTAAAACTTATGAATTTTCATCTTTTAAATCGTACGTTTCTGAAAATGACGCCCTAATTAGTCAAAAAAAATCATATATAATTGGACTTTTTGATGATTCTGAAAATTTCATAATAACACATACCAAAAAAAATTCTATAGAATTAAATATGGAAAACGATAATTCTAGACCTACTAGGTTTGAAAAACCTGCTAGGTCATCAATGAAAGACAAATTCTTCAATTACATACACCAATTACAAGACACTATCACCTCTAAACTAGCGGAAGTCGATGGCAAAGCTAAATTCAAAGAAGATACATGGGACCGACCAGAAGGTGGTGGCGGAAGAACACGCGTTATAGAAAATGGAAACGTTTTCGAAAAAGGCGGTGTAAATATTTCAGGTGTTCATGGAAAATTACCAGACAGCATGCAAAAATACTTTGGCGTAGAGGATGCCGATTTTTTTGCTTGTGGTTTAAGTTTAGTATTACATCCTACAAATCCAATGGTGCCAACAGTTCACGCCAACTGGAGATACTTCGAAATGTATGATAAAGAAGGAAATATTGTAGACCAATGGTTTGGTGGTGGACAAGATTTAACGCCATACTATTTATTTGAAGACGATGCCAAACACTTTCATCAAACCTGTAAAACCGCTTGCGACAAACATAACCCAGAATTTTACCCAAAATATAAGTCGCGTTGCGATGACTACTTTTACAACGCTCATAGGAATGAAGGTCGTGGTATTGGCGGTTTATTTTTTGATTATTGCAAGGCCACAGACGAGATGAGTATGCAAAATTGGTACGATTTTGTAACCGAAGTTGGTGATAGTTTCCTTGAAGCTTACGTACCAATCGTTGAAAAACGAAAAACATTAGAATACACTAAACCTCAACGCGATTGGCAAGAAATTAGAAGAGGACGTTATGTGGAATTCAATTTAGTCCATGATAAAGGCACTTTATTTGGATTAAAAACCAATGGACGCATAGAAAGTATTTTGATGAGTTTACCACCACATGTACAATGGGTTTACGACCACCAACCAGAAGCCGGAAGTGAAGAAGAAAAACTAATAAACGTTTTACAAAACCCTGTGGATTGGGTTTAACAGTTGGCACCACGTCAGACCTAGCAGGTTTTAAAAACCTAGCAGGTCTAAAATAATCAAGAAAACAAAGTTAACTATGAACTGCCACTGCGGAAACCATAAAACCTATCAAGAATGCTGCGAAGTTTTCCACTTAAACAACGGAAAAACAACTACAGCCGAACAACTCATGCGTTCTAGATATTCTGCCTTTGTTTTAGCAAATGGTGATTATTTAATGGCAACGCACCACGGCTCAACACGACCAACAAAAGAGAAAAAAGCGATTGTAAAATGGGCAAAATCAGTACAATGGATTCGATTAGAAGTTTTGGAAACAACCAAAGGTTCTGAAAACGATACTGAAGGTACAGTAACCTTTAATGCTTATTTTTTTGAAAATGGAAAAGTGGATGTCATTTACGAAAAATCGGCTTTCGTTAAAGAAAATGGACAATGGTTTTATTTGGGTTTGAGTAAATAAAGAATTAAAAATGATGAATCAAACCTCACCTAGCAGGTTTCTAAAACTTTGCAGGTCTAAAATTATCAAACTATGCTATACCATTTGATTGTTGAACAAGTACAATTTGGCCTTGTTAGTCGGTAATAAAGGTTGAAAACTCTACTAGACCTGCTAGGTTTTTGAAAGCATCACTTCCAAACCATAACCTCTTTGGTGACGTCCTTAAACGCACTATACACATGAAACAATCGTGCTTTTAAAAGCAGCTTTCTTCCTTCAACGCTTCGTGTAAATACCAATTTGCTTTTCCCTAAATAATGTTTCCAATGTTTTTGAAACACTACCGCATTTTCCTTTTTATCACCAAATAATTCCGGAACCGGATAAAAATTCTCTACATCTAAACGTTTTCTGAAAAGATTTGTTTTTATAATTAAATATCTTGGTGATTCTATGGGTTCCAAAAGTTCGCTCAAGGCTTTGGCGAATAAGGAATTTTCTAGCGCATTAGCACCAACCAAATTGCAAACCACATCACCTTTTCCTAAGACATAAGAATTCACACTAATATTAGTTCTACCTGAAGTGATATACCCCAATTCATCCAAAGTATCGAGAATTGCTAATCCCATTTTGCCAATCTTTTTATAGAGGTAACCATGACGCAGATATAATTTTACCGCTTTCCAAAGTTTATAGCCAAATACACCAACAAAGGCAGCTAAAAGCGCATATATAAAATAAAAAACACCGCGTTGTAAGATGAGATGGAAACTTTGTAAAATAAACTCGACATAAAAGAGCATCATGGTAAATAATAGTTCTACTACAAAAAAGCGAAGCGCATCAAAATAATAAATCTGTTTTTGAGCTTTAAAAGGTCGTTTTCCTGAATGTAAAATCTTGACTTCTTTGGTTAGTTTTGTGCCTTTTCCGATGGCATTATTCCATTTTTCGGTGATGAGAATTCGTTTTGTAGCACGATTTATAGTGTCATCGTTCAAGGCTTCAATAGATTCTACATTAATTTCATCAGGAATATTTAAGCGTTCAAAACCATTAGAAATAAATGAAATGGTACTGTTAGTAACACCTACAAAAGCTTCAAAACGGCGCTTTAAAGTATCAACTTCTTTACCTCCATCTAAATTGGTTGGATCCACGCAAGCCAAATGCCAAATGTTTCCGGTTTTGTTGGGTGCATTTGCATCTTTCCTGATTGCTCTTCCTCGCATTTGGTTAGAGGACACAAACGAACCAATAAACGAAGCCAGAATTAAACTGTTTATAGATGGTGCATCCCAACCCTCACCTAACAAGGATTTTGTACCAATGAGCACTTTAATGTGTCCCGATTCAAAAAGTTGAGTAATAATACTTACAATGGAATTTTTCGATTTCCCTTTAGTTGTAATCAACAAAAACGACGCATCAATTTGCAATGGTGAAAATGAAAAATTATCTAATGTAGCAATCGTTTCAAAAGCAGTTAAAATAGATTGATGAATAATTACAATACTACCCGAAAGCACAGCCAATTCTTCAGGCTTATCACAAAAATGTCTTATATATTGAAAAATAGGAAGCACACCAATTTTATCGATGTCTTCTATTTTTTCAACTTTAATATTTAAAAATTCCTTTCGGATATAATCGGTAAGTACAACGCATCTTAAATCGGCTTTTAGACTTTTGCGTTCTGCATTAACAATACTTACAATGCTTTTTAATTTACTAGGACTGTTTGAGAGTGATTTATAGAGTCGTTGTTCGCCAATAAAATCGACTGAATTTCGTTCAAAAACATGAAGTCGTCTTAGTCGTTTTTCTAAAGTTGAAACGTACTTTTCTTGCTCAATTAATTGTTCTCTATCCGAAACTAAGAGGTTCTGAAATAAAATACCAAGCCAATGTAAATCGAGCTCAGGAAACTGAATCAGTTCTTGTTTATCAAACCCTAAAACTTCTAATTTTTGATGATCAATTTCAAAGCCACAGGAATACAAAAAGATAAGAATGGCCGAAAAGTATTCCGTATTTGAATAGAGTTCATCCAAATGCCAATTCGGGTTTTTATAAAAACGATGTTCAATTAAAAAGTTAATGAAGGCCTCATCCTTTAATAATTCATCTTTAAAATCAGCAATATTCCGTCTGTAATCGACGATAAAATTAATCTCTAAATCTTCGGGTTTTGAGAAATACACAAAATCTTGATGCGGACTTAAATCTCCTTCACGAACCAAATCAGGAACCGCAATTTCATCATCAACCTCACCACAAAGTGTAAAATATTTAGACACCTCTGCTCTACTGCTATCATATGGAGGTGTTGCTGTAAGTGCCACGATATAAAACTCAGAATTCCGTTTTAAATCCATTAAACAATTCCACCACGCATTTTTTAAATGATGGGCTTCATCTAAAACTAAAGTTTCAATATTATGGCTTTTGAAAAATTGGTAATAGTCGGTTTTATCTTCAAACGTTTTATAAAAGGCATGAAGTGATTGATAGGTAGAAAACGTAACATCGCTTGGAGATTTAATATCGAATGAATAGGCTTTAAAATCGCGATTTTCAGTAAAAAAGGATTGTAAGCGGTCTTCCCACTGATTTCTTATAGTCAATGTTGGAGCAAGAACTAATGTTTTCTTTCCTAATTTTCTAACGATTTCTAATCCTAAGATGGTTTTCCCAGAACCTGGAGGTGCAATAACATGAAAATGATTGTCTGCAATATGACTATTAAAATGCTTTAAAAGTTCAGCCTGATAACTTCTCCAAGGAAAGATAAATTCTAAATCATCTAAGGATTTGAGCACTTAAAAATGGGTATTATTGATTAACTTTGTAAGTGATAAAAGTAACCATTATACTCATAAATAAAAACCTGTCAGGTTTTAAAAACCTAACCGGTCTGCAAAATATAAAATCATGTTTCCAATTAGAAGAAATCGAAGACTAAGAACTAACGACGCTATTAGAAGTTTAGTTAGAGAAACTTACATCACACCAAATGACTTTTTAGTACCTCTTTTTGTTGTTGAAGGCAAAGGTGTAAAAGAAGAAATTGCTTCGATGCCAAACTACTATCGTTTCAGTTTAGATTTACTAAAAGAAGAAGTAAAATTATTGTGGAGTTTAGGTTTAAAATCAGTTTTACTATTTGTTAAAGTAGATGATATTTTAAAAGATAATAAAGGTACCGAAGCATGGAATCCTGATGGCTTAATGCAACGTGCCATTAAAACCGTAAAAGATGTTTGTCCTGGCATGTTAGTGATGACCGATGTGGCTTTAGACCCCTATTCATCTTACGGACACGATGGTATTGTTGAAGGTGGAAAAATAATAAACGACGCAACCGTCGAAGCTTTAGCCGAAATGAGCATTTCTCACGCTGAAGCTGGTGCTGATTTTGTGGCACCAAGTGATATGATGGATGGTAGAATCATCGGTATTAGAGAAGCCTTAGACCAATCTAATCTTATTGATGTGGGTATTATGAGTTATTCTGCTAAATATGCCTCAGCTTTTTATGGTCCTTTTAGAGACGCTTTAGATTCTGCACCTGTGGATTTAGTTGATGTTCCTAAGGACAAAAAAACCTATCAAATGGATTTTGCTAATAGAGACGAAGCTATTAAAGAAACGGAAATGGATATTAATGAAGGAGCTGATATTGTGATGATAAAACCAGGTCTTTGTTATTTGGATATTGTTCGCGATATTAAAAACAACTTTAATGTGCCTGTGGCAGTTTACCAAGTTTCTGGTGAATACGCGATGTTAAAAGCTGCAGCCGAAAAAGGATGGTTAGATCATGATGCGGTGATGATGGAACAAGTGACTGCTATTAAGCGTGCTGGTGCTGATATTATTGCTAGTTATTTTGCTAAGGATGTGGTAAAGCTTATAAATGGATAAATAAATTAAGTTTAAAGCGAATCCTTTTGAATATCAACTAAAGAAATATTATACGTAAATACACAGGTATCGCTTACTACACTTGTAAAAGCTGCTAAAGTAAAATAAGCCATGAACAAGAATTGGAAAATACCATTAGCATATATAATTTTGGCTTTATGTTTTAGTTGCAAAGATGAAAATAAATCAAAAATTGAAGAATCATCCGTTTTTAAAATTCACTCTAATGAAGATTCTTTAAACAGTAGAAATAATAAATTTGCGGACTATCCTATTGATGAAATTCATTCAAACTTTAAAACATCTTATAAAGACTCTTTAGATTTGCTTCGTTTTTGGAGAAAATCAGCCTTTTCAACATTAGATACCATAAATGCTGACTTTTCAAATTTAAAAATCAAAAAATTATTGTCCGATTATTCTGATGGAGATAAGGGGATCACTGTAGGTAGAATTTATACCTCGCCAGATAACCTGTTTAAAATAGTTGTTGGACGTGGAGAATCTTGTGGTGCATACTGTAATCCTTATTGGGTTTCCAAAATTGTATTCGCAAATGGACAAATCATAAATGACTTATATTTTAAAGATATTGAAAACATTTATCTAATGCCAGATGGAAAATATCTAATAAAGGAAAAGAGCTTTGGTAGACCAGCAGCTGTTTATTCCGAAACAACAACATCAGCGACTCTAATATCACTTGAAGGGAATACGATAAATTATCACCGATTCGATTATAATTACCCAAAATACAACGAGATTCAAAATGACAGTATTTATAATCCAAGCGGAAAACTTTCCTTGTCTCAAGAACATTTTATTGAAACAGCGCAATATCTAACTTTCAACAACAGCTCTAAAAAACTCTCATATGGCTATGCCACGGATTTTTCTTATTGCTGTCAGATTGATTCAGTATATGCTTATACAGGTGAATTTGAATATAAAAATGGAGAATTTGTGCATTTAACTGAACAAAAAAAAATTATAGAAGTAGATTAATTGTTGTTAAAACAAATAATACCCACTCACTAGAAAAGAGGCTGTCTAAAAAGGCAGTCTCTTTTTTTATATTTTATATTTTCAAAGAAGCATTGATTTTCGTATCTTAA
>NZ_JABFDI010000022.1 GCF_013403915.1 Winogradskyella pacifica
GCACAGTTTAGAGGTGTTAAAAATATAGAATTTTTCCTTTTTAGATTAACAACCATTTTTGCTTAAACACAACTTTTAGTCTTGATCCCTTTGAAGCGCGCTTCAGCGCAACGCATAAAAAAAGTCCAGCACTTCCGTGCTAGACTTTTACTGTTGTAGCGAGAACGAGATTTGAACTCGTGACCTCTGGGTTATGAATCCAACGCTCTAACCAACTGAGCTACCTCGCCATAATTTGCAATTCACATATAAAGGATCAAATAAGCAATCTGAACATGTGCGTTATTGCGGCTGCAAATATAAAAACATTTTCTACGACAGCAAACAATAAAAACTAAAAAAAATAAATTTAATTTAAAGTTTAAAACTCAAGGATATTTGTATATATTGAGCACATAATACAATGCAATATGGACGATAAAGAAAAATACGAAATGGAGTTTGTGATTCAAGCATCACCAGCCCTAATATATACTTACATATCAACACCTTCGGGCTTATCAGAATGGTTTGCCGATAACGTTAATTCGCGAGGAGAATTGTTTACTTTTATTTGGGATGGCTCAGAAGAACAAGCTAAACTGTTAAGTAAGAAAAGTGGCGAGCGTGTAAAGTTTCGCTGGTTACATGACGATGAAGAAGGATCTGCTTCCTTTTTTGAAATACGCATACAGGTCGATGAAATCACAAAAGATGTTTCTTTAATGATTACAGACTTTGCTGAAGACGATGAAATTGAAGAAGGTAAGATGCTTTGGACCAATCAAATCTCTAGCCTTAAACAAGTTTTAGGTTCTGCATAAGCCATAAGAAAATAATCTATCATATCTTTGTCTCGATTTAATTTTAAAACTAAATCGAGACTTTTTTTTATGATAAATTTTAACGGTACACTGCGCACGCAAACAGATTCTAAACTTAACACTGAAAATAGAGGTTACAAATATGGGGATGCCCTTTTTGAAACTCTAAAAGTGGTTAATGGTAAAATCTTCTTTTGGGAAGATCATTATTTTAGACTGATGGCGTCTATGCGTATTCTTAGAATGGATATTCCTATGAATTTTACTATGGAATTCTTAGAGGCCGAAATTCTAAAAACTTTAGAGGCTAATGATTTGTTACATGCCTCAGCGCGGGTTAGAATAAATGTAGATAGAGGAGAAGGTGGTAAATATTTACCTTCTAATACAGCTCAGGTTCATTTTAATATCGGTGCAGAACCACACCATAATCCGTTTTATACTATTGATACCGATGCTAATTGCGTTGTCGATTTATATAAAGATTACTTTGTGGCCCCTGGGTTATTATCTGGATTAAAGTCTAATAATAAAGCCATTCAGGTTATTGGTAGTATCTATGCCCAAGAAAATGATTTAGATAATTGTTTAATCTTAAATACCGACAAAAGCGTTATTGAAGCTTTAAATGGGAATCTATTCTTAGTTAAAGATGGCAAAATTAAAACACCGCCTTTGGAAGAAGGCTGTCTTAAAGGTATTATGAGAAAGCAAATACTAGAGCTATTAGCAAAGGATGTTAATGTCGTTGTAGAAGAAGCGTCTATTAGTCCGTTTGAACTTCAAAAAGCAGATGAATTGTTTATTACTAATGTTATTAAGGGGATTGTGCCTATTACAAACTACCGTAAAAAGGCGTATAGTAGCGATTTTGCGCAGAGCTTAGTGAATAAGCTTAATGCTAAGTTGCGATTGTTATCGTAGAGCTATTTGTCAATTATTAGGACTGTTAATTAGTTATTCATTTTAGTTCCTGAATTTCTGTTTTATTAAAGAAGAAGTCCTAAATACTTTCGCATTTGCTAAAGCACCATTCGCTAATGCATTATTGTCTTTGGAATTTTAAAGGAATTATCATCCCATCGTTGATATATGTATTTAATGATAAATCTTGCTCATTATTTCTTAAAATCGTTGCGTCTGAAGCTGTTGGATCTACACCATTAAATGATTATTTGGGTGTGTAAATATCTAGTTGTAAGCATGAGTAGTTTATACTAGTGAAGTGCTTTTTTTTATCGCGGTATGTTGTGTAAGGTTCTTAGCCTCAATGCGTAAAAATATTCTTGGAAACCTATTTCAGCTTCAACTTCAACTTCAAGTTCAGTTTCAAGTTCAAAGCCCTAATTATAACTAGGATTCTCTGGTGCGTTAGACCATATGCTATAATCGCCACCAAGTTCTAACATTTTTTCGCGCCAAAACGAATTACAGGGCTTAGAGATGATTTCGTTATTATAGATATTCTCAGAAACCAGCCAAGCATTAGACTCTAGCTCATTGTCTAGTTGCTGCTCATCCCAGCCTGAATACCCTAAAAAGAAACGAATATCACTACTAGAGATTTTACCTTTGTTAATTAAGTTTAATACAATACTAAAATCTCCTCCCCAAAAAATACCATGAGATATCTCAATGCTATTTGGTATGAGTTCTGGTGATTTATGAATAAAATAGAGATTATCTTGTTCTACTGGTCCACCGTTATATACTGGGAATTCCGATTCAGTACCTTCTATAAGGTCTTTAAGGTTGTAATTTAAAGGTTTGTTTAAAATAAAACCAACTGAACCTAAGGCATTGTGATCCGCTAAGAGAATCACAGCACGATTAAATGAAATATCACCGATAATGGATGGCTCGGCAATTAGCAAATTGCCTTTTTCGGGCTTGTTCATTCTGGCTTTTATAAAGTTATTATTACTAAATCTATGTTTTTTTTGTTAAAAAAACAACTAATACGCATAATAATGTCTGATGTAGTAATTATAAGTGTTTGCTTTAAGTCTTTTTGTCGAAGTTGTAATTTAGCTTAATTTTAGAGGTATCTAAATCTACCACAGTGTAATAGAATAAAAAAACAGTGGCAATTTTTAATTTAAAATTACAGAATTTAATTGTTGTAAAATTTTTAAGTTAACGCATAAAAAAAACCTGCTCAATGAGCAGGTTGTGTATGTAAAACAAAAAATGTCTTAGTTTACAGCGCTACTTAAGTCAGAACCTGCCTTAAATTTTACTACATTTTTAGCTTTGATCTTTATAGTTTTTCCTGTTTGTGGGTTTCTTCCGTCTCTTGCAGCTCTTCTAGAAACTGACCAAGAACCAAATCCTACTAAAGATACTCTGTTACCTTTTTGTAAAGATCCTTCGATGTCAACTAATAAAGAGTCTAATGCTTTTTTAGCAGCTGCCTTAGTAATTCCAGCATTCTCTGCCATTCCATTAATTAAATCTGTTTTGTTCATAATATTAAATTTAAATTGTTAAAATTTTGATCTTAAAATTAAGAGTTCTTTAAAATCCGTACACAAAATTATTAGGAATATTAAGCTACGCAAGTAATAGCAAGGGAAATACGGCTTATTGTTAATAACTTAGGACATTTGTTAATAAAGCCAATGTATTTCATCGGACTTTTTGTAAAACCAATGGTAATAAGGGTTTACAGCAGTTTTGCGGATTCAGAAAAATTAAACCCATTTAATAAGGATTTGACTTCCATTTTTCGCTTTCCTGGAAGCTGAATTTCTAATATTTTTATGTAACCTCCTTGGCAGGCGACTTTTAGTTCGTCTTTAGAAGTCATTATAAATCCATTGGCATGTTGGTGGTGTTCTTCTTGCTTTTCTACAGCATATAATTTTACAGATACGGGTTTCTTTTCATCATTATCTAAATAACACCAAGCTGCCGGAAAAGGATTTAAGCCTCTAATCTTATTGTATATGGTGTCTATAGGTAGTGTCCAGTCTATTTTACAATTATCACGATTAAGTTTATAAGCCGTTCTTAAATCGTCTGTTTGAGGTTGAATTGTTGTGGTAACAGAATCCGTTTCAATCTGTGCTACCGTTTTAATAACCAATTCGCTTCCTATAGCCATTAATTCATCGTGTAAGTCGCCAACGGTTGTTGTAGATCCTATTGCTGTTTCTACACTCTGAATGATAGCACCTGTGTCTATTTTTTCATCTATAAAAAATGTAGTGACTCCCGTTTTCGTTTCTCCATTAATTATAGCCCAATGAATTGGAGCTGCACCTCTATATTGAGGAAGTAATGAGGCGTGAAGATTGAATGTTCCGTATTCTGGCATTTGCCAAACCACTTTTGGTAACATTCTAAACGCTACTATAATTTGTAAATTAGCATTTAGAGCTTTTAGTTCTTCAAGAAATGATTCTGCTTTTAAGTTTGTAGGTTGCAGTATATTCAATTGATGTTCTAAAGCGAATTCTTTTACTGCAGAGGCTCTAAGCTTTTGGCCACGTCCTGCAGGTCTATCTGGAGCTGTAAGCACTCCAACAACCTTATAGTCGTTATCTATAAGCGCTTTTAGTGTGGCCACCGCAAAATCGGGTGTGCCCATAAATACAATGCGTAAATCACGTTTATTTGTCATACAAGTGTGTAAGTATTAGCGTGTGTTAATTTTATTTTGTTGATTTCTATAAGTTCTGAAAGGCTTTTTAAAAGAATATGTTCAGAACATTTAATATGCTGTAATAATTGGCGCGAAGATAGCGCTTCATCTTGCAATGCTTTTATAATTTGAAATGTTATAGATTCATTTGTGTTTGAAGCTTTAGCTACACATACCGAACATATACCACAATTTTTAGTCGTCTTTTCTCCAAAATAGAGTAGGAGCTGCTGATTTCTGCAAACGGCTTCATTTTTAACGTAATGTAAAACAGATTCAATTTGTTGATGTTTTAAGGTGTGCTGTTGTTTAATTGTTCTTGCAATAGGGTTGATGGTAATGTCATCTTCACGCGGTTTCAAAAATGTAATTTCAGAATCCGTATTGGCCATTTGTAAGCTAATGACTTCATCCTTTTCTAAACGCTGCAATTGTGTAATGACTTCCTTTTCTGAAAGTTTTACTTTATCAACCACCAAACTGAGATTTACTTTAGTCTCATAATCAAAAATACCACCATAAGTTCTTAAGAGTACTTTTACTAAAATGTTTAAATCTAAATGCGTTTCTAAGTATTGAAACAAGACTGCATTTGTGGTTATAAATTGAATTTTAGTCCTAAAGTTAAAATGTTGCGTCAACGTTATAATGGCGTTACGATCTAACAACAGTAAAGCATTATAAGTGATACTTGCGTTTAGTTTATAATGACTGCAAAAGGATTTAAAATCGAATTGATGCAGTGTGTTTTCGCCTTCACCATAAGAGATTTGAAAATAGTTACACAACTTATTATAAACGGTTTTTACAAAAGCAACAGATGGTAAGGTGCTTAAAAATTGATTGCGAAGATGGTCTTCATCAACATGTTGTTTTAAGATAATGGCATGCGCTAACTCTCCATCTCTTCCTGCACGTCCGGCTTCTTGGTAATAACTCTCTAAGCTTTCTGGTAAATTAATATGAATAACAGATTTGACGTTGGCTTTGTCTATTCCCATTCCAAAGGCCGTGGTCGCCACCATAATTTGTTTCTGACCGTTGGTCCATTGGTATAAACGTTCTTGCTTTTCTTTGTTGGTAATGCCTCCATGATAAAATGTGGAGGATAAGCCTTTAGCGGTAATAAAATTATGAATATCAGACGTAGCCCTACGGTTTCTGACATATATAATTGAAGAGCCATCGTATTTTTTTAATAGATGTTCTAGCTGAAATAATTTGTCGTCGGTATGAATAACATCATAGGCAATATTTGGTCTGGTAAAAGACGCTTTAAAGATGTTGGGATTTATAAAATCGAGATTGTCAACAATATCATCTACCACATTATGTTTTGCAGTTGCTGTTAATGCAATACAATTAACATGTGGATGCATTTGTCGTAAATCAGATATGTTTTTGTAAGCCGGTCTAAAATCATTTCCCCATTGACTGATACAATGTGCTTCGTCCACAGCAATTAAATTTACGCGCATTTGCTGTATGCGTTCTTGTACTAAAGTTTGTTGTAAACGTTCAGGCGAGAGGTATAAAAACTTGTAATTACCGTAAATACAATTATCTAATTGGGTGTCTAGATCTTTATAAGACATGCCCGAAGTTAGCGCAATGGCTTTTATCCCTTTTGCTTTTAGAGTGTTGACTTGATCCTTCATTAAAGCAATTAAAGGAGAAATAACGATACAAATACCATCTTGTATTAGTGCCGGAATTTGAAAACAAACCGATTTACCACCACCTGTTGGTAAGAGCGCAAAGGTATCTTCACGGTTTAAAACCGAAGTGATAATTTCTTCTTGCAACGGTCTAAAAGACGTATGATGCCAATACCGTTCTAAAACTTCTATAGGATGCATTACTGCAAATTTAAGGACTCTAAAATAAAATCAACCCTAGATTCTACACTTCCAAAAGGTACGTCAATTAAATGATAACCAAAACGCTTGTAGGTTTTTAATAAATGGTGATGGATTTCAATGGCTTCTTCAAAATTTTCATAACGCTCACTATCGCTTGTAAAGATCTCTTGCCAAGGTGCTAAAATGAAGATGGAGTCGTAGTTATGACTTTCGCAAGTTTCCTCAAAATGCTTAGGATACGTATCACCAATATAATCCATATAGGCAATAACATCTGGTAAACCTCTATCTAAAAAAACAACGTTTTCAGATTCATTTTCAGCATCTGTAAATTGTTTAGCTCTACCTTCTAAAAGTTTCTCACTAAACAAAAGTGGCTCTGTTAAAAAGAGCTGTTCAATACCGTCTTCTCTAGCTTGTAAGGTAATTTGTCTAGAGATTTCATCGTAGCATAAAAACCCACGTTCTTTTAATTTATTGATAATTGTGGTTTTTCCAGTTCCTGGTCCACCTGCGATAACGACTTTTTTTGGATTCAAATTGGCAAAATTTTTGATGTAAAAATAACAGATAAAAATGTAAAGTTAAACGTATCTTTACAACTGAAAAATTTCATTATGGATAATTCTAAAAAAACAGACGAATTTTACGAAAAATTAAAATCACAACTTTACGATACAGCCCTTTGGCCATCGGAGTATTTATACAAATTTATTGTGCTTTCTGAAGGACCGGGAGTGAATCATATTGAGGCGCTTTTTGATAATTTAGGAGCTGTTATTACCACTACAGAATCTAAGAATGGAAAATACACGAGTGTTTCTATTAATGTCAATATGAAAAATCCTGAGGCAGTCATTGCAAAATATAAGGATGTAGCCGAAAATGTTGACGGTGTAATTTCCTTATAAAAATGCTTTTAAACTTCGTATTTTTTTGTACTTTGCAACAAAACCTAGAGACTTCAGGTTAAAACTATATACTACACACATTTTACAATTTTGATTGACGATTTAGAATACAACACAGAGCGCGAGCATTTAATTATACCAGAATATGGACGTCATCTTCAAAAGATGATTAATTACGCTAAGTCTCGCGAAACTAAAGAAGAACGTAATAAAATAGCGAAGGCGATTATTGCTGTAATGGGAAATCTACAACCACATTTAAGAGATGTGCCCGATTTTCAACACAAATTATGGGATCAGCTATTTATAATGGCCAATTTTGAAATTGATGTAGATGCACCATATGGTGAACCATCGCAAGAAGAAATACAAGCCAGGCCAGAGCCTCTAAAATACCCTCAGAATTTCCCGAAGTATCGTTTTTATGGTAATAATATAAAGACCATGATTGATGTTGCTGTAGGTTGGGACGATGGCGAATTAAAAGAAGCGCTAACGTATACTATTGCTAATCATATGAAGAAGTGTTTCCTTAATTGGAACAAAGACACGGTTGAAGATGATGTTATTTATAATCATCTATTTGAACTTTCAAATGGTAAAATTGATCTAAAAAATACAGAAGAAGATCTTAGTGATGCTACAAGTTTATTGCGTACCAAATCTAAATATGGTAGTAAAAGCAGCACCAACAAAAAGAATACATCTTCGAATAAGAAAAAATATACTAACAACAGGAAACGTTACTAAAAACGTATGAGTACATTTAAAATTGAAGGAGGTCACCAATTAAAAGGTAAAATTCAACCTCAAGGAGCAAAAAATGAAGCTTTACAAATCTTATGTGCAGTGCTTTTAACTGCAGAAGAAATTAAGATAGATAACATTCCAGATATTATTGATGTTAATAAACTGATCGCTTTATTAAAGAAATTGGGTGTTAAAATTAATAAGCTAGGTAAAGGATCTTATACCTTTAAAGCAGATGACCTCAATTTAAAGTATTTAGAATCTGAAGAGTTTAAAGAAGACGGTAAAGGTCTAAGAGGTTCTATTATGATAGTAGGTCCGTTATTAGCACGTTTTGGCAAAGGCTATATTCCTAAGCCAGGTGGTGATAAAATTGGTCGTCGTCGTTTAGATACACACTTTGAAGGCTTTATTAATCTTGGAGCTAAATTCCGTTATAATAAGGAAGAGTTATTTTATGGAGTTGAAGCTAAAAAGCTAAAAGGAACCTATATGCTTTTAGATGAAGCATCAGTTACCGGTACAGCTAATATTGTTATGGCTGCTGTTTTAGCAGAAGGCACAACAACCATTTACAATGCCGCTTGCGAACCGTATTTACAACAATTGTGTAAGATGTTAAACCGTATGGGAGCTAAAATCTCAGGCGTTGGTTCTAATCTATTAGTGATAGAAGGAGTTGATGTTTTAGGTGGAACAGAGCATAGAATGTTGCCAGATATGATTGAGATTGGTAGTTGGATTGGTTTGGCTGCGATGACAAAAAGTGAATTGACTATTACAAATGTAAGTTGGGATGATTTAGGTCAAATTCCTAACGTATTTAGAAAAATAGGAATTACGGTTGAGCGTCGCGGTGATGATATTTACATACCAGCACATACGGATGGTTATGAAGTACAAAACTTTATTGATGGTTCTATTTTAACCATTGCAGATGCGCCATGGCCAGGATTTACACCCGATTTATTGAGTATTATTCTAACGGTTTTAACCCAAGCTAGAGGAGAAGCGGTTGTGCACCAGAAAATGTTTGAAAGTCGTTTATTCTTTGTTGATAAACTGATTGATATGGGCGCAAAGATTATTCTTTGTGATCCGCACAGAGCTACAGTTATTGGGCACGATTTTAAATCGACATTAAAAGCGACAACAATGACTTCACCAGATATTAGAGCGGGTGTTTCTTTATTAATCGCGGCATTGTCTGCAAAAGGCACATCTACCATTCATAATATTGAACAGATCGATAGAGGTTATGAAAATATTGACGAACGTTTAAGAGCTATTGGAGCTAAGATTGAACGTGTAGAAGGTAATTAATACAACTGTTATAATTACTTTGTTTTTTGAAGTAATATGATAACCATTTATATAAAGTAAAAGCTTCAAGTTACATCTTGAAGCTTTTTTTATTTCAGGTTTTTCGTTCGTGGATAGGTATTACTAATAGCTTATTTAATTAGATGAATTACTTAGTCTAATAAAAATACTGCTCACTCGTTATTTTACCATCTATAACTTCATACACACAAACTTCTTGTATTTTTTGTCTGCCCTTATCTTTAAACGTACAATCGTAATCCATTTTAGCCGTAAAAAAATTACCAGCGACTAAGGGATTACTAATACTACTGAAATGAATGTTTTCTACATTGTCTATCCATGCTTTACTTTTTTGCCAAACGTTTTGTTTTCCGGTTACAACTTCACCTGGCATTCCAGGCATCTCTCGGCTTACCACATTCTCTGCATATAGCTCGTTAATGCAATCCAGGTTATTACCTTTTTCGCACATTTCTTTCCATTTTTTAGCAACTCCCCATGTATTCATAATGTTCCAATTTTTGATTCGTGCTTTAAAGTTAAGAAAAAGTTTGTTGTCTTTTATAAAATAGGGTTTTGGTTCTTTAATCCCTAAAAATAAAAAAGCTCTGAAGACTAATCAGAGCTTTTAAAATTGTTTGTTGAAATGGTTATTTCAGCTAAGACGTTAACAGTCTTGTATATAACAACGCTATTTTTTGATGTTTATTATAATTAATCTGAATTATTTTAACAATTTGATTAATTTAGGGCTGTTTTGTAGGTTTTTAAACAACGTTCTCTTGCCGCTTTATGATCCACCATAGGCTGAGGATAGGTGAGTTCTTGATATTCTGGAACCCAATGTTTTATGTACTCGTGATTTTTATCAAATTTCTGAATCTGCGTCGTGGGATTAAAAATTCTAAAATACGGAGCAGCATCAACTCCACAACCAGCAACCCATTGCCAATTGCCAACATTGCTGGCCATATCGTAATCGTGTAATTTCTCAGCGAAATAGGCTTCACCCCAACGCCAATCAATTAATAAATGTTTGCATAAAAAACTACCAACAAGCATGCGGACACGGTTGTGCATAAAACCCGTTTCATTAAGCTGTCGCATCCCAGCATCTACTAGCGGATAACCTGTGTCTCCTAAGCACCATTTTTTAAATTCATCTTCATTATTACGCCATTCAATACGATCGTATTTTGGTTTAAAAGCCTGGTCTACAGTTTGTGGAAAATGCCATAGAATTGCCATAAAAAATTCGCGCCAAATCAATTCTTGCCAAAAGATTTCATTCTGTTCTACAATCGCTTTTTTTACCATTTTGCGAATGCTAACGGTTCCAAAACGTAAATGCGGACCTAGACGCGATGTGGAATCTTTAGCAGGAAAGTTTCGTGTGACTTCATACTCTTGAATCAATGTCGGAGTCACCTCATAATCTGTAATTTCTTGACTAGATTTTTCGAAACCAATGTCTGATAAACTGAGATTAGGTAATCGACTATGTGCAATTAAATTATTTAAATACGAATTGGTATAGTAAATTTCTAATCTAATAGTTTTAAATTTTTCTTTCCAAGTTCGCATATAAGGTGTGTACACCAAATACGGATCGCCATCCTTTTTTACGACTTCATTTTTTTCGAAAATGACTTGATCTTTACATGTTTTGAATTCAATATTATGCTGCTCTAAAAACGTTTTAATTTTATCATCACGTTCCCTGGCGTACGGTTCGTAATCGTGATTGGTATAGACCGTTTCAATCTCGTAACCTTTTATTAATTGCTCAAAAATAACTTCAGGTTTGTCATGAAATATAGCGATACTACTGTCGTGTTCATCTTGTAATGTTTGCCGCATATTTTGAAGCGTTTGATGAATAAACGTCACGCGCGCATCGTCTTTAGGTAAGCGTTCTAATATCTCCGTATCGAAAATGAAAATTGGAAGTACTTGGTGGTCTCCGCGTAACGCTTCATAAAACCCACGATTATCATCTAACCTTAAGTCTCTTCTAAACCAAAATATGTTCGTTTTTTTACTCATTTAAAATGTAGATTTAATTTGCGATTGAATGCAGCAGGTGTGATTGTTTTTAATTAGTGTACGTTCCGAATAAGGCTTCTAATTTTTGGGTTCTATAATTAAATATTTCTTCCAGTTTTGGTTGTACTAAAAACGGATGAACAAGTTGTCCTAAAATTCCCATTGGTAATTTATAATCTATTATGTCTTCCATTTCAACACCACCTTCAATTGCTTTTATAAAATGCTTATGATGCCAAAGCGCATAAGGTCCAAAACGTTGTTCGTCTACAAAATACTCACGGTCTTTAACATGTGTAATTTCTGTTACCCATTTGGTTTTAATGCCTAAAACAGGCGTGACAATATATTGAATGATTTGACCTGGAAACATAGGCTTGTCTGCTCCAGAAAGGATGTTAAATCCCATATAATCCGGTGTGATTACTTTTAAATTCGCAGGACTAGATAAAAACGTCCAAGCTTCTTCAACTGAAATGGGAAGTTTTTGTTTTTTGTGTAGGGTGTATATTTTCATAGCGTATTATAAAAAGTCAAAAAGAATAAATAGGTGATGGGTTAAAGCATAAAATGAGAGGCTCACAAAGGTAAAACTAGGTCGTTGACCAGAAATCGAAACTAATTGTTAAAAACAACATAGCCGTTTAAAGACGTGGCGATGCAAAGCCAAATAATATAAGGAAGCAATAGATATTTTAATCGAGTTAATCTATCATCTCCAAACGTGATAAAGAAGTAGATAATTACCAACGTTAATATTATGATATTTATAAAAGCTAAGTTTGGGAGTTGTAGATTGAAAAACAGGTAATTCCAACTGACATTCAATACCACGGCGATGGTATATATACTTATGACAAATTTTGAATTTCTGATGGTAAATAAATAACTGAGATAGGCCGAAAAACAAATCATAATGAGTGTCCAAGTCGCTCCAAATACCCAACCTGGTGGAGTCCAAGGCGCTTTATTTAAATTTGAATACCACTCGCCTGTAATGGCGTCACCCATAAAATAACTTCCCAGTGCAAGTCCACCAAAATTGATTATTAGAAACAGTATAAAGAGATATATTTTTTTCACCTTATGATTATTTTAATTTATCAATTTATCAGCTATTGTTTGGGCTTCAGCATATTTTTTGTCGCTTTCAGCTCTGTTCGTTGTAGAAAGCTTATGCCAATCTGCCATAAGTTTTTCATATTGTTTTTGAAGTTTATCGGCTTCCGATGGTTTCTTAAATAATCCGAACATAGTTATTTATTTTAAATACTTCAATAGTCTTGAACTCGTAGGGCTAGTAATAGAGTAGTAGTAATTTAGGAATTCACCATTTTCGTCTATTAAATATTTCTGAAAATTCCACTTTACGGTAGAGTTTTGCTTGCCGTTATTAGATTCTTTGGTCAACCAACTATATAAAGGGTGTTGATTTTCGCCTTTTACGTCAATCTTTTCAGTAATTAAAAATGTGATACCATAATTGATTTCGCAGAACTCTTGTATTTCGCTAGCTTCTCCTGGTTCTTGTTTTCCAAATTGATTACAAGGCACACCAATAATAACTAGTGTATCTTTGTAAGTGTCTTGTAAATTTTGTAAATCTCTGTACTGCGATGTAAATCCGCATTTGGACGCCACGTTTACAAATAGAATTTTTTTACCTTGAAACTGATGTAGATCTATAGGCGTTCCTTGTAAGGTATTGATTTTTATATCGTAAAGTGGTTGTGTTGCTGTCGTCATCATTTTATTATGGTGTTAATGATAATCTAGTTGCCTTAACTAAAAGTATTTCTACAATTTAAAACTTACAATGCCGCAATCCATTTCAAATATCTGACCAGATAGGGATGCTGCTTTATCAGATAATAAAAATGCGGCCATACCTGCAACTTCTTCTGGTTGTAAATACTTCTTAAGCGGATGGCGCTCGTTCATATTTTCAATCATACGTTCGTTGCGTAATAATTTGGAAGCCAATTCTGTATCCGTTACCGTTGGTGCAATAGCATTGACTCTTATGAGAGGTGCTAATTCTGCTCCTAATGATTTTGTTAAACCTTCAACTGCCGATTTTGAAGCCGCTACACTGGCGTGATAAGGCATGCCAAGTTTGGCTGCAACTGTACTAAAAAGTACAATTGAGGGGTGTGTTCCATTTTTTAAAGCTGGTATGTATTTCTGAATAGCTCTAATAGCGCCAATAACATTGATTTCAAAATCATTTTTAAAATCGTCTACAGTTAACCGGTTAATTGGCTTTAAGTTGATGCTTCCAGGACAATACACTAAGCCATCAGCTTCGTTTATGTCTGGTAATTCATCTGTTAGAATGTCGCAATTGTAATGTTTTAAGTTAGGATGCGATTCTTCTGGTGCTGTTCTGCTAATATTTACAATTTCATCATAAAAAGAAAGCAAAGCTATAACAATTGCTTTGCCAATACCTTTGCTTCCTCCTATAACTATTAACCGTTTCATAACCTATTATGAGGTAGCAGTTAACGGTCGTCCCTTTAAACGTTTTTCAATTTTTTGCTTTATAACTGTTAGACGCTTCATTAAGTCCATTAACTTGGCGTCTTTCTTTTCCTTGTATAATTCGTTGACTTCTAAGATTAGGTCTTTTGCCTCTCTTGCCGCCATAATTCTGTCACTTGTTGTTTTAAATGAAAACTTTCTGTTTTCAAATTCTATAGCTTTTTCTACTGTTTCCATAGTTTAATTGTTTATATAGTTTTGTAATTCTAAAATTTTTGAAGCATTATTAAATTCGCCTCCGTAATATGTTGTTACTGTAGTTGACGTGTCATCTTGGATACCTCTAGACGATACGCATAAGTGCTTTGCATCTATTATTACAGCAACATCTTCAGTTTCTAAAACTGTTTTAAGTTCGTTTGCAATCTGGTTGGTTAAACGTTCTTGTACTTGTGGACGCTTAGCATAATATTGCACTATTCGGTTTAATTTTGAAAGTCCAATAACTTTTCCAGATGATTTATAAGCGATATGTGCTTTTCCTATGATTGGCACAAAATGATGCTCACAATTAGAGTAGAAGGTAATATTTTTTTCTACAAGCATTTGATTATATTGATATTTATTATCAAAAAGCGCGACTTGTGGCTTATTTTTAGGATCTAAACCTGAAAATATTTCTTCAATATACATTTTTGCAACGCGATCTGGTGTGCCTTGTAACGAATCGTCTGTTAAATCGAGACCCAAAACATCCATTATTTCTGAAAATAAAATTGAAATGCGTTCTTTTTTCTCTGTGTTAGACATTTCGAAAGCATTTGCTTTCATAGGGGTGTCTAAACCTGTAAATAAATGGTCGTCACCCATCTCATCGATACTGAGTTTATGACCATTTGTTTTGGAAATTTTTTCTGTAATCATAGAATCTTTTTAATGTGCTGTCTTTAAGTACTCCAAACTTAAATCAAAGCACGTGTTAACGTTTTGAAATAGAGTTGTTTGTTATTGTTCTTTGTCTAGAGCATTTAAATCTGCCTTCGTCAAACGTTCTTTTTTTACTGTGTTTAGTTGCTCTTCCTTGAACTCTTGTTCGCCACAATCTAAAACTACTTGGTTTTAATTCTTTTCGCATTAAATTAATAACCTCTTGTTCTTTTAATTTGAATTGAAACGTAATAGCATCAAACGGTGTTCGATCCTCCCATGCCATTTCAATAATTCTGTCAATGTCCTTAAGTTGTAAATTCATAGTCCTTGAGGCATTGCATAAAGCATATCATACTTTACTTTTTCGTCAATTAACTTGTCAAAAAACGTCTTGTTTTCTTTAAAAGTTTTGTCAGCTCTAAAATGCACAAATTTTCCTTGTGCATGTATACTAGACCCATTGATTTTATATATAACGAGATGGTAATAAGGAATAACCCAAGTAAATTGTTTGAGTCTTTTATTAATCCTTATAAGAATTCCTTTAGGTCTCAACTCTATATTTCCATAATTATGATCCGAAACTGCATTCATTATAGATTGCAGGTTTGGACTCACTTTGTCAATAATCATTTGTTTAGAATCTACACCATTCATTGTCAACTTCTGTACCAAACTAAAAGAACTGCCAACTAAGTCTGCAATAATTTCTTTATGTTCAGTATTAGAATGTGTAGTGTTTAATATCATAGCTTCTCAAATATACAAAATGTTTAAGCATTTAATTATATTGCTAAACAAAAATTAACAGATAATTATGAGTATAAAATTCATTCTGTAAGCGTTAGGTGGCTAATCACTTTTTAGCATTCGCGTTCTGTCTTGTATAGTCAGTCGCTTTATTAGTCTATAACTTTCACTGAGAACTTTGGGGCCGTGTTTAGGTTCGAAAAAACCTCACTAACACGTCTAAGAATTTCTTTCTTTAGGCGCTTTGTTTTTTACCAAAGCGTTTAGCATACCATTAAAAACAAAGGCATGAAACGGTAACACAGAATACCAATACAATCTCCCCCAAATGCCTTTAGGTCTAAATACGGCAGTTTGATGTAATTGCCCTTTTACGATTTTGAATTCTAACCAAGCTTCACCAGGTAAGCGCATTTCTGCAAAAAGTAAAAGTCTTTTTTCTTCTTTACTCGCGTATAAGACACGCCAAAAATCTAAGGCATCACCGGCTTCTAAATAGGTATTGCTTGTGCGCCCCCGTCTCAAACCAACACCACCAAAAAGTTTATCCATATAGCCTCTAATTTTCCAGAGGCCATTAAAACTATACCAGCCGTTTTTACCGCCAATAGCCCATATTTTATCTAAAGTGAAATTTTCATCAATGACAGGTTTTTGTCTTTCATCTGTAAAACACCCAAATTGTGGTAACTCTATATGTTTAGATAATTGATCTTTAAAGCGTCCGCTACTTACGGCATCTTTCCAGCTAGATATCACGGCATTTTGTTCTGTTTTTTGAAATGCTAAATCCACAGCCGTTTTATAATCCATGGGTTTAATACCAATGATTTCATTGATTTTACTCGGTTTCCCAATGACTTCAACCTTCATGCTATCAACTAAAGCAGCAGCCAATTGAAACGATGTAGAGGTTACAAAATATAACCAGTAAGATGAGAGTTTTGGTGTTAACACAGGAAGGGTTACGATATGTCGTTTTAATCCTCTGACTTCTGCAAATTGAAGGAGCATTTCTTTATAAGTCAATATCTCAGGACCGTAAATATCAAAAGCGCCGTTGTATAATTCTTCTTTACCTAAACCACCAGCTAAAAAGTTGAGCACATCGCGTATCGCTAAAGGCTGTGTTTTTGTATTTAGCCATTTAGGTGTAATCATAAATGGCAATTTTTCTACGATGTCTCTTATAATCTCGAAAGAAGCACTTCCGCTGCCAACTATAATTCCTGCTCTAAATGTGGTGAGGGCATAACGTACAGATTTCAACGTGTTTTCAACTTGTAAACGTGACTTTAAGTGTTTAGAAAGGGAGGCGTCATTTACAATACCACTTAAATAAATAACTTGTTTACAGTCTGTTGGCTCTACAAGGTTTTTAAAGTTTTGTGCACATTGGCGTTCTAAATCTTCAAAATCTTCAGAACCTGTAGACATCGAATGAATTAAATAATACGCTGCATCTATATCTTTTGGGATTTCAGCAGATTCTGGTTTAAGAAAATCGACTTTTATAAACGAGCATAAGGGATTATCTTCAATTTCATCTGGAATACGACTTAAATCTCGCACACAACACACCAACTCGTGTTTGTTTTCTAGAAGTTGTAACGCTAATCGTCTCGCGATATAGCCTGTGGTGCCTGAGATGAGTATTTTCAATTATATATATTTAATTAAAGATTTTTAAAATTATTTATTTGTACGTTTTCAGCTTTAAGGTCGAACATTAAATTGTACAATCCAAAAAATGTTCTATTTATATAAATAAAGTGCTTAGATCCTCTATTACCATTCATATTTCTGAGTTCTGTACTTTTAGAATAGCGCTGTCCCATATCTGAGATTTGATTAAAAAATTCAGGATTTGAAAAGTCGAATTCTTCAACATGAAATGGTTTAGTGAAAAGACTTAACAATTCATGAAACATAGCGCTAAAGAATTTAATTTCTTCTTCAGAATCATCTTTCTTCAAAATTTCGAGCTCATAAAGTTTCTCGGTAAATCGTTTTGGATTTTCAATACATGCTTTATCTGCTAATTCAAAATAAGGAATGTAGAAATCTTCAGGAATAATTTTCATACAGCCAAAATCTAAGGCAATTAGATTACTGTCTTCAGAGATCAAAAAATTCCCAGGATGTGGATCGGCATGTACTTTTCTCAACTTGTGAATTTGATACATATAAAAATCCCATAAAGCCTGACCTAGTTTATTGGATTTGTCTTGGTCTGTATTATGTGCTGTAAATTCCGAAAGGTGTTCGCCAGACATAAAATCCATAGTGATAATACGTTCAGACGAAAACTCCTCGTAATAGTTAGGGAATTTTAAATTAGGGATGTGTTTGCAAGCTTCCGCAATTTCTTTACTCTGCGCAATTTCTAAGATGTAGTTGGTTTCTTCTGTGAGTTTATTTTCAACTTCTTTAAAATACTTGTCGGAATCCTTCCCTTTAATATTAAACATTTTAATCGCAATTGGTTTTACCAACGCTAAATCTGACGCGATACTTTCTGCAACTCCAGGATATTGGATTTTCACAGCAAATTTTTTCCCATTCTTCTCTGCGATATGGACTTGTCCTATACTGGCAGCATTGACTGAAGTTGCATTGAAAGTGTCAAAGATATCTTCGGGATGTTTGCCAAAGTATTTTTTAAATGTTTTTATAACTAATGGCGGTGACAATGGTGGTACGGAAAACTGAGACAATGAAAATTTCTCAACATAGGCCTGTGGCAATATGCTTTTTTCCATACTTAACATTTGTGCGACTTTAAGTGCACTGCCTTTAAGTGTTTTCAGACTATCGTAAATGTCTTCCGCATTATTTTGATTTAGGCGTTCTTTGGCATCTTCCTTTGAGTTGACCATTTTGTCGCCGTAATATTTTAAATAATTCACACCAACTTTTGCTCCAGTTGAAACCAATTTGGAAGCTCTAGATATTTTAGTAATCGGAATGCTGTCTATTGTTTTCATCTAGTTGGAGTGTATTTTTTCTTTATATAAGAATTTGCCAAAATCCATAAGGCTTTTTAATGGAGTGGTATCGATTAAATCGAAACTCGCCTGAACTGATTTTTCGATAAACACATCTGTTTTTTCAAATGAAGTAGAAGAGTCGTCTAACCAAAATTTAAGCGTGACTAATAATTGAAACCAAGCCGATTCTTTGAGACCTCTATTTTTCAATTTTTCAAGTTTTTCTTCCTTAAGATCAATTGTTTTTATGTCTAAGTGTTCGATGTAATTAGTAAAACTCTTCTTTAAATGCGACAATGTTTTTAAAGATTTCAATTGATTTTTATCCGAACCTAAGGCTTGCACAACGTAGCTTCGATTCGCCGTTAATATTTCGAAAAAGGTAAAGTAAAAACTAAGCAGTTGGTTTCGTGCATCAAAAGATTGATAATCTTCACTTTTTTCTAAAACAACTAAAGTATGATCAAAAAATATTTTGAATATAGATTGCTCTAAAATCTCGAAAGAACTAAAATATTCATAGAATTTTTGTTCTTCAAAATTATTGTCTTTAGCAAAAGCATAGACAGAGTTTGGTTTATGGTTATGTGTCAATACATAATCCATATAGTATGAGATAAGATCGTCTTGTGTTATGTTTTTCTTTTTTGCCATTGTAATTGATTTACAATGTAAAGATACTCTATGTTTAACTATTTAAGCGTATAGTTAAACAAACTTTAACAAGACTTAGGGAAAAACAAATCTGACTTAAGCTTTTTGTGGTAAATAGTATTTTTTCCGAAGCCAAAACGACACGCGTACTAAAAGTATTAAAGCGGGTACTTCTACCAATGGGCCAACGACTCCTGCAAATGCTTGTCCTGAGTTTAATCCAAAGACCGCAATAGCAACTGCAATGGCTAATTCAAAGTTGTTACCAGCAGCCGTAAAAGAAATGGCTGCATTTTTATCGTAAGTGGCTCCCATGGCTTTGCTAATGAAAAATCCAATAAGGAACATAATTGCGAAATAGATTAATAAAGGAACAGCAATGATTAAGACGTCCATTGGTATCTCTACAATCAATTCACCTTTTAATGAAAACATAACTACGATGGTAAATAATAATGCGATTAAAGTCATTGGTGAAATGGTAGGTATAAATTTTTTGGTATACCATTGTTCACCTTTTAGTTTCACCAAAATTAAGCGCGACAGAATACCTAATAAAAACGGAATACCTAAATAGATCGCCACACTTTCAGCAATGGTAGCAATAGAAATATCTACAATAGCACCTTCAAAACCAAAATAGGGTGGAAGTACTGTAATAAATAGATACGCATAAAAGCTATAGGCAAAGACTTGAAAAATACTATTTAAAGCCACTAAACCTGCTCCGTATTCGCTACTGCCTTCAGCTAGATCATTCCAAACTAGAACCATAGCAATACAACGCGCCAAGCCAATTAGGATTAAGCCAACCATGTATTCCGGATAATCGCGTAGAAATGTAATTGCTAACACAAACATTAACACAGGACCAATAATCCAATTTAAAACTAATGAAATTGACAATACTTTGACGTCTTTAAATACTTTTGGAAGTAGTGCATAATTCACTTTCGCTAACGGCGGATACATCATTAAAATAAGTCCGATCGCAATAGGTATATTAGTCGTCCCGCTGCTGTATGATTCTATAAGTTCTGGAAATGATGGGGCGAAAAAGCCAATACCAACCCCAATCGCCATGGCGATAAAAATCCATAAGGTAAGGTAACTATCTAAAAAGCTTAATTTTTTCTTGATGGCAGTCATCGCTATTAGTTTGTGATGTTAGAGAATACATATTTTAGTTCTGTAGCAATTTGAAGACTCCGTTCCTTATACTTTTCTAATTGTTGTGGAGTGTTATCAAAAGCTTTAGGGTCGTCATAAGTAATCGGAATTCGTTTGTCTGATCCACCAATAAAAGGACAACCTTGGTCTGCGTTAGAGCAGGTCATTATGGCCGCAAATGTTGACGTCGGATTGAATTCATCATCAAATGTTTTTGAAAAGCCAATCACAGGATGTGCGTTTTTTGAATATTTAATGCTGTAAACCGGATTGCTACCATTAGAAAGTGTTTCAATTTGAAACCCTGTATTTTCAAGCGTTTTAGCTACAACAGGAAATAAGGCTGTGGCTTCTGTTCCACCTGAATAACAAAACACATTTTTAATGTCAAAATAAGATGCCATGGCCTGCGCCCAAACTTGAGATAAATGGCTACGACGTGAATTATGAGTACAGATAAAATTTAAGTTAACGGTGTTGTTTTCCGTTGTCTTAAGTTGAATGTAATTAATGAGTGGTTGTAAAATCGCTTTACGCTCATCTGAAATAGCTTCAATTTGTAGTTGCTCTATTTGGTTACTAATTGGTTGGTACAGCATGATATTTTAGAATTTTAATGTTTAGCAGCATCCAGAACCTGGAGCACAAGATGGACCTTCATTTTGTAAATCTGAAAACTTAAGTTTTGGCTTCTTTTCAGGAATACCACATTTGTCTTTAGCTAAACAATCGGTCAACTTTGAAGTCAATAAAAAATTGGTGCCGTCAAAATCTAATCCATATTTCCCTATAGTATCTCCTTGGTATTCGACTTCAATTTCTAAGTCTTCAATATGTAATACTTTTTCAGAAAGTTCTATAATATTTAATAGTTTTTCAGGATGTAATCTGTGGTCGTAGTCGTCTGCTTCCCACAATTGAAAGTTGGCTACATTCTCCGTTCTTACAGTGCCACCACAATCGATAAAATGTTTGGATATTTTACCAACTTCCGTTACATGAAAGTGATTTGGTACTAAGGTGCCGTTTGGTAATTGAAACGCTATGGTGTCTAATGCTTTTAATTTTGATTTAATTTCTGATAGTTTCATAAGTATCTATTTTAATTCTATTTAACAACAGGTATTAGAGTCGTCGAGATCTTGATCTAAAAAAGCAGTTAAAGTTGTTTTCATGTTAGACCAATTCTCTTTATCTATACAATAGCAAATACTAGTGCCTGTAATGTTTCCTTTTATAAGTCCTATTTTTTTTAATTCTTTTAAATGTTGAGAGATTGTGGGCTGTGCTAATCCAATTTCACCTACTAAATCACCACAGATACACGAATCTATTTTAAATAAATGTTGAAGAATCGCCACTCTAGCCGGATGTCCAAAAACTTTAGCGATGCTAGAAATTTGGTTTTGTTCTAATGTGAAAATTTCGGTTTTAGTCAATCCCATGAATCATTGTATTATTATATTGCAATATTACGATGAAAGGATGAGAATTCAAATTACTTGTTGAATTATTTTTTTTGTCAACGCTTTCAGCTATTTGATTTTAAGATTTCATTAACATACCTAGCTTTTGTTAAGTCGTAATTTTACATTTATTAATAAACAACACTTAACACGAAACAAAATGAAAAAATTAGTACTTTTTACATTTGCGTTAACTTTAATGTTTTCGGTAAATGCACAAATTGAAACACCACAACCAAGTCCTGCTGCTAAAATTGAGCAAGTTGTTGGTTTAACAGATGTTTCTATTGATTATTCTCGTCCGGCTATGCGCGGAAGAACAATTTTTGGTGAACTAGTACCTTACGGAAAAGTATGGAGAACTGGAGCAAATGCAAGAACTAAGGTTACATTTAGTAATGATGTTACTATTGGAGGTAAAGACGTAAAGGCAGGAACTTATGCAATTTTCACAATACCACAAGCTAAAACATGGGATGTTGTTTTTTACACAGAACATGCTGCAGGTGGTACGCCAGCTGAATTTGATGAGTCTAAAGTAGCTGCTCGTGTAACGACACCAGTTTATCCTATAGAAATGGACATTCAATCGTTTACAATTTCTATTGATGATATTACTAGTAGTTCTGCAGTTATCGGCATCATGTGGGAGAAAACTTATGTTGGTGTAGAATTTAAAGTACATACAGATAAAGCGGTAACTGCTGCAATTGATAAAATAATGGCAGGACCTTCTGCAAACGATTATTACGCCGCGGCAGTATATAATTTAGAAGAAGGTAAAGATATCGCTAAAGCAAAAGAGTGGATTGATAAGTCTATGTCAATGACAAAACAACCAACGTTCTGGCAATTACGTAAGCAATCTTTAATCTATGCTAAAGCAGGAGATAAGAAGGAAGCTATTGCAATTGCAAAAAAATCATTAGCAGCTTCTAAAGAGGCAAAAAATGCTGACTATGTTAAAATGAATGAAGACTCTCTAAAAGAATGGGGATCTAAGTAGTTTATAGCTACTAGCTTTTGGCTTTTAGCCTTTAGTTCTTTATAAATAAAAAAAATGCAACTCCTTTGGTTACTAATAGTAAACAAAGGAGTTGCGTTTTTTGTTTTGTATAAATTGATTTTAGCTATAGTCTAAGCCAATCAATGTTCTAATTTGATCTAGAGTGCTAATCAATAGCTTACTTTTCTCAAAAGTCATAATATCACTTTCCGTTTTACCGTCTCTAATGAGTTGATTAAAATGTTCAATCTCATAGCTATACCCAATTGTTTTAGTATCGAACTCTTTTAATTCAGAATTCCCTAAATGATCAATTAATGTTACAGAAGATGGTTCGTGAAAACGCCCATTAATTTTTATAGTTCCGTTTTCGCAATGAAAGATGGCTTCTGTATTGGTTTCTTGCAATAGTGTGCTTTTTAATACGGCTTTTGTATTTTCATATTGAAACGTCATTTCACATTCTGAATCTGCCCCAGAGTCGAAAAACTGAGCTTCCGCTTCAATAGTATTTGGTTTTCCTAATGTAGAAAGCGCAGCAAAGACAGGGTAAATTCCTATGTCTAATAAACTTCCTCCGCCAACGGATTTGTCAAAAACTCTTGAGGTTTCATTGTAGGTTGGATGGAATCCAAAATCAGCTTCAAGCTCTATAATATTACCAAAATGCTTTTTTTGAAGTACATCTAAAACATATTGATAATGTGGAAGAAAAATAGTCCAAAGCGCTTCCATTAAAAGCGTGTTGTTTTCTTTTGATAGTTGAATCATTTCCTCAACTTCTTCCAAGTTCATAGCAAACGGCTTTTCACATAACACCGCTTTATTATGGTTAAGGCATAACACCGTATGTGCTTTATGAAAACTATGAGGTGTCGCAATATAAACAGCATCGATATTAGAGTCTGCGACTAAGTCTTCATAAGTTCCATAGGCCATGGTCGCTTTATAGTCGTGTCTAAATAGTTTTGCTTTTTCTAGATTTCGAGATGCAATAGCATAAAGTTTGGAGTTTGAAACCATTTGTAAATCGGATGCAAATTTAGAGGCTATTTTTCCAGCTCCAATGATTCCCCAATTAATCGTTTTACCATCCATTATACAGCTTTCTTAGGTAGAAGTACTTGTAGTAGATTCGCGATTGTTATCACTACAATACATCCAAATAAATTCAGCCATAAATAAGGCATCCAATCAAACCACCAACCGGTAACAACTATGGCTTGTGTAACTAAGGCTCCTATAAATACAGCATTTCCTTTGATGTATTTAAAGAAGAAAGCGAGTAAGAATATCCCTAAAACATTTCCGTAGAAAATAGAACCGATAATATTAACGAGCTGAATTAAGTTCTCAGCAAGATCTGCAAAGCAGGCAATAATTATGGCTACAATTCCCCAGCCAAACGTAAACCATTTGGTCATTTTTACCATATGCTCTTCGCCTTTGTCTTCCTTTTGATTTCTACCATATAAGTCGATCGCTGTAATCGTTGCAAGTGCATTAATTTCTGATGCTGTTGATGACATCGCTGCAGATAAAATAACAGCTAATAACAGGCCAATTAAACCAGTTGGTAGATTATTTAAAATAAACCGAATGAACATATAATCTCTGTCATTGGTTTGCGTGTCTTTGGCGGCATCTTTATACAATGACGTCAGTGCTGCTGATTTTGTGAGATAGGCTTCGCTTTCCGGATTAGACTCTAAAGCTTCTACTTCATTTTTAAGCGTATTATATGTTGATGTGTAATCTGCATCAACTGCTTTTTTAATTAAAAATTTAGATTCAGAACGGTAGGTTTTTTCAATACTATCCAGTTGAAATAATTCTGTTTTCAAGCGGTCATCAGTGCTTTTAGATAATGCTAAACTCACTTTTTGTTTCTTAGAGAATAATACCGATTGTTTATCTTGAAGCATTCGGTATTCATCTCCATATTCAGAAGCTAAAACAGTCTGTTCTGATTTATCTATAAAATTTAAAGGAGAAGGATTAAATTGATAAAAGACAAATACCATAACACCAACAAGTAGAATAAAGAATTGCATTGGTACTTTAAGCATACCATTAAATAGTAAACCCATTTGCATTTCTTTCATAGATTTACCAGATAGGTAACGTTGCACTTGGCTTTGATCGGTTCCAAAGTAGGATAGCATTAAAAAAGTACCACCTATTAAACCAGTCCAAACGGTATATCTATTTTCTAAATCGAATGAAAAATCTAAGACTTTCATTTTGCCTGTTGCACCAGCAATATCAATTGCATCTGAAAACGAAACCTCCTCAGGAATTAGATTAATAATAATACATAAGGCAGCTATCATTCCTCCAAAAATGACGAACATTTGCTGTTTTTGTGTTACAGTTACGGCTTTTGTTCCTCCTGAAACGGTGTAAATAATGACTAAAAGACCAATAATAATATTGAGTGTCACAATATTCCAACCTAATACTACAGAAAGAATAATGGCTGGAGCAAAAATCGTAATTCCGGCTGCCAATCCACGTTGAATTAAAAAGAGGATAGCGGTTAAGCTTCGGGTTTTAAGGTCGAATCGGTTTTCTAAAAATTCGTAAGCCGTGTAAACCTTAAGCCGATGGTAAAGTGGTATAAACACCAGACAAATAATAACCATGGCAATTGGTAGTCCGAAATAAAACTGAACAAACCCCATACCATCAGAAAAAGCCTGACCTGTTGTAGAAAGGAATGTAATGGCGCTGGCTTGTGTGGCCATTACGGATAGACCAATCGTCCACCATTTAGACGTGTTACCTCCTTTTATATAGTCCTCTGCGTTTTTACGACCTCTAGTTTTCCAGGTTCCATAGCCAACAATAGTTGCTAAGGTTGCTATTAAAACGGTCCAATCAATCCAATCTAAAGTTTGCTGCATTATATTTTTTTATGCGAATGAAGCTGTTATAAAATAAAATAAGATAATATAGAGTGCATTAGCTATTAACACAGCAGTGTACATTTTACTCCATTTTTGTTTTACTTCTGGTGGGTCTTGCTGGCTCATTAGTTGGTTGTTAGTTAGTCGTTAAGTCTTTAATTTTTTTGAGTGGTAGATTCTTGTTTACCTGCAGATAGCAGATTAGCAAAGAGTCTGTATGCCCCAGGAACTCCTGCCGGAAATTCTCTAAAGAAACTGAGACCTGTGTAAATATAGTTGCCTTTTCCATATTTTGCAACTAGTAAGGCGCCTTCTTTGGAATTCTCTCCACTGTCATTAGATGCTAATAATGGTGTAAACTCTTTAGACCATTTATTTGGGAAATATAAGCCACGTTCTTGTACCCAACCTTCAAAATCTTGAAGTCCAATTTTATTAGGAAAATTTAGAATTGGATGATTCGGTTCTAATATTCTAACCAAGGCATTTTCATCTGTAACACGGTCTCTAGATAGTTGTAAATCATAAGGGGCCAAATTATTTACTTTTATACCTCTACTCGTATTGTACTGAATGATTAGATTTCCTCCATCTTTTACATAGTCTAACAAAAAGCGTTGTTTAAATACTAAGTCGTCAACAATGTTATAA
The DNA here is from genome assembly GCF_013403915.1 of Winogradskyella pacifica. GTDB lineage: Bacteria > Bacteroidota > Bacteroidia > Flavobacteriales > Flavobacteriaceae > Winogradskyella > Winogradskyella pacifica. The sequence continues at coordinate 26,355 of NZ_JABFDI010000022.1, forward strand.
GCTCTAATTCCCATAACAATAGCGTCAAAGTCATCAAGATTTTCTGGCGTAATTTGTTCGGGTTTAATAATGGTAACATCGTATCCAATTTGTCTTAAACTTTCTGGTACCACATCTCCTGCGCCTTCAACATAACCAATGTTATTTCCTCGTTTTTCAATATTTAATCGAACGACTTTACTTTCGCTAGGCATTAAAACGGTTTGAAAAGGAATGTGTGTATAATCAATTTCAATAATCTCGTCGGTATAAAATTCACCATCAATATTTACCATTGGTGTAATTGAGCCTTCACTTTGAGTTTTTGGAGGAATAACAGTAAATATCACATTTTGAATATCTCCTTTATTAGCAATCTCAATTTTTTGTTTTTGAGGAAAGACTTGCCATCCATCGGGATAAGCCATTTGAACAAAACCAGTAATAGCGTCTTTGCCAGCTTTTACAGTAACTTCAATGTCTTTTTGACCGTCGTTTTCAAAAATATAGACTTTATGACTTAGGCTTGCCGAGACAATAGGAATGATTTCGAATGGACGATACAATTCTCCTTTGTCGGGTTTAGAATAACGATACACTACTGGTTTTGTTATTGTAATAGGTGTGCCTTCAATTAATAAATTAAAATCAACAAAAACAGCTCTTGGCGTTTCAGGTAAGCCAATTAAATTTTGATCCTTTACGTTGTACATCCCCAATGTGCTTTTGGTGTTTAACCAATAAGGCGCGGTGTAAGTACTGTTATTTGGAATGCTAATGCCGTCTTCAAAATTTAATTTTTGATTGGGAGCTAAGCTCATATTTTTAGTTATTCCTGTACCTAATGTTGAAAGGTTATAGGACACTAAATTAATATTTGAACTGCTTCTGTTTAAAATTTCCATAGTCAATTTTACATCAGAACTTGGTGCTGCACTTGGCGTATTCGCAGAAACTTCTAAGTAGAGTCCAGCACAAGCTTCAATAATTGCTTTTAGCTCTTTAGTTTTAACCGTTCTCCAGTGTTTATCTTTTATAGATTGAAGCAATTTATAAGCCTCTAAAAGTTGTGGTAAATGTGCTGATGGATTTCTGAAATTGAAATTAGTTTCAACTGATTTTAAAATATTTCCTATCGCTTTTCCACCTGCAACGCGATTCCATGACGTATCAATTCCTTCAAAAATATTAGCGCTCGTGTTTAAGGATTCTCCTTTTAAAAACTCAATGTATTCATTTTGAGAACCGCGATCTGATAATCTTCCGAAGCCTTGAGACAAATGCTGACTGCTCGCTAAGGCGGCAATTTCGTTGTTAGACTTTCCTTTTGATGCATAATATCTACCGACATCGAACGTAAGCATGTTGCTCTTGTCTAATTTATCAAATTCTTCTTGACTTCCGTAGCGCCACCATGAGGTGTTGTAAAATAAGCGTTTTGGTTGCCATGTTTCAGTAAATTCTAATTGTAATGGATATTCTGAAGCGTCATTTGTAATATCAAAAGCTTCTAAACTCAACATTGCAGAAGCTGTATGGTGACCATGTGTTTCGCCAGCTCTTCTGTGGTCGAAACGGTTAATGATAACATCGGGTTTAAATGTTCTAATCGCCCAAACTACATCTGCAAGAACGTCGTCTTTATTCCAGATTTCTAAAGTTTCATCCGGATGTTTAGAGTAACCAAAATCATTGGCTCTTGTAAAGCGTTGTTCTCCACCATCAGTACGTCTTGCGGCTAGTAATTCTTGAGTTCTAATAACACCTAAAAGTTCTCTGATTTCTGGACCAATAAGGTTTTGGCCACCATCGCCACGTGTTAACGATAAATAGGCTGTACGCGCTTTTACTTCATTAGACATGTATGAAATTAAGCGTGTGTTTTCATCATCGGGATGGGCTGCAATATAAAGTACAGAGCCCAAAACATTGAGTTTTTGAACAGCTTCGTAAATTTCTGATGAATTGTAGGTTTTGGGTTGTTGGGCTTGTAATGATACAATAGTACTTATAAAAAGCAATAGACAAAGTCTAAGTTGGTGCATGAGGATCTTAGTTAGTTACTTTTCAAATATAGAAAAGTTACTAGTTTTCATGCTTTTTTTAGGTTTAGTTTAACGTTGGGATTGTGTAAGACTCGGGTTTTTAGTTTTGATCAGGGTTTTCATTGACATACGCGTTCAATTTTGGTTGTAATGACCACACGCAAATTATATAAAACCAAAGCATGAAAAATACTTCAAAAACACTACGAGTAGAGTACCCTTTTTTCTTTTCGAAATTCACATAACTTTTTGCAGTTAAGGTCATTAATATAAAACCACATAGTATTGCTAATAAATGAAACGGCATTAAGGGAATAAAAAATGAAAATGTAAAAAACATATAAAGCACATAAATAATAGGATAAATAGTTAAACCACTAACGAGCCAAAATTTTAAATTATTTGATGGTTCATTGATCTTTTTATCCAGCTGATATATTATTGAAAACCACCAGATATAGATTGGAATTCCTAAAAGAAGCAATAGAAAAATTTTAAATGGAGGTAATTTTAAAAACCATTGGGTTAATTTATTCATAAGCTATTAAATAAAATAACGAATCAGTTTAATATTAGTACGTAAGGTTTATTGTCTATATTTTGATGAGGACTAAATTTAATGACTTGAAACTTTAAATCAGATTCGGAAACCTCGAGCCTTATATTTTTAGATGTCATTGTCTCCTCTTTTTCATGCATAACAAAAGCGTCATTAAGAGTTAAGTTTACGGCTTCTTTATTTTTAAAATCAATTATAAGTTTATGGTTTTTATAATCTATTCTGACTTCTATTGAATTAATAGGAAATGCTTGGCTATCAGACTTATTAATTGTTAAATAATTTTCAGGAATGTGTAACTGAGCACCTTGATATAAGTCTATAGTTAATTTTGGTTGAAGAATATTTGTTTCTATATCATTAACAATGTGCTTGTTGTTAAATAATTTTACGAGGTTGTTTTCGGTTTTAGTCTTACTGTTTTTATCTAGAATAAAATAGTCAAAAAGTTGCGAGTTTATAGTTTCGTTATCGATTTCTTCAAGAATAGCATCTAACATCAATGCTTCAACTTCGCGATCAAAAAGGTCTTCATTTTCGTCGTTGTTTGCGATAGATTTAAAATCGGGTATGTCTTCAATTTCAAAAGCCTTTGCTAAAATTTCAAAAAATTGAATACGCTTTGTTTTATAATCTAGTTCAGGTTTATAAATCAACAGCATTTTATTTACAAGGCTATATTCGTCTAAATCGTAATAATAGGATGCTAAATCAAATAATGAAAATAATGAGAAAGTGTTATCGTTTAATTCAAATTCATCATAATAATCATTGTATTTAAAACTATAATCAACATGAAATGTATAATTTAAGAAGGGCTCTTTTGTTGTGGGATCTAGGAATTTTAATATTAAATCATTTAGTACTGGAAGTTTTATTTCGAGTTCATTTTTAGTTTTTATATCAAATTGAAAGCTTCCATTTCCACCAGAAATATAGTTGTAAATTAAAATATCTGAACATGTGTTTTCAATAAAAACTTTGCTTTTCTCCATTCCTTTTGGAAAGGTGTCTAAGTTATATAAGCTTTTAAGAAGGTTCTGACTATGCAGTGCTGAAATAGAAAAAGTAAATGCAATGAGAAGAAATTTTATCTTTATCATTATTAATAATTAGTTGGAATATATTCTACAACCACTTCTTACGCTTAAAATAGACTAGCATCAAAATAAACATCACAAACATCACACCCAAAAGAATAAAATAGCCATTGTGATATTTTAGTTCAGGAATGTATTCAAAGTTCATACCATAGATACCAGCTAGAAATGTTAACGGAATAAAGATGGAAGACATTATGGTTAACACTTTCATCACTTCATTCATACGATTGCTAATGGTTGACATGTACATGTCCATTAAACTCCAAATCATTTCACGGTAAATATCTATGTTTTCAGATACTTGGATTAAGTGATCGTAAATATCTCGGTAATACGTAATTGTGCGTTTGAAGATTAGCGGGTGTTCTCCCTTTTCTATACGATTTATGATTTCTCGAAGCGGGAAAATAGCACGACGTACTTTTAAGATTTCACGCTTTAATTGTTGGACTTCAATGTTAATGTTGTCTTTGGCATGACCTTCAAACAAGTCGTTTTCTAAATCTTCAATTTTATTGCCAAGGGTTTCTATAATACTAAAATAATGATCGACAACAGCATCAATTAAGGCATACAATAAATAATCAGATTTTAAACCTCTAATACGTCCGTTGCCAAGTCTAATGCGGTCTCTAACGGTATCAAACACGTCGCCTTCAGATTCCTGAAAAGACAACACGTAATTTTTTCCTAATACTAGACTCACTTGTTCTATAACGACGTTTTCATCCTTATCGTAGTACAACATTTTTAGAACAATAAACAGGTAATCATCGTATTCATCAATTTTAGGACGTTGTGTGGTATTTACAATATCTTCTAGAACAAGTGGATGCAAATCGTATTGTTTGCCAATGTTTTCTATTTCACTAAGCGAGTTTAGTCCATCAACATTTATCCAAGTCACAGAATCGGTTTCCTTGTACGATCTGGCATCTTCTATATTGGTTAAAACATTTTCAGTAAGAGTGTCTTTTGTATAATCGAAAGATTCTATTTGAAGTTGCTTTTCCGTTTTCTTTCCTGTGTACACTAAAGTACCAGGTGCTTTGCCTATGTGTTTTTTGTAATTATGTGTACGTTTTTTTGCTGTTTTTTTTCGCATAGGTTATAAAATACTACTGTCGTCTAAGGGATCGTCTAAAGCATCCTTTTGCAATAAAGTTACAGCTTTTTGTAGAATTAGATTATTAGGGTAGGTCACTAAATTTCCTTGGTCATCTTTAAGATGAATTTGAAAGGCTCTAATATCTTCAATAATACCTATGATAGAATCATCTTTATCGTGAATCTTTACTTTATCTCCAACCTTATATGGAAAGGAAAAAAACATAATAATTCCAGAGGTTATGTTGCTTAAAATAGACCAAATCGCAAAAAGGGCAATACCTATAACTGCAAAAACAGAAGAAAAAACAAGGGTAATATCTCGTGTTTCTGCACCAAGAATAAAGGTTTCTATAAGGATGGCAATAAGCACAAGTGTAACCGTAACATAACGACCTATTAAACCTGCTCTTGCTTCGGTTGTACCACTTTTTCTTCCTATTTTCTTTACTGTAATTACGATTATTTTTCTAATAATAAATAGAGTAATTAAGAGTATAGTTGAATATAAAATTTGATCTTGATAATTATGAAATATTGAATTCATTTAGGGAGTATTTTGCTTCACAAATATAATTGAGAATCTATGAAGATTATTGCAATTTTAAAGTTTCTCTAAGGCTAACATCTGAATTGCTTTTTTTGTTCCAATAGTCCGATTTAATACTTTCTAGTTTCGTAGCTTTTGAGGTTAAGGTCTCAGCAGAAGAGCCCATTCCACTTACAATAGTCTCTTCCCAACCTAAAATATCGAAAGGGAAATTAGGATTAAAATTTATTTTTAAGGTGCGTTGCAATTCCGAAAACGTAACCGTATAGCTATTGCTCTCTAATTTGGCATTTGCTTTTTGAACTTTTAAAGCGTCGTGATTAAGTCTTACGGATTCTAATGAAGGAATAAGTTCTATGTCACCAACAGGAAGACTTTTAGGATTGATTCTTAATTTGGCCCACAATTCATTCTCTGTCCAAGTTTTTTCTAGTTTGAAGCTTTCATCCGCTTCACCTTGAAAGTAAGAATGCGAAGTCACCTCAAACGCATTGCGATTATTTAACTGAGTATAAACATGTCCACACCATTCTTGTACAGATGTCGATATTTTTAAGGCATGCTGATTGTTAGCAACCGGATAAAATGTACTCTGCATTATGGAATACGGATAAATTCCTGTATTAAAATTCTTGGTTGCATTCAATTTTAAAACCGGAATGTTGTTTTCACTATAACTATCCGCTTTTACCTGAGCGTCTGGTAAAAAATCTTCAGTTACAAAAACTAAAACAGCTGTACCTTCTCGTAGTTCTCCGTAACGCTCCTGTTCTAGTTTGTAAGATGTGATTTCCGCTTCACCATTGTACCAATAATTTTTAAAATCATCGGACAATTTTGTTTTAGGGTTTACAGCTTTAGATTTCGTTTCTGAAACACCACTGACTTCTGGTGTAGTAGCAGGGGTATTCGTGTTTTCTTTACAAGAGGTGAAGAAGGACATTAGTCCAATTAATGTAACTAATAGTGTAGATTTTATAAGCCTTATCATAATTATTACGTTTTTTTAGATGTTGCAACATGCAAAGATGCGATGCAAAATATCTCGTAATAAAGATAAGATTCTAATTATGGTCTACAATGGCATTTAACGTTTTGTAAAGTAAATGTGTAGGTAAGCCTACGACGTTATTATATGAGCCTTCAATAGATGTGATGGCAATGGCACCAATCCATTCTTGTATGCCATAGGCACCAGCTTTATCTAGCGGTTTGTAAGTGTTAACGTAGTATTGAATTTCCTCGTCTGTTAAGGCTTTAAAGGTCACTTTGGTAATGGTGTTAACCAGACGTTGTTCTGTTTTTTGAGTGAAACAGATTGAGGTAACCACTTCATGTGTTTTATTGCTTAACGATTTTATCATATTAAAAGCATCCGTTTCATCTTTTGGTTTACCAATCGCTTTATCGTCTAACCAAACGATGGTATCACTAGTGATTAAGATATCCTTATGTTGAAGACTTTCTAAAAACGGTTCCGCTTTCAATTTTGCTAAAAAATCGGTGATGTCTTCACGCTTCAAATTTTTAGGGTAAATTTCTTCAACTGGTTTTAATTGAATGTCGAAGTCGAGATTCATTTCTTTTAAAAATGTATGACGACGTGGTGACGCTGAGGCCAGAATAATATTGAAATCGTTGAGTTTGTCGTTTAGCATTTTAGTTGAGAATAATAAATTTGTAGAGTAATAAGGATAGCATCCCAGTAAGCATCACTAATTTTAAAATGAAGCTAATGTGTTTGTATTGTGCTTTGCTTTCTGCACTAAATAATTTTATGCTTACGTAAATTAATGGTGCTACAACCAATACTAAAAAGTAGGCAACAACGAGTTGCTGTTTAAATAAATACGTAATAACATAATATACAATAGAAACTATTGGAATTAACGACAGTATAAATGCAATTTTAGTGCTGCGCTCTCGTCCTAAGAGAATTGGTAATGTTTGTATACCAGCTTTATAATCACCATCGAAATCTTCAATATCTTTAACGAGTTCTCTTAGAATATTAATCAATAAGGCAAAAATGGCATAGTCTCGAATGATATATAAAAAAGTAGTCTGAATGGCTTTATTATGCACTGTCATAGCCGGAATTAATTCAAAAATACCAACTAACAAAATACTCAAACAAACCATAATAGAAACCACAACATTACCAACGACGGCAATTTGTTTGAGATACGAAGCATACATATAGAGTAGTGCGGAGGTAATGAAAAAGATGGCGAAAAATTCGGGTTTACCAATACCATTAGATAAGTAAAAACCTAAGCCAACTCCTATAATATTAAGAACTATAAATAATGTGCTGGCACTCTTTTCTGTAATGTGTTTATTAATTATAAGTTGATCTGGTTTATTGATTTTATCGGTTTCAACATCATAAATATCGTTGATAATATAACCACCAGCTGCGATACAAACGGTAGCTAAAACTAAAAGAAAAAAGTTGAAGTCGCTTAAGGTGATAAGGACACCATGACTTTCTTGAAAAGGTAATAAAAGTGCATATTTTACTAAATATTGCATCAAAGCAATCATTAGTAAATTCTTCCAACGGATTAAATTAAAGACGTGAATCATTTATAGGTTAGTGAGATATTATTTTTGTGATTAAATAGTAAGTAATAGTTGCAATGATAATAAAAACGATGGAACTAATAATTGCTGTTATCTTTAAAAGTTTACGCTCTTGTTGTCTTATTTTGTCTTTAATTTTTTTCTTGTCTTCTTTGGTTAAGTCTTTATGCAAAAAAGACATTTTGTAGTGCAGATGGGCTTCAAGATCTAGTTTTTCCTTGTATTTAGAAAAAGGCTTTGATGATCTTTGGTTAAATGTCGTCTGACTATTACCAAAACCAATATACCCAAATCCTGTGCTATGTCTTCTTCCGCTTGACATGTTTAAAAAAAAAATATAAGATTTTTATTTCCAACAACCAACTACTACCTAATCATACTTAGCATTAAAATTACCATTCCATTTGCCTTGTACTTTTAAGACTTGTTCAATGACATCTCTTACGGCACCTTTCCCTCCGTTTTTATGAGAAATATATTTTGAAATGGCTTTAATTTCAGGAACAGCATCTTGAGGACAACACGGTAAACCAACTAATTTCATCACAGGATAATCCGGTATATCGTCCCCCATGTACAACACTTGTGATTTTGAAATAGTATGCTGCTCCAAGTAGCTATTGAGTTGTTCTATTTTATTGTGTGAACCTAAGAAAATGTCTTTTATTCCTAATCCTGCTAATCGTTTTCGAACACCTTCGTTAGAGCCACCAGAAATAATACAGAGATTAAAACCGGCATCAATTGCTGTTTTTAATGCAAATCCGTCTTTAATATTCATGGTTCTTAGCATTTCACCATCTGTTGTCACGGTGATAGTACCATCGGTTAAAACACCATCAACATCGAAAATGAAGGTCGTAATGTCTGCTAAATATTCTTTGTAACTTTTATCGTCGTTCATAATTAGTTTTCTTTTTTCTGGCTTTTGATTCTTGTAGATCTTATACCATGTGTCTTTTTTATAGAAGTAGTAAGCATTTTGTAAATCGCTTCATGCTCTTCTTTTTCAATTAGCTTAAGTTGTCTTTTTATAGTTCTTTTATCATTCCGTTTAGCCGGACCTGTTTGTGCCATAAAAGGAGACATGTGTTGAATTTTCTTTGCCGTTTCCTCAATTAAAGGATGCAAGATTTCAAATTCTATATTTTTAGTTTCGCAAATTTCATGACCAATTCTATAGAGTTGATTCGTGAAATTATTAACAAAAACAGCTGCTAAATGAAGTGTCTGACGTTGTTCTGTCGTAATTTTATGAGGTTTGCAACCTACGGCTTTTGCTAAATCTATTAATAGCTGAAGGTTTTCTTTTTCATAAACTTCAACACAAATAGGGACTTCGCTAAAATCTATTTCAGCATCCTTAGAAAATGTTTGCAACGGATAAAAAACTCCAATTTTGTTTTTCTTATCTATATCGTGCATGGCAACGCTTCCAGAGGTATGCACCACAAATCGATTTGTAAATGGTAGATCTATAGACAGTTGTTCAATACTATCATCGCTAACCGCCATAATGTAAATGTCCGCTTCTTTTAACTCGTCTAATGAATCTGTGATGTCTACGTCATTGGCATAAGACGAAATGGATGCTCGCGTGCGATTATACCATTGTGTAATCGAAATGTTTTCAGAATTTGAAAAGGCTTTATATAAATGTGTGGCTACATTGCCAGCACCAAGTAATACTACTGATATCATGCTGTAAAAATACTAAGTTTTCTTATTTTAGAATCACAAGAATGGGATTAAAAGGATAACTTTGGGTAATTCTAAAAATTGATATGTAAAAAGGAAGCTATTTTGGTTCTATATTACATACGCATCAATTAAATATGTCCCTTTAGGGACAAAAGGTGGGTAGATTTTAGTTTACAATAATTAACCAGTGTGCCTTTAGGTACACCATATAATTTAGAGCAATGCCAAACACGTATACAGAAATTCATATCCAAGCTGTTTTTGCGGTTCAAAATCGGCAAAGTTTAATTAGAGATAGTTGGAAAGCCGAATTATACAAGTATATCACCGGGATATTTAAAAACAACAACCATAAGGTTTTGCAAATTAACGGAGTGGCTGACCATATTCATGTTTTATTTGGAATGCGACCAACACAGTCATTATCTGAATTAATGAAGCAAGTAAAACACGATTCTTCAAAATGGATAAATAATAAAGGTTTTGTTAATGGTAGATTTTCGTGGCAATCTGGATATGATGCGTTTTCTTATTCTAAATCTGAAGTTCCTAGAATAATTAATTATATCAAAAATCAAGAAGAACATCACAAAAAGGTTGTGTTTAAAGAAGAATATTTAATGTTGTTAAAGGATTTTGATGTAGAATTTAATGAACGTTTTATTTTAAAATCTGTATTGTGAAATTTTTGTTTAAAGATATTTTGTACCTAAAGGCACACTAATTTAGTGGTGTTTTTTTTACCAATATAAAGTCCCTAAAGGGACGAAAAATGTATTATTAATTGATTGTAGAAATGGTTCTTTTATGGCCAATATTTGGCAACATAAGTTAGAGTAATTACCAATGTCTATATAATATGCAAAATTTTAATTATAGCAAACTATCACAAACTAAATTGTTCTAATCGGAACAACATAAATTATAGCGCGATGAATAAAATAGATATAAAAAACAGAGAAGACATATTCTTGTTAGTTTCCAAATTTTACGAGAAGGTTAGAAAGGACGAAAAATTAGGGCCGTTTTTTAATGAAACCATAAAGGATTGGGAGCAACACTTAGAACATTTAACAACCTTTTGGGAATCGAGTTTATTTCTAAAAACCAAATATTACGGCAATCCATTAGAAGCACATACAAAAGTAGATGCTGCTTTTAATAATAGCATTACCGAATTACATTTTGGTTTATGGTTAAATCTTTGGTTTGAAACTATTGATGAATTGTTTGAAGGAGATTATGCTGAGAACGCCAAACGACGTGCACGTAAAATGGGCACTTTTATGTATATGAATATTTTTGCAGCAAGAAATAGCTAATCATTTATTGGCATATTATAAATTTGTGGTTTTAAAAATCTAAAATTTAAAACACGTATGAAACTTCTCAAAGAATTTAAAGAATTTGCCGTCAAAGGAAATATGATGGACATGGCAATTGGTGTCATAATTGGTGCATCATTTAATAAGGTTATAGATGTACTTGTAAAATTTGTATTAATGCCACCATTATCTTTATTAACGGATGATGTCAACTTTGATAACAAAAAACTTATACTAAGAGAGGCAATTACAGACGCTTCGGGTGCAATTATTACTAGTGAGGTTGCTATAGGTTATGGTGCGCTTATCACAGTATTAATAGATTTTTTAGTTATAGGGTTTACCGTGTTTTTAGTTGTTAAAGGCATGAATAGATTGCGGACTAGAGCGCATGATTCTAAAGATAAAACGGTTACGACACCAAAAGACATTCAATTGCTTTCTGATTTAAAAGAATTAATGGAAGCACAAAACAAAATGCTTAAATCAAACATGAAAAATTAAACCGTTTTTGTATGTGTAATTTTAACATGTTTTAGTACTAAATCTGAATCATCAAATAATTAAAAAGTCATATCTTTGCGCAGCCTAAAAAGCCTATAGCTATGCAAAAGAAAATCGCTAATTTCCTATTCTCTACTAAACTCACCGCTTTCTTATTTATAGCCTTTGCCGTCGCCATGGCAGTTGGTACTATTTTAGATAGAAATATGGATACCTCTCCAACTCCATATACCAGAACTTTAATATATAATGCGTGGTGGTTTGAAGCCATTATGGTGTTTTTTGTTATCAACTTTTTAGGTAACATTTTTAGATTCAGACTTTACAAAAAAGAGAAGTGGGCAACATTAACCTTACATTTATCTTTCATTCTTATTCTTTTCGGAGCGTTTATAACACGATATGTTGGTTTTGAAGGTATGATGCCAATACGAGAAGGAGCTACTGAAAGCGAATTTTTCTCTCAGAAAACCTACATCGGAGGACGAATTATAGGTAATTATAAAGTTAATGGTCAATTACAACAGCGTAGGATAGAAGAGCATGTCGATTTTTCTCCACGATTAGATAATGAATTTGATAAAACGTTTGATTATGGTGATACCGAAGTTACTGTAAAACTCGATCAATTTATAGAAGGTGCAGAAGAGGACATCATTCCTGATGACACAGGAAAACGTTATTTAAAAATAGTAGAAGCAGGAGATACTGGAGCACATAACCACTTTTTAGAAGATGGTACAGTAGCAAATCTTCACAATGTCTTGGTGTCTTTAAACAAGTTTCAAGAAGGTGCTATTAACATCATGGAAACAGAAAATGGGCTGTCCATTAACTCTCCTTATGAAGGTGAATACATGACTATGGCAACGCGTGCTACAGGCAAGTTAATTAAAGACAGTTTGCAGCCCTTAATTTTAAGGTCTAGATATATTATTGGAAACATGCAGATTGTAATGCCAAAACCTATTGTAAAAGGCGAATTTGGAGTTGTGAAAAAACCAGAGCTTTTAAAAACTAAGGCAGATCCAGATGGACTTATCCTAAGTGTTACAGCAAATGGTGATACAAAAAAAGTAGGCATTATTGGTGGTCCAGGTAACTATACCGCCATGAAGGAATTTAAAGTTGGAGGCTTAGAAATGGCCTTACAATATGGTCCTAAAGTATTGAAATTACCTTTCGAAATTAAACTAAACGATTTTATAGCAGAAAAATATCCCGGCACAGAAAAAGCCTATTCATCTTACGAAAGTAAAATTACGGTTTTAGATAAAGAATCTGGTGATTTTGATTATCGTGTGTATATGAATCATGTTTTAGATCATAAAGGGTATCGCTTTTTTCAAGCAAGTTTTCACCCAGATGAGAAAGGAACGGTGCTGTCTGTAAATCACGATCGTTGGGGAACATACATTACCTACGCGGGTTATATGTTCTTGTATTTTGGTATGATGGCGATTCTATTCGTTAAAAATACACGCTTCGATGATATTAGAAGTAAACTAGCCAAGTTGAAAACAAAGAAAGCCAAAATGATGACAATGATTTTGTTGTTATTTAGTTTTTCAGGTTTTGCACAAGTTCATACAGAAGACGATGGTCATGCACACCAAAAGAAAACTGGGAAAGAACAAATCGATTCTATTTTAAGAGTTCATATTACTCCTAAGGAGCATGCGAAGAAATTTTCAGAAATGGTCATTCAAGATTATAGTGGTCGTATGATGCCAATGCATACGTATGCTTCTGAAATGCTTCGTAAATTAAGTAAAAGTGATGTCTATGAAGACTTTGATGCTGATCAAGTTTTTCTATCCATTCAAGAAAGTCCGATGCTGTGGTACAATGTGCCAATCATTTATTTAAAACCGAGAAAGGCAGATTCTATTAGAGGGATAATTGGTTTAGATTACTCTGAAGATTATGCTAGTTTACTCGACTTTTTTACAGAAGATGGAAGGAATAAATTAGGACCTTACATCGAAGAGTCGTTTAAGGCACAAGTACCAAATGGATTTCAGAAAGAAATTAAAGAAACCTACGGTCGCTTAAGCCTTTTATCTGATGCTATTGAAGGGCGTAATATTAAAATTTTTCCAATACCAGGAGATGATAATAACCGATGGATATCTTCAAAAGATTTTAGAGACGAAGGTCTAAGAGATAAAATAGAAGATACACTTTATGGCAATTTTATAAATAATGGTTTTGTTGCGTATTTGGTGACTTTAAATAATGCGAAGCAAACGGGAGATTATTCTAAAGCGGAAGAATTATTAATAGGTATCAAAAAGACACAACAGAAATTTGGTAGTGAGGTGATGCTATCTGACGATAAAATAAAAGCAGAAATTCTTTATAACGATTACGATATTTTCAAACGACTATTCAGTTGGTATATGTATGCTGGTACACTGTTGTTTGTATTAATTATTGTTCAGATTTTTAAGTATAAAAATAAATGGATTCAGACGGCTATTAATGTCTTACTAGGTGTTATCGCATTGTTATTTGTGATGCATACTTTAGGCTTAATTTGGAGATGGTATTTGTCTGGGCATGCACCATGGAGTGATGCTTACGAGTCCATGATTTATGTCGCTTGGTCAACTATGCTTTTTGGTTTTATTGTAGGTGTGACTAAGAAAAAAGATAATTCTGCTAAAAAGACATCATTTTTAGGAAAAATAACGACGTCTAGTATAACAGTTGCTGCAGGTGCTTTTGTAACGTCAATGATTTTAATGATTGCACATTGGAATTGGATGGATCCAGCCATTGCAAACCTTCAACCTGTATTACAAGGGTATTGGTTAATGATACATGTTTCGGTAATCGTTGCGAGTTATGGACCGTTTACTTTAGGTATGATTTTGGGTGTGGTTTCATTATTATTAATGATTTTCACGACCAAGGAGAATAAAGAGCGAATGCTCATTAATATTAAAGAATTAGCTATTGTTAACGAAATGGCGTTAACGGTTGGATTGGTATTGTTAACCATCGGTAACTTCCTTGGAGGTATGTGGGCCAACGAAAGTTGGGGACGTTATTGGGGTTGGGATCCTAAAGAAACTTGGGCACTTATTAGTATTATGATTTATGCCTTTGTCATCCACATGCGATTAGTACCAGGATTACGAGGAAAATGGATTTATAACTTAATGTCAATCATCGCCTTTGGTAGTATCCTTATGACCTATTTTGGTGTGAATTTTTACTTAGCAGGATTGCATTCTTACGCCAGTGGAGATCAAATATTAAGCTTCCAGTTTATCGCTATAACTTTGGGCATCATTGCTGTATTAGGAATCTTATCTTACATACAGTATAAGAAGCATTATAAGTAATACGCATAGACTTTAAATACGGTTTAAAAAAAATGGTTGATAGATAGTAGTATTTATCAACCATTTTTTTGTTTAGAGTTATCCGGTGAGTTGAATCGATTTTTATTAAATTTACGTTTCTTATAAATAGTATTATGGCCAAAAATAAACTAGGTTTAAACACCATTTGCACGCATACGGGTGAAGTTAAAGACGAACAATTTAAAGGAGCAGTATCTCCGATTTATTTAAGTACATCTTACGAGTTTTTGGATGTTGATGTTAAACGTTATCCGCGTTATTTTAATACTCCCAATCAAGTACATTTAGCCAAGAAAATTGCAGCTTTAGAACATACGGAAGCCGCTATGATTTTTGGGTCAGGTATGGCAGCGATTAGCACTATGTTCTTAGCATTTTTAAGACAAGGCGATCATTTAGTGGTTCAGAATACATTGTACGGTGGAACCTTAAATTTTATAAAAGAAGAATTTCCTAAGTATGGTATAGAATACACGTTTACGGATGGTTATCTAGTTGAAGATTTTGAAGCTGCACTACAACCGAATACAAAATTGATTCATATTGAAACACCTTCAAATCCATTAATGACTATTACAGATATTAAAGCGATTGCAAAATTGGGGAAGTCTAAGGACATTTTAACGTCTATTGACAATACCTTTGCTTCACCTGTAAATCAAAATCCTATGGACTTAGGCATTGATATGGTAATGCATTCTGCTACTAAATATTTTGGTGGACATAGTGATATTTTGGCTGGTGCTGTAGCAAGTTCTAATGAACATATAGAACGCATTTGGAATGTTGGTAAGAATCTAGGCGGAAGTTTAAGTGATATGACCGTTTGGATGTTAGAGCGCAGCATGAAAACTTTAGGATTGCGCGTAAAAGCACAAACCAAAAATGCCATGAAGTTAGCAAAATGGTTAGAAAAACATCCGAAGGTTTCTAAAGTCTATTATCCTGGTTTAAAATCACATCCAGATTACAAGTTGGCCAAGTCACAAATGAAAGGTTTTGGTGCCATGTTATCTTTTGAATTGATAGAAGGGATAGATTCACAACAATTTCAAAAAGAATTAACGCTTATTAAATCGTCTATGAGTTTAGCTGGTGTTGAGAGTACGGTATTATCTCCGCATTTAACGTCTCACGCGTTGTTGACTCAAGATGAGCGTGATGCTATTGGACTTAGCAATCAATTAATTCGGTTTTCCGTAGGTATAGAAGATGTAAAAGATTTAAAACACGATATAGAACAAGCTATAGATAGTGTGAAGCACTAAATTAACCTTTACGAATTGTGTTGTCTAAAATCACATTTTAAATTAAGTTGTAGCGACAGTCTGTTAAAGCTTTTAGTTTTAAACGAATGTCTTGCATAACCAATTTCTGTACTTATATTTTTAGTTGCTAAAATACCCAGCCCCATAAAAGCTCTATTTTGTTGAAAATCAAACTCATTCAGATTAAAATGGATTTCATCATACGTAGAAATGTATAGTGTTTGGTTTAAAGGTATTTTGGTTTTAAATCTATAACGAATTCTATGCGTTAATTGGTTTTCTGTAGGATATTCTAGAAATCGTTGTTCTAACCTCAATCTTTGAGAAAATTGAATCGTGTTTAATCTATGCTTGAAAATTAACTGTTCAATTATTCTATTCTCTTTAGTAAGAGGGCTGTCATTAACTTCAAACGATGAGTCAATATCACCATAAGCATAGCATAAACCTATAGATAATTTAGGATCAACATGATAATTCAACCCTAGAATGCCCAAACGCAAATGGGCTTTATTTGCTGGTAATTCATAGTTCCAATTGGTGAATGACCCACTAATACTGAATTTATCACTTATTTTATTTGACGAAGTTACTTCATACCAAGAGCCTAATTTATTTTCGCCTGTATTTTGAGCATGCAATTGTGCCTGAAATAATAGGAAAACAGATAGGATGTATAGGATACTTTTCATAAAAAACTGTATAAGAAAAAAGAGCCCATTTCTGGGCTCTTTTAAGTCATGGAAATATTAAATATGATCGTGTAACTGATGATGTTCATCAATTAATGGACCTCCTTCAATAATTTGTTCTGAAGCTTCGCTTGCAAATTTTTCAAAATTTAAGTGGAAAGAATGTGCGAGTTGAATAGATTTACTAACATACTGACCTTTGTTTTCCCAAGTATTCATTGGGTCTAATATGCTATCAGGAACATTCGGGCATGTTTTTGGCATAAATAAGCCAAATATCGGATGTTGTTCGTAAGCTACATTGTCTAATTCTCCCTCAAGAATAGCCGTAATCATAGCTCTTGTGTATTTCAATTTTATACGAGAACCAACTCCATAAGGTCCTGCGCTCCAGCCTGTGTTTATTAACCAGACATTGACGCCTGCATCTTGCATTTTTTTGCTTAGCATTTCAGCATAAACCGTTGGGTGTAATGGCATAAATGGTTCACCAAAACATGCAGAGAAAGATGGTACAGGTTCTGTAATACCTGCTTCAGTACCTGCTACTTTAGCGGTATAACCAGATATAAAATGGTAAGCCGCTTGTCCTGGTGTTAATTTTGAAACCGGAGGTAATACACCAAATGCATCGGCTGTTAAAAAGAAAATATTTGTAGGATTACTAGCGTAAGACGGTTTTTGGATATTATCTATATGATAAATCGGGTAACTTACACGTGTGTTTTGTGTAATGCTACTATCCATAAAATCAACGTCTCCATTGTCTTTAAAAACGACATTTTCGAGAATAGCTCCAGGCTTAATGGCTCTAAAAATGTCAGGTTCTTTTTCTTCAGATAGGTCAATAGCTTTGGCGTAACAACCTCCTTCAAAATTAAAAATGTTGTTATTTGCTGTCCAGCCATGTTCATCATCACCAATTAATTTACGATTAGGATCGGCAGATAATGTAGTTTTTCCTGTTCCAGATAAACCGAAGAAAATAGCAGTATCTCCGTCTTCACCTACATTTGCAGAACAATGCATAGGTAAAACGTCTTTTTCAACAGGAAGAATAAAGTTTAAAGAAGAGAAAATTCCTTTTTTAATTTCACCTGTATAAGCAGAACCACCAATTAAGGCAATTTTTTTAGTGAAATTTAAAATTGAAAAGTTGCCTTGACGTAAACCAACAGCTTTAGGGTCTGGTGCTTCATAACCTGGTGCGCAAAGGACTAACCATTCTTCTTTAAAATTTTCTAATTCAGATTCGTCAGATCTTAAGAACATATTATAGGTAAACATATTAGACCAAGGATATTCGGTAACTGTTCTTACGTTGGTTTTATATTCTGGATCAGCACATACATAAGCATCTCTAGCATAAATTTCTTTACCGCTTAGATAGTTTGTAATTTCAGCTTGTAGTTTATCAAAATTTTCTGGTGAAATGGCTTTGTTAGTTTTTCCCCACCAAACTTTATTTTGTGTATAATCATCTTTTACTATAAAACGATCTTGAGGAGAACGACCTGTAAACTTACCTGTGTTTATAGCTAAAGTTCCATTAGCGGTTTCTTTTCCCATTCCTTTTTCAATAGTAATGGCTTGTAATTTTTCTGGTGAGAGGTTCCAATGGGCATTGGTGTCTTTCAATCCGTACGTTGTAAGGTCTCTCGTTTTCATAATCGGTTGTTTTAATGTTTCCATGAGTTCATAATTTTTCAATTCGACTTTCGATTTTAAAATGGCCATATGATTGGCACAAGTAATAATGTTGTTATTAGGAAGAGTAGCAGCAGTGGTGCACCTACTTTTAAATAATCCATAAATTTATAGCCACCCGCTGTCATTACCATCGCATTGGTTGTGGTGCCTACAGGTGTTAAAAATGCGGTTGAGGCGCTAATAGCAACTACAATCATAAATGGTGCTGCAGAAATGTTAAGTGTGTTTGCCGCAATAATTACAATAGGTGCCATTAATACAGCTGTGGCTGAGTTATTAATAACTTGACTAAAGGTTGTGGTCAATAAAAACACACCGCCCAATAAAACTACAGGATGAAAGCTTCCTAAAGAATCCACCAAGCCATTTGCAATCAATTCTGCTGTGCCTGTTTTTTGTAATGCGATTCCCATTGGTATCATTGCTGCAATCATTACAACACTTATCCAGCTGATGCCTTTATAAGCTTTTACCATTGGTACACAGCCTGTAATCATTATGATACCTGCAGATAGTAATGCGGCAACAGCGCCTGGGACAATCTTAAAAACTAACAATACAATCATTAATATGAGAGATGCTAATGCGATATAAGATTTAATCGTAAGGTTTGTAACAGTTTTAGCCATCCCTTCTGGGCTACCACAGATGACTAAATGTTCATATTGATTTTTTAATTCTTCTATAGCGCTCCATTGACCTCTTATTAAAAATGCATCACCAGCTTTTACTATGGTTTGACGTTCTGTTAGTGGTTTGCCATTTCTAGAGGCGGCCATTAATTGCACATTATAACGTTCAAAAAAATGACTAGATGTTACATTTTTACCGACAAGCGCAGATTGTGGTGCAACTAAGACTTCGGTCATACCAACTTCTTGGTTAATAAGGTTGTGTCGCAACTCATCTTCGATAGAATTTAGAGGTAATAAGCCCAGTCTGAATTTAATCATTAAGATATTAATTGCTTCGGTGTCGCCTTTAACTGTAATAATATCGTGGTATAAGAACTCCGTTTGATCCGTTGGAAGTTCAATAAAAGGATCGTTACCTTTTAAAAGACTCGGGTGACGTCGTTTAATACGCAGAATGGTAACAGCATGGTCTTTTTCAAAATTCCAATCGCCTAATTTTGTATTTAGTAATGGAGACACTGATCTTACTCTTAATCTGTAATAATCGCCATCTACTTTGTACGCTTCAATCCATTGGTGGAGCGTCGTATTAATATTTACAGGTTTATTATTGGTTTTGTTGCTAGGTAAAAGTCTGTAGCCTATAAATTTGAAATAGAGTAGTGCTAATAATAATAGCGGTAATCCTATCAATCCAAATTCAAAGAAAGAAAATCCTTCTAGTCCGCTTTCTATCATTGTATTGTTTACAATGATATTTGGAGGTGTACCAGTTAAAGTTAATAAACCACCTGTATTAGAGCCAAATGCTACCGGCATTAATAACTTAGAAGGCAATGTCCCAATACTCCAGGCAGAAGCAATTGTTACGGGCATTAAGGTTGCTACAGTCCCTGTATTACTGACTACACCAGAAAGTAATCCTGAGCCTAATGTCGTTATTAATAAAAGCTTCATTTTGCTTTTGCCCGCCATTTTTATAAATTTTTCACCGGCTAAGGCAGTCCAACCTGTTTGAGATAAACCTTCTCCTATAATAAATAAGGCAGCAATCATAATTACCGTTGGATTGCTAAATCCGCTTAATGTTTCTGTTAAGTCTAATATCCCAAAGACAAATAAGCTTAACATTGAAATAAGTGCGATAATATCTGGTGTGAATTTCCCCCAAATGAATAGAGAAATCGTGATGATTAAAATGGCTAACATTAAGGTCATAAGGACGTTATCTTTTAGTAATAGTGTAAAGATAGAGTCAATGAAAAGCAATATTTATGACGAAAGTCATACTTTAGAAGTATTGCGAATTTTTCAATTTTGACTACTTAAATTCGAGATAATTAAGGATTTATCTAATCGAAACCGTTTGCGGATTAAAAAGAAAGCGATTATCTACCTTCTTTTTAATATTTTTGACATTCAAGAGAAGAGACATAAGAGATGAAACATCTATTATGAAATTTTAATTTGATTAAAAAAGGGGATTAGATATTCTATCTAACCTTAAGAAAACAATAAACATATGCAGATAAAACTAGATATATTGGCCATTGGTGCGCATCCCGATGATGTAGAATTAAGTTGTGGTGCAACCTTAGCAAAAGAAGTTTCTAAGGGCAAAAAAGTCGGGATTATAGATTTAACTAGGGGAGAGCTAGGGACACGCGGTACGGCAGAGACTAGAGATCAAGAAGCTTTTAATGCGGCAAAAATTCTTGGTGTACACTCTAGAATTAATATGCAATTTGCAGATGGTTTCTTTACTAATGATAAAGCGCATCAATTAGAACTTATTAAAATGATTCGTTATTATAAACCAGAGATTGTTATATGTAATGCTATTGAAGATAGACATATTGATCACCCAAAAGGGAGTCAGTTAGTGAGTGATGCTTGTTTTTTAAGTGGATTGAAAAAGATTGAGACTATTTATAAAGATGAAAATCAACCACAAGATCCTTGGAGACCAAAAGCAGTATACCATTATATTCAATGGAAAGATATAGAACCAGATGTTGTTGTTGATGTCTCTGGTTTTATGGAAAAAAAGGTGGCATCTGTATTAGCTTATAAAACACAATTCTTTGATCCTAATAGTAAAGAGCCTGAAACTCCGATATCTAGCAAGAACTTTACAGATAGCGTAGACTATAGAGCAAGAAATTTAGGACGTTTAATTGGTGTGGAACATGCTGAGGGTTATACAGTTGAGCGTTATGTAGGAGTAGAATCGTTATTTGATTTAAAATAAATTGAAAAACTATTTGCAAGAGATAACAATTAAATTATCTTTGCAATCCAATTTAAAATGGTGGTTGTAGCTCAGCTGGTTAGAGCGTCGGTTTGTGGTACCGAAAGTCGCCGGTTCGAACCCGGTCTTCCACCCAAAAGTAATAAGCCTTTCAGAAATGAAGGGCTTTTTTTGTTTATATACTTTAAACTAAAAAAGGTCTCTCAATTAGATGAAAGACGGATCAAGCCTAAAAGTTGTGTTTAAGCAAAAATGGTTGTTAATCTAAAAAGGAAAAATTCTATATTTTTAACACCTCTAAACTGTGC
>NZ_JABFDI010000023.1 GCF_013403915.1 Winogradskyella pacifica
GCTAACAGCTAACAGCTAACAGCTAACAGCTAACAGCTAACAGCTAACAGCTAACAGCTAACAGCTAACAGCTAACAGCTAACTGCTAATGCAATCCCGCAATCCGATCATCTTCTAAAATCGCTTCCGTTTCTACGTTTACTTTTTCTAAAATGTCTTTTAAATCATCTTCTGATGACATAATTTTATCCGTCAACATGTTCAAAATAGCCTTGTCTTGAGCTCTACCTCTTAACATCGCTTGTCTGTAACCAATGTTTTCATTAAAGGTAATCAAACTATATTTTGATGAATATTGATTTGGGAATTCTTTTTCTAAAGCCATTTCAATTTTTCGTTTTTCTTGAAATATTGGATTCGCAACATGACCTTTCATTTCATGGAAATTGTCAATAGCTAAATCGGCAATGGCATCTGTATCTTTCTTTCTGTTTTTCTCGTAAGCTTCAAATGTAGCTTCCCAATTGTCAAGATTTTGGTCTAGTACTTTATCAAATTCAACCACATCTTCAAATGAGGCATTCATGCCTTGACCATAAAATGGCACAATGGCATGTGCTGAATCCCCCATTAATAAGGTGTTGCCTTTATAATGCCAAGGGGAACATTTTACGGTTCCTAAAGCGGCTGTTGGATTTTCGAAAAAATCATCTACCAAATTAGGCATGATTTCTAAAGCATCTGGGAATTCTTTTTGGAAGAATTCTGTGACGATTTCTGGTGTGGTTAAATTATTAAAATTGTATTCGCCTTCGTTGTAACTTAAAAATAAAGTGACTGTAAAGCTACCGTCTAAATTTGGTAAAGCAATAAGCATAAAGCTACTTCTTGGCCAAATGTGTAACGCGTTTTTATAGGTTTTGTAACCACCATCTTCTTTTGGTAAAAAGGTTAATTCCTTATAACCGTGACTTAAATACTCTTGGGAAAAACTGAATAGGAATTTATTACTTAAATAATAGCTTTTTCGTAATGCTGAGCCAGCTCCATCTGTGGCGATAATACAATCTGCATCTTCAATAAACTCTTCTTTAGAATTGTAATCTTGAAATAAGGCTGTGGTTTTTTCGAAATCTACAGAGTTACATTTCTTGTTGAAATGAATGGTGACATTGTCGTGCTTTTCGGCTTCAGTTAAAAGTAAACCGTTGAGTTCACCTCTAGAAATTGAATTGATATATTTATAATCTCTTCCGCTGTAATTAGATAAAAACGTATTGCCTTCTTTATCGTGAATCATTCTGCCATTCATAGGAATACATAATGCTTTCACTTTATCTTCAATACCAACGAGTTTCATGGCTTTGTTTCCACGATCCGAAAATGCTAAATTGATGGAGCGACCGGCAGATATGTCTGTGGTTCTTAGATCTGGACGCATTTCGTACACAGTGACGTTATAGCCTCTTTGCCCTAGTCTTAATGCTAATAGGCTTCCGCAAAGTCCTGCCCCGATGATTAGTATGTTTTCTTGTTTCTTCATAGTATTCTGTCTGGTCGAGCGCAGTCGAGACCTAATTTGACCTCTCGACTGCGTTCGAGGTGACATTTAGTTTTTATTCAAAATAACTTTCATTTTTTCAACCATCAAATAAACATCTTCAAATGAATTATACAGTGGTACAGGTGCGCATCTTATAACATCTGGTTCTCTCCAATCGCTAATGACTCCGGCTTCGGTTAATTTATCGTGTAATGATTTATCAGCCTTTAAAACTTGAATGGAGAGTTGGCAACCACGCTCATCAGGATTTTCTGGTGTGATAATTCTTATGGTGTCTTCTCCTAAGTCTTTCAGTAAATAGTCGAAATAACCCGTTAGTTTTTTTGATTTTTTAATGATCTTATCAATACCAACTTCATTAAACATATCTAAAGACGCTTTAATCGCAGCCATTGATAAAATTGGAGGATTGCTCAATTGCCAGCCTTCGGCACCAGGTAACACATCAAATTCATGTCGCATATTAAAACGTGTGTCTTTGTTGTGGCTCCACCAACCTGTAAATCGGTTGAGGTCTTTGTCGTAAGCATGTCGCTCATGGACGAAACATCCCGACAAACTTCCTGGTCCAGAATTCATGTATTTGTAAGTACACCAAACGGCAAAATCGGCTCCAGAATTATGTAAGTCTAAATTAACGTTTCCTGCACCATGTGCACAATCAAATCCGACTTTACAACCATAACTGTGACCAAGGCTTGTAATACGTTTAAAGTCGAAAAACTGACCCGTGTAATAATTGACACCACCAATCATTATCAGTGCAATCTCGTTACCGTGTGTTTTTAGTATAGCTTCTAAATCTTCATAATTTAGTAATTCTTCACCTTCTCTTGGTTTCCAGAGAATTAAACCTTCTTTGTCATCATAGCCATGATGTCTTAATTGCGATTCTACAGCATATTTATCAGAAGGAAAGGCATCACTTTCTATGAGAATTTTATAACGTTCCTTAGTTGGTTTGTAAAAAGACGCCATCATAAAATGCAAATTAGCCGTTAAAGAGTTCATGGTGACCACTTCAATTGGTTTTGCTCCAACCAGTTTTGCTGTTGCTTCAGCTAAAAATTCATGATAAGGTAACCAAGGATTTTTAGCGTCAGTATGACCTTCTACACCAAGGTTTGCCCAATCTTCTAATTCTTGATTGATATAAGACTTTGTTGATTTTGGCTGGAGACCTAAAGAGTTGCCACAAAGGTAAATAAGTTCATTTCCGTGTTTGTCTTTTGGGATATGAAATTGTGTTCTATACTGGGATAATTCGTCTAAGGCGTCTTGTTTTTTTGCGTAGTCAAGACCTAGTTGGTAGTTGGACAATTTGAAAGGTTTTTCGGTTTGTAACAAAAATAGCATAATTATATGATATTTCAGGTAATCGATTAATGTAGAAAGTACTAGGGAATTAAAAAGAATTAAATAGTTTTGTGCATCTTTTTTTGGCTAAATTTAGAGTCAACAATTATTTTGTATATGCTAAAAAAACTTTGGTTGTCCTATCGCCAATGGTATATTAAGTATAGCGGTTTTTCTAATGAAAAAGAAACAGATGATTTATCATATCTTAGAGATAAATTGTTTGTTTCAATTTTAATATTAACACTTGCTTTAAGCTTATTGTCTTATATCCCAAGTGCAGGTATGGCTGTTGTGTTAGATAAATGGTTTGTTTTTGTTATAGATACCGTAGCTGTTTTAGTTATGTTGTTTTTGGTTTTTAACAAACGCATGCGTTTCACCACAAAGAAAACTATATTTTCTGTCAATTTATTTGTGTTGTCTTTTGCTTTAATTATTGATTTAGGGCTTAATGGTAGTGGCACAATTTTACTCTTTATGCTAAGTGTTTTAATAACACTTTATAGTGGAAAAAAAGCTGGTGTTAATTCTGTTATAGTATCTGCAATATTTTATGGGATTGTATTATTCATTGATTATGCTAAGTGGATAGATATTCGGTTTTTTACAGAGTCTCCAATAGAGGTATTGTTTGTGGTTTTTATTAATAATGTGCTTTTTGGTTTACTTACTGTTCTTTCAGTTTCGTTTTTAATAGATCGTCTGCACAATGCGTTGTTAAAGGAGAATGATTTACAAGAAGAGCTTCTTGAGAAACATAAAAATGTGGTTATTGCAAAAGAGCGCGCAGAGCAATCTGATCAGTTAAAATCTGCGTTTTTGACCAATATGAGTCATGAGATTAGAACACCAATGTATGGCATTTTAGGTAGTGCTGAACTTCTAAAAGGATACCATGAAGACGATGATGAGTACCAAGAATATGTTAAGGTAATTGAAGGTAGTGGTAATGAGTTGTTAGATGTTATTACAGATATTTTAAATATATCTAAAATTGAAACCGGACTTATGACAGTTAAAACATCGTTGTTTAAGGTTAACGCCAGTATAGAGGCTATTTATAAAGCGTTTTTGCCGATAGCGGAATTAAAAAAGGTTCAGTTTACTTTAACTAACTTCATTTCCGAAAAAGATCTTCAAATAAATTCGGATAACGAAAAGCTTACTGCTGTATTAAATCATTTAATTGAAAATGCGTTGAAGTATACGTCAAAAGGAGATAGTATTTTACTTAGTTGTAGTTTAGATCGTAATACTTCTCAATTGAATTTTTACGTAAAAGATACAGGTGTTGGTATTCCAGCAGATAAAATAGAAACTATTTTTATTCCTTTTTATCAGGTTGATGTTGCTAATAAACAAGCGCTTCATGGTTCTGGTATTGGACTTTCTATATCAAAAGCATATGTTGAGATGCTGGGAGGAGATTTAATGCTGGAGAGTGAAATCAGTGTAGGCACTGCCTTCAGTTTTTCTATAGCTATGGATATGAAAAACACTTAGCCTGCTTAATTAATGATTTTATAAGTATTCTGCTGAAAAAAAAGCACTTCAATATAAAAATTGAAGTGCTTTAAATATATATAGGCGCCCTAAGGCGGAAAATGTAAGCTATGCATTTTAAGTTAAAACTTAGAACACGAATCTTACATTATAGGTAGCAAAAGTACAGTCTTATTTCTGATCATCCAAAGTAATACTGATATCAGTGAAATACAAATTCCAGTTGCCACCTTCTTGCTTATGATCTGTCGCTATTTTAATACCGTTGTAATCTTTGTAGTTTTCAAAAGTTGTAGTTAACGATGGTTCTGCTGAATTTCCTTTTCTGTAAACCCACTCTCTTATAATGAATTGCTCATCATAAAAAATATCATAAGCATCGCCTGGCGTGTAACCGCCTTCATCAGAATAGGTAAGTGTTATCCTGTTTAATTCTGCCTTGCTAATTGGAGCTTGTGCTTTTGTTGGTTCAGAAATTGTAGCAGAGGTATCCCATACCAATTGAAAAGGAACCAAAAGCCAGAATTTATCATTAATAAAACCTCTGTCATTGGCCATTTGTGTACTATCCATATCACTTCTTGAATATCTTTTTTCTCCATATAAAGATTCAAAAAGCACTTCGTCCGTTTTAGGATACCAAGACCAAGATCTTCCTTTTCCATTTCTAGTATCGGTATCTACTTGAAAGGTGAATTTGACTTCAGACACATTTTTCCATTGTTCAAAACCATGGGCGTTTGCAATTTTTTCAGCTATTGATAATTCTTTTGTCTCGACTTTTAAGCTTGTTTGTTTTGGCTCAGATTTGCAGCTAGAAACAAGTAGCAGACAGATGAGACCTAGATATAATGATTTCATATTAAAAAAGATATAGTAAATTACACGCTAAATTAATCAACCATGAATGACAACGCTAATTATTTTGAAGTTAATAAAGCCACTTGGAACAAAAAAGTAGCCATCCATGCTCAAAGTGAAATGTATAATATCGATGCTTTTAAAAAGGGAAAATCGTCATTGATGTCTTATGAGTTGAACGCTTTAGGAAATGTAAAAGGGAAATCAGTGTTGCATTTGCAATGTCATTTTGGTCAAGATACGTTGAGTTGGAGTCGGATGGGAGCAAAGTGTACAGGTGTAGATTTGAGTGATGAAGGTGTGAAATTGGCAAAGGAATTAAACACCGAATTACAACTCGATGCAGAATTTGTGTGCTGTAATGTTTTAGAGACCTCTAAACATATTTCTGAGACGTTTGATATTGTATTTACGAGTTACGGAACTATTGGTTGGTTGCCAGATTTAAAACCTTGGGCTAAAATGATTGCTGAACGCTTAAAGGTTGGTGGAACATTTTACATTGTAGAATTTCATCCTATTGCATGGATGTTTGATTATGTAGATGGGCAACCAAAAATGACATATCATTACAGTCAAGACGAAGTGATTTATGACGAATATGAAGGGACTTATGCTAACCAAGATTCAAAAATGGTAAGTAAAGAGTATGGTTGGAATCATGGCTTAAGCGAAGTTGTTAATTCACTTATTGAAGCAGGATTGCAAATTGATTATCTTAAAGAGCATGATGAAAGTCCCTATGATGTATTTCCAGATTTAATAAAAACGGAATCTGGGATGTATAAGATGAAAAATCAATTATTTCCTATGATTTTTGAAATTAAGGCTACCAAAAAGAAGCCTTTTAATTCCTAAAAGGGAAAAATCGTGTGCTCTGAGTTTGACCTGCAAGGTTTTCAAAACCTTGTAGGTCTGCTTTAGTAAACTAAATGCATTAATGAAACATTGAAGGCCTAGCAGGTTTGACTAATCTAGCAGGTCTATTCTAATTTTAAAATCAATCAAATCAATTTTGAAAACATTAAAACTCATATTCTTTTTAATAACGGTAAATTTTTGTAATTCCCAATCACTTAAAGGTATTGTAAAAGACGCTTTATCAGGTGAAGTCATAACATACGCAAATATCGTATTAAAGAATGGGAAAGGCACATACTCAGATGAATTTGGAAGTTTTAAGTTGCCTATCAAAAATATTGACACGGATACTTTAAAAGTTTCAACAATAGGGTATGAGTCTCAATTTATACCCGTCAATTTGTTTAAAGATCATTTAATTTATAACGTTTTGCTAGCGCCTAAAACAGAAGGTTTAGATGAGGTTCTTATTTCTAGTAAAAAATTAAAATATGGTAAAAAGGAAATTTTAGGGGAGCAGCGCGAGGGCAATCAGAGTGTGACGTCTTTAATTGGATATGAAACCGCAGTTTTAATTGATAATCCTAAAAACAAAACAGGAAAAGTAAATGGGGTTTATATCAACCTAAAAAAGAGAAATGATGCCGAATATATTGCCACTTTTAATGTGAAATTTTATCAGTTTGATTCTATTGCAAATGCACCAGGGGAATTAATGTATAATGAAAATATATACGTTCAACCTAAAAATAAAAAATACAGATTATGGGTTAATGTTGAAGGTTTTGGTATTCTGTTTCCTAAAAATGGAATATGTGTCGGTATAGAAATGGTTAATACACATGGAACAGTAAAAAAGTACGCTTATTTTGGTCCCATGTACAGGTATACATTTACAGAGGATAAGACGTTACAGACGTGGTCTAATTATCATAACTCAGGTTGGAGAGACGGATCTATTGAGTATAAAAATCCTAAACGCACTAAAGTGGGAGTTTTAAATCCAATGATAGGTGTTGAGGTTGAGTATATTTTGGAATAGGATTTTTAAAATATTTTAAGACCTGTCAGGTTTTCAAAACCTGACAGGTCTTTTTAGCATTAATGCTTTCCACCGTCTTTAAGCAACTCAGGAAACTTAGCTTTAAATTTATTTAACCTCGGAATAGATACGTTTCTTATATAACCTTGATTAGGATGTAAGCGTTCATAATTTTGGTGATAATCTTCAGCAATCCAAAATTTTTGAAACGGATAAACCTCGGCTGCTATCGTAGCATCTAATTCTTTTGCTAAAGCCGCTTTTTTATCTTCTATGATTTTCTTTTGTTCATCATTTTGATAAAATATAATAGAACGATATTGAGAACCATGATCTGGTCCTTGTCCATTAGCTTGTGTTGGGTCTTGTGATCCAAAATAGACATCAACTAAAGTTGCAAAACTTACCACTTCAGGATCATAAATAATTTCTACAGCTTCTGCGTGTCCGGTTCTACCAGTATTACTCGCTTCGTAAGTTGGGTTTTTTGTATGTCCGCCAGCATAGCCAGATATGGATTCTTCAACACCTTTTACGCTTTCATAAACGGCTTCAACACACCAAAAACACCCACTCGCAAAATAGGCTTTTGCTTTTCCATCTTTTAGTGGTACAACTACAGGTTCTGCATCGATGACTGCTTTTTGTTTAGAGTTTGTCTGTGCTTGATTGTGACAACTGAACAGTATGGTAATCGCTAAAATGCTTAGTAACTTTTTCATATTTTAATTTTTCTTTATTTAAGTAGTCGTATAAAGTTACATTTCCTTAAATATAATAGTTTTAAAATTATATTAAAAGAAAAATGATTAGACCTGTTTAAACAAGAAAAGCCTTTGCGATTGCAAAGGCTTAGGTATTTTATGTAGTGAATGTTTACTTGCTAAGTTTAGCAAATAATTTATTCATTTTTATTTTCTCTTCTTCAGCTAATGCAGCATCAACTAAGATACGTCCACTATGCTCATCAGTAATTACTTTCTTACGAGAAGCAATTTCTACTTGTACTTGTGGAGGAATTGTAAAGAAAGAACCTCCAGATGCACCACGTTCAATAGCAACAACAGCTAAACCATTTTTAACGTTGTTTCTAATTCTTTGGTAAGCATTAACTAAACGCTCGTCAATCTTCTTCTTAAAGTCTTCAGACTTACTATTCAGTGCGTCTTCTTCTTTTTCAGTTTCCTTCAAAATTTCATTAAGCTCTCCTTTTTTGTGCTTTAAATGCGCAGTACGGTCTTTTAAACGATCTTTAGTTTCAGAAATAACTTCTTTTTTCTGCTCTATCTGAACTTTAAATTCTTTAATGTGCTTTTCAGCTAATTGAATCTCTAATTCCTGAAATTCAATTTCTTTAGTCAGTGAGTTGTATTCTCTGTTATTTCTAACATTTTTCTGCTGCTCACTATATTTTTTAATTAAAGTCTTAGCTTCTTCGATTAAGTTTTTCTTAGATTTAATCTCATCATCAATAATAGTTAGGCTATCATTTAGCTTTTCCATTCTTAAGTTAAGTCCTTCAACCTCGTCTTCTAAATCTCTAACTTCTAAAGGAAGTTCTCCTCTGACATTTCTTATTTCGTCTACTCTAGAGTCAATTAATTGTAAATCATATAGTGCTCTTAACCGCTCTTCAACAGAAACTTCAGCTTTTTTTGCCATAATTATAGATACTTTATCGGATTTGTATTTGTCTTTGATAAAATGATTGCAAAATTAGTGATTTTTTTCGAGAGATAGTCTACTAAAAATGATTTTGTGAACTGCTCGCTTTCATAATGTCCAATATCGGCCAATACAATTGTGTTTTCTGCACTAAAAAAATCATGGTATTTAAGGTCTGCCGTGATTAAAAGATCAGCATTGGCCGCTTTTGCTGCCGAAATAGCAAAACTGCCAGAACCGCCTAAAACAGCAATGCGCTTTATAGGTTTATTTAAAGATTTTGAATGTCTTATACATTCCGTATTCATTTTGTTTTTTATAAAATTTAGACAATCTTCGGTTTCCATAGCATTTTTTAGCTCTCCAACCATGCCAACACCTATATGTTGATTGGTGTTTTCTAAGGTTGTAACCTCATAAGCAACCTCTTCATAGGGATGTACTTCAAAAAGCGTTTTTAATACTTTGGATTCTAAATGTTTTTTGAATGTTACTGAAATTGCCATTTCCTTTTCTGTATGTAACTCACCTTTTTTTCCAATAACAGGATTAGAATTTTCATTTCCTAAATATGTGCCTTCTCCTTCAATATTAAAACTGCACGATTCGTAATTGCCAATACTTCCAGCCCCAACATTAAATAAAGCAGTTCTTAAAGCCTCTGCATTTGCTTTTGGGACATAGGTTTGTAGTTTTTTTATAGTGCCCGATTGCGGAATTAAGATTTTTTTGTTTGTTAATCCTAATCGATCGCATATAATTGAATTAACGCCTTGAAGTGCATTGTCTAGTGCGGTATGAATAGAAAATATGGCGATATTATGTTGAATAGCTTTTATGACGACGCGTTCTACATACGTTTGACCAGTTAGTTTTTTTAAACCCGAAAATATAATAGGATGGAAGCTTACTATAAGATTGCAATTGTTTTCAATGGCCTCATCTACGACTGCTTCGAGCGTATCTAATGTAACAAGAATACCAGAAACGTTTTCATTTTTATCTCCAACAAGAAGTCCTACGTTATCAAAATCTTCGGCATAAGCTAACGGAGCTAAGTTGTGCAAGTGATTAATTACGTCTTGTATGATCATAAGTGTATATTTGTTTCAAAAATAATATAATTTAGTCGTCGTGAAACATCAATCCTCTATTTTGCCTTTAAAACACTATGGTTATTGTGATGTTCCATGTGGCAAAAATATGCTATAAATAAAAACACATGAAGTTTATCCGCATCATATTGTTTCCTATTGTACCGTTTTATTATCTAATCACTTGGTTACGAAATTGGTTGTTTAATGTTGGTTATAAATCGTCTAAATCTTATGACTTTCCGGTGATTTGCGTGGGAAACCTCAGTACGGGTGGAACAGGTAAAACTCCAATGATTGAGTATTTAATTCGACTTTTAAAAGACGACAATTCACTAGCTACATTAAGTAGAGGTTATAAACGTAAAACAGAAGGCTTTGTTTTAGCAAATGACAACGCTAGTGCAGATACTATTGGTGACGAGCCTTTTCAGTTTTATAGAAAATTTAGTGGTATTACTGTTGCAGTTGATGCAGACAGACAAGATGGTATTTCTAAACTTAGATACTTAAATCCGAAACCCGAAGTTATATTGTTAGATGATGCTTTTCAACATAGAAAAGTAAAAGCAGGTTTTAATATCCTTTTAACGGCATATAATAATCTTTATTACAAAGATATCGTTTTGCCAACAGGTAATTTAAGAGAGCCAAGATCTGGTGCTAAACGAGCAGATTTAATTGTAGTTACTAAATGTAGAAAGGATATTTCGGAAACAGAGAAGGAGATCATTGCTTCGAAGTTAAATATTAAAAACCACCAACAGTTGTTTTTTAGTTATGTGGATTATGCCTCAGAAGTGCTATCAGAATTAGATTCTAAAGAGTTAAGTAAACTGCCTAAATTTACATTGGTCACAGGAATAGCGAATGCGAAACCTTTAGTTGATTTTTTAGCTGAAAAAGGCTTGAAATTTGATCATCTAGAATTTAGTGATCATTATGATTTTAGAGCGTCTGATATCGCAAATTTAGAATCAAAAGGGTTAATTATTACAACGGAAAAGGATTATGTGCGATTACGTAGTTATAGCAGTTTGGAAGAAAAATTATATTACTTACCTATTGAAATAAAAATAGATAAAGCAGCGCAATTTAATGCTGCTGTTAGAGGTTTTGTTAACTAAAGAAGCTAGATATTATTTTTTCTCCAGAAAGTGCTGCGTGCAATTTGTCTTCGAAATCTTCTTGTTTAAATGGTTTTGAAATAATATCATCAAAACCAGCATCACCAAACTCGTGCATTTTGTCTTCTAAAGTCACAGCTGTTAGTGCAAATATGGTAAGCTCTTTATCAAATGTTCTAATGATTTTTGTAGCTTCTAATCCGCTAATACCTGGCATATGAATATCCATTAAAACAACATCGTATGTCACTTCTTTAACTTTTTCTACTGCTGCTTCTCCATTATCAACGACATCACAATATAGATTCATTTTATTTAGAATCTTTTTAGTAATCATTTGATTGATTTTGTTGTCTTCTACAATGAGAATCTTAACGTTACTTAAATCCAATCCTTCCATCTTATTAACTTT
The DNA here is from genome assembly GCF_013403915.1 of Winogradskyella pacifica. Classification (GTDB taxonomy): domain Bacteria; phylum Bacteroidota; class Bacteroidia; order Flavobacteriales; family Flavobacteriaceae; genus Winogradskyella; species Winogradskyella pacifica. The sequence goes on from NZ_JABFDI010000023.1 coordinate 11,429, forward strand.
TATAACTTCTACTACCTCGAGTTTGTCTGCATTTTTATCATATTCTAAAGGAATTTCAAAAAAGAATGTTGTGCCTTTACCTAGCTCACTTTTTAAGTAGATTTTTCCTTTAAGAATCTGAATTAGTCCTTTTACAATAGATAAACCTAAACCAGTTCCGCCATATTTTCTGTTGATCTGCACAGAGCCTTGAGAGAAACTCTCAAACATGTGATCTTGTTTTTCTTTTGTAATACCAATACCATTATCTTCAATTTCGAACCGAAGATTGTATATATTGTCTTTTAGATCAATTTTGTACGCTCTCACCCAGATGTCACCATCTTTTGTGAATTTAATAGCATTTCCAAGTAGATTAATTAAGATTTGGGAAATCTTTAATTGGTCACCAACAAATGTTTCAGGCAACCCCTTTTCGTACTCAAAATGAATTTGAGTATCCTGATCTTTAGCTGAATTACTAAGTGCTGAGATTACGTTTTCTAATTTATTTTTAAGGTTGAAATGTTCAGGGTCAATTTCAACTTTATTGGCTTCAATTTTATTAATTTGAAGAATATCATTAATAAACGTTAATAGATATTCTCCTGAGAATTTTAAGGATTTCAAATGCGGAATTTGATGATCTAAAGGTTCTTCATCCAATAACATATTGGTAAGTCCTGTTACAGCATACAATGGTGTACGTAACTCATGGGTAACTGTAGACAAGAAATTAGCTTTCGTTTTAGAGGCTAATTCTGCTTTTTCTTTTGCAACAATAAGCTCATCATTTTTTTTATGAAGCATCGTGTTGGTATTCAGTCTTATGTTATTGTTTTTGTATAATGATAATGTTAATAATGATAAGATTGTAATTAATGCAATACTTAGTATGGTTGTAATCCTGGTAAATGCACTATCCGCTTTTACTTCATCAATTTGTGCTTTTAGCTGTGCGTTTTTAGCATCATTATAATTACTAATATTTTGACCAGATATTCCTGGCACTAAGTTTTCTCGCTTAATGTTTAATATTGAGTCTGATAAATGAATGTGCTTTTTAATATAGTAATGAGAATTTTTGTAATCCTCGTTTTTTTCATGAATATCACTTAGCGTTAAATAAGCCTCATTTATATTCTCTATATTTTTTAGTGATTGTGCTATGGCTAAACCTTCTTCGGTTTGAGATAGTGCCATTTTTGGATTTTTTAGTGCGCAATAAACTTTTCCGCTTTGAATTAATGCACTACTTAGTCGACGATTTTGATCGTATTTTTTAGCTATAATTATCGTTTTTTCAAGCTGAGTTTTAGCTTCTTCGTAACGTTTTAGTAAGATGAAAACCTTGGCTTCGTTAAGTGTGACTTCAGAAGTGTATTCTTCTAAATTTTCTTGTTCAAAGAGATTTTTTGCGGAAATGAAATATTCTAATGCATTTTCATACTCTTCTTCGGTACTATGGATAACACCTTTAATATTATAAGTTATGGCAAGATTACCATAATCATTGTTATCTCTTTGAAGTTGAATGGCTTTATTAATAGAAATATTAGCTTGGTCTTTCTCGTTAACTAAAAACTGGACTTTAGCAATTTTGGTGTGAATTTTACCTTGACTAGACTTGTTATCAATTTTTTCTGCAATAGCTAATGCTTTGTCTAAGTTGTCTTTAGCGTTATAGTAATTGCCGCGATCATTGTCTAATGTAGCTTGGTCTAAACGATTTTGAAGTCGTAACACGAGTATGTCTTCATCTTCTACGTCGTCTTGTTGTGAGAAAATTACACTACAAAAACATGTAAAAAAAACAAATATGTAGTATTTAATCTGGGACATTAAGCTCAGTTTGATTTGAGCAAATATAATTATTTATTCGATAAAAGTGATTATTTGTCGGTTAAATTGCAGATTAAATCCAGAATTCTTGAACTATAACCAGTCTCATTATCATACCACCCTACTATTTTTACCATATTACCTATTACAGAAGTCATCTGTGCATCAAAGATACAAGAGTGCGGATTACCAACAATATCGATAGATACAATAGGGTCTTCAGTGTATTCTAAGATGCCTTTTAACTTATTATTTGCCGCGTTTTTAAAGATTTCGTTAACCTCTTTTATCGACGTAGGTTTGTTAACATTTATGGTTATATCGGTCAGAGAACCGTTTGCAACAGGTACTCTAATGCCACAGCCTCCAATAACATCGGATAACTCTGGAAAAATTTTAGTCAAAGCTTTTGCAGCTCCTGTAGTTGTTGGCACAATAGATTGTCCCGCAGCTCGCGCGCGCCTTAAATCTTTATGAGGCTGATCGTGTAAACTTTGATCTGTAGTGTAAGAATGTATTGTCGTTATATAGGCTTGCTTTATACCCAAATGCTCCTTTATTAAGGAAATCATTGGTGCAGCATTATTAGTTGTGCAAGACGCATTAGATAAAATGGTTTCTGTGCCATCTATGCTATGGTCGTTTACGCCTAAAACAATTGTTTTAATATCATCTTCAAGAGCAGGAACCGATAAAATAACACGTTTAGCTCCATTTGTAATATGATGCTGTAGTTCTGCCTTTGTTTTAAATTTCCCTGTGGATTCTATAACAAAGTCAGGTTGAACTTTTGACCAGTCTAACGTTTCTGGATGCGACTCTCTATAGAGTGGAATTGAAATGCCATTTACAATAATATGCTCGTCATCAAATGAAACTGGCGCTTTTAAAACCCCATGAATACTATCATATTTTAATAAATGACTTAGGGTTCTTGTATCAGCCAAATCATTTACACCAACGACTTGTATTTGTGGATGCTCCATGGCAAGCCTAAAAACACGACGACCAATTCTGCCAAAACCGTTGATGGCGATAGTAATCATTAATTAATATGTTTTTGAGCTTTATAAGAAGATCTTACTAACGCGCTACTTTCTACATGTCTAAAACCTAATTCTAATCCAATTTCTTCATACTCTTTAAATTGATCTGGATTAATAAATTGTTTTACAGGTAAGTGCTTTTTACTTGGTTGTAAATATTGACCAATCGTAACAACATCAACGTCATGGTCTCTGAGATCGTGAAGTGTTTGAATTACTTCTTCGCGCTCTTCTCCTAAACCTAACATAATACCAGATTTAGTTCTGCGTTGTCCTTGTGATTTTAAATATTTTAGAACCCCAAGACTACGGTCGTATTTTGCTTGTATTCTAACCTCTCGAGTTAAACGTCTAACAGTTTCAATATTATGAGAAACGACTTCTGGAGCCACATCTATAATACGATCAATGTGTTTTTCTATGCCTTGAAAATCAGGGATAAGTGTTTCTAACGTGGTGTCCGGATTCATACGGCGTACTGCTTTTACCGTTTCTCCCCACATAATACTTCCCATATCTTTAAGGTCGTCTCGATCTACACTTGTTAAAACCGCATGCTTAATTTGCATTAGTTTTATAGAACGGGCTACTTTTTCTGGTTCATCCCAATCAACCGTTTCTGGTCGTCCGGTTTTTACTCCACAAAAGCCACAAGAACGTGTACACACGTTTCCTAAAATCATAAAGGTAGCTGTGCCTTCTCCCCAACATTCTCCCATGTTTGGGCAACTTCCAGAGGTACAAATAGTATTTAGTTTATACTTGTCTACTAAAGTTCTAAGTTCTGTGTATTTTTTACCTGTAGGTAATTTTACTCTTAACCATTTAGGCTTTCGTTGTGGTAAAATATTTGAAGCAACTTTCGTTTCCATGCCATTATAAATTTCAAGAAACAAAGATACAAAGTAAATAATTAAAATAGTCTTCTGAAAGCGAGAGACGCAAATATGAAAGACAAATTAATCGCGATTGAAAGCGGTAAATTATTCAATGTGTTTATGTGTTGGGAGTCTTAGCTTTTAGTAATAATAGCAGCTAGTAATTTTTTTGCCCTAAGAAGTTTTACCTTAACGTTATTAATAGGTTCGTTAAGTTCTTCTGAAATCTCCTTATAACTTAATTCTCTGAAATATCTTAAGTTTATAACTTCCTGATAATGGGGCTTTAGCTTTTTTATATCTCGTAAAAGGTTGGCAAGATTTTGTTCTGTTATAATCTTATCTTCTGGCGTGGGCGAATTATCAATAATATCAAAATAGTGATTTTCGTTATCTTTAGAGGTATTATTGATTGTGTTTTTCTGTTTTCGAACTAAATCAATATGAATATTCTTAGAAATCGTTATAAGCCAAGTTTTAAATTTGTAATCGTCATTATAAGTGTCAATCTTATCAAAAGCTTTAGAAAAGGTCTGAATGGTAATATCTTCAGCGTCATTTTCATTTAAGGTACGTTTTAGTTGAAATGCATAAACGTCATTCCAATACGTGTCTAGGAGAAAATTGAATGCAATTTGGTTGTTGTCTTTGGCTTTGTTTATGGCTTCTTTTACTTCCAATGTTTTGGCTTAGATATCATATTAGCTATAAAGATACTTAATTGTGTAGTAATAAGAAATAATTCTAAAATTGGCATAAGAATAATAAGATCTGTTTCTTCAAACTTTTTTGCTGTAAATCCAAAACATAACCATTGAATTACAAAGCGTAAGCCGATTAATGATACAATCAATGGCCAAGAAAACCCTATGATTAAAAGTGAAATTCCAAAAATCCAGAATAATAATTGAGTCATATAGAATACTCCTAATAAGACTTTATGATTCAATTTATAAAAATTAGCCGTACTAATATGTCTTCTTTTTTGAAGAATCCATGCTTTAAACGTTGTTTTAGGTTCCGAAACAGTGAAACTTTCTTTTGTGAAACAAAGCGATGTGTTTGATGTATTAGCGACTTCATTAATAAACAAATCATCATCACCAGATTTAAGAGACATATGACTATTAAACCCGCAATTATTAAAGAATAGGTCTTTTCTATATGCCATATTACGGCCCACCCCCATATAAGGTGATCCCATACTAGCGTATGAAAAATATTGTAATGCAGTCATTACGGTTTCGAACCTTATCAGTTTATTTAAGAATGAAAACTTCTTTTTAGCATAAGCTCCATAACCTAAAACAATAGATTTCTCGTTAGAAAAATTGCTGCTTATTTGTTCTAACCATTTTTTAGAGTTCGGTGTACAATCAGCATCCGTAAATACTAAGAAATCGTGTTTAGAGACTTTTATGCCTAAAGTCAATGCGTATTTTTTATTTCCCCAAAAGGCCTCATTAACTTTTACATCAACAAGCTTGATGTTATTATTTTCAGCTTCAAAAGCCTTCATGATTTCTAATGTGTCGTCAAACGAACTATCGTTAACTAAAACAATTTCGAAATTTGAATACTCTTGATTTAATATTAAGGGAATATTCTTTTTTAGATTTTTAGCTTCATTTTTTGCACAGATTATAATCGAAACTGGCATGTGTTTTTTGAGTCGCGTTTCGGCACGTTTGATGCTGAAAGCGAAAATAAAACTAAGATAATATGTAACTTGAATACTAACAACTGCAATAAATGCATAACATAGTATTGAGGGAATGGTCATTAATGCCTAAGAATGTTGAGGTTCGCTACAATCTTTATATTCCTCAGGTGATTTTCCACAAAAACCACAAGCTTCACCATCTTTATTTAGCATTGGGTTTTGGCTAGCACAAGTGCCCGCAAATTTACCGTCTTTTTTTGCCCATATTTTTATTGCGATTCCTGCTACGGCTAAAGCTAATAATCCTAATGTAAGTAATAATAATTTCATCTGTTGAGATCTAATAGTTATTAATTTCCAGATGGAACATCTTTAACAATTTCAGTTTGATTCTTAATCTGAAATTAAAGATGCTACACTTCAATGTTTCAATTTAATGCAAAGATAATGTTTTTACATTTATTCTATAGTTATTTGGGTGTGACTTAACTTGTTCTATAAGTGTCTTATCACTAAATAAATATTTTTTACTAACTAATTAAACAAAGAATTATGAAAAAATTATTCGCTGAGTTCTTCGGAACATTTTGGCTTGTATTTGGTGGTTGTGGTAGTGCTATATTTGCTGCTGGCTTCCCTGAATTAGGCATCGGGTTTCTAGGTGTTGCTTTAGCATTTGGTCTTACGGTATTAACAATGGCTTTTGCTGTTGGTCACATTTCAGGAGGTCATTTTAATCCTGCGGTTTCAATAGGTCTTTGGGCTGGAGGAAAGTTTGAAGCTAAAGATGTATTAGGTTATGTTATGGCCCAAGTGGTTGGGGCAATTGCTGCCGCTGGAGTTTTATATCTAATAGTGTCGGGTAAAACTGGTTTTGATGGAGTAGGTGGTTTTGCTGCCAATGGTTATGATGAGTTGTCGCCAGGTGGCTTTAGTATGATGTCTGCTTTGGTCGCAGAGGTTGTTTTAACAGCTTTCTTTTTAATTGTTATCTTAGGAAGTACAAGTTTGAAAGTTCCTAAGGGTTTCGCTCCAATTGCTATTGGATTGGCTCTAACGTTAATTCACTTAATAAGTATCCCAATAACAAATACATCAGTGAATCCTGCAAGATCATTAAGTCAGGCTATATTTGCTGATGGCGCTTATTTATCGCAAGTTTGGTTATTTTGGGTGGCTCCAATTGTAGGTGCTATTATTGGTGGTTTAATCCACAAAACCTTATTTGAGAAAGCCTAATCTTTTTCGATTTTGAACAAAAAAAGAGGCGCAATTTTAATTGCGCCTCTTTTTTGGATTAATTAACTAAATTTAATTTTCTTTTAAAGAAATTTCAGCCACTTCAGTGTCGTTTTCATTGGCATTATCTCCTTTAGTGCCAATCTTAATACTAAGAGCTAATGCATCTTCCATGTATGGAATTTGTTTCAACTTACGATCAGATTCGTCTAAAATACCTAAGTTAACCATTCGGTCTTGTAGCTCTGCCCAAATTTGGTATTGCTGCTCTTTAGGTAATTGCGGTAACGTAATAACATCAATCATAGATGTTTTTTCAACAGGATTAATGTACGCTACTGTTTTTAAGTTTTTAGCACGATCATTACCATTAATAACATACTTTCTAGAATCTGGATTGTTAAGTTTTAATAATTCTCTAGATAGCTCGTCTAATTTAGAGTTGTTGCTTTCAATATCACTTCTTAGGTCATAAATTTCTTCAACAACAACATTGTTTTCACTATTTAGTTGTATGTTTTTTTGATAAAGCATAAACGAAGTTGCTGCAAATAATATAGCTGCTGCACTCGCTGCAACACTATACCAAGCCGTTTTTCGCTTTTGTACTAATGGAATTACCTTAGTTTCTTCTACGTTAGTCTGATTAGTTTTTTCTAAGGATTCTAAAATGTTTCCTAAAATGTTTGTAGGAACTTCAACAGCTCCTGCTTTTGTTACAATTTCTAAATTATCTTGAAGTTTTTCGTAAGCTTGAGCGACCTCTGGATAAGTAGAAATAAAGTGTTCAACTTCTTTAGATTCTTCCAAAGAAGTGTCTCCAACCAAATACTTATTAAGTAGGTTAGAATTTAAAAAGTTGTGTAATTTGTTTTCCATGATCAAATAATTTATGGATTATAGACTTTTTTAAGTTCTCGCAATCCTATTTTTAATCTAGATTTAATAGTACCAAGCGGAATGTCTAATTCATCACTTGCTTCTTGTTGCGTCATCCCCTGAAAAAACAAGGCGTCTAACACAATTTGATATTTTTCTTCTAGTTTCCCAACATGTTCTTTGATGTCCATGACATCTTGATTAAAATTTGTTGTTGGTAAGATATATACGTTAGATGTTTCAATTTGGACTTCCTTATGAAATCGATTATTAAAACTTCGTAGTTTATCTATAGCTGTATTCCTTGCAATACGAAACAACCAAGTAAATAGTTTTGCTTTAGAAGGATCGTACTTTGAAGCATTTTTCCATACTTTAATAAAGGTTTCTTGCAAGGCATCTTGCGCAACTTCTTCATTAATTGTAATTTTTAAGATAACACCATAAAGACTATTAGAATAGTTTTCATAAAGTAAATTCAAAGCGCGCTTATCTCCTTTTTGAAGATAGGCGATAATAGTTTGTTCTGTAGGTGTTATACTCAAAGTGTTAAAGTCTTATGTCTTAGATGTTTTAAACGTCCAAATCAATTTTCTGAACGTAAATATAATTAAATACACCATATAGGTGCTCAATATAAAGTATTAGAATAATTTTATCTCCGTTAGGGGTTGATTAATAGCGTTTTCAAACAAAAAAAAATTATTCTAAATTCAAAAGTCGCAATGAAAATTGTGACTTTTGTTTTATATGATATTTACTTCGGTTTCGATGGTAATATTAAATAATCGTTTTACTGTTTTTTGAATTAATTGTGCTAATTCAAAGATTTCTTTCCCACTTGCATTTCCGTAATTAACCAAGACTAAGGCTTGTTTATTATGAACGCCATAATCACTAAAGCGTTTGCCTTTAAATCCTGCTTTTTCAATTAACCATCCAGCAGGTACCTTTATGGCTTCATCTGATATTTTGTAAGAAGGCACATCTGGGAAATCACGTTCTAATTCAATAAACGCTTTAGCTGAAATAATAGGATTTTTAAAAAAACTACCACTATTACCGATCTCTTTCGGGTCTGGTAATTTACTTTGTCTAATTGCAATTACAGCGTTTGAAATATCTTGAATTGTTGGTTCAGTTATGCCATTAGCGTTTAATTCATTTTTAATAACTCCGTAATCTGTGTGTAATTTATGCTTAGACTTCGTAAGCTTAAGATTAACACTTGTAATTATATATTGCCCTTTTAGGTCTTGCTTAAAAATAGATTCTCTATAGCCAAAGTTGCAATCAGATTTTGAAAATGTTTTTACAGATTGGTCGTCTATTTTTAACGCTTCACAACTCACAAAAACATCTTTAAGTTCAACTCCATAAGCACCAATGTTTTGAATCGGAGCTGTACCAATATTACCTGGGATTAAGGATAAATTTTCAATACCTCCAAAATTGTGCTCTAAACACCAAAGCACAAAGTTGTGCCAGTTTTCACCAGCCATTGCCTTTACAATAACTGAGTTGTCAGTTTCACTAATAACTTCAATACCTTTTAAATTAATATGAAGTACTAGCGCTTCAATATCTTTAGTTAACAACATGTTGCTTCCTCCGCCTAAAATAAATAATGGAGATTTATCATTATTTCTTAAAACAGTACTTAGGTTTTCTATAGAGCTAATATCACAATACGATTGTGCTTTAACATCAATACCAAAGGTGTTAAAAGGTTTTAAAGAAGCATTGCTGATAATCGTCATTAGTCTTTATATACTTTTAGTGCTTCCTCTAAGATTTTAACGGCAATTTTTAAACTTTCGTTATTTAAAACATAAGCAATACGTATTTGGTTTAAGCCAACTCCGGGAGTCGAATAAAAACCAGCCGCAGGTGCTACCATTACAGTGTCGTTATTGTAATCAAAAGATTCTAAGAGCCATTTTGCAAAATGATCAGAGTTTTTTACCGGTAACTCGGCAATACAATAAAATGCTCCATTAGGTTTTGCAACTTTTACACCTTCGATTTTTTCTAATGCTGAAATTAGAGTATTTCTACGCTTTACGTATTCTTCTTTTACATCATCGAAATAACTTTGTGGAGTGTCTAATGCAGCTTCACTTGCTATTTGTGCTAGAGTAGGTGGACTCAATCGTGCTTGCGCAAATTTTAAAGCGGTTTTTATTAAGTCTTTATTTTTTGATACTAAATAGCCAATTCGTGCACCACACATACTGTAACGTTTAGAAACAGAATCAATAATAATAGCGTGTTCCTCTAAGCCTGGTTCTTGTAAAATAGAATAATGTTCTACGCCATCGTAAACAAATTCTCTATAAACTTCATCAGCGATTAAAAATAAATCGTGTTTTTTTACAATGGCTGCAAGTTGTTTTATTTCTTCTTTTGAATATAAATACCCTGTTGGATTCCCAGGATTACAAATTAATATGGCTTTAGTCTTTGGCGTAATTAATTTTTCAAACTCTTCAATTGGTGGTAATGCGAAATTATCTTCAATTTTAGAAATTACAGGAACTACATTTACTCCAGAAGCCGTTGAAAATCCGTTGTAATTAGCATAAAATGGCTCTGGTATTATAATTTCATCACCTTCATCCATTATGCTTCCAAAAGCAAATAAAAGTGCTTCACTTCCTCCTGTGGTTACAATAATATCATTGTGCGAAACTTCTATTGAGTTACGTTTGTAGTATTCGGCAATCTTCATTCTATAACTCTCTGATCCTTCAGATCTGCTATAGGCTATAGTTTCTAGGGTGTTGTTTTTTATAGCATCTAAGGCTACTTGTGGAGTTTTTATATCTGGTTGACCTATATTTAGATAGTAAATATTTTTTCCTTTTTTTTGCGCTTCTTCAGCATAAGGGACCAATTTTCTAATTGGCGATTCTGGCATGTGGATGCCTTTATTTGATATTGATGGCATTGTGTATCGGTTTTAAAATGCTAAGTTCTGAAAATTCTTAAAGTTTAAAGGTAAAAAAAGTATAAAAAAAAAGAGCCTTCAAATTGAAAGCTCATTTCTTTAAATTTATATGAGGATGCTCAATTATTGCTCAAGCATACTTTTACTTTTCTTTTCTAAAACGCTAGTCTTATTAGAATCTACGACTAGTCCTTTTATTTTTAATGCTACTGTTGGAGTTTCCGCATTAGAGAAAACAGTAATGGTCTTTCTAATTGGGTTTACTCTTTTTGTATCATATTTTACTTCTATCTCACCTGTTTCGCCTGGCATAATAGGGCCTTTAGGTTTTTTAGGTACTGTACAACCGCAAGTCGATTTTACATTAGAAATTACCAATGGAGCATCTCCTGTATTCGTAAACTCAAAAACTCTTACTCCGTCTGCACCTTTTTCAATGGTACCATAATCTATAACGTCGGTCTTAAATTCAATTTTTGCTACTTTTTCTTGAGCAAAAGAACCTAGACTCATTAATCCTACAAATAATACTGCTATTAAATTTTTCATCATTTTTAATTTTAAAATTGATTAGTCAAAACTAGTTACTTTTTCCCTTGTAACAAAATTTATTAGATGTAATACACTTCATTTAACAGAATTTTTGGCTTTAAAACCTATATTCTTACACTAATAATTTTTCGAAAAAGGAATTATAAGTACTTTTGGCAGTTATATTACAAAAACAATACCAAACATGGAAATTCCTTCTAAATATAATGCGTCTTCAATAGAGAATAAGTGGTACGACTACTGGATGGAGCACAAGTACTTTCATTCTAAACCAGACGAAAGAGAACCTTATACCATTGTAATTCCTCCACCAAACGTTACTGGGATATTACACATGGGACATATGTTGAATAATACGATTCAAGATGTCTTAATTCGTCGTGCACGTTTATTAGGTAAAAATGCGTGTTGGGTGCCTGGTACAGACCACGCCTCAATAGCAACAGAAGCTAAGGTTGTTGCCAAACTAAAGGAGCAAGGCATTGATAAAAATGATTTATCGCGTGAAGAATTTTTAGAGCATGCTTGGGAGTGGACCGAAGAATATGGTGGTGTTATCCTAGAACAACTTAAGAAATTAGGATGTTCTTGCGATTGGGACAGAACTAAGTTTACAATGGATGACGATATGTCTGAAGCTGTAATTAAAGTATTTGTTGATTTATACAACAAAGGTCTTATCTATAGAGGGTATCGCATGGTAAATTGGGATCCTGAAGCAAAAACAACCTTATCTGATGAAGAAGTAATTCATGTTGAAAAGCAAGGTTTACTTTATTATTTAGAATATAAAGTTGAAGGAAGTGACGAAAAATTAACGATTGCTACAACTCGTCCTGAAACTATTTTTGGAGATACTGCTATTTGTATCAATCCTAATGATGAGCGTTTTACGCATTTAAAAGGTAAGAAAGCTATTGTTCCTATTTGTGGACGTGTCATTCCTATTATTGAAGATGAGTATGTTGATGTTGAATTTGGTACAGGGTGTTTAAAAGTAACACCTGCTCACGATGAAAATGATAAAGTTTTAGGCGATAAGCATCAATTAGAAGTTGTTGATATTTTTAATGCGGATGCCAGTTTAAATAGCTTCGGAATGCATTACGAAGGTCAAGATCGTTTTGTCGTTAGAAAAGCAATTACAAAAGAATTAGAAAAGGCTGGTATTTTAGTAAAAACTGAAAACCATATCAATAAAGTAGGAACATCAGAACGTACAAAAGCGGTTATCGAACCAAGATTGAGTGATCAATGGTTCTTAAAAATGGAAGATTTAGCACAACCTGCTATTGATGCTGTTTTAAAAACTGGAGATGTAAAGTTATTTCCTAAGAAGTTTGAAAATACATATCGTCATTGGATGGAGAATATTCGCGATTGGAATATTTCACGTCAATTACTTTGGGGACAACAAATCCCTGCATATTTCTATGGAGATGGAAAAGAAGATTTTGTAGTTGCTGAAAGCTTGGAGGACGCTTTAGTTTTAGCAAAAGAGAAAACTAGCAACCAACAACTAACAACTAATGACTTAAAGCAAGATACTGATGCACTAGACACATGGTTCTCATCATGGTTGTGGCCAATGAGTGTTTTTGATGGGATTAGAAATCCTGAAAACGAAGAAATAAAGTATTATTATCCAACGAATGATCTAGTAACTGGTCCAGATATTTTATTTTTCTGGGTAGCACGTATGATTATTGCGGGTTATGAATATAGAGATGAAAAACCTTTTGAAAATGTTTACTTAACAGGATTAGTTAGAGATAAACAACGACGTAAAATGTCGAAGTCTTTAGGGAATTCGCCTGATGCTTTAAAATTGATTGAAGATTATGGTGCCGATGGAGTTAGAGTAGGACTTCTCTTGAGTTCAGCAGCTGGAAATGATTTAATGTTTGATGAAGATTTGTGTCAGCAAGGAAAGCAGTTCGCTAACAAGATCTGGAATGCCTTTAGATTAGTACAAGGTTGGGAAGTTGATAATACAATTAGTCAACCAGAATCTAGCAAAATTGCTTTAGAATGGTTTGATTCTAAATTTCAGAAAACCATTTTAGAAATTGAAGATCATTTTAGTAAGTACAGATTGAGTGATGCACTTATGGCAACTTACAAATTAATTTGGGATGATTTTGCATCATGGTTATTAGAGATTATAAAACCAGCATATCAACAACCGATTGATGCCAAGACATTAGAAAGTGTTAATGCTATTTTTGAAGATATTTTAAAGGTTTTACATCCATTTATGCCATTCTTAACGGAAGAAATTTGGCATTATATAAAGGAGCGTTCTCCTGAAGAAGCTTTGATTATAGCAAAATGGCCAGAAGCAAAACCAATTAATGACACTTTGATTTCTGAATTTGAATTTGCTTCAGAAGTCATTTCTGGATTAAGAAACATCAGAAAACAAAAGAATATTGCGTTTAAAGATGCTATTGGTTTTTCTGTAGTGAATAACGAAAATGTAAATCCTACGTTTGATGAAGTGATTTCGAAATTAGGAAACCTAGAGAGCTTCGATTATGTAACAGAAGCTGTTGAGGGTGCGTTGACTTATCGTGTAAAATCGAATGAATACTTTATTCCAATGGAAGGCAGTATTGATATAGAAGCTGAAATTGAAAAGCTAACAGAAGAATTAAAATACACCGAAGGCTTTTTGAAATCTGTTCAAAAGAAATTATCTAATGAGCGTTTTGTTGCAGGTGCACCAGAACAAGTAGTCGCTTCAGAAAAACAAAAAGAAGCTGACGCATTGGCTAAAATTGAAACTATAAAATCTAGTTTAGCGAGCTTAAAGTAATGCTTATAACCTGCAAGGTTTATAAACCTTGTAGGTTTTTTTTTTGAAGATTATATAAAAAAAGACGACTGTAAAAGTGGTCTTTTTTTTTACCACTCATTAATCTTATTGCTGTCTAGCTTTACAAAAATAAAGAGTAGAATAGTAAAGCCCCAAAGCCCTGAGCCACCATAGCTAAAAAAGGGTAATGGGATACCTACGGTTGGGATTAATCCCATCACCATACCAATATTTATGGTAAAATGTATAAAGAGAATAGAGGCTACTCCATAACCGTACACACGACTAAATTGTGATTTTTGAGCTTCGGCTAAATACAAAACTCTAACAATAAGAAGTACAAATATAATAACAACGAAGCTGGTGCCTACAAATCCCCATTCTTCACCAACAGTACTAAAAATATAATCGGTATGTTGTTCTGGTACAAATTTACCTGTCGTTCTTGTGCCTTGTAAGAAACCTTTTCCTGAGACACCACCAGAACTGATGGCTTGTTCTGATTGAATAAGGTTATACGCTTCTACTTTTTTCATGCGTTCTAGTTTGGCGGGATCTTTTTCTAATCGCAGCCAAAGGCTAATTCTATTTTGTTGATGAGCTTTTAAACCGTGTTCATAGAATAACTTTACCCCATAAGAAAAGGCGATTGTGAAGATGAGTACAATAATATGTTGTAATACAGAACCTCTTTTTTTCTTTCTAAACAGATAAACGATAGTGATGATAACAGCCGCCGCAATTGCGGTTATTAAAATCCCGAATTTTAATGCTAAAACGGCCAATATAATTAATGATAGAGCTAAAATTAAATAGACTTGTTGTAAGCCTTCACGATAAAAAACAAAGAAAAAAGCCAAATAAACGATGGTACTTCCTGCATCATTTTGAAGTAAAATTAATAAAGCCGGAATAAATATTATAGCTGCAACCTTAAGCTGATCTTTTATAGTTGTCATATTGGTTTGAAGGTCACTGATGTATTTTGCAACAGCCAAAGCAGTAGCAAATTTAGCGAACTCACTGGGTTGTATAGTCATACTACCTATTCCATACCACGACCTTGCACCATTTACATCCTTTCCAAAAATAAACAGGCCTATTAGTGCTAGCATGGCGACCAAATAAATAACGCTGGCAAATTGTTCGTAGAATTTAGCTTCAAATGAAAGGATCAGAACAATAAGCACGAAGGTTAGTCCAATAAATATAAGGTGCTTGCCGTAAAGTTGATCGGTATCAAAATAGCTAGTTATTTCACCAACATGAGAGGCTGACATGATATTGAAATACCCAAAACTAAGTAATAGTAAAAATAGAATGATGGTAATCCAATCGAATTTAAAATGTCTTTGATTTTCTCTTAACATGAAAGATTACAATTTTACGTCGCTTTGGTTTTGATTCTTTAAAGGATAATTTTCTTCGGTAGCATAATTTTCAATCACCTGTAGTGTGGCCTCACCATTAATTTTGAAAGGCTCACCAGAATATGGTTTT
Organism: Winogradskyella pacifica; assembly: GCF_013403915.1. Lineage (GTDB taxonomy): Bacteria > Bacteroidota > Bacteroidia > Flavobacteriales > Flavobacteriaceae > Winogradskyella > Winogradskyella pacifica. Next base: position 26,775 of record NZ_JABFDI010000023.1, read on the forward strand.
TTATACTCGTCTTCTAAGCTGTGGGTTAAAATCCATTTTTCTAAATCAGTCCTAGTAATATGACCTTTAATATATTTTTCTATCATTAAACTTGCCATTCTGCCTGCAAAACGACCTCCCCAATATCCGTTTTCAACAAAAACAGCAATCGCAATTTTTGGATTGTCTTTAGGAGCAAATGCGACAAATATAGAGTGGTCAGTAAGCTGGGTTTTAACGCTATCTATTCTCATGAAATTTTCTGCAGTCCCCGTTTTTCCGCAAATATCAATACCTGGAATTCTTATATGTTTTGCAGTACCTTCATTATAAACATCAAACATACCTTGAACAACAGGTTCAAAATGTTGCTTGTCAATTGTAGTGTACTTTGGAGTCGTGTATTTGCTATCTATTGTTTCACCTTCAATATTCTTTATGATATGTGGTGTGTAATAATAACCCCGATTACCAATAGCAGCGACCATATTTGCTAGTTGAATAGGTGTCGCTTCAACTTCTCCCTGTCCAATTGCATTAGATACGATATAGGTTGAACCCCATCGGTTATCTCCATATTGTCTGTCGTAATAATCTCCATCAGGTATACGTCCTGGTTGCCCTACGGATAAGTCATTATTCAAAAAATTCCCTAAGCCAAAACTTTTAGCATGATTTGCCCAAACGTTCATTCCTTTTCCGGCATCATCATATTTATCAACGATACGTCGATATACGTTTACGAAATAAGCATTACAAGATTGTGCAATACCACCATTCATAGCAATTGGGCTTCTGTGATGGTGACAGCCCGTTAAGCGTCTGCTGCCATAATAATAACCCATTCTGCAAGTGAAGGTTTCATTAACAGTAACAACATTTTCTTGTAAGCCTATAAGTGCATTAATCACTTTAAAAGGAGAACCCGGAGGATATTGCGCTTGTAAACCTCTGTCAAAAGTGGGTTTATTAACCTTGTCTAAGAATAAACTAGAGAAATTTTTGTTACGCTCTCTTCCAACTAATAAATTAGGGTTGTAACTAGGACCTGTTACCATAGCGAGAATTTCACCACTGCTTGGATCTATAGCAACAATACCACCTCTTTTGTGTTTCATTAATAATTCGCCATAAGCTTGTAAATCTGAATCAATGGTGATAGTAACATCTTTTCCTGCTTGTGGTAAAGTATCAAGAGTTCCTTCTTTAAAAGGGCCTATGTTTTTATTAAATCGGTCTTTTTGAATAAATTTTATGCCTTTAACTCCTCTTAATGTTTCTTCGTATGTTTTTTCAATACCTTGTTTTCCAATAAGATCACCTAAAGTATAATACGCATCATTTTCAATGGTTTTTCTATTTACCTCGCCAAGATCACCGAGAACATTGGCGCCAATATTTGTTTGGTAAGAACGAAGTGAACGTTTTAAAATGTAAAAGCCTTCAAATTTTCTTATCTTTTCTTGAAGAACAGCATAATCTTTTTTAGAAAGTTGAGGAACAAAAGGAGAGGGGAGTCTCGGAGAGTAATGTGTTGCCTTTTCTAGCTTTTTATCGTAATCTTCTCTGGTTATTTTTAAAAGATGACAGAACTCTTCAATTTCTAAGGAGTCTAAAGGAGCTACTTCTCTAGGAATAACCATCACATCATAGGATGGCTGATTAGCCACTAATAATTTGCCATTACGGTCGTAAACATAGCCACGCTTAGGATAATTATAAACTTTTCTAATAGCATTATCTTCAAAAATGTTATAAGCCGTATTATCATACACCTGAAGGTAGAATAGGCGTGCAATGAAAACGAGACCCACAAGGATCACAGTAGTTAAAAGTAGAAGTTTTCTCATTTTCGGTTTCGGCTAAAAAGAATTATAATTAGTACACTTAGTATTATCGTGAAGATACTAGAGAATAACGTCTTTTCTAAAACTAAAAGTATGCTAGAAATGTTAAATATTTCTAACGAGAATAATATGGAATGATGAATTACAGTTCCTAAAGAAATGTAAGTGATTAAACTACCAATATCAGTAGTGCTAAATTTTATACTTTGATGTTCATAGAGCATACCAAATGAGCTCTTTAACAGCACAGGTCTTATGTATGCTAAACTAACCGCTGCTGCTGCGTGAACTCCACCCGAGTCAGAAAACAGATCGACTAACATGCCTAACATAAAACTGACTACTAAAAGTGCTAATCGTTCTTCTCGTATAGGAAACAGAAAAATAAATATAATATAGATGTAGGGATTAATATAGCCCAAAAAATCAATATGATTACATATCAAAACCTGTACTAACAGTAGTAGAATAAATCTAACGATATTTATACCTGCAACGCTATTCATTAGTACTGTTTTGTAATGAACTAATTTGGGTGCGGTCTATGTTTTCAATTATATAAACGGTTCCAATATTAGTCATGTCATTAAATAATTTTACTTGTATCTTATAAGTATCACCACTTATATCACTTTCAAAACTGGTAATGGTTCCGATGCCAATGCCTTTAGGGAAAATGGAAGATTCTCCACCGGTTTGGATTGTGTCGCCAACTTTTACAGGTGCAAATTGAGATACATCTTCTAATTGTACATAAATAGGGGATTTACCATCCCATGTTAATGAACCAATATGATTAGTAGATTTAATTTTCGCATTAATTTTACTCTTTACATTCAGAATAGATAATGCCGTGGAATAATTTTTAGATGTATTGTCTATAATCCCAATAATACCATTAGAGGTAATGACTCCAAAATCGCGTTTTATACTATCGTTTTTACCTTTGTTTAAAGTAAGGTAATTGTTGACAGAGGAGTAGCTGTTTTTATAAACATCAGCAATCGTTACTCTATATTTTTCTTTGGCATATGAGCTGTCAATATATGTAGAGTCTAGAGTAGTATTAGTGTTAAGTAATTGTTCTCTTAAACGTTGATTTTCTTCAGCGAGAATATCATTTTTGGTTTTTAAATCAAAATACTGGTCAACAGAATTCATCGTACCATAAACACCGCCAGTTAGAAAATTGGCTGAATTTATGAATTTACTCCTATGATAAGAATGCGATTGAATGGTTAAAGCTAAGGCAATACTAAAAAGCAATAAAAACAACAGAAATGTTTTGTTTCTTATAACAAAATTAAAAATTTGTTGCATTATTTACGTCTTATTTAATCAATACGCTTTTGTATTTTGGTAAGTTTTTAAGCACAATACCTGTACCTCTTACTACTGCTCTTAATGGATCTTCTGCAATATAAACAGGTAAGTCTGTTTTTTGAGATAATCGTTTATCTAAACCTCTTAACATAGATCCTCCACCTGCTAAATAAATTCCGGTATTATAAATATCTGCCGCTAATTCTGGAGGCGTTTGTGATAAGGTCTCCATTACAGAATCTTCAATACGTAAAATAGATTTATCTAAAGCCTTTGCAATTTCACGGAATGAAATCTGAACTTGTTTTGGTTTTCCTGTTAATAAATCACGACCTTGAACGCTCATGTCTTCTGGAGGTAATTCTAAATCTTCGGTAGCTGCACCAATTTGAATTTTAATTTTTTCAGCAGTTCTATCTCCAACATATAAGTTATGTTGTGTTCTCATGTAATAGATGATATCGTTTGTAAATACATCACCTGCAACTTTTACAGATTTGTCACATACAATACCACCAAGGGCAATAACTGCAATTTCAGTAGTACCACCACCTATATCTACAATCATGTTTCCTTTTGGTTGCATAATATCTACACCAATACCAATCGCCGCAGCCATTGGTTCATGAATTAAGTATACTTCTTTTCCGTTTACACGTTCACAAGATTCTTTTACTGCACGCATTTCTACTTCAGTAATTCCTGATGGAATACAAACAACCATTCGCAAAGCAGGGTTAAACCAACGCTTCTTTAATGCAGGGATGTTTTTAATAAACATGCTAATCATTTGCTCAGAAGCATCAAAATCTGCAATAACGCCATCTTTTAACGGACGAATAGTTTTAATGTTTTCGTGCGTTTTTCCTTGCATCATGTTGGCTTCTTTACCAACTGCTATAATTTTTCCGCTTATGCGGTCTCTTGCTACTATCGATGGATTGTCAACAACAACTTTGTCGTTGTGGATTATCAGTGTATTTGCGGTTCCTAAATCTATGGCTATTTCTTCCGTTAGGAAATCAAAAAATCCCATGTGCTATTCTTAATTATTTGGGTTATTTGTATCTTATTCTAAAGACTATCTGTAAAAGTAGTAAAATATACGTTATTTATATGTTTAAAGATGTTTATTGCTAAACTTTTTTTGTTTTTTCTTTCACTTTACTGGTAAAATAAATGAGCTGAGGGTTTTGGTAAAAAAAAAGAACCCAAAATTAAGATGGTTTACATCTCTATTTTGGGTTCTAAAGTGAAGTTTTCTAATGTTTAAAATGACGTGTACCTGTCATTACCATAGCGACATTGTTTTCATTACAATAGTCAATACTTAATTGGTCTTTTATAGAACCTCCTGGTTGAATTACAGCAGTAATACCAGCGTTGTCTGCAATCTCTACGCAATCTGGAAATGGAAAAAAGGCATCACTCGCCATTACCGATCCTTTTAAATCAAATTTAAATGATTGTGCTTTGTGAATCGCTTGGTTTAACGCATCAACACGACTCGTCTGACCTGTTCCACTAGCACATAGCTGTTTGTTTTTTACTAAAACGATTGTATTAGATTTTGTGTGCTTGCAAATTTTTGAAGCAAATATTAAATCGTCTAATTCATTTGAGGTCGCCGTTGTTTTTGTAACCGGTTTTAATCCTTCAAGTGTATCTGTAATATTGTTTCTATCTTGAACTAAAACACCATTTAAACAACTTCTAACGTTGGTTTGTGGCATCTCAATATCTTTTAAAATTAAAAGGATTCTGTTTTTCTTACCTTTTAAAATTTCTAAAGCTTCAGGTGAAAAAGAAGGTGCGATAACGACTTCACAGAATAGTTTATGAATCTCTTCAGCAGTGGCTACATCAATTTCAGAATTACTAATTAAAACTCCACCAAAAGCAGAAACAGGATCGCCAGCTAAAGCATCTACATAAGCCTGGTGTAAGGTGTCGCGTTGTGCTAAACCACATGCGTTATTGTGTTTTAAAACAGCAAATGTTGGTGCGTCGTTTTTAAATTCTAGCATTAAATTTACGGCGGCATCAACATCTAAAAGATTGTTGTAGCTTAATTCTTTACCGTGTAATTTTGTGAAGATTTCATCAAAATCACCGAAAAAGAAGCCTTTCTGATGTGGATTTTCACCATATCGTAAAACTTTACCGTTATTTTCTGAAATTTTTAAAGTTGGAATTTCTTGGTTTTTGTTGAAGTAATTAAAAATAGCAGAATCGTAATGTGAAGACACATTAAATGCTTTTGCTGCAAATTGTTTTCTGTCGTCTTCAGAAGTTTCACCATTTTTAGTTTCTAATAACTCTAAAAATTCAGCATAGTCGTCAACCGAAGACACGCAAGTCACATCTGCGTAATTTTTAGCAGCAGCTCTAATTAAAGAAATACCTCCAATATCAATTTTTTCGATAATATCTTGGTTGCTTGCTCCAGAAGCAACTGTTTTTTCAAAAGGATATAAATCGACTATAACAACATCGATTTGCGGAATATCAAATTCTTTTAATTCAGCAACATCACCTTCGTGATTTTGACGATTTAAAATACCTCCAAAAACTTTTGGGTGTAATGTTTTTACACGTCCGCCAAGTATAGACGGATAAGATGTTACATCTTCGACTGGTACGACATTAATGCCTAAATCTTTGATGAATTTCTCAGTACCTCCTGTGGAATAAATCGTAACGTTGAGGTCGTTTAATTTTTTTACGATTGGTGCTAATCCATCTTTACTAAATACAGAGATTAGTGCTGATGAAATGGTTTTGTTGTTCATAATGTTGTGTTGTGGTTTAGATGCTGCAAAAGTACGGATATTCAAAAAGAAAATCTCGATGGAAAAACTAGTTTCTTTAAGTTTTTTGTAACAATATAGTGTTGAAAACGTCCTATCTTTAAAATGTTTTAAAACAAACCCTGCATGCTGGTCTATTTACGTTTACTAAAAGAGAGTTTTTCATTCGCTATAAACGCGCTTCGTACCAATAAACTCAGGACATTCTTGTCGCTTTTAGGAGTTACGGTTGGTATATTTTCTATTATAGCGGTGTTGGCAGCTGTTGATTCTCTCGATAAAACCATTCAAGGTCAATTAAGTTCGTTAGACAGCAATACTATGTATTTAGCAAATATGTCTTTTGGGCCAACAGATGTGCCACGTTGGCAAAGAGAAACCTTTGACGAGGTGTCTTACAGTGAATACAAAACCATAAAATCTTCAATTGCAGATGCAGAGCATGTGGCTTTACAGTTATATGTAAAACGCGAAAATATTAGATACGAATCGGAATTGGTAAGTAGTGTAAATACGGTTGTAGTATCGCATGAGTTTATCGATATTCAAGTTATGGAATTTGAAAAGGGTCGTTTTTATAACGAATCTGAATCTAATTCTGGAAGACCTGTTGTCGTTATTGGTTCTGAAATTTCAAAATCACTATTTGGTGAACTTGAACCTATTGGTAAAAAAGTACGCCTTTATGGTCAGAAGTTTACAGTTATTGGAGTTGTTAAAAAAGAAGGCTCAGGACTATTTGGAGATAGTAATGATGTTTCGATTTTTCTACCTGCAAATTATGTAAGAAATAGATATGGGGATAATAATCCATTCATGAAGTATATCGTTATTATTAAACCCAAAAAAGATGCTGATGTTGAAGGTGTAAAAGCAGAAGTCACCCAAATAATGCGCAATAAAAGAGGTTTAAAGCCTGATGAAATAGACACGTTTTTTATAAGAGTTATTTCTGGTTTACAAGATGTTATAGATACGATTATTGGAAGTTTAAACTTAATTGGATGGGTAATTAGCGGTTTTTCGCTTCTAGTTGGTGGTTTCGGAATTGCTAATATTATGTTTGTAAGCGTTAAGGAGCGTACTAACCTTATCGGGATTCAGAAATCCTTAGGCGCTAAGAATAAGTTTATACTATTTCAGTTTTTATTTGAAGCAGTTATACTTGCTGTAGTTGGAGGGTTGGTAGGATTGTTTTTAGTGTGGATAGGAACTATAATAGGAAGTAATCTTACCGAAGACTTTGAATTTGTACTATCTCTTCAAAATATGGCACTTGGATTTTTTATATCTTCCGTAATAGGATTGATTTCTGGAGTGATACCTGCGTTGGCGGCATCGCGATTAGATCCTGTAGAGGCCATACGAACAGGAATGTAATTTACGCACAGCCTCAATATTCAATATATATTAATGAGGTAAACTGTAACTAATACAGTTTCAATGAGGCTTTTATTTTAATAAAGAAGAAACTTCTTTACAAACAAACTCTAAAAATCGCTCGTCTGCTTCAGTAAAAGGGTCTGGTGTATTAGAGTCAATATCTATTTGACCTACATTTTCATTATTTACGAAAATAGGAATCACAATTTCAGCCTTAACTGTAATACTGCAAGCAATATAATTATCTTGAGCAGCCACGTCTGGAACCACAAAATTTTGATTACTTATCGCAACTTGCCCACAAATCCCTTTTCCAAACGGAATTATAATGTGGTCCGTTGGTTCACCAACATATGGTCCTAATTTTAATTCGTCTTTATGTCCATTTTTAAAGTAAAAACCAACCCAATTATAATAACTTATATTTGCTTCGAGAGTTTCGCAAATCTTTAATAAGCGTTCGTCAACACTAAGGTTGTCTTGTGCTACAATCGATTTTATTTCAGGTTTTAAGTCGTGTAAATTCATAGGTGTAAAAAACTTTTTGCAAAAGTATCTAAAATACACTGTTTTAAAATGCGGTTTTTATAAATTTAACAACAAACTAACATTAGGAATTTTTTGAGGACGCTTTTAATAAAATATAAATCTGTAATCCGTTTTATCGTCACTTTTCTGGCGGTATATGGTGTTTTGACTATCGGTTATAATGTGTACTTAAATGAATCTCATGGTTCTTTGTTTTATCCGGATTATTTAACCAATTTGGTAGCGGAACAGACCAATGCTTTACTAAATGGTTTGGGTTACGAGGCTAGTGTTACAGCGCATCCTAATGAACCCTCAATGAAAATTATTATCAACGGAAAGTATGTAGCACGCGTTATTGAAGGTTGCAATGCGATAAGTATTATTATTTTATTTCTGTCTTTTATAGTTGCTTTTGCTGGTAAGTTTAAAACCACTTTATTGTATGGATTAGCTGGTAGCATCATTATTTATGCTTTCAATTTAATTCGAATTGTAATTTTATCTGTAGGGTTATATCATTATCCTTGGAGAAGAGAAATTCTGCATACCGTTATTTTTCCAATGTTAATATATGGTACTGTTTTTCTACTTTGGATGGTTTGGGTAAATCGATTTTCTAAAAAAAGCGAAGTCTAATGCGTAAATTAATCACCTATAGTTTCGTAGTAGTATTGCTACTGTTATTAATATTAATTAGGGCTTATGAAGACGTACTGTTTTACGATCCCTATTTAACCTTTTTTGAAAATGATTATTTGTATTTGGATAGTCCAAGACGAGAAATAGCAAAGCTAGTCTTGTTTACAACATTGCGTTATGTTTTAAATACTGTAATCTCACTGGGGATTTTGTGTCTGATTTTTAAGGATAAAAGTATCGTTAAGTTTTCGGTATTAATTTTTGCCGTGGCTTATGTTTTACTGCTGATTCCATTTTTATATTTTGTAATAAATCCTAATCAAGAAGATTACTATTTGTTTTTTAATATTAGACGTTTTTTAATCCAACCTATTGGCTTAATTCTACTATTTCCAGCGTTCTATTACTATAAATTGAATCGTTAATAATGTATCTATAGCCTATTATAATTCAATAATTTTGTAGCTTTGCATCGTGAAATTTTCATACCTACATAAAGCGTTTTCTTTTGCACTATCATTTTTGGTATTGTTTTCTACATTATCATTAACTATTGATAAGCATTTTTGTGGGGATGTTTTAATTGATGTTGCCATTTTTTCTGAAAGTAAAAATTGTGGCATAGATATTTCAAAAGCAGAACAGACAGAGGTCGTTGAAAAAAGCTGCTGTAAAAATGAAATAGATGTCATTGAAGGCCCTTCTGATTTAACTATCAATTCTTTTGAAGACCTAGAATTTAGTCTACAACAGGTATTATTTGCCTATAGTTATTCTTATATCAATCTTTTTGAAGGTCTACCAAGCTTGGTTATTCCTCATAGTAATTACTTACCACCAACATTAGTTGAAGATATTCATCTCTTAGATGAAGTTTACCTTATTTGATTCCGTTATAACCCTTAGTACAAAAGGAAGCACATGCTTATGTGCAAGTCGTTATACCCGAAATTCAAACAAATGAAAAAATATTTATTTATAAAATTTATGTTCTTGTCGCTCATGTTATCTGCACAAGATCAATTAAAAGGCGTTATTTTAGAAACAAGCAGTGGAAAAGAAATGCCATTATCTGGTGCAAATGTATATTGGTTAGATTCTTCAATAGGAGCCATTACTGCTGAAGACGGCACTTTTACTTTACCGTATAAGTTTTCATATAATCAATTAGTTATTAGTTATGTGGGTTTTAAAACAGTTACGGTAACAGTAAATGAAAACAAATATATAAAACATGTTCTACAAGCAAGTGACGAGTTAGATGCTGTGGAAATTACATCGCGTAAGCAAGCGACACGAAAATCGTATCTAGAGGCTTCAAATACATTTACGGTTACAAGTGCAGAATTATTAAAAGCAGCCTGTTGTAACTTGGCAGAAAGTTTTGAAACGAATCCATCAATTGATGTGAATTTTGCGGATGCTGTTACGGGTACACGACAAATAAAAATGTTGGGCCTAACCTCACCTTACATACTAATTGCAACCGAGAACATTCCGGCTATTAGAGGAGCATCTCAAGCTTATGGTTTAAGTTTTATTCCTGGGACTTGGGTAGAAAGTATTCAAATTACTAAAGGTTCAGGTAGTGTTGTTAATGGTTTTGAAAGTATTGCAGGACAAATAAATGCAGAGCTCGTTAAACCTACAACAGATGATAACTTATTTGTGAATCTTTATGGTGGTTCTAATGAACGCTTAGAACTTAACACACATTTCAATACCAAAGTATCTGAGAAGTGGAGTACAGGGTTGTATTTACACGGAAATACACATCAAAAAAAGCACGATGTTAATGATGATGGTTTTATGGATATGCCAATCTATAACCAGATTAATATAATGAACCGTTGGCAATACACCAATCCTGAAAAAGGCTTCGTTTCTTTTATTAATTTGAAATACTTAAATGATGAAAAACAAGCTGGTCAAGTCAATTTTAAGCCTGAAACAGATCGCGGAACAACTAATTTCTGGGGAAGTGAAATTAATTCAGAACGCTTTGAGGTAACTACAAAATTAGGTTATGTGAATCCTGAAATTCCGTATCAAAATCTTGGATTTCAAATGGCATTTAGTCATCATAATCAAGATTCTTATTTTGGATTGAATCTTTATGATATTGAACATAATAGTTTTTATTCCAATTTAATTTATAGTTCCATTATTGGGGATTCTCGTCACAAAGTAAAAACAGGATTAAGTTTTACCTATGATCATTTTGATGAGCTTGTAAACACTACTAATTTTGAAAGAGTAGAGAACTCTATTGGGGGTTTCTTTGAGTATGCATACGATAATTTAGATAAACTAACCATGACGGCTGGTGTGCGTGTGGATCAGCACAATAGATTAGGCTTTTTTGTAACACCGCGTTTTCATTTACGATATACACCTTGGGAAAAGTCAGCCTTAAGATTCTCAATAGGAAGAGGGAAGCGAAGTGCTAATATTTTCGCTGAAAACCAAAATATGTTCGCGAGCTCAAGACAAATCAATATCTTAAATTCAGGTGGAAAAATTTATGGATTAGATCCTGAAATCGCATGGAATTATGGTGTAAGCTATTTACAAGGTTTTAATCTGTTTGATAGAAAGGCAGATGTAACTTTTGATTTTTATAGAACTGATTTTCAAAACCAAGTCGTTGTAGATTGGGAGAATCCGTATGAAGTCAATTTTTATAATTTGGAAGGAGATAGTTATGCTAATAGTTTTCAATTTGAATTTAATTATAATGTTTTTGAACATTTCGATTTACGAATGGCTTACAAGTATTACGACATTCAAACGGATTATACTTCTGGTAAATTAGAAAAGCCTTTAGTGCCAAAGCATCGCTTATTTGCAAACACGTCTTACGAGACTGAAGTTAAAACTAATGGTGCACATTGGAAATTTGATGCCACCTATAATTGGTTAAGTTCACAACGTTTTCCTAGTACAGATTTAAGTGCTACGCAATATCAATTGCCAGATGAAACACCAACTGTAGGAACGTTAAACTTGCAAGTCACTAAAGTGTTTTCTCCAAAATTTGAAGTATATTTAGGAGGGGAAAACGTAACGAATGTAAGACAAAACAATCCTATTATAAGTCCAGATAATCCATTTGGTTCAAATTTTGATAGTAATTTTGTGTATGGTCCAATTTTTGGAAGTCTATATTATGCAGGCTTACGATTTAGAATACAGTAACGAATTGCTGAAGAAGTGTCCCTGAAAATTCGGGATTATAAATAGAAATTAAATTTAATATGAATAGATTCCTGCTTCTGCAGGAATGACAAAAAAACAAAACAAGATGAAAAAAGTAATTTTAATATTTACATTATTAGTAACGACATTGGCTTTTGCACAAGACAAGAACAAAAAAGCAAGTATAGAAGTCGATGGTGTTTGTGGTATGTGCAAAGAGCGCATAGAAAAAGCAGCTATTAGAACCAAAGGTGTAAAATCTGCAGTTTGGAGTGTTGATACACATGAGTTAAAACTAATCTTCGATGAGCGTAAAACAGACTTAACAAAAATTTCTAAAGGTGTAGCTGCTGTAGGGCATGATACCAAGGAAATTAAAGCAACTGATGAACAATATCATTCTGTACATGCTTGCTGTCTTTACCGTGATGAAGATGTTAAGAAAGATCATGAAAAAGAGAAACAAGACGGTCAATAAATTAGAAGCCTGAATTTAGATTCAGGCTTTTTTTATGTTCTTTTTTCATTCTTAGAAAAATGAAAATCTTTTCTGTTCTTTTGAAAGTTTAGAAATTTCCAACGAAATTCGTGAAGTTCTTGTAAGGTAAGAATTAACTATTTTTGAAATATCAAAAATTGAGTATTGCTATATGGAAATAAACCAAATTATTGATAATATTTACCCGCTAACATCGATATCGAAAGACTTAATAAAAGCATCAATAGTTGAAATGAAATTTCCCAAAGGGCATATTTTATTTAAAGCCAATAAAATTGAGAAAAGTATTTATTTTATTAAAAAAGGAATAGCAAGAGCCTATGCGTATTCCGATGATAATCAAATCACGTTTTGGTTTGGTAAAGAAGGAGATCCTATTGTTTCCATGCAAAGTTATGTCAATAATGAAAAAGGCTATGAGGATGTAGAATTGCTGGAGGATTGCGAACTCTATGAATTAAAGACAGAACAACTTCAAAAACTCTTTTTAGAAGATAGTCATATTGCAAATTGGGGACGGAAATTTGCAGAATTAGAAATTATTAAATCCGAAAAACGTCTTATTTCCTTACAATTTGAAAATGCGACTCAGAGGTACTTAGCACTTCTTAATAATTATCCTAGCCTATTGCAGCGCGTTCAATTATCTCATATTGCATCTTATTTAGGTATAACTCAAATTAGTTTAAGCCGAATTAGAGCGAACCTAAAATAAATGTCGTTTTTATCATTTGTTAAATGATTTCTCCAAAATGTTTAAGAATTTTGCCCTCTGTTATTATTCTTCACGGGAGGCTGTAAAATAGTTGTAGCTTTTGGTAAAAAAGAATAATCTAAAACGAATTTTAAAATATACTTAGAGATGTCAAATACGATAAAAGTTAAAACGTCACTTATTCTATTCTTATTTGTTGCGCTTCTTGTGGGCTGTAATAATAGTAAAACCAACGTGGATAATTCAACTGTAAAAACAGAAACTAAAGCATTAAAAAAGATATTATTTGTAGTAACAAGTCATAGTGAAAAAGGAAACACAGGAGAGAAAACAGGTTATTATCTAGGAGAAGTTTCGCATCCTTGGGATGTATTACATACTGCAGGCTATGATATTGATTTTGTAAGTCCGAAAGGAGGGAAGGCACCTGTAGATGCTTTTGATATGACAGATTCTATCAATAAGAAATTTTGGGATAACGATATATACCGCAATAAAATTGAAAACACTAAAACACCGAATGAAGTAAATCCAGATGATTATGTTGCCATTCATTATGCAGGTGGTCATGGAGCGATGTGGGATTTTGCCGATAATACCGAAATAGCTAAAATCGCGGCGCAGATCTATGAAAACAACGGTGTCGTTAGTGCGGTATGTCATGGTCCTGCTGGACTTGTAAATATTAAATTAAACAACGGATCTTACCTTGTTGATGGTAAAAAAGTAAATGCGTTTACCAATGAAGAAGAGGTTAAAGTAAAACTAGAAGATGTCGTTCCGTTTTTACTAGAAGATCAATTAATAGAACGTGGAGCTATTTTCGAAAAGTCAGAACCTTTTACTGAGCACGTGGTTACGGATCAGCGATTAGTTACGGGACAAAATCCACAATCTGCTCATGGTGTTGGTCAGGCAACCTTAAAAGAGCTACAACGCTTAACTAAAAGCAACAGGTAAATGAGTGGAGAGAAAAATTTAGAAATGCTTTTAAAATCAATGAAGCCAAAGCACAATTTTGGCGATTTTGTGTTTTGTAAAACAGAGCATTTAGATCAAATAAATTTGAGTCAAGTTATAATGACTTTTAAAGAAGAGGAAAGCACTACTATTATCTTAGAAAAGAGAATTGCAGACCAATTACATTTTGACTATTCTTATGTGGCTTCTTGGATTACACTTACTGTGCATTCTTCGTTGGAGGCCGTTGGCTTAACGGCTGCATTTTCAAACGCATTATCTGACAATGGAATTAGTTGTAACGTTGTCGCCGCTTATTATCACGATCATATTTTTGTGGATAAGAAAGATACAGATAAAGCTATGGAGGTTTTGAATGCCTTTTCTAAATAAAGTATTCACTGTAGATAAAACGTTTGCTGTACGACCTAAAAAGAACATGATTTAAAATTACCACACCAAATAAATAATAACGAATGAATTGGATACTATTAATAATTGCAGGACTTTTTGAAGTCGCATTTACATCTTGTTTAGGAAAAGCTAAAGAGGCCACAGGAAATGAATCAACCTATTGGTATATTGGTTTCTTGGTTTGCTTAGTCGTAAGTATGCTACTTCTTATAAAAGTGACACAAGTATTACCTATTGGAACAGCATATGCCGTCTGGACAGGTATTGGTGCCGTAGGAACTGTATTGGTTGGTATTTTTGTTTTTAAAGAACCAGCAACAGTGTGGAGACTGTTTTTTATTTCAACATTAATTATGTCTATTGTTGGGCTAAAGGTGGTTTCGCATTAGACAGATTAATGTGAATATTAATGCTTTTAAATTTATTTTAAAGATGCATCAATCGCGTCAATAAGATTTCTAAAACCAATCCGTTTATTTTAAAACAAAGAGGTCGTCTAAAAACAATTTAGGCGACCTTTTAATTTTTAATCATGTTGGTTTTATTGTTAAGATACTTGATT
>NZ_JABFDI010000024.1 GCF_013403915.1 Winogradskyella pacifica
TTAAGATACGAAAATCAATGCTTCTTTGAAAATATAAAATATAAAAAAAGAGACTGCCTTTTTAGACAGCCTCTTTTATATTTCTAACTGGATTTAGCTTCTCCGAATCCCAGTTTCAACATGCAGAAAAAAAGCACCTTAATACCAACATTAGCGAACTTTTTAAAACCAAAAAAGCCGAAAACTTTCGTTTTCGGCTTTTCATCTGTACTGAAGACGGGACTTGAACCCGTACGTCCTAATGGACATTGGATTTTAAGTCCAACGTGTCTACCAATTCCACCACTTCAGCATCTTGATTACAGACTGTAATCAACTTGGTATTTTATATAATCAGAGCGAAAGATGGGATTTGAACCCACGACCTCCACCTTGGCAAGGTGATGCTCTACCCCTGAGCTACTTTCGCAATTTTAATGAACGTTTTCGCTTTCAAAGCGGATGCAAATTTAGAATTTAAATTCTAAATCCAAAGCCTTTTTTGAAAATTTTTTATTTTTTTTTACACTTGCTTATTCTTCAGCAACATTCTCTTAATTTCATTGAGTTTCATCAAGGCTTCAACAGGTGTTAACGTATCAATATCTGTATGCAAAATCTCATCCTTAATCTCCACTAATAGAGGATCATCGAGATTAAAAAAGCTTAATTGCAAATCGTCTTTAATACTTTTCACCTTATCCGTGAGTTCTTCACTTGAATGTGATTTCTCTAATTTAGATAAAATTTTATTTGCGCGTCTAATGACTTGTTGAGGCATTCCTGCCATTTTTGCCACATGAATTCCAAAACTATGTTCACTTCCTCCTTCAACAAGCTTTCTAACAAAAAGCACATTATCTTTTAATTCCTTTACAGCAACATTGAAATTTTTAATACGACCAAAGGTCTCGGTCATTTCATTTAACTCGTGGTAATGCGTTGCAAAAAGTGTTTTAGGCTTAGAAGGATGCTCGTGTAAGTATTCACTAATAGCCCAAGCAATAGAAATACCGTCATAAGTACTCGTTCCTCTTCCTATTTCATCTAAAAGCACCAAACTACGGTCAGAAATATTATTTAGAATAGAAGCCGTTTCATTCATCTCTACCATAAACGTAGATTCTCCCATCGAAATATTATCACTTGCTCCTACTCTCGTAAAAATCTTGTCTACTAATCCTATTCGCGCTTCACCTGCGGGCACAAAACTTCCTATTTGAGCTAACAACACGATTAATGCTGTTTGCCTTAAAATAGCCGACTTACCAGACATGTTTGGTCCCGTAATCATAATGATTTGCTGAGACTCTCTATCTAAAAACAAATCATTAGCAATATAAGGCTCACCGATTGGTAATTGTTTTTCTATTACAGGATGGCGACCATCTTTTATTTCTAAATCGTAACTATCGTCAATTTGTGGATACGTGTATTTATTCGCTTTTGCTAAACTTGCAAAACCACACAAACAATCTAATTGTCCAATTAACTGCGCATTCTGTTGTACCGAAATAATAAACTGATGCATCCAAGTCACTAAATCAGCAAATAACTTCTGCTCAATAGCCAAAATGCGTTCTTCAGCACCTAAAATTTTTGCTTCGTACTCTTTAAGTTCTTCAGTAATATAGCGTTCAGCATTGACTAAGGTTTGCTTACGAATCCATTCTTCTGGGACTTTATCTTTATGCGAATTTCGGACTTCAATATAATAACCAAAAACATTGTTTGAAGCTATTTTTAGAGATGTGATGCCAGTGCGCTCACTTTCGCGCTTCAACATATTATCCAAATAGATCTTTCCAGATTGCGATAAACCTCTTAGTTCATCTAACTCTTCTGAAAAACCTGAAGCAATTGAACTTCCTTTTAAAATGTTGACTGGCGCCTCTTCATTTAGAGTTTCCTTTATTTTATCTCGCAATAAATCACAGCGATGTAAATTATCTCCTAATACCTTTAAAGCTTCATTTTCGCACGTTTCAGCAACCGACTTTATAGGTACAATAGCTTCTAAAGAGTTTTTAAGTTGAATCACCTCACGAGGGCTCACCTTAGTCGTTGCTATTTTTGAAATAAGACGTTCAATATCCCCTATTTGTTTTATCTGCCCTTGAACCTTATTCAAAACAGCGTCATTTTCTAACAAATATTTCACCACTTCGTGGCGTTGCTTTATTTTCTCAGCATGCTTTAAAGGCAATGCCAACCAACGTTTTAACATTCGACCTCCCATTGCCGAAATAGTCTTATCAATAACATTAATCAATGTAACGGCATTGACATTCGTAGAATTATACAATTCTAAATTACGAATGGTGAATTTATCCATCCACACATAATCATCCGTTGCAATTCTCGAAATCGTAGCTATATGCTCCAACTTATTATGACGTGTTTCTCCTAAATAGTGAAGTACGACTCCTGAAGCGATAATCCCTTCATACAAATCTTCAATTCCAAAACCTTTTAGTGTCTTAGTGTTGAAATGCTTGGTTAATGTTTCATGTGCATAATCGGCTTGAAACACCCAATCTTCTAAATAAAAGGTATGAAAATCATTTCCGAAGGTTTCCGAAAACACTTTTCTACTTTGTTTTGAAATTAAGACTTCACTTGGATTAAAATTCTGAAGTAGCTTGTCAATATATTCTGCATTGCCTTGAGACGTTAAAAACTCGCCTGTTGAAATATCTAAAAATGCCACACCAATACGTTGCTTTTCAAAATATACCGCTGCTAAAAAATTATTAGATTTTGAATGTAGAATATCATCATTAAAAGCAACTCCTGGTGTTACCAATTCTGTAACTCCACGTTTTACAATGGTTTTGGTCTGCTTCGGATCTTCTAACTGATCACAAATGGCAACACGCTCACCTGCCTTTACCAATTTTGGTAAATACGTATTTAAAGAATGATGCGGAAAACCTGCTAATTCAATTTCACTTTCGCTACCAGCACCACGTTTGGTTAAAATGATATCTAAAATTTTAGACGCTTTTATAGCATCGCTACCAAAGGTTTCGTAAAAATCACCAACTCGAAATAATAATAGTGCATCAGGATATTTAACCTTGATGGCATTATATTGCTTCATTAACGGTGTTACTTTTTTTGCGGATTTTGCCAATGGGAATCTAGTTTTAAGTTCTATTTTTGCCTTGAATATGTTCAGAATTGCAAGTTTGCTAAATTACTTATATTTTGAGGTTTATTGAAACCGAAGAACTAGAAGTTATTTACAGATGTTGATAATTATATTCTAGACCTATCAGGTCTCACAAAACAAAAACACACCCCTAAAGTCCCCTCAAGGGGACAATTGTTAAAAATATCTTTCAGATTTTTTTTAACCGCAACAGTGAGACTGTCCCCTTGAGGGGACTTTAGGGGTGTATCAAAATTTAATTAAAAAATAAGTACAGTTGAAACGAAAACTAAAAAACGAAGAATTAGACAGATTAGAAGTTTCAGAATTTAAAGATGCTAAAAAGACGCCTATCATTATTATCCTAGATAATATTAGAAGTCTCAACAATATTGGTTCTGTATTTAGAACAAGCGATGCGTTCTTAATCGAGAAAATTTATCTCTGCGGCATTACTGCTCAGCCTCCACATAACGACATTAGAAAAACAGCCTTAGGAAGCACTGAAACCGTAGATTGGGAATATGCAGAACACACTTTAGATGTTGTTGAAAAATTAAAATCTAAAAATGTAAACATCTGTTCTATTGAACAAGCAGAAAACGCAACCATGCTCAATGATTTTAAACCTGAACCAAATACTAAATATGCCTTTGTTTTTGGTAACGAAGTTAAAGGTGTTGACCAAAACGTAGTTGATGCAAGTGATGTTGTGATTGAAATTCCGCAATATGGCACTAAGCACTCCTTAAATATTTCGGTGAGTTGTGGTGTTGTGGTTTGGGATGTGTTTTCGAAATTAAACTAACCCTATTGAAGAAAAATATTGAAAAAATAATGTCTGGTTGGGGAAAACAAATCACTTGTTTTTCAGCAATATTTGTAGCAAACCCTTATTCTTTTTGGTATGGCGTGCCATTTTACATTCTTGGTCTTTTACTACTTTGGAATTCAAAATTAACCAAGAATTTAAAGATAAAATGGTCACTTTATCCAGTATTCATTGTTGGCATAGTTTATAGCTTAATTAGTCTATTTTTATTAATTATATGATTAAAACATCAAAAACACCTTGGCCCACAAAAGACGCTATGCAACAAGTCTACGACATGCATCTGTGGGGTGGAAACGATTTTGATTTTTACTCAGGTGACGGTTCTCATAACATTAAAATTGTAGAACCTTATATTAATAGTATTACTCGGTTTTTAAAATCGCAGAACAATCCACTAACCGTTTGTGATTTAGGTTGTGGTGATTTCAATATCGGAAAACAACTCACCAAACACACTAAAAACTATATCGCTGTAGATATTGTTGACAGCCTCATTGAACGAAATAAAGCCTTATTTAAAGAAGACCGTTTAGAATTTCAGTGTTTAGATATTGTCAAAGACGAACTTCCCAAAGCAGATGTTGTTATTCTGAGACAGGTGTTACAACATTTATCTAATGCTGAAATCCAAAACGTGGTTGAAAAATTATCCAATTATAAATTTGTGATTCTTACCGAACATCTACCTCTTGGAGAGTTTGCACCTAATAAAGACATTATTTCTGGACAAGGTATTAGAATCAAAAAAAATAGTGGTGTTAATGTATTAGAAGCTCCTTTCAATTTGAAAATTGTTGAAGAACAAAAATTATCCGAAATCTTTTTAGATGACACTAAAGGAAAAATTGTAACGCTACTTTTTAAAATTATGCCACGAAGCTCCACAAAGAAGACGCAGAGATTCACAGAGGATTTATCGTAACTATTTCAATTTATTTCGAAACCAATGTTTAATGTTATCAAATAAAAACTTCAATCTACTAAAAACTGAGACTGAGATTAAAGCTCTGCGACTGAACACTACTTACTGCACACTGCTGCTTACCGAAGACTCGTTAATCTCTCCCAACAACCATAGATAATCGGCACGAGACTTCACAAAATCTTTATTCGAAATATCAATAATCTTAACATTCATCTCTTGCTGACTTTTTAAAAATTCAAGATAACCAGCATTAATTTTTTCGAGGTAATCGTCTTTGATGTCTTTTTCGTAATTACGTCCTCTTTTCTTTATGTTGGCCTGTAAACGCTCTGTATTTTGATAGAGATACACATACAAGTCTGGCTTAGCAATGTCTTTATAAACTTGATAGAACAGTTTTCGGTACAATCTAAACTCGTCTTCAGGTAAGGTTATCTTTGAGAAAATTAGAGATTTGTAGACGTCATAATCGCTGACCATAAAATCTTTGAACAAATCGAGTTGCGATAAATCGTCACTAATTTGCTGATACCGATCTGCTAAAAATGACATTTCTAATGTAAAGGCATATCGCTCTGGCTCTTTGTAAAATTTTGGTAAAAACGGATTATCGGCAAAACGCTCTAAAATCAACTTAGCATTAAAATCCTTAGAAATCTTATTTGCTAAACTTGTTTTTCCTGCTCCAATATTTCCTTCAATAGCGATGTAATTGTAATCGTTAAAAGTATATGCTTTTCTTGGATTCTTAAGCCAAATATTGACGTGTTCTATTTCAGAATCATCATGACATTCAGACAACAACCCTTCTATAGATTTATGGAGCTTTGGATGCTTAATATCTTTTGCAATATCCATAAGAGGTTGCAAAACAAACTTACGATTTTGTATTTGTGGATGCGGAATGACTAAGGTTTTTTCTTCAATAATTTCATCTTCAAAAAACAAAATATCTAAATCTATCTCTCTAGACTCATAACCTTTGGTTGCTTTAGATTTTCGCCCTAACTCTATTTCAATAGCCTGAAGCTCTTTAAGAACTCGCTTAGATTTCAATTCCGTTTCAACCGTTATACACGCATTAAAAAAATCGTCACCTTCAAAACCAAAAGCTGGTGTTTTATAAACATTAGAAATCTTTTTTATAGCACCAACGCGCTCAAAAACAGCGTTAACTGCAGATTGTAAATACTGCAATTTATTGCCTTTGTTACTCCCTAAAGCTATATGAATGGTTTTGGTTGGTCTCATAGAAGCAACAAAATAACTAAAACAAATTTTATAACTTTACCTTTACCAAAACTATTTATTAACCATTTTCAATGTCATTAAAAGACAAGCTTTTAGCCCAGCGTATTTACTTCTTACTTGGTGGACTTTTTATCACGTCACTAGTCGTTTCAAATTTAATATTTCAAAAGTTCTTTTATTGGCAGCCTTTTGAAGCTGAAATTTTTGGATCAAAATTATTTGAGGTTTCTGTTGGCATCTTACCTTATCCCATTACATTTCTAATTACCGATTTAATAAGTGAGATTTATGGAAAAAAACGTGCTAACGACATTGTGGTGGTTGGTATTTTCGCTTCACTATTCTCATTATTAATTATCTATATAGCATCTAGCGTACCTGCTACAAATTGGTCGTATGTTGATGACACCATGTTTAACAAAGTTTTTGGAAATACGTCGCTTGCTGTTTTCGCGAGTATGATTACATACTTATTTGCTCAATTTGTAGATATACAAATCTATCATTTTTGGAAACGATTAACCAAAGGCAAACACCTGTGGTTACGTAATAATTTCTCAACATGGTTTTCTCAATTCATAGACACCTTTACTATTGTGTCTTTACTTTGCACATTCGGAATTATAGATTGGGATAACTTCGCAGGACTACTCATTAGCGGCTTTATTTTCAAAGTTTTAGTCGCGTTGTTAGACACACCATTCTTATATCTTGGGGTGTATTTATTTAGAAAGCGTTTTAAACTAAACGTAAATGAGGAAATAAATTTATTATAACCGCTAAACAAAACATTAAAATCTTCTTAAACTTACCGACTTTAGCAACTTTTATACGGAATTTTGCGTATATAACGAAGAAGCTATTTTAAAACCCAGAAATACTAATTATGAAGAAAGTCCTCAAAATTGTTGGAATCATTTTACTCTTTTTTATTGCGATACTTATTGCAATACCATTTTTTTTAGAATCTAAAATAGATACTATTGTTCAGAACTATGCAGATGAAAACCTAAACGCCGAATTAACTTTTGATGATATAAGCCTGAGTCTTATTAGTAGTTTTCCTAAAGCTGCAATAAGTGTCGATAACTTAAAAATCATAAATCGTGCTCCTTTTGAAGGCGAAACCTTAGCCACGGCAAAGTCATTGTCTTTTGAAATGGGTATTATGCAACTATTACAAGGCACAGAAGAACCTCTTGAAGTCAATGAAATAATAGCTAATGAGCTACTTTTGGTTATAAAAACCAATAAAACAGGTGCTGTAAATTATGATATTGTAAAAGAAAGCGAAACGGAATCTGCACCTGTAGAAACAGAAACCTCAAGTGGTTTTAGTTTTGATATTGATAACTATGAACTTAATAATAGCGCGTTCACCTATATTGATGACACGTCTAATATGGCGTTTTATCTTACTGAAATTAACCATAAAGGAACAGGTATCTTTTCTGGCGGTAAATCTGAATTAGATACTCACACAGAAGCTAATGTTACTTTTGCCATGGATAGCACAGAATACTTAAGTAATAACAGTATTAAATTAGACGCGCTTATAGATCTAGATTTAGACCAACAAAAATATACATTTAAAGAAAACAAAGGATACATCAATGCTTTACCCTTAGAATTTGATGGTTATGTACAGTTGGTGGAAGCCGGACAACAAATAGATATTACGTTTAAAAACCCTGAAGCCTCATTCAAAGATTTCTTGGCTATAATTCCGAAGGCTTATGCTAAGGATATTGAAAACGTAACCACCACTGGGAACTTTACGGTTAATGGTATTATAAAAGGATTGGTTTCGGATGAAACAATTCCGACCTTAGATATTAATCTAAATTCTAGTAATGCATCATTCAAATTCCCTGACCTTCCAAAAAGCGTTCGAAATATAGCAATTGATGCCTCTATAAAAAACACAACTGGTAATGTAGATGATACGTTTGTAAATATTAACAAACTGAATTTTCAAATTGATGAAGATATTTTTAAATCTGAAGCGTCTATAAAAAACCTCACCAAAAACATGTTGGTAGCGGCTAAATTAGATGGTGTTCTAAATTTAGCGAACATCACTAAAGCTTATCCTGTTGAATTAGAAAATGAGTTGAGTGGAATTTTAAAGGCAAACGTTAGTACTTCTTTTGATATGGATGCTATTGAAACCAACGCGTACCAACGTATTAAAAACGTTGGAAGTGTATCCTTATCTAATTTTGTATTTTCTTCTGATGACATTTTAAATCCTATTCAAATCAACAAAGCAGACTTAACCTTTAAGCCAGGTACAGTAAGCTTAAATAGTTTTGATGCCCAAACAGGCAAAAGTGATTTCACGGCTACAGGAACCATTAATAATCTACTAGGTTTTATGCTAAGTGATAAAAACTTAGAAGGTAATTTTAATTTGAATTCTAATACGTTTGCCCTTTCAGATTTTATGTCTGAAGATACCTCTACGACAACAACGGAATCTTCAACTAAAACAAATGAAAACACGGCTGCAGCTGAATCCCTTAAGATTCCTGCATTTTTAGATTGTACCATTACGGCTAACGCTAAAACGGTGATTTATGATAATCTGAATTTAAAAAATGTAAAAGGGCAGTTGGTGATAAAAGACCAAACAGCTAGTCTTAAAAACATGACTACAGATATTTTTAATGGTCAATTGGGTATTTCTGGTAATGTTTCTACGAAATCTGCAAAACCAAGTTTCGACATGAAATTAGGAATGCAAAACTTTGACATATCACAATCCTTCAAAGATTTAGAAATGCTGAAGGCTTTAGCACCTATCGCACAAGTATTACAAGGAAAATTAAATTCTACTATTGATATCAGCGGATTTTTAGACGAAAGCTTTTCTCCAGATTTAACAACGATGTCTGGAAGTGCTTTGGCTGAGATTTTAACAGACAAAGTAGACACAAGCAACAGTCCTTTGCTTACTAGCTTAGATAGCAAATTAGATTTTATTGATTTTAGTAAATTAGATTTAAAAGACATTAAAACGAATCTAACTTTTGAGAATGGTAGTGTTTCTGTAAAACCATTTACAATTAATTATAAAGATATTCCTATTGAAGTTTCGGGTTCTCATAGTTTTTCAAACACTATGAATTACAGTGCCGTTTTACAAGTCCCAGCGAAGTACTTAGGGAGTGAGGTGAATCGTTTAATTGGTAAGATTAATGATAACGAAGTGAATAAGCTAACGGTTCCTGTTACTGCAAACATTGGAGGCACATTTGCGAGTCCTAGTATAAAAACAGATTTAACCTCTGGAGTTACTAATTTAACCAAACAATTAGTTGAAATTGAAAAGCAAAAATTAATTGGGAAAGGAAAAGATAAGGTTAGTGATTTGCTAAGTGGACTTTTAGGAGGAAACACAAACACCACTAAAACAGATTCTACCACAACAAAAGAAGACGCCACAAAAGAAGATACCACCAAACAAACAACGGAAGACAAAGTTAAAGAAGGAGTCGGTAATATACTGGGAGGACTATTAGGTGGAAAGAAAAAAACTGAAACCAAAAAAGAGACGGATTCGACTCAAAATTAAAGTACGAACTGAAAAAGCACTCCATTTCTCCCAATTTATGTTAATAATTACACATTTATTTGCTTTTCTTAATAATTAGATTACATTGAAGGTTCACTAAATTTCAAAAGAATACATGAGGCAATTAAAAATCACCAAGCAGGTTACTAACAGAGAAGATAAATCGTTAGATAAATATTTACAGGATATTAGTAAAATTCCTTTGATTACTGCAGATGAAGAAGTCGAGCTAGCACAGCTCATTCGAAAAGGTGATCAGGCTGCATTAGATAAATTAACAACGTCTAACCTTAGGTTCGTTGTTTCAGTTGCAAAGCAATACCAAAATCAAGGTTTAAAGTTACCCGATTTAATTAATGAAGGTAATGCTGGTTTAGTAAAAGCAGCTAAGCGTTTTGATGAAACTAGAGGTTTTAAGTTTATTTCTTATGCTGTTTGGTGGATTAGACAAGCTATTTTACAAGCGTTAGCAGAACAGTCGCGTATTGTTAGGCTACCATTAAATAAAATTGGTACCATAAATAAGATTAATAAAGCATTTTCTCATTTAGAACAAATTAATCAAAGACCTCCAAATGCAGATGAGATTGCTCGCGAATTAGATATTAGTGTTCGTGAAGTAAAACAATCTATGAAAAATTCTGGTCGTCACCTTTCTATGGATGCACCATTAAAAGATGGAGAAACGTTTAGTTTGTATGATGTTGTAAGTTCTGGTGAATCACCAAGACCTGACATGGCTTTAATGAAAGAGTCTTTAAACACAGAAGTTGAACGTGCTCTAGAAACACTAACTCAAAAGGAAAGTGACGTGATTCGTTTAAATTTCGGAATAGGAGATCAACCACCAATGACCCTTGAAGAAATAGGTAGTATTTACGATTTAACTCGTGAGCGTGTAAGACAAATTAGAGAAAAAGGAATTCGAAGATTAAGGCATGCGAGCAAGAGTAAAATCTTAAAAACATACTTAGGTTAAAAATAAATTTCTAAAACATTGAATTAATTTTTTATTTTCAAATAGTTAGCATATATTTGCCGACCATTTGCAAGAAATAGTTAACAAAAATATATCGATATAATGATTAAAATCGAAATCAAAGAAGGAGAAAATATAGAACGTGCACTTAAGCGTTACAAGCGTAAACACAGAAATGTGCAAATTATGCAAAACTTAAGAGAGAAGCGTTATTTCGCAAAACCTTCTGTTAAGAGAAGAAGAGAAGTTCAGAAAGCTGAATACATTCAAGGTTTAAGAGACGCTGAAAATATATAAACATTATATTTATATAACGTAATACTAAAGAGTAGCAATTTTTGCTGCTCTTTTTTTATACACAAAATTCTGATTATTATAGATTTCATTTTATCTTGAAAAACTTTAGAACTCATTAAACTCATAATTTATGCCAATAATAAAAGCCGTTAGAGGAAAACACCCTCAAATCTCAGAGGATTGCTACATCGCAGAAAATGCAACTATAGTTGGAGACGTCACAATAGGAAAACAATGTAGCATATGGTTTAATGCCGTAATTAGAGGTGATGTGCACTATATAAAAATGGGGAACAAGGTAAATATACAAGATGGTGCAGTTATCCATGCTACGTATCTTAAATCGCCTACAACCATTGGCAATAATGTTTCTATAGGACATAACGCTATAGTACACGGTTGTACCATAAAAGACAATGTGCTCGTTGGTATGGGAAGTATTATAATGGACGATTGTATTATAGAAAGCAATAGTATTATTGCTGCAGGAGCAGTACTAACTAAAAACACTCTGGTAGAATCCGGAAGTATTTATGCCGGTGTACCAGCAAAAAAAGTTAAGGCTATTAGCAAAGAATTAATCTCTGGTGAAATTGATAGAATTGCAGATAACTATGTAGAATATTCTAGTTGGTTTAAGGACTAAAGAGTAAACCATGTTAAACACTTAAAGTTGAAACTTTAATCGCTCAATTAAATCTTCAATAGTAGACAGCGCTTTTAAAGCTTCAGAATTTAGAACCGTTGAAATTTCCTGATCTTCTAATTTTAAAATCGTTGGATAAATCATATTAACATTAGGAAAGGTAGTTTCAAACTCATCCTTGTGATAGAATTCCATGTCGACCTCACTTTGTGTTCTAAAATTCTTCCAGATGTTGTTTTCTGTAAAAGTATTATGCGTTAATGCACATAAAGAACATTTATACGTGGACGGACTTATTAACTTGTGTCCTGATTCCAACAAAGCATTCAGTTTACCTGAGTTAGCATTATAAACAAATAGTAATTTCATGTATGCATCTTTATGTTTAAGACTATTAATGCGCTTCGCCATTTATAAGTCCTTTATCAGATAACGCCTTTAAATCTAGCGTTTCATAATGCATTAGTAGATAGTAAACAGAAAACCTTACTAGAAATCTAAATAAGACCCCTCAAAATTATAATCTAAAATTGAATTTAAAACCGTAATATCTCCATTAGAGAATAGTTGAATTATGGGTTGATTACCAGAATCATTAAGTAAACCAAGTGCTATTAATACAGTTTGGGTCTGTTTTGCAACTGCCCTACCTGAATCAATAATTTTTACATGCTTAGGAAGCATTTTAGTAAGCATAGGAATGAGGTAAGGATAATGCGTGCATCCTAGAACCAAGTAATCTATATTCTGCTTTAGCATAGGCTCTAAATAGATATCTAAATAAGACTGCATTTCTTTAGAATCAATTTGACCGGTTTCAATTAGCGGTACAATACCTTCACCTACTTGTTCTATAATTTTAATGTCCTTAGAATATAAGTCAGTAGTTTTATGAAAAAGCTGACTGCTTAAAGTGCCTTTGGTTGCGAGAATACCAATAGCTTTGGTTTGTGTATTTAAAGCCGCTGGTTTTATAGCCGGTTCAATGCCAATAAATGGAATATCATAATTTTTTCTTAGATAATCTATTGCATTTGTAGTAGCTGTATTACAAGCCACCACAATAATTTTACAACCTTTATTAATAAGAAATTCGGTATTCTTAACGCTTAATAGGACTATTTCCTCTTCTGATAAGTTGCCATAAGGTGCGTTTTTGCTATCCGCTAAATAGATACAATTCTCATTTGGCAATAGCGCGTGAATCTCCTTAAAGATAGATGTACCTCCAATTCCAGAATCAAATATGCCAATAGGATTATTACTCATGTATACAAAAATAAAAAGTCGCTTAATAATAAGCGACTTTCTAAATAATTATTTTTAAATAGGATTACATTCCTAATTGCTTTTTAACATCTGCCATAAGATCTTTACCATCTTTAACAATCAGCATTGCTGCGTCAAAAACATACTGAATACCTTGTGCTTTAGCAACTGTATTGATCGCTTTATCTGCTTTCTCTACAATAGGCTTTAAAAGATTAAATTCTTTCTCTTGTAAATCTTTTTGAGCTTGTTGTTGGTACTCACCTAAACTTTGTTTGATACCTTCAACTTCCTTCATACGATCCATATTGGTTTGCTCTGTTTGCGTTTCAGCTTCAGCATTATACTGCTTAAGTTTAACGTCTAACTCCTTTAATGATGTCTGAATCGTAGCTTCATAAGTTTTACTCAATTTATCAATCTCAGTTTGAGCTTGAGCGTAAGCAGGCATTGCTTTAATTAAGTCTTGCTTATTAATATGTGCAACATTGCTTTGAGCAGAAGTTAAACTTGTAGCTCCTATAAAAAGTACTGCTGCAAATAATAAAGTTTTTAAATTTTTCATTTGATTTTAATTGTATTACGTGTTATAAATTGTTAATTATTGTCTTCGTTTTTCTTTGCCTTAGCAATAGAATCGTTCTTCTTTACTTGTCTTTCACGCTCTTCACGTGCTTTTAAACGTTGCTCTATTATTTTCTTTTTTCTATCCTCTAATTCTTTTTGACGCGCTTCTCTATCCTTTAATTTTTGAGCGCGTTCGGCTGCTGCTATTTCCGCAGCTGTTAAAGGTGTTTTAGAATTGATACTATCTTTTTGTACTGCTCCTTGTGCTTTAGTACTATCTGTTTTAACTACAGGTGCCGTTTTAGTTGTACTATCTTTTACAACCGTTTTAGCTTCCTGTGAAGATTCAGATCTTTTATTCTTCTCATCAATTACTTTTTGACGACGCTCTTCAGCTTCCTTTTTCTTAGCATCTCTCAATGCTTGTTGAGCTGCACGTCTATCTTCCGTTGCCTTTTCGCGTTCTGCTCGCTTATCTGCTAATTCTTTTTCACGCTTTGCTTTAAGATCCTCTAATGCCTGCTGACGCGCATCTTTACCTGTATCTACAACAGGTACTACTTCCTCGTCTTCTAATTCTTGACGTTCCTTCTTGCTTTTAGCTTGCGATCGTTTAGACGTACGTGTTATAGTTCTTAAAACTTGCTCACTCATATCATAACGTTCAGCCGAATACAACATTACAACATCTGCAGATTTATCAAAAACAAAATCGTAACTTTTAGTTTCTGCTATTTCTTGTACAGCTGCAAAAATCTGATCTTGGATAGGCTCAATTAACTGACGCTTTTGAATCATTAAATCTCCTTCAGGTCCAAAACGTTTTTGTTGATAATCTAAAACCTCAGCTTCTTCAAAAGTGATGTCCTCAAAACGTTCATTATACAACTCCTTGGTTAAAAGAACGCTTTCATTATCTAGCTCTTTCTTTTTTTGCGCTATAACATTTAATTTGGTTTCAATTTCAGACTTCCAATCTTGCACCTTTTTATCTAACTGAGAAGATGCTTCTTGATATTCTGGCACATTTTGTAAAATGTACTCAGTATCAATGTAACCAATTCTTACGCCACGCTGTGCATTTACACTAAAACTAACAAGGCTTATTATTATTAATAAAAAAAGAACTTTAAATTTCATCATTTTTGTTTTTATGTTTTGAGACATTTTATTTGTAAAACTCAATGTGTTATCATTTTAGTGTTACTAATCTTCAAATTTAACGAAATATATTCTTAAAAATTTTAACAACATGATGAAATTCTTGTTTAGCTATTAGAAAATATCGTGCCAAACTTAAAATTGTTGACCAATTATGAAGTGCGTTTCCCAATTTTTAACTGCTGTCCCATAAGGAGATTCATCAAATGCATGACCGAAATCTATACCAAGTAAACCAAAGGCTGGCATAAATATACGTAATCCAAAACCTGCAGATCTCTGAAGTTTAAATGGATCATAATCTTTAAAGTCATTTACAGACGTACCTGCTTCTAAAAATGAAAGTGCATATATTTTAGCTTGTGCACCTAAAGTAATAGGATAACGTAACTCTAATGAGAACTTACTATAAATTGAACCACCATCTTGAGACGATAATGATTGATTAGGATAACCACGTAATTGAACAACTTCTCTTCCATCTAATGAAAAGTTACCTAAACCATCACCACCAACAAAGAACCTTTCAAAAGGAATAACTCCTCTATCATTATTATAAGCTCCAAGGAAACCAAATTCTACACTAGGACGTAAAACTAACTTTTTGGTTAATGCTTGGTACCAATCTGCTTTAAATTTAATCTTATAAAATTCGAGCCATTTAAAACGTTCTTGGTCAATTTCTGCTATTCTTGATTGTGCATCGTTGTAAGCTGCAGTTTCCTGTAAGCTAGGATTAGAATTATTTTGATAATCACTAATCGTTTCGCTTTGATCAGCTCTATCGTCTTTTAATTCACTATAATCTACTCCATTTACTAATGAGTATGGGAATGAAAATTTAGCAGAAACAGAAAAACTAGAACCACCAGTTGGGAAAATAGGATCATTATAAACGTCACTTCTACTTAAACCAATTGTATATGATAAGTTATTTGAGGTACCATCTCCAAAAGTAAATAAACCTGTGTTATAATTTTGAAGGTCATAGTGCTGGTAACTGATAGCCTGAGACAATAGAAAGTAATCATCTGGTTCTGCTAATCGTGTTGAAACACCAAAGGTTAAACCTGTAATATTAAAGCTTTTGTCTTTATCAGCACTTCCTGTACTAGAATCGTATAAAAATTGTCTCGAATGTGACAATGACGATGATAATTGATATGGTTTTTTACCACCAAACCATGGCTCACTAAAAGAGAAACTATAAGTTTGAAAAAACTGACTTGCCTGAAGTCTCAATGCTAAACTTTGACCATCTCCTCTTGGCACCGGCTTATACGCCTCACCATTAAAAATATTTTTTATTGAAAAGTTATTGAATGACAAACCTAAGGTACCAATAAAGCCACCGCCACCATAACCACCTTGTAGTTGTATTTGACTAGAACCTTGCTCTACTAAAGCGTATTCTACGTCTAGAGTTCCATCTACAGGATTTGGATTTTTAATATCTGGTACAATTTGTTGTGCATCAAAATAACCTAACTGTCCAAGTTCTCTAATTGTTCTAATAATATCAGACTTTCTGTATAATTCTCCCGGACGTGTTCTAATCTCTCTATAGATAACATGGTCATTAGTAACATCATTACCGACTACAGTGATATTGTTATAATAAGCTGGTTTACCTTCAGAAATACGGATTTCCATATCTATGACATTCCCTTCTGCACTTACTTCTACAGGGTTAATCGTAGAGAACATATAACCAAAGTTTTGGTAGGCATTTGTAATATCATTTGCATCTGGATTACTGTCATCCGCGATACGTTCTCTCAACTCTACACCATTATAAGTATCGCCTTCTTTTATACCTAGTAGGTTAGATAATTGCTGATCTGAATAGATGGTATTACCAACAAAAGTAATTTTACCAAAAGTATATTGCTCACCTTCTTCTACCTTAATATCTAAACTAATTGTTTTTTCATCTAAATAAGAAATAGAGTCTGATATAATTCTGGCATCACGGTAACCGTTCTCTTTATAATAATCTACAACACTTATTAAATCTTCTCTAAAATCGTCTTCAATATATTTAGAACGTTTTAAGATTCGAATGAAGTTCTTTTGCTTCGTGTTCTTCATCGCTTTACGAAGCTTCTTATCCACTATCTTTTCGTTGCCTTCAAAATTAATGGTCTTAATCTTTACTTTTTCACCTTTATCAATAGCAATACGCATGTTAACACGTTCTTTCTCTACCGAGTCAATAACTTCTGATGTGATAATCCTAACATCTGTATTTAAAAATCCCTTTTTTCTATACTTATTAGTAAGGTAGTTCTTAGTTGTTGCGATAAGGTTTTCTGTAACTTTCTGACCAGACTTAAGTTTGTTCTCGTCAATAATTTCCTCCTTTTTCCCTTTCTTAACTCCTTCTATTGTAAGATCTTTAAGTTCTGGCAAATCACTAAGATGTATCTCTAAATTTGCATTCTTACCATCTATATCAGTTATATAAATATCTATACTACTAAATAAGTTAGATTTCCACAATGTCTTTACTGCGTTGGCGATTTTCTCACCACCAACTTGAATTTCTTCATCCTTTCTAAGTTTAGAATAGGCAATAATAGTTTGTGCACTAAAATTAGTGTTACCAGTAACATTAATCTCCTTAATTAAATAAGTTTCTCCTCCCTCTACTTGAGCGTAACTGCTAAATGAAATTGTAAAGAGGAATGCAACACAAAAAAGCTTAATATATGACTTCAATATTGCGGTATTAGGTAAGTTGTTCGCTTGTTTTTCCAAATCTTCGTTCTCTGTTTTGATAGTTTATGAGTGCCTCATATAGATTTTCTTTTGAAAAATCTGGCCATAAAACATCTGTAAAATATAGTTCTGCGTAGGCTATTTGCCATAGTAAAAAATTACTGATACGTTGCTCACCACTTGTGCGAATAAGCAGGTCAACGTCTGGTAAATTTTGCGTGTAAAGATGCTTATTAATAATTGATTCGTCAATACTTTCAGAAGAAATTATATTATTTTTAACTTTAACCGACAATTCTTTAATAACATTAACAATTTCTTCACGAGAACCATAGCTTAAGGCTAAAGTTAATGTCATATTAGAATTATTTTTAGTTTTTTCTATAACTCCTAAGAGTTCTTGATGCGCTTTTTTAGGTAAATCGTTTAGATTCCCAATAGCACATAATTTAATATTATTCTCTTGAAATGTTTTAATTTCTTTCTTTAGAGACTTTACTAACAGTCGCATTAAGGTTTGCACCTCTAGTTTAGGTCTGTTCCAGTTTTCTGTAGAAAAAGCATAAAGCGTTAGGTTCTTAATCCCTAACTCTGCACAAGCTTCAACCGTTTGTCTAACAGATTTTGTTCCATTTTCATGACCAACAACACGCATCAACCCTTGTTGTTTTGCCCAACGACCATTACCATCCATAATAATTGCTAGATGGGCAGGAAGTTTCTCTTTATTTATTTGTTCTTTTAAGCTCATTTAAAAATTGCAGTAACAAGGTCTTCGACCAAAGGTGTAAGTTAAGGTAATTCCTGTAAACATATACCAATCTGTATTATTTGTATTTCCAAAAGCGAAGCTTTCTCTATCTTCAGAATCAGGTGTACTTCCATCCAATTCGTCAGAAAACGTATAACGCGCTCCAATTTCTCCAGCTAAAACAAACTGATCAGCAATACGTGTTTTATAACCTAGCACTATAGGAATCCCAAGCGCCCAACTAGATGTGTCTTCTGAGACATACTCACCACTGTTTGTAAAATAATAATTATCGTGATTTGTAAGTGTAATTCCAGAATATAAATAAGGAGTCCCCTTTGTATCAATAGCATGAAGATCGAAATCAAAAAATGTAAATTCCATACCTGCTGAAATCTCAATTATGCTAGTATCAAATTCGTAATCGCGTTCTATTCTTCTTGGGTCATCAGAATCGCGATCAATTCCTTTTAAGTCAGAAAAAATAACTGAAGCCCTAAATGAATGTCTCGCACTTCGGTTCCATTTTGCTAAAATACCAAATGCTGCCTGATTTGGAGAGATATAATCCGTAGCTCCAACATCTCCAATAAAATTACTTCCGCCTGCAAATACGCCAACCTCATAAATCTGAGCATCAACATTCCTGGGGATAAAAGCACATAATAAAAGCAGAAAAAAATACTTCATAGAGTTTTCAAAGTTTGCAAATATAACAATTCTGATTTGTGCACAATAATTTGACACAAATAGTCTTACAGATAAACAGTTTTTGAAAGTAATTATTGTATAAACTTGGTTTAGTTACGACGATCTTCTCCCCAAAGTAATTTTTTTCTAAGCGTAGCAAGAAAAGTTTCATCTAATAATTCTACCATTTTTATAACAAAATCCGCCTTTTTCACGGTAACCGTAGTCGTATTAGAAAGTGTTACAATCCTAGAGTCTAACGACATTAAAAATTGATCTTCCCTACCATTAACTCTAAGTGTTACTGTTGTGTTATCTGGAAGAATTAACGGTCGCGCACTTAAATTATGTGGAGCTATTGGAGTCAATGCAAAATTCTTAGCATCTGGCGCAATTACTGGTCCACCACAACTTAAAGAATACCCCGTAGACCCTGTAGGTGTTGACAAGATAAGACCATCTGCCCAATATGATGTTAAGAACTCATCGTTGAGATGCGTTTCTATTGTTATCATGGACGTGGTATTTTTTCGACTTATAGCGATTTCATTTAGTGCGAAATGCGTATTTACAATATCTTGATGTTTTGGATCTGTTGAAACACTTAACAATGAACGTTCTGAAATTTTATAATCTCCATTAAAAATTTCTGTTAATGCGGTTTGTATATCATCGATTTGTATGGTTGCTAAAAAACCTAAGCGCCCTGTATTGATCCCAACGACTGGTATACCTAAATCACCCACGTATGTAATAGCTCTTAAAATAGTACCATCACCACCAACGCTAATTAATAAATCAAAAGTTGTATCTAACTCACTAAACGTCGTTATTTCAGTATTATCTTTTACAATCGCTTTTTGAGTATCCAAAAACTCGCGTTCTATAAACACTTGGGCTTGCTTTTCTATTAAAACATCTATTAGTTTTTCAACCGCTATTTGTGTAGTCTCTTTGGTATAATTCTGACCGTAAATTGCTACCTTCTTCATTACATGTTTAGGTATTTATCGAGATATTGCGAGCGTTCCTTTAGCGTTTCGAGATAAGAATCGTCTTCATGCCCAGAAACAATATTATAACTGTAGCGTCTAAACGATTGAATAATTTCATTAAGACTAGTATTACTTATTTTTAAAGTTACTCTTGCTAAATCACCTTCCATTTTAGAAACAAAAGCACCTAGAAGTTTAGAGTCGTTAGATTCTACAATCTGGCTGATTTCACTAAATGAATAATCGTTAATACCTTTTTCCACAATTAGAATACCACCTGGTTCAGCGAAAAAGGGTGTTTCATTAAACAAATGTATAATGTCATTTAACTCGTAATAACCAATGTATTTATTGTTTTGATCTAATATAGGCATTATATTAGAGTCGTTTTGAGCAAATGCTTCTAACACATCTAACCAAATCGTGGTAGGTCTCACAAAAAAACCTTCAATAGCGTAGTTGCAATCCCCAATAGTTTTAGCCCCCTCAAAACAATGAGCGTCAGTTTCAGAAATGCACCCCATATAAACCCCATCATTTTCAATAGGAATATGAGAGTACGTTAACTGATTAAAGAGTAATTTTAAATCACCTACTTTATCAGTTATACCTAGCGGTTTAATATCATTTATTATATAGTCTTGAAGCTCCATTAACCTGTATAAATATGTTGCAAATTAATCAAAAATAACCACAAAATACGTCTCCTACTTTGTATTTTTGTGATTCAAAACCTATTACAATGACAAAGTTAAGTGTTAATATAAATAAGATTGCCACGCTGAGAAATAGTCGCGGAGGCGATGTTCCTAATGTAGTACAGTTTGCTAAAGACGTACAGCGTTTTGGTGCTGAGGGCGTTACTATTCACCCAAGACCAGACGAAAGGCATATTCGTTACCAAGATGCTTACGATTTAAAGCCAGAAGTTTACACCGAATATAATATAGAAGGCAATCCTATTCCGAAGTTTGTGGATATGGTTTTAAAAATTAAACCGACACAAGTTACTTTAGTACCCGATTCAGTTGATGCGATTACATCCAATGCAGGTTGGGACACTTTAAAACATAAAGATTTTTTAGTTGAAGTGATTAAAGAATTTAAAGCAAACGGCATCAGAACATCCATATTTGTTGATCCAGACTTACACCAAATAGAAGGCGCTAAAGCTACAGGGACAGACCGTATAGAATTATACACAGAAGCATTTGCGCATCAATATAGTTTAGGGAATGAAAATGCCATAAAACCCTATATGGAATGTGCAGGTCTTGCCAACACATTGCAACTTGGTATTAATGCTGGTCATGATTTATCTTTAGACAACATCGCATTCTTTAAAGAAAACATTACAGGTTTATTAGAAGTATCTATAGGCCATGCATTAATTGCTGAAAGTCTATATATGGGAGTTGAAAATGTTATTGGGATGTATCTTGATAAGCTAAAATAATAATTAACTTAAGGACACTTAGAAAAAACAGAGTATGACATTATATTCAAATATCATAGGAGAAGGCAAACCATTTATTATCCTTCATGGCTTTTTAGGCATGGGAGACAATTGGAAAACTTTAGCTAAAAAATTCTCAGAGTCTAATTTTGAAATGCATCTCGTAGACCAACGTAATCATGGTCGTAGTTTTCATTCGGACGATTTTGATTACGAATTAATGGCAGAAGACTTAAAACAGTATTGTGATGATAATAATTTAAATGACATTGTTTTACTAGGTCATTCTATGGGTGGAAAAACGGCCATGCTCTTTGCCACCAAATACCCAGAACTAGTCCGTAAATTAATCATAGCAGATATTTCACCGCGTTATTACCCTGTGCATCATGATGCTATTTTAGAAGGCTTAAGTAGTTTAGATTTTTCTAAAATTAAAAGCCGTGGAGAAGCAAATGATGCGCTAAGCAACTATGTTCATGAAGACGGAACACGACTATTTTTACTCAAAAATTTATATTGGGTAGAAAAAGGACAACTTGGCTTACGCATGAATTTAGACATTTTAAAAGAAAATGTTTCTGAAGTTGGAGAAGCACTTCCTACACACGCAACCTTTCAAAAAGACACTTTATTTTTACGTGGTGACCGTTCAGAATACATAGGAGATGCAGACGAAGCGATTATTCATAGACATTTTTTAAATTCTGAAATTATTACTATTTCTAATGCAGGACATTGGTTACATGCCGAAAATCCAAAAGATTTTTATGAGGCTGTGATGAATTTTATTTAAAAAATCAGTTACAAACACTCTCATTATGAAATCCTTTTTTTTAATTATTATAATTTTATTTGTCACTCACTTTTCATTTGCTCAAAGTCCACCAGATGGGCCATATAAAAATTATTATAATTCAGGTGAACTTAAAGTAGAAGGTCAGTTTAAAAACGGAAAACCTGATGGCAATTGGAAAAATTACCATGAAAATGGTCAAGTTTCTACATTATACAGTTACGAGAAAGGAAAACGCAATATGGTTTTTCGTTCTTTTTATGAAGACGGAACCTTACAAAGTAAAACTGAAGAAATTAATGGCGAATATTTAGGATCTGGATTTTATAAAAACGGAAATTTAAAATATGAGCGACAATTAAAAGGAGGCTATTTTAAAACCTATCTAGAAAATGGATCACTAGAAATTGAAGCCAATTATGAAGGCAATGAATTATCAGGTGAGTGGAAACGTTATTATGAAAATGAAACATTAGAATGGCTGGTAGAATATAAAAATGGTTCCAAAGATGGTATTTATAAGCATTTTTACGAAAATGGTGAATTAAAACTAGAAGGTGAATTAAAAAACGACAAGAAAGAAGGTCAGGAAAAACGCTATTTACCGAATAATATTCTAGAATGGAAAGGTGATTACAATAAAGATCGCTTACATAACACTTGGATAAAATTTGATGCTAACGGCAAAAAGGTCGAGAAAATTAAATACTATTATGGTTCGGCTACCAAACCAAATAACACTACAAACTTAGAAAGCACAAAAGTACCAGATGGTATACTCGAAAGAGTTGCCATTTATCCAGGTTGCGAGTCACATAAAAGTAATAACGCACTAAAAAAATGCACAAATCAAAAGGTAAATAAGATAATTCTAGAGAACTTTGACACCAGCTTAGCAAACAACATTGGTTTAACCGGAAAGCAAAGAATTTTTATTAAATTTGAAGTAGACATATATGGCTACGTAAGCATTGTAAGTATTAAAGCACCACATCATGCTCTTAGAATTGAAACAGAAAGAGTAATGGGAAAGCTACCAAGATTTAAACCAGCAATGCAGTTTGGTAAAGTAGTAAAAATGCCATTTTCAATTCCAATTGTTTTTGTTGTAAACTAAAAATAAAACATTATGAATCTCATATTAAGACTTTTACTAAACGCCTTAGCCGTTTTTATTTTGGCAAACATACTCAATGGTGTCACTGTAGATGGTTATATTGGCGCTATTATCGTTGCCATTGTACTCGCCATTCTTAATTTATTAGTAAAGCCCATTCTAGTAATCCTAACACTACCAGCAACTATTGTTACCTTAGGACTTTTTCTTTTAGTCATCAATGCACTAATCATATTACTTGCAGACAAACTTATAGACGGATTTGGAGTCTCTAGTTTTTGGACAGCTTTACTTTTTAGTGTGCTTTTATCTATTTTACAATCACTATTACAATCGTTCTTAAAAGACGATAAAAAGTAGCTTAACTTCAAACCTTTAAAACTATTGTTGGGTTGCGAAAAATATCGTATTTTTGCAGCCCAATTTTCATATAATTTATACAATGAATATTACAAGAGAAAACATCGATGCATTAAATGCAGTTGTAAAAGTTGATATCGCTAAAGAAGATTATAGCGACAAAGTAGAGAAAATCTTAGTAGATTACCGTAAATCTGCGAACATTCCTGGTTTTAGAAAAGGCCACGTACCAATGGGAATGGTTAAGAAACAATACGGTAAAGCTGTATTAGTAGATGAAGTAAACAAATTACTACAAGACGCTCTTGGCAAGTATTTAGTTGAAGAAAAGTTAGATGTTTTAGGTAATCCGTTGCCAAAAGCACAAGACGATTTAGATTGGGATGCTGAAGCATTTACTTTTGAATTTGAATTAGGTTTAGCACCAGAATTCAATGTAGATTTAAAAAGCAAAAAAGCAATAACACACTATAGTATTGTGGCTGATGACAAAATGATCAACGATCAGATTGAGCATATCCAGAAGCAATATGGTAAAATCGTTTCTGAAACTGAAGTGACTGAAGCTTCTGAAATTACAGGAACCTTCACTAACGAAGAAAAAGAAATTGATAATTCTACAATGTTAACTTTAGATAAATTGAAAGGAAAAGCAAATCCTAAGAAATTTATCGGAGCTAAAGTTGGTGATGTAATTACGTTAAAAACTAAAGGTTTATTTAACGACGATCACGATTTAATGACGTTCTTAAAAGTATCTCACGATGATGCTCATGGTTTAGATACTGAAGTGAATTTTACAATCACTGAAATTAATGGACGTGAATTAGCTGATTTAGATCAAGAGTTATTTGATAAGTTATTTGGAAAAGGTATTGTAACCTCTGTAACTGAATTAAAAGCGAAAATTAAAGAAGATTCAGAAAAGCAATTCACACAACAAGGTGACCAAAAATTATTAAACGACGTTACTGAAAACTTAGTTGAAAACACAAAATTCGATTTACCAGCAACATTCTTACAAAAATGGATGCAAACTGCAGGTGAAGAAGAAATGACTGAAGAGCAAGCTAAAGAAGAATATGAAAAGTCTGAAAAAAGCATGCGTTACCAACTTATTGAAGGTAAATTAATCACAGAACACAAGCTTCAAGTTCAGTTTGAAGAATTAAAAGCGTATTCTATGGAAATGATTAAAGGACAAATGGCTCAATTTGGCCAAATGAATCCTTCAGATAAAGAATTAGAAGACATAGCGGCTCGTATTTTAGGAAATCAAGACGAAGTAAAACGTATGTCTGAACAATTAATGAGTCAGAAATTATTAAACTTATATAAGACAGAAGCTAATATTAAGACCAAAGACATCACTTACGATGATTTTGTAAAAGAATTCTATAGCTAGTTTTAAAAATATTAAGGCTAAGCCTTAAAACCTTAAAATGTGGTTAACGTTAAAACGGTAACCTAAAAATTATTAGTATCTTTAAGGCGTAAAATGTAACAATTTTACGCTTTTTTTTGGAATATATTTTTTACAAAAAACAGATATCACAGTGAGCACCATAGTAGTGCTTTACTGAAATAAAACATTAATTAAAAGAATTAAAATTCATATGGATTACGGAAAAGAATTTGAAAAATTTGCAATAAAAGACCAAGGTATAAATAGCAACTACTACTCTAAGATTATTGAGAGTATGTACCCTTCTAACATGACGCCTAATATTATTGAAGAACGCCAGATGAATATCGCCGTTTTTGATGTATTCTCGCGTTTAATGATGGATCGTATTATATTCTTAGGCACAGGAGTTAATGACCAAGTGGCAAATATTATACAAGCACAATTATTGTTTTTACAAAGTACGGATTCTAACAAAGATATTCAGATTTACATTAATTCACCAGGAGGTTCTGTATATGCTGGATTAGGTATTTATGATACGATGCAATTCGTTAAGCCAGACGTTGCTACGATTTGTACAGGTATTGCAGCATCTATGGCAGCAGTATTATTGTGTGCTGGTGCAGAAGGAAAGCGTTCTGCCTTAACACATTCTCGTGTTATGATTCACCAAGTAAGTAGTGGAACTCAAGGTCAGTTAAGTGATATGCAAATTGCTTTAAAGGAAACGATTAGAGTTAAAGAAGAGTTATATGCTGTTATTGCTAAACATACTGGTAAAACAATAGAGCAAGTTGAAAAAGATTCTGATAGAGATTATTGGATGCGTTCTCAAGAAGCTCTAGACTACGGAATGATTGACGAAGTATTAACGAGAAAGTAATCTCAATAACTTTCGACTTATAATAAAAAACTAAAATGAGATTTCTGCTTTTGCAGGGATTAAAAAAATTGAAGATGGCAAAGGAAGAATTAGAATGTTCATTTTGTGGTAGGAAAAAGCCAGAAACAAGCTTGCTTATTGCAGGTTTAGATGCACATATTTGTGACCGTTGTATTGAGCAAGCACATGGTATTGTAATAGAAGAGTCTAAACAATCTGGCAATTCAGAATTAAGCTCAGAATTGATACTTAAAAAGCCCAAAGAAATCAAAGGCTTTTTAGACGAGTATATTATAGGGCAAGAAAACACTAAACGTGTCATGTCTGTTGCAGTTTACAACCACTACAAGCGTTTATTACAGCCAGCATCTGACGATGATATTGAGATACAAAAAAGTAATATTATTATGGTTGGGCAAACAGGTACAGGAAAAACATTAATGGCTAAGACCATTTCTAAAATGTTGAATGTCCCTTTGGCAATTGTTGATGCTACTGTACTTACAGAAGCAGGTTATGTAGGTGAAGATGTAGAAAGCATATTAACACGCTTATTACAAGCTGCAGACTACAATCTTGAAAAAGCAGAACGTGGTATTGTTTTTATTGATGAAATCGATAAGATTGCACGTAAAAGCGATAATCCATCTATAACGAGAGATGTTTCTGGAGAAGGAGTACAACAAGCCTTATTAAAACTTTTAGAAGGCACTGTGGTTAATGTACCGCCAAAAGGAGGTCGTAAACATCCAGACCAAAAGTTTATAGAAGTTAATACTGAAAATATTTTATTTATTGCAGGTGGAGCTTTTGATGGTATTGAACGTGCCATTTCTAAACGTTTAAACATGCAAGCTATGGGTTATAGCGCCATGAAAACTGATACTATAGATAAGGATAACATCTTACAATATATTATTCCTAAAGATTTAAAAGATTTTGGATTAATACCAGAAATCATAGGGCGTTTACCTGTATTAACATACATGGATCCTTTAGATGCTAAAACCTTAAGAGCAATCTTAACAGAACCTAAAAATGCCATCATTAAACAATACAAAAAATTGTTTGAGATGGATGACGTTACGTTTACAATTACAGATGGTGCTTTAGATTATATCGTTGAAAAAGCTATTGAGTACAAGCTTGGTGCTCGTGGTTTAAGATCGCTTTGTGAAGAGATTTTAACAGAAGCTATGTTTGAGCTACCGAGCTCGGATGAAACGAAATTAAACGTTACAAAAGCTTTTGCTGAGGATCGTTTAAACAAATCCACAATTAAAAAATTGAAAGCCGTTTCATAAGCTTCAATTTTACATCATAAAAAAAGCCACAATTTCAATATTAGAAATTGTGGTTTTTTCGTTTAGTTAGGGATTGATTAATTAAATATTGCACGCAATACTTTATATATATGAGGGATATAAATTAATGATAACACATTTATTATCGGCTAATATATAGGCATAAATTAAAGTAGGGCGAATTTGATTTTTTTATTAGACAAAACTTATAAGATTGTCGATATCGTGAACT
This sequence comes from Winogradskyella pacifica, assembly GCF_013403915.1. Lineage (GTDB taxonomy): Bacteria > Bacteroidota > Bacteroidia > Flavobacteriales > Flavobacteriaceae > Winogradskyella > Winogradskyella pacifica. The sequence continues at coordinate 27,354 of NZ_JABFDI010000024.1, forward strand.
TAAATGTTTTTATTTACGATAAAGTGTATCGTAAATGAAAGCAAACATACTAGAGCTATTGCTTAGTCTAATCCTTAGACTATGGACATCCTTTATCGGTAATTAAGCTGCAACAACTCTTCAAGATAAATTCTACTATTAGATAAACGTGGCACTTTATGCTGACCACCTAGCCTATCATTCTCTTTAAACCAATCGTAAAACAAATTAGGTCTTGCACTGTGAATTTTTGGTTTGTTGAGCGTCATATTGTTAAGACGTTTGGCTTCGTAATCTGAGTTTAGAGCTTTTAAAGAATTATCAAACAATTCTTCAAAATGAAACATATTATCAGGAGCTCTTTTAAATTCTATGATCCATTCGTGCGCTCCTTTTTCTTTCCCTTCCATAAACACCGGAGCAGCTGTGTAATCCACAATTTCTGCTGAAGTATGCTCACAAACTTTTCGTAATGCTTCCTCTGCATTTTCTATAATTAACTCTTCACCAAACGCATTAATATGATGTTTGGTTCTCCCAGAAACTTTAATTCTATGTGGACTTAAACTTACAAAACGAATGGTATCTCCAATTTTGTATCTCCATAACCCAGCATTCGTGGTAATAATAACCGCATAGTTGGTGTTCAGTTTAACATCACTTAGAGGAATCACAGTTTGCTCTTCAGTACCATAGGACGTCATGGGAATAAATTCATAAAAAATCCCATAATCTAACATCAACAATAAATCACTAGAACTATTCTGATCTTGAATAGCAAAAAAGCCTTCAGAGGCATTATATATTTCGTAATATCTAAACTTATCAGATGGTAAAATAGCCTTGTATTGTTCTACGTAAGGATTGAAATTTACTCCACCATGAAAGTAAACTTCTAGATTAGGCCATATATCAAAAAGGTTATCTTTTCCTGTTTTCTCTAAAACATTATTAAGTAAAACTAACATCCAAGACGGTACACCTGCTAAACTTGTTACATTTTCCTCTACCGTTTCCTCAACAATAGCCTGCATCTTATGTTCCCAATCGCTCATTAGAGAGACTCTATTGCTTGGCGTACTACTAAACTCTGCCCAGAACGGCATATTATCAATAAGGATGGCGCTTAAATCACCGAATACTGTGCCATTCTCCTTATACAATTCTTTACTTCCACCTAAGCGTAAACTTTTACCAGTAAACAATTGCGCATCTTCATTATTATTCAAATACATACACAACAAATCTTTACTTGCTGCATAATGGCAATCTTCAAGGGATTCGAAACTTACAGGAATAAATTTACTTTTAGCATTGGTTGTTCCGCTAGATTTGGCAAACCATTTTATAGGTCTTGGCCAAAAAATATTCTGCTCACCATTACGCGAACGTTCAATTAATGGTTGAAAATCTTCATAGTTTACAATAGGAATTCGAGCATTGAACTCTCTATACGTTTTTATAGAATCGAAATCATATTGTCTACCAATCTCAGTGTCCTTTGCCATTTTTAACAAACTAAAAAGTAACTCGTTCTGTACTTCGTTAGGGTATTTTAGAAACAATTCAATTTGATGGAATCGTTTTTTCAAAAACCAAGACGCAATGGAATTTACAATAGGAATTGGCATGGATTGGCTATCTTTACGCTATTAATTAATGCTAAAAATACTAAATTTCTTTATGCTTTATACAGGAGTCCTCATTAAAATGCAAACCGAGTTTTTAGAACCTATTCAGTACTATCTTGTCTTTGAGAATGACTTTATTCATGTGAATCAATTATTAAACAAAACCATTGATATAAAACTGATTGGACACCAATGTTTGAGCTGCGGATTAAATAAACCTATTTACCGACAAGGTTTTTGTAAAACCTGTTTTTTTGACAAACCTTTTGCTGGTGATTGGATTATGCGACCAGAATTAAGCACCGCACATTTAGGGAAAGAAGATAGAGACATAGATTACGAAACAAAAGTGCAATTACAACCTCATATTGTGTATTTAGCCAATTCGAGCAACGTAAAAGTTGGAGTGACCAGAAAAAGCCAAGTACCAACACGTTGGATTGATCAAGGCGCTCATGAAGCGGTTGAAATCGTTGAAGTCCCAAACCGTTATTTAGCAGGAATTACAGAAGTTGCTTTAAAAGATTATGTGGCCGACAAGACCAATTGGCGAACCATGTTGAAAAATGACATAAAGGATGAAGATTTATTAGAATGGAAACAAAAATTAAAAGCCTACATTCCTGAGGAAGCTCTACCATATTTTATTGAAGACAACACAGAAACCCATATAAAATTCCCTGTAGAGCAGTATCCTGAAAAACTAAAAAGTCTCAATTTAAGTAAAACTCCCCACTACTCAGGAAAATTAGTTGGCATTAAAGGACAGTATTTGATTTTTGAAGATAATACCGTTTTTAATGTGAGATCTAATGAAGGTTCGGTTGTAGAATTGACGGTTTAAAAACACGGTCAGTTTGAGCGCAATCGAAAACCTTAAAAACCTGATTATAATTGGATTCATGAGATCCCTTTTTTCAAAGGGATTGGTTACTTAAAATAAGACAATAAATCAGATTTTTTAGAGGCCGAAACCAAAATTTCTTTTCCGTTACTTAGCACTACACTTCCTCCTTTGCCTTTAACGTATTTTACTATTTCATTTACATTAACTAAGTAACTTTTGTGCACTCTTGCAAAATTGGCATCTTTAAGACTTTCTTCAATATATTTTAAAGTTTTACTGACGAGTTTCTTCTTGTTATTATTTAGATATATTTCGGTGTAATTATCATCAGCCTTGCAGTACATTATGTCTGCTGTTTCTATAACTTCGAAGCCATCTTGCTGTGGAATAGTAATTTTACCACTCACAGAATTCGTTTTTGGCACTAAAACCTGATCTTGAAGTGCATCTTCTTTCGTTCTAATTTCTGTAACATAATCTACAGCCTTAATCAACTCATCAATAGAAATGGGTTTCATTAAATAATAAGAGGCATGTGCATTTAGAGCCTCTATTGCATAATGATTATAAGCCGTCACAAATATAGTTTCAAAATTAATATCGCCAACTTTGTCTAATAAATCGAAGGCATTTCCATAAGGCATTTCCACATCTAAAAACACCACATCTAGATCATTATTCCGAATTAAAACTAAGGCTTCTTCAACATTAGCAGCTTCTCCTAAAATTGAAATATTTGGACAATACTTCGTTAGATAATTCCGAAGTATTAATCTGCTATTTTCTTCATCTTCTACTATTATGGCGTTTAGTTTCATAGTCTATATTTTGAAGTGAGAAGCTCAAAGCTCGAAGTTACTCCCAACTTCCAACTTCAGGCTTCAACCTTTATTTAGTCTTTTTTAAGTGTCACGATTACTTTTGTTCCTGCATCTTCCAATTCTTGAAAATCAGCTATCGCAACATCAACTTTATCTTTATACATTTCATTCAAAATGGCAACCCGTTTTTTAATGTTATTCATTCCCTTTGAATTCTGCTTTTTCTGATGATCAGTTTTTAAAGCTTTAGAACGCGTCCTTCCAATACCATCATCTGAAATGGTAATCGTTATTTCAGCTGCGGATTTTGGTTGAATATGAATATGCAAATGGCCTTTTTCTTTTTTATATCGTAGTCCATGCCATACCGCATTTTCAATATACGGCTGTAATAACATTGGTGGAATCTGAAACTCTTCGACATCAATAGTGTCATCGACATCAATAGCATAATCAAACTTATCTTGAAACCTAAAATGTTCGAGCTTGGTGTATAAATTCAATAACTCTATTTCTTTTTTAAGTGGAATAAAATCTTCTTCACTATTTTCTAAAACCGCACGCATCAATTGCGAAAAATCAGATAAATATTTGTTTGCTGTTCGTTCATCATTAGTCGCGATAAATGTATTTACCGAGTTTAATGCATTAAAAATAAAATGCGGATTCATTTGGCTTCGCAACGATTTTAAGGCCAATAAATTATTTGCTAAACGCTGTTGCTTAATATATTTAAACATTAAATAACCGGTAATTAAAAGTAATACCAAACCCCCAATTAATGAATAAATTATAAACTGTTGGCTTTTATTTCGCTCTTGAGTTAATTCATAAGTACTTTTAGATAAAGCCCGATCACTTTCTAAAGATGTTATTCTATTTTGCTGCTCTGCAATGTTGCGGCTAAAGAGAGCTGCTTGAGAAATTTCTTGCTCTTTCTTGGCATAAAGTTCATCAACTATGTTTTCATAATTCTTAATCATAGCCAGGCCTTCCTTGGTGTCTCCTTTTCTAAACAGTGCTTCAGATAATTTTCTAGTCGCATCTTTTTCCACAACGAGATCCTCCTTTTCTCCAGCTTCTTTTCTACTCTTCTCTAAATACGGAATGGCATCATCATTTTTATTCTGTAAAATAAGTGCATTACCAATTTTATAATTTTGTTTTTGAGACGTTAAAGGGCTGTCGTTAGATATAATTGAATCTCTTTCGATATCTTTAATTCCCTCAATAGCTTGTTTTCTTAAAACAATCTCGCCTTCGTAATCTGCATTTAAATTATTAAACTCAGCGACCTTAACCTGTTCTTCAACCGCTCGTTTTTTATTTTCATTTTCGGCTAAATTCAAGGAATTACTAAAGTAACTCTTGGCCTTATTTGTACTCCCTTGAGCACTATAAACCTGTGCTATTTTAGAATTTAAGTCCGTAACTTTTGGAGCTATGAGATGCTTTTGGGCCACTTTTAAACCATCTTCATAAGCTTTTACGGCCTTGGTAAAATCTTTCAGCTTTACATAAGCATCGCCAATCCCTTCATACCATACGGTTTTCTCATAATTAGATAAGTTTTTTTCATCTAACAGTTTATATGAAGACAGACTCGTTTCAAAATCACCATTATTAAGATATCCTTTAGATAATTTAAGTTTTACAGAAGCTGTTTCTAAATTTTGAAGACTAATCTTATAGGCCGAAATCGCCAAATCAAACTGTTTCCAATGCATATAGATATCACCCAATAAACCATAAGCTTCGGCATTCTGTACATTACTAGTGTTGACATTTAAAGCATCACCAATAAATTTCACACTTTTCTCTGCATCTTTTTTAAGATAAACATCTGCAGAATCTATCATCTGGTTAAAACGCTTAAAATCTCCTTTATCTCTACCACGCGAATCCGATTGTGTGGCATCTTCTACTTTAATATTAATACGTTCATCAGACTTTATAACATAATAAATGGTTTCAAAATCAGGATGTTTAATAATAAGCTCATCTCCTATTTTAGCTTTTATATCAAATGAGCCATCAAAACTAGTAGTAACATATCTCCCGCCATTAACTAATATCTCTACATTTTTATATGGCTTATTTGTTTCCTTTTCAGATACGGAACCTCTTATGGTAAATAGAGTATTTTCATCTGCACTATTTCTATTTTGCCCCAAAGCTGTAAAACCTATGAAACAAAAGAGTAGCAGTATATAATATGTTTTAGAAATTTTCACTTAACTTTTAATTAGTTGGACTAAACTACATACTTTATTTGGTTTCAAAAAATGCGGTATACGAAATCCTCCTCCTTTTAAGGCTTCAAATGCCAGGTCTACTAAAATTACAGAAGGCTTCACTCACTCGAAATAACAATTTACTCATTGTGGTTTTTAATCCCTGTTTTATCGGCAGAGCTTTACACCATAACTCAAAAAACAATGATCACTATGAAAACAATCAATTCAATTCTACTATTATTTTTAATAAGTTTTACGCATCTATCGGCACAACACCGAGGAAATTATAATGAAATCACCCAAGATATTTCTAGACAAAATATCCTCAGTTCTGGAAATGCGCAAATCTATAACCCAACAGCAAAAAAGCAAATTAACCAAACACTTCATCCTAGTAATATATTGACCGTTGATGTTAAAGCGCTTCAAAATGTCAATGCTACGACGTACACCGCCATATTTAATGTCTCTCAAATGGGGCCATCCGCTGAAATGACAAATCAACTGATGAAAGAACGTATAGACCAAATTAAAAATCGCTTAAATACGAAAGGTATTACTCAAAAAGATATCGCTATTGATGTAATTTCTTTTATTCCTATTTATGAAGTTGAAGTCACTAAGAAATTATTCAGCAAAACGTATACGGAAGTTCCTAAGGGATTTGAATTGCAACAAAATATTCATATTCAATTTACAAAAACCAATCAGTTTGAAGCTATTTTAGAAGCTTGTGCACAAAGTGAAGTTTACAACTTAGTTAAGGTTGATTATTATATTGAAGACATTCAAGACGTTTACAAAAATCTTCAAGATCAATTATTAAAACTGATTGAAGAGAAAAAAGCATACTATACTGTTTTAGGTTTTAACATGTCTGATTATAACGTGGCTATTGCAGATGACAAATATTGTTATTTCCCAAAGGATTTCTACCAAAGCTACCAAGCTTATAATAGTACTTCAGTTGAAGCTTTAGATAAAAACAAGGGAGTAACAACAGTAAAAAAGCAGACGTCTTATTATTACCAACCTTTAACCTACGAGAATTACGATGTGGTTATTAATCCTTCGATTCTAGAACCTGTGGTTCAAATCGGAATGAATATAAAACTAGCTTTTACACCTAAACCAAAAGAGAAAACACCTGCACCAATTATAGAGACAAAAATAGATCATAAATACTATGTGATTTCTCCAAACGGCACCATTGATGTTAAAGAATTAAATACTAAATAAAAAAGAATCTAGACCGCTGCGCTGTTAGAACCTAGAATCAAGGCTTCAATTTGTGAAGCGAATATCATACAGGTAACTATGGTTCTTTAAATGATTTTACGATAGGAGTATATTTTTAAGGAGAATTAGATACTCAATCGTACAAAATAAATTCAAAAAATCAGAAAAAATAAAACATATGAAAACTCAATTTAAAACCTTAATCCTTGCGGTGAGCTTAGCATCACTTACGGCTTGCAATGCAAATTCGAAAAACAGAACTCAAGATTTAGCCATCTCCGAAATAGTGATTAAAACAACTTCAAAAGATAAAAACCCAGAAATTAAAGTCGCGTTGCTACTAGACACCAGTAATAGTATGGATGGTTTAATAGACCAAGCCAAAGCACAACTTTGGAAAATTGTAAATGAACTGTCTTATGCCAAATGTGAAGAACAAAGTCCTAATCTAAAAATTGCACTTTATGAATACGGAAATGATAATCTTAACGCAGATGAAGGTTATTTAAGACAAGTCATTGCGTTTAGTGATGATTTGGATGAAATTTCAAAATCCCTATTTTCACTGACCACTAATGGAGGCAATGAATACTGCGGAAAAGTAATTAACACGGCTTTAAGCCAATTAGAATGGGGAGATAACAAAGAGGATTTAAAACTTATTTTCATCGCAGGAAACGAACCTTACACACAAGGAAACGTCAGTTACAAAGACGCCTCTAAATTAGCACATCAAAACGATGTGACTGTGAATACTATTTTTTGTGGTGACTACAATCAAGGTATTTCAACAAAATGGAAAGATGGTGCCGATTTAACCCATGGAAATTATATGGCTATCAATCATAACGAAGCAACCGTACAAGTGGCATCTCCTTACGATGACAAAATTTTAGAGTTAAATGAAAAATTGAATACAACTTATGTGGCTTATGGAAGTACAGGCAGAGCTAAAATGGAAATGCAGGCAGAACAAGACTCTAATGCTAGAAGTTATAATAAAGCAAATGCGGTAAGCAGAACCGTGAGTAAAAGCTCTCGTTTATATAAAAACAGTTCTTGGGATTTGATAGATGCTGAAAAAGAAGATGGGTTCTCTTATGATGAAATTAAAGACAGTGAATTACCCAAAGAATTACAGGGAAAATCTAAATCTGAAATTAAAATTTATGTTGAAGAAAAAGCTAAAACACGTAAAAAACTTCAAGATGAAATAGCAACACTAAACTTAAATCGACGAGATTTTATTGCGAAGCAGACTAAAGATTTTAGCAATGGATTAGAAAGTGCGATGATTAAAGCATTGAAGTCACTAGCTGAACAGAAAAATTATAAATGGGAATAATAAGGTGTTAGCATAAAAAAAGAGGCTCAATAAAAATTGAGCCTCTTTTTTTTATAAAGCATAATTATCCTTAATTTACCGCAGGACAGTTACACTCATATTTCTCTCTTCTACAGTTAAAGTTGAAACCAAGTGTTAATTGGTGAAATCCACCGGTATTAAAATTCACAGTATTTGCTTGGTATGAATACGTATATGCAAACACAAAATTATTATAATCTACTCCTAAAAACGGAGTGATGTATTGTGATTTTTGAGTACTCACACCAGATCCATCTTGAAATTCTGCACCATCTAAACTACGTCTGTAAGATAATCCACCCCAAACTTTACCAAAGTCCATTTCCTTATAAACTTTAGCATTTATATCAATTGAAGATTCTGCTGTTGCATCTCTGTACATGTACATAATAGAAGGTTCGTAACTCCATTCGCTTCCATACTGACTAAACGTATAACCAGAAGACAATAAATAAGTTCTTAAGTTTTTAAATTCAAACTCCCCATTTTGGTTATAGTTTACACCGTCATTATCTAAAATATTCTTAGCTGTGAAATGCGTATAAAAATCTACGAAATGGTAAGAAAACCCAACGTCAATATTAAAATTTGTAGCACTTTGTTCAATTCCGGCAACCGCTGCATCAAATTCACCTGGAGCTAACCAACTTGTTTCATCTAATTTATACTGTAAAAAACCAGCACTCAAACCAAACGACAACATATTTAAATCAATCTCATTTCTTGAAAACATTAAGTGATAAGCAAATGTTGCATATCCACCCACTGTAGAATGATATCCATTAGAGTCATTAAAAAGAACACCTCCAATAGCAACAGGTGAATCACCTATTCGTCCATTCATACTTAAAGTTTGTAAGCTAGGAGCATCATCAACACCAAACCATTGTTGTCTTGCTGTCAATCTCACCTTTGCACAATTTGCAACACCCGCCATAGAAGGGTGAATTAGGTAATAATTATCTGTTAAATAATCAGAATAAATAGGAATACCTTCTTGGGCAAAGCTAAAATTCGCCATAAAAGCTATAAATGCTACTAAACAATACTTTTTTAATTTCATAATTTTTTATCGTTTCAAGGTAAAATGGGCTTTAAATTCTTTACGTACTCCGTCGCTTGGTTCGTCGTACTCTACTGTAAACCAGTAGTCACTTGTT
>NZ_JABFDI010000025.1 GCF_013403915.1 Winogradskyella pacifica
AGATCAAAATGGTTGATTAGAAATTCTGGAAGAATAAGTTTAAGTAGTTCTAGATAATGGTCCACAGTCTTTTTTTTACAAAAATCCGAAAAGTATAGATAATTCACACACAACTTTTGAGATTGATCCGAGATCTATGAAGTCTAAGTCTCTTTTTTAAGTTTTAAAGTCGTTGCTGTATTTAATTTTTGTCCATTAATTTGCCATTCTCTGTTAAAACGACCTGATCGCTTTTTAAAACTTCGAGTGTAACTTTGGGTTCTTCGTCTTTAGATATGCTATTTCTGTATATAGTGTAAGTGTGTAGTTCGTTTGTAAATATAATAACGTAATTGCCCCCATTGCCCTGAAATTCATAGTATCCGTCGTTTAATATTAAATCGGGTTTTGAAGATTCGTTATCAGTTATGTTCCAAGATGCGTATCTGTAAGTGTTGTTAGCGAGCTGGTCTATTCTAATGAGGTGATTTTTAGTTTTGAATTTTAATGTTGGATTTTCAAATGCTTTTAAAGAGCTGTGAAGGTTTTCTTTATCCATAGCTATTAATGCGGTTCTGTTCTTTCTTTCAGTTTCGCTTTCATAATTTATGGCTTTTATTTTTCCGTTAGTGCTATCTATCCAAATAATACCATCATTAAGCATGATGCCTCTCCAGCCAACTTCTTCCCACTGTTCAGTTTTAGAATTTACAATTAGTGCAACAAGTTTATCGTCAAAAACCTCAGAGAAGCGCTGCTTAAAATCGACCTCGTTTTTAATGCTTGGTAGAGGGTATTCTCGGTTTAGAGGGTAATTGATGTGTTTAGCTAGTTGGTCAATGTTTTTGGCTTCAAATAAGCTTATTAGTGTGTTAATGTTGGATATTTTTAGCGGATCAAGCGTTTCACTTTGTGATAAACCTATTTTTGAAACAAATAGTAGTAAAACTAAAAATCTGATTTTCATAATTCGGTGTTTTTATAAATTATTAAAAAGTCATGTATGGTTGGTTTTTATAACTAAGATTGCTTAACGATAAAGTGGTCTAAGTGATTTGAATTAAAATGGATTTTAATGAAATATGTAGAGAAATTGACAAACAAGAAAGCCGACTCTAAAAATGAAATTGAGACGGCTTTACTAGAATTAATAGATCCCCTAAATCTATTCTTCAATAAAATCGAGATTTAAAATACGTGCTTGCGCAGCTAGCATTCTAATTTTTTCTAAATCTGACATTTTTGAAAACTTAGCTTTTCGTTCTTCAAGTGTTTGCATATGTTCTTTAGCATCCTCTTTGTCCATTAGCAGCTTTACGTCTTGAGCCATTTTTATCGCTTCAGGATAGCATGAGCTATCTGAATCAATAAATACTAAACTGTATAAAGTTGAAGGATAATCCTTATATGCTTTTTGATTACGTGCTTGTTCAAGTATTTTCTTGCAATTATCATCTTTGTTGTCAGTGTAGATTTTGGTTATTAAGCGCTCAGCATCGGCAAAACAACTTATGTTTTCAGGAATGTATTTTAACAATCCATAAGCTTTATTGTATTCTTTTCTTTCTATATAAGTATTTGCCGATTTGATTATTTTGGCACAATTATTTTTGTAATACGCCAATATGTTTGTTTCGGCTTTAGTAAAAAAGCTTCTGAATTTTGAGTCTGAAGTTTTTATTTGTTGAATAGCTTTTGCTATAGCTTTATCCAGGTCTTTATCAGTGACTATTACCGTTGTTTTAAATTGATTAAATAACGTTTGATTCTCTGCTTCTGTTATAGTTAAATACACTGCAACCTTAACGACCTTGACGGTTTGAATATCTCCAGCGTTCTTTTCGTCAACGATTTCTATGCTAGGAATAATTTCAAAGGGAGTTTGACTAGGGGAAAAGTTAAGCCCTACCTTAAGTTTACCTCTTTCATTGTAACTCCCTTCGATTTTTTGTCTCAACAATTTGTAATGCTCTTTATTGACACCGTTTTTAGTCTTTGTATTTGGCATTTTGTAGCTAAAGTTAATGGTACTAGAATTTTGACCAAAAATTATATTGCTAGAGAATACTAGAAACAAAATCAAAAACAAACTATATGTTGTGCGTTGTATAAACATTATTTAATTGTAATAAATAGGTTCTGTCCTTTTACGTTTCTAGAGGCTGATACCTCATTGGATCGTAAGAACTTAATTAGTTCGCTTGCAAATCGATTCGGATTATACGGTCTGCCTGATTCTTGATCAAAAAGCGGTATTCTCACTTCGTCAAAAGCCATTGATTTCTCCGTGATTCCTGATAGATTAGCCCGTCCTTTATAGGCGTTTATATAGATCCATTCTTCAATGGCTTCGTTAAGGAAATCGCCGTCACCGACTTCGGCATCAAAATCTAATTCAGCATCTTCATGCAAGTTGAGTTCTATTTTAATAGCACGTCCTATTTCCCTAATTTCATCAGTTTTTGTAAGAAGCATATTTAAAAACTCTTCTCTAATGCGGTCGTACGCTTTTTCAATTAACTTATCGTAATCTTGAGTATTGAAACGGCCACTATTTTCAGATTGGTTAGAAAAGCTAGCTCCCGAATGGGCTTCAAATGCTTGCAGTACCAGGGTGACACTTGCAGATCCAGAATCATCGGTTGTAAGTTGTGTATCTACTTCAACATAGATATCCGCGCCAGAACCAGCAATTAAATCGGCTTTAAAATCTGCTTGTCTATCCATTTGAAAAGCGCGATTAGATTCGGCAGCTCTAAGGCTCGCAACGAAATCTACGGTAGTCCATCCACGTTGATCAAAAGATTGTTTAACCATAGACATTGCAGAGCGAATGTATGGATTGTCGTCTAAGATTGATTTCACTTCTTCACCAGTTTTGGTGTAGGGTACGACCATTAATTTGGCTTGTGCCCTTTCAACTTCATCGCTTCTAGTAGATGCAATTTGGGCAAACGTAGAAAAGGTTTGTAAAAAGCACATTACTAAAACTCCTATTTTGATAATATTTGTTCTTTTAGTCATGTTTAAAATCCTATTTTATTTAAAATTTTATTGCGTTCTAAATCTCTTCTTAAAAGATTATAGTTAAGTTTAAAAGTTGATGCTGCAGTGACGCAGTTTTTCGTCTCATTTTGGCAACCATAATAGTCAACTTTGTTACTTGTGATGTATTGTTTGTAGCCTGATTTGTAAAACTCATCGAAAAAAGCTTTGTTCTCAGTTTCAATACGCTGTCCTTTTTGAATCATAGGATTTTTCATGTCTGTTCCTGGGAAGCCCATGTAGAATAAATGTTGTATCGCTTTTTTATGAGCATTAGCTTCGGCTTCAGGTTCTTCTTTAAATTCGTCACTAACACCTCTTAAAGTCACAATACCTTGCGTGTCGTGAGCTATAAGTTCAGAAGTAGAGTACGGATTGGCCATTTTTTGTGATCCGCAGCTTGTAACTAGTATAGCAACAAGAATTAATAATAAGTACGTGTTTTTCATAATTGTTAAAATTTAAGGGTTAAATATTTGGTTGGTTATTTATCTAATTAAGACGCTTATTGGTTCGCCTTTCTTAATCGCTTTTTTAATGTCTTTTTGGTTGTTTATTAATGTGGCTACAGAAAAATTTTGATCATCTACTCTAATTACCCAAGCAGAACCAACGATCTCATTTCTTTGTAAGTCTTTTTCCCCTATGGCAACTGTTGAGGATTTAACAACGTCCATAATTTGTCCTATTTGTACACCAGCAGCATGTCCTGCTCCAAATGTAAATTCATCTTTTTTCTTCTTGTTCCAGTTAATGATTTCTGCTGGCATTGGAAAAAGAGATCTCGTAACCTTAACGATATTATCACTTAAGGGCATTAAGGCAATATTAAAAGCTTCTGAACTTGAGGTTGATGGCTCTTCCAATCGATCCTCTCTTTCTTCAACTCTTTTAAATTCATCTTTTGAGTAATACGATTTCATCACTTTTTTAACGTCATCACTGTATGGAATAAAATCTGAATTCACAGTTTCAGTTGATAAAATTTCACCAGTAGAAACGTCTAGCATTCTAATCTGAACACTAATACTAGAGGTCCATTTATTCTTTTTGATTTCAGAGTTTCTAATAGCAATAATGCTTCCGTCAACTAAAAAGTTAGCTCCTTTACCTAGGCCATCTGCGACGGTATTGTCGCTGTCCATAAAAGCTTCCGTTCTTTGGAGGCTTTTTTCTTTTTCAATTTCTTCTAGTTTTTCTCTATCTACCACGGTGAATCGTTTAGAAGACACAAAGCCATTTACTATGGTTTCTTGAACTATTCTGGCTTCATTGCTGTTAATAGAAGCTTCGTCATAGGATATTGGTAGAAACGCAATAGTGGTTCTGTTTTGAGCTTTAATTGCTGAAATTGAAAACAGTAGGCATAAAAAGGTAATTGTATTTTTCATATCATATTTAAATTAAGAATTGATTGGGTTTAAAAGTATTGGGATTGTGATCCCTTTTTGCTAGTTGAATTATTCCGTGTTGTTAATCGTTTGTTTTTTTTGTAAGCGCAACTTGGTACTGCTATTTGTAAGATGCTTTTTTGTTATTCTCTATGTCAATTTTTTTTGAATGACCAGAGGTTTTAAATATTTAAGTTGTGGATTGGAATCTTTATAGCTGTTGTTGCTTTTTGTAAGATGTAAGATTCATTTCGGTTTTAAAAAGATTTAGGTTCATCATAATTTTCGATTTGGTATTCGCAAATATGATTTGATTTTTCTATGAAACTGAAAATTCTACGGGTAGTGAGCGTGTAGTTTTACACACTACCCACAGGGTAGTGTGGTCTAGAGCGTTGTATTTTAGTGCTTTGTGTGCGTATTGAAAAAAAACAAGAATTATATTTAGTGAGGTGTTTTAAATTTTATACCATCAATAATTACACTTTTCCTCTTAATTGTGTCGATGAAAAGCTTGAAAATTAGGTTGAAATCATTGTTTTTGATGGTTATTGCGTACGAAATGGCTTGTTATTCTATCAGTATTATTCTTGATTAACCTTAACTATTTTAAAATAACTCTGTTCTAATTGGGGGGAAGTTTTGCGATATTGATTGAAATAACTTCTGTTATTGAGTTTGTTAAATTGTTATTATAAAAAAAAACCGCTTTTAACGGTTTTCTTATATTACTCTTTTATGACAGTATTGTATTTACCATGTTATAAACTTATATAAATTTAATTATAGCTCATAGGTTTGGCGTAGAACTATTCGGTTTTTTACTCCTAAAAGTTCGTAGATAGCTTTGAGGTGATACTTTACGGTATTTTCGGAAATAAAAAGTTCTACTCCGATTTCTTTATTTGTTTTGCCTTCTTTAATTAATTTAATGACTTCGAGTTGTCTTTCGGTTAAATTGTGAGATTCTAAAATAGTTTTAGCATTGTGTTTGGTGTCTATTTGGGTAGAAAGGCGTTCAACTTCCTTTCGGATGTATTGGTTTTCATGTAATATTAATTTATTCTTTTGTTTATAAACACGGAGTAATATTAAGAGGATAATAATTAAGGCAATTACGAATATTGAAATAATAGATAAATAAAACTGTTGCTTTTCTTCGGCTTCCAGTTCAATTTGTAATCTTTCTTGTTTAAGGCGGTTTTGTAAAGCTAAAAGCTTCTCACTATTAGTAGTGGCCTTATACTCATCTCTTTTATTAGAAACTAATTGTTGAGTTTTTAATGCATTTTCATAATCGTGAATGTTCTCATAATGTTTAGTTAGTCCTTCATGTATGATAATATCATATATTGGTACATTATGTTTTTCTGCATAATATAAACCTTTGTCAAAAGCTGTCATTACTTTATTATAATCACCAAGAGTAGAGTATAGTGCTAATTTTGCTCGGTATATATTAGGTAAATGTTTGGGATTGTCTTTTTCTAAAATAGCTATAGCATGGTCAAGATTCTCTTCTGCCTTTATGTAGTCGTCCCTCCAAATAGCTACAGAGCCTAACACAGTGTAGTAATGGGCAAGCGTTTCTCTCGTTAAGTGTTTAACTGTATTGTCATTAAATTTTTTAAGAAGCATTAACACTTTTGACTGATCCTGCATGTCAAAATAAACAAGCATTTTCTCAGCTAAAATTTTTGCCTCCAATTCCTCTTTATGAATGGATTTTTTTGCCTCTATTTCCGCTAGTTCAAGCTTATTTATGGTCATTACATAATTATAGACACGTTTAAATGTGTACGCCATCTGAATGTGAGCGTGTGCTTTATCAAATGAATCAGACTTAGGATCTTCTATGATCTCGTTTAATTTTAGTAAAGAGGTCTCGTAATGTTGCTGATCATTGAGTTTTGATATTTCGTCTTCTAAGGCAACGGGATCAATATTCTGTGCGGTGATTAGAACAGGAAATAAATAAAAAACAATTTTGAAATAGTGGTTAAGCATTAGCGGGTAGGGTCGTTTAATGGTGAGCTAAATTAAAAAAAAATGGATTAGGTATTTACTGATGACTCCTTTTAATATTCTGTATGTATTTACTTGAAAAATCCTAAATATATATAATAATCGCACTCAAATTAATTTTTTGTCTAACAATTTTATCCTGGCCAAAAATGATACTCTTCTTGCTTTATATTCAGAATAATTTGGTTCTTTTCAAATTGTATTTTACATATAGTTTAATTGTCTTAGTTATGAGGTGGTTAGCTTTCTAAATGTATAAGTGTATTAGGGTAAGGGCCTTGTAAAAACTTAAATATTGTGTTTAAGAAATGGTAAAATATGGGTGCGTTTTACTAAGTGTTTGATGTCTACCTAACAAAAATGGTCATGAGGGGTTTTTGCTTTCTAAATTATAAGATTGAAATGTTTTTTTTGGCTATTGGTTTTAATAAATGTGACTTTTCAAAAGAGTAAGTGTCATATAAACGCTATTAATCAACAAAAAAGGTGTAACAAGAAATTGTTGCCCTTTTTTTTATGTTTTTACGAGATGCTTAAGTTATAAACCTTATAAAATTTAATTAAGCGATAATGTTAACTAGAGTGCAAGTTTTCAACAGGTTGTGAACATTAATTTCGCGGTTAATCGGGTAATAAAAGCGTTTAGTCGGATATTCATTAGGAATATTCAGAAATACGTGTATATTTGCAGTTCTGATTAAGTTTTGAAAACGCTTAAAAAGAATAATTTTAATTCATTTTACTAGAGGCAAGTAATTGTCTAAAAAACGTCCCTCGTTTTAAGTTTTAGTATTGTTTTAGGTTTCCCTAAAATAGTTAATTATCCATTCCCTTCCCTCAGTGTATCGCGTAGCGTTACCGATTTTGATATTGACTAATTTTAACCCTAAATATAATACTTATGAAAACCCTAAAAATTACTTTTGCATTACTAGCTGTTTTATTATTAACAGTATCTGGAATCCAATCAGACAATGTTGCAGTTAATGATGAAGAACCTACCTACAAAGAAAAAACGAGTTATGATCTATTGGCTCATGATAAGACTAGAATAAAATTGAAAACTCAAGGATAATATAACATTTTATTTAATAAGATTTCAGAGCCCACTCATTGAGTGGGCTTTTTGCGTTAGTATGAAACCTATCGATTATTAAAATATAGTATTGATATTTTAGTATATATTTGAGTGACTAATTAATTACTTCGTTTAGATGCGTATTTATCTTGCTTTAATTTTTTTATTCTTGTTTGGAAACGCATTTGCTCAAAAACACTATTCAAATACATACGATAGTATTTTTAAGCTAAGAAGCCTATCGTTCGATGATAATTTATCTGATAGTTTAAGGGTTGTTTATGCCAAGAAAGCGATGGTGTTATCACATAAAACTTCTGAAGACAGCACAATTCTTAAAAGTGGCAGAAGTTTAGGGATTTTGTACGATGTGTTAGGTCAAACGGATCTGTGGCAACAACAGAATAAAAATAATTTACAATTAGCGCATAAATTATCCGATACATTGGCATTAGCTGTAGCTAAACTTAATATTGGTATAGCAAAACAGTATTATGAGGTTCAATATGATAGCGCATTTTATTATTACAGAGGCGCATTAAAATATTATGATGAATTAGGCGATACAGAACTTGTGGCAACACTCTATTGTTATATTGCCGAAATTCAACTTAATGAGAAAGTTTATATAAGTAGTGAGGAAAATGCAATTAAAGCATTACGATTATTTAATACTCTGCCAAAAACAGAGTCTATTTTAGATGATATTTGGATTGTAAATAATCTATTAGGTCAAATATCGGGACATCTAGGCCGCTATACTGAAGCTTTAGAATATCATAATAAAGCCATTGATATAGCTAATGACATGAGGAAGGGTGAACAGAACAAAACCATCTCACTTCATAATCAGGCTAACATGTATATCAAATTACATGACTATGAAAAGGCTATTCAACTTTTTAACGATCTCATTGAATTGCGACCAGTTTACCAAGAGATAGATCCCACATTTTACCCATTAATTATTGATAATCTTGCCTATACTAAGGTATTAGCCGGATATAAAGATTATAATGAAATAAGCGATATGTTTTATGAAGCATATAAAATCAGTAATAATCTTAATGACGATGTTACTAAGCTTGCCGTAACAATAGATTTATCAAAATATTACAAACATTTAGCTATTAAGGATTCTACTCTAAAATATACCGTTAAGGCTTATAATTTAGCTAAGAAAATATCGTCAACAGATATCTTATTAAAGTCTATGGTTTTGCTTTCTGAGTTAAAAGATGGCGAGGAAGGTAAAAGGTATCTATACGATCATATAAAACTTACAGATAGTTTATTATATGTAGAACGGAATGTAAGAAATAAATTTGCTAGAATTGAACTTGAAACAGATCAATTAGTAGCGAAAAATAAGCAAATATCTAAAGAGAATTTATATTTATTAATCTTATCTATTGGTCTTTTAGTTACTGCTATATTAGTTTACGTCTTAATTTCTCAACGGGCAAAGAACAGGAAGTTAAAGTTAATACAAGTGCAGCAAAAAGCTAACGAAGATATTTATAATCTACTGTTAGGGCAACAAGATAAAGTAGATGAAGCTAGAGCGAAGGAAAAAACACGAGTATCAAAAGAATTGCACGATGGAGTTTTAGGTGGACTTTTTGGAGTGCGATTAAGTTTAGATAGTATTAATTTTAATGAGGGAAAAGAGGCGATGATGTCTCGGGCAAAATATATTAGTCAGCTTAAAACGATAGAACATGACATTCGCAAAATATCACACGAGTTAAATACCGATTTTATATCAGGATCTAGTTTTATAGATATTGTAACCGAACTCATTGAAAACCAAACTCAAGCTTATAATTTAGAACATAAATTTGATTATACCGATGATATTCATTGGGATTTAGTATCTAATAAAGTGAAAATCAATATTTATAGAATCATTCAAGAGTCGATGCAAAACATCTATAAACACGCCAATGCTAAAGTCATTTCAGTTTGTATTTCACTAGAAAAAGACTTAATTTGCTTGGATATTGTAGACGACGGTTCTGGCTTTGATACTTCCAAAAGTAAAAAAGGCATTGGTCTGAAAAATATGCGATCTCGAGTAAATGACCTTAAAGGCACTATAAGTATTACATCGCAATCCGATACTGGTACAACAGTTAATGTAAAAATTCCCTATACAAATTAATTTCACATGGAACACATCAAAATTTTAATGGTAGACGACCATCCAATTATTATAGAGGGTTACCAGAATGTGTTAATGGCAACAAAAAAAGACGATCAAACTTTGTATATCGATACAGCGAACAATTGTGATACAGCTGTAGCTATGATAGAGCGCCAATCAAAAAAATATCCATACGATGTTTGCTTTTTTGATATTAGTTTACCAGGTTCAGAAGACGGGAGATATACTTCTGGTGAGGATTTAGCATTATTAGCAAAGCGTTTAATGCCTAGAGCTAAGATTGTAATTCTTACCATGTTTAATGAAACGTTTCGAATTCATAATATTATTAAAGAGATTGATCCAGACGGTTTTTTAATTAAAAGTGATTTAACGTCTATGGAATTGGCTGATGGTTTTCAGCAAATTTTAAAGTCGCCACCTTACTATAGTAGCACGGTTAGCAATTATACTAAAAAAAGAATTTCGAGTGATATCTACGTCGATGATATAAATCGAAAAATCTTACATTTATTGTCTCAAGGCATAAAAACTAAAAGTCTAAATGAATATATAGACATGTCTACAAGTGCCATTGAAAAACGTAAAAAACAGCTTAAGATTTTGTTCTCTATTGATGATGGAAAAGATGAAAGCTTGTTAAAAGAAGCACGAGAAAAAGGTTATTTGTAATAAAAGCGCAGAAATATCGCATTTTATACGGTTTTTGAAACCTTTGAAGGTGCCGTTAATTAAGGAAACTACGGTTTTTCCACAGCAAGTGTACGGTTTTCCCACAGCAAAAAGTAAAAAGACTTCAATATATTTACACCTGTCAGCAAGAGTTAATTAATCCCTTATTAAGTATTTGTTGAATTAATAGCAAGAAAATTAAACCTAATCACATAGTATGTGGCTAGGTTTTTTTCTATTAAAGGAGGTTCGAAATAGATTAATACCAGCTTGCATTGTGTTCCGATAACTTCACAATAAAAAAGCCGAGATAAATTATAGCCACAATAAATTTTAAAAAGGTAGAGGCTATAAATCCTAAGAACGATCCAAAAGCAGCTTTCAAAGCTTTATTAAAATCATTGCGATGCATCATTTCTCCAATAAGTGCACCAACAAATGGACCAATTATAATTCCAAAGGGAATAGGAGAGAGCAGCCCAATGATTAAACCTAAGGTCGTCCCAATCATTCCGGCTCTACTACCACCAAATCGTTTAGTGCCTATGGCGGGAATAATATAATCTAAGACATAAATAAAAACAGCAAATACTAGAGAGACAATTAAAAAGGTATGACTCAATTCTACGCCTTCCGTAAAATGAAGCACTAAAAGGCCAGCCCAACTCGTTAGTGGTCCAGGCAATACCGGAAGAAAACTGCCAAGGATACCTAATATCATTAAAAGCAGTGCGATACACACTAAAAATATTTCCATATCAAAAAATTAAATTCATTAATAGGACGCTTTAAGTAAGCTATTGTTACAATTATATAACTAAATAATTAGTTGAAACTAATTATTTAGTTATATTTGTGATGAGTTAATCTAAAAAAAGGGAGTGCTATGAAGCAATTAACAAAAGCAGAAGAGGAAATTATGCAAACCTTATGGCAGCTTAAAAAAGCCAATGTAAAATCGATAATTGAAATGTTACCAGAGCCTAAGCCTGCTTATAATACGGTGTCTACAATCGTAAGAATTTTAGAAAGTAAGGGTTTTGTAAACTATGAGAAAAAAGGAAAAGGGCATGTGTACTTTCCTATAGTTGCTAAGGAATCTTACAGTAACCAGTCCATAAATAAATTAGTGGATAATTATTTTCAAGGTTCTTTTAAAAGTATGGTGTCGTTTTTTGTTCAGAAAAATGATGTTGATGTTAAAGACATTGAAGTCTTACTCGATGAAATTAATAAAAACAAACCGCAGTAGATCTTTTGTTTTAAACATTGAACTGTACATAATTTACAAGGTTCACAGAGAGTATTAAAAAAATAAATAGTAACGAATTAAATAATTATGCTGTATTCTATTCTTCAAATTATCGCATTTCAAGCCTTGTTTTTATTGATATACGATTTGTTTTTAAAGCGAGAAACCTTCTTTAATTACAATAGAGCTTACTTAATAATTACGTCTGTATTAGCGCTTGTATTACCATTTCTTAAATTTCCTCAACTAAAAACGATGGCCACAAAAGATATGGTTATTCATTTGCCAGAAGTATTTATTGGTACAAAATCACCAACGGTTTACGACATTCAAACGGCAGAATTAGCTGGTATTATTTTAGAGCAGCCACAAACACCAATTTGGCAAATAATAGCAGTAA
The DNA here is from genome assembly GCF_013403915.1 of Winogradskyella pacifica. GTDB lineage: Bacteria > Bacteroidota > Bacteroidia > Flavobacteriales > Flavobacteriaceae > Winogradskyella > Winogradskyella pacifica. The sequence continues at coordinate 12,010 of NZ_JABFDI010000025.1, forward strand.
CGGGTATCGCGATAGCATCATTGATTTTTCTAGCTAAAATCACCAAATTATATTGGTTAAAACATAAAAACCCTAAACGTTGGAAAGGCAATATTCTTATTGTTAAGCTCATAAAAAGTAGCGCTGCATTTTCGTTTTTCAACACCATATTTTTAGGTGAACATATTTCAGAGTCTGAAAAGCCAACCATTTATAAGCACGAGTTGGTACATATTGAAGAATACCATACGGTAGATTTATTGTTTTTCGAATTGCTTAGAGTTGTATTCTGGTTTAATCCTTTAGTCTACATCTATCAAAATAGAATCAAAGAATTACACGAATATATTGCCGATGCCAAAGCGGTAAAGCAAAGTGGTAAAGTCGATTATTATACAAGTTTACTCAATCAGGTATTAGATGTTAATCAGGTGTCTTTTACTAATACATTTTTTAATAAGTCATTAATCAAAAAACGAATCGCTATGTTACAAAAATCAAAATCAAAACAGCTTCATCTTCTTAAGTATGCACTATTAATTCCTATGGTTTTTGGAATGTTGATTTATACGTCTACGGAGGTTAGAGCGCAACAAAAGATAGACTCACAAGAAACCTTAGTCAATCAAGAGTTAACTGATGACGAGTTAATTAAAAAGTATCATGAAGAGATACTTACAATGAAAAAAAATGGATCAACCTTTGCTGAAATTGTTGATTATGCAGGTTTTATGGGAGATAAAAAATATAATTATATAAACTCTCGTGAAGATTACTTAAAATTTAAGGCATTCATGATTTTTATCGCTGAAGGTACGATTGAAAGAAAATCAGAAGAAGGCACATTAACCCAAGAAGATATTAACTCTGCTGATGTAATGAAATTAGGCAAACACAAGTCTTACGCAGATTATGTAGAATGGAAAAAAACAAAAGAAGCTAAAGAACGATGGGAATCAAACACCCAAGATGGTATTTTAAAACTTTATGTTGAAGATGCTGGAAACAAAACAGATGAAGAAACCAAGCGTTTTAATAGATTGTTGAAACAATTAGAAAACGACGATTTTTTTAATAAACTCGTAGTGACAGACGGTAGGTCAACTTTAGTATTAGATTCATATATTTCAAATGATGGTGTCGAAATGATTAAAGAAGAGGTTGAAATTGTGGAAGTCCCATTCTCTGTCGTAGAAGAAACACCAACCACCATTGATTGTCAAGATTTAGAAAGTAATAAAGATCGAAAAAACTGTTTTAATAGTTTTGTGAGCAAGCACATTGCTAAAAACTTTAATACAAGTATAGGAGATAGTTTGAGTCCTGGTAGAAAACGAATTTTTGTGCAGTTTAAAATTGACACCGATGGTAGTGTTAAAGATATTGTAGCTAGAGGTCCAAGTCCAGAATTAGAAACAGAAGCCAAACGCGTTTTAGCAACCTTGCCTCAGTTTATTCCAGGGAAACAAAAAGGAAAAGTGGTAGTGGTGCCTTTTTCTGTGCCCATTGTTTTTCAGGTTCAAGGAGATGCTAATTCGCAAGAATATAATGAATTGGTTGCTAAACGCGATAGTATTTTAAAGCATTCCACAGATAAAAACCCAATTGTTGAGCAATTAAATCAACAAATCAATGAATTAAAGACCAATAAAAAGGTGTTGTCTATTGAAGACATGGAAAAGTATGCAGAAGAAAGGGTAGCTGCTAAAAAGAGGCGTTTAAATGGGGCAATTCCTTTTAGTGAGGTGGAAGTTGCTCCAGTTCATCCCGATTGTGAATCGCTGTCTAACAAAACAGAAGAAAAAGATTGTTTAGCACAAGCAATCAATAAGTTTGTTGGAAAAAATTTTGATACCAATTTAGCAAATTCTTTAGGTTTACCAGCAGGTCAAAAACGAATTTACGCACAGTTTATAATAGATAAAACAGGACATGTTACTAGCATTACTGCCAGAGGACCACACCCAAAATTGGAAGCGGAAACGATTAGAGTTTTAAACTTATTACCAAATTTTACTCCTGCTAAAAAAGGAGGTGAAGTTGTAGCTGTATCGTATGCTTTACCAATTGTTTTTCAAATTCATGATTCTAAAAAAGACTAATAATTACTTATGAAATTAATTTTAGGACTCTTGTGTTGTGTTTTTACCATTCATTTAAATGCGCAAAATATAAAAGCGGAAGCAGATCATCTCTATAGTAATGGCAACTTTTCCAAAGCTATAGAGGTTTACAAATCTTTAGATGATTTAGAGGCTGTTTACGATGATATTGCAAAAGCGTATATGGCAATAGGGAACTATGGAGAAGCATTAAATAATTATGAAAAAGCAATAAAAGCCAATGCGGATGATCTTCTATTACAGTATGAATACGCAAAATTGTTAGCAAGAACGAAACATTATAAAGATGCCAATCAGCGATTTTCAACCTTAATTGCATCCGATAGCTTAAACCCTAATTACTATTATGAACTAGGTGTGGTTTTAGAAAAGCAAAAGGACACTACCGCATTACAACAATTTGAAAAAACATTTCAACTTGATGAAACGCATCAAAAAGCCATTTTTAAGATTTCGAAACATCATTTAATAAAACGAAACTTTATAAAGGCTCATGGTTATATTGATAGAGGATTAGAAAGTTATGAAAACAATATAGAGCTTATCAGTTTAAAGGCGCAAACCTATTACCATCAAGACTATTATACCCATGCCGTTGTTTGGTTTAATAAATTGTTAGATTTAGGTGAGAAATCGGAGTTTATTCACGAAAAATTAAGTTTGAGTTATGCGCAAAATTCAGATTATAAAGATGCAATTTATCACAGAAAACAAGCTTTAAAATATAGCCCAAATGATGCGAATGCCATGTTCGTTATCGGTGCATACTACCAGAGTTTAAGTGATTTTGAAATGGCTGAACAGTATATCACAAAGGCTTTATTATTAAAAGACCTTCCGCTTTCAGATGAGTACCAGCGTTTAGGTACTATTTTTAATCGCCAGAAAAAATACGATCAAGCGATTAAAGCCTTTCAAAAATCGTTAAAAGAAGATCCTTCTAATATAATGTCCGAGTTTTATATTCTTAGAACCAAAGATGAATATTATGCTGATACTGGTAGTAAAATTAAGCTGTATGAGCAATTTATTGAGAAGCATAAAAAAAGTCCATTTATAAGCTATGCTGAAGGCCGACTCAAAGAATTAAAGCAAGAAAAGTTTTTAGAAGGCGAGTAAAATTCTTCATATAAATTAAAATCAAGACATAGATGTAACGCTACAATCTAAAAGCGAAGCTGACTAGCATGGTTTTGAATAAAATATCGTACTTTTCGCTATCAGAACACTAGTAATGAATCGAATTGTTTGTCTTTTAATCTTGCTTTTTGCAACCTCTTGCAATTATTTTGAAAAGAAGAAAGTTTATCCTGAAGATCTACTTGAGGAGGAGCTACAAACTTTTAATTGGAATGAGGTAGATGCCTATCCAACGTTTAGTAATTGCGATTCTTTGACGGAAAAAGAAGATCGGAAAGTGTGTTTTCAGAATACTTTGATTAGTAGTGTGAATGAGTTTTTAAAAGCACAAAATTTAGTAGTTTCTAATAACGTTAATGATACGATTAGGCTTAATATTAAGATTGATAAAACAGGACTTTTAGTAGTAGAATCTATTAAAATGCACCCTGAAACTATTCAGGAAATCCCGAAAATTGACAGTCTTCTACGTCGCAGTTTAAAAGGAGTTCCTAAAATATACCCCGCCATAAAACGAAATCAACAAGTTACTACCGCTTTTGAGTTACCTGTGATTGTACGTATTAATTAGCCTGTTTTATTTTGAAGGAACTTACACTTTAAAAGTTCTATTTTTCCATTCATAAGATTTAAAGAACGAAAGAAAAACAATGCTTACACAAAAAAATGGATAGATAATACTCGAAAATAAATAAGACACAAGAAGGTTATCTTGTTTAAAAAAGCGTGCTGTTTTAAATAGCAATAAGAAGTCTATACTCCCTTTAATAATAAATAATGCCAAAGCGATTTTCAGTGTTATAATATTGAAATAAACGGCAGGTAGCAGTCCTAAACAAACCAAATTCCCTAATAAAACGACCAATCCAATTGATTTAGTAAACCAGTTCTTATTTTGGCTTGTTTTTGAAGCCCAACGTAGACGTTGCTGTATTAAATCTTTAGTGCTTTGGGCAGGGTTTGTAGTGACGATTGCGTTACGAGATTTTAAATAGTGCACACTCTCTGCATCGTGTGCTGTGAGTTTTTCAAGAAGAAATATATCGTCACCACTGGCGATAGTGTCGTTGCCTTCAAAACCTCTGACAGAAATAAATAGGGACTTACGATAAGCGAAATTAGCACCATTGCACATCAAAGGTTTCTTAATACCAAAACTACCAATAGTCGCACCTTGTAAGCTTAAAAAATCTAAGGTTTGAAAACGATTAAGAAACGTCATTTTCCCATGATACGTCACTGGAGCAACGATACAATTGGAATTTTTTAATTGAATGCATTCATCAAAAGTATCGAGCCAATATTTAGGTAAAATACAATCGGCATCGGTAGTTACAATCCAATCATATTTTGAAACTTTTATAGCAGACGTTATCGCGTCTTTTTTTGGTGAGTTTGAAATTCTCTTATTTTTAATAATTTGAATATTGCCAAATCGACTATCCTTTTTGCTTGATGTACCGAGAATATTTTCTATAATCGCAACCGAATCATCTTCAGAATCATCATCAACCAAAATAACTTCGAACATCGGTTTTGGATAATTCAATTTTGAAATAGAATTTAATAATTTGGGGAGGTTTTTGGCTTCATTTCTAAACGGAACGATCACTGAGAATTTCGTTTTATGCGATAAATCTTGTACTCTAAAATCATCAACCTTATCAAAGCCATAGCTCAACCAACCTATAATAAGTAGATATATAATGATGATAAAAATGAATAAAAATGAGAGCATTATTCTATTGGTTTTGGAAGTTTAAAGTTAAGCACAAAATAACTTCCAAAGATACTCGGAATTACAAAATTAAGCAGCCACATTAAGGTTGTCGTAGATAAAACAATAAACTCATTTACATCTAGGTAACTAAACAAAAACATAGCGATGCTGCCTTTTACTACCACATCAAAAATTGAAATAGTGGGCACAATCGAAGCTAGTACATACATACTCGTTATTACAATCATGGCATCAACATAGCTGATGGTAACACCAAAGACCGACAGCAAATAATAAAACTGAAATGAAAATATAAGATATCGAATTAAAGACAATGACAGATTTAAGCCATGTGTTTTCAAAGGAATGGATTTAATAAAATCGATTATAAAAACGAGTGAAAACCCTTTTATTTTAGACCGTTTTTGGGTCATTACATAGAAAATAACCAATCCAATCAATAAAATAATGGCTCCAATACCTACTGCTTTATTGTAGTTAATGCCAATGGGATAGCGATTGATAAAGAGAATGAAACCAATAGCACCCAAAACCATCGTTATGGTCATTTGTGCCATATTTCCTAAAAGGTTGAGTAGCACAATTTTTGTTCTAAATGTTTTGGTGTAGTAAATGGCTTTTGCTCCATAATCGCCAATACGATTTGGTGTTATTAAGGACGCTGTTAAACCTCCTAAACTTTGTTCTAATGCTGATTTAAAGGAAATAGGCCTTAAAATAGTAACGAGATGTTGCCATTTAAGAATTTCAAAAAACCAATTAGAACTGGTTAAAAGGATTAATATAAAGCTGTTTTGCAATGAAAAAACGTCATTTTTATCCAAAAAAGCTACAAATTTGTTGAATTCTAAATTTTCGTTTTGAACAATTTTAGAATACATAAAACAAAATGCACCAACAACAATACTCAACTTAATAAGCACAAATAAGAATTGTTTAATTTTGTGAGGTACATTGTAACGCATACTACAAATAAAATCAAAAACTTACAGATGCAATACTATTTTAAACAATACCTTTTCGTTTTTATTATCGTTTTTATAACGTTTAATAGTCAGGCGCAATTAAAGGACACTGCGAAGTGGAAAGCTCTTTTTGCTGTTGGTCTTAATTATCCAACAACAGATGGATTTGTAAAAAGTTCTTATGCGAAGCCTGTGAATTTTCCAACAATTAATTTAGGGATTCAACATAAGCTAACACCGCAATACGGAGTAAAATTAGATTTTGGTTTTAATCGTTTTAAGAATGCTGATGACACACCAGAATTTAAAATAAATTATACAAGAATTAATGCGCAGTTTATCTATGATCCTACAGCATATCTTACGTTTCTGCCAATGCGGTTACGTACGGTTGCACATGCAGGTCCTGGAATGTCTTTTGTAAAACCATTAGGAACATTGGGAGATAATAAACAGACTTTTGTAAACCTTTTAGCGGGTTTAGAAGTGCATTACGCAATTAATGAAAAAGTCTCAGTGTACACCGATGTTTCTTATATCTATGGTTTAACGTCTCTAGAAGATTATAATCCTGTTTTAAATGGTTTAGGTGCTTTTAATGGTAGTGTTTTTAACCTTACCTTTGGCTTGGCAGTCGCGTTAGATGGTTGCCGATACTGTAATTAAAAGCATGAGTAAAGAAAAAATTATTTTAGGTATTGATCCTGGTACTACAATTATGGGGTTTGGACTCATAAAAATTGTAGGTAAAAAAATGGAATTTTTACAGTTGAATGAACTCATGCTAAAAAAGTATGATGATCATTATCTAAAACTTAAACTTATTTTTGAACGTACTATAGAACTCATCGATACGTATCATCCAGATGAAATTGCAATTGAAGCTCCGTTTTTTGGTAAAAATGTACAGAGTATGCTCAAATTGGGACGCGCACAAGGGGTTGCTATGGCAGCCGGTTTGTCTCGCGAAGTGCCGATTACAGAATACGCTCCTAAAAAAATTAAAATGGCTATCACCGGAAATGGAAATGCCAGTAAAGAGCAAGTTGCTAAAATGTTACAAAGCATGTTAGGGCTTAAAACAATTCCTAAGAATTTAGATTCTATGGATGGTTTGGCGGCTGCCGTTTGTCATTTTTATAATGAAGGCAGAGTTGAGGTTGGTAAGAGTTATTCTGGCTGGTCTGCTTTTGTGAAACAGAATGAAGGTCGCGTTAAGAAGTAAACAGTTTGCTGTCTCAGTATGCAGTTAAAAATAGTAAATGAGAATCATTATTTTACTTTTAATAGTCAGTCAGTCGTTTTTGAGTTTTAGCCAAGGGCAGGTTGAAATGAATGATATTGCCCATGATAACTATTACCAATCTCAGAAAATAAAAGATTCATTAGTCATTGAATTGAAACATATAAATAGTAAGGATTCCACGTTTATAGTCGCTTTAGATACTTCTGAGAAACTTTGGGATCTATTTATCGATGAACAATTTAAACTGAAATTTCCAGCTTACGAATCGTGGGAAACTAGACGAGAAACTTATGGAAGTCAATTTGATATGCTTTATTTTAATTTCATAAAAATGTATTGTGATTTAAGAATTTCAATGTTATATGATTTGTTTGAATAATAAGAAAAATTTGAGTGCAACCGACTGCAAACTGCGACTGAATACTAAAAACTAAAATGAGCGGCATCTACATCCACATACCATTTTGCAAGCAAGCGTGTCATTATTGCGACTTTCATTTTTCGACATCCATGAAGAAAAAGGGGGATCTTATTACTGCCTTAGCTAAAGAATTGGAACTCAGAAAAGATGAATTCAAAAATACAGTAGTTGAAACCATCTATTTTGGAGGAGGAACACCTAGTTTGTTAAGCAATAAAGAATTAGAGTTTTTAATAGAGGCGGTGTATGAAATGTATCAAGTTTCAGACCACCCCGAAATTACGCTTGAAGCCAATCCGGATGATTTATCTCAAGAACGCATCATAGAGCTCTCTAAAAGTCCAATCAATAGGCTATCTATCGGTATTCAATCATTCTTTGAAAATGATTTAAAACTGATGAATCGTGCACACAATGCCAATGAAGCAAAATCGTGTTTAGAAGAAGCAACTAAGCATTTCGACAATATTTCTTTAGATTTAATTTACGGCATACCAGGGGCTTCAAATGCGCAATGGTTGGCAAATATAGAAATGGCTTTAAGTTTTGGAGTGCCTCATATTTCGAGTTATGCTTTAACCGTTGAGCCTAAAACAGCTTTAGCATCTTTCATTAAAAAAGGTATTATTGATAATGTTGACGATGAGCAAGCACATGATCAATTTCATATATTGAAAGACAAATTGGAGACTTCAGGATTTGTGCATTATGAACTGTCTAATTTTGGAAAAAACGGTTATTTTAGTAAAAACAATTCAGCCTATTGGCAAGGGAAATCCTATTTGGGAATTGGACCTTCCGCACATTCGTTTAATGGAAAACAACGCGGTTGGAATGTGAGTAATAATGCGAAATATATAAAGTCAATTGAGCAAAATGAACTACCCATAGAAATTGAAACCTTAACACATACAGATCAATACAACGAGTATGTAATGACGGGTTTGCGAACTATTTGGGGAGTGTCATTAGATAGGGTTCAAACTGATTTCGGTATGGATTTTAAAGATTATCTAATAGAGCAATCAGAAATTTTTATAAATCAACAATTATTGTATATTGATGATAAGCATGTACGGGTCACAAAGAAGGGACAATTTTTATGTGATGGTATTGCTTCAGAACTTTTTAAACTTAATTAAATTTGATAGCAACAATACAATACAAATCGAGAAAATTAAAAATAGATTTATCTCTACCTTTAGATCTTTCAATTCCTATTACAGGAAAATCGACTAATGTTAATGCCTGGTATTTAGATCCACCAAAAATAACACCTGAGGTTATGGACGGTGAAATAATTAGCGTTGCTAATGGAGCGGTTGTAAATTTTAATACTATAAGTTTTAATCCGCACTCACATGGTACACATACGGAGACCGTTGGTCATATCACAGAAGAAATGTATTCTATAAATCAGCATCTAAAACAGTTTTTCTTTTTGGCTGAGGTGGTAACTGTGGCACCAGAAAAACTAGGTGATGATTATGTAATTTCGAGAAAGCAATTACAGTTTGCCTTAGGAAATAAAAAACGCGATGCCATTGTTATTAGGACGATGCCAAATACGCGAGAGAAATTTTCTAGACAATACTCAAATACCAATCCAACGTATTTATTAGAGGATGCTGCAGATTATCTAAAAAATAAAGACATTAAGCATCTACTTATCGATTTGCCAAGTGTAGATAAGGAGCAAGACGGCGGAGACTTATTAGCACATAATGCGTTTTGGAATACAAGTGGAAAATTACGTTTAGATGCTACAATAACAGAGTTTATCTATGTGTCTAATAAAATTAAAGACGGTAAGTATATGCTTAACCTTCAAATTGCTCCATTTGAGAATGATGCAAGTCCGAGTAAACCAATTTTATATAAAATAATAGGGTAATTACATGTGACAATACGCTAATGTTAGTGTCATATATTTAAAGCATATGGAAACATTTTTTATAATCATCATTAGTATTCTGGTCACTTTAGGGTTAGTAACCCTCTATGAACATTGGAAAACCAAGAAAGTGGCCAATGAGCAATCCATATTGCTTTTAGACAAAATAAAACGTGTCTGTAAGTTTGTAACGGTAGAAGGTGATTTTGCTGAAATTTACCATTATGAGGATGTAAAAGCGAAGTTTCTAAAATTGATATCTAGTCGAAAAAAGGCCTTAGTTGTGATTAAAGCAAAAGCACATGTGGGATTTGATTTGAGTAAAATTGAAATGAGTTCAAATGCTAAAACAAAAACCGTAGTATTATCTCACTTTCCGCAACCTGAAGTACTTTCTATTGAAAGTGATATTAATTATTACGACAAAAAAGACGGTATGTTTAATCGTTTTGAGGCTGCAGATCTAACGGATTTACATACCAAAGCAAAAGCTCATATTATGGATAAAGTTCCAGAAAGTGGTTTATATACTATTGCTAAGCAAGAAGCTTTAGAAGCCATTCATCTTATTGAAAACCTAGTAGAAACGATAGGTTGGACATTAGATTATTCAGCGTTGAAGATAGAAGGAGGAGACGATAAGAAATTGTTGAAATGAACATAGAAGATTACAGAAACTATTGTTTAAGCAAAAAAGCGGTTACCGAACATTTTCCTTTTGATAACGATACTCTTGTGTTTAAAATCTGTAATAAAATGTTTGCTTTAGCCTCGTTAAAGCAATGGGAAAAGGGGGACGCTTTTATTAATTTAAAATGCGATCCTGAATATGCTCAAGAATTGCGAGCAGAATACGACAGTATAAAACCTGGTTATCACATGCATAAACAACAATGGAATAGTGTTTATGTACAAAAAGGGGAACTCACACAACAACTTATTAAAGAGTTAATAGACCATTCTTACGAGATGGTTGTAAAAGGCTTATCTAAAAAACTACGAGAAAGTCTGAATTAATTTTACATTTGCACAATACTATATTTATTATGTCATTAGAAAGAGAACTACAAAAGCGCAGTGGCTCCAAATGTGAGCTTTGCGGCAACGAGGAAAAATTATCTGTTTACACCGTATCGGATATTAAAGAAAACGAATTGAAAACAGTTCTATATGCATGTAATGTGTGTACAGAACAAATGAACGATGCAGATGCTATAGATCCTAACCATTGGAGATGTCTTAATGATAGTATGTGGAGTGAACATGAAGCTGTGAAAATTATGGCTTGGAGAATGCTTAATAGAATTAAGGACGACTGGACTCAGGATTTATTAGGCATGATGTACATGGAAGAAGAAACCTTAGAATTGGCTAAAGCTTCTGGTGATGGTGAAGATGAGGAAAATAAACTGATTCACAGAGATGTGAACGGTGTGATTTTAGAGCATGGTGATTCTGTTGTGCTAATTAAAGATCTTAAAGTCAAAGGGTCTAGTATGGTTGCTAAACAAGGTACTGCTGTTAGGAATATAAGACTAGACCATGAAAATGAAACCTATATTGAAGGTCGAGTAGATGGACAACAAATTGTCATTATTACCGAATATGTAAAGAAAACTTAAAAATTTAGAGACTAAATTAAGTTCAAATTTATTGCTTAAAATAATTTCAAAAACCTGATTCTTAACTGATTCAGGTTTTATTTTTCCTACAAATGGATGATTTTAAAAGCTGTTGTTTGTCGAAAAAATGAGCATAATGCTTCGAATAGTCCATTCAAACTTACTCTTTATCGAAAATGTATCAAAAGACCCACATATATATCCGATATTGAACACAATCCCTCTGATTAATGTATAAGGTATACTGATTAATAGCCTCAATTAGTATGAACTTTTAAACACTATTTATTATGGATTTACAGATTACAAACTACAACAATCGTTTTCAGATTAAAGGAACTTTAAACAAGTTAAATCTAAAAACTTTCAATGCTCAATTTTCTAATATATTCGATAAACTCGATGATGTCTTATTAGATATCGAACAGGTCAGTAGTATAGATAGAGCAGGAGTGATGGCCTTAGCAAAATTGCATAATGAATCTATTACAAAATCAAAACGATTATCAATAATAGGTTATGGATGTAAAGAGTTGTTTCAGCATTTTAAATCTGAAGAACCAAAAGAAACTATGATCGCTGAAAATAGAGTTGTGGCAGCTTAAGCCAAGAGAAATTCTATCAATATATAAACAAAATGTTTCCTGAGTCTCTTAGATCATAGGTGGATTTTTAGCAGGCATTTTGTTTTCTATTCTTGTGGGCTTGAGTTTTGTTTTAGCAAGACATGTCAGCTACAATTTTCCATTCTCCATGTATCTTTTTAAAGATAATGATGAAAACACCATTGGCATCTCCAACTTCGCGATTAAGATGGTATTCTCCCATGACCCAGTAATTATCTCCTTCAATTTTTGATATATCATTAATTACAAATCTTAAAGTCCCACTTTCTGCTTTTGTTGGATATCCTTTTTTGTAATTGGCTAATGTTTGCTTCCATCCTTTGGTTAGGCCATTACTTCCGTAGAATTTTAGTGAATCACTTTTCCAGTAGCCTTGCATAAAACCTTCTAAATCATGATTATTCCATGCGGCTTCTTGCTCTGCCATTACAAGGCGGATTCCAGCTTCAGCAAGTGCTGCAGAATCGCTATTTGTTGTTGTTTCTGTAGTGACGTCTGCCTTAATGCTAATACAGCTAAAAGCTAATAATGCCAATGCAATGGCGACAATATGTTTCATAAGAATTGGTTGTTGTTTTAAAGCTAAAAATAAGAACAATTTAGAGAACAATGTTTTAAATTAATTTTAACGGTTTGTTCAGGGAGTAACAAAGCACCCCTAAGAGCTTCACTTGGTAGCTAAAAAAACAAAAAATATTTTGTTTTTTACTAATTTCTCAAAAGGGGGCAATTCACACAATATAAAATCATTAGAAAATTACAATGAGAAAAGTGCAATGGATAGACTGTTCACGACTAAAGCAAAAATAGTTTAGCTAACAGTTGTTCCCTTGAGGGGACTTTAGAGGTGTGAAATTGTAAATTACAGACTGATTATACTATTAAATACGACTAGGTTTTATAAAATACCGTTTTGTTGTTTTAAAAATGCATCCGCTTGATTTTGCATTAGTGTCCGTGCATGCTTTCGTTTGTAGTTCATCACCTCTTCTTCATCAGCAATTTCATCATAAACTCTATTATTAATAGTATTGTCTGTTTTTAAAAGGAGTTTTCGTTCTGCAATTTTTTGCATGGTCCAGGTTTTAATTGCTGTTTCTTGATCTTCTAGTTTATAATCAAATTCACCTTTTGGGGCTAAAAGTTTGGCAATGATTGGAGACGTTTCAATGGCTAAAAACAGCAGGAAAATAAAAAAGGATGGTAACCACGGTAATTCACCTAACGCTGTAATACGCGCCATGAGACCATCAAAATTATCAATCACAGGTTGTGTCTCTGCGACATTAGTGGTGTAATCCGATTGAAGTGTTGCAATTTGGGTTTCAATCGCTTCGATTTTTGTTTTAGTATCGGATTTTAGCTGTTGTAATTCAGCTAATCCAGCATCATGTTTATCGCGCTTTTCTTTATATACAGGGCCTTTGCCTAAAAGCTTAGAGCCAGCAGTGCCTTCAGCTTCTGTAATGTAAGTGTTATATAATCCATTAACTTCTGCTTCTTTTAAATCTATTTGAGCGTTTAAATCTGAAATTTCGCTTTCTAGCGTAGCAATTTTAGGACTAAACTGTTCAGCGATTTGATTTTGATTGGCGAGCGTTAAATCATTTTTTTGCTCTAATAAAACCTGATTAATTTCCTTTTCAAAAATCTTTAATTCTAAAGGCTTTGAAATGACTATGGCAATAATAAGTGCTAAGAATAGTCTTGGTGTCGCTTGAAGAATTTCGTCTAAGATATTGTCGCGTTTTTTAATGGTCGAAACAATATAGCGATCGAGATTAAAAATGAGTAAACCCCAAATGAGCCCAAAGAAAATTGAAGCATAGAGATTGTCAAAAACGGTAAAGAGCGCATAGCTAGCGGCTATAGTTGCCATTACAGCCGTAAAGAAAACGGTAGCTCCAATACCAGCATATTTGTTCTGTTCTCCAATGGAGCAGTCGTTTAATATATCGGTGTCAGCGCCAGAGCAAAGGATGAAGAATTGCTTTAACATAAGTGATTGATTTTTGATTGATTACCTATTAGAACGCTAAAAGTTTCCATTTGTTACAATAAAATACTAATTTGGATGAAAATTTGTCATCATGTAATACTTCCTATTGATGATTTCCTAACAAGTTTTACGCGAAATAACTTATAATTATAGAATAAAATTAATATATGAAAAAACAACTATTCATTAGGAAAAAACGTCAATTCCGAACCTTACTTAAGCAAATTGAAAATTTTAAAGAAGAAGGCACTTGGGATGATTTAGCGTCAAAAACTAAAACTAATCTGCTAAATAAATTAAATAGATTTTATAAAGTCTTGAAGTCGCATCTTACATTCTCTGAATGGAGGCGATGGGTATATCCAAGTTTTGCAATGCTAGGTTTTTTATCAATGTCTAATTCTCTTTCTGCACAAACAATGAACACTTTTGATACTGGTGTAGTTTTAAATGCAGATGGAGCAGAGATTAGTGTTATGGCACAAGCTTACCCTACTTTTGCTGATTTAGATGGTGATACAGATTTTGAATTATATTTAGGCCAGTTAGGAGATCCATTATTAGTTCAAAATTTCGGAGCGTTTAATCAGAGTACAATGGAATTTGGAGCACCAACAGATTTGGTGACTGCTCCAATATCGGGTTTCGTTTTTGAATACTCGGCACCTACTTTTGCTGACTTTGATGCAGATGGCGATTTAGATTTATTAGTAGGTATTTATACAGGAGAAGTACAATTATTCCTTAATGATGGCAGTGATGCTTTTACAATAGATTCAACTGTTTTAGCAAATGGAACTTCTTTATCTGTTACAGGTGAGGCTAGACCCACGGTTGTAGATTTTGATGCTGACGGTGATTTAGATTTAGTTATTGGTTTTAATGCTGGTGGTTTAATGTTTTTTGAAAATACGGCAGGCGCAGGTAATGCTATGGTTTTTAATTCAGGAGTTGCAGTTCAAGCAAATAGTGCTAATATTTCTACTGGCACCTTTACGTCACCTGTATTTGGTGACTTAGACGAAGATGGCGATTTAGATTTAATTGTTGGTAGTCAACCTGGTTTAATTGAATTTTTTGAAAATACGGCAGGTGCAGGCAGCCCTATGATATTTAATGCTAGTACTAATATACAAGTTGATGGAGCAGATCTGGATATTGGAATTTTATCTACAATTGCAGTCGTTGATTTAGATAAAGATGGTACCGAAGATTTAGTTGTAGGAAATGCAGCAGGAAAATTAACCTTTTTTAAAGGAAATAGTTCTAATTTAAGTGTTTCAGACTTTGATAGTCAAGAATTATTGCAAGTATTCCCTAATCCAGTAAAAGATGTTTTCACTATTGAAACAAGCATTGAGATCAGTAGGGTAGCGTTATTTGATATTTCAGGTAAACAAATAGACATACAAATAGCTAATACAAATGAAGTTGATATTTCTAGTTTGGCTTCGGGTATTTATCACATTAAAATCTATGATAATAACAACAGAACGACGACAAGAAAAATAATAAAAAAATAATTTTTATTTTTAACTTTTATAAGACGCTACTCTAATTTGGAGTAGCTTCTTTTTTTGTTTAAATATTTACGAAGAATGAATCCAGATCAACCTATCTCACCGTTTCAATTAGAACATACGCCTCAAGTTCCTGAGCTTTTATTTAGGTTACAATGCAGTATTGTCCTTTCTACATTTCAAGCTGGTAAAATTGTAACAATATCTCCGTTAAATGAAGATAAAATAACCCAATTGGCAAGGAATTTTAATCGGCCTATGGGTATTGCTTTTACAGGTAATTATGAAAAATTAGCAATTGCCTGTCAAAATGAAGTTATTCAGTTAAAAAACTCGGAAATACTAGCAAAGAACTATCCTAAGAAACCAAATACATATTCTAATATGTACTTTCCGATGAGCACAAATTATACCGGAAAATTAGATTTACATGATTTATCGTATGGAGCAGATAACAAGTTATTTGCTATTAATACGTTGTTTTCTTGTATTTCTACTTTTGATAATGATTACAATTTTAAGTCATATTGGAAACCCGATTTTATAACGGAATTAAAACCTGAAGATAGATGTCATTTAAATGGTATGGCTATGAAGGATGGTAAGCCAAAGTATGTTACGGCTTTTAACACTGGAAATACAGCTAAAAGTTGGCAGAAGGACTTAACAAAAACAGGTGTGTTAATAGACGTAGAAACCAATGAAATTATTTTATCTGGCTTAGGCATGCCACATACACCAAGATTTATTAACGGAAAACTGTATTTACTATTATCTGCGACTGGTCAATTGGTAGAAGTTGATATTGAAAATAAATCGTATACAGAGGTTATTAATTTAAAAGGTTTTGTAAGAGGCATGTCTTTTTACAAAGATTATTTGTTTATCGGTCTCAGTAAGTTACGTCAAAACTCGTCTAGTTTTGCACACTTAGATGTGGCAAAATTAAGTAATTATGCAGGAGTTGCTATAGTCCATTTACCAACTAAGAGTTATCAAGGATTATTAAAATACAAAACATCAGTCGATGAAATTTACGATTTAGAAGTTTTACCAGATTTTTTGCGTCCTAATATTTTAAACAATTTTACTGAAACGCATAGGCAAGCTATACTTGCAGAAGATAGCTGTTACTGGGTTGGATAATGTGATTTTTTTTAAGAAGAATTACAGTATAAAGAATTAACGGTGAGAATAAAACAATCCATATACTTAATATTAATACATAGGAAAGCCTCGAGAATCGAGGCTTAACTTATTCTATGTTATGGTTTTTGAACCTTATTAATTTAATCAGTGATAATAATAACTATAGGTGCTATCTCTGAGTCAGAACCATCTTTAATAGCAAACAGAGCAAGGTGATCATCTTTTTTTGCGTTTTCAAGATGTTTTAGGGCATCAATATCTAGCACATTATTCTTTATTTGTTGAGTTCGTTTACCAGGAATTTTAAACTTAAATTCGGTTACTTTTCCATTTTTAGTACTTAGTGTTATATCCTTAATCTCATTTCTTGTCAAAGATAATTTCCCTGATGTAATAGTTTTACCATTAACTATGGGCAAAATGCTTTCTTGTTCTTTAGGGATCTGCACCCCAACTTTTCCTTTCACTCCGATAAGAATTGGTTTCTTGGATATATAAATTAAGGGATGTTCGGTGTCTGTTTTTTGAGCGTTGATATTTAGTTTAGGATTCTTTTTTAATAAGTCAATAGCCTTATCAGATGAAATTGCTTTGCCTTCACTAAAAAAATTCGCATTGGTTTTAGCCATTCTAATTACGAGATCTAACGTTGATTCTGGTGCTGGAGGTGGCGGAGGTAAGTTATCCATTTTTACTTCTTTACCATAACGATTAAAGTAAGTCGTTTTGCCAAGACTGGTGGTGTAATAGAACGTTTCCCCATTAATATCTACACTGCCTTGGAGATCATCAGGTATTTCTATAACCTCATAAATATCACCTTCTGTTGTTTCTGCTGTTCCTACTTTATCAGGATTGGCTTTCATATAAGCATCTGTAGCTTTCTGCATTTTAGCTTTTTGCTCTGGTGTCGCATCATTTGGTATCGGAGGTGGAGGTGGGATTTGATTAATATCTACCACTTTTCCATAACGATCATAATAGGTAGTTTTTCCATTTTGTTGCGTGTAATAATATGTGGCTCCATTGATTTCTATTGGGGTAGATTTGGTATTATTAAGTACTTGTGTAGACCGAGGTGATGCTAGTGCTGGCGGAGGTGGCGGAGATTTAGGAAATGGTTCAGCATTTTTCTTCTGTTCCGTTGTCATAGATTTATAAATACGCTTGTGTTTTTCGACATCCTTGTACTTAACTATAGGGTAAGTATACTCCTTTGGGTTAGCGTCTGCCTTTTCGATAGCAGTATTTATTTTCTTAGCCCAAGCATTGTATTCTGCCACCTCTTCATCCGTTGGTTTTTCTTGGTTTTCTGCGTTTTTGTAAACGTCTTTATTGGGTGATACGCTGTTTTGACGATTAGATAATTTTACAACATACTTGCCATTAGCGTCTAATTGTGTTAAGATATCTGTACGCTTACCTTTATTATTTGCTGCAATAGCTTTTGCTTCTTCAGTAGAAATTTTTTCATCATCTAAATAGAAAGAGGCACCTTCGTTTTCCATCTCTATAATAAACTCTAAAAAGGAAGGGTTGTATATACTCTCTGTATCTCCTAAGTTTGGACCTCCTTTAGATTTTTGTTGTTTCGCAGGAGGTGGAGGTGGTGGAGGCAAAGTCGCTATTTCTTCTGCTGTTAACTCGCTACGTTTTTTATAATATGTTTTCCCATTGAGGGTAATTTGTACATAAGGTTGTATTCGTGAAATAGGTCTTTTTACTTTTGCTTTATTTTCTTTAGACATTCTAAAATATAGGCCTCCTAAATCTGAAAATAACTCATCCATTTCTTTTTGAATGTCAGCCGATTTATGGATGTAATGTGGTTCTGTAGTTCTTAAGGATTCGTAGATATCGTATTTTTTCAAATAGACTTCAACAGAAGTATTTTCCTCTGATGAATACAGATCAGGAAAAATAAAAGACAAATCAGAATCACTAACAGGAAAAGGTTGTGCATTCTGTTTTTGATTTTCTGACATTCCCCTGTAAATGCTGACATACTTTTCTAGAGTTTTCTTTTTTACAATCGGATGGTTTTGATTTTTTTCTTCAGCCAAAGTCTGTTCTAAAGTCAATTCTTTAGCCCATATATTATACGCTTCAATTTGTTTTTCTGTGATGTTTTGTTGAATAAGTGGACTATTGTTTTGAAGTTTTTCTTGTACAACTTCTACGCGTTCAGCAAAACTGTAAAAAAGAATCGCAATAATTGGCAATACTAATACCGTACTTAGCCAAATTCTGGTTTTTGAGGTTTGTGTTTTCATAACTGTAAATCGTTTTTTGATTGATGAATAATTGATGGCACTCGATAGTTGATGATTTTGAGTGTTTGATGAAAATTGTAATAAAATATGTTGATAAACTTTAGTGTCCGTTCCTTGTTCTAAAACGGCTTGGTCTGCTAAAAATTCATGATTAAGTTTTACATGATGTTTCAAAATGTAAATTAAGGGATGAAACCAAAATACAATTTGAAGCAACTCTAGAATGATAATGTCTAAACTGTGTAATTGCCTAGCGTGAGTTTCTTCGTGAAGTAAGACTTCTTTCGGAATGTTATCAGATTCATACCTTGTTTTATTAAAAAAGATATATCTAAAAAAGGAATGTGGGATTGTGTTTTCATGCAGTAAAACATAAATAAAAGAGCGCTTTTTGATGTTGTTATTCTTAGAAATCCGTCGCTGCATTTTTATAAGATTTATAATAAACCGTGATGCAAATAATAAAACACCAAATCCGTAAATTAACCAAAGCGTGGTTTCTAAATTAAAGAAAGGAACTTCTTCAATGGTTGCTTGTTCTAATGCTAATTCCATTGGAAAATATACAGGAGCAGTTTCAAATGTGGCACTTACAGGTTCTACATATTCTGTTATGGTTAAGGTAGGAATTACGAATGCCAAGATCAAAACACTTAGTAAATAGAACCGCTTAAAACGGTGCATATTCTGACGTTCTAAAAAGAGCACATAGACTAACCAAAATACACATAAACACGCTGAAAATTTTAATAAGTACGTTTCCATAATTATCGATTTTTAATTTCTGTATCTATGATTTTCTTTAACGCCTCTAACTCTTCTGTTGTTAAATCTGTTTTACGCGTAAAGAATGAAGCAAATTGCGAAGCACTATCATTAAAAAAGGTTTTAATGAGCCCGTTAACATGCTTAGAAAAATAATCTTCTTTTTTAACTAGCGGAAAATACTCTCTCGATTTACCGTAGGTTTTATAATCTACAAAGCCTTTTCCTATCATGCGTTTTAGTAAGGTCGCAATAGTTGTGGTAGCCGGTTTTGGTTCTGGGTAGATCTCTAGCAAATCTTTCATAAAAGCTTTTTCGAGCTTCCAGAGGTGTTGCATTAGTTGTTCTTCGGTTTTTGAAAGTTGCATGCTCTACGTTTTTAGAATTAACTCTACAAATGTAGAGAATAAATTTGATTCTACAAGTGTAGAGTTTAAAAATCTATTGAGTCCGTAAACAATATTTCGAATTTTTAAATGTAAAAAGCCTTATGATTTACAGTAATCATAAGGCTTTTCGTAATATTATTAGCTACTTTTAAATCACTTAATTATTTTGATAATTCAGTAAAATACTTGTAAAACCAAGGGATCGTTTCAATACCTTTAAGGTAATTCCATACTCCAAAATGCTCATTTGGTGAGTGAATAGCATCGCTGTCTAAACCAAAGCCCATTAAAATAGTTTTACTTTTTAGTTCTTCTTCAAAAAGCGATACAATAGGAATACTACCTCCACTACGTTGCGGTATTGGTGTTTTTCCGAAAGTTTGTTCGTATGCTTTTGAGGCGGCTTTATAACCCACGCTATCAATAGGAGTGACGTAACCTTGCCCACCATGATGAGGTGTAACTTTTACTTTTACACCTTCTGGTGCAATACTTTCAAAGTGCGTTTTAAATAATTCTGTAATCTCTTCCCATTCTTGATGTGGTACTAATCGCATAGATATTTTTGCATAGGCTTTACTTGCAATAACTGTTTTTGCACCTTCACCTGTATAACCTCCCCAAATACCGTTGACATCTAAAGTTGGTCTAATGGAGTTACGCTCGTTAGTAGAATAGCCTGCTTCACCATACACCGCGTCAATATCTAATGATTTTTTATAGGCGTCTAATGAGAATGGAGCTTTTGCCATTTCTGCACGTTCAGCATCCGAAAGCTCTTCAACTTTATCATAAAATCCAGGAATGGTAATATGATTATTTTCATCGTGAAGCGATGCAATCATCTTAGTTAATACATTAATTGGATTTGCTACTGCACCTCCATAAAGTCCAGAATGTAAATCTCTATTTGGTCCAGTAACTTCAACTTCAACATAACTTAAACCTCTTAAGCCTGTTGTAATTGATGGTACATCTGGTGCAATCATTCCTGTGTCTGAGATTAGAATAACATCATTCACTAATTTTTCACGATTCGCTTTTACAAATTTGGCTAAGTTTACACTACCAACTTCCTCTTCACCTTCAATCATAAACTTTACGTTACAAGGCAATTCGTTATTGGTCGTCATGTATTCCATAGCTTTAACATGCATATACATTTGACCCTTATCATCACAAGCTCCTCTAGCAAAAATAGCGCCTTCAGGATGTAATTCTGTTTTTTGAATAATAGGATCAAAAGGAGGTGAATTCCATAAATCTAATGGATCTGGTGGTTGCACGTCATAATGACCATAAACCAATATAGTTGGTAAATTTTTATCAATTATTTTTTCACCGTAAACAATAGGATAACCTTCTGTTTCGTAAATTTCGACATGGTCGCAACCCGCTTTTTCTAGACTTATTTTAATAGCATCCGCTGTTTTTAGAACATCAGATTTGTATGCAGAGTCTGCACTAATTGATGGAATTTTTAATAAATCGATAAGTTCGTTAAGAAATCGATCTTTATTATCGTTGATATAAGATTTTATAGATTGCATAATAGCGCTTTGATTTTAATCAAAAGTAGGAATTTAAAGAGGAATAAGTTAATCATGAACAAACTTTAAGAAATCATTTAGAATTCTTGAAACTTTAATATTTGTTTATTCAAACAATTGTTTATATTTGCAACCCAATATTTATTGGATAGTTGCAGGCGTGGTGGAATTGGTAGACACGCTAGACTTAGGATCTAGTGCCGCGAGGTGTGAGAGTTCGAGTCTCTCCGCCTGTACAAAGTAAGAAAGCTTCTCAATTTTGAGAGGCTTTTTTTGTTTGTTATAATTCTGTTTCTATGATGTTATAATTAAATATCTAAAATAGGATCAAGACTAAAAGTTGTGTTTAAGCAAAAATGGTTGTTAATCTAAAAAGGAAAAATTCTATATTTTTAACACCTCTAAACTGTGC
>NZ_JABFDI010000026.1 GCF_013403915.1 Winogradskyella pacifica
ATCAAGTATCTTAACAATAAAACCAACATGATTAAAAATTAAAAGGTCGCCTAAATTGTTTTTAGACGACCTCTTTTTTTTAACACTACTTGTAAGGCTTATAGAATTTTAAAGACAACTACTCTATAAATCTATTATTTATGATTAGAAAGTACGCGTTTTGGTTTGTTTCAATATTCATTTTACAAACGAGTTGTATCGGAGAAGATGTTATTACTGATTTTATAGAACCCGAGTTAAGGATTCTCAATCCAATAAGCTCATTACCCGCTTTAGAAACCTATCAATTTAACACGGCGTATTTTAATAATATTGGCATAGAAGAAGAAACTACAGTAACATGGAGTAGCTCTAACGAAACGATTGCTACTATTAATTCTTCAGGATTATTGACCGCATTATCTGAAGGCGTCTCAACCATTTCGGCGAGCATTCAAGATGATGACATTTTTTTAGAAGAAAATTTCTCAATCACTATTACTGAAGACGGGACGGTTGTCATCACAGAACCTGTTGTAAAATCTGGAACCATAATTACAACGAGCAGTTATTTACTCACAGGTACATTTACGCTTCAAGAACAAGAAAACTCAAATAGTTTACTACTCTCAGTAAATAGCGACTACCAAGCAACGACAAGTTTACCTGGACTTTATTTATACCTAACCAATAATCCGAATTCCATTTCCGGTGCTTATAGCCTAGGACCTGTTAGTGTCTTTAATGGCGCACATACTTATACTATTCCCGATACAGCTATTAATGATTATGCCTATTTACTTTATTGGTGTCAACCTTTTGGCGTAAAAGTAGGAACTGGCGAAATATTAGATTAATTCATCTTTAGACCATTACAATGACCATAAAAAAATTAGTCGCAACACTAGCAATCATTTTATTCAGTTTTCAACTTTCTTTTGCACAATGGACAAAAGATAAAGGGAAAGGCTATTACAAGGTATCTGCTTGGTATTTAGAGTCTGACCAACACTATACAGATACAGGCGATAAAGATCCTAACGCTACCCGAACAAATTTTAACTTCAATTTTTATGGTCAATACGGACTGACCAAAAAATGGGATTTAATCGCCTATGTTCCTTTTTTCTCGAGAACCACTCAAAACGATGTTGTTTCTGGCACAACAGGAGACGTTCTTACAGAAGGAGAAGCCGTTAATTCTATTGGAGATATCGATTTAGGAATAAGCTATGGTATTTTTAATAAAAATTCTTGGGCCTTATCTGCAACATTTACATTAGGACTTCCAACAGGTAAAAGTGAAGGAGGTTCCGATGGAAGTTTTCAGACAGGTGATGGAGAATTCAATCAACTTGTACAGCTAAATTTAGGTAAATCATTCAACATTTATAATCAGTCATTTTATGGTAAAGCGTATTTTGGTTTTAACAATAGAACGAATGATTTTTCAGATCAAATTACAACAGGAATAGAGTTTGGAACACAGCTAATTAAAAATAAATTTTGGTTAATAGGACGGTTAAACACCATTCAATCGCTGCATAACGGAAGTCTAAATGCACAGAATTCTCAGGGCAGTATATTCGCCAATAATATTGAATATGTAGGTATCGGAGGAGAAGCCTCTTATTATATAACTAAAAAATTAGGAGTCTCATTAAATTATAGCTCACTTCTAAGTGGAAAAATTATTGCCGCTAATCCATCAATTAGTGCTGGGGTATTTTTAGACATCAAATAGAAAACACGTCAAACTAACATTAGAGTATCCCTTTTAATTATGCCAAAAGTGTCGTTATTATTTTGAATACATAAAGCTAGTAATAGATGCTATTTTTGAAAAACATACTATAAACCCCTTCATCAAACCTTAATTTTTGATTACTAATCAAATTAATTTTACTATATTTAGTTTCGAATCAATCGAATAACAAACAAATTAATTTCGAAATTAAAAATGGACGACATTGACGAGAAAATCATAAAAATGCTAAGTACCAATGCACGTGAATCTTTTGCTACCATCGGAAAATCTGTAGATTTATCTGCTCCAGCCGTTGGTAAACGCGTAAAACAATTGGAAGAAAAAGGATTTATTTTAGGCTATTCACTTCGCCTCAATCATGAAAAACTCGGAGTCAATGTTAAGGCTTATATCAATCTGAAAATTCATCAATCTAGTACAATAAGAACCGCCTACAACCAAATTAGATATTTAGACGAAGTACAACGTTGCGATCGCATTACAGGCGAAGACAGCTTGTGTATTCTGGCTTATTTTAAAAGCAACAAAGAATTAGTAACGCTATTAGAACGCATCTCCCAATATGGAGTTCCTAATACGAGTCTCATTCTAGAAAGTTAGTACCATCTAAATATTGATAACTTCCTCCTCTAATGATTTAGTTATCCCCAAAAGGATTGCCACTAAACTTTACATACTCTTCTTGAGTTATGAGCTCTCCCTCTATAGGCTCTATGATCTCATCTGCTTCAGGATTATCAAAATCCATTTCAACAATTGTCCATAAGTTTATAACATCTTCAATTTCCATAATTAAACCGGGTAAACCGTTAAAACCTCTTGGACCATGCTTTACAGGAATTTCTGGAGTAAACCACGCCTTCACTTTCTTATCGTTGCGCTTATCTATGGTTGCCGCATAGCACGTATAGCCATCTATAACTTTAGATTCTTCCGTAATGGTCCATTCTTTTGGTTTTTGTATGACTCTTTTGGCAGGAGCCATTATCGCATTTTGAGTGATACTATAATCGCGACTCCAATCATTGTAATAGGTTGTACTTCCTCCAGCCATCATCCATGAAAGATTAACATTACTTGGTGTAATTATAAGTCCATCACTACCATTATTCCATCCAGGAATATCAATTTTAGGCTCTACATTATAAATTGCAATACTATCATTAAATATCAAATAACCTTCAACGGGTTGCGATTCGTGCATCAATGCAAATACTTCATTCTGAGCATCTGTGTTTTCCTTATTTTCAAAAGGTTGCTCTATACTGTCCTTAATAATTTCGAGACGATAAGTTATTTTTCCTTTCAGTTGCGCAGATAAGCCATATGACCCTAGTAAAACGACTATTAAAATTGTATTTCTCATAACTTTAAATTTACAAATTTTTCTTAACTTGTTCTTTTTGATTATTAACTATAACTTAGTAATAACTAAAAAAATAGCGCACCATAAATTAGTATTCATTTCGTAACTTTGTACATCTAAAAACTTCAAAACATTAATGGGCTTACTCATTTTTTACGCTGTCATATCCATCTTTTTTTCATTCCTATGTTCTATTTTAGAGGCTGTACTTTTAAGCTTAACTCCAACATTTCTTAATATTAAAAAGAAAGAAGGTAAAGCTTATGCGCTTGAATTGGAAGAACTAAAAAAAGATGTCGATCGTCCACTAATTGCTATTCTAACATTAAATACTATTGCACATACTGTTGGAGCCATCTTAGTTGGTGTACAGGCAAAAGTCGCTTATGTAGAAATTTATGGTACTACAAAACGCTCTATTTTAGGTTTTGAGTTTACAGAAGATATTATGGTTGCTGTTGTGTCTACGGTTATGACGATTCTAATATTAGTTGCTTCAGAAATTATACCTAAAACCATTGGAGCCACCTATTGGAGGCAATTATCTAATTTTACAGCAAAAGCTTTAAATATTTTAATATTTCCATTAAAATGGACCGGTATTTTATGGGTGCTTCAATTAACCACAAAACTAATCGGAGGCAAAGGTCATGGTAGCATTTTAAGCCGAGAAAGTTTTGCCGCCATGGCAGATATTGCACATGAAGAAGGTGTATTTGAAGAAAACGAAAGCAAAGTCATTAAAAACTTATTGAATTTTAAAGAAGTACAAGCAAAGGATATTATGACTCCGCGTACAGTTATGAAAACTGAAAACGAGAGTATGACAATTGAAACGTTTTTTAAAGCCAATTCTAATATTCGATTTTCTAGAGTTCCTGTTTATACAGATGAATCTGATAATATTACAGGCTTAGTTTTAAAGGCTGAAGTTTTTAAAGAAATGGCACTAGGTAATGGTTCAAAATTATTATCCGATATTAAACGAAGCATTATTATTGTGAATCGTAGTTTGCCAATTCCTACTTTATTTGAGCAACTGGTAGAAAGCAGAAATCATTTGGCTTTGGTCGTAGATGAATATGGTACCGTAAGTGGATTAGTAACGATGGAAGATGTTATTGAAACACTTCTTGGATTAGAAATTATGGACGAAAGCGATAATGTATCTGACTTACAACTTTTAGCAAGACGAAGCTGGGAATCTAGAGCAAAACGCTTGGGTATCATTGAAAATGATAATCCAGAAAACTAAACCTTCTATTGGAACAGTCGCTTCTACAAACCTGCTATATTGAAACTCCACTTGGACATGCAAAAATTAGTGGTAATGAAGATGGTATTTCCTCGGTTTCAATTGTAGATACACAAGAAGAATTATCAAATCCTATTCCTAAATCTTTACTAGATTGTGTCATTCAGCTTAAAGAATACTTCAACGAAAAACGCACAACTTTCGACTTAAAACTACATCCTGAAGGCACTGCGTTTCAGAAAAAGGTATGGAAGCAATTGGAAACTATTCCTTTTGGTAAATCCATATCCTATTTACAATTATCCAAACAACTAGGTGATGTAAAAGCCATAAGAGCTGCTGCAAGTGCCAATGGGAAAAATCCGCTTTGGATTATTATACCTTGCCACCGAGTGATTGGCAGTGATGGAAGCCTCACAGGTTATGCTGGTGGATTACATAGAAAACAATGGTTACTTAATCATGAAAGTGAGTGCAAACAACAGTCACTTTTTTAGTCAGAATTTTACTATATTTAATTTTAAATTGCTCTTATAAAACGAGCGTTTCGCAAACGTCTCAGATAAACAAGTCATATTTAGCGAACAGCCTATGACAATTAAAAACCAATACGTATAAACACATGAAATTCATCAAAAAACTACTAAAATGGCTTCTCGGAATTATTGTCGCATTAGTTATTGCTGCTTATATTTTTGATTATGATTACATCTTAAAAGGTGTCCGAGTTGTTTATTTCACAGGCCATTCTACAGCCTTTATTGACGATTACCCTTATTTTGAAAATGATACGATTAAAAAAGGAACAACAACGGATGATTGGCCATTGCACAAAGAATACAATTCCGTAAATGCTACAGACGCGTTAAAAGCAATTAATGATCAGTATGGTACAATTGCGTATTTGATTATAAAAAATGATAGCATTTTTTATGAACAGTATGCCGAGGATTACAGTAAAGATTCTAAAACCAATTCGTTTTCAATGGCTAAAAGTATCACCTCAGCTTTACTTGGTAAGGCGATTATGGATGGCTATATAAAGAATTTAGATCAACCCATCAGTGATTTTTACCCGCAATTTAAAGGTACAAAAACAACAGTTGGCGACTTATCGTCTATGTCTTCTGGCTTAGATTGGGTAGAATCTTATACAAGCCCATTTTCTATTACGGCAAGAGCGAATTATGATGATGATTTAGCTGAAACAATTTTAAATCAGAAAGTCGTAAAAACACCTGGTAAAGAATTTGAATACTTAAGTGGCAGTACACAACTACTCGGTATGGTCATCAAAGAAGCCACAGGAAAACAACTAGCAACCTATCTTTCTGAAAGTTTTTGGCAACCTTTAGGAGCAGAAAACGATGCGTTATGGCAATTAGATGATGGCGACAATAAATTAGCAAAAGCCTTTTGCTGTATCTCTAGTAATGCTCGCGATTTTGCGCGCTTTGGTAAGCTCTACAAAGACTATGGAAAATGGAATGGCAAACAGCTACTAGATTCTACTTTTGTTGCCACGTCAACACAGTCTCGATTTAAAGGTCAGCCCTATGGTTATGGTTTTTGGGTCAGTGATTATAACAACAAGCACACCTTTGCAATGATTGGTATTTTAGGGCAATATGTAATTACGATTCCTGAAGATAACGTCATCATTATCAGACTAGGACATCATAGAAGTCCTGAGAAAGTTAATTTTTTCCCTTCGGATTTTTATGTTTATATTGATGAAGCTTATGCGATGATGAAGAAATAGACTTATTTAGAATTAAAATCTCTAAGGCTTTTTAAACTTTTGAGGTTTAAAAATTGATACCTATGATTTCAAAACTCAACCTAGAACACATTCTATTCTTAGACATAGAAACTGTTCCTGAAACGGAAAACTTCACTGATTTAGACAAAACAAAACAAGAGCTTTGGGATGCTAAATCGCGCTATCAACGTAAAGAAGAATTTACAGCCGAAGAATTTTACGACAGAGCAGGCATTTGGGCTGAGTTTGGAAAAATTGTGTGTATTTCCGTTGGGTATTTTAATATAGAAGGTGAATCACGAACCTTTCGGGTTACGTCGTTTTATGGCGATGAAATCAAGATATTAAAGGACTTTAAAAATTTACTGATTTCACATTTCAGTTCTAATAAGCATTTATTATGTGCCCATAATGGTAAGGAATTCGACTTTCCATATATCGCTAGACGTATGATTATCCACAACATAGAATTACCACACAAACTAAATCTCTTCGGCAAAAAGCCATGGGAAGTACCACATCTCGATACTTTAGAGTTATGGAAATTTGGTGATTACAAAACATACACCTCTTTAAAATTATTAACGAACGTTTTAGGCATTCCTTCACCTAAAGATGATATTGATGGCAGTGAAGTTTACCGCGTCTATTACAAAGAGAAAGAAATAGATCGTATTGTTATCTATTGTGAAAAAGACACCATTGCTGTGGCACAAATTTTCTTAAGATTACGAGGAGATGAATTGCTTCACGACAATGAAATAAAACACATATAAAAAAAGTCCAGATTTCAAATCTGGACTTTTCCTTTTTTAACTAATTCACTAAGATCTTATTCCTTAATAAATCGCTTTACTTTAGTTTTCTCGCCAATGTTTACTTGTAACATATAAACACCACTATCAAATTTTGAGACATCAATTATAGAAGTGTAACGTCCTTTCGTTACAATCTGCCCTAACATATTTGTAATTTGAAACGTTTGTGCTTCAAAACCAACTAAATCAATATTAAGCGTCTGCTTAACCGGATTTGGATGTACTTTAAAATATTGGTTTGGATTATCTGAAATTGTACCAGGATTCGTATCTAAGGTTGAACTCCCCACGTTACCTAAACAGAAATTAGTAGTTTGAGAACTTGTAAATGATGAACCAGATACTAAAATTACTCCCGAATCTGAATTTGTTAGAGAATAAGAACCATTCCCATAAGAACAGCAAATACCATCTCCATAAACATCAGTAATTATAAAATCGTAGCAACCATCTTCTAAACAGTCTACATCAACAGTTAAAGTAGAACCATCTGCCTGAGAGCCATAAGTTCCTCCAGAAGCCACTGTACTACCAGATACATCTCTTATACTCCAAGCCGTTTCTTCAGGATAATTATCAAATGTAATTGAAAGTGACACGTCAGAACATGAACTAGAACCTCCACCTGTAGTAAGATTAACAGCATCAATAGCCATATCACCTTGCCAAGTTGTTCCTGTAATTCCATTAAAACGTAATTGAATTGAACTACCAACATAAGCAGCTAAATTTACACTCCCTGTTAACCATGAATTTCCTTGGTTACCAGACTTACTCCAAATACTTGTCCAAGATGATCCATTGTCATCACTCACTTCTAAAGCTAAACTTCCCATTGAAGAAGTCCCATACATATGATATTTAAAAGTAAAAGTCGCTTGTGATGCACTTCCTAAATCAAAACAAGGAGAATTTAGAATCGCTCTTTTTGTTGAATAATTAGGTGAAGACGATTCCATAAATAGATAGTAAGAACCAGTATCGGCACTTGAAGGACCTGTATTGCTAGATGGTGTACTTCCACTTCTATTAGTCCAATTAAAATCATCGCTAGAACTTTGAGACCAAGATCCTAAGGTGTTTTCAAAACTTTCAGAATATGGGAATGTAGAAATACCACCTGAACAATCACCTGTAGGAGGTTGCGTTACCACAATAGACCTTGTGCGTTGTGTTGCTGAGTTTCCAGCGGCATCACTTACATTGTAATATTTAGTATAGGTTCCTGCTGAATTGGTATTTACCGTTCCTGTGATTACGATACTCGATGTTAAATTACCATCAATATTATCTGTTGCAGTTGCCCCTAACTCATTATAAGTGTCTCCAACCTCTAAATTAATTGTTGATGCTCCTGTTAAGGTAATTACTGGCGCAGTGGTGTCTGCAGGCTGTGATACCACAATCGACCTTGTACGTTGGGTTGCTGTATTTCCTGCTGCATCACTTACATTATAATATTTGGTATAAGTTCCCGCGGAATTGGTATTTACCGTTCCTGTGATTACGATACTCGACGTTAAATTACCATCAATATTATCAGTTGCAGTTGCCCCTAACTCATTATAAGTATCTCCAACTTCTAAGTTAATTGTTGCTGCTCCGTTCAGCGTAATAACTGGCGGTGTTGTATCTGTAGTGCCTGCAATTAAGTTAACGGTGTAATCTTCAACTTCACCATAAGTAAATGATTGACACGCTGTAGGAATCGCATCATAACTCATAGCAACACGCATTCTTGTAGCTCCAGAATAGGTTCCTGATGGTATTGTAAAGCTTGCGCTAACAGGTGACGTTTGTGTTGCTGCTTGCGATAAAACTTGTTCTCCCGAATCTGAGAAATCACCATCATGATTATAATCAATCCATACGGAATATCCTTCATTATATTGCGTTCCCGTCCAAGTTGGAGTTACACTTACCGTATAACTTTGACCTTGAGTTAAATTGGTTGACATATTTGTAAAATCCGAATAAAATTGTGCGCCAGAGGAATTATTAATAGTTCCTAATTGCACTCTACTAATGTACTCATCGTTAACATTACTACTTGTTGATGTACAATAGTTTAATTGCACTTCGGTTGTCGTAAAATTCACAGAACTTGTATAACTTGATGTTGAACTATCTGCACATTGACTTCTTACCTGCACTTCATAAGACGTTTCTGAAGATAAACCAGACAAAGATGTTGATGTTCCTGAAACTGCAGATGTTATCCATGTCGATGTTCCGACTTGACGGTATCTCAAATCATAAGTCGCACCAGTTACAGCATCCCAAGATATCGTAGCTGTAGAAGAACCAAATCCATCAATAGATAAACCAGTTGGTGTCGTTGCACTACAAACTATTGGCGTTCCAGATAAGCCCGTAACAATTAATGAATAATTTTGGCTTCCACCTGTTAATGAGCCTTTATGCGTAATTGTAATCGTATACGTTCCTGAAGCATTTGCTACATCTACACGTTCGTACGGATCTTTTGTATTATCTCCTTTTCCATTTGTTGTAACTCCTGTTAATCTCCAAGGAGTATAACTTGTACCTCCTTTAGTCACTCTAATATCTAAATCATTAACTAAATTAGATGCAGTAGAATTTACAGCTGTAGACGCTGTCCCTGCTCTATCTGTCCAAGAAACTGAAGCATATAAATCATTTATGCCGTCAGAGTCTACTGTAATTTGATAAGACTGTCCATTAGATAGTGTTAACTCTTCAATTTTAGATGCATTTCCATTGCTTGTAATTGCTTCAGCAGCACGCTTGGTATTCATTAAGCCCCAACCAAAGACTGCATCTGGCCCGCTAGTACCAGCATCATCTGCAGTATGAAGTGCCAATCCTTTTAAAGTAGCCGCTTTCATATAACTCCCGTTTACATTGTTAGCATGTTGTTGTAGTAATAATAAAGAACCTGCAACATTTGGCGATGCCATAGACGTCCCCGTAATACTATTATATGCTGTATTACTAGACTCGTAAGTAGAATATACCGAAGTACCATTACCAGTAATATCTGGTTTAATTCTATAATCATCGGTAGGTCCTTCACTACTACTGCTATTTATTGTTACACTTACTAGATTTCCGCTAGCATCAATATTAGCATCATTAGCATTTGCTACAACCATTCCGTTTTTTGCTGTCGCATGTCCTGATAATTTATCATACGAAGAATTTCCAGCGAGAGGCGAGGAATTTGCAGAATTATCGCTTCCATCGTTTCCTGCTGCTACAACCATTAAATAATTTGGTGCATTAAACATAATGTCATCCCAATCTCTAGAATCCGTAATATAACCTCCAAAATAATAACTAGGTAATTGAGCTTGCCCTGCTGAATTTCTAGCGGCATAACCATAAGAATGATTTGAAATTAACATACCGTTTCCTGCAGCTGTAGAGGCCTCAGACGTATCATTATTCCAATCGTAACCGACAGCATAGGCCTGTGGCGCCATTCCTTTTGAATTTGCTACAACACCAGATGCGATAATAGTTCCGGTAACATGTGCTGAATGATAATGTAACGCGGATGTTCCATCTCCAATTGAAAATCGATTATTACCTCCTGGCCCATCATATTCCTGGTGTGTTGTTCTTGCCAAACCACCATCCCAAACATGGGCTATCATATTTTGACCATCAAGACTTAAACCTAATGAACCTCCAGAATTTAAATGATTCGCTCTTGTAGACTTTGCTGCAGCGACATTAAATGTGCTGTAATAAATAGGTTTTCCTTCTGAAGAGATTTTCTGAAGTTCCATATAAGAATCTTCAGTTTTAATAATAAGTGGCCAACCATTAACTAATGCCATTTGTGTAGCAAAATCCTTTTCGGCACTAGCTAGCTTACTAAAATTTTCGCTTAATTCTTTAATCGCTTGTTTATCATAGCGACTTGTGATCTGTTCTTTTTGAGAATCGGTTTGTGCATATGCTGATAGAACAGACAGCATTAATACGATTACACAAACACCATTAAAATACTTTTTTTTCATACTAAATAGGGATTATTTATGATTATTTATTTGTTAATTTTCTTGAAAGTATTAAAATTTTGTTAAAATCACAATTTAACGAAAACGTTTTCGTTGAAATATAGCTGCTTTTTTTAGGTTACGGTTTTACCACAGTACTATTGAAGAAAATAACTACATTTACATATGGCAAACGAGAAATTAATAGAAGTTGATGGATTAGAAATTTCCTTTTTTAAGGATAATATTGAGAAAGAAATTATTAAGAATATTTCCTTTCATATTAATCCAAATGAAATTGTAGCTGTTGTTGGTGAATCTGGTTCCGGAAAATCTATTTCATCATTAGCTTTAATGGGCTTATTACCAAAACAAATTTCTAAAATCACTTCTGGTTCTATCTTATTTAAAAATGGAAACCTCGTTGGTTTATCTGAAAAAGAATTTCAAGCTAAAAGAGGAAAAGACATTGCGATGATTTTTCAAGAACCTATGAGTTCTTTAAATCCGTCGATGCGATGTGGTAGACAGGTTGAAGAAATTTTAAAACAACATTTTAAATTATCAACTTCAGAAATCAAAACTGAAGTTTTAAATCTATTTGAAAAAGTAAAGCTTCCTAATCCAGAACGGATCTACAAAGCTTATCCTCATGAAATTTCAGGGGGGCAAAAACAACGCGTCATGATTGCCATGGCCATTGCCTGCAAACCACAACTATTAATTGCGGATGAGCCAACTACAGCTTTGGATGTTACGGTTCAAAAAGAAATTTTAGAGTTGTTGAAGACCATTCAGACCGAAACAAAAATGAGTGTGTTGTTTATTTCGCACGACTTATCCTTGGTTTCCGAACTCGCAGATCGTGTCCTCGTAATGTATAGAGGAGAAATTGTAGAACAAGGCACTACAGATACCATTTTTAATCATCCGGAACATAATTATACGAAAGCATTAATCGGAGCACGCCCTTCAACTGAATTTAGATTAAAACAATTACCAACAATTTCAGATTTTATGACTGATAAGGTGAGTACAGCGATTGTTTCAGGTTTAGAAAGAGCAGAAAATCACGAAAAACTATATGCACAGAACCCTTTATTAGAAGTTATAGATGTTGAAAAAACATATTTCTCAAAAACAGGATGGTTCTCTAAAGATCTCTCATTTAATGCTGTTGATGGTGTAAGCTTTAAAGTGTATCCCGGTGAAACTATAGGTTTGGTAGGTGAATCTGGTTGCGGAAAATCAACTCTAGGTAATGCTATTTTACAGCTAGACAAAGCCACAGCTGGGCGCATTTTATACAAAGGAAAGGATATTACTAATTTAAGTCGTGCGGACATGAGAACGTTACGAAAAGATATTCAGATTATATTTCAGGATCCTTTCGCTTCTTTAAATCCGCGTTTAACTGTTGGTAATGCCATTTTAGAACCTATGACGGTTCACAGCATCGGAACCTCTAATAAAGCACGGAAAGAAAAAGTAATTGATATTTTAGAAAAAGTAGGTCTAGATGCCTCTGCTTTTGACCGTTATCCTCATGAATTTTCTGGAGGGCAACGTCAACGTGTGGGTATTGCAAGGACAATTGCTTTAGAACCGCAACTTATAGTTTGTGACGAATCAGTTTCGGCTTTAGACATTTCTGTACAAGCACAAGTTTTAAATTTATTGAATGATTTAAAGTCCCAATTTGGGTTTACCTATATATTTATTTCGCACGACTTGGCCGTTGTAAAATATATGGCAGATCAGTTATTAGTAATGAATCAAGGTAAAATTGAAGAAATTGGAGATGCAGATCTAATTTACAGCGCTCCGAAGCAAGCTTACACAAAAAAACTTATTCATGCTATCCCGAAAGGACTATAGCATGAATACTCTTTTTGCTAATTTTAAAACATTTGAGACTAACTCCAAAGTGTTTTCTAATGCTGAAAATTGGTAATCTTCATTTAAAATAGGTTCTGGTAAATTTGTTTGAGTTTTCATAAGCAGGAATTTATGGTAGATTTGGGGCAAAAAGGTAAATCTCGGTTTATGTTAAATCAGGTTAATAATAGGTCTATTTGGGGACTGCAATATGAAACATATTTTTGTTTTATCTGTCTAAATACACTATAAATCGATGAAATACATTTATTTTTAACATTTAACATATGATATGAGGAATTTACTCACAAAAAAACCGCTATAATTAGCGGCTTTAATTTTTTATAATGACATTATCTACAATTTCATTTCAGGGATATCTCCTTCAATAATTAGCGCTCCCTCTGTTGCATTTTTGATGTCATCTACAGAAACTCCCGGTGCGCGTTCTAAAAGTTTAAACCCTTTTGATGTTACTTCTATAACCGCCATGTTTGTTACTATTTTCTTTACACAGCCTACTCCTGTTAATGGTAACGAACAGTTTTTAAGCAACTTAGACTCTCCTGCACGGTTAGTATGCATCATAGCTACAATTATATTCTCTGCACTCGCCACTAAGTCCATAGCACCACCCATACCTTTAACCATTTTACCTGGAATTTTCCAATTGGCTATATCACCATTTTCTGACACTTCCATAGCACCAAGTATCGTTAAATCAACATGTTGTCCTCTAATCATAGCAAAACTCATTGCTGAATCAAAAAATGAAGCCCCTGGTAAGGTTGTTATGGTTTGTTTTCCTGCATTAATGATATCTGCATCTTCTTCTCCTTCAAAAGGAAATGGTCCCATTCCTAAAACACCATTTTCACTCTGAAATTCGACTTCGATATCATCTCTTACATAATTGGCTACCAATGTTGGTATACCAATACCTAAATTAACATAGTAACCATCTTGTACTTCCTTTGCAATTCGTTTTGCTATTCCGTTTTTATCTAACATAACTATGCTTTTTGTCTTACCGTTAGTTGCTCAATTCTCTTTTCGTACATCTCACCTTGAAATATGCGTTGTACAAATATGCCTGGTATATGAATTTGATTAGGATCTAACTCTCCGACTGGCACTAACTCTTCAACCTCAGCAACTGTTATTTTTGCTGCTCCACACATTACCGGATTAAAATTACGAGCTGTTCCTTTAAAAATTAAATTACCAGCAGCATCACCCTTCCAGGCTTTTACAAAGGCAAAATCGGCTTTAAAAGCATGTTCTAACACATACATTTTTCCATCAAATTCTCGAGTTTCTTTACCTTCTGCAACTTCTGTTCCGTAACCAGCAGGTGTATATATTGCAGGAAATCCTGCTTGCGCCGCTCTGCAACGTTCCGCTAATGTACCTTGAGGAATTAATTCAACATCTAATTCGCCCGAAAGCATTTGTCGTTCAAACTCATCGTTCTCTCCAACATAAGATGAGACCATCTTTTTGATTTGCTTTTGATGTAGTAATAAACCCAAACCAAAATCATCGACTCCTGCATTATTAGAAATACAGGTTAGTCCTTTTATATTGCGTTTTACGAGGTCGGCAATAGCGTTTTCTGGAATACCAGATAAGCCAAAACCACCAAACATAAAGGTCATATTATCACTGACACCTTTAAGAGCATCAGAAATATTGTCCACTTTTTTATTAATCATAGTTAGAAAAATTTTGCTTTTGAAAAATACAAAACTAAGTCCTAAATTTATAATTAATAGTCATAAAAGAAGGGTGTGACTATTCTGGGTCACTAGAAATCTAATTCAATATTATCGACACCATCAGACTCGTCAAGAATATCTCCTTCGTCTTTAGCTGTACAGTCAATATCAATTTTTAAATTTGAAGGTTTTTCAAATTGTCCTTTAGAGACTTCTAAGGTTTCATCTGCGTAACAAGCATTCATGTATAATCCCCAAATTGGCAATGCCATTGAAGCACCTTGACCATAAGTAATGGTTCTAAAATGCGCAGCTCTATCTTCCGCACCAACCCAGACACCAGTAACTAAATTTGGCACCATACCCATAAACCAACCGTCACTTTGGTTTTGCGTAGTACCCGTTTTACCTGCAATTGGATTTTGTAAATCATAAGGATACCCCGTCATGACTTCTCTATACATTTGATTGTATTTATCAACCCCTTTAGATCTTAAACGTCCTCCGGAACCCGCTTTTGTAACACCTTCCATAAGATTTACAGTTACATAAGCAACTTCTTCACTTAACACATCTTTACTCTCAGGAACAAATTGGTACAGAATGGTACCATTTTTATCTTCAATACGTGTTACCATCACCGGTTTATTGTAAACCCCTTTATTGGCAAATGTAGAATAGGCTGCCACCATCTCATAAACACTGATATCTGCTGTTCCTAATGCAATAGCCGGAACTGGCAGAATCTCTGATGTAACCCCTAATTTTCTAGCCATTTCTACAACAGGTTGTGGCCCAACCTCATTCATTAAACGCGCTGTAATTGTATTTGTTGAACTCGCTAAAGCGTCTTTTAGCGATTGCTCACCAGAATAGCTACCATCAGAATTTTTTGTGGTCCAAGGTTCTGGATTTCCAAATTTATTAGCTTCAATTGTAATTGGGGCTCTTGGAAATATATCGCAAGGAGATAACTGTAATTGATCGATTGCCGTAGCATAAACAAAAGGTTTAAACGTAGAACCAACTTGACGTTTTCCTTGTTTCACCATATCATATTGAAAATGTCTATAATTCATACCTCCAACCCAAGCTTTTACATGACCCGTTTGTGGATCCATAGACATCATTCCTGTGCGTAAAAACGATTTATAATAACGCATAGAATCTATAGGTTTCATAATGGTATCTATCTCACTAGCATCACCATCTATCCATTTAAAAACTCTCATTTCCGTTGGTTTTTGAAATGACGCTTCAATCTCCTTATCTGACTTTCCTTGTTTTTTAAGAATTCTCCAACGCTCACCACGTCTCATTCCATCACTCATCAATTTATTAACCTCAGCAGTACTAAGATCTAAGAAAGGTGCTGTTTTATTGCGCTCTGGCGTATTCTGATTATCAAATTCAGCTTGTAACCTTGGCATGTGTTGATTTACGGCGTTTTCAGCATATTGCTGCATACGCGAATCTATAGTTGTAAAAATTTTAAGCCCATCAGTATACAAGTCGTACTTATCACCATCTGGTTTTCTATTCTTATCATCCTTTGCCCAATCTTTCATAAAACCCCTTAGGTATTCTCTAAAATATGTCGCAATCCCTTCTCTATGTGATTCAGGTGAATAATTTAAATCTAATTCTGTTTTTTGAAGCGAATCTTTTTCTGTTTCTGTGATGTAATCGTATTTAGCCATTTGAGCTAAGACAACATTTCGTCTATTTCTAACACCTACAGGATTCTTATGTGGTCTTGGGTTGTATAAGGAAGAATTCTTAAACATACCAACTAACATTGCTGATTCTTTGACATCTAAGTCTCTTGGTTCTTTTCCGAAATAGATACGAGATGCCGAACGTATACCATCACCGTTATTACCAAAATCATAGATATTAAAATACATAGCAATAATTTCTTCCTTTGTGTATTGACGCTCTAAACGAATGGCTATGACCCATTCTTGTATTTTTTGAATTATAGCATTGGTGGTATTATCTTTATCTCTAACTCCAATAAACAATTGTCTAGCCAACTGTTGTGAAATTGTACTTGCACCACCTTTACTTCCTAAAAAGACAAAAGCTCTAAGTGTACCACGTCCATCAATTCCAGAATGCTCATAATGACGTACATCTTCTGTAGCAATTAAGGCATCTACTAAGTTTTTTGGTAAATCTTCATAACCAATTGGAGTTCTGTTATCATCAAAATAAAACTTACCTAATGTTTGATCATCAGATGATATTATTTCTGAAGCTAAATTTGTTTCAGGATTTTCTAACCTTGTATAGTCTGGCATTTCTCCTAAAACTCCCCAAGAGGCTAATAAAAACACTAACACGACAGCTAAGATGCCACCTAAAAATACTATCCAAAACCAACGTACATATTTTGAAAAATCTAATGTTTCTGATTTAGATTTCGTTGTTTTCTTTTTTGCCATATTCACTACTTTTGAGCTTGTTCTACTCTAAAACCAATATCTGTTATACCTTGTAAATTCTCTACGCCATTAACAACACCATTATTTCGCATAGCGTGTTGAATGTTGACCGTATATTCACCTTCTTCACTAAATTTAAAAGGTTGATTGAAACCTCTAAACCATAATTTATTTTCTTTTAAATCTGAAAATCCAGTACCTAAAAGTTCACCATTTGGTGCTGCCATTTTATATTCCAAAGTATCTTTTACAACCTTTCCGTTAGGATAGTCAATGTCTACAATAAGAAATAGATTACTAAATTTATAAGCATTAGTATTCCTTAAATTAACATATAAGTTATAATTCTTTAAGGTGTCTGGTGCTTTAAACTTAAAACTCGCTACCGAGTCTTTATGCCATTGGTCTGGCACTGATTTGTAAGTGTCAAATACAGCATCAGAGTCGCAACTTGTGAATAAAAAACAACTGATAATTACAAGAAATAACCCATTAACTTTTCTTAGCATTTGGCTTTGGCTTTGCATTAGAATTTTGATTGCGGTTTCGATTTCGAGTTTTGTTTTTGTTGTTATTTTGATTGCTCTTATTGTTTTTACGTTTCTTATTCGATTTTGGATTATCGAAACGTGTTAAACTATCTTGCCCTACAACGTTTTCAAACTCGTTTTTAGTGTCTTGAATATGCTCTACAGCGTATTCTTCTAAACTTGCTACTTTTTCTTTATTCTTATTCTTCTTTATAATTTCATTAGCTTGTTCTGTAGTAATGATGTGCCAATTCATCCATTCTCCTTCATAAGCATACCACATTAAACCTTTGAAAATATCTGTTTTTTGACAAACCGCATTTCCTTTTTCAGTATATAATTTAGTATCCGTTTTAGGAAACGCTTTTAGCGCATCCAAATAAGAATCTAACTCGTAATTAAGACAACATTTTAATTTTCCACATTGTCCTGCCAATTTTAAAGGGTTTAAAGATAATTGCTGGTAACGCGCTGCTGAAGTGCTCACAGATCTAAAATCTGTTAACCATGTAGAACAACACAATTCTCTACCACAAGAACCAATTCCTCCGAGCCGTGCCGCTTCTTGTCTAAAACCAACTTGCTTCATCTCAATACGCGTTCTAAACTCACGTGCAAAGACTTTAATTAACTCTCTAAAATCTACACGTTCTTCTGCTGTGTAGTAAAATGTAGCTTTGCTGCCATCTCCTTGAAATTCTATATCTGAAATTTTCATTTTCAGCTTCAAATCTATAGCAAACTGACGCGCCTTAACCTTCATTGGTTCTTCCCTATCTCTAGCGGCAGACCAAATGTCGATGTCTTTTTGCGATGCTTTTCGATATATTTTTAATACATTTTCAGCGTCATCAAGTCTTACTTTTTTGCGCTTCATTTGTATACTTACCAATTCACCAGTAAGTGTTACCATACCAATATCGTGACCAGATTTTGCCTGTGTTGCCACTATATCTCCTATACTTAACGTAAGATTTTCGGTATTTTTATAATAATGTTTTCTGCCGTTTTTAAAACGCACTTCGACACCAATAAAGGGTTCTTGTCCGTTTGGTAGTGACATATTAGCTAACCAATCAAAAACAGTAAGTTTATTGCAGCTGTCTGTACCACAAGTTCCATTGCTTTTGCATCCTTTTGGTTGGCCATCTTCTCCAGTTGAGCAACTGTTACAAGCCATAAAATTTTATATATTAAACCTAGACTAATAAAAGCCTAGATATAGGATTCGTAAATAATTAATGAGTAAAGATAAAACTATTTATGGACTTCTTATAGCATTGTTATTTCAGAAGCAAATATAACGGAGGAAAGCACTGCCTATTTAGGTTTCATTGTTTCAAAAATATTGCGCAAATCCTTTTTAAATGGCAAATGATCTGCACGTCCTTTTTTGAAAATATCATTACTATTACCTTGCCCTTTTCGCAATGCTTTTTGCTCTTCGAAAGGTAATTGGTTTATCTCCATACAATTTGTAGAACAACAATTTTCCATTTTTTCTTTGCAGTCTTCACATTGAATAAATAGTAAATGACACGCTTCATTAGCACAATTGGTATGTAAATCTGCAGGATTTCCACATTGGTGGCAATTCGCAATTACATCATCAGAAATACGTTCAGATCTACGCTCATCAAACACAAAGTTTTTACCTAAGAATTTATTTTCTAAACCTTCAGCTTCAATTTGACGTACGTAGTTAATGATACCACCTTCTAATTGAAATACGTTTTTAAAGCCTTTATGCTTATAGTAGGCACTTGCTTTTTCGCAACGGATTCCTCCAGTACAATACATTACAAGTTTTTTATCTTCTTTGTGTTCTCTTAAATCTTCTTCAATTAAATCTAAAGATTCACGAAACGTATCTACATCTGGTGTTACGGCATTTTTAAAATGACCGATTTCACTTTCGTAATGGTTTCGCATATCTACCAAAACGGTGTTTGGATCTTCAATAAGCTCATTAAACTTTTCAGCATTAACGTGGACTCCTTTATTAGTCACATCAAAAGATGCATCGTTTAAACCGTCTGCGACTATTTTGTTACGCACTTTAACTTTCAACTTTAAAAAGGCAAAATTATCGTGCTCAACAGCAATATTTAATCTTACATTTTCTAAAAATGAAATGGTGTCTAAATGGTTTTTGAATGGCTCAAAATTTTCTGCAGGTACAGAAAGTTGGGCATTAA
Source organism: Winogradskyella pacifica (assembly GCF_013403915.1). Taxonomy (GTDB): domain Bacteria; phylum Bacteroidota; class Bacteroidia; order Flavobacteriales; family Flavobacteriaceae; genus Winogradskyella; species Winogradskyella pacifica. The sequence continues at coordinate 19,709 of NZ_JABFDI010000026.1, forward strand.
TACCTTCGTTAGCCACGTAAATCCTTCCAAGAACCTCTAATTGGTTCCAAGCAAGAAATAAGTGATTTCTAAAAATTTCGGTATTATTAATTTTGGCGTACTTGTAGAAAGAGATTGTTAAGCGTTCTTTTCCGGCTTGTTCAATAAGTTCTGCTCTCTCTTTTGCACTTAAGTTATTGTACAGTTGCATGCTATACTAATTTTTAAGGTTAAAGAATTAAATAAAAAGACATAAGACCGCTTCGCTTTAAGGGCAAAGAAACAAGACTAGACTGTAATTAAATTACAATCATTCTTAAGTTAAAAGGATCATTCTAAAAACGAGCAACTTCTATCTTAATCTTATATTCCATTAATACAAAGGTATTGTTTTTAGTGAAAATGCTTCAAAATAAGCACAAAAAAAGCACCTTGAATATTTCAAAGTGCTTTACTAGATTAACTTACCAACTTAAAACAAATTAAAAAGTTAATCTACATCGGCTTATCAGTTACTGAGGGATAATAAACGATAACTGAAACACCTAATGCTTTACTAGCTTATGTTAAAAAGCAGAAAAATAACTCAACTTTTTAAGGGTAATCATAGCAATCATTTCCTTTTTCATTTAGTAGATGCAAAAAGTGTAAAATGGTTGCGTCAAAAAAACTAAAAAATATGATTTCTTTTTTTTGGTATTAATAGCTAGCACATAATTATCTCGTATAGACTTCCGTAGAACTAGCAAATCAGTTATCTTAAAAACCAGTAGAGAATAAATATTGCTTTATAATTTTAGAGGCTCTTATCGCATCTTTAAAATAAATGAAAATAATGGCTATTTTTATTTGGAATAAATATAAATAAGGATATTTTTGCCAAAATTTTAATCGTGTCCCAATTCAAAATATTTTCTGTTTTTTTATTCCTAGCTTTTAGCATCATTGGCTTTAGTCAGAATGGAAGTTTCTATGGAAAGGTAAAATACAATTCTAATGAACCTGCTGTTTCTACATTTATTGTATTAAATGGGAATGACATCTCGAAAGAAACCAACTCTAATATAAATGGTAGCTATAGCTTTAAAGATATCCCATACGGAACATACACCGTAGCCTTCTATTCCTTAAATGACATACCCAAAACCGTAACAGTAGATTTAGCATCAAAAAACCAAGAGCTTAACGTTACTTTAGAAGTTTCAGCCTTAGATGAAGTTTTTGTAAGATCTAAAACCATTCAACAAAAAATTGAAGAAAAAGGATTTGCAGTTAATGTTATAGAAACCAAAGAAGCGGCAATTCAATCGATACAAGTTAACGAGTTGTTAGATCAATCTGCTGGTGTTAGAGTGCGTCAGTCTGGTGGTTTAGGATCTCATGCACATTATAACTTAAACGGAATGACTGGTAATTCCGTAAAAGTTTTTATTGACGGAGTTCCAATTCGGAATTTTGGACCCTCATTTTCATTAAACAGTATTCCTCCTTCTTTAATTAAACGTATTGAAGTTTACAAAGGTGTTGTACCTCCACATTTATCTGATGATGCCATGGGTGGAGCTATCAATGTTGTGCTAAATGATATTACCAAAAATGAATTAAAAGCGTCTGTTTCTGCAGGATCATTCGGAACCTACCGTACAGATATTAATGGCGGGTACAGAAATAACAAAAATGGCTTCACGGCTAGAGGTTCTGCCTTTGTAAACTATGCCGATAATGATTATGAAGTTTGGGGAGACCAAGTTGCGGTAGCGCTTTCTGCCGGAACACCTGATGTTTTTATTAGAGCGAAACGTTTTCATGATCGCTACAGATCTCAAGGTGGTAAAGCTGAATTTGGATATACAAACGTTTCTTGGGCAGATAAATTATTAGCAGGTGTATTGCTTTCTAATATGGATCAACAAATTCAAACTGGTGCCACAATGGAAATTGTATATGGTAACCGATTTACAGAGCAGAACACCAAGATGTATAGTCTAGATTATGCAAAAAAAGAAGTTCTTAAAAACTTAGATGTTAGTGCTTTTGCATCGTATTCGCGTCTCAATAGAAAAACCATAGATACTATTGCAACCCAGTACAGTTGGTTAGGTTATCCTACCAGTTATTACAATGACCCTGATGTTTGGGCAACAGGCGCAGAAGCAGGCGACCCAACACTACAGCAGGATATTGACGAAACTATTAACACACGTACCAATGTGGCCTACCACATCAATGATAATAACACCATTCAGTTAAATCATTTATTAAACACCTTTACACGAGATTCTGATGACCCCATGCTTCCTGCTGCAGAAAATGCACTAAAAGAAGAACGCAAATATCTAAAATCGATATTAACACTTTCATTTGAAAATAGTGCCTTTGATGAAAAACTAAGAACTTCAGTTTTTGGAAAATCGTACTATATGGATAGAACATCTAAACTACGAACGCGATCTTCTAACACGTCAAATTCAACTATTATTATTGAAGAAAATAATATCACTTCTAACGATTTTGGTTTTGGTGGTTCCATTTCGTATTCAATCTCTCCTAAATTAACTGTATTTGGGTCTGCAGAAAAAGCCATTCGTTTACCAGAAGCTAGTGAAGTCTTTGGTAATGTTGCTGCCAATTTAAATCCTGCATTGAATTTAAAACCAGAGCACAGCAACAACTACAATCTAGGATTTACCTATGATAACTTAAAGTTGAAAGCCCATACGTTTGGAATCACAGCGAATCTATTTATTAGAGACACAGACGATTTAATTATGCAGTTTCCGACAGGTAGTAATGAGGAATTTTTTGAAAATTCAAACGTTGGAAAAATATACACAGAAGGCGTTGATTTTACATTGAACTATAATTTTAAGGAAAGGCTTTTTTTTAGTGCCAACTCTTCATTTTTTAATGCTAGAGATTATAACGTAACCTATGATGTAAATGGAAACCCAATTACTCCAAGCTACGAAAGACTTGCCAACACACCTTATTTTACAATGAACTATAACATAAAATTCAATACACAGGATTTTATTCAAAAAGGATCTAGACTGTCTACCTATTCTAATTTATTATATGTACACGATTTTTTTAGAGGTAGTAGTGTCCTTGGTGGCTCAGGAAAAATAGTGATTCCATCTCAAGTTTCTTTTGATGCAGGTTTTGCTTACACATTTCCTAAAAACAAAGTGTCTCTAAGTTTTGATGTCAAGAACATATTAAACAATCAGTTATTCGACAATTACGCGCTACAAAAACCAGGAAGAGGGTTTTATGGCAAAATTTCATTTACAATTTTATAAAAACAATTTTAAATTAAAAATTATGAATTTCAATATTAAATCTATTCTAAATATTGCCTGTGTATTGGCAATATCTTTAGCAACATTTTCATGTAGTGAGGATGACACTACATCGTCAACGCCTTCAGAATCTAATTACAGACCGTACCACTTGGTGATTGGTTCTAGTCCTACAGGTGAATCTGAAACCTATATACAAGGTACTACAGTAGAAGAACTTAATGACCCTAATAAAACCTTCACTTTTAATGGTTTTGGTAGAGAGGTTCCGTCTACGCGTACAGCACGTGTATACACTTCTAATGATGGTGAAACTGTTTATAATTTAAATTATGGTGGTGGAGATATTGCTAAATACGACTATATCAGCGGACAAAACTACGACCTACTTTTAACAACCGATATCCAGGCTGTTATGGGAACTTTATATCCACGTTGGACTAAAATAGATGATAACTACGCCATGTTACACAATGTAACTACAGAAAACATCTATGAAGATCCAGCAGACGAAACATCTCCTTATATTAGAACTAAAGCGACAGTGACTTTAGCTCGTGTAGATTTAAATACGATGAGTGTTTTAGAGAATGCCTCATTTGAGTTTCCTTATAACGAAGATGAGTCTACAGAAGGTATTTACACTTTTCGTATTGATGCTCCTGTTATCACTAATGGTAAATTATACTATGGTGTTGCTAAACGTTTTTATGACGCTTTAACTGGTGAGGTTGGAGATATGGTATATGATAACGTTGAAACCTTAGTCGTAGATTATCCTTCTTTAGAAAACGAAACTAGTATTGTCTCAACATTAGCACAAGGCTCTACCAATGGATACAGAACACCTGTATCTCATAAAGATGAGTTAGGAGATACCTATCAATTAATAACAGCTGGAGATGCTTCAATTATGAAAATTAGTAATGGAGCTTATGATTCATCATATGGTAAATTTGATATTAAATCACTTTTAGGTCATAATGCAGAAGCTAATACAGGATGGTTTTATGTAGGTAACGGAATCGGCTATATTCCTGTTTTAAATACCGATTTAGGAGATAATGAAAGTTCTAATTGGGATGTTGTACGTGTTGATGTATATAATAAAACAGCTGTTAAAATGAATATTCCATTAGATTTATGGTTGCGTCAGTACCAATGGGCTAGCGTAATTGACGGTAAATTATATATGGCCTTAGCCTCTTTAGGAGGTGTAGGTAATGTTTATATTTTTGACCCTAGTTCTACAAGTGCAGATGGTTACACTAAAGGTGCGACCTTGCAAACAGGAACAACAGATGCCTCATACATTGGGTTATTCTAAACCCAAACACATAGTCAACCTATAGTCCTGAGATTAGGCTAACTGTTTCAATAGAAAAAACCAGAGTATGTATTTACTCTGGTTTTTTTATGGCAAAAAGAGTTAGTTAATACTATTACGTCTTCTAAAGTCTTAAATAGTCGAAAAAATCATCACTTTCATTTGTAGTAATTTGAAACGAGAAATGTTATTAATTAAAATAAGTGGTATTTTTGAATAATTATTTAATGAAGAATTCTAAGAAAAAAGAACATATGAGTAGCGAAAAAGATGCAAAATTAAAAGCTTTAAAATTAACTTTAGACAAGTTAGACAAAGCTTACGGAAAAGGAACAGTAATGAAAATGAGCGATCAAGCTGTTGTAGATGTTGAAGCTATACCTTCTGGCTCATTAGGATTAGATATTGCTTTAGGCGTTGGTGGCTATCCAAGAGGTCGTGTTATTGAAATATATGGACCAGAATCTTCTGGTAAAACAACCTTAACACTTCATGCTATTGCAGAGGCTCAAAAAGCAGGTGGTATTGCTGCGTTTATTGATGCAGAGCACGCTTTTGATCGTTTCTATGCTGAAAAGTTAGGAGTAGATATTGATAATTTAATTATTTCTCAACCAGATAACGGTGAGCAAGCCTTAGAGATTGCAGATAACTTAATTAGATCTGGTGCTATTGATATAGTGGTAATTGATTCTGTTGCAGCCTTAACACCTAAGAGTGAAATTGAAGGTGAAATGGGAGATTCTAAAATGGGCTTACATGCACGTTTAATGTCTCAAGCACTTAGAAAATTAACAGCTTCGATTAGCAAAACAAATTGTACCGTAATCTTTATTAACCAATTACGTGAAAAAATTGGTGTAATGTTCGGTAATCCAGAAACGACTACTGGTGGTAATGCCTTAAAATTCTACGCTTCTGTACGTTTAGACATTAGAAGATCTACGCAAATTAAAGATAGCGATAGTAACGTAATGGGTAATAAGACCAGAGTTAAAGTGGTTAAAAATAAAGTGGCTCCACCTTTTAGATTGGCAGAATTTGACATTATGTATGGCGAAGGTATTTCTAAAGTAGGTGAAGTATTAGACTTAGCTGTAGAGCACGAAATCGTTAAAAAGAGTGGGTCTTGGTTTAGCTACGGTGACACAAAACTTGGTCAAGGACGAGATGCCGTGAAGATGATTATTAAAGATAATCCGGATCTTATGGACGAACTAGAAGCAAAAGTTAGAACGCTGATTAAAGAATCTAAATAGAAAATTAAAAAAATCCTGATTATTTCAGGATTTTTTTGGTTTTAGACGCAACCCTTTTGCGTTTTTCACATCTACAAGGTGAAATTGATTATTTTTAATTATGAAAAGATATGCCCTTTTAATTTTAACCTTAATTTTTACCTCAATATTTACGTCATGTAGTCTTGATGACGACACTAATTTTATTGGCACAGAAATTATACCTATAGAAAGTGTTGAAATACCAGAGTATTTTGTCTTTGGTGAACGCTATGAAATTCTAATAACTTACAATCGCCCTTCTACCTGTTACCAATTTTATAATTTTTATTACGATATTAATGAAAATGAACGGGTTGTAGCTATAATTAATTCCGTTTACTCAGATAATTCTTGTGTTGAAGAAGAAGAATCGGTTACTGTAACTTTAAATTTTGAAACCAGATCAAACGAAACGTATTTATTTAAATTTTACCAGGGAGTAGATGAGGAAGGAGAAGATATTTATTATTTAGTAGAGGTGCCTGTTCTCGCTGAAAGACCCACTTCTACTAGCACCCAGTTAGACTAATTATTAATTAATCCCTTAACTAATGTGAGTTTAGACAAGCTCATAGAAAATTGTATTAAACAAGATGTACAAGCTCAAAGCCAATTATACAAGCAATATGCAAGTAAATTATTTTCGCTTTGTCTTAAGTACTCTAAAAATTATGCAGAAGCAGAAGATAACCTGCATGATGCATTTTTAACTATTTTTAATAAAATAGGGCAGTATAAGAATAAAGGTTCTTTTGAAGGTTGGTTAAAACGCATTGCAATTAATACGTCATTGCATCGCTACAGAGAAGATGTTGGAGTCTATGATATTACTAATGAAGACAATATTGAAGATGTTTCTGTAGATCTCAATGATGATAATGTGAGTATTGATTTTTTATTAAAAATTATTCAAGACTTACCAGACAGATATCGATTGGTGTTCAATTTATATGTTTTAGATGGCTATTCTCATGTTGAAATCAGTGAACTAATTCAAGTTTCAACAGGCACCTCAAAATCTAATTTAGCACGAGCAAGATTGATTTTAAAAGATAAGATTGAAACCTACAACGCGAGTTCAAAGTCGCAGAGTTTATAACAATGAGTGATAAGAAAAACATAGATCGGCTTTTTCAAGAAAAGTTTAAAGATTTTGAGGTCGCACCTAATGATGCGCTTTGGGATCGTATAAATGAAAGCCTTCCTAATAAAAAGAAAAAGCGCAGAGTTATTGCACTTTGGTGGCAAATCGGAGGAGTTGCAGCTGCAATTACGTTATTGTTCACTGTTGGTATCACTTTATATAATTCAGACGACAATAAATCTCAAGAGTTTCCTATTGTCAATACGGAAGATTCAAACAACACATCAGAAGAAGAAAATTCAAATTCTTTATCAATTAAAAACCAGAACGATCTTAAAATAGTTACAGACGAAAACACTCAGATTGTGGATTCTCATTCTGAAACAAAACAAGAATCTAATGTAAATAGTTCTGAAAATGAAACTTCTCAGAATACGAAACCATCAAATCAATTAACAACTCCTAAAAATTCGAATCAAAAATCGAATACTGTTGCTAATAACACTGATAAAGAACTAAGAAATACAACTGAGAGGCAAAACAATACATCCTCAGTTACTGATAAGGCTACAGATGTAAAAGTGACTAATCAAACTAAAACGTCTCATTCTAATTTAAAGACAGATAGCAAAACACAATTGGCATCCGAAGCAGAACAAAAATCTGCTATTAAAAAGACTATTGAAGAAAGCAACACTACTCTAACAGAAAATTCAACATCTAAAATATTAAAATCAGCAACAGATAGTTCTGAAACAAATAAAACAAATGATGCTGAACCTGAGAATGTAATAGTTAAAATACCAGAACAACAGAGCATTGAAAATGCTATTGCAGAAAACAACAAAATTATAGATAAAGAAGCAAAAGAAGATGAACAAAACAAGTGGAGTATCGCCCCAAATGTTGCGCCTGTTTATTTTAATTCCTTTGGTAAAGGTTCTTCTTTAGACCAACAGTTTAATAAAAACAATAAAAGTTCGGATGTTAATATAAGCTACGGTATTGCTGGTAGTTACTCTGTTTCTAAAAAACTAAAAATTAGAGCTGGTGTTAACCGTGTTCAACTTAACCAAACTACTTCAGACGTATTTGCTTATACAGGTACGGAAACAGCTTCTAGAGGTCTTGACGCTTCTTTTAGTAATATCTCTTTTAACTCAGACGCGCAGCCTGTTTCTTTTATGAGTGCTAAACTGATGAATATGTCTTCTACACCAGAATTATTCAATACTCAAGTTATAGGGGAAATAGATCAGCGTTTTGGCTTTATAGAAATTCCTTTAGAATTAGAGTATAGATTATTAGATACAAAATTCGGGATTAATGTTATCGGAGGCTTTAGCACCTTTTTTTTAAGTGAAAATGAAATTTATGCCGATATCAACGGAAGCACAACTTCAATCGGAGAAGCTAACAATATTAATGATACAAGTTTTAGTGCCAATTTTGGTTTAGGTTTAGATTACACCCTTTCTAAACAATGGAATCTAAATCTTGAACCCACATTTAAATATCAAATAAATACCTTCAATAATACAACAGGAGATTTTAAACCTTTCTTTATTGGAGTGTATACAGGATTAAGTTTTAAGTTTTAGGTTAATTTAAGTTAGGTTATTGCTAGTAATATGCTATGAAAAAGCAATAATAACAGAAGCTACTCTTGGTTAGGGTGGCTTTTTTTTGTGATCTCACTACGACTCAATTCATCCCAAATTAAAGTCCGAGATTTTTCATTTAACGCTTTAGTATCTGCCGTAGCTAAACCATTCGTTGGTAAAAACTGATGTATTTTTGCTCTCATTTTACCAGGACTTCCACTGAAAAACGTATATGAAAAGCGTTTTTTATTATCGTAGAACGTAATTGGCACTACAGGTATTTGATGGTTAATCGCTAAACGAAACGCTCCGTCTTTAAATTCATCTAATAAAATATGTTCTTCTGGCACTCCTCCTTCCGGAAAAATACAAATACTGACTCCTTGTTTTAAACGGCGTTGTGCTCTTAAAAACACAGCTTGCCTACTTTTAGAACTACTTCTATCAACTAAGATACAAGTACGCTTATAAAAGAATCCAAATAGTGGGATTTTTGCCAATTCTTGTTTCCCTACAAACACAAATGGATTTTTAACTGCCACCAACATTAGCATAATGTCTGCCATAGAAGTATGATTGGCCACAAACATGTAACTTTTATTAGGATCAGGTGTTTCTTCTCTTGTGATTTTATAGCCAAAACCCATTCCTATCAAAATAAATTTAGACCAGATACGCGCTAACTTAAAAAAATACGGATACCATTCCTCTCTAGAAATAGAAATAATCAACAAAGGAAACATTATAATAATCGGAATGGCTACCAAAATGTAGAACCAAATACGATATAAAAGCCAAAATGGATATTTCAAAAATGCCATAGCACCAAAACTAGTTAATTAAATTAAGAACTCATTTATACTTTTTCTTTTTGCTAAAAAATTGCGCTTTTAAAATTACATTTTGTCTTTTCTATAATTCCGTAGCGATGCTATGCAATCTAAAAAAAGTCTTCATTTAACTTTAAAATTCCTAATTTTCGCTTAAACACAAAAAATACAAATGAGTTCTGAATGCCTTCTTATAGTCTACTAAAAAATTTACCTTTGCTTATTAATTAAGTTTAATTTAAAGAGATACCTGCTTTCGCAGGTCATATTATGGCAAGAATACTAACAGGAGTACAAAGTACAGGCACACCACATTTAGGAAATATTTTAGGTGCTATTTTACCAGCAATAGAAATGGCAAACGATGCTAATAACGAATCGTTTTTATTTATTGCTAATTTGCATACATTAACACAAATTAAAGATGCAGATGAATTGAGAAACCATACGTATTCTGTTGCTGCAACTTGGCTCGCTTTTGGATTAGATATTGAAAAAACCGTGTTTTATAGACAAAGCGATATTCCACAAGTAACAGAACTCTCTTGGTATTTAAGTTGTTTCTTTCCCTACCAACGTTTAACCTTAGCCCATGGATTTAAAGATAAGGCAGACCGCTTAGAGGATGTTAATTCTGGATTGTTTACCTACCCAATGTTAATGGCTGCAGATATCTTGTTGTATGATGCTGAAATTATTCCGGTTGGAAAAGATCAATTACAACATATTGAAATGACACGTGATGTGGCGTCTCGTTTTCATGCTAAAATGGGTGAAACTTTTGTATTACCTGAAGGAAAAATATTAGAAAGCGGTATGCTTATTCCTGGTACAGACGGTGAAAAAATGAGTAAGAGTCGTGGTAATTTTATCAATATATTTCTACCAGACAAACAATTACGTAAAAAAATAATGTCTATTGAAACCGATAGCACACCTCTCGAAGAACCAAAAGACTGGGCTACATGTAACTGCTTTGCAATTTATAGTTTATTAGCTTCTGATGCTCAAATTGCAGAAATGAAAGCCAATTATGAAGGAGGAAATTACGGTTATGGTCACGCTAAACAAGCTTTATACGAGCTGGTTGTAGAACGTTTTGAAAAGCAAAGAGATCGTTACCATTATTATATGACTAATCTTAAAGAGGTTGATGCTGCTTTAGCTAAAGGTGCTGCTAAAGCAAAATTGGTTGCTGATGACGTTTTACAACGTGTTAGAAAAAAGGTTGGGTATTAATAAATTCTAGTTTTTAAAAATTTCAAATAAAAAGAGGCTGTCTAAAAAGGCAGTCTCTTTTTTTATATTTTATATTTTCAAAGAAGCATTGATTTTCGTATCTTA
>NZ_JABFDI010000027.1 GCF_013403915.1 Winogradskyella pacifica
GCTAACAGCTAACAGCTAACAGCTAACAGCTAACAGCTAACAGCTAACAGCTAACAGCTAACAGCTAACAGCTAACAGCTATATAGTAAAAGGCACAGCAACTCTAGTTGTTCCCCAACCGATATGCATTACAACACCTTTATCTGCTTTATCAAAAGCAATAGAAAAAGCTTCTAAAGATTCTTTACCTTCTGTTACAGGAACAGTAATACTTGCTACAGTGTTATCGTCTTTGTATCCAGAAGATCCCCAATTATTTACATCAGAACTTACAATAACTGTCCATTCTTTATCTCCAGGCATTGTAAATAATGAATATGTACCAGCTTTAACCGTTTTTCCTCCAAGTTCCATATCCTTAAAAAGAATAAGTTCAGTTGCTTCGTTAGCACCTGTTCGCCATACTTTATCTTTTTGAGTTAATTCTTTTACGGTTCTACCTTTAAGTTGTGGTCTACCATAATACACTTTTATCAATTGATCGTTGCCTCTACCAAATGAAGCAGCGTCTAAAGGACTTTTGTCTAAGCTAGAAAATTTTTGAGCTTCAGCATTAAAAGAAATAAGCATCATAAATGCAAAAGAAATGGTTGTTAATAGTCTTGATGTTTTCATAATTTATTTTTTAATTTTTTTTGTGAATGTGAATTCAATAAAGATAAAACCTATTGGTCTTAATATTATATTAAATGTCTGGAACCGATGTTAAATTTTATAGCTTATTTTAAGGTAATTGGAAATTCAGCAATTGTAGTATCCCATCCTATTTTTAAGTTCACAGTATTTTCAGAAGCTTTGTAAAGTGCTATAGATAAGTTTTCAATTTCTTTATCACTTTTTGTTACCGGCACTGATACGCTTGCGATATCTTTAGTTTCATCATAGCCGTAATTTCCCCAACCGTCAAGCTCAGTGTTTAACTTTAGAGTCCATTCGTTCTCAGTAGGAATAATGATAATACTGTAACGTCCTGCTTTAATGTCTTTTCCGCCAAAAGTTACATCATTTACAAATAGTATTTCTGTAGACTCATTAGCTCCAACGCGCCATGCTTTTCCGAATTTTAAAAGTTTGCCAAAAACTTCTCTGCCCTTTTTAGCTGGTCTAGAGTAAGTCACTCTAATTTGTGGTTCTGCTAGTTTCTTAGCTTCGTCAGTTTTTTCAAATGTTCTTTTTGGTGCGTTTGAAGGATAGTAAGCACGATCCATTGTGCTGTTGTCCATTTTGTTAAATTCTTGAGCATTAACATTTAATGATAGAAGCATTACAAATGATAAGCTAATAGTAGTAAGTAATTTTTGTGTTTTCATGAATAGAATTAAGTTTTTGTTTGGTTAAAAATAGAGTTTATTATATGCACTCTGTCGTAAGGAAATACTAAAATTTACAAATTAGTAGGTAATCTGTTTATTTAATGTTGTGTTAGTTTATTATTAGTGTGTATTTATTATTTTATGTTTTAAATTGAAACCATTATCGTTATTTATGTTTTTAATATGAAAGTTTAAGTTCATATTTGTCCTGTAATTAATAATATACGGCTGACAATAGTTAAAGCCAAATTCAAAAAAGATAAAAGTTATGTGCGGAATTGTATGTGCGTTCGATATAAAACAAAAAGTTGAAGATTTAAGACCTCAAGTATTAGAGATGGCAAAAACCATTCGTCATCGTGGACCAGACTGGAGCGGAATTTATAGTGATGATAAGGTAATTATGGCGCATGAGCGTTTAGCTATTGTTGATCCAGCTTCAGGAAAACAACCCTTATTAAGTCCAGATAAAAAATTAATCTTAGCAGCCAATGGTGAAATCTATAACCATAGAGATTTAAGAAAACAGTTTGAGGGTAAGTACGATTTTCAAACCCAAAGTGATTGTGAAGTGATCTTAGCTTTATATCAAGAAAAAGGTCATGATTTTGTAGATGACATGAATGGTATTTTCGGATTCGCTATTTACGATGTTGAAAAAGATGAGTATTTCATTGCTAGAGATCATATGGGAATTATTCCTTTATATATAGGATGGGATAAAAATGGAACTTTTTATGTCGCTTCAGAATTAAAAGCTTTAGAAGGTATTTGTACTAAAATTGAATTATTTCCACCAGGACATTATATGTCTAGCAAAGATGGCGAATTTGTAAAATGGTACAAGCGCGATTGGGCAGAGTATGATGCTGTAAAAGATAACGAAACAAGTATCGCAGAAGTAAAGCAAGCTTTAGAAGATGCCGTGCACAGACAGTTAATGAGTGATGTGCCTTATGGTGTGTTATTATCTGGTGGTTTAGATTCTTCAGTAACGTCTGCTATTGCTAAAAAATACTCTGAAAGACGTATCGAAGCAGATGATAAAGAAAAAGCATGGTATCCGCAATTACACTCGTTTTCAGTGGGACTAGAAGGTTCTCCAGATTTGGCTGCGGCTAAAAAAGTAGCAGACCATATTGGTACGGTGCATCATGAAATTAAATTCACTATTCAAGAAGGTTTAGATGCTATTAAAGATGTTATTTACAACATCGAAACTTATGATATTACAACGATTCGTTCATCGACTCCAATGTATTTAATGGCAAGAGTAATTAAATCAATGGGAATTAAAATGGTATTATCCGGTGAAGGAGCCGATGAGTTATTTGGTGGGTATTTATATTTTCATAAAGCGCCAAGCGCACAAGAATTTCATGAAGAAACGGTTCGTAAATTAGATAAGTTACACATGTACGATTGCTTAAGGGCCAACAAAAGTTTAGCGGCTTGGGGAATTGAAGGTCGTGTGCCATTCTTAGATAAAGAATTTATGGATGTTGCCATGCGCATCAACCCAAAAGACAAAATGATTAACGGAGAGCGCATGGAAAAATGGGTGGTTCGTAAAGCATTTGAAGACATGATTCCAGAAAGCGTAGCTTGGAGACAAAAAGAACAGTTTAGTGATGGAGTAGGTTACAGCTGGATTGATACGTTGAAAGAACTCGTAGCAAGCGAAGTTACAGATGACCAAATAAAAAATGCGTCATTCCGCTTTCCAATTAACACCCCTTTAAACAAAGAAGAATATTATTATAGAAGTATTTTCGAAGGTCATTTCCCGAGTGATGCCGCAGCATTAAGTGTGCCTCAAGAAGCAAGTGTAGCTTGTAGTACTGCAACGGCTTTAGAGTGGGACGAAGCATTTAAAAACATGAACGATCCTTCTGGTAGAGCAATTGCTAATGTGCATGATAAAGCTTATTAATAGAACAAAAAAAAGGTCGATTTTTATAAAAACTGACCTTTTTTTTGTTTAAACAAATTATGTAATCTCAATTTTCTAATAGCTCTTTACTAACCTAAAGAGCTATTTTTTTTTGTTACAATAATTTATTTTATAATAACTTTTTGACTGAATGTGGCATTTGTAGTTTCTATCTTAACGATATACACTCCTAGTGACACATGTTTTACCGGAATTGAAATTTCGTTTTCATGGCTGTTTAACTCCCAAGTATGTAAGGATTGTCCTAAAATATTAATTAATGAAACAGACTTTACTGTGGTCTCAGGCTTAATATTTGTTAGTGTTATAGTATCATTGCTGTTGTTAAAGAAAATAGTTAATGAGTTATTTGTCTCAGCATCTTCTATACTTAGAGATTCAGCACTAAATTTTAATGAGAAACGGTTTTCAATTGTTCCTGCAGGAAGCATGATTTCTAACGGTGTTTCTTTTATATCGTGATATAATCCTGTTAAATCATCATAAATATAAATAGGTTGATTTTCGTCAAAATATTCCGTATCATCTAATGTGAATTTTGCGATGCCTTCTTCTTCCGAAATCACTCCAATAGGATAGATGCTGTTTGTATCGAAATAGCCATCTCCTTGAATTACAAATTTAGAATCATCAATTGTAAAATACATATCATTAGAGAAGTCATCGAAAAGTAAAGCGTCATATCCAACATCGATTCCATTTGTAGCGTGCTCGTTCATAAACCCTAATAATAGTTGTCTGTGAAAATTGTTAGAGGTGTTAAAACCTAATCTGATTTTAGCATAATTATCATCCATAAATTCATCTTCTTGATTATTAACGATATCATTTTGTCTAAAAAGTGCGCCAGATTGAGAATTATCTTCTTTAATAAAAGCTCTCTGGTTATTGTTGAAATTTATAGTGCCACCAGTTGTGCTTCCATTAATAAAAAATCCTTGACCAACAGGGATAAACCGGTTAGGAATTCTAGAGCTTGTCCCTAATTCGTCAATACCATTAGGTATAACAGGACCTATTCCTCCTATTAAATTTCGAGTTGAATATCCGCCTTCATAATCTGATGTATTATGGGACGAATTTGTAGGTGAATGTTCCCAGAAATAAAGTGAGCCATCCGTAGTGCTTAAATTGTCTGAAATAAAGGTGTTTGCATCTAATGCAGAAGCATAAGGGTTACCAGATAAGTTGAGGTAGTTAGCTGCAATAGGTATATCAATAGAGCCGTTAAACGGTTTTCCAATAAACGTATAATTTTGATCGGCATCAATAGTTCCACTGCCTTTTAGTGTAAATCCATTGGCAGGCTTTAAATCTCCTGTTTCACGAATTTGTTCCCAATTAGCATAGTTATCGTTTAGATTTTGGAATTTGTAAATCCAATTACGAGCCAAACTGATTGGTGTGCCCGAAGCTCCATCGTAACCTCCTGTCCAATTAATAGCTTTTGGGTCATTAGGATCTGTACCATCTCTTAAAACAGTTCCAACCGTGTAGGTATTGTTGTTTGTCGTAGTATTTGATGTTCCAACTGGTGAGGACCAATAATTATAGTTGTATAAATTTTTCGTTCCTTGTTGATCTCTTTCTAATGATCCACTGCTAGTGGCATCAATATCACTTCCTAAAGTTTGTACAAGTTGTGATTTTCCTACCAAATCTATTTTTCCATTTAATTTCAAATAATGTGAAACTTCTATTTTAGAATCCATAGTTGCATTAAGTTGTCCGCTGTTAACAAGTAAGCCTAATATGGTTTTGTTTCCTCCTGTATCAATGTCATGGTTAGTTTCAACAATATTCCAATCTATAGATGTATTGTCTACTATTGATAAGCTATTAGGAAGCATTTGCAGCGTTCCATTTGACCACGTTGAATTATTTGACCAACTGTTATTTGAACTGCTTTGATATGGTAAAGGTGCTGTTTGAGGCGCTAATGTTGTTTTATTGGTGTTTTTATATTTAATTCTTAAAAGGTTTTTATTGTCTGATTTTCCAATAAAGGAAGCTCCTGAAATAGAGTTTAAATCGAAATAAGCGTTCAATTCGCTCCAGGGAATAGCTTGAATTTCGTTTTTAGAAATTGAATGCGGTAAAATTTTTCCGTTCGCAGTATTGTCTGAAAATTGTTCAATTTCCTGATTCATAATGTAACGTATTTGGCTTACCGTTAATGCACGGTTCCAAACAAGGACTTCATCTATGTCTCCAACAAAATAATCTGAAATAGAATTCTTATTATAATAAACGGCTCCTATAGAAAATTTATGATTTGTTGCCACTGGGATTGGTAAAGAGTTTACTGTTCTGTCGATTACGCCATCGATCAATAGAGTAGCATTTCCTTCATTAAACGTCACGGCAATATGATGCCATTTACCGTCTGTTATACGAGTGTTTGATGTAACTCTGATGGCGTCGTTCCAAGACACTTGTATTCTATTGGAAGAATTTAATTTTAAGTCGTAGGCTGTTCCTTTAGCTACAAAGCTTCGATTTCCAGATGTATTACCATTACGAATCCATGAAGAAATAGTGAAAGAAGAATTTAAATTAATTTTAGTATTACTGACTAAATAATCTCCATTAGCATTTTGGATTTGAAATGAGTTTTCTATTAAATTACTTTTAGCAAAGGTGAAATAATTTGTGCCATCGAAATCATACCAAGTTTGAAGATTTTGACCTGATATTTTTAAAGGGATTACATCAATGATATCTGTATTTTCAAAAGCTTCAGTTGTAGAAACGACTAACATATATTCTTCGTCAGGGTTCAATGAAAAACTACTAAGTGAAGCAGAAGGTATAGATAAAAGTACATCACTAACATCGCCTCCTGTTTCTACTATTTTCCATTTTTTGCCTGTGAGACGTAAGTTGGTTTGGATTCCAGATCCGAGATCAATAACCCGATCCGCAGATGCTCCAGGGTTATTTAAAACGCCGTTGTCATTTCCCCAAATTAAAAAACTTCTATTAGCTGAGAATACGGATGAATTTGCAGAATTAGTAGATTCAATAGTTCCTAATCCAATAGTAACATCTGTGTTCAGATTAACACTCTTAGATTGTTTTTGATTTAGTAGAGAACTCGCAAGTGCGTCGTCTTTACCAATACCAGCGATATCAAAATTATAGCCTGAATTGGTAGAGATATTCCATATAATATTGTTATTAGAATCTACATAGTTTTGACTAGTGCCATTAACCCCTAAAGTGATTCCATATTTTAGGGCTAAATAAGATTCTATTTTGGCGCGCTCTGAGTCACTTTGAAGTGATGAGTAGGTGATAATTTCAGCAATTCTACCGTTAAAATTACCTGAGGTGTCAGATTTGTTTTTCCCTAACCAATATTGTCCACCAATAATGTTATTAAATCCATTTCCAGATGAAGCATTGTCTATTTGAAGCGCATTATAGAAAAGCTCCATACCATTACCAAAACTATTGTTTCTAGCATTGATAATTCCAATATTAGAATATGTTTTAGAAGCACTCACCTCAGAAACTCTATAAGAACTGTCGTCACCTTGAGCGTAGGTTAAAATCTCATTAGAAATTGCTCCAGTATAATTTCCAAATCCAATTCCAGATATGTCATTAATACTTTCAGATGAAGTTTCTCCAGATAAAACAGTCATTTTAGGAGTGGTATTACTAACAGAAACATTTGGAATTACAACTACAAACATATCTTGACTAAAAAATCCAGTTGAATATTTACCGAGCATTGATTTGTTTCCAGAAAAATCTAAAATAGGGTTGTAGTTGAGGTTGTCATTACTATTGTTTTTATAAATAGGGTTTTGTCCAGTAGTGCTTGATGCATCTGATGCTTTACCTTGGTCTATCCATGAATTAATGGCAACTCCGTCGGTATTTGTTTGTGTGCCTACGTCTGCACGTAACCATAACCTTAAATCTTGTCTTACTCCACCAGGACCATAGTTAGAAAGCCCATAAATATCTTCTAAGCATAAAGTAAACGTACCACTAAGGTATGTGGCACCTGAGTCAACAGAAATGTAATAAGTAGCTCCAGGGATTAGGTTTAGAGCTCCAATTGTAACATCGTCGTAATAATGAGTATAACGATCACTTTGTACTTCTGTTACACCATCTCCTTGCCAGAGTGCTAATTGTGTAGCGCGTTGTGTTCCTTTAGAGTTTTCTGTATCAATAGTGATATTGATTTCGCCTGTTGCTGGTGCGGTAAATTTGAACCAACGGTTGTTATAAGGACTGTTATTGCTCCAGTTGTCACCTTTATTTCTGTCTGGTGTAGCATTTGTAGTTGTGTAAATTGCATCAGGAGAACAACTGTTAATCATGTTTGTAACATCGATAGCACCTTCATAAAAGTCATAACCCACAGTATTTTCTATACATAAAGTAAATGTACCTTGACGATAGTTGAGTGCATCAACAGAAATGTAATAAGTAGTCCCAGGTGTTAGGTTTACGGCTTCAACGGTAAGATGATCAGCAGCAGCAGTATAACGTTTGCTTTGTATTTCTGTCACTCCATCTGCTTGCCAGAGCGCTAATTGCGAGTATCGTTGTGTTCCTTTAGAATCTCCTATATCAACAGTGATACTGATGTTACCTATTGCGGGTGCGGTAAATTTGAACCACCGGTTAGATATAGGTCCGTTATTGCTCCAATTACTACCTTCAATTCTGTCTGGTGTAGCTCCTACAGTTGTATAGATTGCATCAGCTGAACAGTCGTTTATAATGTTGGTAACATCGATAGCTCCTTCGTAAAAGTCATAATCTACAGTATCTTCTAGACATAAAGTAAATGTGCCTAAAAAGCTTGAGGCGTGAGTATCTACAGATATGTAATAAGTGTTCCCAGGTGTTAGGTTTACGGCGCCAATGGTGACATCTTCATCACCGAACGCATATCTTTCACTTTGTACTTCTGTCACCCCATCTTCTTCCCAAAGCGCTAATTGTGTAAGTTGCTGTGTTCCTTTGGATTCACCTCTATCAACAGTGATATTGATTTCACTAGTTGCAGGTGCGGTAAATTTGAACCAACGGTTATATATAGGTCCGTTATTGCTCCAGTTACTACCTTTAATTCTGTCTGGTGTAGCTCCTATAGTTGTATAAATTGCATCAGCAGAACAGTTGTTTATAATGTTGGTAACATCGATAGCTCCTTCATAAAAGTCATAATCTACAGTATCTTCTAAACATAAAGTAAATGTACCTCTATAGTATGCGTCGTGAGTGTCTACAGATATGTAATAAGTATTTCCAGGCGTTAAGTTTACGCCGCCAATGGTTACGTCTTCGTCACTGAACGCGTATCTTTCACTTTGTACTTCTGTAATGCCATCTGCCTGCCAGAGCGCTAATTGTGTAAGTCGCTGTGTTCCTTTAGAATCACCTCTATCAACGGTGATATTGATTTCGCCAGTTGTAGGTGCGGTAAATTTGAACCAACGGTTATATTTAGGTCCGTTATTGCTCCAATTGCTACCTTTATTTTTGTCTGGAGTGGCTCCTGTAGTTGTATAGATTGCATCAGCTGAACAGCCGTTTATAATGTTAGTAACATCGATAGCTCCTTCGTAAAAGTCATAGTCCACAATATCTTCAATACATAATGTAAATGTACCTCTATAGTTTGAGTTGTAGGTATCTACAGATATGTAATAAGTGTTCCCTGGTGTTAGGTTTGGGGAGCCTAAGATTACGTCTTCGTCATTGACGACATAGCTTTCACTATGTAGTTCTGTAATGCCATCCGACTGCCAGAGCGCTAATTGAGTATATCGTTGTGTTCCTTTAGAGCCACCTCTAGCAACAGTGATATTGATTTCACCAGTTGTAGGTGCGGTAAATTTGAACCAACGGTTATATTTAGGTCCGTTATTGTTCCAATTACTACCTTTATTTTTGTCTGGAGTGGCTCCTGAAGTTGTATAGATTGCATCAGCGGAGCAACTGTTAATGATGCTAGTAACATCGATAGCTCCTTCGTAAAAATCATAGTCTACCGTGTCCTGTAGACATAAAGTAAATGTGCCATTGTAGGCTGAGCTGTAACTATCCACAGATATGTAATAAGTGTTTCCATGTGTTAGGTTTACGGCTCCAATGGTTACGTCTTCATCATTAAATACATACCTTTCACTTTGTACTTCTGTAAAGCCATCTGCTTGCCAGAGCGCTAATTGTGTAAGTTGTTGTGTTCCTTTAGCGTCACCTCTATCAACAGTGATATTAATTTCACCAGTTGCAGGTGCGGTAAATTTGAACCAACGGTTATATTTAGGTCCATTATTGTTCCAATTACTACCTTCATTCTTATCTGGAGTAGCACCTATAGTTGTATATATTGCATCAGTAGAGCAACTGTTAATAATGCTGGTAACATCGATAGCTCCTTCATAAAAATCATAATCCACAGTATCTTCTAAACATAAAGTAAATGTACCTTTGTATCCTGAGCTGTAAGTGTCTACAGATATGTAATAAGTGTTCCCAGGTGTTAGGTTTGGGGCACCTAAGATTACGTCTTCATCATAGAATGCATATCTTTCACTATGTACTTCTGTAATGCCATCTGCTTGCCAGAGTGCTAATTGTGTAAGTCGTTGTGTGCCTTTAGAGTCACCTCTATCAACAGTGATATTAATTTCACCAGTTGGAGGAGCGATAAATTTGAACCAACGGTTATATTTAGGTTCGTTATTGTTCCAATTACTACCTTCGTTCTTATCTGGAGTAGCACCTATAGTTGTATATATTGCATCAGAGGAGCAACCGTTAATAATGTTGGTAACATCGATAGCTCCTTCATAAAAATCATAGTCTGCAGTATCTTGTATGCATAACGTAAATGTACCAGAATAACCTGAGGACTGTGTATCTACAGACATGTAATAAATTTCACCTGGAGTTAGGTTTACTGCACCAATAATTACGTCATCGTCATCGTCTGCATATCTTCCGCTTTGTATTTCTGTAATGCCATCCGCTAGCCAAAGTGCCAATTGAGTACGTCGCAGAGTTCCTTTAGAGTCACCTCTATCAATAGTGATATTGATTTCACCTGTTGCAGGTGCTGTAAATTTAAACCAACGGTTATATTTAGGTCCGTTATTGTTCCAATTACTACCTTCATCCTTATCCGGAGTAGCACCTATAGTTGTATAGATTGCATCCATAGAGCAACTGTTAATAATGTTGGTAACGTCGATAGCTCCTTCATGAAAATCATAGTCTACGGTATCCTGAAGACATAAGGTAAATGTACCAGAATAGCCTGAGGACTGCGTATCTACAGACATGTAGTAAATAATACCTGGAGTTAGGTCTACTGCACCCATGGTTACGTCTTCATCATCGTATGCATATCTTTCACTTTGTATTTCTGTAGTGCCATCTGTCTCCCAAAGCGCTGATTGAGTACGTCGCTGGGTTCCTTTAGAGTCACCTCTATCAACAGTGATATTAATTTCACCAGTTGCAGGTGCTGTAAATTTAAACCAAACATTATTTTTAGGTCCGTTATTGTTCCAATTACTACCTGCATTCTTATCTGGAGTAGCACCTATAATTGTATAAGCAGCATCCGTAGAGCAACTGTTAATAATGTTGGTAACATCAATAGCACCTTCATAAAAATCATAGTCTACGGTATCCTGTAGGCATAACGTAAATGTACCAGAATAACCTGAGGACTGCGTATCTACAGAGATGTAATAAATAATACCTGGAGTTAGGTTTACGGCACCCATGGTTACGTCTTCATCATCGTATGCATATCTTTCACTTTGTATTTCTGTAGTGCCATCTGTCTCCCAAAGCGCTGATTGAGTACGTCGCTGGGTTCCTTTAGAGTCACCTCTATCAACAGTGATATTAATTTCACCAGTTGCAGGTGCTGTAAATTTAAACCAAACATTATTTTTAGGTCCGTTATTGTTCCAATTACTACCTGCATTCTTATCTGGAGTAGCACCTATAATCGTATAAGCAGCATCGGCAGAACAACTGTTAATAATGGTTGTTACATCTATGGCATTTGTAAAATCATCGTTTACAGGTGTCTGCGAAAATATAGGATTCAACACTAGAGAACATATAATCATAAAAACTGATTTCAATACAAAGTTCAGTTTTGAAGAAATTATTCTCTCGAATTTAATATTTTCCATAAATTCTGTTTTCGGATGGATTAAATACAACATTTTGATATTATTTTTAATGTAATTTTCGAAGGCAAATATAAAATTTAATCTTTAAACGGCAAGAATATTCGATTAAATGCATAATATTGTAGTAATTTGTGTTTTTTTGAGAAAAAACTTACACCATGTTGAAATCTCTATTATTGAAGTATGATTAAAGATTTGTAGACTGTTTTTAGTTGTAATATTTAAATAAAAGAACTTAAAAATTAAGCTTCTAAGAGGTTTTTTGATTTTTTGAAGATCAAGAGGATTTAAAAAATTAAAAAATCAATTTTAAGGTGCTTTTTAATCGTTCTAAGCGACTTTTTAGAAATTAACAAATGTTGATAATTTTTAACCTAAACGGGCAAAAGGTGCTTAAAATGCGTTAAAAATCCGTATATTTGTTAGTATTCAAAAATGATACAATTGTGTCATTTTTTTTATGTCAAAGAAGCGCTTAATTTTCACAATAAAGTTGAAGGAAATTGAGGTAGCTAATTTAATTCCGTTGAAGAATGGATTTTTTTTAAATAACGATTCGAATTAAAAACGTATTCAAGATAATGAGCGACAAAAGAGAAGAATTTAACAAGGATAACTATTCCGCAGATAGTATTCAAGCTTTAGAAGGCATGGAGCATGTGCGTATGCGTCCATCGATGTATATTGGCGATACTGGTGTTAGAGGTTTGCACCATTTAGTTTATGAGGTAGTGGATAACTCAATTGATGAAGCTTTAGCTGGTCATTGTGATAATATTACCGTAATTATAAATGAAGATAATTCTATTACGACAGAAGATGATGGTCGTGGTATACCTATAGATTTGCATAAAAAAGAAGGAGTCTCAGCATTAGAGGTTGTAATGACCAAAATTGGTGCTGGTGGTAAGTTCGATAAAGATTCTTATAAAGTTTCTGGTGGATTGCACGGTGTTGGTGTAAGTTGTGTTAACGCATTATC
Organism: Winogradskyella pacifica; assembly: GCF_013403915.1. GTDB lineage: Bacteria > Bacteroidota > Bacteroidia > Flavobacteriales > Flavobacteriaceae > Winogradskyella > Winogradskyella pacifica. The sequence continues at coordinate 12,439 of NZ_JABFDI010000027.1, forward strand.
TGATCATTTAACAGCTACAGTTTTTAGAAAGGGTGAAATCTGGGAGCAAGAATACGAAAAGGGGAAACCAATGTATCCTGTAAAGAAGGTTGGTGAAACTGAAAAAAGAGGAACCATTGTTACTTTTAAGCCAGATGCTACAATCTTTACGCAGACTCTAGAGTATAACTATGATACCTTAGCAAGTCGTATGCGTGAGTTGGCATACCTTAATAAAGGAATCACTATTCATTTAGTAGATAAGCGTCATAAAAAGGATGATGGAGAGTTTGAAGGTGAAACATTTCACTCTACAGAAGGTCTTAAGGAATTTATCAAGTTTTTAGATGGTAACCGTGAGCCTTTAATAAAAGAGGTTATTGCTTTTGAAGGTGAAAAGAATGGTGTGCCAGTTGAGGTTGCTATGATTTATAACACGTCTTATGCTGAAAATTTACATTCTTATGTAAACAATATTAATACACATGAAGGTGGAACACACTTATCAGGATTCCGTCGTGGTTTAACACATACCCTTAAAAAGTATGCTGACGAATCTGGGATGTTAGATAAGTTGAAGTTTGATATTGCTGGTGATGATTTCCGTGAAGGTTTAACAGCTATTATTTCGGTAAAAGTACAAGAACCACAATTCGAAGGACAAACAAAAACGAAGTTAGGAAACCGTGAAGTTTCAGCGGCGGTAAGTCAGTCTGTTTCTGAAATGTTAACAGACTATTTGGAAGAAAATCCAGATGATGCAAAAACTATTGTTCAGAAAGTAATTTTGGCTGCCCAAGCACGTCATGCTGCTCAAAAGGCACGTGAAATGGTTCAGCGTAAAACCGTAATGAGTATTGGTGGTTTACCTGGGAAATTATCAGATTGTTCAGAGCAAGATCCTGCAAAATGTGAAGTTTACTTAGTCGAGGGAGATTCGGCAGGTGGAACTGCAAAACAAGGTAGAGATAGAATGTTTCAAGCCATTCTGCCATTAAGGGGTAAGATTCTTAATGTGGAGAAAGCCATGACGCATAAGGTTTTTGAAAACGAAGAGATCAAAAATATCTTCACCGCTTTAGGGGTTACTATCGGAACAGAAGAAGACAGTAAAGCACTAAATCTTTCAAAATTAAGATACCATAAAATAGTTATTATGTGTGATGCCGATATCGATGGTTCGCATATTGAAACTTTAATCTTAACGTTCTTCTTCCGTTATATGAAGGAGTTAATTGAAAACGGACATATTTATATCGCAACTCCACCTTTGTTCTTAGTGAAAAAAGGAACGAAAAAAGAATACGCTTGGAATGATGAAGAGCGCTTGGCTTTAATGCAGAAATATGGTGATGGTGCAAAAATTCAACGTTATAAGGGTCTTGGTGAGATGAATGCTGAACAACTTTGGGATACTACAATGAACCCAGAGTTTAGAACATTACGTCAAATTCAGATTGATAATGGGGTAGAAGCAGATCGTGTATTCTCAATGTTAATGGGAGATGAAGTGCCACCACGTAGAGAGTTTATAGAAAAGAATGCTATTTACGCTAATATTGATGCGTAAATAATGTAATGATAAACGAATTTAAAAAGCAACTATGTAACAACATAGTTGCTTTTTTTTATTGGGCTAATGATGAAGTTATCTGTAGGAGGAAATTGAATACTTTCTTCTTTAACGGTAATTTTATTCGTAAATTTACACTCGTATTTAATACATAATTTACACATTAAAACATATAATTATGAAATACGCTTTCGCACTATTTATATTAAATTAATAGTTTTAAGCGCGTTCCATTAGACATTAATTTAAATAAAAAGAACAAATGAAAGTTACCGTAGTTGGCGCTGGTGCAGTAGGCGCAAGTTGTGCAGAGTATATTGCAATTAAAAATTTTGCTTCTGAAGTTGTAATCTTAGATATTAAAGAAGGTTATGCAGAAGGTAAAGCAATGGACTTAATGCAGTGTGCTTCTTTAAATGGTTTTGACACTAAAATTACAGGAAGTACTAACGATTACTCTAAGACAGCAAATAGTGATATTTGTGTAATTACTTCTGGTATTCCTCGTAAACCAGGAATGACAAGAGAAGAATTAATTGGAATCAATGCTGGTATCGTAAAAATGGTATCATCTAGCTTAGTAGAACATTCTCCTAACACAATTATCATTGTTGTAAGTAACCCAATGGATACAATGACGTATTTGGTGCATAAAACTACGGGTTTACCTAAGCATAGAATTATAGGAATGGGTGGAGCTTTAGATTCTGCACGTTTTAAGTACAGATTGGCAGAAGCTTTAGAAGCGCCAATTAGTGATGTAGACGGAATGGTCATTGGTGGTCATAGCGATACAGGTATGGTGCCATTAATATCTCATGCGACAAGAAATAGTATTAAAGTTTCTGAATTTTTATCAGAAGAGCGCTTAAATCAAGTTGCAGAAGATACTAAGGTAGGTGGAGCGACGTTAACTAAATTATTAGGAACTTCGGCTTGGTATGCGCCAGGTGCTGCAGTAAGTGGTTTAGTTCAAGCCATTGCTTGCGATCAAAAGAAAATTTATCCTTGTTCTACCTTACTAGAAGGAGAATATGGTTTATCTGATCTTTGTATTGGTGTGCCAGTTGTTTTAGGTAGAAATGGAATAGAAAAAATCGTTGATGTATCTTTAAGTGATGCAGAAAAAGAACACATGAAAGCAAGTGCTGAAGGTGTTAAGAAAACAAATGGATTATTAGAACTATAAGCTTTAATAAAACATCTAATTTGAAAAACCTTACCGACATTTTTTGTTGGTAAGGTTTTTGTATACTAACAACTAATTATAAAAAATAAGAAATGAAAAAAACACTATTATTTAGTTTTGCGTTAATGTTAAGTGTTGTTGCTACAGCGCAAGAAAAACTTACAGAAGGAGTTCTTATCGCTAATCAAACCATGTCTAGCGACAATCCACAAATGAATGCTCAGTTACAAGCTATGGGAGACTCAAAGGCGACAACCTACTTTAAAGGTGAAAAATCACGTAGCGAAACAAGCAGTCCAATGACAGGAGATATGGTTATCATTGTTGATGCTGTTGAAAAACAAATGTTAATGCTATTAGATCAACCAGGTTTAGGCAAAAAATTTGTTCTACAATCTTTTATTCCTACTGAAGAAGATTTAAAAAGTGTAAGCGTAGAAAAAGGTGATGAAACAAAAACTGTATTGGGTTATGAATGTCAACAATATTTTATCAAAATGAAACAAAATGGACAAGATGTAGAAATGCAAATGTTTACAACTGATAAAATTTCTGCTTTTAGCCATAACACTACAGCCATGGGAGATAAAATTGAAGGTTATCCTTTATATTTTGTAATGAAGATGAACCAAATGGGTGCGAGTATCGAAGTAACATCTGAAATAACTGAGATTAAAGAAGAATCTGTTTCAGATGATAAATTAAGCTTAACACCACCAGAAGGTTACACCAAAATGGAGGGGATGTAATTCGATTACATGTAAGGTTTAAAATTTAAGATAAGGCTGTAGAAATACAGTCTTTATTTTTTGTCTATATTTGGCGCATGAAAACCAAACTGCATTTTGGATTGTTAGTTTTACTCTTGGCGTTTTTAGGAACGTATCTAGAGCAAAACACATTACCTAATCAACAGATTGTGGTTCAGTTTTCTGATTCAGATATTTCTTCAGAAGATGCAGAAATTACGATTGAAGCCATTCAAAATCAACTGCAAAGTATTGGTGTTACTCATATTCAAATAGGCCAGAATAATGAAGGCCAACTTAGAATAACTTATCATAGTGATAGCCATGTTAAATATATTCAGAATGCACTTTTTAATGTTGAAACGTTAAGAGTAGCATATAATTCTACTGATACTCCGTCCGATAATTTTCCTAAACACAAAAGTGTTAAGGATTACGAGCTTAATATCTCTGAATTAAAGACCAGTAATACTGTTAATTGGGATTTTGAACGTACTCAGATTGTAGAGGTTAATCAGAAAGTAGATCGTTTTTTATATTCAAAGACCAATACTTTTGGTAATCATTTCTCTGATATTAAAATCAATTACAGCATTAAAGTTGCTACTGCAATTAATAATGACGCTACTGTATCAATTAATACTATTTCTTATATCATTCCTGAAGTACGAGCAGGACCAACTGCCTAAAAGGAATTATATAATCTCAAATAATTCCACTTCATTTCAAAGCGTTTTTTAGTCAAAAAACTCAAAATCAATTTATAAAAAAAGATTGTCGAATTATAGTGTAAGCTCTATATTTGCGCGTTAAAAAAAATCGACATTAAACAAAAAATCACAATGCAAAACAAAGGAATAATTAAGCTTTTTGCGCTTTTATTTGGTTTGGTAAGTATTTACCAATTATCATTTACTTTTAAAGCGAATCAGATAGAAGCTAATGCAGAACAAGCAGCAATTGTAAAATATGCTGATACAGAAGAGGATTACCAAACGAAACGAAATATCGAAGAGGCTCGCTATTTAGATTCGTTGAAAACCTCAAAAATTAAAGTAGGTGAAAACTTTGAGTCAATCGAAGTTTACAATTTAGGTGTTGCACAATACACTTATAACGAAGTTGAAAATAATGCCATGAATTTAGGTTTAGACCTTAAAGGTGGTATTAATGTAATTCTTCAGATTTCAGTAAAAGATATCTTAAAAGGTTTAGCTAACAAAAGTAAAAACCCAGTTTTTAATAAAGCTTTAGATGATGCTGATGAATTACAAAAAAATTCTCAAGATTCTTATTTACAATCTTTCTTTACTGCATTTGATGCCATTAAAGGAGATACAAAATTAGCGTCACCAGATATTTTTGCGAATAGAACCTTAAGTGAAGATATCAAATTCGATATGTCAGATAACGAGGTTAAAAGTATTATCGAAACAAAAATTGATGAGTCTATCGTTTCTGCATTCGAAGTATTACGTAAACGTATTGATAAGTTTGGTGTTACTTCACCAAATATTCAACGTTTAGGAAACTCTGGTCGTATTCTTCTTGAATTGCCAGGTGCAAAAGATATCGAGCGTGTAACAGATTTAGTAACTAAAACAGCACAGTTACAATTTTGGGAAACGTACAAGACGCAAGATGTTTTACCTTATTTAATGGAGGTTAACCAAAATTTGGTTGAAGAAAATAATAAGAAAGAAACAAAAGATGAGGTTGCAGAGGTAACGGAAGATCAAGAAGAAGATACTTCAGATGTTATTAATGAACTTACCGGACAAATAGAAACGGATTCTACAGATGTTGCTAATATTAATCCTTTAGGAATTCAGGGTTATGGAAATGGTGGTTCTGTTGTTGGTATGTTCTTATCTAAAGATAAAGAAAAAGTAATGGAGCATTTAAACGCTTCAAAAAACAGAGCTTCTTTACCTGCAGAAATGCGTTATGTAAGATTTGTATGGGGATTACAAAATGAAGAATCTGAGTTTTCTGAACTTTATGCTATTAAAGGTAATAGAGATGGTGAACCAGAATTAAATGGATCTGTAATTACAGATGCAAGACAAGATTATGATCAAGTAAGCAGACCTGCTGTTAGTATGCAGATGAATGCTAAAGGAGCTAAGACCTGGGAAGAAATGACCAAAAAAGCGTACGAAACACAAGGTTATATTGCTATTGTATTAGATGATATTGTGTACTCTGCACCAAGTGTGTCTTCTGGCCCAATTGCTGGTGGTAACTCTCAAATTTCAGGATCATTTTCATTAACAGAAGCTGTCGATTTAGCTAACGTTTTAAGAGCTGGTAAGTTACCTGCTTCTGCTGAGATTGTTCAATCAGATATCGTTGGACCTTCATTAGGACAAGAGGCTATTGATAGTGGAATGAAATCATTCGTTATCGCTTTAGCGTTTGTATTACTTTGGATGATTTTTTACTACGGAAAAGCTGGTGGTTTTGCAGATATTGCCTTAATGTTAAACATCTTATTAATCTTTGGTGTGTTAGCAAGTTTAGGAGCGGTATTAACCTTACCTGGTATTGCAGGTATTGTATTAACGATTGGTATTTCGGTCGATGCGAACGTACTGATCTTTGAGAGGATTAAAGAAGAGCTCGCAAAAGGAAAAACGCAAAAGGAATCTATTAAAGATGGTTTCTCTAATGCATTATCTTCAATCTTAGATGCAAACATTACAACGGGTTTAACCGCTTTAATTTTATTTGTATTTGGTACAGGACCAATTAAAGGTTTCGCAACAACATTAATCATTGGTATTTTAACATCATTATTTACTGCGATTTTCATTACACGTTTATTAGTAGACTGGTATGTAAACAGAGGCGGTAAATTAGATTTTTCTACTGGTTTAACTAAAAACTTATTTACCAATGTAAATATCGATTTCTTAAAGAAACGTAAGATTGCATATGCTTTTTCTGGAGCATTAATTTTAGCAAGTTTAGGATCGCTTTTTACAACAGGTTTAGATCAAGGTATTGACTTTGTAGGAGGTAGAACCTACCAAGTACGTTTCGATCAAGACATGAGTGTTGAAGAAGTTAAAAATGAGCTTGAGGTTGTCTTTGAAAGTGCGGAAGTAAAAACTATTGGTGGGCCAAACCAATTAAAGATTTCTACGAAGTATAAAGTAGAAGATAGTTCATTAGAGGCTGATGAAGAGGTAGAGTCTATGTTGTTTACAGCATTACAAAAATACCTTCCAGAAGGCATGACTTATGATGAATTTAAAGTTGGCTCGGGAGATGCCAAAATCGGTAAAATGTTGTCTAGTAAAGTGAGTCCAACAATTGCAGATGATATTCAAAAAGCATCTATTTGGGCAATTTTAGGATCTTTAGTAGTTGTATTTTTATACATCTTAATAAGATTTAAGAAATGGCAATTCTCTCTTGGTGCTGTTGCTGCAGTTTTCCATGATGTATTAATTGTATTAGGTATCTATTCATTAACATGGAGATTTATGCCATTTAGTATGGAGGTTGATCAAACTTTTATCGCGGCAATCTTAACGGTAATTGGTTACTCACTAAATGATACCGTTGTTGTATTCGATAGAATTAGAGAGTACTTCAATGAAAACTTAGGTTGGAAATTCGATACTACAATTAACAAATCTATAAACAGTACGATTAGTAGAACTTTAAATACGTCGTTAACAACTCTAGTAGTGTTATTGGCAATGTTCTTATTTGGTGCAGACTCACTTAAAGATTTATTATTCGCTTTAATTTTGGGTGTAATAGTTGGTACATACTCTTCAGTATTTATTGCAACACCAATTATGTACGATACAGCTAAAAAAGGTAACGTAGCAGAAGCATTAAAGAGTAAAGAGAAAGAAGTTGTTGAAGAAGCTTAAGCTTTAAAATACATTCTATTCTGAATTAATTCAGAATGAAAGATGCCCTTCTTAATTGAAGGGCATTTTTTTTGTGATATGATTGTAGTGTTTTGGTGAGATTAGTGATTAAAGAAGTCGCTGAGGTCTACGTATGCTTCGCTATCCATTGATGCGTTATCTTCCATAAAGATGCTTTAAACGCACTTCTAAAGAATCCAAAATGACCAACATTTGCAATGCCTAGATCTTCAGGAATGATATGTTGTCTGTCTATTTTGGCTTTGGTGAACTGCTTAGCCAACCAATCTACTGAAGCTTTTGATGCAAACTTATCTTTAGTAAAGCTTAAAGCTAATAAGGGCTTATTGAAGTTTTTAAATTGAAGGTCTTCAAAATTAAATTCACGCAGCATATAATCTTTATGAGTTCCCCAATGTCTCCATTGGTAAGCCATGTGTTTGGGTAAATTTTCAAAGAGCTTTATTTTTTTAGCAGGAAAATATCCAAAGAAAGGAGTTAGTGTCGGAATGAGTACATACCAAAATGTGAACATTCTAAAACGCTCAAAACCATTCCAATGTTTCCAATAACCACTTTGTGAAGCAACCGTAATTATAGCATCAACTTGAGCAATGTTCTTATTGAAAGCTAAAATTTGACCTCCAATACTATGAGTAATAACAATTATTTTATGGGTAGGGTTTTGAGATTTGGCATAACTAATAACAGAGGCTTGGTCATTTTCTCCCCAAGACTCCAAATTGATAGTATTTTGTTTTAAGTCTAAAATGCTCAAATTAGATTTACCTATACCAGAATAATCAAAGGTGTAAACGGTATAGCCTAATTCTGAAAAATAGGTGGCGAATTTATAATAGAAATGCTGTAAAACGCCAGTGGCTGAAGAGATGACTATAGTTTTATTATTTGAAGCATTCGGTTTAAATACCGAAAGACTTAAGCGATGCTCTAAAGGAGTAGTGATATCTAAACCTATGGGCTTAGTCATTAGTTTGAGTAAAACTAATCTTATCTCCTACGGCAAGTTGCCAAACATCAGAAAGGCCGCCGTAAATCTCTAAAACATATTTAGCAGGTGCTTCAGACGGAAGAGACGTTTCATCCATGGGCTTTGCGTTCTTTTGAAAGCTTACGATGGTTTTATCTTCATCTATATAAATAATGTCTAGAGGAATTTTGGTGTTTTTCATATAGAAACTTCGCATTTCTACATTTGGAAATATAAATAACATCCCATGATTGGCTTCAAGCTTAGTACGATACATTAAACCCGTTTGGGTAGAATATTCGTCATCTGCAATTTCTATATCTATAGTCTTTATTATAGAATCAGAATCTGCTTTTTTCAGCGTAAGCGTACCTTCTTTTTTAAAGTTAACGACAACTTTATCTTCTGTTGTTGTTTTCTTTTCTTCTTTGCAAGATGAAAGAAGAGCAAGCCCTAAAACAAGAAGTCCAGATTTTATAAATAATTGAATACGCATTTAGCTCAGTTTTGTTTTAGGTTTATAGATAAACATAAAGTATAGACCTATAATTATAAAAGGAATACTGAGCCATTGACCTGTATTTAATACCCAATCCGCACGTTCAATGTTTTGAGCTTCTTTAACGAACTCTACAAAGAATCTTACAGACCACAGTAATACTAAAAACAGACCAAATAAGAAACCTTGCTGTTCAGATTTCTTCGTTTTCCAATAGAAGTAAAAGAGGATTAAGAATACAAAAACATAACAAAATGCTTCGTACAATTGCGCTGGATGTCTCGGTGCGGTTTCACCTAATTGCTTAAATACAACACCAAAATCACTACCAGTATATTTTCCAATGATTTCTGAATTTATAAAGTTTCCGATTCTAACAAATACAGCACCAAGTGCCACAGGAATTACCACACGATCTAAAATCCAAAGGACAGTTTTATGTAATACTTTTTTGTTGTAGATGTACATAGAAATAATCATGGCAATAGCCGCACCATGACTTGCTAAGCCTTGAAAGCCTGTGAATTCAAAACCTCCTTTAAATTTAAAAGGTAAAAAGATACTGAAAAAGTCTTCTGAAATTAATTCCGGTTGGTAAAAGATAACATGGCCCAATCTTGCACCAAGCATAATACCTACTACAGAATAGATAAACAAAGAATCTAAAGCGTCTTCGGACTGACCTTCGTTTTTATAGATACGCTTGGTAATGTTAAAGCCTAAAACAAAGGCTGTAATCCACATCAAACTGTAAAAATGAAGTTTAAAAAATCCTAAATCGATAAACTTAATAGGATCCCAATCAATCTGTAATAAAAACATAGTTATTCTCTTTATGCCGTAAATATAATATTTTGATAGCGATTGAAAATGAGATTAACGTAATATTAATTCTCTTTAGGAGGAACAGGGTCAAAACCACTACCTCGCCCAAGGCGACGGAACGTAAAGAAAATATGCGGAGTACATTTTTAGAGAACGGGCGAGCTGGCGCGTTGGTAAATTTTTTAGTTGTCATCCTTTTTAGGAACAGGGTCAAAACCACTACCTCCCCAGGGATGACAACTAAAAATCCGCTTCACAGCTAACCAACCTCCTTTAAAAAAACCATGAACTTCTAAAGCTTCTTTAGCATAATGGGAACAGGTGGGTTGGTATCTGCAAGTTGCAGGTGTCATTGGAGAAATAAACGTTTGATAGATTTTAATCAGCAATAGAAACGGGTATGTTAAGAGTTTCTTCACTATTAGTTTGTCGTAAAAGTCGTACCTTCTCTACTATCATTTAGTTGAATACCAGCTTCAGCCAATTGGTCTCTAATTTTATCAGACAATGCAAAATCTTTATTTAATCGGGCTTCTTTTCTAAGATTGATTAAGATTTCAATAGCACCAGTAAGTTTATTACCTCCTGTACTTTCTTTTGAAATATTTACCAAACCAAGAACTTCAAAGACAAAAGATTCAATCGTTTCTTTTAAAAGCGCTAAATCTTCAGGAGTAACTGTTGCACTTCCATCCTTTACTTGGTTGATGAATTTTACAGCTTCAAAAAGTGACGCAATTAAAATCGGAGTGTTAAAATCATCATTCATAGCATCGTAGCATTTCTGCTTCCAATCTGTAATGTTGAATGACGATGAAGAACTTGTCTTTAAATTATCAATTATACCAATAGCATCCATAAGTCTATGGAATCCCTTTTCGGCAGCTGATAAGCCATCATCAGTTAAATCTAAAACACTTCTATAAGAGGCTTGCATCATAAAAAAGCGAATGACGCTAGGATTATAAGCTTTAGACATAATATCATTGTCGCCAGAAAGTAATTCTGCCGGGTTGATATAATTTCCAGTCGATTTACTCATGCGAGCACCATTAAGCTCTAACATATTGGCATGCATCCAATATTTTACAGGAGCTTGACCTTTTGAAGCTTGATTTTGTGCAATTTCACATTCGTGATGTGGGAATTTTAAATCCATTCCACCTCCATGAATATCAAAATAATCACCAAGATATTTAGTGCTCATAGCAGTACATTCTAGATGCCATCCAGGGAAACCATCACTCCAAGGAGAAGGCCAACGCATAATATGAGTGGGTTCAGCTTTCTTCCAAAGGGCAAAATCTTGAGGATTTTTCTTGTCGCTTTGTCCGTCTAGTGCACGTGTGTTATGAATTAAATCTTCAAGTTTACGTTTGCTTAAAATACCGTACTCGTTAGATTCATTGTATTTATGAACATCAAAATAAACCGAGCCATTTACAGTATAAGCAAAGCCATTATCTATTATAGATTGAATTAATTCAATTTGTTCTATAATATGACCTGTTGCGGTAGGCTCTATACTTGGTGGTAAAAAATTAAAAGTGTTGAGTACATTATGGAAATCAACGGTATAACGCTGAACAATTTCCATAGGTTCAATAGCTTCTAATCGTGCTTTTTTGGTGATTTTATCTTCGCCAACATCAGCATCATTTTCTAAATGTCCGGCATCTGTAATATTTCTCACATAGCGCACTTTATAACCTAAATGTTTCAGGTAACGAAAAATCATATCAAAAGACATAAACGTTCTCACATTACCTAAATGTACATTGCTGTAAACTGTAGGTCCACAAACATACATTCCAACATAGCCATCAGTTATGGGTTGAAAAATTTCCTTTTCACCAGTAAGTGTATTGTATAATTTTATGTGCTGTGTATTGTATAAAGACATGATGCGATTTTTGAAAAATGAATCAATATAATGACGTGAACTAATCTAGTGGATAGGACTTAAAATTGAGTGTCTAATTTGATGTAGTCTAAAAGTTCTCTTCGAGTTTCTTTCTCATTAAATTTCCCACCAAACTCTGAAGTAACGGTGCTACTTTCAATATCTCTTATACCACGAGAATTAACACACAAATGTTTGGCATCAATGATACAAGCCACATCATCGGTTCCTAAAACGGCTTGAAGTTCTTTTACTACCTGTATCGTTAATCGTTCTTGTACTTGTGGTCTTTTAGCATAATAGTCCACAATTCTGTTCATTTTAGATAAACCAACAACGGTACCATTAGAAATGTATGCAATATGAGCTCTTCCTACAATAGGTAATAAGTGATGTTCGCAAGTAGAATAAACGGTAATGTTTTTTTCTACAAGCATTTCTCCATACTTATATTTATTGTCGAAGGTTGAGGCACTAGGTTTCTTATCAGGATCTAAACCACCAAAAATTTCATTAACAAACATTTTAGCAACTCTATTAGGAGTGCCTTTAAGGCTGTCGTCATTTAAGTCTAAACCTAAGGTCTCTAATATATGTTTAACATCACCTTTAATGCTTTCTATTTTTTCAGCGTTTGATAGTTTAAAGGCGTCAGGTCGTAAAGGTGTATCACTAGATGATCCTATGTGGTCATCTCCTAAAGCATCAATATCGTTAAAATCACTTTCGATTTTCATTGTAATATAATTGTTAGCAGTTTTTAAAAACGAGTGGCAAAGATAAACAATAAAAATAGTTTGGATGAGGTAGGAGTTTTATAATTACAACTGTTTAATAAGTAAAACCGTTAAACTCCAATATCCTTGGACGAATTAACAATTGGTTTCCTAAAATTTTCTTAATTTTCGAAATTATAATATTCTGAATTATCTATGAAAAAACTACAATTTATCTTTATGCTGATGCTCATACCTTTATGTATGTTTAGTCAACAATCCACTCAAAAAAATCCGTTGCCATTAGTTGAATATAATGACAATGTTAATATGCCATTAACGGCTGTTGAGCGTGCTCAAATAATTGAAGCCTACGGAGATTCTGCCGAAAAGCTTGTTTTTAGTATTCCTCATCGCTTAAAAAGCATAAAAAATATTCTTAGAAATAGGGTAGAGGTAAAATTAATAGTTAATAAAAATGAAAAGAAAGCTTGGCCTAAACTATCAGAAGTTTCTGGAGTAGAGAAAAGCAAATCATTTGATCGTAATAATTTTAATCCTTTAATGTACGGTTTCAATTTTAATACAAGATTTGGAGCTACTTATCAAATAGATAACACCAATTATTATATTATCATAAAATCTCAATATCAATAAAAAAATAAAAGCATGAAATACATATTTACTATAATCCCTCTATTATTTTCATCACTTTTATTCGCTCAAGATGTTAATATGCAAACCGCTACAATTAATCAATGTGGAGGTGTTTTTTATGATTCTGGCGGAGAGTTTTCTAGTTACGATAACGATGAAAATTTTATATTGACTATTTGTCCAGAAAATCCTGGTGAAAGAGTTCGGTTAGAATTTACGGATTTCTTTACTCAAGGAGGTGGTACCCCAGATGTCATGTCTATTTTTAATGGTGATTCTGTTGCAGCTACTTCGTATGGGGATTTTTCAGGGCCTAATAGTCCTGGTATTGTTCAAGCAAGTGTTAATAATACGTCAGGGTGTCTAACGATACAGTTTATTTCTGATGGAGCAGGAAGTGTTGATGGTTGGGCTGCAACTATATCCTGTCTAACCGATTGTCAGACAATTAATTCTCAAATAGACTCTGCAAGTCCTGCTCCTAATGGAGATGGATATATTAGAGTTTGTACCGATGAAGAAATTACCTTAACAGGTAGTGGTACATTTTCTTCTAGTGGAGCAGGAGCAACCTACGAATGGGATTTAGGAGATGGTAATACGGTGGCAGGTCAAACAGCTACATTTTCATATCCAAACCCTGGCGTCTATATTGTAAACTTAAATATACGTGATGATAATACTTCAACCGATCCAGAGGGTTGTGATAATAATAATTTAATTAACCAAGTTATTCAGGTCGGTACAGAGGCAGATTTTACAGGTACACAAGCAACAAATATAACGCTTTGTTATGGTGAAAGTACGGATATCGTTGGTGAAGTAGAGGCTGTTGAGTATATTAATGATTGTGCTCCGCCTGTTAGTGGGATTCTTGAATTACCTGATGATAACGGTGTGCCGTTTGACTCTTCTATATCGGTAGATTGTTATGAATCTGACCAAACAATTACTGATGTGAATCAATTAGTTAGTGTTTGTATAACTATGGAGCATTCTTATTTAGGGGATTTAGAAATTCAAATTATCTCACCTAGCGGACAAACCATTAATTTAATTAATTATACAAATGGTGGAGGTTCTGCTAACTTAGGGCAACCATGGGCTGTAGGTACTGTTGATCAAAATAGTGGTAATCCTACTCCTGGGAGAGGAAGCCGTTATTGCTTTGTGCCAGATGATAGTATAGATAGTTTAATAGAAGGAATTTTGACAGGGGAGACCTTTGTAAGTGGTGATGGACCTGATACTTATCAAGATTCGTATGTGCCGCCTGGTAACTATAGTTCAGAAGACTCATTCAATGGACTTTTAGGGTCGCCTTTAAATGGGGATTGGACGATTAGAGTGATAGATCATCTAGGCGCAGATAATGGTTACATTTTTGCATGGAGCATAGAGTTTGATCCTAACCTTCAACCTCCAGAGCTTTCGTTTACACCTGTAATTGATACTGAAGCCTGGGACGCAGACCCTACAATAATAAATACTGCAGGTAATGTTATTACAGTACAACCACCTGCAGCAGGTCAATATTGTTATACATATAGAGCTACTGATGATTTTGGATGTGAGTATACTGAAGAAGTGTGTATTGATGTTTTACCTGAGTTAATAACTGATGCGCCACTCAATTTATTTGTTTGCGATACCGGTATTCCTCCTTACTTTTTTAATTTAGATTCTAATACATCGGTTGTAAGTGCTAGTGCTACAAATGCTGGTGATTTGGTAATTACATATCATAATTCACTCGCTGAAGCAGAAAACGATCTAGCGGCTATACCTACCTCAGGAAATTATGATGGTGTTGACGGTGAAACTATACATGTTAGAATAGAGTATTTAAATTCTGGGTGTTATGATACATATCCTTTTACTTTAAACGTGGCAGGTCAACCAACCATCAACACCGTTCCAGATTTAGAAATATGTGATGATGTCGATAATGACGGTTTGGGTAGTTTTGATTTAAGCGACCAAACATTAGGTATATTAGGGTCACAATCACCAACAGATTTCACGGTAACGTATCATTTAAATTTTGCAGATGCCGATTCAGGGGATAATGCTTTACCATCAGATTATACTAATATTGTTAATGGAGAACCTATTTTTGTTAGAGTATCGAGCGCAGGAGATTCTAGTTGTTACAATGCCTCAGCAACAGCGTTGTTTAATTTAGTAGTTAACACTAGAGCTTTAGCTACAACACCAGGAGCTATGGAGGTTTGTGATGATGTCAGTAACGATGGCTTTGCAACTTTCGATTTAAGCAGTCAAGAAGGTGTTATTTTAGACGGACAAGACCCAACGGTTTACAATGTTTCATTTCACACGAGTCAAGATAATGCTAACAATAACGCAGGAGCTTTACCAACGAGTTATACCAATAACACAGCAAATTTAGAGACTATATATGTAAGAGTAGAAGATCCTTTACATCCTACTTGTTATAGTACTACGAGTTTTGATCTTATCGTAAATGCGTTGCCAGAAGTCGTTGCGGTGTCTGCATTACAAGTGTGTGATGATGATGAGGATGGGTTTGTAGCATTTCCATTAAGTACAAAAGAATCAGATTTTTTAAACAGCCAAAGCGGAGTGGTTGTCTCTTTTCATGAAAACTTAGCGGGAGCAGAAAACGATAACGCAGAGATATTTGATGGTTATGTGAACACTACAATTGACAATCAAACTGTATTTGTTCGTTTAGAGAATACCACAACGAACTGTTATAGCGTCAACAGCTTAGCATTAGAGGTTTTAGAAAATCCTATTGCTAATGTAGCATCAGTATTTGAAGTTTGTGATGATGATACAGATGGTTTTGCGGTGTTTGATCTTAGTACTAAAGACGCAGAAATTATTGGCTCGCAGGCTGGTATGACGGTTCGCTATTATGCCAATCAAGCCGATGCAGAAGTAGGAGGTAGTGCTTTACCAACTATTTATACGAATACACAAGCCGGTGCACAAGAAATTATAGCACGTATTGAAAATAGTGCAACGGGCTGTTACGATACAACACCGGTTCAATTGATTGTAAATCCAAAACCAACAGTCATAGCAGTAACAAACTACGAGTTGTGTGATTATAATGCGACAGGTGATGATGAAGAAGTTTTTGATTTAGCTACAAAAACAGCAGAGATTTTAAACGGTCAGGTGAATGTGTCCGTGAGTTATTATGCCAATGCAGCAGATGCTGGTGCAGAAACCAACCCAATTTTAGGTGGCTATACTAATATTAGTAATCCGCAACCTATTATAGCTGTATTAACTAATACACTAACAGGATGTACTTCAGATGTAACTTTCGATTTAATAGTTAACCCTCTACCACAATTAGTAGCACCAAGTGCTTTAGAAGTTTGTGACGATGGTACACCAGACGGTCTCACAGAAATGGACTTAAGTCTAAAGAACACAGAAATCACAGGAAACAACCCTGCGTATTCTGTAAGTTACTATGAGACTTTGGTAGAAGCAGAAACAGAAACAAATCCATTGCCAACTTTATATACCAATACAAGTAATGGACAAATCATTTTTGTACGTGTAGAAAACATCAATACAGGCTGTTACGATACCACTAATTTAGAATTAGTAGTAGAGCAAGCGCCAATAGCCTTTACACCACAGCCATTGAGATACTGTGATCCAGATAATGATGGTTTTGGGGTGTTTACACTTACGGATGCTGATAATGAAATTACTGGAGGAGCCTCAGGTTTAGAGGTGACCTACCACGAAACAGAAATCAATGCAGAAAATGGAGTTGATGCTATAGACACTACAGTGAGTTATAACAATATTGTACAAAATGGTCAAATCTTATTTGCACGAATAGAAAGTCCAACAATCGCGACAGACTGTGCCACGATCGTTGTGTTAGAATTAATAGTAGAGCCAACGCCACAATTAATCGCGCCAACAGCACTCGAAGCTTGTGATGATATCTCAGCAGATGGCTTTGCAACTTTTGATTTAACGACTAAAGCATCAGAATTACTAAACGGTCAAGATCCGTTACAGTATATAGTGAGCTATTACGAGAGTGAAGCGAATGCTGAAGCAGCGAACAACCCTATAAACAATCCACTCGCTTATACCAATACAGACGATTTTAATCAAATCAT
>NZ_JABFDI010000028.1 GCF_013403915.1 Winogradskyella pacifica
GATAATGGTCCACAGTCTTTTTTTTACAAAAATCCGAAAAGTATAGATAATTCACACACAACTTTTGAGATTGATCCATTTTAAGTTCAGAAAAATCTTCTATGACAATTTTTAATTGTCTTTATTTAGTTTTTAATTTCAACGCTTATAATGTTGCTTCGCTAAAATAAGTTCCTACTGTATTTTTTATTAATTTAGTATTTTGATATGAATTACAAAACACTACTATATTTAGGAAGTTTAATCCTATTGACTTTCGGGTTTCAACAAAAGCAAACGTTACCAGATGGCTTTGTGTATGCCAAATCTGTGATTCCAGATTTAGATGTGGAATTAAGATATTTCTCGCAAAACAATTTTGTTGGTGATACCATTGATGGTTATAATGCAAATCGCTTAATCGTAACTAAAGGGACTGCTGAAAAATTAAAATTGGTCCAAGACGAATTACAAGAACAAAATCTTTGTCTCAAGGTTTATGATGGTTACCGTCCGCAACGTGCAGTGAATCATTTTATAACTTGGGCTCGCAAGCTGAATGATACCGTTAACAAAGCCATTTTTTATCCTGAAGTTCAAAAGAAAAACCTATTTAAATCAGGTTATATTGCATCTCGGTCTGGTCACAGTAGAGGTAGTACAGTTGATTTAACGATTACTGATGGAGAAACAGGTGAACCTTTAGATATGGGCAGTCCGTATGATTTTTTTGGTGAAGCTTCTTGGGTTGCTCATGATGCCTTAACCGATGAACAAAAGAAAAACAGACAGTTATTACAAACCGTAATGCTGAAACATAATTTTAGAAACTACTCAAAAGAGTGGTGGCATTTTACACTTCGTTGGGAGCCTTTTCCTAAAACCTATTTTGATTTTGAAGTAGAGTAACCTAGGTTTTCTTTAAGTAGATCAACCCGATAATAGGACCTAAAGCTAGAGTCATAAACGCATACTGCGATAGGTGATTCGTTGTGATTAAAGAGTTTAATAATTGAATACTCACAATGGTTATTGAAAAACCGATACAATTAACTATCGTTAATGCAGTGCCAATAGATTGTACTTCGCAATTTTGAGCGACCAATGTAGAAAACAAAGGTGAATCTGCAATAACTGCCATTCCCCAAATTATCAAAAAGGTAATAAACAAAGGTGTAGAGCTTACCATAAAGAATACTGGTGAAAGCAAACAGCAAAGACCTGATATTGTTAGTGCTAAAATAGCCGTTTTTTTAATGCCTAGTTTATGAGAAATAAAACCACCTAAAATACAAGACACCGTTCCCGAGGCAATTACAATAAAAGAATATAAAGGTACATTCAGTGATGCATTATGAAGTTCTGAATGCATTATTAGTAGTATCGGTACAAATGTCCAAAAGGCATAAAGCTCCCACATGTGTCCAAAATACCCGAATGCTGCAGAGCGAAAGCTCGGTTTTTTAAAAACATTTATAATCTTAGATATATCAAATGTATCAGCGAGCTTTTGATAAGGACCATTCGGGACGAATATAACAATGAGAAAGCCTCCAATTAAAGCTAATGTAGAGGTTGTCCATATTACGGTTTCCCATTTAAGATTAAATTCAAAAGACTGAATGAGATAGGGGAATGCAGTACCTAAAACTAATGCTGCAATTAAAAAACTGAGTGATTTTCCTAAGCCTTTCTCAAAATGATCTGCTGCAATTTTCATTCCTACAGGATATATACCTGCCAAGCAAAATCCAGTGAGAAACCTAAAAATCAATAATGTGAAAATCGTATTATTAGAATAAAGGATGCCAAGATTAAATGCGGCTCCTAAAAGAGCACAGATAAAAAACACACGAGATGGTGAAAACCGGTCGCTTAATGTAAAAACAGCAAAGATAAAAGTGCCGATAATGAATCCGAATTGTACAGAAGAACTGATGTAGCCTAAGGATTCTGAATTAAGATTAAAGAACGCAATTAAATCATCTGTAATAGCGTTTCCTGCAAACCATAAAGACGTACAACAAAACTGAGAAAAGATAATTATGGGTAGAACCCATTTGTGGGTGCTGAATTTGGTTTTCAAAATACCTTTAATTTAAATACGTATATGCCCAATACATCAACCCAAACTGAAGTGGTAAACGTAATATTAAAATCCATTTCGGAATTCCAGCAGCTGCTTTTTCACTAGATAACATGTACACATGAACTAGAAGAAATACGCCGAGCATTGCCATAATACCATAAATAGAAAATGCTTTTACTGCGGGAATACACAAACCTATGCCTAAGACTATTTCGGCAACTCCACTCAAATACACTAAGGCCTTATGATTTGGTAAATATCTAGGCATAATCCGCATATACATTTTTGGCCTTAAAAAGTGCATTAGCCCTCCAAAAATATAAATAGCAGCCATGATGTATAATCCAATAGACTCATTCATCTTTATAGGTTTTGTAGGTGAGACCGATACCGTAATTAAAAAGATTCTTGTCTAATAAGCTCGATTTAAACTGATTGCCTTTTTCAAACTTTACCCAATTATTTCCATTGATAAATACACGTTTGATATAAGTGTTTTTCGCTTCAACTTCATCTGTGAATGGTAATAATGGTCTAAAGTTGGTCGGGATTTTAACAACACCTCCAGTTTTAGAAACAATCTCTTTGTACTTTTTGTTTGGCAGTAATTTTCCGTCTTTATTCGTATAGCCTAAAACTTGTAGTGATACAAAAAAGCCGTTTTCAGGAATGTAGATACCATAATCATCTACATTCAAATCATAGGCATCACCATCTTTTTCAGTGGCTCTAAACACAATGGTTTCATTAGTAAGCACATTACCAGGAACACCATTATTGTTATCGTAAAATTTCACTTTAAATAAGGTAGAAAACTTCTTCTTTTCGCTATTAGAACGGTTACGTTTTTCCCAATCTTTAGATTCTAACGCAATAGGAAATAATACATTAGTCAGTTTTTGATCTTTAGAAGTGGTTTTTGGGAAATAAACAGCAATTTCAGATTCTATGGTAGGTAGCCAGCAATTATAATAATCGTCATCTAAAGAGGGTTTCAATTTTTCTTCTTTAAATTTTCGATCTATTTTATTCGCAATCATAACCGCATCTAGTTGATGCGCTTCGGGTTGCATTAATAGGTATTGTGGTAAATTATTTGTTGCAACATTGAGGTCCTTAAAACCTAAAGCGGATATAAATAACGAATCAATATCCGGATATAATTTTTTTGTAAAGATAAATTGACCTTCATCATCAGCAAAAAGACCGTTACCATTACCAAAAGAAATGGTGGCGTAACTGACAGGGTAAGAGGTTATACTGTCTTTAATTGTTATTTGAGCAAACGAGATTTGCCCAATAAATACTAGAATAAATAAAAATTTCTGCATGGTTAAGCTTATAGATTTTAAAGATACATTATTTATAGGCATAAAAAAATGCCTCAATCGAACTTTGGAAGAGGCATTATACACTGTTTGGTTGATTAAGTTGATTACTCTTTATCTAAGTTCTTAGTCATTATATACCCTATAAATAAGCTTATGCCAGCCGTTGTAAACGTGACTCCAGGATAAATGGCGTCAGGAACTACAGCTAAACTCTTCTCTAATATTGAAGCGATAAGCATACCAAGACCAATTCCCATTAATAATAAGGCAAGATTTAATAAGATAACTTTCCAAATTGGAGATTTTGAGTGTCCTCTCAGAAATATTGAGGCATCTGCACCTTTCTCAATAAGTGCTAAGCGTTCTTTGTTCCTCGTAGAAAGGTATAAATAGATTATTCCAAAAATGACTAGAAACATGCTAATTGGTACTAAGATTCCTTCATTCATAATGTTTGATTTTTAATTGATTAATTTTAAATGTTTTAGCTTATGACGACAAGTTTTAAGAAAAGGTTACAACTTTTAATGAAAAAATATTTTTTATAAATTAGTGTAACCTTATACTATATTCTGCCGTCTTAAAGATGAATGACCACTAACGACGACCAGCAATTAATTGAGGCTATTAGCCAAGGAGATACTAAGGCCTATGCCCAATTAGTTGATCACTATAAAGATATGGTCTTTTCTTTGGCTTTGAGTATGCTTAAACATAGAGAAGAAGCTGAGGAGGTTGCACAAGATACTTTTATTAAAGTATTTAGGTCTTTAAATAGGTTTAAAGGAGATTCTAAATTCTCTACTTGGATATATAGAGTGACTTATAATACCTGTTTAGACCGTATAAAAAAGAACAAAAAGCATTATAATGATGTCGAAATAGATACGTTTACATTTAATAAAATAAGTACAATTGATAACGCCTTAGATCTTATGATTAAGGAAGAAAAAAGTGTTTTAATAAAGAAATGCATAGATAAATTACCAGAAGAGACTAGTACATTATTAATGTTGTTTTATTTTGAAGACTTGTCTTTAGATGAAATAGCTATGATTGTAAATATTGAAACAAATACGGTTAAAGTGAAACTCTTTAGAGCACGCAAGAAGTTAGCAGTTATTTTAGAACAGTATTTACATCCTGAAAATAATTTGAATTATGGAAAAGGGAAATAAAGAATTAGAAGCATTTATAGAAAAAATTATGTCTACTGAAAGTTTAGAGCAACCTTCAGTAGAATTTACAGATAACATAATGTCTAAGGTTAAAGCTATTTCTAATTCAAAGACAATAGTTTATAAGCCATTAATCCCAACTTATATTTGGATCGTAATTATAGGAAGTTTTTTATGGCTAGTAGGTTGTATTTACTTAAACGAATCTGTTACTAGTGTTTCATGGCTAGAACGTTTTACCTCCATAAAAAAAGTAATAGATCCTTTGGCAACTTTAACATTTGGCGCTTCTAAAATATTAATTTATACAGTTGTATTGTTTACTGTAATGTTAAGTATTCAAATACCCTTATTAAAGCAGTATTTTAATAAACGAATGATGGTTTTTAATCAGGATAATACCAAAATGGTATAGAAACTTCAGTTTTTGATATAGTATCTGAAGCTTTTAGTTCCTTGCGTTTTACATGTAACATATGTTTACCTTCATCTATGTTTTTTATACCAATATAAGTTTCAAAGCCATTTTGCTTTTTTACGGTTTTTCCAAGTACAAAATCGGTTTTATACAGAGTAGAATCAATTTCAACAGAATAGAGCGTATTAAATGTGGCTAAATAGTCACTTTTTAATGAACTATCATTGGAGCCAGAATTCATGGAGCCTATTTCTGAAGTAATTCCTCTGGTGTCTTCCTCAGGTTTTAAACTCGGATTAAATCGGTAAATTTCATCTTCTATTGATTTATCAAAAGCTATAAATACTTTAACGTACGGATCGCTTATAACTTTACTATTAATAGCAATATTTTTAATAAAATCAGATTCCTCAACTAACATATCTTCGTAATTTAAAGAATTAGAAATGTTATTGCTCGAGTCCTCAATAAAATTAAAATAGTTAGATTGATTGTAATATAAAGAAGTCATCCATATCAATAAAATATAAATAGGAACTAAAAAGAGGCTCAGGCGTTTTCCAAATTTATTGTCTAAAAAATTATAAATTAATGGTCGGTATAAAAAGGAAAGTGTGATAATGCTAAAAACCCAGTAAAAAGGAAAGTATACTTTGCTAAGCCATTTTTTCTTTTTTAAATAACCGAGAGTAATAAAGTCGATAAAAGTTAGTAGCATACCAATAACTACAAATGCTAAAAGGATAATGCCAACGTACGTAGAAAAATCACGAAAGGTATGACCATTTAAAAATACCGAAACTATTGTAGCAATTGATCCAATGATTAGAACAAGAGCGAGTAAATAAAAGATGAGTAAAAACGTGATTGCGAAAATGATGCTACAGTAGTCTTCTAATCTTGCAATATACCTATCAAAAGAACCTACTTTTATTTTTAGATAATTGCTAAATCGTTTGGTGTAATTTAAGGTGTCGTATTCAATGTCTCCAGAAACATACCGTAATCCTAAGGCACCAATCCATAGGCCTCGTAAAAGCACATGGAGAAGTAAGTTAAAAATTAATATGGAACACGCAGAAAGTGCAAGAATTAAAATCAACGTAAAAAACAAATTATTATCGTTTTGAGACTGGTGATAGGCCATTTTCATTTCTAAAGCTGGATAGGCTGAGAATAATCCAAAAATAGCAAAACCAGAAATCAGCAATTCTAATTGCCAGCTTTCTTCTTGTAATCGATCTAATAATTTTTTAAACGCAGGTTTCTTGTAATCGTCGCTCATCTTTATATTGGGTAGATTGAAATTCAGGTTAAATTTAGACATATTCAATTAAAATCAATCTTTTTTATCCTATTTTGAAACCCTTTCCAAATTCCATCGTTTTTATATTAGAATTCAACTTGATTTTTTGTTTTAAGCAGAAAATGAGAAGAAATTTATTCAGACGAGTCTATTTTTGAAAGTCATAGCATAGCTATGAGAAAAAAAATAGATGAAGAATGTGTGAGTTTTAGACATTTTTTAGGAAATAGAAAAAGTCAATATGAGTTCTTAAAACCGCTAACCAACCCAATGCAGAAATTAGAGACTAAACTTATTAAGCTTTGCAAAAAAGGAAATCAAGTTGCGCAAATGCAAGTTTATGATAAGTATAGTCAAGCTATGTTCACCGTTGCCTGTCGCTATTTAAGTGAAGAAGATGCAAAAGATGCGATGCAAGAAGGCTTTTTAAAAGCTTTTAGGAATATTGAATCTTATAAGCCCGAATCCACCTTTGGTGCTTGGTTAAAACGAATTATCATTAACCAGTGTTTAGACGTTTTAAAGAAAAATAAATTAGAGTTTGAAGCTGTTGAGATTTCAGAACTGCAAATAACAAATGAAGATGATTGGCAATTTGATACTTCAATTACGAAGCAAGAGATTTTATTTGCCATTGAGCAGTTAAACGAAAAACATAGAATTGTAGTGAAGCTTTATCTGTTAGAAGGCTATGATCATGAGGAGATTTCAGAGATATTAGAAATTCCCACAAAAACATCACGTACACATCTAAGACGTGGTAAATTAAAGTTACAAGATCTATTAAAACATAAGTATCATGAAGCAAGATATTAGAACCTTATTTACCGAGGAAGACGATTTAAAAGCGCTTCCTAAAAATCATAGAAGTGAGTTTGCAGATAAGCTTAAGGAGCAATCCAAACCAAAGCAGAATCCTTATACTTGGTTAAGTGCTGCGGCTATTTTAATTGTTTCATTAACTATAGGGTTTAATGTTATGGACATGGAAGCAAAACCAGAACTAAATCAAGTGTCACCAATTATAGCGCAAGTAGAAGCTGTAGAGGCAACATATCTTAAAGATATTGAAACCGAATGGCAAAGTTTTATAACTATCGCAGACGATGAGTTATTAGTAGCGCGATTTAAGAAAAAACTTGATGAATTAAATGCAGATTATAAAGAGATCTCATTACAATTTAGAGAGGATTCTAATAACATTTTTATCATTGAAGCACTAGTTGAAAACCTTCAAACCCGACTTCAAATTTTAAAAGACATACAAAAGCACATCAAAATATTAAATCAAAAAGACGAACAATATGAAAACACTATTTAAAATTACAGTTTTGATGCTAATCACATCATTTCAAGTTTATGCACAAACAGAAACAGAAACAGAAACAGAAATACTTTATAGTAAGAGTTATGAGACAAATCAAAGTACTACTGCGTTGTTAGAGTTCAGGGGTAGTTCTGTTGAAATTTATAAATCACCAGATGACAAGTTTCATATTGAATATATTATCGAGTTTATAAACTATCCTAACCGAAAGAAAAAGGAGGCTAGAGAAAGAGTAAACATTGAATCAGACCTAGTTAATAATCAAATTACATTAGTTGACAAATCTAAGTTTAGTATGTATCGGTTTTATCAGTCCGAAACTATAACTGGTACTCTAGATTTGAGAAATGAATCAGAAATAAAATCTTATTTATATAAATCTGAAAAACAGGTTGTAAATGAAATCAATAAAGCTAAAAAACCGGTTTCATTATATGCTAAATATATTCAATCCGCAAATAGGTATAGCGAAAGTGAGAAGAAAGAAATGATTGAGAAATCTAATAACAGAAAGAGAAAAAAATATGTAAAAAGGTTTACAATTAAAGTTCCTTCTCATTTAGATTTAACTATTAATTCTAAGGCGTCAACAATTCGAATTCAAGAAAAAATAGAAAATCAAATTACCTTGAGAGCTGATGGTGGAACAGTATATCTTAATGAGATAAATAATATTAGAAATATAATAAAAATTAAGGACGCAACATTAATTGTTAATTCTATAAATGGAGGAGAAGTGATTTTGGATAATTCGAAACGGACAATTATTGGTGAATTAAAAAATGTAAAATTGAATTCTGAATTTTCGCAACTAGAAATAGGCTTAATAAATAAAAATGTAGAAATTACTGATTTTACAAGCAAATACTTGATTCATAATTTTTCTAAAGATTTTGAAGCCTTAGATATGAATACAGAATACTCTGAAGTCAATTTGTTCCTTCCAAGAAATGGAGGATATGAACTCACTACTTTTGGAAATTACACTAAGCATTTTGTAGAAAATAAATTAGTAGAGGTTTCGGCAGAAAAAACCAATGGTAATACTAAAATGTTAGATTTAAATAGTAAAGAAAATGATGGTAAGTTGAGTGCTATAAAAGTTAATACGGCTAATGGAATTATTAGAATTTCAAAGGATGTTATTAATTTCGGAGAATAATTTAACTTTTCAAAAAAGCAAAAAGCACTTAGGTAACTTAAGTGCTTTTTGCTTTTTTGCCAACAGCCAACAGCCAACAGCCAACAGCCAACAGCCAACAGCCAACAGCCAACAGCCAACAGCCAATCTAATACCAACGCTTTTTCTTCTTCTTAGAAGCCTCACTCTTACGACCTTTTTTATACTTACTACCTTGTCTTTTATGCACAACAGGTTCCGCTTTAGGATCTAACGGATAAGGATGGTCAGTTACTACTGGAATCTGAACATTAATAGCTTGTTCTATCTTTTTTACATAATTCTTCTCATCAGCAGAACACAGTGAATACGCATTACCTGTATGTCCGGCTCTACCAGTTCTACCAATTCTATGTACATAAGTTTCGGGTATGCCTGGCATATCAAAATTAAGAACGTTATCTAGTTCATTAATATCAATACCACGTGCCGCAACATCAGTGGCAATCAGTATTTTAACGTAACCGTTTTTAAACTTATTTAAAGCGGTTTGTCTTTCACTTTGTGGTTTATCACCATGAATACTATTTACAGAGAATCCGTTTTTTAATAAGGTTTCTTCAAGCTTATCAACGCCATTTCTAGTACGTCTAAAAATAAGAACACTTCCTTCAATAGTGTTACGCATTAAATGTAAACACAGTTCAATTTTATTTTGCTTAGGCACATAATACAATAGCTGACTTACATCTTTTGCGACAGATTTTGTTGGTGTTACATCTATACGTTCAGGATCTTTAAGCAAGGTATTGGCTAATTCTTCAATTTTATACGGAATCGTTGCCGAGAATAATAAGGTTTGTTTTTCTTGAGGACAAAGACGTTCTATCTTTTTTACATCATCAATAAAGCCCATGGCCAACATTAAATCGGCTTCATCTAAAACAAAGGTTTCAATAAAATCGAGATTAATATAATCTTGTTTGTGTAAATCGAGTAAACGACCAGGAGTTGCGACTAAAATATCAACACCTTTTTTTAATATATCTATTTGAGGTTCTATCGAAGCGCCACCAAATACGACTAAAGACGTTAGATTGGTAAACTCAGCATAGGTTTTAAAATTCTTATAAATTTGTATGGCTAATTCCCGTGTCGGACTTATAATCAACGCTCTTATTTTCTTACCCTTTTTTGGTGCATCTTGCTTATCGTACAATTTTTGCAAAATAGGTAAGGCAAAAGCAGCTGTTTTTCCTGTACCTGTTTGTGCAGATACGATAACATCCTTGCCTTCTAATATAATTGGAATAGACCGTTGTTGTACCAAAGTAGGTTCAACATAACCAGAAGCAGCAACAGCTTTTTGAATCGGTTTTATAAGATGTAAGTCTTTAAATGACATAAGTATTGTGTTTGTGACAAAGGTAGAATATTTGTTAATTCAAACTTTGGTATAAAAATATTAAAATTACAAACCACGTCAGTTTGAGTGATTTGTGAAGTATCAGCAAATGACATCGAGAACCATATTGATTCAATTACTTCTCGAAACATTCCGCTGAAAAAAAGGATTACTTTAAGTAACGTAATCTTACTAAAAACGTTCTTTTATCCAATCGCTTTGTTCTTGTTCTGTTAAAAAAGTCCAAGCGATAAATCTACTGATTTTATGGCCTTGTCCCATTTCAATAGTTTTTACAACTGTCGCATTTACTTTTTCTAAAACTTTATAAGTTGGTTTTAGCGTTACTTCTTTCGAAATTAAACTTGTAAACCAGAAGCATTGTTTGCCAAAATGCTTACTTTCATAAATCATGTCTTTTACAAAACGAGCTTCACCACCTTTGGTCCATAATTCGTTATGCTGTCCGCCAAAATTTAAAAGTGCTTTATTAGGGCGTTTCCCTTTAAGGTTCCTTTGTTTTTTTAAGCTTGCTTTTTGAGCATCTTCTGCAGACGCATGAAACGGTGGATTACAAATAGAGAAATCTACTTTTTCTTCAGGTTTTAGAATGTCATAAAAAAAGTTGTTCGCTTTTTCTTGACGTCTAATTTCTAGAGTAGATCTTAAGTCATAATTTTTCTGTTCAATTTCTTTCGCAGATATAATAGCGGCTTCATCGGTATCACTTCCTATAAATGACCAACCGTATTCATGATGACCAATAATAGGGTAAATACAATTGGCACCAACACCAATATCGATACCTTTAATATGATTTCCTTTAGGAATAACACTGCCTTCACCTTTTAAAAGGTCGGCAATATTATGAATGTAATCTGCTCTTCCTGGAATCGGTGGACATAAATAATGCTCAGGAATATCCCAGTAGTCTAATCCGTAATGGTGAATTAATAAAGCTTTGTTCAATGCTTTTACAGCTGCAGGATTAAAAAAATCGATGGAATCGTCACCGTATTTATTAGGTGCAACATAAGGACTTAATTTTGGTGAACTTTTTATAAGTGCGTCAAAATTGTAGCGTGATCTATGTTGATTTCTTGGGTGAAGTTCTGATTTTACTTCAGGATGCTGTTTTTTCTTTTCCAATACTTAATAATTTATGGAGGCAAAGATAGTGGAAAAGAAATTGGGTTATTGAGACCTTAGCCTAAATAACCCAATTCATTTTGAATATAATAACAATGAAATTAATCTACTTTTTTGAAACGTAACATTTCGTCACCAGCTTCATTGTAGAAAGATAACGTCAACCCTTCTTTTTTATACGTTGAAATGCTATTAAATGCTTGGTCAAAACTGTCTGGAATAGCCATATCCATACACATTTTTCGAGTGGATGCCATAGCGCCAAATTCAATAGTATCAGAAGTGATGTTTTTTATTTGTCCGGTGTAATTATTACAGCCATTAGTTCCAGAAGCGCGCATTTCAGTTGTGTTAATTTCAAGAGTTGGCACAGTGGTTGTGCTTTCAATCGCTTTTCCATTAATATGTGTTGTTGCCCAAATATCGTGAATCGCTAATTTAGGATCTTGCTTTTTTTCTAACACTTTTATAAGATCATATTGAATTGAAGACGCATCAGCAGGAACACCTTCAGCATCTAATTGTGTTTCTGTGACTTCAATTTTTTGTAAGTAACCAGGTTCAAAAGTGAAACCATTTATAGGGGCATAAAAATTAGACCATTCTGCATTTTCATAATTCTCGGCTTTTGAAATTTGTAAGCATGTTGTTTTTCCAGCACCAGCATCACAATCAACTTTGGCGCTGTTTACCCAATAGGTAGCTGTCGTTTTTTTTGTTGTGGAGCAGGAGGATAGCATTACTGTTAAAATTACTACTGACATTGTTTTTAGTATCGTCATAAATATAAATATTGGTTATGATAGTTGAAAATCAAAAGTCTTGCCAATTTTTAATTTAAACATCATAGTTTGATTACTATTCCATAGTAACTACCATATCATCTTGTTTTACCATACTGCCTTCAGATAAACTTACCGATTTTATTTTTCCAGATTTATGTGCTGTAACGGTTGTTTCCATTTTCATGGCTTCAATCACAAACAAAGGATCATTTTCCTTAACGTTTGAACCCTTCTTTACTAAAACTTTATATAACGATCCTTGCAAAGGAGCTCCAATTTGGTTGGCATCTTCTTTATCAATTTTTACGTTTTCTACTTTAGTTATATTTAATGACGTATCAAATATTTCAACAAATCGGTTTTCACCATTCACTTTAAAAAAGACGGTTCTTACACCAACGTCATTAGGAATACTCACTGAAAGTAATTTTACAATAATCGTTTTTCCTGGTTCAAGCGTAATGTTGGTTTCTTCTTGAAGCTTCATACCAAAAAAGAAATCTTTAGTTGGTATGAGTGCTATATTTCCGTAAAGCTTATAATTTTCATGGGCTTTCTCAAATACTTTTGGATATAACATAAACGATAAAAAGTCTTCGATTTCAATAGGTCTTGTAAAACCTTGTTGGAATTTCTTTTTAAAAGCAGCGAATTCTTTAGTAAAATCTACTGGTGTTAAATGGGCATTTGGTCGGTCGGTATACGCTTCTTTGTTTTTTAATATAATTTTTTGAAGTGCTTTAGGAAAGCCTCCAACAGGTTGACCTAAATCTCCTTTAAAGAAATTAATTACCGATTCTGGAAACGAAATCGTTTCACCACGTTCCATAACATCTTCTGGCGTGAGATTATTAGTTACCATAAAAATAGCCATATCACCAACCACTTTAGAACTTGGTGTGACTTTGATAAGGTTACCAAACATGGCATTCACCTGTGCATACATTTTCTTTACCTCATCAAAACGGTCTCCAAGACCTAAGGCGATGGCTTGCGGTCGTAAATTTGAATATTGACCTCCAGGAATTTCATGCTGATACACCTCAGCTGTTCCTGCTTTTAATCCGGATTCAAAAGGATAGTACATTTCGCGTGTATCTTCCCAATAGTTTGAAAACTGATTGAGCGTATTCATATCAAAATCATGCGCACGTTCTTGACCTTTCATCATTTCAACAACCGCATTAAAATTGGGTTGAGAAGTCAATCCAGATAAGCCACCAAGGGCTACATCAACCACATCAACTCCTGCTTCAATAGCTTTTAAGTATGTTGCGGTTTGTAATGATGAGGTATCGTGCGTATGTAAATGAATCGGAATATTTACTGTGTCTTTCAAAGCACCAACTAATTCCGTCGCGGCATACGGTTTTAATAAACCAGCCATATCTTTTATGGCAATCATATGTGCTCCTGCATTTTCTAAATCTTTTGCGAGTTGCGTATAATAGTTTAAATTGTATTTGGTTTCTTTTGGGTTTAAAATATCACCTGTATAACTAATGGCAGCTTGCGCGATTCCACCTGTTTTATTACGAACAAAATTCATGCTTGGTTCCATAGCTTTCACCCAATTGAGTGAATCGAAAATTCTAAAAATGTCAACTCCATTTTCCCACGATTTTTCAACAAACTTCTCAATTAAATTATCAGGATAGGCTTTATAGCCTACAGCATTAGAGCCGCGTAATAACATTTGAAATAAAATATTTGGAACTGCTTTACGTAATTCTCTTAAGCGCGTCCATGGACTTTCGTGTAAAAAGCGGTAGCAGACATCAAAAGTAGCGCCTCCCCAAACTTCCATACTAAAGGTATTAGGATGATTTTTTGCAAAACTTTCGGCCACTTTTAGCATATCATAACTTCGCATACGTGTTGCTAAAAGCGATTGATGCGCATCGCGCATGGTGGTATCCGTATAATGTATTTTATTGTCGTCTTTTAACCATTGGCAAAAGGCTTCAGGACCTAATTCTGTTAATAGATCTTTGGTGCCTTTTGGAAAGGCCTCAGAGCGATTATACTTTGGAACTTTAGCGGTTCTAAAAACTTTGGTTTTATCAATATTTTTGACATCAGAATTACCATTAACAATCACTTCAGCAAGAAAATTAACAGCTTTAGTGGTTCGGTCTTGTGGTAATTTTATTTCGAATAAAGCTGGAGTATTCTGAATAAAATTTACAGTGACCTTACCTTCCTTAAACGTTTCATGTTGAATGACATTTTGAAGAAAATGAATGTTAGTTTTTACACCTCTAATTCTAAATTCTTTTAAGGCACGTGTCATTTTCCGAACGGCTCCATCGAGTGTTCTACCATGAGCAGATACTTTTACAAGCATGGAATCAAAAAACGGACTCACATTATAGCCTTGATAAATACTACCAGCATCTAAACGAATTCCCATTCCGGAAGCACTTCGGTAAGTGGTAATATTTCCGTAATCTGGTGTAAAATTATTTTCAGGATCTTCGGTTGTTAATCGACATTGTAAAGCAAAACCGTAAGTTGCTAATGATTCTTGTTCGTATATTTTTATCTGTTGATCCGATAATTTATAACCACCAGCAATGAATATTTGTGTTTTTACCAAATCGATTCCAGTAACCATTTCCGTAACGGTATGTTCCACTTGAATTCTAGGATTGACTTCAATAAAATAGACACGGTCTTCTTGGTCTACTAAAAACTCAACTGTTCCAATATTATTATAATTAACTTCCGAAGTAATAGCGACAGCATATATGTATAAAGCATCTTTTACCGTTTGAGAAATGTTATAAGAAGGTGCGATTTCAACAACTTTTTGATGTCGTCGTTGTACAGAACAATCCCGCTCAAATAAATGACGAATATTGCCGTGTCTGTCAGCTACAATCTGTACTTCAATATGCTTTGGGTTTTCTACATACTTCTCTAAAAACATGGTGTCGTCACCAAACGCATTTAACGATTCGTTTTTGGCGGAATCAAAATGTTGCTCTAAATCTTTATCATTCCTAACCACGCGCATACCGCGTCCACCTCCTCCAGAAGCAGCTTTTAGCATTAAAGGATAACCAATGGCATTTGCTTCAGAAAGTGCAATTTTTAGTGAGCTTAAGCTTTTCTTGTTGCTTTCAATAATAGGAACATTACATTTTACAGCAATTTTCTTAGCTGTAATTTTATCGCCCAAAGCATCCATAACTTCAGGATCTGGACCAATAAAAATAATATCGTTTTCTGCGCATCGTCTGGCAAACTCTGAGTTTTCAGATAAGAAACCATAACCAGGATGAATAGCATCGACATTCTTTTCTTTGGCTAAAGCCACAATTTCTTCAATATCCAAATACGGTTTTAACGGATCATTATCTTCACCAATTTGGTAAGATTCATCAGCTTTATTTCTATGTTGGGAATACCGATCTTCATAGGTGTAAACCGCGACTGTTGTAATATTAAGTTCCGTACATGCTCTTAGAATACGGATGGCTATTTCACTTCGGTTGGCAACTAGAATTTTTTTGATTTTCATAATTGGAAGGATATCTTTAATTGATTTGTATTCAGACCTCGTAAAGATATTAAAAGATTAACTACAACGTTTGCGCATAAAAGATATTATTTAACACTATTCAGATTTTTAGGTACTTAAATCAGAATTAAGGTCACGGTGAAGCTTAACCTAAATGTGATGTTTTTTTTTTTTTTTTTTTGAAGATTTAAGGGTTAGAAGAAGATTGTTATCTTGTGAAAAAGGCTAAGCGTTTTCTAAAGCGTTTTGGTAAAGCTTCATTATCGAGAAGTAAATTGATGTGCCCTATATTTTTGTTTTCTGCGTAGAGTAATTCAAACAGTTGAAAAATAGAAATACTATCTTTTCCTCGTTCTAGTAATTCAAATGTATCTCCAACTTTGACCTCTCCTTCTTTTAAAACTTTGACATAAGTTCCGGAGTAACCATGCGTAATAAATTGTTGTAAAACAGTATCGGAGCCAAACTTATGCGCGAATTTAAAGCAGGGTTCTCTTGGTTGCGTAATTTGAACTAAAGCATTACCCAATTTATAAATGTCACCAATAAAAAGTTTCTTTTCGTCTAAATTTTCAACGGTTAGATTTTCGCCTAGCATACCATAAGTCCAATCTAAATTAGGATATAAATCTTGCCAATAGGGATACTGATTTGCAGAAAATAAGTAACACGCTTTAAACTCTCCACCATGTACTTTTCGATCCGAAACCTCGTCACCTTTAACATCGGATTGACCTAAGTAAATAGGATGCTCAGTTGGTTTTTTGTAAATGCCTGTGGTGATCTCTTCACCATTCCAGACAAAGGTAGTGGGTTGTGCTATGTTGGTTGAAATAATTTTCATTCACTAAAAGTATTAAAAATAGTACAACTAAGGGGCTTTATAATTTGCAATAATTTTAAGAATTCACTCGACTTGAAGTTCAATTTTAATCATTCGGAATGTTAAAAAAATGTTAAAGCATTTATATTTTAAAACCCACCCTTAAATTTTCTCGTAGGTATTTGTGCTTTCCAAAGTGGCAAAGCAATTAACCATTTTATCAAATACTAATCAACATGAAAAACAAAATTACTTTTGTTATTGCTATGGCAATGACTTTTTTTATTTCAGCAGATGCATTTGCGCAGCTAGTAACTAGCGGAGCAGATGATGGAACAGACGGAACACTACGAAATGAAATCGCAGACACACCAATTGGTGGCGTAATAACTTTTGACACATCAGTGACTACGGTAACGTTAAATAGCGAACTTCTAATTGATAAAGATTTAATAATTAGTGGGAATTCAATAACACCATTAACTATAGATGCTAATAATAATGGTAGAATATTTAATATCACTGCAGGTTTAGTCGTATTAAATGACTTAATGTTAATCAACGGTCTTGATGTTGATGGTGGTGCCATTTATATGACAAACGCAGTTGTAACGATTAATAATTCAACAATATCAGGAAATACAGCTAATGGAGCTTCAGGTTCTGGTGGTGGAATTTTTAATGCTATTGGAGGTGTTTTAGTGGTTAATAATTCTGAAATTTCAAATAATACAGCGAATAGAGCAGGTGGTGGTATTGAGGATAATTCTGGTGCAGGATTATCAATTACATTACTGAATGTTAATTTAGATAATAACAATGCAGGTGTGTCGCCTGCAACAGCAGCTCCAGGAAATGGAGGTGGATTACATATTACAGGAGCAGGAAGTGCTATTGTTAACGGAGGTACTGTTAATGGAAATGTCGCTGGTAAAGAAGGTGGTGGACTATGGAATGGTAGTGGTGTTTTAGATGTAATTGATGTCATGATAACAGGAAATTCTGCAGTAGGAGATGCTACTGGTGGAGGTGGTATTTATAATAATGGTAACGGTACAATTAATATTAGCGCAGGAACAACCTTAGTAGGTAACATTGCAAGTGGATCTACTCCAGGAGGACGTGGTGGTGCTATTTTTAATAATACTGGTGGAATTTTAAACCTAGCAAATGGATTAGCAATTACAGGAAACTATGCAAGTAGAGCAGGTGGAGCGATTGAAGATAGCTCAAACGGCACTTTAATTTTATCGGGTGTTACACTAACAGGAAATGCTGCAGGTGTAGACATTGGATTAGGAAATACAATTACACCAAACCCAGGAAATGGTGGTGCTGTACATTTATCTGGTACAACCAATGCAACAATTTCGGGTTTTTCAACAGTTTCAAATAATTTTGCCGCTAAAGAAGGTGGTGGATTATGGAACAATTTAGGAACAATGGATGTGAGCTTAACTTTTTTGGATGCTAATATCGCTTCAGGTAACGATGCTGATGATGGTGGTGGAGCTATATTTAATAATGGAGGAACTTTAGTTGTTGGTAATGCAGCAGCAATAACAAATAATATTGCCAATGGAACTTCAGGTTCTGGTGGTGGAATTTTAAGTACAGATGGTGCTGTTACAATTACAGATGCTGTTTTGGCTTTTAATCAATCTAACCGTGCAGGTGGTGCTATTGAAATTATAGACGGTTCTATTGCTTTTTTAGGAAACTACAATGTTAGTGGAAATAATACAGGTGTTTCACCAGCAGTAGCAAGTCCAGGTAATGGAGGAGGACTTCATATTAGTGGATCAGGAACCGCAACACTAGCAGGAGGTACAATGAGTGATAATGTGGCTGCTAGAGAAGGTGGTGCTTTATGGAATAGTACAGCTACAATGACTGTAGATGGAGTATTAATTAGCGGGAATGTGGCAAGTGGACCAGCAGCAGATGATGGTGGTGCCGGAATTTTTAATAACGGAGGAACATTAATCGTTCAAAATAACACAACAATAAGCAATAATATAGCAGATGGAGCTTCTGGCTCTGGTGGCGGAATATTAACTATTGGTGGTGATGTTACTGTAACAAATTCTACAATTACAATGAATCAGGCCAATAGAGCTGGTGGAGGAATTGAACATGCAGGTGGCACTTTAAATCTTATAGACACAACCTTAGATATGAATAATGCAGGAGTTTCTCCAGCAATGGCTGCACCAGGATCTGGTGGTGGACTTCATGTATCTGGTGCTGCGACAACAAACATTACAGGTGGTACAACTAACAACAATATTGCTGCTAATGAAGGTGGTGGTTTATGGAATGGTTTAGGAGTAATGACTATTGTAAATCATATCGTAGATGGAAATACAGCTTCAGGAAATGACGCTACTACAGCAGGTGCTGCTGGTGGAGGTGGAATTTATAATGAAGGAGGAACACTTGATCTTTCAGGAACAACTGAAATTACATACAATAGCGCTGATGGAGCACAATCTACAGGTGGTGGAATTTTAAACGCAGCAGGTACTTTAATGGCAAATGGAATTACAATTGCTTTTAATGAATCTAACAGAGCTGGTGGTGGAATTGAAACTAATGGAAGTGGACCAGTACTATTGACTGATGTAAGCTTGAATAATAATATAACAGGAGTTGTAACAGGAACAGGTGCACCCGGAAATGGTGGTGGACTTCATGTAAGTGGAGATAGTAGTGTTGATATTGTTGGTGGAACTGTAAATGGAAATAATGCTGCTCGTGAAGGTGGTGGTTTATGGAATGGTTCTGGCATAATGACAACAGATAATGTTCTTGTAGATTCTAATATGGCTTTAGGTGCTGCAGCTGATGATGGTGGTGCTGGAATCTTCAATAATGGAGGAACGTTAAATATTACAAATGGTAGTATAATTTCTAATAATATGGCAACAGGAGCTTCTGCATCTGGTGGTGGATTATTAAGTACAGCTGGAGATGTTACTGTTATGGATTCTACATTCGATGGTAATGCAGCTAATAGAGCAGGTGGCGCTATTGAACTTATTGATGGTAACTTAATGTTTTCAAATTCAATAATGTCTAATAACGATGTTGATGGCTTAGCAGGAACTGCTGCTCCAGGAAATGGTGGTGGATTCCATGTTACAGGGATGTCAGGAATGATTACAATTTCTACAAGTACCATAACAGGAAACGCTGCGGCTAATGAAGGTGGTGGATTATGGAATCAAGGAGGAACGATGATGACCGTTTCTATGTCTACAGTAGATAATAATACGGCTGCTGAAGGTGGTGGAATTTATAACAATACAGGGTCAATGACTTCGGTTATGACGAGTACAATTTCGGGTAACTCAGCATCGGTTTCTGGTGGTGGACTAACAAATAATGGAGCGAGTTTGGATCTTAATGCGGTAACGGTTGCCATGAATTCAACTGATGGAATTGGTGGTGGTATTGATGCCGTTAATACTGTTACTTTAAAAAATACGATTGTAGCTTTAAACACTGCAGTTACAGGAACAGACGTATCAGGAATGCTAACATCAAATGATTTTAATTTAATTGGATCAGATGATTTATCAGTATTTACAACTCAAACTAATGATATCGAAGGAGTAGATCCTTTATTAGGACCGTTACAAGATAATGGAGGTGTTACATTAACACATCAATTATTAACTAATTCACCTGCTTATGATGCTGGTGATGCAACGGATATGTTTGTAGATCAAATTGGTCAGGTTGTATTTGGAGGAGCAAGAGATATAGGATCTGTAGAAGCACAAGTCGCTTTATCAGTTGATGATTTTAATGCTGCTTCAGTTTTAAATCTTTATCCAAATCCAACAAAAGGACAATTTAATATTGTGATAGATAATTCTGTTTCTGGTGAAATAAAAGCTGAAGTTACAGCGTTGTCTGGAAGAATAGTAAAGCAAATTAAGATAGTAAATGGAACAAACTCCATAGATATTAGAGGGATATCTACTGGGATTTATATTGTTAATGTATTTACAGAACAAGGAAGAGTATCACATAAGTTGATTTTGGAATAATAGTTAGTAATTATTTAATAAATGAAATTTATTTGAGCGCTAGCCAAAACGGTAACAAATTCTTTTTAATTTTTTGGAAGGCTTCAGGTAAATCAGTTAAAGGTTTCTCGGTAAAGGTGAAGGGTTTATCGTCTTCAAAATTCCAATAGGGTTCTTCTAATGTACCATCGGTAGATGTTGTGTGTGATTTTGGAAAATTCGTCATGGAGAACTTTCCATCATTATTTTTATTGATGCCAAATATTTTTAAATCTTTTAAGGTCGAATACGTTAGACTTAGTTTTAAATTAAGCGATTTTTTATCATCAGACTTGTAGAATTTCTTCTCTTTTATAGGGAAGTTTTCAAGTTGAGGGCTCCATGAATGATTAGGATGTACTATTTTTGACAATTCATTTTGAATATTTATACTATCACTTTCAGTTTTAATAAATGTCATTAAGTTTTCTTGTACGATTATAATAGTTTTTTCTTCCGGACTTATAGTAACTGTTGTTTTTTCTGAAATGATGTTACTTTGATGAACACCGAAAAAAGTACCTACAACAAAGAATAGTATTTTAATTTCTTCCATGGGCTAATTTAAATAAAAAATCATTTCTTATTTATCAGTTTTAAGGATTTAAATATAGGTGTAAAAAAAAGCGCAAGTTGTACAACCTGCGCTTTTTAGCTATTAATCCTTAGGGGGAATATGTTAGTATAATTAGTTAGGTAATTATGCTGATGCAAAAATAAAAGGTTCAGAATAAATAAAAATTGATGTAGGATAATAAATGGAAAAATTTTAAGAATTGTATAATTCTTTTCGAATACGGCTTAAACTTTCATTTGTAATACCTAAGTAGGATGCTATATGATAATTCTTCAATCTTTTCTCAATATTATTATGAGTATCAAGAAAAACAAGATAACGCTCTGTCGCAGATTGTGATAAACTAACTATAATTCTTTTCTGAAAAGCAGCAAAAGCACTTTCTAATTTTTTTCTAATAAAAGTTTCTACTTGAGGAATTTCACTATATAAAAGCTCTTTATCAGATTTAGAAAGACTGTAGAGTGTTGTATCTTCAATAACTTCAAGATTCATTATAGCCTTTGAAGAAGAAAAGTAAGCCGTGAAATCTGTAATCCACCAATCTTTTATACCAAATTGAACGGTGTATTCTTTTCCGGAAGTAGACATATAATACGTCCTTAAGCAACCATGATAGATATAAAACATATCATCTATAATATCATTGGCTTTAAAAATTAGGGCTCCTTTTTTATAATGTTTTTTATGAAAAACGGAAGATGCAAATTTTAACTCTTCATCTGTAAATGAGAGTCCTTTAAAAATTTCTTGAACTTTTGAAGTATCGTTTTTCACTTTAAACTTAATATAATCGTGAAAGTATGTAAATACTTTTAAATGAGCGTCTTGATTTCGATGCGCTAGGTTAAAAAAATGTTGACTAGCTTTTCTTTGTAAGAAAAAACCACTTTGAATTAACAAAGTGGTTTTAGTCATGACTCTTGGCTCTTGGCTCTAAAAGCGAAGCGGTCTTTAATCTACTTAATCATCTCGTAACTACGCTTAATAAAGTTCGTTAACTCTTCACCTTTTAAAAGGCCTTGAGATAAACGTGCTAAATCTAAACTTTGCGTAATTAAACGTTCTTGATTCTCTTTTTCTTTAGTTTCTAAAATTTCACTAACCAAAGGAGAGTTGGTGTTAACGATAAGATTGTACATCTCTGGCATATTACCAAACATCTGCATTCCGCCGCCGCCAGTCTGTTGCATTTCTTTCATACGACGCATAAATTCTGGTTGCGTAATAATAAATGGAGACGAATCGCTATCCATAGCTTCTAACTGTACAGCGAACTTGTCAGAAGGTATTACTTCTTTTAAAATGGTATCTAATTCTGTTTGTTGCTCTTCTGATAGTTTAGAAATTGCAGTTTCATCTTTCTTGATTAAATTATCAATATGATCACCATCAACTCTCGCAAAAGAAACATTTTCTTTAGTAGATTCTAACTTCTGAATTAAATGCGGTACAATAGGTGAATCTAAAATTAATACTTCATAACCTTTCGCTTTTGCAGCTTCAATGTAGCTGTGTTGTTGGTCTTTATTAGAAGCATAAAGCATAACTAACTTACCATCTTTATCAGTTTGAGTTGCTTTTGTTTTGTTGAAAAGCTCTTCATACGTATAAAATTTACCATCAACCGTTGGGTATAAGGCGAAAGCATCTGCTTTTTCGAAGAATTTCTCTTCAGATAACATTCCGTATTCAATTACGATTTTAATATCATCCCATTTTGCTTCAAAATCTTCACGATTCGCGTTGAATAATGATTTCAACTTATCTGCTACTTTACGAGTGATGTAAGATGAAATTTTCTTCACAGCTCCATCAGCTTGTAAATACGAACGCGATACGTTTAATGGAATATCTGGAGAATCAATAACACCACGTAACATGGTTAAGAATTCAGGAACAATCCCTTCAACATTATCTGTTACATAAACTTGGTTTTGGTATAATTGAATCTTATCTTTTTGCATGTTCATATCGTTCGTCATCTTAGGGAAATACAAGATTCCTGTTAAGTTGAACGGATAATCTACATTTAGATGAATGTTGAATAAAGGCTCTTCAAATTGCATTGGATACAATTCTCTGTAGAATCCTTTATAATCTTCATCTTCTAATTCCGTTGGTTGTTTTGTCCAAGCCGGATCAGGATTATTGATGATATTATCTACTGTAATCTGTTTGTGTGGCTCAGTCGTTTCTTTTCCTTCTGCATCTGTAGTAGTTGCAGGAGTAAATTCTGGATCGTTTACTTCCTTTGTTCCAAATTTAATTGGAATAGGCATAAATTTGTTATACTTATTCAGTAACTCACTGATTCTATTGTCTTCTAAAAATTCAGTAGAATCTTCTGCAATATGAAGAATGATTTCTGTTCCTCTATCTGCTTTATCAGAAGGCTCTAATGTAAATTCAGGAGATCCATCACAAGTCCAATGTGCAGCATCAGCACCAGTATGCGACTTAGTGATAATTTCAACTTTTTCTGCAACCATAAAAGCAGAGTAGAAACCTAAACCAAAATGACCAATGATTCCTGAGTCTTTAGCCGAATCCTTGTACTTGTCTAAGAACTCCTCAGCACCAGAAAATGCCACTTGGTTAATGTATTTTTCAACTTCTTCAGCAGACATCCCTAAACCTTGATCAATGATGTGAAGTTTTTTACCTTCTTTATCAATCTTTACTTCGATAATAGGATTTCCATAGTCAGATTTAGATTCACCTATACTTGTAAGGTGTTTTAATTTTAGCGTGGCATCTGTACCATTACTAATAAGCTCACGTAAAAAGATTTCGTGATCGCTGTATAAGAACTTTTTAATTAACGGAAAGATATTCTCTACCGATACATTAATACTTCCTTTTGTCATGATATATAGTTTTTTGTATTATTAATTTGAATGATTAGGTATAGTCAAATAAAATACCAAGACTTAAAATGTGACAAAGTGACATAAGTACTATGCGTGCATAACGAATGTAAATTCTAATAAAAATAAATTGTATCTTATATCTTAAATTGCTGAACTAAATAATAAGTTTTCCGATGTTTCGGAAACGAAAATAAATTTTCGATGTACAATTCAAAAATAATAGGCTTAGGTAAATATGTGCCAGACAATGTTGTAACCAATGATGATTTATCTAAACTCATGGATACTAATGACGAATGGATACAAGAACGCACAGGTATAAAAGAGCGTCGTTGGGTAAAAAAAGGTAGTGGAGACACTACTGCAACCATGGGAGTGAAAGCTGCTAAAATTGCTATTGAACGTGCGGGTATTGATAAAGATGACATCGACTTTATCATTTTTGCAACCTTGAGTCCTGATATGTATTTTCCTGGTCCAGGGGTACAAGTGCAACATGCTTTAGATATCAAGACGGTTGGAGCGCTAGATGTGCGTAATCAGTGTTCTGGGTTTGTATATGCCATGTCTGTAGCCGATAATTTTATTAAAACAGGAATGTATAAAAACATCCTAGTCATAGGAAGTGAATTGCATTCTTTTGGTTTAGATAAAACAACGAGAGGTCGTGGAGTCTCTGTTATTTTTGGTGATGGAGCAGGAGCGGCTGTTTTAACTAGAGAAGAGGATAACTCAAAAGGAATTTTATCGACACATTTACATTCGCAAGGAGAACATGCAGAAGAATTAGTCTTAATTGCACCAGGAATGGGTAAACGTTGGGTTAGTGATATCATAGAAGATAACGATCCTAATGACGAAAGTTATTTTCCGCACATGAATGGCCAATTTGTATTTAAAAATGCAGTGGTTCGTTTTAGTGAAGTTATTATGGAAGGTTTAATGAAAAACAACTTGAAAGTTGAAGACATTGATATGTTGGTTCCTCACCAAGCAAATCTTCGTATTTCACAATTTATACAACGTAAGTTTAAGTTAAGCGATGACCAAGTGTTTAATAACATACAAAAATACGGAAACACAACTGCAGCCTCTATCCCCATTGCATTAACTGAAGCTTGGGAAGAGGGTAAAATAAAAGAAGGAGATACCGTTGTTTTAGCTGCTTTTGGTAGTGGGTTTACTTGGGGAAGTGTGATAATTAAGTGGTAAACAAATCCCTTTGAAAAAACGGACCTCATACAGTTTAGATCAAAATTATTGATTAAAAAACATCATGTTTTATAAGATCGAATAGTATTAATTATGAAAAACAGCTTAGGATTTGTCGGACTTATTGCAATCATTTTTTTGACCTTCGGAATTACCTATTTAGATTTTGATAATTTGAGTTTTGGATATAATTATAAGGCTTATGCCATGTTAATTATTGGGGTTGTATTATTTGGTTTTGTGCTTTATGGATTTAAAAAGAGCAGCAAAAAATAAAACATAGGCTTTATGAACAAACTATTCTCTTTATTATTTTTAATTCTTTGTTCACAGTCAAGTTTATTCGCGCAACAAAACGATGTTTACATTAAAGCGGGTCTTTTATACGACAGCGAACAAAATGCCCTTTTAAAAGATAAAGTGATTTATGTTAAGGGTAATAAAATTGTATCTATTGGTGCTTTTAATACCATTCCAGATGATGCTGAAATCATAGATTTAACCGAATACACTATCCTTCCTGGTTTAATAGACGCGCATACACATGTGCTTTTTTCTCAAGATGCAACCGAAGACTTTTCTGAACATAGCATTCATTCGCTCACTATGGAAAGTGATGCCTTAAGAACAATTAGAGGTTCAAAACGCGCAAAGTCGTATTTAGATGTTGGAATTACGAGTGTGAAAGATCTTGGTAATTCAGGACTATTTTTAGATGTTGCGTTGCGTGATGCGATTAATGAAGGGACTATTGATGGCCCACGTATTTTTGCGTCAGGACCAATTATGGCCGCTACAGGTGGTCAAGTTTATGGTGTATCTCCAAAACATCAAAACCTTATAGATTTAGAATACCGTATTATAAATGGAGTAGAAGATGCTAAAACTGCGGTTAGAGAACACGTGAATCAAAAGGTAGATGTTATTAAAATTTGTGCAGATAATATACCGAACAATACACATTTATCCATTGCTGAAATGAAAGCGATTGTAGAAACTGCAAAAACGTATAATCTTTCTGTTGTAGCGCATTCAATTACAAACCAATCCGCATGGAATGCCATACAAGCAGGTGTCGATGGCATTGAACATGGATTTAATTTAGCAGATTCTACATTGACCTTAATGGTTGAAAAAAAGGTATTCTTGGTACCAACCGAAAACAGTAAAACCTATATGAAAACGTATAGTAAACTTGCAGGTTATGACGATGATAATTTAGGTTGGGTAGATAATTATTTAGGTAGAATGAAAAGCAGACTTGCTAGAGCCATCCAAAAAGGAGTGACAATTGTAGCAGGTTCTGATAATTATACAGATATCGGAGGCACTCGTGGTGAATCGTCAAGAGATATGTTTCGTGCGTATTTTGAAGCAGGAATGAAGCCGTTGGATATT
This sequence comes from Winogradskyella pacifica, assembly GCF_013403915.1. GTDB lineage: Bacteria > Bacteroidota > Bacteroidia > Flavobacteriales > Flavobacteriaceae > Winogradskyella > Winogradskyella pacifica. The sequence continues at coordinate 26,573 of NZ_JABFDI010000028.1, forward strand.
TTACAATCGGCAACTTACATCTCTGCGCTAAATTTAAATAAGCAAAATGAAATAGGAGTTCTTAAGTCTGGTGCAAAAGCAGATCTTATTGCGGTAAAAGGACATATATCTACCGATTTTATAAACACAATAGGACACGTGGTGTTTGTAATGAAAGATGGAAAGGTCTACGTGAGCCAACACAATTAAACAATTCACATATTTTACTTAATCCATAAAACTAAAAAAAGCCCAAACAAAAATCTGTCTGGGCTTTTCAGCTATTAACCAACTTAACTAACACTATTATAAAAATTAATTTATAATTACTATTACTTAAAACTTATACTATACTAGACGTAAAAAGTCCTATTATATTTCATAGGTTTCCACTTTTAACGTGTATTTAACAAAGAGGTCGTCTAAAAACAATTTAGGCGACCTTTTAATTTTTAATCATGTTGGTTTTATTGTTAAGATACTTGATT
>NZ_JABFDI010000029.1 GCF_013403915.1 Winogradskyella pacifica
AAGATACGAAAATCAATGCTTCTTTGAAAATATAAAATATAAAAAAAGAGACTGCCTTTTTAGACAGCCTCTTTTTTGTTGTTTTCTGCGCTGAAATCAAAACAACCTGAATTCAGTATGGATCAATCTCACTAGTTTCAGGGATAAAATAGAGTGGTGTAAGTTCTAATTTTGAATTGTTAAAAAAACACATTCAATATGAAAAATACTTTACTTTTTTTAGTGCTAATCCTAGTCCTATGTTCTTCTTGTAACAAAAAAACGTATTCAGCATTGTATCATGATAATCTAGTTTTAGAACAAAATGACACGAGGTATTATCTACCTAAAGATCTATTAAAATTTGAAATCATATATACACTTAATGAACCAAGATATCAAAAAGGAGACGTAGACAGAGTTTTGAAGTTACAACCAACAAAAATCACGATTGAAGATCCAATTGTAATAACAAAGCTTTCAGTTCCTGATACATCTAAAATGTTTGTAATTACCGGAAAACAACTATCCGAAACACGCTTTGTAAGTATGGATATAGATTCAGAAAACTCGGCTTTAGAAAAAACAACAAGTACATCTGTTAACCATAAGGATAGTAAAATGCATGATTATTCCGCATTGACAACCTCTCGTATGGAAACGAAAATGTATGATGCCGTAATAGAATTGAAGAACAATATACCTGAAATAGTATCTAAAAAAGAAGCAGAACGTTCTTTAAATACAATGTCATTTTATAAGAGTCAATTTAAAATCCTGAATGAAGATTTTCAACCTTATATTAAACAGTATAAAGTGAAATATACAGTTGTTATCGATCCGTTACAACTCTATTATAAGGACGGAAATTGGTCAAGTATAGAAGGCGATAATGTCTACCATTCTATTTTTCCAGAGCATATTTTTGTAGATAAAGGGGATTTAAATGATATTATAACAGTAAAAGTGACTCAACCTAAAGCGGCTTTATTAGACGAATTGGTAAGCGAAGAACCTGTAGAAGGCATTATTTACCGAAATACGTCACCACTAAACATAGAAGTAGCATTAAATGACAGCACTCTATTAACTGATACCCTAGCAATAACGCAATTAGAAACATTTAAAACCATCGCTGTTAAGGATTTTGAAGCAGCAGAACCAACATCTGTACTGTTGTTTAAATTTAAGACATCTAAAACTAGCACAGATATTATTCCTAACTTTTTAGAAAACACAGAACCTATAGATTTTAATTCATCGGAAACTATTGCAGAATCTCAAATAGCGATTAAAAAAGCTTATAAAGAAAAATTACAAAATATAGATTTACTTATTAAAAAACTTAAAGAGCGTAAAGCAGAACTGTAAAGTAGTTGTGATTATAATATCACTGAAAACCGTTACTTAAAAAACGAAGTAAAGCTTCATATTTGTAATGCACCAAGCGTAAAATGTAATCTTATGGACAAAGCCAAATTTGAAGAGATAGTTAAAATTGAAAAATACGATTTATATAAAAAAGAAACGTATCTAAGATCTATGAGTTTACCTTCTATTAAAATAAAAGGAGAAAACCGCAGTAAAGAAAATGTAGGTTTAAGTAAACAAGGAGGCTATCCAGAAGTCCCTGAAGATTTTGAATGGCCTAAACACAAGTTTGGTGATTATCGTTTTGCATTACAAATTAATTTAAGTGAAATAAAATTTGAAACGCCACTACCAAAAACAGGAATGTTAAGTTTTTTTATAGCTAATGATGATGATAAAAATGTGTTTTTTGGAGCAAAAGATTATGCAAAAGTCTATTATTTTGAAGAAGGTACACCCTTAAAAACCTATGTAAACCCTAATTTAAATTACTACTATGTAGATCATTGTATACGCATTGATTAGGAAGAGAATGTAGATCTTCCTTATAGAGAAGAGTTATATAAAGACAAGGGATTAAATAAAAAGCAACTCGATTACGTATGTAGTAAAGTGCCAGATATGGTAAGTAAAAAAACGTTTAGCTATTTATTTGGATACCCATATTACAATACGCTAGCTTATGATCCTCGTAAAACGGATGAATGGACGTCTTTACTTACTTTGCGATGGAATAATGTTTTTTCTTGGGACTGGGATATGGATGAATTTTTAATGTTTTTTATTGAAAAAGATAAACTCGCCAAAGGTGACTTCTCTAACATTAGAACCGATTTAGGGTAATAATACAAGTATGAAAATAATAAAAGATACGCTTACAAAAGATCCAAGAACCGACGATTGTTATAGAACAACCATTTTATCTGGACAGAATACAATTGATATCAGCCTAAATTTAGATGAAATCAGTTTAGACGATATGATTGCTTTAGGAAATTCATTTTTAGATGACTTTGAGAATAAAGAGAAAAAAGCAACCGATGAAATTGTCAGTGCGTTTTACGAAAATTACAATGAAAACTGGGCAGATGAAGAGAATGGTTATCCTGTATTAAACGCGGAAGAATTCAGAAGAAAACTAACAATAACGACTATTGATTTTTACGCAAAAAACTTGATAGATGTTACTTATAAAGAAGGTGGAATGTTTGGGAATCATTATTTAATCGCACAATCCTATGACGGTGAAAATTTTGTGGATACCACGATGTTTGGATAAAAATTAAAATGATGACAGTAGAAGACCTAAAAAATAAAATTTCTAAACCGGTTACTAAATTTACGACCGGTGGTTTTAGACCCAAAAACACGATAGAGGAAAGTTGGATTGGTAAAGTCTTTGCGTATCACGAAGATGAAGACATTCCGTTAGATAAAAACGGAAATCAGATGTTTCCGTTGGCGCAATTTTACCTTCCTAATTTGCCTTACGTTCATCCAAGTCTTAAGCATACAAAACTCATCACTGTTTTTGTTTCCGCAGAATGGCCAGAGTGTTTTGAAGAAATGGGAGACCATTGGCTAATTAGAGAATATGAAAATCTAGACAGGATCAAAATTAAAAATTTAGAAACCCCTAATTCGGTTGTAAAACCCTTTCCGTTACACGCAGAATTAGACAACAATGATTTCCCATTGTGGGATGGTGGAGGTTTGTCTATGAAAGATGAAGCTGAAGTTTTAAAATTAGAAAACGAAGGGATTATTGATGATTATTTTGATATCACAGATCATATCTACGACCACAAAATAGGCGGTTATCCTTCTTTTTGCCAATCCGGAATTGGAGATGCAGAGGGCTTTGGAGAAGGTTTTCAGTTTGTGTTTCAAATTGTATCAGACTACAAAGCCAATTTCAACGTGGTAGATGGTGGGAGCTTAATGTTCGCCAAAAATAACGACACCAAACAGTGGAGTTTGTATTACGATTTTTATTAAAAGTACTACTTATCTAGGATGGAAATCCAATGCTAAAATATAACTAACATATCATATTCATAAACTATGAGTCAAGACAACAATATCATTTTTGCTAAACAAAATCAAAAAATGAAAGCGGCTTACCTAAAAGCACAAGAAACGTTTAACTATTTCTGGAGAGAAATTTATTGGGAAGCTAAACGTATGGTTCCTGCACATAATTTATCGCTGGTAAAGATTCCTTTTCAACAAGTGAATGAAGCTGATGACGAACCTACTGTAGAACATATGTGGATTAGCGAAATAGCTTTTGATGGGGAAAATATTACGGGTGTTTTAATGAATTCACCTAACCTATTAACCAATGTTGCGGAAGGCGATACGGTAACTAGAAAAGTCTCTGAAATATCAGATTGGATGCTAGCCATAGACCGTAAAACTTATGGAGGATATACCATTCAAGTCTTACGTTCTGATATGACGGAGGAAGCAAGACAACAACACGATGAGGCTTGGGGATTAGATTTTGGTGATCCTAACCATATTCTAGTGGCTTATCAGCAGGAAGAAAATGAAGAAAACCTTATTGAGCACCCAATGAGCAAAGTAATGGAACAACCTGCTAGAGACTTTTTTGAAGCTAATCTAGATGTCGTAAAGGCTGCAGATGAAAACGGAGTAACCAGATTACATACCGAAACTATTGCTGGAAACAAAACAGCTGTAGAGATTTTATTAGAATTAGGTGCCGATAAAAATGCAAAAACCAATACAGGAAAAACAGCTTTAGATTTTGCTACAGCTTTAAATTGGTCGCATATTATTCCGATGTTACGGTAGTCCTAATTTATTAATACCATCCTTAAACTAATTGCCAATGATACTCGCTTTTGACACTTATTATTACGACGGAAAAGCCAAAACCATTGCGGTAAGCTTTAATGATTGGGAAGATGAAGCACCAATACAAATCTATACAGATATTATAGAAGGTGTTGCAGAATACGAACCTGGTGCTTTTTATAAACGCGAATTGCCGTGTATTTTAAGTTTACTAAAACAAGTGAATTTAGATGAGGTAGAATTAATTATTGTAGATGGATATGTGATTCTAGAAGAAAAACACTTGGGTTTAGGGGGCTATTTGTACCAAGCTTTAGAGCATAAAATTCCTGTTGTAGGTATTGCAAAATCTGAGTTTGTGTCTAAAACAGCTGTATTTAAAGAAGTGTTTCGTGGCGAAAGTAAAAAACCATTGTATGTCACCGCTATTGGTACGGATAGAGATGAAGTTTGTAACGCCATACAGCGTATGCACGGTAAATACCGAATGCCAACATTACTACAGATCGTAGATACTAAAACAAAAGAAAATACTAAAAACTAATATTAAAAATCACAACTATGAATGACCATTTAATTATAACATCTGTAGATGACCTAAAACCAATGTTTAGAAAAAATTATAGAGAATTTATTGCAGAAAAACCAAGGACTGTTGTTTTTGAGGAAGAGGAATTTAAGTTATATAATTTTGAAAAGATGATGGAGCTTACCAACATAGATGGAATGGAAGTCAGTAAGATTCACGCATTAAATCCGTATGTTAAAACGTTAAGTGAATTTATGAATCCGTCATTTAAAGATTTAGATGGGTACAAGTGGAGTTTAGAAAAATTAGCTTTAGGTAAAGCTATTGGTGCTAATTCTGAAGGTGATTTATTGTTTTTTGGTTGCTATGATAATACTAAAGTACATTTATTTCGTCACGATGATGGCAGTATAAAGAGAACTAAATTAACCTTGTTTGAAATTATTAAACAATTTTCTGAGTAAATTTCAGGTATTCATCGTAAATAAAAAAAGCCCAATTATAAATGTATAATTGGGCTTTTTAGTTTTTTTATGACTGAAATTATTCGGTGTATCTTAAAAATAAATGGTTTTTATTTTTAATGATGTCTGCTAATTTTTCAAATTCTGATGCTGTGGTGTTGTACAATTTTGCCAAGTCGGCTATCAATGCGTTTACTTTATTGTCTTCTAATTTTTCATTTTTAATAAATCCTAAAAAGGAAGCGCCTATACCAAAAAGTTCTAAATTATAGGTTTCAAATAAGTACTTCGATAACGCGTAATTATCAAAAGGACTTAAATCGGCATCAAAATATCCATTCGGAAATCCAGTAAGTCCTTCGTATGGTTTTTCAACAGGAAGAATTTTCAGGATAACTTGTTGGTCTAAAAAGGCTAATGGAGATTCATTAATGTTTTCTAAATCTATTACATCGTCTTCAGAATTACTTATGCCTTTTTCACAAACCGTTTTAAAGTCAATGCCTTTTGTGTGTTTTAAAAAGTTTTCTCTGATTATGAAATATTCTGATGGTGTAGACAAATGCCCCAAATGTTCGTTATCTTCATCATAGCAGGCTTTATCAAGTCCAGTTAAATCATAACCATCTGTATCCAAAAGAAAATTGGAGTCACAAGCGTGACCACTAGTATATTCGGCTTGACCTAAATCATCAAGAGTTAAAATTATAGTCTTGTCAGGATGATTTTGTTTATAGGTTTGGTAAACGTCCATAAGTTCCTCGTACGACTTTATATTTTCGATTAAGAAACTGTCGAATAACAATTCGTGATAAGGCGAACGATTATTAGTTAATTTTTCTATGTTCATAAGTTTTGTTTTGGGCTATCGGTATTTCGTAGATCTAAAAATGTAATGAGCTATTAAGCTGACATACGGTTAATAGCTTCCATATGTTTTAAAATAATAGGCACAAATAAGGCAAATTTGGCATTAAATTCTTCTTGGGTTTTAGAGGTGTTTAGATTAGCGCCCATAGTCATCCAAATGTTGAATAAAGCGTCTTCATTGGAAGCTTCATCAGTATCAATATTTAAGGCTTTAATCAATTTGAAGTTTTCATCTTCACTATAAAAACCAGAGGTTTTCACAATTTCAAAAACGAGTTCAAAAATGCTTCGGGTATCTAAAAGTTCACTGATTTTTATTTCGGCTTCTTTTTGGGTACTTATAGACTCAAAAATGTCTACCATTAAATTTTGTACTCTGCCGTTAATACTGAAGTCTAGATTTTTCAATTGTTGTGTATTTAAGTTTTAAAATAATTACCGATGCTTGCACACCGGTAATTATGTCTTTATTTTATTCTGAAAATTATAGAGGAATATGGCCTACAATGTCACAGTTTGTTACTGAATATACCAGGTCTGCTATACGCTCGTTAGGGTTGTCATCATCATTCCAATTGTACTTATGTAGGTAAGCAAACTTATCTTTAGTCTCTTTATCTGCGTGTTGTGAAATAATCATTAACTCGCCATATTTTGAGGTCGAGACGAATAAATCTTCTGAGTCTAGCATAGCGTGAGCTTTCTTCATTTCTACTTTGCTAAAAACACGTTCACTAGCAAAATAAGAATCTACAGAAATAAGCGCTTTATTGTTTAGTGCTTCAGCATATTCTAAAGTCGATTCTAAATCATCTAAATTTTGGTACGCATCGTCAAGCAGTTTTGTACCGTCGTAAATTTCTAAATCGGCCATCGTTAAATACACGTAACCATCTGGTGTATCTATCCCATACACCGCAACTATTTTAGAAGGATCCCCTTCATTATCGCCTTTTATAGCGGTGGTTTGTAGAATTTCACCATCTAAACGGTCCCAAGTTCCTGCTTTTACGATAGGATATACTTTGTATTCGCCTTGGCTTGCTTTTGTTACGATAGCCTGAATGTCTTCTAAATTATCTGTTCTATTAAGTGGATTGACTTTCATCTTATTTGTTTTATTGTTTAGCACAAAATTAGAGAAGCATCTCAGTTTTTTTATCCCTGTATTCAGCCATTTGATGATTTAATTGTATCTCCATAAGATCAATTTTGTTCCGTTTAATGCATAAAAAAAAGGTAATCACGTTTTTGTAAATACCTTTTTGTTGTTCTTTTTTTTGTTCGGATTTAATATTAAATTTTATTGAAGCGTTATGTTTTATTCGTCTTCAGACAAATTATCCAAGGCTATATGTCCGGTAATACGGCCTGCTTTCATGGTAAAAAGAATATTCGCTATAGGCGCATTTCCGTAGCTATCGTCTTCCCAAGCATCCTTGTGTAAGTTTAAAAAGGTTCCGAGTAAAGCTTCGTCTGAGTCTCTTGAAATCACCATCATACAAGAGCGTCTCGGTACAGAAACAAATAATTCGTCAGCTTCTAACATGGCATGAGCTTTTAACATATGTGCTTCATTGAGAATGCGTTCACTAGAAAAATCGTTTCCACTAGAAGTCAGAACCTTATTTTGTAATGCTTCAGAATAGGTGAATTCTGTTTCATAACTTCTTAAGTTTCTAAACGCTTCATTTGTAATTTCCTTAGCATCTATGGTTTCTAAATGCTGTTGCGTAAGAAATACAAAATTATCTGGTGTATCCATTCCATAAGCAATAACGACTTTTGGCCCAGCTTCTGTTTGTATTAAATTAGAATTTAATGCTCCAGCTCTTAAACCCACCCAATTTCCTGGTTTTAAAATAGGATAGATTTTTTGATCACTATTTTTAGTCTGTTCAATAATTTTTTCTATTTCTTCTTGAGATTTTTCTTTTCCGTAAAGTGTACCGCTCATAGTGTTGTGTGTTTATTGTTTCCTGCAAAATTAGAGTAGCAATTGTCATTTTTTATCACGGTATTCCGCTATTTCTAAGTGTACTTAATTAGTTACAACGTTTAATTCTATAACATTGAAACCATAAAAAAGGCATCCTTAATTTTAAGAATGCCTTTTTTTTCTGTGTTTTTTTAATTGAATTATAATGGAATATGTCCTACAATATTACCATCTTTTACAATAAAAAATGAATTTGTAATAGGTGCGTTACCAAAACTATCATCCTCCCAAGTATGGTTGTGTAAAAATGCAAATTTATTAATCGTGTCTTCATCTGCTTGTCTTGAAATAATAGTCATACAAGTTCTTCTAGGGATAGATACTAATAACTCTTCCGCGTCTAACATGGCATGTGCTTTTAACATATGTGTTCTAGAAAGAATGGTTTCACTAGAAAAATCGGTTCCGTTAGCACCAACTGCTTTATTATCTAAAGCTTCAACAAATTCTAATCCTGTATCACAGTTTGCTAAATTTTCAAATGCTTCTTGTGTAATTTGTTTAGCATCCATAGTTTCTAAGTGTTTTTTAGTTAAAAACACAAAGTTGTCTGGCGTATCCATACCATAACCAATCACGACTTCAGCGCCATCTTCGGACGGAATTAAAGTAGAACTCAAAGCTCCTGCTTTTAATCCCACCCAATTTCCTGGTTTTAAAATAGGATAGATCTTTTGATCACTATTTTTAGTTTGCTCTATTATTTTTTCTATTTCTTCTTGAGATTTTTCTTTACCGTGAAGTGTACCGCTCATAATGTTGTTTTTTTTATTTATCACAAAATTAAAGAAGCATCTCAGTTTTTTTATCACGGTTTTCAGCCATTATGAGATTTAATGGTTTACCTAAATAGGGTGTTTTTGTTTAATTTATTGAAAAATAAAAGCTGTTCTTATAGATAAGAACAGCTTGGTTATTGGTGATAATTAGCTTGTTTTTAGACAGAAGTTATTTACGGACAATCTAGTGACGCTATTAAAAACTGGCCGTCTTTATTTTTAATAATTGCGATACTACGTGTGATGCCTATGCCTTTAAAAATGTATTGGTTGTCTTTCTTTTCTATAAACTCAGGCATTAAAATAAAATTTCCTTTTGAAGTGATATCAATATTAGGATCATGAACAGGCAATTGATGATAGACTTCCTGTAATGTCATATATTTATATAGGTAAGTATTCTCTAAACAATCATTAAAATCAGTGTAGGTATGAATGATATGGTCATAGGTTGTTATATCCTCTATAATTTCAAATGGCTTGTCGTTACATGTTTCAATTCTCTTATCTGTAGTTTTATGTATCATTTTTCCTTTAAAATCAGGAATCATAATGCCGTCGTATACCTGTTCTAATTGAGGTCTAAAAGTTGTCAAGTCTGAACTGTGAATAAACCCAGAACAGCCTTGGCCTTTTACTTCAACAAAATGTCCATGAAGTTGAAATCCTTCACCAATGTGTATGGATTGTTTTGTTTCAACAATTTTCTCTGCAACAATTTTCTCTCCAACTGTAATGCGCGTTATCAATTTTGAATCTAACGCAGGTTTTTCATAAAGCTTAGCGCCAAAAATAGTGATGACAAAGAACGTATCCTTGTCACTTTTTTCTTTTGAAGAATTACCCGTTGTCCTTTTAAGACCTGCGCTTTTCATTGTTTTAATGTTTTGAATTGAACACCTTTTTTGTGAATTATTTCCTTAGAAATAGAAAACGTTGCTAAATCTATAACATAGCGTTTAGATTTATAGATATACGATACCTTCTCTATTACCACTTCTTATGTAATAAAGTATATTAGCGATATGAGTATTGTCGTTAGTTTTATCGTTCCAATTATGTCGATGCACGTATAAAAACATATCTAAGAGATCTTTATCTGAATCTTTAGGAATAATAAGTATATTACCACGTCTAGGTATAGATACATACAATTCTTCTGACTCTAAAAAATCATGAGCCATACGCGTTTGTGTATAACTAAGAACTCTTTCATTAGAAAATCGAGTTCCATTTGAACTCAATACTTTATTATCAAATTCTTTTTCAAACTTAAATCCTTGTTCAAGCTCGTCTAAGTTGTCGTTAGCTTCTTGATATAAGTTTCTATTCCCAAAGAATTCTTTATGTTTCTTTCCTAGATACACTAAGCCATCTGGGGTTTCTACAGCGTAAGATTCAACAACTAAAGGAACATCTTTATTATTATCTTCAGTAACTTCTACATTATAAAACGCACCATTTTTAACACCAGGCCAACTTGCTGGTTGTAGCACAGGATAAAGTTTATATTCTCCATCTACAGCTTTTTGTACGACTTGGTCTATTTCTGCTAAATAGTGTTCTTTTTCTTCAGGTGTCATAATTATAATTTTGATGTTTTATTTTAGTCAAATTTACATGGTGATTGTAGGTTATTTATCACCGTATTCAGCCATTTTTAGGTATAATGAATTATGTAGGGAAATGTGGTTTTAAGGCATGAAAAAAGGTATTCTTTAGTATAAGAACACCTTATTAAATCTATAGTTAAGTATTTATTTTAGTATTTTAAATACATAACATGATTAGGGTTTGTATGCGTCTCAGATATTTGAAAATCATAAGCTCCAGCAATTTCAAAGCCCATTTTTGTATAAAATTTTATGGCCTTTTGGTTTTCTGTCCAAACGACTAACCAAATTCCGTTTTGGTGCTGTTTTTTAGATAGCGCAATATTAAAATCGAGTAATTTTACACCCAATTGTTTGCCTTGAAAGGCTTCTAAAAGATAGATGCGGTCTAATTTGGTAATATTTTTATCGCTTATATTCATATTAGGACATTGCAATTCTATTTTTGAAAACCCAGCTATGGTTTTATTAAAATAGATGAGATGATAATTTATCTGTTTGTTTTCAAATTCTTTATGAATGGCTTCGGTATTGTAGGTTCTTAAAATGAAGTTATTTATATCCTCTTTAGAAGCACTATGGCCATGAGATTCGGAAAAGGTCTGTTGTCCTAGTTTTGCAATTAATTCAGAGTGCTCCGCATTTGCTTTTATAATGTCAACCATTTAAATACCTTTATTTTTTAGTTGGAACTTCTTTTTTTTGCGAAATTATAGTATTTATAAATACTGAAACTCTAAATTTTAGTTAAGAATTAATGTTTGAAGTTGAATAATTATAGCGTCCACAAATTGAAATGTGCCGTGTCCGGAAACTTGTTTTGTAAAAAGTCTAATATCATCACCAGAAGAAATACCTACATTAACATCAAATAAAAATTTTGCGTTTTTAAAGGTGAAAGAATTGTTTATACGATCTACAGAAATATTAATTGGTACTAATGTAACAGTCCAATAACTAGAAGCTTCATTACCAAAATTTGTATTCTAATAAATTTCCCCAGGTTGTATTATGGTTAGAAATTTGTGTTACTAATTGGCTTTGTATGTTTTCTGTTTTCATATTTACTGATTAAAAAAACTACCAATACGTCCCCACTAAAAACGTCATTCTTATAAAGGCAATGACACTTTCTGACGTTAGTTCTAAAGGTACTTTTAGATCTGTAATTTCATCTTCGTCTACAAAAACCACAAATAATCCGTCTTTAAAAGCGAGTAAAACATTATCGATTGCTTTTTGCAGATTGGCTAAATCGGTGTTGGCTAATTCGCCAAATTCTACTTTACCACTTTCTGCTTTTTCTTTTATTTCTGCAGGGCTTAAAAAACCAATGACATTGACTTCTGTTCGTTTTTTATTAAAAGCTTCTACTTGATTTTTTACACAACCGATTAATAATTCTTCTAAATTTTTCGGATTTTTATCTAGAGTAAAAGGTACTTTTTTTACTTTCTTTTTGCCTAATCTTTTAAGTTTTAACGTTAATTCCATAATATGCTAAATGCTTTTAGCGTTAGGGATTGCCGTGAAAAGCCCACAGTGCGATAGCACGAGTACTTGCAACAGAAAGCCCGACCTCGCCTAAGCGAGGTAACGCCCTAATGATTGTATTAACTATTAATTTGTGCCAAAATGGTTGGATCTTGAATTTTATTGTCTTCAGAAAGTAATTTCATTTTAGAAATAATCTCGGCAGATTTTGGATCGTCGTCTACGAATGGTAGAAACATACGTCCGCGATGCTGACTATGAACTGGAATTATAGATAATGCTAGTCCGTTTTTGCTAACCTGCCCACTTCCCAAATGGATGGTATATTCGCCTAAAGTTCCTTTTATAAAAATATAACGCTCCTTAACCGTAATGTTTGGAAGCTTGAATAATTTTGCAGATTCTTCTGCCAAAGCAGCACGCATTTGCATGGTACTATGACTTGCTTCTGGGTCTACACCACCAACGTGCGCAACGCTAACCACCAAATCGATATCGCGCATAATTTCGCTAAAAATTACTGGCGGAATCTCTGTAAGCGGAATGTTTTTGTAGCTGTCTATAGAATGAAATTGGATCACTTCTAAAGTTGGTGCTTCTGCATCTGACGGTGAAAACCAATCTGCCATCGCGTACATTGTGGCAATAAAGCCTTGCTTGTGATATACTTTTTGCAAACCATCTTCCATACTAACCGTCCAACCACGACCACGCAATAAAGCCACGGTCTTTTTAGGCTGAATTTGATGCCCTTGGTAACGCTCAGACCTGTTGCTATGCTCACGCTCGTCATTAGTGATTAAGTATAACTCTCTAAAAATTTGTTTAAAGGGTTGTGTAATACGCTCAGCAAACACATGTTTCTGGTACAAGTCCCAAGCAACCGATTGGTATAAATGAGAAGCGTGTGCAATAAGTAAGACATCGTCTTCTGCAAGTGCTTGTGCTTTACCATCAGTAGCTATCAATGCACCATTGTTGTAAAATCCTGAAATTTCTTTTTCAGGTACATACAACACTAAGTTTTGCAACATGGCTTTTACAATAGGATGTTGCATTAACTCGTGAATTTCTTTAGCTGCAAATTCATCTTCATTTACCATGGCGTTTTCAAGCGATAAACGGGTGCGGCTATATTGTTTAGATAGGTAGTTTTTATTGTCTTTTAAAGCCTCTATTTGTTTGTCTTTACGCAGTTTTGCAGGTATGTTTTTTAAGGTTTTACCGGCTTTGGTCACTTTAATCGTGGTTTTACCTAATTCTGTAATACCAAGTTCTATAATAGTGTCATCTATGGTAACGATTGCATGCTCCATAATGGCTTGCGTAGCTTTGGCTTCCATTGCCCAACTAAAACGTACGCGGTCCTTATAACCCGCATTACGAGATAAGTTATCTAATGCAATCTCTACAGCGGTAGCTTCACTTTCTTGACGTTGTGCCCCAAATTGTTTGCTCTCTTTTAAAAAGGTTTGCAATAGGTTGTAACGCTTTAATAAATCTTTTTCTGGTATGGTTTTACTTAACGGAATTAATCCTAAAGCACGGACGTAATCCTTATCACGTTTGTCTTTAATTTTCTTAAGTGTCTCGGTGATTTTAACTTCACCTAGCATTACGCTAGAGTATAATTTTACTTGTCTATGCCCATTACCATCGGTAATATATTTTGCGGCATCGTGTAGTAATTTCCAATTAGTCTTTCCTAAGTTTTTATATACTTTGTTAAACCAATCGATATCTATAGCACCAAGTGCAAAGTCGTTTTTAGGAATGTTAGAATAACGCGAAATAATAGTTTCTTTTTCAGAATTCATATAATCTGAAGCGTGTGCTTGAAACCACCAAACCGCATTTTCTAGGTTTTCAATATTTAAATATTCTCCCACAACATTGGCCCATTGCGTGGCGTAACACGCTAACTCTATCAAGCGTTTTTTACTCACTTTAGAAGCATCGGCTAGTTTGGCGAAATCGGCATAAGATTCTGTGTCTTTAAAGGCCGTTCGTTTAAGGATGGTACTAAATTTAGATTTTTTACTATCACCATAATAACTATAACCACGCTCAAACGTATCTTTTCCTAAACGTTCTAAAACGCGAAAAACATAATTTACACCTTCTACACGGTGAATACTACTAATATACTCAGAAGCCGGTGTTGCCAAATCACCACGTTCTAATTCTGTTTCTAGCAGGTTGGTTTTTAAAGGTAGAAACACGTGTTTTGGAATGCTGTTACGTTCTATTCCTTTTTTAAAGTTCATTCTGTAATTAAAACCACCATCCATAATGCTCATTATAGAATGATTGTTCAGCGATTGGAATAATAAATCATCATCATTAATTAAACCTTCTCTATATAATCTTAGCGTAATTTCTACTTCAGGAAACTTTAAGGTTCTCTTATTGATATTCTCTTCTGTAAGCACTTTAATGGTAGTGGCCTCACTAGGATGTTCCATATTTTGAGCCGATAAATACATTTGAATCGCCCAATATTTATACAGTTGCTCGTTGGTTAGCTGATCTAGATGATTTAAGCCAAAATTTGGCGTGTATTCCTGAATTATGGTTGTCCAATTATGAGTTATTGTGCTGTAATAGGTTCTTTGCTCTTGAAATTGGGTGAGCTTGTGTTTATCAGGGAAATTAGCAATCATATCCTCATACATCTTAAACTTAAAATCGCCCACCATTTTATGGTCTGCAAAAGCCCAAAACAAACGTTTTAAAATTTTGTTATAGGTTTTAGATTTTGAGTAATAGCGTTCTACTTCTCCTAAGTTTAAGCCCGCCAAATCTGGGTAATATTGCTGTAAATACGGCTGAAGAATGGTATAGGTTCCAAAAGGTGCTTCTCGATTATTGATGTAGCGAATAACCGAATACATTTCAAAATCGTTAAGCTCGCTTTTTTCATACCAAGAAATCCAAAGGTCGGCGAGTGGTAAGTTATGCAGTTGTTCTAAAGCTGTGGCATCTTCACCTAACGCTTTCATATCGTGAACCCCTTTATTAAGATACGTGGTGTGCATTTCACCATCATAGGCTAACATCTGGTATTCGTGATTTCGATGTTCTGTAACCAAATTAATTAACTGATTGACTTGAGTCACAATTTTCTTTACATCAATAAAATCTTTGAATTTAAACCCAGAAGCCTCGGAAGTGGTAATTCCTAGTTTATCAAAAATATTGGTCTTGGTTTTAAAATGCGACTGCGGGATGTAAAGCGGTGATAAATTATCATAATCTATAGCGCCAAAACCGTTACTGTAATTATATTCTTCTGTATTGTCTGAAAATTTATCAAGATAAACTTGTTCGTTTTTAGTGATTTTAGGACGCTGTTTATAAAGCGCTATTTGCTCTTCTGTAAAATTAGATTGTCTGTTGTTATCGTGTAAAATCGTTAAAATTTCTAAAGCGGCTATACGCTGTTCAATGTTTTTAGCCTGAATTAAATTAGTGGTGCTATGGCGTAAAGTATCTACAGGTAAGTTTATTAATAACTGTATAAGCGAAGTCCGTAGCATTTTACTTTTTCGCCTTAATAAATCTTCAATAATCTCTAATTCGGTATCGTACAAATGCATTTTAAAGAACAAGCTTAATCCTGTAGCCATTACCAGTTCGTTTCTGTTGTAAATGGCACGTCTTGCTAAAGCGCGTTTCCAAGAATTCTTATCGTAATTTAATACTACTTTGTGCTTTATTTGTTCTTTGTTGTAGTATAACGAATAGCTGTAGTTTTTAGGGAATACCTTTCTAAAATAAGCCTCTCTAAATTCTGAAGGAAAGTCTTCAAAATCAGGTGCCATTAATTCTAATTGTGCTTCTGTAGCACTATTCATTATAAAATTGAAGAAATAGTCTGACCTTGGAATAAAACTCCACCACGAGAATATTTTACTTTCGTAAACCTTTCCTTTTTCTGAAGCATTTTTAGCGACAGTAAGTAGTTTTTCAAAAGTTACATCATCTAAAGACGTTTCTGGTAGGTTTACCGCCATCCAATGGTCTAAGGCGTAATCTTTTCCAATGTTTTCTATGAAATAAGGGACTAGCGCATCGTTTGTTTTATCGGTTTGACTTATAAAATACAACGCGAGTATCTTTTTATTTCGGTCGTCGTAGTCAAATACAATATCTAACGCTTTTCTATTGGCTGTATCGACATCTAAAATACCAATGGCCCAAAGTCCAACAAGCACTTCAATATTATCTTTACTTTTTAAATACGTATCTACTTCTTTTAAGTCGAAAATTAAAGATTGTGCAAGCGTTAATATACGATTGATAAGCGCTTTTTTAGGCGTTTCCCAATTCAAATTAAACCAGGTGCAAACCGCTCTATTCACACTACTAAAACGAGCTAGGTCATTATCTATGATAACTTGTAACATATATTTAAACGCAGCAAGGCTACAGCTATCTAAAGCTTCTATTATGGTTTGGCGTAAACCTTCCTGACGTTGCGCTGCAAGTAGTAATTTAGCAACCATTTCCCAATGTTTCTCCTCTTCAGAATACAACAAGGCCTTGATAATATCTGAACTTACGCCACCAATCTCATCTTCTCCCTGAATAATATCGTCTAGCAAGGCATCAAACGCGCCTTCTGCATTGTGTAAAACAATGGCTAGAAAAAGGTCTTGGTTCCCAGAAAAATACGTGTTGTATTGAAAGTGTTCTACTAAAGATAAGCCCCCAAAGCCCATTCTGCTGGAATTAAGAAATGCTCTAAAAGTGACTATTTTTTTGTGTATCACATCTTCGCCATCTCGCGATCTAAAGGCTTGCCTGTTATAAGAATCTTGATACGGTAAGGTGTTTATAAAATCCCACATTGCTGCTAAATATGGCGCTTGAATAACACCATATAATTGCATTCCTAAACGCATCCCTTCTGGTGTGGTCCAAGGATTTATATTGAAGGGGTCTTCAAAGGCGGCAATAAAATCATGCTGATTATAATAGACGCGTTTCTCTTTTTCTATACCAGCAAGTACTTTTGCTAAAACACGATAAGGCTCAGAATAAGCACGAAATTCAAACCGGTCTACGGCTGGTTTTGCGTATTGCTCTAAGTGTTTTCTAGCATCTTCTATAAGGATCATATCTCTTAAATATTTTTAACTATGGTCATTAACAATAATTTGTCTTTATATAAACAAACTGAATTACTGATGGCAAGGTAAAAGAAATCTGTTTGTTTAAACTCACGGTATTTAGTGATTTTTATAAGGGAATTTTTTTTACGTTTTAAATATCACAGAATACAGTGACAAATAACACCGTGTTTTAAAATAGGTTTGTAACATAAAATTAAACTGCCTTATGATATTTGCTAAACACGAATTTGGTTTCAACTTTTATGAAGATGAAACATCTTTTGAAAAAATTAAAGCTTGTAAAAATTACCCAGAAGATTTTTACTACGAGATTTTTGTGCTTGCAAAATCTACTAAAAACAAGCAGATTAGAACCGAATGTGCCAATATCATAAAAAAACAGGCACCAGAAGCTTTACAACTCGCCTTTAAGAGTCGAAAAAAAATAACACTGATAGAAGATTCTTCTTCTTTTGATAAGAAGCTGATTGCTATATTAGAGTATGGCGTACTCTCAGAAGACTTAGACCTTTGTAAACTATACACACTTGTTTGTAAGCGTTTATCACTTTCCATTACATATTCAAAAAAAGAAGTGGTTCAACTTTTTATAGAAACACCACGTCTTTTAAGTCAGTTTAATGGTATTAAAGAATTAACAATTAGCACCTCTAGACAGAAAGAAGGTTTTAGTAGCGTTGTAAACAACATAACGCAACTTTCTTCATTAGAAAAACTTGAGCTTGAAATTGATTATAAATACATACCAGAAGAACTAGAGCGATTAGTTAACTTAAAAGAGTTTATTCTAACAGCACCTAACTTGGTATGGATTCCCGTAGGAATAACCAAGTTAAAAGCACTTAAAAAGTTGGAGTTTAGGGGGAGTTTTCCTTATGGTGAAGACGAGCCTAACCCTAACATAGTTAACTTTACTTGGCTTAAAGAATTGACAAGTTTAAAGCATTTAAAAATAGGTTCTTTTGCGGTACAAGACCTCTCTGATGTTGAGCTACCGGCAAGTTTAAAAAAATTAGAGCTTTTTAGGTTAGAAAATCTAACTGCTTTACCCGAAACACTTGGTCACTTGCCAAAATTGAAAAAATTAAGGCTAAGTGGTATGAGGGAGCTAGAACACTTTCCTGCATCTGTTAGTGAATTTAAAACCTTAGAGGTTTTAGAAGTTATTCATTTATCTAAATTAAAAGAAGTTCCTGCATCTTTTATTTTTGGACCAAATATTAAACGTTTACTAGGTTTGTATACAGAGTTTATGCCTTATGGTGAAACACCTGTAACTAAGCTAAAAAGAATCGATTTCACTCATCCAGAGCTTCTTAGTTTTGTGTTGGATAATGCCTTGTCTTTTACTAATTTAAAAGATATAGAAATTACTTGTGATGCACCAAAAAGAAGAAGTACACATACGTTTTCTGCATTTAAAAAACTTAAAAACCTTAAGTATAAGTTAGCACATCATTTAGGATGGGTTTTAGAGGATATTCACGAATGTAAAAAGCTAGAAGACGTTTTTATTTATGGTTTATATAATGGAGCTGATGCTGAAATAACGAACGCTGATGTTACTAATTTCCCTCAAGCATTTTCTAGAGTAAAGCATTTACAAACCTTACGCGTACAAAGTGCAAAAGCACTAGTTTTAAATACAGATTATTTACCTATAAAGACAGACAGTCTTACCATTACAGATATAAAAGTCATTGAGCCAGGTGTAGAAGATTTTGAGGTAAATCATATAAAAGTAACAGGTACACCTATTACCGCATTGCAAAAATTTTATTCGGTAATGCGTGCTAAAAAAATTACGTTAGACGATGTAAACAGTGTTAAAAATGATACTTTAGATTTTGATAATTTTAAAGACCCTGAAAGCTTTAAAGATTTTATATTTAATAGTAATGTAAAAGACTTAGACAAGGCATTAAAAACACTTTGTAATTTACAATCACTAACCATTGATTTTAATATAGATAATGCCGAACAAAACAATGGTTTAACCGCTTATACGCATCATAATTTAAAAAACTTAACCATTAAAAATTTTAATGGTGACACTAGTGTTATTAAATTATTATTAAAGCATACGCCTCATCTAGAATTTTTAGAAATTTACGAGTGTGTAGGTCTTGCAGACTTACCTAAAGTTACTTTAAACAAACTAAAAACACTGAAATTATTTTATAGCGATGATATACAGTCTATAGAAAACTTAACAGTGCCCAACATAGAACTTTTTAAAGTTTTATCGTGTGACAATTTTGGTTACGATGCTATGGTTACCGCATCGCATTGGAAAACGCTTAAATTTCTTTGGTTAGAAAGCATTAGTAGAGATCTTGAAACCTACCCAGAGACCATTGCAGACTTAAATCTAGACACCTTTTTTATTGATGGATTTTTAACCAAAAGACAAATACCAAAATGGATAGGTAAAATGAAATCCTTACGAGTTTTAGGCATAGAAAGCTTTAAGTATTCCCCATTACCGGAAGAATTAGCTGAATTAACCCAATTAAAAATAATGAGCATTAGAAGGTGTGATTTTACAGAGCAAGTCTCTGATAAATTTAAGAATTTGAATTTAGAGGATTTAATTTACAGGTATTCAAAATTTAATGGAAACAATATGAAATCGTCTAAATTTTACGCATTAGCTGGAAATAAAATATTAAAAGAGGATTTTGATAACAGATATGAAAAATACAATCTCTACTGCTAAAGAAATTTAAGCACAACGTACCACAATCTAAAAAACCTATTTCCAAAAGAAATTTATACCCTAAAAATTAACAATTACTATGACAAAGCCAACAGAAACCTCTGTTTTTAACTTTTTTCAAATTGATAAATCTTATGAAGATCTTAAGAAGTGTAAAAACTATCCGGAAGATTTTTATTATGAAATTTTTGTGATAGCGAAATCAACATCTAATAAAAAAAATAAAACAGAATGTGCTAATATCATAAAAAAACAAGCCCCAGAAGCCTTACAAATAGCCTTTAAAAGTCGAAAAAGAATAACACAAAAAGGAAGATTTATACGCTCAAGCCCTAGAATGATTTCCATATTAGAATATGGATTGCTATCTGAAGACTTAGACCTTCTTAAATTACATAGCCTAATTGGTGGAGGATCAAAACTATGGTTTTTTCATTCTTCGACAGATTTTTTAGATCGCTTGTTAGAACATCCACATATATTAAGACGATTTAACGGCGTAAAAAGTTTAGAAATCCATTTAAAAGATTTTGGTAATAAATATGATAGTATTCTTAATGAGATATCAAAATTAACGTCTTTAGAAGAAATAGATCTCGAAGGTGATTATGAACAACTACCTGAGGATTTTGGTAATTTATCAAATTTAAAAAAACTAAAGCTTGTTGCGCCTTGTTTAAAAAAGTTTCCAAGTACAATGTCTCAGCTAACATCCTTAAAAAAATTACGCATAGAAGGTGATTATTTGACTCTTAATTCTATAGACAATATGAATCTAACTGATTTTAATTGGCTTACAAACCTTACTAAATTAAAAATATTGAAACTGCGTTTTGTCGGCGTTCAAGATTTGTCTCAAGTTGTGTTTCCGGCAACTTTAAAACAAATAGAATTTTTTTGCTTAGGTGAATTAACAGCATTGCCTAAAGATGTTAGTCATTTAAAGCAACTAAAAGAGTTTCAGGTTTTATCTAAAAGCATAGATAGCTTACCAAATGGTTTTGAGGATTTACCAAAATTGGAACTTTTTGAGCTTCATGCCCCTAAAATAGATTCCATATCATCTACCTTGTTTTTTGGAGATGCGTCTAGATGTTTTGAAGAAACGCCTAGACCCAAATTAGTAACAAAAATTACCTATAGCGAAACTAATATATCACCAATGACAGAAGTAAGTCTGCGAGAGTCTATAGAAATAGATTCGCCTAAACTTCTGAACTTTGTGTTAGACAATGCTTCGTTTTTTCCTAATTTAAAGACGATAACTGTAGATTGTGAAGCACCAGAAATTCCACATAAAACATCATTAGCTGTATTTAAAAATTTAGCAACGCTTCATTATAAACTAGAGCATAAATTAGATTGGCTTTTTGAAGGGATTGAGCAATGTACAAATCTTAAAAATGTAGAATTATACAGATTTCAAGAGTGGCATACTAAAGATATAAAATTAGCGGTTAGAATTTTTCCGAATGTGTTTTCAAAAATAGCACAGTTAGAAAACCTGACCATTAAAAATGCGAGTGCTTTAGTTGTAAATACCGATTGTTTGCCAAAGAAGATTACCAATTTAACTATTTCTGAAATTAAGGGCATAAAAGCAGGAACAGAACCGTTGGATATGTTTAATCTGGATATTAAAGCCACACCTATTGTTAATTTACAGGAATTTTATGCAGTAATTAGTGCAGCTAAATTTAATCTTGGACATAGAAATGATGACGTTAATAATGTTTTAAATTTTGAAACATTTAGGCATCCAGAGAAAGTTGAATCGTTTGATTTTACCAGTGATGTAAGTCAGTTAGATAGCTTACTTAAAAACTTCGTTAATTTAAAGGCGCTTACCATTACATTTAAAAAAGCCAATCCAGAACATAACAATGCATTAACGGCCTTTAAACACCCGAATCTAAAAGTACTAAGGATTGATGAGTATAACGGAACTACCGAAGCTTTAGAACGTTTATTAGCCCAGACACCAAACCTTGAGTTTTTAGGAATATTTGAAGCTAAAGGTTTTGATGATTTTCCTGCGGTAACCTTGCCTCAGCTTAAAAAATTAAGAATGCAGAGTGTCGCGCTTAAAACCATAGACAACCTAAACGTTGACACTATTGAAGCTGTAAAACTGATACATTGTGATCATATTAATGATGAAAGTATTGAAGCAATATCGCGTTGGAGTTCTCTAAAACACCTTTGGTTAGAAGGCATAGATGAAAATGGAGGCACATACCCTGAATCGATTTCTGAGTTGAATTTAGAAACGTTTTTTATCAGTGCACATAACAGAGAGGAAAAAATACCAACTTGGATTGCGAATCTGAAAAATTTACGTGTTTTAGGCATAAACAATTTTAAACAAGTGGTTTTACCGGTAGAACTAGCATCATTAACACAGCTGGAAGTATTAAGTATTAGTGGTTGTGAATTTTCTGAAAAAGTATCTGAAGAATTTAGAAACCTTAACCTACAAAAATTGGTGTATTGGACCTCTAAATTTAATGGTAGCAATATGAAATCTGAACTCTATGAGCCACTAGAACATAAATTAGTAGCTCAACGTAATTTTGATGATATAGATAGTGAAGTACCTTTTAGAATGTAATGGCATACACTTTATCACAAAAAAAAGAGCTTCATATTTCTATGAAGCTCTTTGAGCGAGAGACCGGGTTCGAACCGGCGACATTCAGCTTGGAAGGCTGACGCTCTACCAACTGAGCTACTCTCGCATTTTGTAATTAAATTGCTTTAATTAATGGTGTTTCAATATTTAAAATCGTCATGTTTATTTTAGATTACTTCGCTTCGCTTAGTAATCTTGGATTGGTGACTCAATCCAAATGATTTTTAAATGCTGTTTTACAAAAGTTAACTTTTGATAACTTCTCTTTAAAAATCATTTGTGGGGAGAGCAGGATTCGAACCTGCGAAGACGTAGTCAGCAGATTTACAGTCTGCCCTCGTTGGCCGCTTGAGTATCTCCCCAAAAACTTTAATTCAATATTTCAAACTAAAAAGACTCCACAATTCAGGATGTCTTTAGAGCGAGAGACCGGGTTCGAACCGGCGACATTCAGCTTGGAAGGCTGACGCTCTACCAACTGAGCTACTCTCGCAATTTTGGTAAGCGAGCGCAAATATATAAATATTTCTTAAACATGCCCTAATTTTTATTTTTTTCAAGCTATAAAATTTACGTCACATCTTACAAACTTAATGCAGGTCTAACGTAGAACTTATCATAAAATTTAAAACAGGAAAAAAAAACACATAATAAAACACAAAAAAGCCTCAACATAAATGTTAAGGCTTTTTGTGATCGCACTAGGATTCGAACCTAGGACCGTCCCGATTATCAATCGGGATGCTCAACCATTCAGGATTATTTATTAGTTTGTTTATAAACTCACTAGATTTTTTCTTTTTTACATACATCTCGTATTGATAAGCTTCAGATTTGGTTGTAAATTCTTTTGTAGAAACAACGGTCCAAGGTAATCCGTATTTGGTAGATTTACTTCTTCCGGTATTATGGCGTTTAAGTCTATCTTTTAGATCAGCTGAATGTCCGATATAAAATCTATTTTTTAATTTAGAATATAAAATATATGTAGTATACATAATTCTAAGATACTAAAAAAAAGTCTCACTATTTTTAATATGGACTATTGTGGTCGTACTAGGGGTCATGCCTAAGGCTGTCCCAATTATAAATCGGGATGCTCTCGGATCAATCTCAAAAGTTGTGTGTGAATTATCTATAGTTTTCGGATTTTTGTAAAAAAAAGACTGTGGACCATTATCTAGAACTACTTAAACTTATTCTTCCAGAATTTCTAAT
>NZ_JABFDI010000002.1 GCF_013403915.1 Winogradskyella pacifica
AGATCAAAATGGTTGATTAGAAATTCTGGAAGAATAAGTTTAAGTAGTTCTAGATAATGGTCCACAGTCTTTTTTTTACAAAAATCCGAAAAGTATAGATAATTCACACACAACTTTTGAGATTGATCCCTAAAATACTTTATGGTTTAGCTTCATTTCTTAACATAGTAATTTTTTAAAAACATGATGAATTATAAAACTAAAATTAGGTGACTATTTATATAATTACCTTAAAAGTGTATTCTATTATCTTTAACGTTGTTTTGTCATTGGTGTGTTGTTAAGATAGCATATATATGTGATAAAGGGGTAATGCTGTGACTATATTTTTCTTCCGAATTTTGTACCAGAGAAATTAAATAACTCTCTTCTATTAATTTAAAAAAAGAACTATGAAAAATATAGCCATAAGCCCTACGATCTGGCAGCCGATTTCTTATTTAGCTTATATCACAGATAAAAAAGAAAACCCGAATCGAAAAAAAATCAAGGATGCGATTATTAAAACAGCAGGTAAGGACTCTCGTAATGGAAAATTAAAGTCTGGTGTTATGAGTTCTTTGAATTCACTCAAAACCATTTTTATTGAATCAACAGTGTTTACAAATACATTTCACGTATAATTTTAAAGCCTGATTCTAGTTATAATTCACAAATAAAAAGGGTGCTCAATTGAGCACCTTTTTATTTGTCATTACATAAAGTATTGATAATTATAGTTTTTAAAAATCAAAGCCCATTCCAAAGGAAATTCTAACACCGTCAGACGAATTAAAGACTCCTAAATTTGCGGATAGTAAATCTATAGCATTAACAAAAACTCCTCCACCATAAGCATTATGCCATTTTTCAGAGGTATCATCATTAATCCAAACACGACCATAATCAAAGCCTCCATACATACCTAGCTTTATAGGTATTAATTTTGTTTTCATACGGTTGAAACTATATCTCAAATCTGTGTTTTGATAAAAGGCATTCTTTCCTGTAAAACGTTGATTTCTGTAGCCTCTCAGTCCATCTAGTCCACCTATTGAAGCGGCTTGGTAGAATTCAAAACCATCACCAAAATTTAAATGACTTTTTAATTTAGTTGCGAAAACCAATCGTCCTGATGGATTTAATTTTCTAGCAAAGCCTATGTCTGTTATAAGATATCCAAAATTACGATTGCTGACTTCTAAATTATCTTTATAACCTGTTTCAATAGAGAAATTCATGCCGTTAGTTGGGTAGGCTTCATTATCGTAGTTAGAGTAGGTGTACTTTGCATTTACACCACCAAAATGTTCTTCGTCAAACACATTACTTGGCAATAAATTATTATCTGATACAAAACGATTATCACTGTTTTGAATTTCATTAACCTCATAACTAATACCAAAATGAATAAGACTTCCACGTTTAGAATTCCAGATCAGTTGCGGACTTAATCTGAAAACTCTAGTTTTTACGCGGTTATAGTCTAAGCCAAAGTCGTCATCATTATTTTCAGTTTCATTACCATAACCAAAGAAATTGACGCTATAGTTAGGACTTTGAAAATGTGCTTGAAATCCAAAATTTAAACTTCCAATAACATTTGCAAACTCACCCTTATAATTTAATTCATAACCATCAGTTGCAAAATAATAGGCAGCTTTTAATTGGTGTTGTGATGTAAATGGGTTGCGTTCAAAACCATAAACGGTGTAAGTATTAGTTAAACCTAATTTTAATCCGTCGTCTGGGTTGGCACCTAAGGTAGGAATGATTTGATTGACATTGTTTTTGATTTTTCGATAATCATACACGTTTGTATTATAATCGTCTGTTAATTTAATTCTAGCTTTTTTAGCTTGTGATACATCATTTTTCTTTGATTTGTAATCGTAAATCACAATGTTTTTACCAGATTCTACTTTGTAATCATCATTGTTTTGTCCACCAATAAAACGCACTTTAATTTTAGAAATTTTTCCCTCAACCTCAAAGCTATCATCATCGTCTAAACCGTATATCCAAATTTCTTTAGTTGATTTTGGTTCATAAATTTTATGATGAAAACGATCTTTAATGGTGTCATCTTTTTTGCGATATAGAGAGACTTCTACCTGTCCGCTTTCTAAAGCTTTAACATGGATATAGTCGTCTTTATTGGTGCCTGTTACGACAGCATATCTACTAATTAGTTTTACGTATCTATCTGAAATCTTTTGAAGATTAGCCCGTCTTTCTTTTAAAATGTTTTTAATTTCAATAATAGATTGAGGATCTACTTCTTTAGGAATATTGTTAAAAGCATCATCTATAACAGCATCTGTAATTTGAGATTGAATGAATTGTACTTGTTCATCCCAATCTAACTTATAAGATTCAGGAATAAAGGCGACATCTAATGAGAAACCTGAGACATTAAATCCTTTGACATCTTTTAAATCGTCTTCATATTTTCTGAATTTTCGCGCTGCCGGAATAAGTTTTACTCCAGAACCAAACAAAAAGCCATCAGACATTTTAGAAAATGCAAAATCTCTATCTCTTGGTAAGGGTTTATAAATTGTTTTGCCGTCGTTTTCAAATACCAACCAACGCCATTGGTCTTGATGCCTGTCTGCATCTCCAATAAGCATGTCAAACAAGCGTGCTTTTATAAATTCTTTTTCGTCTATAACCTTAGATTCGTCACTTAGTACATCTTGCAACATATCTACTGTGCTCACAATCTCTCCTGTGAAATTGCCAGATGCTAATTCGTTATGACCATCAGAAGGGTGTTCTTCAAACAGGTATAGTTCGTTTCCAAAACCGTCGTTATAAGCCCCTAAGGCACTTTGTTTTGGAATATAATATAATTTAGGATTTAAATGAGCTAGGTTTATAGCATTCGATAACGCACCTACTGCAAAAGGGGCGTATGGGTAGGCACCAGCAAAAATATCTTCTAATAAATCTTCGGATGCTGTTTCTGTAAACTGTCCTTCAACGTATTGATCCTTAAAAATAGCAGATTGCATAAACTGGTCTGCTTGCTTTTTCATAGCGCGCATTACATAGCGTTTTCCGTTTGAAGCTTTTAAATGAAGCGTTTTAGATTGTGTACCACCTCCTTTTCTGAAAGGTTTTAACCCCCCCATCAAGGTATCTAAATTAGCGACCTTCGCCTTAACATTTGTACTGTATTCATCTCTATAGCGATCTCCCCATAAGAATTTATAGAAACCTGATTTATCGGTGTCTTCTTTTGAATAAATTGAAGCACTTATAGAATCTGACGTTATTTTGGCATACTCAGTTTCAGAAATCTGTTCTGGCTGTTTTATTTGTTTATAAAACTCAACTTCTTCTGAAGTTGAATTAAAAAATTGAACATCCACAGCTTTATCATTTCCTATATTTAATACCGCATAACCAGGAATAGCATGTCCGTAATTATCAGAATTACGGATTCTTAAAGGTGTTGTTTTAGAACCCGAACCACTAACGATTTGAGATACATTATCGGACTCCAAATATTGCAAATTATGCTCATGTCCTGACAGGAAAATTACATTTTCGTTTTGTTGCGCTGTTGCAATTAGATTTTTTCTTAATTCGTTATAAAAAGGATTAGAAAAGTCAGCATTTACAATACCAGTAGATGTTCTTAAAATATTTTTTAAGGTACCAAGAACAGGTATAGGTTTCATGTTTTCTTTTACACCATAACGGCCATTATGTGGTCCGTTGCTATACATAGGATGGTGAATGGCAACTAAGGTAACCTTACCTCTAGCTTTTTTTATTTCACCTCTAAATTCGTCTAAAAAATCAGCTCTAGTTTTTATTTCGCAATCATCATTAATTGTTGGGTGATTATTCCAGTTGGTAACGTACCAGTGTGAATCTACAATTAACATAACAATATCATCGCTAATGTTAATTTTTTCAATCGGACAGCCGTTTTCTGGTTGAAACGTATTTTTTCCCAAGGCGTCTTCAACCATTTTTTCTTGTTCCTTTAGTCCTTTTAAACCGCTGTACCAATCATGGTTTCCTGGGATGAAATAAACACTTCCAGGAAATGTTTTGGCAACGTCTAATTGCAACTTTAGAGCATGTTCTGCCGCTTCAATGGCTTTATCATTTTTTAAAGGTATACCGCGTGGATAGATATTATCTCCTAGAAACAAAAGGAAATCGTCTTTGTCTGCTTTTTCAAATTGAGTTTGTAGATTTAATAATGTTTTAGGTGCTGAGCCATCGTCTTCAGGCTTTCCTACGTCTCCAATTAAAAAAACATTGGTGGTGTTTTTATCAATATGCTTAATTTCTTTAGCACTAGCATTAACATTATGCGCATTATAAGTAGCACAACTACTAATAATTAATCCCATACTAATTAAACCCAATAGTAGTTTTGCTTTCATTCTGTTATCTTTTCTTATGCGGTTTGTAAATCTTCTATTGTAAAAATATCCGATACTTTTTTAAGTTTTCTGTTTATACTTACTCTAAGCGCTTTCATTCCACTCGCACCTTGAAGTTCTTCTAACTCTACTATTTCGAAATCATTTTCAATATAATTTTTGGCTTGTAAAAACTCGAAATAAGCCAAGTATTCTTTTTCTATGGCATTGCTAGAATACACTACAGAAAGTTTATGCGGTTGTGTTAAACGTTCGTTTGTATTTTTAATATGAGCTTTATCAATACGTTTTTTAATCATTTCATAACGCACATTATAGGCCCCATCAACATCAAATTGTTTTTCATCTATGCGATAGCGAATTGTAATCGGAATGTCATAAGCAAGGATTAAGGATGCCACTTCTAATTGCAAAGGGAATTCTTTTTGCTTTTCGTAATACATTGCTTCCATTTCGCAAGTCACCTGAAGTTGCCACAAACGTAAGTTGTACAATACTGTTGGATGATAGTTTAAATGCTTAGAAATAGATTGCCCTATATATAAATTATGCTCAATGCCATCTGTTTTAAATTTCTCAAAATAATGCGGAAATATTTCTTGAGCCCTAAGTTGTTGTTGGTCTAAAAATGAAGACAAGGCCTTATTTCCTTTCTCAATAGTAGTATCATAAGCTTTTCGGGCATCATATAAACTACTTGTTGCTTTATCAATCGTTTTAAGAAAATCTTCGACATCTTCGACACCTTTAGAATTATGCTGAAAATGTTCGAATAATGGAAAGAGTTGTTTTTCGAAAAAAATATTAATTTCTTGTTCTGAATTGGTGTGAAAATTATCTTCTAATTCAACCAAATAGTTGTCAATTTGAAAAATTAATTGTTCGTAAAAGGGGAGGTTTATTTTAATCCTATTTTTAAGAATGTCTTTACTTTTTTCTAATTGCCTTGTGAGGTCAATTCTAATGGCTTCGTTTCTGGCATTAGATGAGCCAACCACATCAATTTGCCCAAAAAGAGGAACGACATCTTTAAATACGATCTCTTTAAATACCGGGTTTTCTCCAAAATTTCGTTCTTGTATGTATTTGCTAGCTTCTTCTTCAAAGCGCCATTGCACAGAAGGATGAATAGCTGTACATTCTTGTTGTATAATGGCACTAATTTCATTTTGATGTTCAGAAAATGTACGTTTAGAATAACTAATAATAAACGGCAAAATGGTATCTAACTTTACCATATTAATGGCATTAAGCTGATTGGGTTTAAACGCTGCTAATTCTATAATAAAACCTAATTCACCATTAACAGGAACAGGAATAAGCGCAACACTTTTTAAACCTTTTTTTAACAAAGCATTACTTAGTCTGTTACCACCACTTTTTTTGTGATACGTTTCTACATTTGAAATAATAATAGGTTTGCGATCTTTAAATAGTTGACAGTTAATGTGCTCGCAAGCGTATTCGTTGATGCTTACATCTTCATCAGCTACTAGCGTTAGCATATTAAAATTTCTATCAAAAGGAGAGATGATTTTGTCGTGTTCTACGCTGTAGCTCCCAAGTTGTAAATCGGGATTGTTAAAAATGCGCCTAATGTCTTCAATTAAATATTGAAAACTTTCACTATTAGGCTCTATTAAATGGGTTTTAAAATCATCTATGCGTTCGTCTAATGAGGTGTCTATAAGGTTTACTATTCCAAAGCCTTCAATGGTCCAAGAATCTTTTGGAAAGTACTTTTCCCAGATTTCAATATTATTTGCGTTACTTAACAATTCATCTAAAATATCATCTGTAATTTCAATGGCATTTTCGTTGGGATATATGTCTAAGAAATCGGCATTAAAAGCCACGCGATAACGCTTTCTGTTTCCCTTTTTGTCTATAATAGATAGGGTTTTGGGTCTTTCGAAATCGACATTGAATTTGTAATGAATATTTAATATAATAGCATAGGTGAGTAGATCAAAAGAGTCTTCATAATCCTTATACAATTCATTAAAAATAGTATCGCTTACTTCTGCATTGCTAATAATGTTCTCTAATCTAGAACTGCAATAAAATACCTCACTTGTATACGGAGTTACTGCAGCCTTAATTTCGTTTTCAGATAAAGCTGAAGGGAATATATAAGACATTAGCTGATCTACGATGGGTTTATTCTTTAAGAAATCTTCCGTTGTAGTTGATCCGGATGATAAAACAGGATACTTTTCAAATAATTCTAAAGCTTGCTTCGCTTGTGTTTGCACCGAAACATTACTTGATTCTAATAATCCTTCAAATTTATCCTTCAATAAACGTAAAGATATATTTACCTTGAAGGGTCCTGTAGTTTTATTCTTCATATAGTTTAAATTAAAATTATAAAGGCATGTTTATATAATAACTGTATATAAACGATGCTGCCGATATAATGATTCCGAACATAAAAACGGTATAAGTGATGCGTAGTAATTTGTATTTTCTATTAAGGACTAAACCTAAATAATACAAATCTTTTGTAAGTGAATTGTATAAGGTATCTTCATTATCCATTAAGTAGTCGATTCCCCATTCAAAATCTTGCAAATTCATTTTATGAAAATTTCCAAAAAATAGAATGTTTGTTTTATTCTCCTTAATCATTTCTTTTGTGATGGCGACATTAGATATTTTAGGACGCGTAGATAGTACCGATAATATTATAGAGGCGACACTAGAAAGTGTTAAGATTAAAGTCGGATACACTAAAAATAAATTAGAAGGATTATCTAGTTTTGGAATTAAATTAGATAAAGCAACCGAAATAATAATAGCGTTTACAGAAAGCAGGATGTTGGCTTTGGTATCTGCAATGGCACTTAATTCTATATGATTTTTTAATTGTACACGATACATGGTTTCGACACCTCTACCAAATCTTGTGCTTTTCTTTTTTTTCTTCTTTTTTTTCTGAGATATTTTATAGATCCTTTTTTGAACTTCTAATAGATTAAGTTCCTTTTTAGGCTGCCAAATTTGCTTAGCGGAATCGGAATAAAACGAATGGCCTTTAAGAAAGTCGAGGTTCTGTTTCATCCATTCTATCTCAGAAAGATGATTGCCATTTTTGGCATTCTTTTCTTTAAATAAATTCTCTGAAATATCTAAATAGTCATCAGAAGCAATATGGCCACAATCGGCATCCCTAATTATAGATTCTAGTTTATTATTAGGTTTAAGCTCAATTTTTGTTGCTAGAATTAATTGCTCAACTAAATTCCGTGTGTCTTCAGGTACATTTTGTTCCTTTAGAAAAGAATGCGCAATCTTAACGCTTTCTTCTTCATGACCAAGATCTGTATAAATGAAACCCGTATCATGAAACCAGCCAGCCAACAACAAGGCCAAAGTATCCTGTTCGGTGCATTGTTCTCTGTTGGCTAATTCTGTAATACTAGCAACAACGTTTCTAGTATGAATAGCATTATGATAATAGTTTGTTGAAGCTAGCTGCTTATTTAGCAGTTCTGCAACGTATATTTCTACATCGAGTAAGAGCTTTTCTTTCATATTACAAATTTACATTGTTTTAATAGTCGAATAAAGTGATATTTACTATCATTTTTTTATAAATGAAGGATATTAAGGCCTGTGTTATACCTAAGATATATTCATTTTAAAACGTTTTTAGTCTAGAAATTACAAATAAAATTAGTGTCTAGATATGATAATTATTTTGTGCTTCCTGATATTTTTCGACTTGTATTTAAAAAGTCAAAGCAAGATATAATTGAATATTATAACATATATAAACAAGAACGTTTTCTGAATTTAGTAGACAATTTAAAACAATTACATCAATCTGTAATGCATAGTTCCATAAAATGGATATAAGTTTGTGTTCCTTTTTCTATAATGCCTTTTGGAATCCGTTCATTGTAGTTATGGATGGTTTCTAAGTATTTACGTTCTAGTTTTATAGGAATTAAGGAATATGCAGGGATGTTATGTTCTCTAAAAACACTGATGTCATTGGAGTTTGGTAATAGTACAGACGCCGTTTTACTTTTAGGATAACTTTTTAGTATAGCGGTATTTAAATGGTTAAAAAAGGGGGTTTTGGTAGAAGAAATCCCTCCATCTTTCATTTCACTTATAATCTTTATTTCTATAGCTTCATTATCTAACTTAGCTTTTAGATTGTTTATAAACGTTTGAGACGATTCGTCTGGAAGTAATCTGCAATCTAATGTCGCCATTACTTTGGTTGGTATAGCATTAACTTTTTCATTTTCGTCTTTTATACTTGTCAGCGTAATGGTGTTAGAAAATAGAGACAGCATCAAAGGATCTTCTTGTAGTTTTTTTAGAATTTCTTTTTTAAACAATTTAGGGTGTCTTAGTGCGTATCCTTTAACACCACCATTGAGTTTTCCTAACTGCTTTAGTAAGTTCGTATTTATACTATTGAAAATGACATCAGGTTTATCACTTAGTAATTTATTGAGAGCAATAACCATTTCCTTATTTGCATAGTGAAAAGGAGTTACAGCACTATGTCCATTGGTTTTAATTTCGAGACTAAGCTCTAGCCATAATGCTCTTTTTTGAGCTACAGAAATTCCGAATAATGCTAAATCTGGTTTAGCCTCAATAAGCCCTTTTATTGCAGGAGGGCCTTCTCCTAAAACGACAGCTGCGTTTAAATCGTTGAGATAATTATCTACAACATATTTAATACCTCCATCGCATTGTGTTTCTTCACAAGATACCGATAGAAACGTAAAATTATAGTTGAGTGATTTATTTTTATAGCGTTTAGCGATTTCGATAATACTGAATAGTTGCATTACTGCAGCACCTTTATTATCAAAAGCACCACGACCCCAAATTTCTGTATCTGTAATTTTTCCTGAAAACGGAGGGTATTCCCAAAGCTCATCATTTCCAGCGGGTACAATATCTAGATGATTTAGAAAAATAACATTTGGTTTTTTTTGATCTAGAGGAAAAATGGAAGCTGTAAAATTGTAATTACCATTTTCATTTCCCATTTGGGTAATATGTAGGCCATTCTCTATACATATACGTTTAAGAAACTCACCAGCTTCCAACTCTGAACCACTTGGTGAATTTATCTGCAAGTATTTGCTTAAGATCTCTTCCACGCCATATGCCTTTTTTTCATAATATATCATAGTGGCTTTTTTAGGATCTGTTGATCCATAAGAGTGATGTGGAACAATCATCACACATAAAAAAACAAATACAAATTTTAGAGCCAATAAATTACGGAAAGAAATTCTAAGATATTGGGATTGAAAACACATTTGAAAACACTTTTTATCTGGTTTTAAAGCAGAGTAGGTTAGGAATTTGAAATATAAAAAATAATCAAAAGGAAATAGATAAAATGAGGCCTAGTTTTTTGTAATGTTACATGTTTTATGAATTGAAGCTTTATAGGAGGCTTTGATTATCGCTATCGTAAAAATAGACTAGTTAAACTAAGTTATAAGAAATTAGAACCGATGTTTAAAACCTAACGTATAAAATGCTAAAATTTTAATAGGTGAAGGTTGGTTTAGAGTGAGATAATATATTAAAAGTATTTGTAGCCCTTTAGCCTTTTTAGACTAAGAAATTGGACGTGTTAATGTTAGCTTCATGTTTTGTAATAATTAGGTCTTCTATACTAAATTAACTACTGAGTTTTGATATAACATTAACAAGGTTAAAATAGTATATATATAAGATAAGCAACTTGTGATGAGATCAAGGTTTTGTTTGGAAATTTGCACTCTAAAATTTAGGTAGTAAATAGCATTTTATGAAAGTTGAATTTTCTAATAAAAAAGCCTTATTGTCATTGGCAATTGGTGGTTTTGGGATAGGGCTTACCGAGTTTGTAATAATGGGTATTTTACCAAATGTTGCCAACTCTTTAGCGATTACCATCCCACAAGCGGGTCATTTTATTTCTGCCTATGCTTTAGGTGTGGTGGTTGGAGCACCTTTATTAACGAGTTTTAGTCATAAGTTATCTCCTAACCGTATGCTTTTATTGTTGATGGTATGGTTTACTGTTTTTAATACACTCTCGGCTTTTGCAACAAGCTATAATATGTTATTGGTGGTGCGTTTTTTATCTGGACTTCCGCATGGTGCATTTTTTGGAGTAGGTGCAGTGATAGCGGGGAAATTAGCTAAAAAAGGAAAGTCGGCTCAAGCTATTGCGGTGATGTTTTCAGGACTTACAGTAGCTAATGTCATAGGAGTTCCTATAGGAACATATTTAGGAAATCAATACCACTGGAGTGCGTCTTTTCTAATGGTTGGTGTTGTTGGTCTATTGACTTTAGCGAGTATCTTTTACTGGATGCCACAATTTAAAAAAGAAGAGAAACAGCCTTTGAGTGAAGAAAATAAGGGGCTTAAAAATCCTGAGCTTTGGGCATTAATTGCGCTTACAACCATAGGAACAGGTGGTTTTTTTGCATGGTATAGTTACATAGCTCCATTATTAACCGAGGTGGCGCAGTTTTCTGATAACGTAGTGAGTTATGCAATGATAATTGCAGGATTAGGCATGTTTGTAGGGAATTTTTTAGGAGCAAAAATGGCAAACCTATTTACACCTTTACGTTCAGTAATGATTAGCCTTTTAGCAATGGCAGTTGTTTTAATAGTAAATTCATTTCTCGCTTCGAGTGGTGTGTTGGCTTTGATACTAACTTTTATAATAGGATTAATTGCTTTTAGTATTTCAACACCTATACAAATGGCTATAATTAATACAGCTAAAGGTTCTGAAATGCTTGGCTCTTCTATGAATCAGAGTGCTTTTAATATGGGAAATGCCATGGGGGCATATTTAGCAGGATTGCCAATTGCTTATGGCTACAGTGTAACGTCGTCTTCATTAGTTGGTGCAGCTCTTGCTTTTTCGGGATCTATAATAGCTATATCAATATTACTTTATAGACAGCGAAAAATTAAGAAAACTAGTTAATAAGAAATCGACTTTAATGTTCAATTAAATGGCTTGAACAAAATCGTCATACTAAGGTATTTAAATACTAAAATGGTACACGTGTAACTATAAGTTACTACTAATAAATAAAGGTGCTCAATTGAGCACCTTTATTATTATAAATGTAATATGAAAAATTAGTAATTAAAGCTTTATTAGTTTGGTCGTTAATGTTTGGTTATTGTCATTTTGAACCTTAACCATATACATTCCTGAATTTAAAGAGGACACATCAAAAGTATCAACTCTTGTAAAATCTCCTTTAAAAGACTTCACTAATTTACCTGTTAGATCGTACACTTCAACATTTGAAACATTAACATTAATGCTAAATGTTGTTTGTGATGGATTAGGATAAATACTGAATCCTAATAATTCCTGATCATTAACACTTAACACCTCTGAAGCTTTGTTTCCTAATATTCTAAACTGACCAGCAGGTATTGTAATTGTTGAGGTAGAGTTGCTAACGGTTGTGTTTCCTGTAGCGTCCATAAGATCATACCATGTAGTGGTTACACCGCTAGGGAAATTGGTGTCAATACTTTGAGAGACAACATCAAAATTAGCATAAATAATTACATTTTTTAATTCTGAAGTTGGAATTGAATTATCAAAAATATCAATTCTTGGAGTTAAATCTCCTGAAGTAATTTCGTAATCACCTTCAAAAACGGGTTCTTCGATTTTAAGTTTGTGTAGTTTAGACCAGTCTTCATAAATCTGACTTCTAAGCGCATCGGTTAACCAATTATTTGTCCATTGTGGTTGAGGTTTTGTATCTAATTTACAACCGTCGTTATTATAGCTCCCATCGTTACAAGTAAAAATAGAAGTATCCATTCCTAGTTCTCCAAAATGCCATATCATTTTTGGACCAGGCACCATTACAGAAATAGCACCTAATGCAGACATTCTAGACAATGCGGTATTTAAATCGCGTACATTATGACTGCTATTGCTAGTGTTACCAAAGGCTACATTTTTGTACATTAGACGTTCTTCATCATGACTTTCAGTATAGCCAACCAATCTTGGTCCGTTGAAACCAGAATGTGCTTTATGTCCCATTCTGTTGATGTTTTTGTTACCACTTTCAGCCATTGTGATTTCTGCGTATTGGTTATTCATATTTCCCCACATCATCACACCTTTCCCCTCACTAAGTCTGTAGTTAGCCCATTCTTTTTCTTCATTGTCAGATCCTAAATGCTCAAAAATCACATAATGATCAGGGTCTAATGACCATGAATGATCGGCATATTCTTTTAAAACATCCACACGGTCTTGTTGGTAGTTTCCGGTACAGCCTTCATCTCCGCCATCAGAACCATTTCCACAATTTTGTGTAAATCCTTTTGTCAAATCCCAACGGAAACCATCAATTTTATATTCTTCAATCCAATATTCTACAACTTGTTTTACGTAGTCTCTAGTATAATCTGAACTGTGATTAAAATCATTACCAACACTATATGAATGCGTAGGTAAGACATTAAAATAAGGGTTTTCGGTTGAAGGACCTCCCCAACCATCACCATCTGGATCATCCATCCACATTCTGACCATTGGATTTCTTCCGTAAGCATGATTAAAAGCGATATCTAAAATAACGGCAATACCATTTTGGTGGCAAATATCAACGAGTTCTTTAAATTTTTCTTGTGTTCCATAAAACTTATCAATAGCCATATGAAAAGACGTGTTGTAACCCCAACTTTCGTTCCCCTCATATTCCATTATCGGTAATAATTCAATAGCATTGACATTTAGATTTTTGAAATAATCAATTCTATCAATAATATCTTGAAAATTACGATCAGCATCAAAATCTCTAATTAAAACCTCATAAATAACTAAATCTTCTTTAGCGGGCTTTGTGAAATTAGTAACTTCCCAATTGTAAGGAGTTTGTCCGGTTTGTAGAACGGTGACTTCACGTTCTTGACCCGCAGGATAAGCTGGCATATTTGGATATGTTGAAGCCGAAATATAGGGATCATCAAAAGGAGATAAAACCAAAGGAGAGTACGGGTCTGCTACTTTAACCAATGAAGGCGATCCAGATATTGGACTTGCATCACCAACCCAATATTGGTAAGTTTCAATTTCACCAGCTGTTAAACCGGTTAACTCAATCCAAAATTTAGTTGATGAGTTATCCTTTTTCATCGCATATGTACTTGTAGGATTCCAATCGTTAAAACTTCCAGCGACATATATAAAATCTTTATTAGGAGCATCCACAACTAAAGTGGCTTTTGTAGGGTCAGAAGAATTATAATTAATTCCATCTATCATATTTGCAGGCAATGTTTCAATAACTGTACTATTAACAATTATTGAAAATTGCTTAGAGATCATTGAAGATCCTTGTGTGATAATTAATTCGCAATCTTGGTTTTGAGTCAAATTAGAAAACAAATATCCATTGTAAAATGTTGTATTGTTTTGTGTATGAACACTGGTTCCATTTGCGAAAAGTTCATAATTAGCAGGTCCTCCAGTGTTTTGAGCTAAAATTTGAGTGTTAGCACCATTATTAACAACAACAATTCCATTTGCACTTGCTGAAGGGTTAATCATTGTAACTTGAAAAGCACCAACATTGAAAATAAAGTTAGCACATCCGGAAGCTTTAAATTGTTGAGATCCATCTTCATTCCTAAAAACCATTCCCATTTTGGTTACACTATTTTCTTCAGCCGTACTTAGACCAAAATAAGTGTTTGGTGTAATGGTAATACTCCAAGTGCCATCACCATTATTTGTCATTTCACCAACACCATCGTCAAATCCCCAATTTCCTATAACGGCAATTCCGTATTCATCACTTTCATTTCCCACACCTAAATGTGCATAAACTTTTGATGGGTTATTAAAACCATTACAGTCTGTCTCAGTACTATTGGCATCGATTGTTATCGTAACCGTTTCGTTTACTAAAATAGGACTAGTGCTAGTTGTAACTTGAGCGATTGCTATTAAAGGAAGTAATAACAACAAATTAAGTAAGATTTTTTTCATAATAAGATTTTTAAAAGCTAAAAAAAGGCTATGATAATTCATAGCCTCTTTTTTAAATATGTTTATTATTCTACAGCTATTAAAATGTAGCTACCATCTAGGTCATTAAACCAAATGTTATAAGTTCCAGCCGTAACAGGTATATCTGCTCCTCCTAGGTCTCCAAAACCACTTATAGCGTTTGCACTACCCCAACTAATATCCCATGCATCATCTGCTCTGAATTTTAGGAAACCATCACCTAATTCTACACCATTTATATTCCAAATATGCGGATCGAACGTTGTTTGCGTCATGTCAGTGTCTGCATCCCAACCTCCTGCAGTTGAATCTCCAATGACACCAATAGTAGCATATGTTGCAGCTGCTGAAGCATCATAAGTTTCTAACGTATAGGTCATTTCATCAATGTTTAAATTAAATGCATAATAACCATCTGCAGAGATTACAAATGCTGATGGGTCGTCTGTACTACCATCATTTACAGCTGCTTCTCCTGTGTTTGCACCAGCTCCCCATTGTGGTTGCCATTGTCCTAATACTTCAATTAATTTAAAACCTTCAGGATTGGTAGCATCTGGTGAAAAATAACCTGTATAACTATAGATGTTTTCATTATCAGGGTGTCTAACTAAAGGAGTGTTGTTATTTAAATTATCCCATCCTGCTGCAGTAGCGTCACCAATTAAAAATAAATTTTTGAAAGTTTCTTCAACGTCAATATCACCCCCAAGAAGTCTTAAGTTTAACGCTTCAGTTTCAGAAATTATTTCTAAGGTAGCATCTGTTCCTACAGTAGCTCTTACTCTAAAATATACACTACCAGCATCTGGCATATCTTCTGTATTTGGGTCAGCATCTAAACCAGCTTCTTCTGCGTAATCTAATAAATTACCAATAGTAACAGCATAGGAATTTTCGTTAGTAGTTCCTACGATCTCCATATCGCTAAAATCACCAATTATCGATTTTTGTAATTCGTAATTAATGTTTGTTTCTATATCAAAATCAGCATCACCCCATGTAAAACGTTCTCCTAGATTTGCTGAAATAGAAGGTATTAAAAGATATTCTGATTGAAATGAATTTGTAAAAACTAATTCACCATTAGGTTGCGCAATATATGTTAAACTGTCGTCAGTATCACATGCATTAAAGCTAATTGCAGTGATAAGTAATAGCGCTATAAATTTTATAGTTTTCATTGTTTTGAATGTTTTATTAATATCCGTCATTTTGAATTAAATTAGGGTTAGTTGATATGGTGTTTGATGGAATTGGAAATATATTTCTAAATGAACTAACTGAAGCTCCATTGGCTTGGTTTCCTTTAAAAGGCCATAAGTAAGCATTTGTTGTAAATGAATTAAAACGAATTAAATCAGTACGTCTTTGACCTTCCCAATATAATTCACGAGAACGCTCATCTAAAACAAAACCTAAGTCTAGATCTGAAGATGAAATATTTCCAGATGCATCACCATAAGCTCTTGCTCTTAGCTCATTTATTGCTGAAACTGCTCTGTTATTATCACCTCCACCACCTCTTAGGTTAGCTTCTGCATAATTTAAATAGATTTCAGCCAAACGAATAATAGGGATATCTGTATCTACAAATTCTCCACTACTATCATTTCCTTGATTACCGTTTGAGTCAATGTTTTTAAACTTAGTTACCGCATAACCTTGATCAAAAGGAGGAATGCTCTCTATTTCTAAGCTTTGACCATCGGTATAGAACATCGCTCTGTGGTCACCTTCTATATATGATTCTAGTAATGTGTTAAAGTTAACAGCTTCAATAGTATAGGTTAAGTTGTCTAGATCAAAAGTAATGTAATATTCACCTGCAGTTACAGGAATATTATCTCCTGCAGCTTCTAAAGTTCCATCAGCTCCAGTATCTCCATAATTGTTTCCCCAATCTTCATTAAATCTGAATTTTAAAAATCCATCTGTTAACTCAGTATATAAAGCAAATTTATTTGTAGCTATTTCAAACATTTCAGTGTCTGGACCATCCCAACCATTTGGAGTCCCATCACCAACGATTCCCCAATCAGTTATAGCTCCTAATGCATTATTAATATCTGAGAGTTCTTGAACGACTAAGTTGTAATCAAATTTTTCTACAAGCGCTTTTGTTGTTCTGTAGCCTCCCCAGCCGCCATTAACACCTAAGCTTAATGGATCCATACTACCTCCTGTTGCTGCATGAACTATAAATGTTGATCCTCCATAAGTTTGAGACTGAATACCGTCAAAATTTAAGGCAAAAATAAATTCGTTTTGAGCTCCGTTAGAGTTGTTATCTGCTAAAAATAATTCGTCATAAGCTGAACCATTACCATTTGCATCTGTTGTATTAATAACATATGATGAGTTCATTACATTCTCAGAGTAAATAACACAATCAGTATAACGAGCGGTTCCTGTCCAAACCTCAGCATTCAAATATAACTTAGACAATAATGCCCATGCTGCCACCTTATCCACACGACCATATTCATTAGATTCTGATAGTAAATCTTGAATTTCTAACAATTCAGATTCTACAAAATTAAATAGATCTGTTCTTGAACTTTGAGATGGTAAGTCTGTAGTAATTTGTGTTACTAAAGGTACATTCGCATAAAAGTCAATTAAGTTGTAATAAGCAAAAGCTCTTAAAAATCGGGCTTCAGCAATATAGCTTTGAGCTTCATCGTCAGATAACGCTGATGCATTTTGTATAAAAGCATTAGTAAAAGAAACTTCTTGTGCTAAACGTAAATACATTGCACCAGTAAAATCGTTTCCTGCAGACCAGTATAAACCATGTAA
The DNA here is from genome assembly GCF_013403915.1 of Winogradskyella pacifica. Lineage (GTDB taxonomy): Bacteria > Bacteroidota > Bacteroidia > Flavobacteriales > Flavobacteriaceae > Winogradskyella > Winogradskyella pacifica. The sequence continues at coordinate 17,239 of NZ_JABFDI010000002.1, forward strand.
ATCTGGTAAACCTGGATCTCCCCAACCTACAACAGCGTGGTCTGTAGTTAATTCATTTAGGTTAAATAGCATACGTGTATACTGTGAGGCTCCTTCATCAATTCCAGAAATATCTGGTTTACCTGCAGGTCCTCTTTGTCCGGTTAATGCTAAACTAGCATAAAGTTTGGCTAAAGCACCTTTAGCCTCAGTGATGTCTACAAAAACATCTTGTTCTGTGAAACTATCTGGATCAATTGGATCTTGATTTAAATCATCATGACATGCCGTCATAAAAAGTGAGATAGTAACAATAAAAATAATTTGTTTCATTCTATTTTTCATAATTCAATTATTTTTTAAAAATCTACATTTACTCCAAAAACAAATGATCTAGGTCTTGGATAGAAATTACTATCAATACCACCAGTGATTTCTGGATCTAAGCCTTTATAGTCTGTTATGGTTGCAACATTCTGTACAGAACCATACAATCTTAAGGATACATCTTTAATAGCACTATCTAAGGTATAACCTAAGGTAATATTATCAATTTTAAAGAATGAAGCGTCTTCAATATAATGACTACTTAAAAACGTGTTTTCATTAGATTGATTTACAAATCCATTATCTAAATAGCTTGAATGTAAATTTGATAAAAAGTTATTAGTTGTTGGTATTACACCATCTAAATAAGAGTTTCCCGCTGATACATCATTGTACGCATAGTTTCCTATATTGGCTCTAGTGACAACAGCCAAATCCCATTTTTTATAGCTTAAGTTGGTGTTTAATCCCATTAAGATATCAGCATAAGGATCTTTATAGATGTATTTGTCAGCATCATTTATAACGTTGTCTCCATTTCTATCAACAAACGCGCCTTCTATTGGTTTTCCGCTAGTATCATATACTTGTTGAAAGACGTAAAAGCTATAAGGTGCTTCACCTTCAGTGTGTAATTGTACATTGTTTCCTGTTCCTGCACTAATTCCTCCTGTTTCTTGTACGAATGGTAAATCAGTGATTTCATTTTCATTAAGTGAAATATTATAATTTATAGACCACTCAAAATCGTCTGTTCTTATAGGTATTAGATTTAATGTAAATTCTACACCTCGGTTTTGCATGTCTCCAATGTTCTTTTCTATTTGAGATCCAAAATTTGTAAAAGGATCTACAGATGCTGAAGCGATTAAGTCTTTAGTTTGTTTTTGATATAAGTTAACCGAACCAGAAACTCTTCTATTAAACAAACTGTAGTCAATACCAATATTAAAGGTGTTACCAATTTCCCATTTTAAATCTTCATTTAAAGGATCTGGTCTGTACGTTTGGTAAAATGAATTTCCAAATTGATAATTCGCAGTAGATTCACTACCAGAATAACGTGTTAAAAATAAGTAATCACCTAAACCATTTACGTTACCAACTTCACCATATCCAACACGTAACTTAAGTTCATTTACATTATTACTAGCATTTAAAAAGTCTTCATTGTGTAAATTCCAAGCTAATGCTACAGAGGGGAAATAACCCCAACGGTCATCTGGATTTAATTTGGAAGAAGCATCAGCTCTTAAAGTAGCTGTTACTAAATACTTTCCATCATAATCGTAGTTTAAACGACCAAAATAAGATAAGAGTACATTTTTAGATTTATCTATAAATTCAAAATCATTTCCGTCTTCCTCGGCCTCACTGTCGTAACTAAAATTATCATATTCAAATGATTGATACGAATATCCCGCAACGGCATTAATATTATGCACGTCTTTTATTGATTTTGTATAGGTGAAATAAGCATCAAATAACTGATTTGTAGAAATATTAGAATAAGTATTTCTCGATCCATTCCATGTTAAATCTGAAGTTGGTATTAAGTCAGAAACTAAAGTTCTACCATTACTATTAGATTTATCAATACCAGTACTTATAGTTGCAGTAATATCTGGGAAGAAATGTAACTTGTAATCTGCTTTCGCATTTAAGATATAACGTCTAACCTCCGAACTATCATCTCTTAAATTTAATAAGGCAACAGGGTTGGTTCCTGCTAAGTTAGGTTGTTGACCAGTTGAAGCATCAATCCAAGAAAAATAACCTCCAAACTGTGAGTTTGGGTCATAAACAGATTGTGTAGGATCAAAACTATTGGCATTGCCAATTGCTCCTCTATCTGCAAATGTATTTTCCGTATAATTTCCTCTAGCAGAAATATCAAATTTTAAATGATCATCAAAGAATTTTGGTGATAAGTTTAAAGACGCTGTAGTTCTTTGGAAATTATCTCCAATTAAATTACCATCATGGTCTGAGTGACCAAGTGAAACTCTCATTGGTACTCCAAATGCACTACCTAATGCACTAAAAGAATGGTCTTGCCCAAACGCCGTTTGATATATTTCATCTTGCCAATTCGTATTAGAATTACCTAAAAGTGCAATAGTAGCAGCATTCGCATTAGGATGGCTATTTACGATGTCTCTAAATTGATCCGCACTTAATACATCAACTCTGTCTATAGATGTATGAACAGTTGTAGACGTTGTTGCGCTAAATCTAAAATCGGTGTCTTTACCTTTTTTAGTCGTAATCATAATTACACCATTAGCTCCTCTAGATCCGTAAATTGAAGTAGCAGACGCATCTTTCAATACGGTCATACTTTCAATATCGTTAGGATTAATGAGGTTAAGGGGGTTTCTAGAACCTCCTACACCGCCTCCATCTAATGGTACACCGTCTAATACGATTAATGGATTACTAGATAATGATAAAGACCCATTACCTCTAATGATAATGTTCTGTCCATCACCTGGAGATCCACTTCCAGAAGTAACTGACACACCAGCTATTTTACCAGATATTAATTGTTGTGCAGAAACAAGAGGACCTTGATTGAAATCATCAGACTTTATTAAGTCTGCAGCTCCAGTTAAATCATCCTTTTTTACAGAGCCGTAACCAACAAGTATAACCTCATCTAATTGAGAAGCATCCTCCTCTATAACGATATCAATACTAGCCTGGCCTATAAACTCAATCTCTTGTGTTGTGTAACCAAGATAAGAGATTACAATAATGTCACCTTGGTTTACTTCTAATGAATATTTACCATCAAAATCCGTAGCGGTTCCTCTGGCAGTACCCTTAATAATAACATTTACGCCTGGTAGAGGCATGGCGTTTGCTTTATCTGTAACAGTACCAGTTACGGTAGATTGTGCCATCAATATTGCTGGCAGCATAATGAGACAGAATAGTAAAGCATTTAAAACTGTTTTCATAAAATGTATTTAAGTTAATTGCTTATTTAATTGGTTTATATTTTCACTTCTCGGGTTAAATCTATGTAAATTTAATGTGAATTGATGTTTTAAAAAGATGACGAAAGTAACGAAAACGTTTTCGTGTTAAAAACTTTTCTTAAAATAGCAACATTAGGAGAAGATTAGCGAAAAACTGAGTATCTTTTATTGAAAATGTCTAAAAATTGCGAAGTCAAAAATTCTTTAATTTAATATTTGACTTATATTCGTTTATTCTTAGTCTTAATTTAAGAATCACAGATATTAAGTGTTTTTTACTTAAAAGAGAGATTTTGTTGAGGCGAGATGTGATAAAAATAAAGAATTAAAATATACACATGAAAAGGAAAATAACATTAAAACAAATTGCTAGGGAACTTGATGTTTCTATTTCTACGGTGTCTAAGGCGTTGCGTAATAGTGCAGAAATCAGCGACGATACCAAACAGAAAGTTCAAGCATTTGCTAAACTATATAATTATAGGCCCAATAATATTGCCTTAAGTCTTAAGAATAGACGGACAAATACAATAGGTATTATAATACCTGAGATTGTGCACCATTTTTTTTCAAAGGTTATTAGTGGAGTTGAGCTTGTAGCTAATAAAAGAGGTTATAATGTTATTATTGGTTTATCTAACGAGTCGTTTTCCAAAGAGGTAATTAACATGGAAATGCTAGCAAATGGTAGTATTGATGGTTTTATTTTATCGATGTCTAAGGAAACCTTAAAGTTGCAAGATTACCATCACTTTAATGAAACGATGACTCAGGGCATGCCTATTGTAATGTTTGATCGTGTTGTTTCCGATGTAAAATGTGATAAAGTTATTGTTGATGATTTTAATGGTGCAAAAAAAGCAGTTGGTAAACTGATTGAAAACGGGTGTAAGTCAATAGCTTTAATTACCACAAAAGATTACGTAAGTGTTGGTAAATTAAGGACTCAGGGCTATCTTGAAGCTTTGGAAGAACACCAAATGCCACCAAAGGCAGAATTAATTCTAAAAATTGATGAGTCTTTAGATTATGAAGCTCATTTAGAAGCACTTGAAAAGGAAATAGAACAATTGTTTCAGTCCAATCCCAAATTAGATGGTGTTTTTGCGGTGAATGAAATTTATGCTTTATTGGCTATGAAAGTCGCTCGTAAATTAGGTCTAGACGTGCCTAATGATGTGCAAGTTATTGGCTTTACAGATGGTGTGTTATCAAAGCACGCAACGCCGAGTCTTACTACGGTGAGTCAACATGCGCAGCAGATGGGCGAAAAAGCAGCAGAACTATTAATTGATAAGTTAGAGAGCGAATTTAATAGTGCGGATGAGGTGTTTCAAACCGTGGTAATTACTACCGATTTAGTTAAGAGAGAATCTACCAAATAAAAATTTATCATTGCCGTTTTAAAATCTTTTATATCTTTGTCGCATATTCAAAACTTATATTTTCACTTCTCAACCTAAGTTTTGATAAGCTAAGCTTGTCAGAATAGTATTAACTCTAATTATACTATTTTAATGGAAAAGCGTAGATTAAGTTTCTGGCAAATTTGGAACATGAGTTTCGGATTTCTGGGGATACAGATGGGTTTTGCCCTTCAAAATGCCAACGCAAGTAGAATTCTTCAAATTTTTGGAGCAGATGTTCACGAACTATCATGGTTTTGGATCATTGCACCCTTAATGGGGCTAATCGTTCAACCAATTGTTGGATATTATAGCGATAAAACTTGGGGTAAATTAGGACGAAGAAAACCTTATTTTTTAGTAGGTGCCATTCTATCGTCAATTGGTCTTGTGCTTATGCCACAAGCAGACATGTTCATTGCATTTTTACCAGCACTATGGGTTGGAGCAGGAATGCTTATGATTATGGATGCCTCTTTTAATATTGCTATGGAGCCTTTTAGGGCTTTAGTAGGTGATAATTTAAGAACCGATCAGCGTACGGCAGGTTTTAGTATTCAAACCGCTTTAATAGGATTCGGGGCCGTTATTGGGTCTTGGTTACCTTATGCATTAACCAATTGGTTTGGTGTTTCAAATGAGACGATTGCAGGTGTTGTTCCAACAAATTTAATTTTATCGTTTATTATTGGAGCCGTTATTTTAATTATATCAATTTTAGTAACTGTTGTAACCACAAAAGAATATTCTCCAGAAGAATTAAATAGCTTTGAAGATCAACACGAAGGTTCTGATAAGGAACACGTAGATGATGACGAAAAATCGAGTCTTTTCGATATTTTCGATGATTTCAGAAAAATGCCAACAACAATGCGTCAATTAAGTTGGGTGCAATTCTTTTCTTGGTTCGGTCTTTTTGGGATGTGGGTATTTGCTACACCGGCAATTGCTCAGCATATTTATGGTTTGCCTTATACAGATAGTAGCAGTTCTACGTATCAGGATGCTGGTGATTGGATTGGTATTCTCTTTGGAGTGTATAATCTAGTTTCTGCGTTTTATGCGTTTGCACTTCCTTATATCGCTAAGAAAATAGGAAGAAAACGTACACATGCGATATCATTGGTCATAGGTGGATTAGGGCTACTTTCAATTTACATCATGCCAGACAAAAACTGGCTTATCGTTTCTATGATTGGTATAGGAATTGCTTGGGCAAGTATTTTAGCGATGCCGTATGCTATTTTAGCAGGTTCAATTTCTCCAAAAAAGATGGGGGTTTATATGGGAATTTTTAATTTTTTCATTGTAATTCCTCAAATAATTAACGCCTTAATTGGTGGGCCTCTTGTTAAATATGCATATGGTAATCAAGCCATATTTGCTTTAATGATGAGTGGTGTTAGTTTTTTAATCGCAGCAGCATTAGTATCAAAAGTTAAAGACGTTGATGACGTTATTCAAAAATAAATAGATGAACAAAAAAGGATTCATATTCGATTTAGATGGTGTCATTGTAGATACCGCAAAATATCACTTTTTAGCATGGCAACAACTGGCTAAAGGTTTAGATATAAATTTTACAGAAGAAGAAAACGAACAACTTAAAGGTGTAAGCCGTGTGCGTTCTTTAGAAAAAATCTTGGCTTGGGGAAATAAAACCATTTCGCAAGATTTGTTTAACGAACTCATGAGTAAAAAGAACGAAGAGTATTTAAGTTACATCGCAGAAATGGATGAGAATGAAATACTACCAGATGTTCCAAGAGTGCTTAACACTTTAAAAGAAAAAAATCAGCCTATTTCATTAGGTTCTGCAAGTAAAAATGCTAGAATAATTTTAGATCGTGTTCACCTAAAATCTAGTTTCGATGCTATTGTAGATGGAAATGATGTAACAAAAGCAAAACCAGATCCAGAGGTGTTTTTAATAGCAGCGAAGGAAATTAATATAAAGCCAGAAGATTGTATCGTTTTTGAAGATTCAGTCGCAGGTGTTACTGCTGCGAATGCGGCAAATATGATTTCAATAGGAATCGGGAGTAAAGATGTCTTAGGGCATGCCACATACGTATTCAATGATTTTACTGAAATCTCAGATGATTTTATAAAATCTCTAATCGAAAATTAATCAAAAGTAAAACGTCTCATTTAGAGATTTTTAAATAATATTATAATGAACCTAGATTACATCATCCCAAACAACTGGTCAATTTTAGAAGAAGGATTCGACCCAAATCAGGTAAAGGCATCAGAAAGTTTGTTCAGTATCGGTAATGGTGCGATGGGACAACGTGCCAATTTTGAAGAAAAATATTCAGGCCCAACCTTTCAAGGTAGCTATATTGCTGGCGTTTACTATCCCGATAAAACCAGAGTAGGTTGGTGGAAAAATGGGTACCCAGAATATTTTGCTAAAGTATTGAATGCGCCAAGTTGGATAGGAATTAATGTAACTATTAATAACGAGCAACTCGATTTATTCGCCTGTAAAAACGTGAAAGACTTTCGAAGAGAATTAAACATGAAAGTGGGTTGGTTATCGCGTAGTTTCGTGGCCACGCTTCAAAATGATATTGAAGTTGAAGTCAAAACCAAACGATTCTTAAGTCTAGATTTAGACGAAGTTGGAGCAATTGATTTTAACATCACACCTTTAAATTCTGATGCGGAAATTACTTTCGAACCTTATTTAGATTCAGGTATAACAAACGAAGATACCAATTGGGATGATAAGTTTTGGGATACTTTAAATGTGAGTCACGAGAATAATCAAGCCTTTATTCAGGCTAAAACCATGAAAACAGATTTCTATACCTGTACGTTTATGGAATCTCAAGTTTTTATTGATGGTAAATCTGTAGTGAATAAACCAGATTTTGCTTCAGATGCTCATTTGGCGTCTTTCAGTTATACTTATAATGTTAAGAAAGATGAAACGTATACCATTCATAAATTTGGTGGTTATACGGTAGATCGTAATCATGATAAAAATGAATTAGTTGCAGCGGCAAAGTCTATATTAAGCAAAGCTACAGACGCTGGTTTTTCTAAGTTATTAGACAACCAAAAAGAAGCTTGGGCTAAAATTTGGGATATGGCAGATATCACAATTGATGGTGATGTTAAAGCACAACAAGGTATTCGTTTTAATATTTTTCATCTAAACCAAACGTATTCAGGTACAGATGCCACTTTAAATATTGGTCCAAAAGGATTTACGGGCGAAAAGTACGGAGGAAGTACCTATTGGGATACTGAGGCCTATTGTATTCCATTTTACATGGCAACAAAAGACCAAGAAGTTGCTAGAAACCTTTTAAAATACCGTTATAACCATCTTGAAAAAGCCATCGAAAATGCTCAGAAATTAGGTTTTTCAAACGGAGCGGCGTTGTATCCTATGGTTACGATGAATGGTGAAGAATGCCATAACGAATGGGAAATTACGTTTGAAGAAATTCACAGAAACGGAGCCATTGCTTTTGCAATATTCAACTATTATAGGTATACAGGAGATTTTAGTTACATTCCAGAAATGGGACTTGAGGTTCTTATCGGAATTTCACGTTTTTGGCACCAAAGAGCCAACTTTTCTACCCATAAGAATAAATACATGATTTTGGGTGTTACTGGACCAAACGAATACGAAAACAACGTTAACAATAATTGGTACACTAACTATATTGCCAAATGGTGTATTGATTATACTTTAGAAACGATTGAAAAAGTAAAGGAAGGTCATAGTGTTGATTTTGAAAGAATTTCAGGGAAAACAAATATTTCACATGAAGAATTAGCGCTTTGGAAAAAAGTAGCCGACAACATGTATTTCCCATATTCAGAAGAACATAATGTGTTTTTACAACAAGATGGCTTTTTAGACAAAGAACTAATTACGGTTGAAGATTTAGATCAAGCACAACGACCAATTAACCAAAAATGGTCTTGGGATAGGATCTTACGTTCACCATATATTAAGCAAGCGGATATTCTTCAAGGATTCTATTTCTTTGAAGATGATTTTTCAACTGAAGAATTAGAACGCCATTTCAAATTTTATGAACCTTTTACAGTTCACGAAAGTTCATTATCTCCTTGCGTGCATAGTATTCAAGCAGCTAAGTTAGATCGCATGGATCAGGCCTATACATTCTATTTAAGAACATCGCGATTAGATTTAGATGACTATAATCACGAAGTACACGAAGGGTTACATATTACCTCAATGGCTGGTACTTGGATGAGTATTGTTGAAGGTTTTGGTGGTATGCGTATTAAAAATGACACCTTGTCTTTTGAGCCTAAAATTCCAAACCAATGGGATGCTTATTCTTTTAAAGTGAATTTTAGAAATCAGATAATTAAAGTCAGCGTTAATCAAAATGAAACGCAATTTCAATTGGAAGGAGATACCGATTTACAAATTTTAGTTAATGGTAAAGAACTAACTATAAGTCCTAATAATTTAGTAACGGTTTAAATCTTCTAGCCTTGTTTAAAAAGGTCTAATGATACTTGAACAATCATAATTTTAATATCCTGCAAGGTTTTCAAAACCTTGTAGGTATTTTTACATAATAAAATGAATTAGAATCCATTTTAATCCAGTTAGGTCTATAACCTGAATGTCAAAATATCAATAATATGAAAGTACTCAAAATCTTAGTAATAGTTATATGTCTTGGTGTTTTATCATGTAAAGAGGAGACGCCTCAAGAAAAAGTTGTTTCTGAAATCGTTACAGAAATTAGAAATGACATTCAACGTGTTGAACCTCCAAACTGGTGGATAGGTTTTAAAAATCAAAGTGTTCAATTGTTGGTTAAGCATCCAAATATTGGAAACGCAACACCTAAAATTTCTTATCAAGGTGTTTCTATAACTAAAGTTCATCAAGCGGATAGTCCTAATTATCTCTTTTTAGATTTAAAAATTTCTAAAACTGCAAAAGCAGGACAATTTAATATTAGATTTAAACTGGAAGATGGTTCAGAACGAGTTCAAACGTATGAATTAAAATCACGAGAAAAACCAGCTGAAGATTATGTCGGATTCGATAGTTCTGATGCTATTTATTTAATTACACCAGACCGATTTGCAAACGCTAATCCTAAAAATGATGAGGTAAAAGGATTACTTCAACAAGGAATTGATAGAGCGGATGATTACGCTAGGCATGGAGGCGACATTCAAGGAATTGCAGAACATTTAGATTATATAGACGATTTAGGATTTACAGCGGTTTGGCCGTGTCCGGTTTTAACTAACGATATGCCAAGTGGCTCGTATCATGGGTATGCGATGACGGATTTTTACGAAGTAGATCCACGTTTTGGAACCATAGAAGAATATCGAAAATTAGCCGATGATTTAAGATCGCGAGATATGAAACTCATCATGGATCAGGTGGCGAATCATTGTGGGTTACAGCATTGGTGGATGACAGACTTACCGTTTAAAGATTGGATAAATTACCAAGAATTATACGAAGAAAACATTGATAATTGGGATTGGAAAGTGACTAAAACATCCAATCACAGACGTACTACTAACCAAGATCCTTATGCGTCTAAAAAAGATCATCAGGAAATGGCAGATGGTTGGTTTGTGTCTGATATGCCAGATTTAAATCAGCGGAATCCGTTTATGGCCAATTACATTATTCAAAATAGTATTTGGTGGGTAGAAACTTTAGGTTTAGGAGGTATTCGTCAAGATACATATCCGTATTCCGAAAAAGAATTTATGAGGAATTGGGCAGGTGCAATTATGTCTGAATATCCTAATTTTTCAATTGTTGGAGAAGAATGGAGTTACAATCCGCTTTTAATTGGCTATTGGCAAGACGGTCAGAAAAATAAGGACCAATACGATTCTAACTTAAAATCAACTATGGATTTTGCGATGCAGAAAAATATAGTTGATGCCTTAAACGAAGAGGAATCATGGGACAAAGGTCTCGTAAAAATGTACGAAGGTTTAGCTAATGATTTTGCTTATGCATCACCAAAAGATATTATGGCATTTTTAGATAATCATGATAAGAGTCGTGTTTATACAGAGTTCGATGGAGATCTTACCAAAACCAAAATGGCTTTAAGTTACTTATTAATGATGCCAAGAATTCCACAAATTTATTACGGCACAGAAATTTTAATGAATGATTTTGATAACCCAGGAGACCATGGTTTAATAAGAACTGATTTTCCTGGTGGATGGGAAGGTGATGCCATTAATGCATTTACAGGAGAAGGACTTTCAGATGCTCAAAAAGAGATGCAGTCTTTTCTTAAAAAAATATTGAATTACAGAAAAACAAGCGACGCTATTCATAATGGTAAAACGGTACATTTTGCACCACAAGATGGGGTTTATGTTTTAGTACGAATGACAGAAAATGAAGCCATAGTTCATATTATCAATAAAAATGAGGAACCTCTAGAGATAGATTTAGAACGATTTGAAGAATTAGAACTTAAAGGAAAAACGTTGAAAAATATCATTTCCGATGAAACACTAATTTGGAATACAACTCTAAAATTAAATCAAAACGGAAGTGTAATTTTAACAACTAAAACTAATTAGGATGAGAAGATTATTAATAATACTAGTTTGTTTATTCGTTTTTGTGTCGTGTAAAGATGATACAAAAACAACAGAAATAACGACACCCGAAGTTGTAACAGATTCACCAAATGTTAACTTTCAATATTTAAAAAATGCCACACTTTTTAAAGGTGAAATTCATCGTGTTGATAGTTTTCCTTCAAAATATATCCAATCAAGAGCAGTAGATGTTTGGATACCTGAAAGCTATGTTGAAAATAAAAAATACGCCGTTTTGTATATGCACGATGGTCAGAATTTATTCGATTCAATCACCACTTGGAATAAACAAGAATGGAAAATAGATGAATGGGCTTCAAAATTAATGTCGGAAGGCACTGTAAAAGATTTTATCGTTGTTGGGATTCATAATATTCCTAAAATCCGCTGGCAAGATCTGTTTCCTGAAAAGGCTATAGATTATATGGATGTTAAAGTTAAAGATTCTTTGATGGCATTAGCGAAGAAAAATAATTTTAATACCGATTTATCAGGAGATGATTATTTAAAATTTATAGTCGAAGAATTAAAACCTGTTATTGATAAAACATATTCGGTCGCTACAGATAGAGAAAATACCTTGGTAGCAGGTTCTAGTATGGGCGGTTTAATGTCTATGTATGCTGTGAGTGAATACCCCGATATTTTTGGAGGTGCAGCGTGTTTGTCAACACATTGGGTTGGTGCAATGCCAATGGTAAATAATCCTTATCCTGATGCGATTTTTAAGTATATGGAAGAAAATTTACCACAAGCAGGAAGTCATAAATTGTATTTCGATTATGGTAACAAAACCTTAGATGCACATTACCCGCAATACGCTTCAAGAGTTGACGATATTTTAAAATCTAAAGGCTATACAGAATTGGATGCTAAGAACTTATTTTTTGAAGGGACAGATCATTCTGAAAATTCTTGGAATAAGAGATTAGATGAACCATTAACTTTTTTGTTGGGTAAGTAAAACCTAATGATACATGATATCAGACCTTGCAGGTTTTTAAAACCTAGCAGGTCTAAAAAATCCAAACAATACTAGTCCTGCAAGGTTTCAAAAACCTTGTAGGTATAAAATTATAAAATGAAACACTTAATTTTAAATTTAGCACTTCTATTTTTTACAGTTTCTCTAACAGCCCAAAACACAGAAAGGAAATTTGAATCATTCTCGTGGGCAAATACGGGAGTTCCATCTGTTAAAGTAAGCGACGGTATTTACACATTTATCTCGTATTCATCAGAAATAGTTGAAACTAGTTTTTTGCCAACTGGCGAAACTTTACAGTTAAAATCACACGCTGTAGTTGGAAAACCGAATTTTTCAATTTTCAAAGTAACAGAGAACGAAAAAGATATTGTAATAGAATCAAAAACCATTCAAATTAAGGTTACTAAAACCCCATTCCAAATATCCTACTACTACAAAGACAAACTCATCACTTCCGAAAAAGCAGGTTACGTAAAAAACGACAGCTTAGAAACCATAGAATTCAATCTTACTAAAGATGAAGTTTTATATGGCGGCGGAGCAAGAGCTTTAGGAATGAATCGTCGTGGACACCGTTTGCAATTATATAACAGAGCACATTACGGTTATGAAACACATAGTGAATTAATGAATTTCACCTTACCAATTGTGTTGTCGTCTAACAAATACATGATTCATTTTGATAACGCACCAATCGGTTTTTTAGATTTGGATAGCAAAGGAGATAATACGTTAAAGTATGAAACCATTTCTGGTAGAAAAACCTATCAAGTTATCGTTGGAGATTCTTGGTATGATATTACTAATAATTATACCGACTTAACTGGAAAGCAACCCATGTTACCACGTTGGGCGTTGGGGAATTTCTCAAGCCGTTTTGGGTATCATTCTCAGGAAGAAGTAGAAATGACCATCGATAAATTCAAGGAAGAAGAAATACCTGTAGATGCGATTATTCTCGATTTATATTGGTTCGGAAAAGATCTAAAAGGCACCATGGGAAATTTGGAAGTGTTTAGAGATTCTTTTCCTGATTTTGAAGGCATGGTAAAACGTCTGAATAATAAAGGAGTTAAAACCATAACCATCACAGAACCGTTTGTTTTAACCACGTCTAAAAAATGGGATGAAGCTGTTGAAAAAGATGTGTTGGCTAAAGATTCAATCGGAAATCCTGCGAAATACGATTTCTATTTTGGAAATACAGGGCTCATAGATATTTACAAACCCGAAGCTGAAAAATGGTTTTGGAACATCTATAAAGGATTAGCTGATAAAGGTGTTGCAGGAGTTTGGGGAGATTTAGGTGAACCCGAAGTACATCCTAATTGGGTGCAGCATCACACAGGTAGCGCAGACGAAGTTCATAATATCTATGGACACGATTGGGCGCGATTAATCCACGAAGGTTATGAGCGCGATTTTCCAGATACAAGACCATTTATTTTAATGCGAGCTGGCTATTCTGGATCGCAACGTTATGGTATGATTCCATGGTCTGGAGATGTGAACAGAACTTGGGGAGGATTACAAAGTCAACCCGAAATTGCCCTACAAATGGGAATGCAATGTTTGGCATATATGCATTCTGATTTAGGTGGATTTGCAGGCGCAAACTTAGATGATGAGTTGTATGCACGTTGGTTACAATACGGAGTTTTCAATCCAATTTTTAGACCACATGCACAAGAAGATGTACCTAGCGAACCTGTTTTTAGAAGTACGAAAGCAAAAGATTTAGCAAAGCAAGCCATTGAATTACGTTACAAATTATTGCCTTATAATTACAATTTGGTTTATGAAAACAACCAATTCGGGAAACCTTTAATGCGACCATTGTTTTTTGAGGAATCTGATAATCCTGAATTATTCAATTACTCAAAAACCTATTTATGGGGAAATGATATTTTGGTATCTCCAGTTTTAGAAGCAGGACTTACCGAACAGGAGGTTTACTTTCCAAAGGATAATGTGTGGTTCGATTTTTATACTCATGAGAGAATTGTAGGTGGACAAACAAAAATGGTTCAACTCAAAGAAAATTCTATTCCGACCTATGTGAGAGGGGGAAGTTTTGTGCCGCTTACCAAAGTGGTTCAAAGCACAGATGAATATGATTCAGTAAATTATGAATTACACTATTATCATGATGCTTCCATTACTAAAAGCGATCGTGAGTTTTATAATGATCGAGGAAACAATAAATTAAATGAAATATATGAGATTATCAATTATAGAGCAAAAGGAAAACGTAACGTTCTAAATTTTGAGTTTGAGATGATGTCAAAAGTAGATTTTGATTATCTAAAATCTATTAAACTAGTGATTCACAATATTGCTAAAAAGCCAAGAAGTATTACAGTTAACAATAATAAAGAATCCGTTAATTGGAATTCAGAAAATAATATGTTGACAATACCAATAAAATGGTTTGCCATAAATAAATTGAAAACGATAAAAATCAAATTAAAAAAATAATGCAATGCATATAAAAAATCTTATTTTAATTGTTTTCGTTTTTACGTTGCTTGTAAGTTGTAAAAACGAAGTGAAAGAGTTGCCTAAATCAGAAGAAATTAAACCAGAAATGAAGAAAAAAGAAGTCGTTTACCAAGTCTTTACACGTTTATTTGGTAATACGAATACCACTAACAAACCTTGGGGAACACTTGAAGAAAATGGTGTTGGGAAATTCAACGATTTCACAGATAAAGCGCTAAATGAAATAAAAGATTTAGGTGTCACACATATTTGGTATACAGGTGTACCGCATCACGATGTGATTACCGATTATACGGAATTCGGGATTTCAAATGACGATCCAGATATCGTAAAAGGTCGTGCAGGCTCACCATATGCGGTGAAGGATTATTATAATGTAAATCCAGATTTAGCCGTCAATGTAGACAACCGATTAGAAGAATTTGAAGCCCTAATTGAGCGTTCGCATAAAGCAGGTTTAAAGGTTATTATTGATATCGTTCCAAATCACGTGGCTCGTAATTATCAAAGTTTAACCAATCCTGAAGGGACAACCGATTTTGGAGCAGACGATGATAAAACTAAGACTTACGACGTTAATAATAATTTTTATTACAATCCTGGAGAAGAATTTAAAGTCCCAGAGTGGAAACACGGTTACCAACCTTTAGGTGGAGAACAACATCCATTAGCAGATAGTAAGTTTGAAGAAATTCCGGCAAAATGGACAGGAAATGGTTCACGAGCATCACAACCAGATGTTAATGATTGGTACGAAACTGTAAAAGTGAATTACGGAGTAAGTCCTGATGGGAGAAAAGATTTTAACGAATTACCAGACGGTTTCGACAATGAAGACTACAAAAAGCATTTCGACTTTTGGAAGGATAAAACCGTGCCAAGTTCATGGATAAAATTTAAAGATATTGCTTTGTATTGGACAGCAAAAGGAGTCGATGGTTTCCGTTATGATATGGCAGAGATGGTGCCAGTTGAGTTTTGGAGTTATATGAATTCGCATGTAAAGATGAAAAATCCAGATGCGTTTTTATTAGCTGAGGTTTATAATCCGAGTTTATACAGAGATTACATTAAGAGAGGAAAAATGGATTACCTCTATGACAAGGTGCAATTATACGATACTATAAAACACGTCATGCAAGGTCACGGCAGTACGGATAATATACCTCCAATTTTACAAGATTTATCAGATATTGAGCACCACATGCTTCACTTCTTAGAAAATCACGATGAGCAACGTATTGCGAGTCCAGATTTTGCAGGAAGCGCACAAAAAGGAAAACCAGCAATGGTTGTTTCTGCAACATCTTCTACAGCACCAACGATGATTTATTTTGGACAAGAATTTGGTGATGCTGGCGCAGAAGATTTAGGTTTTGGAGATCCAACGAGAACGTCAATTTTCGATTATGGTTCTGTGCCTAGTTATGTGCGTTGGGTCAACGATAAAAAGTTTGATGGTGGGCAATCTACAAAAGAGGAATTAGAACTTCGAGATTTTTATAAGCGACTGTTGAATTTTACTATAAATAGTTCGGCTTTAATGGGAGACTATCAAGATATTCAACATTACAATCATCAAAACACGGAATGGTATAATGATAAAGTCTTGTCGTTTGTGCGTTGGAGTGATGATGAAAAATTAATTATCATTTCAAACTTTAATGCAGAAAACACTTATGGATTCGAATTGCAATTACCAGCAGATTTAGTTCAGAAATTACAACTAGAAGATGGAGACTATGACGTAAAAGACCAATTGTATAATCAATATACTTCAACTTTAAACGTTGAAAATGGTAAAGCTAAAGTGAGAATTGATATGAAGCCATTAGAATCTTTCGTATTAAAGATTAATTAAAGTCTCGCAAACCTAGGTCTAGACCTGTCAGGTTTTAAATTATCCAACCTGCAAGGTTTCAAAAACCTTGTAGGTTTAAAAAAAGTCTAATAAAAAGTCACCCATTTTCATGGGCACAAAAGATGAAAAAACTATTTTTATTTACCCTAATTCTTATCACTTTGAGTTGCAAAAATAAGGACACCGAAAACCAAACAACTGCAATGGAAACGCCAGAAATTATAGAGACTCCATTTATTTGGGAAGCTGCTAATATTTATTTTTTATTAACGGATCGTTTCAATAATGGAGATACATCTAACGATATCAATTTCGATAGAACCAAAGAAACCGCAAAGCTAAGAGGTTTTAAAGGAGGCGATATTAAAGGCATCACTCAAAAAATAAAAGAAGGCTATTTTACCGATTTAGGAATCAATGCTATTTGGATGACACCGATTGTTGAGCAAATTCATGGTGGAACAGATGAAGGCACTGGAGTCACTTATGGTTTTCATGGCTATTGGACCAAAGATTGGACAAGTATGGATCCAAATTTTGGAACCAAAGAGGATTTGCACGCGTTGGTAAAAGAAGCACATGCAAAAGGGATTAGAATTGTATTAGATGCTGTGATTAATCATACAGGACCAGTAACAGAAAAAGATCCAGTTTGGCCAGAAGATTGGGTAAGAACAGATAAACAATGTTCTTACGATAATTATGAAAATACAGTGAGTTGCACCTTAGTTGCTAATCTGCCAGATATAAGAACAGAAAGTAATGACAATGTAGAATTACCACCACAATTAGTAGAAAAGTGGAAAGCAGAAGGTCGCTACGAACAAGAAGTAAAAGAACTCGATGCATTTTTTGAAAGAACAGGTCACCCAAGAGCCCCACGTTTTTACATCATGAAATGGTTAACGGATTACATCACAGAATTTGGAGTCGATGGTTACAGAGTAGATACTGTAAAACATGTAGAAGACTATGTTTGGCAGGAATTTAAAGTGGAATGTGATTTTGCTTTTGCCGAATACAAAAAGAATAATCCTGACAAGGTTTTAGATGATAATAATTTTTACTTGCTTGGTGAAGTCTATAATTACGGTGCAAGTACAGGTCAGGAATTTAATTTTGGCGACAGAAAAGTGAATTATTTTAATCCACCAAGTTTTCAGAGTTTGATAAATTTTGAGTTCAAATACAATTCAAAAGACAAAGGTTATGAAGATTTGTTCACACATTATAATGCTATTTTACATGATGAATTAAAAGGATTCGGAACCGTGAATTATTTAAGTTCGCACGATGATGGTCAACCTTTTGACGCTCAGAGAAAAAAACCTTTCGAAACCGCCAATAAGCTATTGTTATCACCAGGAACCTCTCAGGTCTATTATGGTGATGAATCTTCAAGGTCACTTATAATTGCTGGTACAGAAGGTGATGCAACCTTACGTTCTATGATGAATTGGGATTCTATTGCAAATAATAAGCGAACAAAAGAGGTGTTAACACACTGGCAAAAACTAGGGCAATTTAGAGCTAAGCATCCTGCTGTTGGTGCAGGAACTCACCAAATGATTTCAGACGCTCCTTATTATTTTTCTAGAAGTTACCAAAACGGTAATTTTAAAGATAAAGTTGTTGTTGGTTTAGATCTCGAAAAAGAAGAAAAAGTGATAGATGTCTCTAAGGTATTTCAAGAACGCGTTATGCTACGTGATGCCTATTCTGGAGAAACAGCAACTGTAGAAAATGGAAAAGTCACTATAAACACTAAGTTTAACACGGTATTGTTAGAGCGGGAATAGATTTTAAATATCTTGCATACTATCTTAAAGATTTAAATAAAAAGTAATATGAAAACACCTTTAATTACACTCTTAATTGCATTAGTTTTTTGCTCATGTCAGTCAGAAGAGACTCAGAAGACTGAAGTTGCATCACCAAATAAAAACCTAGTAGTTGATTTCGATGTTAATACAGAAGGGCGTCCATATTACGTCGTTAAATTCAACAATAAAACCGTTGTTGATACCTCTTATTTAGGTTTTGAATTTAAAGATGCTCCTGCTTTTCATAAGAATTTCATAATTAAAAATACAAGCAGTTCAACGTTTAACGAAACATGGCAAATGCCTTGGGGAGAACAGTTAGATGTGGTTAACCATTATAACGAATTAAAGGTTGAGCTTCAAGAAAAAACAAGTCCAGAGCGCTTTTTAAATATCGTCTTTAAAGTCTATGATGACGGTATTGGATTTAGATATGAGTTCCCAGAGCAAGCACGATTAAAAGGGGATATTTTTATCACGGAAGAACACACCGAATTCAACCTTACAGAAGATTACAATACATTTTGGATTCCTGGTGATTGGGATATTTATGAGCATTTATATAACACGACAGCATTGTCAGAAATTAATGCTTTACAATTCGCTAATCACAAAAATTTAGCGCAAACTTATATTCCAGAAAATGCGGTAAATACACCAGTTACTATGGTGGGAGCTGATGGCACACATTTAAGTTTTCATGAAGCGGCTTTAGTAGATTATTCAGGGATGACTTTAAAAGTGGATACAGAAAATCTTAACTTGAAGAGTAATTTAGTAGGTTCAGAAAATACAGATTATAAAGTAAAGCGAACGATGCCATTTAACACTCCTTGGAGAACAATTCATATCACAGATAACGCGCCAGATTTAATTGAGTCTAATCTTATTGTTAATTTGAATGAACCTAATAAACTTGGAGATGTGTCTTGGTTTAAACCGATGAAATATACTGGTATTTGGTGGGAAATGCATTTAGGAAAATCATCTTGGGATTACGGGATGACGCAAGATATGAGTACGTGGACAGATGGTGGTAAATCTAATGGAACCCATGGAGCGAATACCGAAAATGTAAAACGTTTCATCGATTTTTCAGCAAAAAACGATATTGGTGGAGTTTTAGTTGAAGGCTGGAATACCGGTTGGGAACATTGGATTGGTTTTGAAGATAGAGAAGGTGTTTTTGATTTTATAACCCCTTATCCAGATTACGATATTGATGAAGTGGTGCGTTATGGAAAAGAGAAAGGAGTGGACATTATTATGCATCACGAAACTTCGGCTGCAACAGAAACCTACACCAAACAACAAGACACTGCTTTTGCATTGATGCAGAAATATGGCATGCATACCGTAAAAACCGGTTACGTTGGAAAGATTCTTCCAAAAGGAGAATATCATCACGGTCAATACATGGTAAATCATTATAACAACACGGTTATAAAAGCAGCTAAATATGAAGTGGCCATCAATGCCCACGAGCCGATTAAAGCGACAGGTTTAAGACGTACGTATCCTAATACAATTTCGCGTGAAGGTTTAAGAGGTCAAGAATTTAATGCTTGGGCAACAGATGGTGGTAATCCTCCAGAACATTTACCAATTGTAGCTTTTACAAGAATGTTATCTGGACCAATAGATTTTACACCTGGTATTTTTAATATTAAGTTCGATGAGTTTAAAAAAGACAACCAGGTGAATACCACATTGGCTCAACAATTAGCCTTGTATGTGGTTATTTATAGTCCGGTGCAAATGGCTGCCGATTTGGTAGAACATTATGAGGCTAACCCAGAACCTTTCCAATTTATAAAAGATGTTGGAGTGGATTGGGAAACGACTAAAGTTTTAAATGGTGTTGTAGGTGATTATGTCACTATTGCCAGAAAGGAAAGAGAAACAGGAAATTGGTTTGTTGGAGGTATCACAGACGAAAATGCAAGAAACATAGATGTTGTTTTCGACTTTTTAGATGCGGACCAAACGTATGAGGTTATCATTTATAAAGATGGCGAAAATGCACATTGGGATAACAATCCTTTGGCTATTTCTATAGAAAAAATAGAGGTGAGTAAAGACTCTAAATTAAATGTAAAGTTAGCTGAAGGTGGAGGTTTTGCTATCAGTCTTGTTAAGAAATAATTTGAATAAATATATTTAGCTATATCCACTATCTAGGTAATAATTTAGTGCTGTCTGTTTCATTTGATTTTGCTTAATAATTTTAAGGGATTTTAAAATTTCAATTAAAATTTTTAAGACTCAATGCGTTGATTTGTCAAATGAGTTAATATGAAATCGTATTTTTATAAACAATTGTAATATTAATTGGTTTATTGCAATAGTGAATTTACATATCATATTACTCAAATGTCAAGTAAGATAGATGCAGCTACATATAAAAGATACATTTAATAAAGAATTACCTTCAGATTCTAATACAGAGAATAGTAGGCGTCAAGTAACTGAAGCGACACATTCTTATGTTAGCCCTAGAATTCCATCGCAACCAAAATTAATTCATGCTTCAAAAGAGATGGCAAACGCCATTGGTTTAGATGAAGAGGCTATTAAATCAAAAGATTTTTTAGACGTTTTTTCGGGTTTAAAAATTTATCCAAAAACAAAACCGTATGCCATGGCTTATGCAGGGCATCAGTTTGGTAATTGGGCCGGGCAATTAGGTGATGGTAGAGCTATTAATTTATTTGAAATTGAAGAAAACAGTAAACGTTGGGCAATTCAACTCAAAGGTTCGGGTGAAACACCATACTCAAGGCAAGGTGATGGATTAGCGGTGTTGCGCTCTTCAATTCGCGAATACTTATGTAGTGAAGCCATGCATCATTTAGGTGTGCCAACGACGAGGGCATTGAGTTTAATGGTGTCTGGAGATGATGTTTTACGAGATATGCTTTACAATGGTAATGCCGATTATGAAAAAGGAGCCATAGTTGCTAGAGCAGCACCTACTTTTATTCGGTTTGGTAATTTTGAATTGTTTGCAGCTCGTAATGATATCAAAAACCTTAAAAAGTTAACCGATTATACCTTAAAATACTTTTATCCCGAATTGGGTAAACCTTCCAAAGAAACCTATATCAAACTTTTTGAAGCGGTGACACAACGCACTTTGGATATGATTATTCATTGGCAACGCGTTGGTTTTGTACATGGAGTTATGAATACCGATAACATGTCCATTCTTGGCTTAACCATAGATTATGGACCTTATGGATGGCTCGAAGATTTTGATTTCGGATGGACACCAAATACCACAGATAAGCAAAATAAACGTTACCGTTTCGGGAATCAACCAAATATTGGACTTTGGAATTTACTACAATTAGCCAATGCATTGTATCCATTAATTGAAGAAGCCGAACCGATAGAAGCCATTTTAAATCAATACCAAGTTGATTTTGAAAAGCAATCCCTTCAAATGATGCGTTCTAAATTAGGGTTGCAAGTTGAACTTGAAGAAGATGCTAAATTATTGGCAAATTTTGAAGATTGCATGTTGCTATCTGAAACCGACATGACGATAGTGTTCCGATTATTAGCGAATTACAAAAAAGGATGTCCTAAAAATGGCATAGAGATAATTGAAAACGCATTTTATAAATCAGAAGAACTTAATCAAGATAAATTAATGCAATGGAAAGTTTGGTTCAAAGCTTACGACCAAAGATTGCATAAGGAGACAATTACAGATTCAGAACGTCAAAAAAACATGAATGCTGTGAACCCTAAATATGTTCTTAGAAATTATATGGCGCAGTTAGCTATTGATAAAGCAGATGAGGGGGATTATGGTTTGGTAGATGAATTATTTCAAGTATTAAAAAAACCTTACGATGAGCAACCAGAGTATGAAAAATGGTTTGCCAAGCGTCCGGAATGGGCAAGGCATAAAGTCGGTTGCTCAATGCTGAGTTGCAGCTCTTAATTTTTAATTTAAAAAAAACAGAACTATGGATTTTTCAAAACTAAAAGTATTATACATCAATTGCACATTAAAGAAATCACCTGCTGTAAGTCATACAGAAACACTTATGGAGGTGTCGCAAAATATCCTAAAAAAGGAGAATGTTTCTTTTGAAACAATTCGACTTATAGATTTAGATGTGGCGGTTGGTGTGTATCCAGATATGACAGAACACGGTTGGGAAAAAGATGATTGGCCAAGTATTTATAAAAAAGTGAGTGAAGCCGATGTCTTAATCGTAGGAACACCAATTTGGTTAGGTGAAAAATCGTCTGAAGCTCAAAAGCTAATTGAACGTTTGTATGCTATGAGTGGAGAGACCAATGATAAAGGACAGTATGTGTTTTACGGTAAAGTAGGAGGATGTATGGTTACAGGTAATGAAGATGGAGTAAAACACTGCGCCATGGGTATATTATATGCTATGCAACATGTAGGGTATTCTATTCCACCGCAAGCCGATTGTGGATGGATTGGAGAAGTAGGACCAGGACCAAGTTATGGGGATACCAAATGGAAGGATAAAACCATTAACCCACCAGTAGGTTTTGATTCTGAATTCACCAATAGAAACACCACATTTATGACCTACAATCTTTTACACTTAGCTAAATTATTGAAAGAAAATAAAGGCTATAGTAATTACGGTAATTCTCGAGAAGCATGGGACAGTGGTACACATTGGTCTTTCGAAAACCCAGAATACAGATAGAAATTAAGTGAACACAATTAGGAAAAATAAAAGTTCCTGTTAGATATTAAAAAGCAATAGAGATGAAAGCAATTTGGAATAATAAAGTCATAGCCGAAAGTACTGATACTATCGTCATAGAGAACAATCATTATTTTCCTCATGAGAGTATAAATAAGGAGTTTTTTAAACCAAGTGAATTACATTCCGTATGTCCTTGGAAAGGCACAGCATCTTACTATACTATAGAGGTTGATGGCAAGGAAAATAAAGATGCAGCCTGGTTTTACCCAGAAGTATCAGAATTAGCAAAAGGGATTAAAAATCATGTAGCTTTTTGGAGAGGTGTAACAATTGAAGACTAAAATTAGGTTATGAAAAGCACAAAACTCAAAATAAAAAATAGAAAAGGTATAACTCTAAATGCTAATTTAGAATTACCAGCCAATCAGAAACCAAATTACTACGCCATTTTTGCGCATTGTTTTACGTGTAGCAGTAGTTTAAGTGCTGTAAGAAATGTGAGTAGAGCATTAACTCAAAATGGATTTGCGGTTTTACGTTTCGATTTTACAGGTTTAGGTAGAAGTGAAGGCGAGTTTGCTGATAGTCATTTTTCTGCAAATGTTGACGATTTACTAGATGTACATCAATATATGGAAGAGCACTACCAAGCACCAAGTCTGCTTGTTGGTCATTCATTAGGGGGAGCAGCAGTATTAGTTGCCGCTTCAAAACTAGAAACTATAAAGGCGGTTGCTACTGTAGGTGCACCATCAACAGTAAATCATGTAAAGCATTTGTTTTCTCACCAAATTGACGCAACAGATGAAAAAGGACCCGTTGAGGTTAATATTGGTGGACGTCCATTTGTTATTAATAAAGATTTTGTTGAAGAATTTGACAAAACAGATTTACCTTCTATAGTTGAAAATTTACGTAAACCATTGTTAATTATGCATTCACCTTTCGATAAAATCGTAGGTATAGAGAATGCGGAGCAATTGTATAAAAAAGCACACCACCCTAAGAGTTTTATCACTTTAGATAATGCAGATCATTTATTGTCTAAGGAAGAAGATAGTCAGTATGTTGGCGAAATTATAGGTACTTGGGCAAAGCGCTATTTTCCTAAGACTAAGAATAAAATGTTAAGCACAGAGGGAGAACAATTAGTTGGTCATTTAAATATTATTGAAAATAATTTTACTACAGAAATCCAAACTAAAAACCATGCGTTTATTGCTGACGAACCTGCAAGTGTTGGTGGGAGTGATTTCGGTCCTTCACCATACGAATATCTCAATGCCGCATTAGCAGCATGTACGGTAATGACTTTGAAAATGTATGCAGAGCGAAAAAAATGGGATCTGAGAGAAGTATTTGTTTATATTTCACATTCTAGGAAGCATAGCGATGACATGAAAGACAAAACAGACAAGCCAAAATACTTAGACCATATTAGCAAAAAACTAAAATTTGTTGGTGATTTAACGACTGAACAAAAAGACCGTTTAAAAAGTATTTCGTCACGTTGTCCTGTACATAAAACCATAGCGAGCGAAGTTATTTTTGAAACTGAAATAATATAGATTTATACGTGGAAACCATAACAAAACATAGTATTTCAAAAGAACGCTTTTTAGACGTTAGACATCAAACAGAACTGATTTGTAAATCGCTTCAGGCGGAAGATGTATCCATCCAACCCGCAGAATTTGTGTCGCCCCCAAAATGGCATTTGGCACATACCACATGGTTTTTTGAGCAGTTTGTATTGACTGAATATCAGCTAGATTACAAAGTATTTAACGACGATTTTGCCTATTACTTTAATAGTTATTACAATAACGTTGGCAAACGCGTAATGAGAGCCGAACGTGGTTTAATGACACGACCAACGTTGCAAGAGGTATTAGAGTATAGAGCTTATGTTAATGCGCAGCTCTCAGAATTTATTTCGAAAGGTGTTTCTGAAGATATTTCAAATATTATCGAAATTGGTTTACAGCACGAACAGCAGCATCAAGAACTATTAATTTACGATATCAAATATATTTTTGGGAACCAGCCTTCATTTCCTGTTTTAGATTATAAAATTCAATTACAAGCTGAAAACGAACCTCAAAAATTTCTTCAAATTAAAGAAGGCATTTATGAAATTGGTCATAATGAAGATGGATTTTGTTTTGATAATGAATTAGGAAGACATAAGGTATATCTTCATGATTTTGAGATTTCAAATCAACTCGTCACCAATTCAGAATACATAGCATTTATAGATGCAGGTGGTTACGAAGATTTTAATTATTGGCATGCTGAAGGTTGGGATTTTGTGCAGAATAATGATTTAAAAGCTCCATTGTATTGGTATAAGGTCGATGGCAAATGGATGCAATATACGCTTAACGGTTTTGTTGAGGTTAATGGCGATTTACCTGTAACTCACATCACGTTTTATGAAGCTTTTGCCTTTGCACAATGGAAAGGTATGCGTTTACCAACCGAGTTTGAATGGGAGGTAGCGTCACCCAAGTTTAATTACGGTCAGCTTTGGGAATGGACCAATAGTGCCTATTTACCTTATCCTAATTACACCAAAGTAGACGGTGCGCTTGGTGAGTATAATGGTAAATTTATGGTGAATCAAATGGTATTGCGAGGTGGCTCAGTGGCGACTTCAAAAAATCATTGCAGACCAACTTATAGAAATTTTTTTCAGCCAGACATGCGTTGGCTGTATTCAGGAATTAGATTAGCAAAATAAATGACAGATAACTTTTCAAAAGATGTGCTTAAAGGCTTAACTGCCAAAAATAAACACTTGCCGTCTAAGTATTTTTACGATGATAATGGTAGTCGCATATTTCAGGAAATAATGAATATGCCAGAATATTATCCAACCAATTCAGAGTTTGAGATTTTGTCTATGCAATCCAAACAAATTAGTGAGGCCTTAAAATTTTCAGGACCTTTTAATATTGTAGAATTGGGCGCTGGTGATGGTTTTAAAACGTTTAAACTGTTAGAATATTTAGTGAATAACAATGTGGACTTTCATTATATACCCATAGACATTTCTCAAGAAGCTATAGATATTCTCACGCAACGATTAAAAGAAAAATTACCAGCTTTAAAAATACATCCAAAAGTGGGTGATTATTTTGAAATCTTAAAGGATAACAGGCAAAGTGATTTTCCTAGTTTATTGCTGTTTTTAGGTGGTAATATCGGAAATTACTTAGAAGATAAGGCCAAAGAATTATTAGAGCTTTTTAATAAAAACATGAAACGTGGTGACAAGCTTTTAATTGGATTCGACTTAAAGAAAAACCCAATTACTATTCAGAATGCGTATTATGACAAGCATGGTATTACAAAGCGTTTTAACTTGAATTTATTGGTCAGAATTAATAGAGAGTTAGATGCCGATTTTAAGATTGATGATTTCGATTTTTATTGCCATTACAATCCAATGACTGGAGATGTAAAGAGCTATATCGTTAGCCTTAGAAAGCAAACGGTGCACCTAAAAGCTATAGATGAGTTTATTGATTTTGATTACGATGAATTGATATGGACAGAACTCTCAAAGAAATACGCCTTAGAAGAAATCAATGATTTGGCGAAAAATGCTGATTTTAAAGTGGAAAACAACTTTTTAGATTGTAAGCATTACTTCACGGATAGTTTGTGGACAAAATGATACCGATTAAAACCTAATGCGTTTGGGTTAAGTTATAAAAATATAATGGTGTTTCTTATCGCTAAATTGAAAGATCATTTTCAATACCTCATAATTTTATAACGCGCAAACGTGAAAAAGTATTTATACAACATAATAAAGTCATTAGATAAGCTAGAAAGTAATATTGCTTTTTACCCTTCAATTATTAGTCTTTTTGGGATGCTTTTTGCATTCTTCATGATTTATTTAGAGAGTATAGGCATTTCTAAATACCTCGTTGAGCATGCACCTATTTTAGTCGTTAATAATGCCGAAACAGCAAGAAGCTTACTAACCACATTTGTTGCCGGATTAATTTCTATAATGGTGTTTAGTTTTTCATTGGTGATGATTTTATTGAATCAGGCGTCTAGTAACTTTTCACCTAGATTGCTTCCAGGATTGATATCTAATAGAAGACATCAAATTATTTTAGGCATTTATAATTCCACTTTGCTTTACTGCATTTTTACATTGGTTTCCATAACACCTCAAGGCGATAAATACCAAATGCCTGGTTTTTCGGTGTTATTAGGTATTGTTTTTATGACGCTGAGTTTAGGAGCGTTCATTTATTTTATTCACTCTATTTCACAGGAAATTCAAGTGAATACAATAATGGATAAAATCTTCAAAAAATCGAAATTACGATTAGATAAGCTGATTGAAGCCGAAAAGCATATTGATACCGAGTTTGAAGATACCTCTAATTGGAAAGAAGTTATGGCAGATTCAACAGGTTATATGCAAGATGTGAGCTTGAATTCTTTAGCCGATTTAGCAGAAGAACATCAATTGAAAATTGAAATTGTGCCTATAAAAGGAGCTTATGTTTTAAAAGGTATCCCGATTTTAAAATATAAAGGTGACAGCGATGAAGACCTAGAAAAAAAGCTAGCAGAAGCCATAACATTTTCTAATAGCGAACTTATAGAGGATAACTACGTACTAGCGTTTAAACAGATAACCGAAATTGCGCTAAAAGCAATGTCGCCTGGTATTAACGACCCAGGAACCTGTATTAATAGCATCGATTATCTTACCGAGTTATTTGCATTGCGGATGACTAAGAAAGATAAAAGTTATTATTTCAGTGAGGATAAAACCGCGCTTATATTTATTAAAACAGTAAGTTTTGAACAGTTGCTTTATAATGTGATGGCATCACTTAGAACCTACTGTAAGCATGATATTATTATTGTGCAGAAGCTGTTTTTAATGTTGCAATATTTACTTCAAAATAGTAATGTATTAAACGAAAACTATAACAAAGTTGTGATTAAGGAGATAAAAAATCTCGAAAAAGACGCCTTAGATAACCATAAAAATGAAGCAGATATCTCGGTTATAAAATCATGCATCAAAAGGTTGCAACAGGTTAATTCTTTGGGCTATGAGATTTAAGAATTAATTTAAATTAAAAGAATAAATATAACCTCCTTCAGAATCTTTTCTTTCATCTGTAATGATAATCGTAGAGTCGGTTTTAAAACAAATTCCTTCTTTTTGAGAATTGTGATCAAATTTATGTTCAGTTATAGATCCAGAGAAAAAATCGTCACGCTTAAAATTTGTGATTTTCCATAATTTATCATGATTTAAGAGTATCACTGTTTTGCCATTGTCGCTAATATCGGCTGAGGTGATTTTATTGTTTTTACCATTAAATTTATATTCCGAATGTAACTCTGCAACTTGCTTTCCGATGCTATTCTTAACTTTTAAAACACTGAATTTCTTCTTCTCTTTACTAAAAATGTAAAAGGAGTTATTGTAAATAAAAAAGGACTCGAAATCTTCAGGTTTTTGCTCTTTGGGAAGTGTAAATTCAATGATTTCAGCAACGGCTGAATTGGCATTTAAATCGGCGTGATTTACTTTATAGATTTTAAATGTCTTCCGCTTTTTTTTATTGTTTCCAAAATCTCCTATGTAGATGTTGCCTTCATTATCAGAAGTTAAATCCTCCCAGTCTTTGTTTTTGGCATTGCTGATAAGAATGTTTCTTGCCACATCTCCATCGTTGTCTAATCCAATGAGGTGATTGCTATTTCCCGCATCTTGAATCACCCAAACAATGCCAGAATCTTTGCCTATTTCGGCAGCAGACACTTCCTTTAATTCGTTCATAATGCGCGACTCAATTTTTAATTGTCCTATAGATTGACAAGAGCTCACAATAAATATTAGAAATATTAGTCTTTTGATGTATATCATTGTAATTTTATACTTTGACTCAAAGTAGTATTCGTCATTAAAAAACACAAATAAAAACTCACAAAATCTTCTTAATAAAACGGTTTGAATAAGCAGAAAGATATTATAATTATTGGTGGTGGAGCTGCAGGTTTTTTTGCGGCAATTAATATTGCAGAACAGCATCCGGAATTGTCTGTTGCCATCTTAGAACGTGGAAAAGAAGGTTTGCAAAAAGTAAAAATTTCAGGCGGTGGACGTTGCAATGTAACACATGCCGAATTTATACCGTCAGAATTGGTGCTAAATTACCCACGAGGAGAAAAAGAACTTTTGGGACCTTTTCATAGTTTTATGACAGGCGATACGATTGCTTGGTTTGAAGAGCGTGGTGTAGAATTAAAGATTGAGGATGATGGTCGGATGTTTCCAGTTTCAAATTCATCGCAAACGATTATAGATTGTTTTTTAAATGAGGCTGAAAAGCATAATGTAGACGTGCTTTATAATCATTCTGTAAAGACTGTAAAAGCATTAGAAAATGAGTTTGTCATTGAAACTTCTCAAGGAGATTTCCAATCTAAAAAACTATTAATTGCCACAGGAAGTAACCCTAAGGTTTGGAAACTTCTCGAAGATTTAGGACATACCATTATCAACCCTGTACCATCACTTTTCACTTTTGATATTAAAGATCATCGTATTAAAGATATTCCTGGTGTGGTGGCTAAAAACGTAGAAATTAAAGTGGTTGGTACCGATTTAGAATCTCACGGACCATTGTTAGTTACACATGTTGGGATGAGTGCGCCAGCCATATTAAAACTCTCTGCTTTTGGGGCTGTACAATTGGCGAAAATGAATTATAATTTTAAGATTGAAATTAATTTCATCCAATTAGATTTTGAATCTTGTTTAGAGCAACTGAAAAACTTCAAGCAAGAATTTGCAAAAAAGACAGTCGTTAAATTAACGCAATTTGATTTGCCAAAACGCCTTTGGAAACAATTAGTTTTGGCTTCAGATATCAGTGAAACAACACGATGGGCAGATCTTAATAAGCAGCAATTAGAGGCTTTTTCTAATCAGTTAACTTCTGCTGTTTTTCAAGTTACAGGAAAAAGTACGTTTAAAGAGGAATTTGTGACGGCTGGAGGTATTGATTTAAAAGAAGTGAATTTTAAAACTTTTGAAAGCAAGCGTATTCCTAATCTATATTTTGCAGGTGAAGTTATAAACGTAGATGCCGTTACAGGAGGTTTTAATTTTCAGAATGCATGGACAAGTGCTTATATTGCTTCAACTTCTATAGTGTCGCACTGATTTAGGTTATGGCCATAAGCGGTAATTATAGCTTTAAAATCTTCAAAAATATATGGTTTTGTAATAATTTGATCGATACCTGCAGCTTCAGATTTTGAAGAAATTTCATAAGAATTTAAAGCGGTTAAGGCTAAAATTGGAATATTAGGATTAAACATTCTTATATGTTTGGTTACGTCATAACCATCCATGTCTGGCATATTAATATCCATTAACACCAAATCAAAATCTTTTGCCTTCACGAGAGATATAGCTTCTTTACCATTAGATATTGTTTGACAGCTATAACCTTCTATTTTTTCGATATTCTTCTTAGTAATTAATAAGTTAATTTTATTATCATCAACAATTAAAACATGCATATCTCTTTTTGGTAAAGCAGCAACAGTACTTGTGCGCTCTACTTTTGTTGAAAGCTGAAATGTTATTTCGAAGAAAAAACAAGTGCCTTCGTTTGGTGTTGAAACAAAATCGATATCAGAATTGTGGCTTTTTAATAAGGTTTTTACGATGTATAATCCTAAGCCAGAACCACTACTGTTTTTATTTAAAAACGTCTTATTTTCAAAAGCACTAAACACAACAGAGCGATGTTCTTCTTTGATTCCTATACCCGTATCTTTAACTTCAAAACGTAAAGTGATTTCTTTATCATTTCTGCTTTTTTCAAAAACATTAATAGAAATATGTCCCTTTTTAGTATATCTAATGGCGTTGTATGCTAAATTGATTAGTATTTGGCTAAAGGCGACTTTGTCTACTAAAATATATTCATTTTCGTCTGATTCATCAATGTAGACATTGAGTTTTAAATCTTTGTTTTCAGCTGCGATGGCAACAGTACTAACAACGTGGTTAACAATTTTTTCAATTTTATCTGGTTTTAATCGAAGGTTTTTATCTTCAAATTTTAACCTATTAGCTTGCAAAATATTATCAATTAAAATAGATAGGTAATTACTAGATGATATTAGAGAATCTAAATACGATTGCTTTTTAGTATCATCACTCTCTTGGTCTATAAGTGTTGCTAATCCGCTAATACCATAAATTGGGGTTCGTAATTCGTGACTGAGTATTGAGAAGAATTCTAATCGATCTTTATCGATGGCAAGAAGTTTAGAGTTTGAGGCTGTTAAGGCATCATTAATCTTACAAATATTCTTTCTGGCCTTAAAATAAAAGTAAAAACTAGTTAGTATTATGGCTAAAGTAATACTCATAATTATGGTACTAACTAAAAATATTTTTGAGGTAAGTGCGTCTTGTTTTCGGGTTTCGTTTGCTAAAGCTAACTTTTGCTCTGCATCTAAGATTTTATAAACCAAGTCACCATTTCTGCTGTTTTTGGCTTCAATATTTACAAGGGCTTCGTATTTGTAGTTGTCAGATTTTAAAATATATTTATTAGCAGAATCTAAATTTTTCTTAGCATTTGTATAATATAAATATTTATAATAATTGAATGTGGCTATTTTTCTGTAAGAGTTAATATCGGTATTTAAAGATGCTTTTAGCTCTTCATTATTTATAGAAAATAAGAGGCGATAATTCTTGGGATTTGACTGGTCTACTTTAACTTGTGCAAGCGCATTATAATATTTAAAGGACTGTATTAAGTTTTCTTTTAAGTTTTCAGTATGATATTCTTTAGAAATATTTAAAGCTGCAAAATCGGTAGTGTTTAAGAGCTTTAAACCCATACTAGAAACTTCTAATAAGCTCTCATTATTAAAGTCGTAATAATCTCTTTTTATTTTGTTTTCTAAATTTAGAAAGTAAATTTCGCTGTTTAAAGATTTTGAAAGTTGTTGGGCCTTTGGGTAAATACTATCAAACTTTGCGTAATTTTTTTCTTGAGTGTATGTGTTTAGTAATCCAGATAGAGCGAGATCCTGTCCTTTCTTATTGTTTAGTGAATCATAGATTTGTAATGCTTTTTCAAGGTAGCTTTCTGCTTTCTTAAAATTAGCCATTTTTGCTAAAACATTTCCTAAAGCATTATATGATTTGGCCTGCGTGGTCTTTAAATTATGTTTTTTTGAAAAACTTATCGCATCATTTAAAAGAATTGTCGCCTTATAAAGACTATCATTTTTAACCAATAAATCCAGTTTGTAACTGTCAAAAGTATAAGCTGTAGTGTTACTATTAGTTACAAGTTTTTCTTGAGCATTAATAAGATGCCAATTAAAAAACAAGAGCGTAAATAATACAATTACAGCGTTTGATTTGGGGAAACACATGTAGTTAGGGGGTTATTACAGCAAAATTAAACTTTTTATCAAACCAAACAACATTTAATCGGCTTTATTTGCATTTTGAAGAATTGATAGTTCAGAATAAACACTTGTTCTTAGTTATTTTTACTGTGGTTTGCTTGGAGATGTGTTTTAACTATATTTACACTAGGATAATAACTTAGAATTATTAAATGCAAACCTATATCGCACTTTTACGAGGCATAAATGTTGGTGGACACAGAAAAGTGCCAATGGCTGAGCTAAGAGAATTATTTGCAAAATCAGGATTGACAAACGTAAAAACTTACATTCAAAGCGGAAATGTTATTTTTCAATCTTCCAATAGTGATTCAAAAAATTTAGAAAATAATATTCAAAAGTTCATTTTAGATCAGTTTGGTTTTGAAGTCCCTGTTTTGGTTAGAACTAAAGGTGAGTTAACTACAATTTTTAATAATTGTCCTTTTATTGATGCTAAAAAAACAGAAAGTTATTTTGTGTTTTTAAGTGCAATTCCAGATAAGATATTAGTTAAAGAGGCTTCTCAAAAAACATATCCAGATGATGAGTATGTAATTCTTAACGACTGTATTTATCTCTTTTGTTCCAAAGGTTATGGTCGCGCAAAATTCAATCTGAGTTATTTTGAAAAAAAGTTGAATAGCAATGCTACTGCCAGAAACTATAAAACAATGGTAAAACTACTGGCATTGTCAGAAGAATAAAGATAAGACCATTAGATATTTCTTATTTTTGTAATATATAATTGAACGCGCATTGTCAATTCAAGATTAATACATGACAGAACAAGACTTTATACCTAAAAGCTACAATTCCACACTAGAAAATGGTTCCGTAAAATGGGCATCACCAAGTAATATTGCTTTGGTAAAATATTGGGGAAAAAAGAAAGATCAAATTCCAGAAAACCCATCGATTAGCTTTACGCTTTCAGATTGTAAAACCATAACTGAAATCACTTTTACTAAAAAAGAAAGTGCAGATTTTAGTTTCGATATTTATTTTGAAGGTGAAAAAAACGAAGCGTTTAAACCAAAGATTCAAACCTTTTTTGAGCGTATTGAAATTTATATGCCTTTTTTAAAGGACTATCACTTTAAAATTGAAACTTCAAACACCTTTCCTCATAGTTCTGGTATTGCATCTTCAGCATCAGGCATGAGTGCGATTGCTTTATGCTTAATGAGCATTGAACAGTCATTAAGTTTGGTCACTGAACGTAGCCGAAGTGACATGGAAGAATCTCAATCTTATTTCAATCAAAAAGCATCATTTCTTGCACGTTTAGGATCAGGAAGTGCTTGTAGAAGTATCGAAGGCGAACTTGTAGTTTGGGGAAAAAATGAAAGTATTGAAGCGAGTTCAGATTTATATGGAGTAAAATTTGAAGGAGAGGTACATTCAAATTTTAAAAATTATCAAGACACTATTTTGTTAGTTGATAAAGGTGAAAAACAAGTGAGTAGCACCGTTGGACACCAACTAATGTATGGTCATCCGTTTGCGAAAGAACGCTTTTCTCAAGCGCATGATAATTTAGCAAAACTGAAAACAATTTTAGCTTCTGGCGATTTAAATGAATTTGTGAAAATTGTAGAAAGTGAAGCGTTAACGCTTCATGCTATGATGATGACGAGTATACCGTATTTTATATTAATGAAGCCAAATACTTTAGAAATCATTAATAAGATTTGGGCTTATAGACAAAAAACGGATTCAAAAGTTTGTTTCACACTAGATGCAGGAGCCAATGTTCATGTTTTATATCCGGAAAATGAAAAAGAATCGATCCTAGAATTTATTAAGAATGAATTGGTTAGCTATTGTCAAAATGGACACTACATTTGTGACCAAATTGGACTTGGCGCCAACCAAATATAATTTTAATACGTATATTTGTTAAAGAAACTGCTATTAAAACATGAAGGGACCACTATTTTATTCTAAAATACTTCTATTTGGAGAATACGGAATCATTAAAGATTCTAAAGGCTTATCTATTCCTTATAATTTTTATAATGGAGCACTTAAGAAAGATGAAAATCCTACTGAAGAAGCACTAAAATCTAACGAAAGCTTGAAGCGTTTTGCTACGTATTTAAAGGGGTTGGATAAGGATTTAGTAATTTTTAATAGCAATAGATTACAAAAAGATGTTGATGCTGGTATGTATTTCGATTCTTCAATTCCGCAGGGGTATGGAGTAGGAAGTAGTGGCGCGTTAGTAGCTGCTATTTATGATAAATACGCCAGTGATAAAATTACTGTTTTAGAAAATTTAACGCGCGAAAAACTATTGCGATTAAAAACTATTTTTTCTGAAATGGAATCGTTTTTTCATGGTAAATCTTCAGGTTTAGATCCGTTGAATAGTTATTTAAGTCTTCCAATTTTAATCAACTCTAAAGATAATATTGAAGCTACAGGTATTCCTTCTCAAAAAGCAGAAGGGAAAGGAGCTGTGTTTTTATTAGATAGTGGTATTGTTGGGGAAACTGCACCAATGGTAAGTATTTTTATGGAAAGCATGAAAAACGAAGGCTTCCGTAGTATGCTTAAAGACCAATTTATAAAACATACGGATGCTTGTGTCGATGATTTCTTAAAAGGTGATATGAAATCACTATTTAAAAACACCAAGCAATTATCTAAAGTTGTTTTGAATAATTTTAAACCTATGATTCCTGTTCAATTTCATGAACTTTGGAAAAAAGGCTTAGATACTAACGATTATTACTTAAAACTTTGTGGTTCTGGAGGTGGAGGTTATATTTTAGGATTTACCGAAAACATAGACAAAGCAAGAGAAGCGCTTAAAGGGCAAAAATTAGAGGTCGTTTATAACTTCTAAATTTTTGGTTTTGTAATAGAGCGCTTAAATATGCTGTTGCTTAAGAATTTCATATCTTCAAAATAATGTTATCAAGACGGCAGAAACACATTTTACTCAAATTTTTCAGCCTCTTTTCTGTAGTTAGAGGTTATAATATTTTAGTTGTTGTAATTGCTCAATATCTAGCGTCAGTATATATTTTTGCACACGATAAACCTGTTAAATCTGTACTTTTAGATCTTAACCTTTTAATGCTTGTAATGGCATCTTCGGCGACCATAGCTGGTGGTTATATTATTAATAATTTTTACGATTCCGAGAAGGATTTAATCAACAAACCGAGAAAAACAATGCTAGATCGTTTGGTGAGTCAAAACACTAAACTCTCATTTTACTTTGTTTTAAATTTCTTAGCTGTCGTATTCGCTAGCTATGTCTCTTTTAAAGCCGTTATCTTTTTTTCAATATACATTTTTGCGATATGGTTATATTCTCATCGCCTAAAAAAACAACCTATGGTTGGCAATATGGTATCTGCTATATTAACCGTAACTCCGTTTTTTGTTATTTTTATCTATTATCAAAATTTTGAACCTGTAATATTTGCGCATGGTTTATTTCTGTTTTTGCTAATCTCCATGCGAGAACTTACAAAGGATTTAGAGAATTTAAAAGGCGATTTAGCATTAAATTATAGAACTATCCCTGTTGTTTATGGTGAAAAGGTGTCTAAATTAATGCTAACTATAGTTGCTTTTTTAACAATTATTTCAGCAATTATTCTAATTCTGTTTTTTAAGATTGGTCACATGTATTACTTCTTCTATCTTAGTATTGTGTTTTTGTTTCTTTATCTCATTATTTTGCTGAAGTCTAACAAGAAAAACCATTATCTCATACTTCATAACATCTTAAAATTTATTATTGTACTTGGTGTATTTTCTATTCTTTTAATTGATGTTTCCGTCGTTTTAAATAGAATTTAGAACCAATTTTATTGGCTTTCTTAAATATTCTAATGCCTCGCTATAAACATCTTAAATAATTAAGCACTAGATATAAACTATTGTTTATCTTTGCAAAAAATTGAAACATGAGCAGAAATCAAGATAGCAAAGGAAAAGGAAAGACTTCAGGAAGAGGAAATGCTAATAGCAAAACGAATAGTTCTGCTAGAGGGAACGCTCCTTTTAATAAGAAATCACCAACAGTTAATAAGACATCTTCGTCTTCAAGATCATCAAATCCAGATGAGATGCGTTTAAATAAATACATTGCCAATAGTGGTGTATGCTCGCGTCGTGAAGCTGATGAGAATATCGCCATTGGTTTGGTTATGGTTAACGGTAAAGTTGTTACCGAAATGGGTTACAAAGTAAAACGTTCAGACGATGTTCGTTTTGATGGGCAACGTGTTACACCAGAACCTCCAGTTTATATTTTATTAAACAAGCCCAAAGGTTTTGCAACAACTACAGCAGAAGGTAAAGGAAGAACAGTTATGGATTTAGTAGCTAATGCAACAAGTTCTAGCATTAAGCCAATAGGTCGTTTAGGTAGAAATTCTTTAGGTTTATTATTGTTTACTAATGATGATAAAGTCGTTCAGAAGTTTACAAACTCTAAAAACGGAGTACCAAGATTATTTCAAGTTGAATTGGATAAGAATCTGAAATTTGAAGATTTAAAAAAGATTCAAGAAGGTTTTAAAGTTGAGGGTAAGCTAGTTTCTGTCGAAGAGATAAGCTACATTCAAGGTGAATCTAAAAGCCAAGTAGGTATTAAGATAAAAAATACAGGTAACACCATTTTACGTACAATATTTGAAGAACTTAATTACGATATTGTAAGAATTGATTGTGTTGCGATTGGTCATTTAACAAAGAAAGACATTCCTCGTGGTCACTGGAAACACCTTACAGAACAAGAGGTGAATACCTTAAAAATGATATAGTTCTTAGTCTGTAAGTCAGATTTTTACATTTTTACATTACCGTTCGTCGAATAAATGGTTCATTTTGTCGACCAATTGTAGGATTTTTATATATTGCCGCCCCAATCAATTAAAAATAACCTACTTATGAAAAATGTTAGACTTATGTTTTTGCTTTTGCTTATGGTGAATTGTACAACAGATTCACCCGAAATACAGGAAAGGCCAGATGATTTAAATTATCAAGTACTCAATTGTATCGATGATTTACCACAACTTAAAATTACAAACAACGGTACGGACAGTTTTGATTTTGCCATTTACGGACAAGATTATAGCCAACTGTATTCCCAGGCATTATCCACGTCAGAAAATACCGGTTGGCTCGAAGTGTCCAATTACGAAGTTATTGTTGTAGCAACAAATGACGTTGTTTACGGGCAAAAATTGGAATTAACACTTGTGCCTTGTGATGCAATGGAAATAGAGATTGATGTAAACAATGGACTAATACTTGTGGGCATCTAAAAAAAATTACACTATATAAATGCGCTTATCTTTTTCTTATAAAAGGGGAAGTATCGTTTATATGATAAGTTAAAAAAAGCACCCAATCTCGGGTGCTTTTTTTGTGAGAATTTTAAATTTAGTTTCTTTAAAAAGAATAAGTATGCTATTATTAATGGTGATTAACACAAAAATAATACTATTATAAATTGAAAAACAACCTGTGCTTTTAGTCCTTGATGTTCTGTTTTAAAAAATTCTTTAATTCAACATTAATTGATGTTTTATTCCCAAATATTTAAGTCAAAGTCAACGCTTTTAAATAGGATTTACGGTGTTTTATTATCGTTAATGTCTTTTAATACAGTGTTTTGAAAAATAATTCAAATATTTAAAAAAAAAGATTAACGTATTAAAAAATAATATACATTTGTAATGAAATTGGTGTCGATCTAACGAGATTATAAAGTCAATTTTAGCTGAACAATTGAAACATGTTTTTATGTTCGGGTTCTTGAAAATTAGGAAGTCATATTCAAGAGCAGCTTATAGATTAAGTAACCGAATTTTAGAGCTAACTTCCGCATCTGCGATTGCTGCTAGTCAGCATATTTATGGTTTTGTACCTACTACACAAAGCCAAATTCAGGTATGATATAACGTAACCTTAACACTTTTTACGCTTATATTTTTTAATTTACACTTGAATATTTACTTTATAATATGAATAATAAATATATTGATCTGATCGATCAATCCTTTCACTTTCCACAAGATGAATTTAAACTTGAGGATAAACAACTGCATTTCCATGATATTGACCTAATGAAATTGGTTGAAGAACATGGCGTGCCATTAAAATTTACATATTTACCTCAGATATCTAATAACATTCAACGTGCAAAGACGTGGTTTGCCGATGCCTTTAAAAAGCATGATTATAAAGGCAAATACAACTATTGCTACTGTACTAAAAGCTCGCACTTTAAACATGTTTTAGATGAAGCTTTAACGAATGATATTCATATTGAAACCTCTTCTGCTTTTGATATCGATATTGTAAAAGCACTTAAAAAAGAAGGTAAAATTACAGATAAAACGTTTGTATTAAGTAACGGTTTTAAACGTGAACAATACGTAACTAATATTGCTGATCTTATTAATAGTGGTCATAAAAATTGCATCCCTATTATAGATAATTATGAGGAAATCGATTTGTTATCTGAAGAAATAGATGGAAAATTCCAAGTTGGAATCAGAATCGCTTCAGAAGAAGAGCCTAAGTTTGAGTTTTACACGTCTCGTTTAGGAATTGGCTATAAAAATATTGTACCTTTTTATAAAAATCAAATTCAAGATAATAAAAAAGTAGAGTTGAAGATGCTTCATTTCTTTATCAATACAGGGATTAGAGATAATGCGTATTATTGGAATGAATTGCACAAATGTTTAAAGGTGTACACGTCTTTAAAGCGAATTTGTCCAACTTTAGATAGTTTAAATATCGGAGGAGGCTTTCCGATTAAAAACTCATTGGCTTTCGATTTTGATTATGCCTATATGGTTGATGAAATTGTGAATCAAATCAAACTAGTTTGTGAAGAAGAAGAGGTAGATACACCAAATATCTTTACTGAATTTGGAAGTTTTACCGTTGGCGAAAGTGGAGGAGCATTGTATAAAATCTTATACCAAAAGCAACAGAATGATCGTGAAAAATGGAACATGATTAATTCATCTTTCATTACTACATTACCAGATACTTGGGCAATTAACAAGCGTTTTATAATGTTGCCTATTAACCGTTGGCACGATAGTTATGAGCGTGTCCTTTTGGGAGGTTTAACTTGCGATAGTGACGATTATTATAACAGTGAGCAGCATACTAATGCTATTTATTTGCCTAAATACAATAAAGACAAACCATTATATATCGGCTTTTTTAATACAGGAGCTTACCAAGAAACGATAGGAGGTTTTGGTGGCTTGCAGCATTGTTTAATTCCAACTCCAAAACATATTTTAATTCAACGTGATGCCGATGGGAATTTAAACACAAGAGTATTCGCGGAGCAACAAAAAAGTGAAAACCTGTTAGGTATTTTGGGCTATGAGCCAGAAACTAAAGTCGAAAAGGCTAAGTCTAGTTCGATTTCAAAATCAAAAATTTAAATTAAATTTCTAATTACTTAGAATAACTTAATAATGAAAACAAAAACTTACGCTGGTATTCCAGAAGAATTAGCAAAATTAGAAACTGCTAAAATTGTATTAATCCCTGTACCTTATGATGGTACAAGTACATGGCAAAAAGGAGCTGATAAAGGTCCTGATGCGTTTTTAGATGCTTCAGAAAATATGGAGCTCTATGATATTGAAACAAGTTCTGAAGTGTATCAACAAGGTGTGTTTTTAGCAGATCCTGTTACTGAAAATGCGTCGCCAGAAGCGATGGTTGAAGCGGTACATCAAGCCACTAAAAAATACATTAAGAAGAACAAATTTGTAACGGTTTTTGGGGGTGAGCATTCAGTATCTATCGGAACCATTAGAGCATTCAATGAAATGTTTGACGATATCACCGTTTTACATATCGATGCGCATGCCGATTTACGCGAAAGCTACGAAGGTTCTACATGTAACCATGCGTGTGCCGTTTATGAAGCGAGCCAAACAACGAACTTAATCCAAGTTGGTATTCGTTCAATGGACATCATTGAGAAAACAGTAATGGACGAGGAGAAAACATATTTCGCTCACGAAATGGCTGTTGATGACAGTTGGATGGATTCTGCAATTGACCAAATGACAGATAATGTGTTTATCACATTTGATTTGGATGCTTTTGATCCTTCAATAATGCCAAGCACAGGAACACCAGAACCGGGAGGTTTATTATATTATGAAACACTCGAATTCTTAAAGCAAGTATTCGAAGAAAAGAATGTCGTTGGATTTGACATTGTAGAATTATGCCCAAATGAAAATGAAAAATCATCAGATTTCTTAGCGGCTAAATTGTACTACAAAATGTTGAGCTACAAATTTAGAGACCAAAATATTGAAGATGGTTTCGAAAGCAATTTCAACGACTCAAATAACTCAGGAAATAAAAAATCTAAATTTGATACAGAAGATGACTACTAATAAAGGAGAAATTTCAAAATTTATAGAAAAGTATTATTTACACTTTAATGCAGCGGCTTTGGTTGATGCAGCGAAGGGGTATGAAGATCAGTTAAATTCTGGAGCAAAGATGTTAGTGTCTTTAGCGGGTGCCATGAGTACTGCAGAATTAGGTAAGATTTTCGCTGAAATGATTCGTAAAGATAAGGTGCAAATAGTGTCTTGTACTGGTGCGAATTTAGAAGAGGATATCATGAATTTAGTAGCACATAGCCATTATAAACGTGTGCCTAACTACAGAGATTTAACTCCTCAGGATGAGTGGGATTTATTAGAGAAAGGCTTAAACCGTGTCACAGATACATGTATTCCTGAAGAGGAAGCCTTTAGACGTATACAAGAACATATCGTTAAAATATGGAAAGATGCCGAAGCTAAAGGTGAACGTTACCTTCCGCATGAATATATGTACAAATTGTTATTGTCTGGTGTTTTAGAAGAGCATTACGAAATAGACCTTAAGGATTCTTGGATGTATGCAGCCGCAGAGAAAAACCTTCCTATTATTTGTCCAGGTTGGGAAGATAGTACTATGGGGAATATTTTTGCAAGCTACGTGCTTAAAGGAGAATTGAAAGCAAGCACCATGAAATCTGGTATTGAATACATGACATTTTTAGCCGATTGGTACACAAATAATTCGCAAAATGGTATCGGATTCTTCCAAATTGGAGGAGGTATTGCTGGTGATTTTCCGATTTGTGTCGTACCAATGTTATATCAAGATATGGAACGTCCGGAAACACCTTTCTGGAGCTATTTCTGTCAAATTAGCGATAGTACAACTAGTTACGGGTCGTACTCTGGAGCGGTGCCAAATGAGAAAATTACTTGGGGTAAATTAGATATTAATACCCCTAAATTCATCATTGAGAGTGATGCTACTATTGTTGCACCTTTAATTTTTGCTTATCTTTTAGATATGTAATGGAAGAGCATAGAATTGATAATATAGAATTAAGTTTTTTAACGGTTGGTGATTTTGAAGAATTAAAATCAGCAACCTTAGAAGCGTATGGTGGTGTTCTAAATTCCTATTGGAAAAAGGACCATATTGCACGTTTGACTTCTATTTTTTCTGAAGGGCAGGTGGTTATTCGCATCGACGGTCAATTGGCAGGTTGTGCCTTATCTTTAATTGTAGATTACGATAAGATTGATGATAACCATACCTACGCGGACATTATAGAAGGTGATAAATTTAAAAATCACGATCCTGATGGAGATGTGCTTTATGGAATTGATGTTTTTATAAAACCAGAATTTAGAGGCTTACGTTTAGGACGTCGTTTATATGATTACCGAAAAGAATTATGCGAAAACCTAAATTTAAAAGGAATTGTATTTGGAGGTAGAATGCCAAATTATTACAAGTATAAAGATCAATATTCACCAAAAGAATACATTCAGAAAGTAAAACATAAGGAGATTCACGATCCGGTTTTAAACTTTCAGACGTCTAATGATTTTCATCCAATTCGGATTATAAAAGGGTATTTAGAAGGAGATACAGCGTCTAGTGAGTATGCGGTGTTAATGGAGTGGGATAATATTTATTATACCAAGCCTAATAAAAAAGCAAGTAGTGTTAAAACTGTAGTCCGTCTAGGTTTAATTCAGTGGCAAATGCGACCATATAGTGGCTTAGATGACTTAATGCAGCAAGTAGAATACTTCGTAGATAGTGTTTCTGCGTATCGTTCAGATTTTGCGGTGTTTCCTGAGTTTTTCAATGCACCATTGATGGCTAAGTATAATCATATGCACGAGCCACAAGCGATTAGAGAACTAGCAAGTTATACGCAGACTATTGTAGAGAGAATGCAGCAATTATCAATTTCTTACAATATCAATATCATTACGGGTAGTATGCCTGAAGTTGTTGATGATGTGCTTTATAATGTGGGGTATTTATGTCGTAGAGATGGAAGTTTAGAGCGTTATGAAAAAATTCATGTGACCCCAGACGAAGCTAAAGTTTGGGGAATGCAACGAGGTCATCAGTTAAAAACCTTTGAAACGGACGCTGGAAAAATTGGAGTTTTAATTTGCTATGATTCTGAATTCCCTGAATTATCAAGGTTATTAGCAGATGAAGGTATGGATATTTTATTTGTTCCGTTTTTAACAGATACCCAAAATGGTTATTCTAGAGTACGTTTGTGTGCGCAAGCAAGAGCTATAGAAAACGAATGTTATGTTGCTATTGCTGGTAGTGTTGGTAACTTACCAAATGTAAATAATATGGATATTCAGTATGCGCAATCGGCTGTTTTTACGCCTTGTGACTTTTCATTCCCTAGTAATGGTATAAAAGCAGAAACGACACCAAACACAGAAATGATATTGGTTGCTGATGTAGATTTGGGATTATTAAGAGAATTACATTCCTTTGGAGCGGTGAAAAATTTAAAAGATCGTAGAAAAGATTTTTATGATGTTATTCGAGTAAACAAATAAGTATTATATTTAAAAAAAAATTAGCATCAGAAATAGTATTACAAATGAAATAGCCGCTGCTAAAAGTTTATCACGGAGAATTAATTTTGAAATAACTATAACATCTGACATATAGAAAAAATAGAATTTACCTAATGAAACCAAAAGACGCACATTTAAAACGAGTTATAGTTGATTTTAAAAAATTGACACCAGAAATTTTGTCCCTTCTGGTTGAAAAATATCCTGATGGATATGACGACGATAATGTTATCTCGTTTAAAAATGCAAAAAACGAAACAGTCGAAGCCGTAGAAGTTACCACAGAAGATACCAAGTATTTGGTAAAAGTGAGTACGAAACTAGAGCAGACCATGGAAAATTACGACGAAGACGATTATGAAGACTTCGAAGATGACGATCCGGATGCTGTTGTAGATCCAGATTTAGAGCCTGGAGCAGAGGACGAAGATTTCGATTAAAGTTTAGTTTAGTTGAAACTAATTTTGTAATTTACTATAAGATTTCAACTTAACTTTTTGGCCTACTAAAAGTTAAGTTGAACTTTAAATTAAAATTGTGTAAATTTTAAATGGTTGAATTATGGAATCATCATTTCACATGTCATTACCATGTTTAAGTGTAGAAGACACAAAAAACTTTTATACTAACAATATTGGCGCTTCTATAGGAAGAACTAGTGAGAACTGGTTGGATATAAATTTATTTAATCATCAACTCACTTTTATTCAAGCCGAAAAATTCAATTTCAATAGTCCAAATTATGTGTTTGAAGGTAAGTTATTACCCTCATTTCATTTTGGTGTTATTATCGATGTTGAAAAATGGGGAGAACTCTATGCTAAACTGAATCATTTGAATTTAAAAGTGGTCACTCAAACCACATTTTTAAAAGATAAAATAGGCGAACATTTGTCGTTTTTTATCAAAGATCCAAATGATTACATGTTAGAATTTAAGAGTTTTAAAGATTCTAAAGAAATTTTTAATATATAATTGTTACTATTTAC
This sequence comes from Winogradskyella pacifica, assembly GCF_013403915.1. GTDB lineage: Bacteria > Bacteroidota > Bacteroidia > Flavobacteriales > Flavobacteriaceae > Winogradskyella > Winogradskyella pacifica. Next base: position 61,839 of record NZ_JABFDI010000002.1, read on the forward strand.
TTAGTCCGATACAGAAAAATAAACGTCACACATATCCACGCAATTATAACCAAGAGGTTGTAATCTAAAAGCATTTGGGCTTGAGGTGGCAAATTCCCAAAACCACAATCTATATTTAAAACATGCTGATGACATTCAGCATAAAAATTAAACGCAATGAATACAAAAAAAATTACAGTATTTGTGCTTCTAGTAATGGTTTTAAGCGCAAATGCATTTTCAAAAGCAAGTGAAATTATTCAGGAAAAGATAAAAGTAACGACCACTGGTATCTTTGATGGTTATGATCCCGATGATGGTTATTCTTTTTTAATTAATGAGGATGCTGACGATGAAGACAGCGAAGAAACAGTATATTTTTCTGAAATTTCAGAAGAAGCTCTTAAGGCCGTAAACCTAAAGTCTAAGGATTTGGTTGGGAAACGTTTTGAAATCACTTACGAAATTACTGAGTTTGAAGAAGAAGATGAAAATGGATACACAGAGGTTTACGAAACGTATAAGATAATTCAAATAAAGAAGTTGTAATTAATTCTTAACTCATAAAATTAGACTACTAGGAAACTAGTGGTCTTTTTTTTATGAAAACTTCCCAAACAAAAATGGAAAATACTAAGGCATATTCTAAGCCAATAATCCAAAGGTTTTCAGAATAAGTCGCATTAGAGTACGCTAAATAACTCAGTACAATCGCTAACGACCAAACTAAAGGGAACTTGTAATTAGTAAATATACTTAGTATAACTAAAGTTGCAATATACCATGGGTGCACTGTTGTGCTTAAAAACAAATAGCAGGTTAGCGCTAACAACATCGACGTTGCTAGTTTAGGTAAACTATTGTTCTGTTTTAGGAATGAAAAACCTAGGATGATAACGACGGAAATTAGAGGTAGAATTTTACCTATTATAGCAATTTCATTATAGCCGGTTATGGCATATCCAATTGCTCTTAAGAGATAATAAATGCTGGCATTAAATTCAAAATTACCAAACCAAAGACCAACTGTTTTAGAATAGTTGGTTACAAATTCCATTGAGAAAAATGGTAAGAATAATAGTAAGGTTGTGGCGATTACGATGGTGTAAAATGGGATAAGTTTTAAGAGTCCTAATTTCTCAGTTTGCCCTTTCAATTTATTAGAAGTAAACCACCAAAAAAACAAAGGCAACAACATTAATGGGATTAATTTTACAGAAATAGAACAAGCCAAAATTACTGCTGCCCATTGCCATTTATGAGTGTGTAATAAATATAATGACCAGATTAAGAAAAAAATCATAACACCTTCAAAATGAAGATTACCTGTTAATTCAATTATAATGAATGGATTTAAAATATACCAAAAGATTCTATTTGAGGGTAGTTTTGAACGTTCTAAAAGTTTCTTTCCAAAGTATAGCGTTCCAATATCTGCGGCTATAATAACGAGTCTTAAACCCATTACAGAGCTTAAGATACTTTGACCAGGAAATAGATTGGCAATAACAAAGCACAATTGATTTAAAGGAGGGTAATTAGAAAAGTGTGAGGAGCTTAAGCTGCCCATGCCATTGTATAATTCCTGAGCGTTATCTACAGGGAATTTTCCACTATTAATAAAAGAATCTGGAGTGTAGAGATATGGGTTAAAGCCTTCGAGAATTAAGCGTCCATCCCAAATAAAGCGATAGAAATCTTGTGATAAATTCGGAATCGCGAAAAGAAATAAAACTCTAAAAGCAATTGCAAATAACACTAAAAGTTTAAAGTTAAACCCAGACGTCTTAATGATTTTATAGGCAAAAAGAAATAATGCAATATATAGGAGCAACAGTTGTGCGGTGTCCGTGCGAGTTATATGGTAAGCAAACCCTATATAAAAGATGCAACTAGCAACAAAAAATAGAAATGGAATTTTGTGATATTTCCAAATAGCGATCACACCTTAGAGCTAAGGGATTTAAAAAACACATATCCAAAGCCAATAAATAGCATTAAGTGAAAAGGAAATAATCCGAAGTCACCACCTTGGTCTCCAACCACAAAAGCACTATACATGCCAAAAGCAAAATAAAGCATTAAAATACCTTCTATAATCACGTGAGGTGACACCTTTTTTATGATGTATTTATTGCCTTTCCAAGAATCTCTAATGGTACTGATATTGAATTTAGGTGTTCTTACAAACTCACTTCGTTTACCAATATGCCCTTCAATAACAGCAATAGAATTATGAAGCGAAAAGCCCATCGCTATAGAGAAAAATGTAAAAAACATTCCTATATAATTAAAGAACTTTTTAAAACCACTTCCATAAATACTGCGGTACATAAACCAATAACATACAAAGAAAATAATGGTACTCATTACAAAGAAACTCATCACATAAAAGTAGTTTCTTAAATGTTCGTATTCGTTCTTTATATACAACATCGGAATACTCAAAATAGCAACCGTAAATATGCTTAAGAACATTGTGCTGTTCAATAGATGAAGTAATCCGTGAACTTTTGTTTTAGTAGAAATATTATCAGATTTTAAAACGCGCCAAAGCATTTTTCTAAAGTTTTCTGCACCACCTTTGTTCCAACGGAATTGTTGCGAACGTGCTGCGCTAATCACTACAGGTAATTCTGCAGGAGTTTCAACATCTTCAAGATATTTAAATTCCCAATTTCTTAACTGTGCTCTATAACTTAAATCTAAATCTTCGGTAAGTGTATCTCCTTCCCAATTACCAGCGTCGATAATACAGGTTTTACGCCATACACCAGCTGTACCATTAAAATTAATAAAGTGACCTTTACTATTTCTACCCACTTGCTCTAAAGTAAAATGGGCATCTAAAGCGAAGGCTTGGATTTTAGTTAGTAAAGAATAATCGCGATTAATATGTCCCCAACGTGTCTGAACAACTCCTATTTTTTCATTTTTAAAATAAGGAATGGTACGTTTTAACCAATTCGGTTGTGGTAGAAAATCGGCATCAAAAATGGCAATATATTCACCTTTTGCAATTTTTAAACCTTCTTTAAGCGCACCAGCCTTAAAACCACTTCGGTCTGTTCTGGTAATATGTATGATGTCTAAACCTGTTTTAGCCAATTGTTCTACATGTGCTTTTGTTGTTGCAACTGTTTCATCTGTAGAATCATCTAAAACCTGAATTTCTAATTTGTCTTTAGGATATTCTAAAAGCGCAATATTGGTTAACAGACGCTCCATTACATACATCTCGTTAAATACAGGAAGTTGAATGGTAACAATTGGGATTTCTTCAGAATTTGAAAAATCAAAGGTTTCACAATCTTGCCGCTTCTTTTTTGAAGACAAATAATTGTAAAGTAGATTGAGTTGCGCCAAAGCATACATGAAGATCAGTACAATGGCAATGGTGTAAATGACAATAATAATCGATTCGAGAATCATTTTTTAAAACTATATTTAAAAATCCAACCTAGGATTTTTATGCCTGCAAAGATAGCACCTTTTATCGTTCCTGAAACTTTTGAGACACCTATTCTATTCCTATAATTTACAGGGATCTCTCTATAGCTTAATTTTTGCTTTAATACTTTGAGCTGCATCTCTACCGTCCAACCATAGGTTTTGTCTTCCATGTTTAAACCTAAAAGGGTATTGTATTTAATAGCTCTAAACGGACCTAAGTCTGTAAAAGTTGAACGAAAAAATAGCGACATAAGGCTTGTTGCTAGCCAGTTACCGAAAATTTGAGGCGACGTCATAGAACCTTCTTCTCGTAAGTCTTTGTCGCGAGCACCAATGACAAAATCAACATTATCTTCTAAAATAGGTTGAACTATTTTTGTTAATTCTTCGGGGTAATCACTATAATCTCCATCTAAGAAAACTATTATATCTGGTTTTATTTCAAGTTTAGAAACATAATCCATGCCTTTTAAACACGCATAACCATAGCCTTTTCTATTTTCAATTAAAACTGTTGCACCAGCATTTTTGGCATTAATTTCAGTGTTATCCGTTGAGTTATTACTCACCACAATAATTTCACTGACAATTGAAGGTATGTCTCTAACCACAAGAGGAATAGATTCTTCTTCGTTATAAGCAGGAATAATAACTTTTATATTGGGCATTGAGTTGGTTTGAAGGTGCAAAAGTAAGAATTAAATCGCGCACAGTCGCAAAACTGTAGAGATGCAGTGATACAATACAATTCTTTTAATATTTTTTATGACAAAAACGATTCCAAATTTTTAATAAAATTTAATGTTTATCTTTTTCTCTGAGTTTCTCTATGTAAACTCCATGAATCTTTGAATGTTTTCACAATAATTAGAATCCATGGAGTAGGTGAAACTATATCAATTTTTACTTATTTTTTTGCTGAGACTGCAACTGAGAACTATTTCTGATTTACTAAATCCATTAAATCAACATCGTTTCCTAAAAGGATTTCTGTTGGATTAATACGTCCTTTCATAGTGTCATTTTCTAATTTTAAAACACCTCTTGGGCACACTGCAGAACAAATACCACAACCGACACAGCTAGAACGCACAATGTTTTCACCTTTTTGAGCATAGTGTCTTACATCGATACCCATTTCGCAACTGTTAGAACAGTTACCACAAGAAATACATTGGCCACCATTAGTAGTAATTCTAAATTTTGAAAACATACGTTGTTGAAATCCAAGAATCGCTGCCATAGGACAACCAAAACGACACCAAGAACGATTTCCTAAAATGGGGTAAAATCCAGTTCCAATCACTCCAGAAAAAATAGAACCAATGTAAATACCATAAGCAGACCTTAAGGCTCCGGCTTTAATATAGAATAGGTGATCGGTTGTGCCTGTATAATGCATAATCAGTAAAAGAGCAATCACAATGAAAAATCCTATAGCTCCGTATTTTGCATCTTTTCCTAATTCATGTCTTTTAAATAACATTACTGCCGCAAAAACTATGGTCAAAAAGCCAATGACTAAGCTTATAAAAACACCTCTAGTTAGCCAAAAATCATTTTTATCGTAACCTAAGTAAGAATAAACCATCGCAGCTGTCATTACAATAGAAAACACTAAAACGGTATGGATTAACCAACGTTCTAGTTTCCAGGCTGACATCTTTTTAGACGATAATTGTCTAAACGAATCACCAGCAGTTTCTGCTAATCCACCACAACCACAAACCCAAGAACAATACCAACGTTTGCCGTATTTATAGGTTAAAATAGGTGTAAACACAAATATAGATAGGATACCAAATATGAGTAAGGCGATACCAATATTTCCATTAGATAAAAAGCCGTTTACAGACCATTCGTCAAAGATGTAATAATTAAGGGGCCATATACTTTTAAGATCGTAATATGGTAAATCGTTGTTCATAACGTACATAAATTCAGGAATCAAGAAGGCAAAACCTAACTGAAAAAACATGACTGAAACGGTACGCAATTGTTGGTAACGATTATGTCTATATTTTAATATAAATTTATATCCAAAGGCTAAAATAGCAACGGTATAAAGCGTTCCGTACACAAACCATTGGCTCGCGTTTCTGCCACTTAATAAGTGACTTAATGGGTCGAATAAACTAATTAAACCTGTGTTTTCAGCACCATCAACACCTAAACCTAAATATTTAGGAAAGAAGTAAAGAACGATATAGAATGTGGTTAAGATAACACCAACAATCCAACCCCAAACTCCACGCGAGGAAATAGATTTAAACCAAACACCATCATTTTTTATACCTTCTAATTTAGATAAATAGGCCTCTCTAGAATAGACAACGATACCACCAATTATTAAGCCTAATGAAAGCGTTAAAAACAGGGCTTTGTTTGGGAAATTAGTATTAAAAAGCGCTAAGGCTAAAATAAATAACCCAATGACTCCTGCAGAAAGTGCTACTTTTTGTTTGTTTGAAATATCTAAAGCATCTGGTTTTGCCAAAGACATACTATGATTTAATTTATTGCTCATTTTTATGCAGTTTGTAATTGGTTAGTGTATGCTTGTAAAATTTCATTTTCAAATCTTGAATAAAATTCAGGCTCAAAATTGGCTTCAGAGAGGTGATTCATTACGTAATCCATGTCGCGTTTTTCGGTAAGCCATTTGTCAAAAACTTCATGGCGCATTCTTATACCGAATGTGTTAATACCTAAAAATTGATTGGTGTTTTTATCGTAAGCGACTGTTATACATTTCGTATCGTCTTCATGTTTCCAATGAAAATGTTGTTCATAATCCGGACGTCCATTTTTTCCAAACACCCAACCATAGGTTTGATATTCGATATCTAAAAATTTAGCCGAATTAAACCAATGACCTGGTTTATACTCCATTTTATTACCACAGATGGTTTGCGCTAAAACTTCACCCATCATACGACCAGTGTACCAAACAGCCTCAATTGGTCTTCTGTTTCCAATAGCTTCATGTTGTTCTGCACAATCACCAATGGCGTATACATCTGGTATGTTGGTTTCTAAAAATCGATTCACTTTAACACCACGACCAATTTCAATACCGGAATCTTTTATAAAATCTATATTTGGTGTCACTCCAGCAGTTAAACCAACAACATTACATTCTAATTCTTCACCTGTTTCTTCAATAATAACAGATTTTACATTGCCGTTTTCGTCCGAGTTAATGGCTTTCAGATTTGTGGAAAGTCGTAAATCGATATGATGATTCTTAATATGTCTGTTAATCATTTCGCTTTCACCTTGAGGCAAAACACCATTCCAAAAGCTGTCTTCTCTAACTAGAAATGTTACTGGTATACTTCGGCTATTCAACATTTCAGCCAATTCAATACCTATTAATCCGCCACCAACAATCACGGCACGTTTACACACGTCATTATTAGGTGCATGTGCTTCAAGCGTTTCTAAATCTTGTTTGTGGTACATGCCCATTACACCGTTTAAATCTTGTCCTGGCCAACCAAATTTATTGGGTTTACTTCCTGTTGCAATGATTAATTTATCGTATTGAAGTGTGTCACCTTCAGCAAAATGAAGTGTTTTAGTTTCTGTTTCAACCTGTTTTACATAGCCTTTCTTTAGCTCAATTCTGTTTTTTTTCCAGAACCAGTTTTCGTAAGGTTGTGTGTGTTCAAATTTCATATGTCCCATGTAAACGTACATTAATGCGGTACGAGAGAAGAAATAATCGGCTTCGGCTGAGACGATAGTTATTTTTTTGTCGGATAACTTTCTGATGTGTCTCGCAAGCGTAACTCCAGATATGCCGTTGCCAATAATAACGATGTGTTCCATATAATTAGATTGTTGATATGGACTATAGGTCGAAGCTTTTGTTAAAACCTTAATCTATTAGTCGATTTTTTTTAAATTTAGACATAATTTTGCAGTATGCGATATGTTTTTTATTTCCTTTTAAGTATCCTTTTTATAAGTTGTGCTGCGATTCCGCATCAACCTTCTAAAATCAATGGAGTTAGTTTTGTTGCTTCTAGAGGCATTGTAGATTCGTCACACGTTAAACCAATAGTGAATATTAATGCCAATGCAGCTGCTGTTATGCCTTTTGGTTTTATTGCGGATCTTAATCATCCTGAAATAATTCATAATACCGAACGTCAGTGGTTTGGTGAAACACGATCTGGTGCCGGACAGTATATTGAGGCACTTCACAAGGAAGGTATTAATGTGATGGTGAAGCCGCAATTATGGATTTCTCATGGAGAATTCACAGGATTTTTAAAGGCGTCCTCGGAGGCCGATTGGCTATTGTTAGAAACGTCGTATACCGACTTTGTTATGGAATATGCTGAATTGGCTGAGGAATTAAATGTTGAAGTATTTTGTATAGGAACCGAGCTTGAAGAATTTATAAAAAATAGACCAGCGTATTGGCATCAATTAATAAAAGAAATCAGAAAGGTCTACACGGGTAATCTAACCTACGCGGCCAATTGGGATGAATTTTGGACCACACCTTTTTGGTCGGAATTAGATTATGTTGGTATTGATGCTTATTTTCCGGTGAGTGACATGCAAACACCAACAATTGAAGATTGTATAAAAGGTTGGGAAAAACATAAACCGGGTTTAAAGCGTTTTTCTCAAAAATTAGATCGGCCGATTCTGTTTACAGAGTTTGGTTACAGAAGCGTTGATTATTCAGGAAAAGAACCTTGGCGTTACGATCGCTCTATGACGTCTGTGAATCTTACGGCACAAAATAATGCCACACAAGCTCTGTTCGATGCGGTATGGCAAGAAGATTGGTTTGCTGGGGGTTACTTGTGGAAATGGTTTATAGATCACCATAAAGTTGGTGGTTTGGAAGACAATCAATTTACTCCACAAAATAAGCCTGTGGAGCAAATTATAAAAGCGCACTACTATAAAAAATAGTTGTTGTGTATTAGTCGCTTATTTATCATCAAGGACCTTAAATTCTTTTATCGCTTTATTAGGTTCAATAATATTATAACCTTTCCAAAACTCAGGATCGTATTGATTTAATTGAGTTGGAGAAACCTGAGGTTTTTCTTTAAAATTTTGAAAATCAGACTCAGAAATGGCATCGGTTTCAAAGACAATAAGTTCTGTTTTTTCAATATTTCTAACGATAAAATGAATGTCTCCTTTTAATTCATTTTGTTTGCGTCTGCCTTTTACATTTTTGTTTTTCTCTACAATTTTTATGGGTCTTTTAACACCAACTTGCTCTCCTAAAGTTTCATCTTTGTATTTAAGAGTATATTTTTCATTATCGTTTTTCTGAAAAATAATAGTCCCTTCTTTTAAAAATTTTTTCATTGAAATACCAAGAAGAGAAAATTTACTAAGTGGCTTCACATTTTTATAATCAACTCTTACAACCGCAAAGTCTTCAGTGTTCACATACATGGTTCCAGAAAAGTCTTCACTTCGTTTAGGCTTAAACGGAATAACATATACGAACATATCATTGATATAAGCATAATCTGCGATTTCAAATTCGTACCGTCTAGATTTATGAATAAAATTGAGGTCATTGTCATCATCGATAAAATTGTTATTTTCAAAATTATGAATCTGCATTTTTCGCCAATGTAAAAAGCCGATTTTACGGATCGAATCTTTTTTCTTTTGTTCGGCAAGTAAAGCATCAGTAGCGGCTTCCTCTTTCTCATTTGTGTCGCCAAATAATGAAGAATCCATCTCTTCTTTTACACTAAACCAACCCGATTTAATTTTAAAATACGAATCGCGTTTTACATATTTTTTAAAGATATCATTAAACCGTTTTTCGTAGTTATCCATGTTAATATCTTTGGATTTATCATATAAACGACAGGCTTTTAGGATGTCCATTTTTTGAGATGTTTCAGGACTAATTTCACCATAGAGTTCACCTAATATTTCAGTATGGCTACTACTGTTTTTAGGCATAATTTGAAGTAAGCTATCTATTAATTGTTGATTGAATTCTGGTATTGTTGATTTTTCTAATTTAACATCATACTTGTCCATTTCATTATAGTAAGATGTTCTATAAAAGAGTTTGCGTTTGTTATAGCTATAATCGTAATTAAGGATTAAGCCTTCTTTTATTTTATCTAAAATTTCGTCAATCGTGTAGTTTTTATTGGTGACTAATACTTCCGATAAATCCACTGATTTTGACTTTAAGTAAATAAGTGAATTGTTGAAGTTAAGAAGTGGAATTCGTTTTTCCTCATAACCCAAACAACTTATCATTAGCGAGTCGGTTGCTTTTATGGCACGTGTAATACTGATGTTGAATTCTCCATTATCATTACTGATGACTCCTGCTTTTGAGTTGAACTGAATGGTTGCGAAAGGAATGGGTTTGTCTGTGCTTTGATCTAAGAGTTTTGAAGTAAATGTTTGCTGTCCGTAAGAGGTTACCATAGCAAATAATGCTATAGCAACGATGATTTGATTGATTTTCATGATGATGGATTGGTTGGTTGATTACTGCCAAAGTATATGATTATCAGAGTTTGAAAAGTAAATTTAGACTTTTGTTAAGTAAGATTTATCTTAAGTTTAACAACTTTAAGAAAAATTAAGAATTCATTTTAAGAATGTCTTTATTAGAAATTAAGCTTTAGCTTTGAAAAAAAGAATTAAGATGAGAACATTAGCGATAGGGGATATTCATGGTGGATTAAGAGGTTTAACTCAAATTATAGATAGAGCAAATGTGAACTCTGAGGATGCTTTGATTTTCTTAGGAGATTATGTTGATGGTTGGAGTGACTCCGCACAAGTGATTCAGTATTTAATAGAATTGTCTAAAACCAATACCTGTGTTTTTATGAAAGGAAATCACGATGTTTGGTGCGAACAATGGTTGGCCTCAGGTATTATAAATGATGTGTGGTTTAAGCATGGAGGAAAGGAAACCATTGAAAGTTATGCTACGTTTTCTAAAGACCAAAAATTAATGCATCTCGATTTTTTTGAAGGTATGCCGTTATATCATCTCGATACCAAAAATAGATTATTTGTGCATGCTGGTTTTACGTCTATGAAAGGAGTAGAAAGCGAATTACATAAAGAAAACTTCTATTTTGATAGAACACTGTGGGAAATGGCATTAACCATGGACAAAAATATTGAACAAGATTCAGTCCTTTACCCGAATCGTTTAAAGCATTATTCTGAAATTTATATAGGTCATACACCTACCACTAATTTTGGTGAAGACCAACCGATGAATTGTGGTAATATTTGGAATGTAGATACAGGAGCAACCTTTACAGGAAAATTATCTGCTATAGATATTGATACCAAAGCAATTTTTCAGAGTGATAAAGTCATGGATTTGTATCCTGATGAATTGGGACGGAACAAAAGATAGCTCTAATAACCTGCAAGGTGTTTCCGAGGAACGAGGACTCCTTGTAGGTTTTATTGATTTGAGCAAAATGAATAAGACTTTCAACAAATAGTCTCATACCTACAAGGTTCTTGAAACCTTGCAGGAAAGCAAACTAACAAACATACTTCTTATAATAAGCCAACAATTCATCTGCAGAAGCACCAAACCATTTCTTTACATAAATCGTCCAGAAGTGGTATTGTAATTTCCAAACACCGTGTTTTCGATAGAGTCGTGCTGAGGTTATTAATTTTTTATTGATAACTGTAAATTCATTTCGAGCGTACAATTCATTAATCAAAATATTGTCTTCGTAGATAATATAGTTCTCATTATAACCACCAATATCGTTAAATAGTGTTTTAGTTATAAACTGACTTTGGTCGCCACCTCTACTAGCACGCCAAGAAAATTGGGTAAGCCAACTGGCTAAACGCAGCCACCAATGGTTGCTATCAAACTGCATTCTAAAACAACCTGCTTGGTTCCCTTTTTGGACTTCATTTATAATAAGTTGATCAAAATCTTTAGGTGGAAAAGAATCAGCATGAAGGAAGTACAAAATGTCTCCTTTAGCATGTTTTGCTCCGGTATTCATTTGTTTTGCTCTTCCTTTTGGAGAATTAATCAAAAGAATATTTGATTTATTTTCCAATCCTGAACTTGATTCAGGATCTCTTTTAGCGTTATCTAGTACGTCAGTTCGAGTGGAATTATTTTTTTGGAATTTTGTGTCGAGAACATTGGACGTCTTATGGTGGTCTACAGACCTGTCAGGTTTCAAAAATCGAATAGGTCTAAGTATGTCCAAAGTCCCATCCGTACTACCTCCATCAACCACAATGATTTCAGAAATGTTCTTAGACGACGAATTCTCAATTAAATGCGTTAACAATCGACCTATACTATCAACTTCATTTAAAACAGGAATAATTATACTAATCATATAGTACTTACGATAAATTTATGATCGTAGTTTTATTCGTTTAAATCCCAATTATAATCGGTGTAGCTTTTTTTAGCAGACTCTGAAATGGTAATGTCTGAGTATTGATTTAAGAAATCAATTAAACTTCCACTTTGTTCAAAGTCATTTTTAAACCATCTGAATATTTTTGAAATCTTTATGTTGTCTTTAGACAATTCGTTTTTAGACGTATCCGCTAAAAATTCTTTTGTAGCATTGGTTAAATGTGCATCTAAGTTTGAAGCTGTAAATGCTGTATTCTGAAGTTTAGGACACGATACAGAAGCACAAACAATAGCAAAATGAATTCTTGGTTCATTCATTTTTCTGAGTATTTCATGCTCTATATCATTTAAATTTTGCCAAGTATCACCCAATTTCCAAAGACGCTGATCCCAAGGGTCTTTAATGTCTTTAATACTTTTTGTTGGGTAATTTCTGAGGATTAGATCGATGGTTAATGCGTTGTATGCGTTAATCCAATAAGCGAGTTTGTCGTTCTTAGTCCAATCATCATTAGGTTGATGTAATTTCAATAAATCAATATAACGCTGTAAAGTTTTTGATTCAGTTTTAAGACCTTTATAATTTACGTTTCCATCTTCTGAAACGTATTCTTTTAACAATGCATTAAGAATAGCATGATCAAAAGCTTCCGTATAAATAAGCTCTTTAGTTACTGAAATACCATCATCACTTATGGTACCATCTTCCCCTAAGCTTACTTTAGTAGAATTATTGTCTTTTTTTTGTTCTGTAAAAACAACATCAGAAGCATTTGTTCCGACAGCTTTATCTTGAGTTGTTTGTTGCAATCCACTACACGATAACGTAAATATTAAAGTGACAATTAAGGCTGATAAATATTTCATGTATAGTGTTTTTAGGTGTTAGATTTACTATTCTGAACTCTTGATGTCCTGTTTTTTTGAAAACGCAGGATACAATTCTTGCTTTAAAAAATCTTTAGGAAAATTTTCATCACCTTCAAAACCGAGTTCAATATCTCTACCATCGTGTGGTATATAATCAGTTTTAAAAATGTAATCCCATAGACTTAAAGTCAGTCCAAAGTTGACACCAAACCTTACATCTTTGGGTAATTCTTTTACATGATGCCAGATATGCATTTTTGGATTATTAAAAATGTATTTTAAAACACCATAATCCCAACCCAAATTAGCATGGTTAAGATGACCAATAGCAATGCTGAAGAAATAAACAATAGCAACATCTTGTGCATCAAAACCGCCAATAATAGCGATAGGAATGTACAGTATAGATTTATAAACTACAGGTTCCATCCAATGGTAACGTAAGTGTGCGGCAAAGCCCATTTCTTTTACAGAATGGTGCACTTTGTGAAAATTCCAAAGCCATTCAAAACGGTGTAAAAGCCGATGTGTATTCCATTGTACAAAGTCTGAAACAATAAAAAAGATAAATAAACCGAACCATTTAGGAAGTTCATCGACATCAAAAAGTTGAAAGCTTGAAACAGACAGTCCAACAACTCCTAAAACATCATTAAATAGTTCTGAAACCGTATTAGATAAGGCAATAAAAACAATAAGATTCAATAAAAAGAAATTGAAAAACATGTAAAACGTATCTAGCCAAAAATCTTTTCGGAATAAGGCCTGCTCTTTTCTCCAAGGAAATGCAATTTCAAGAATCCAAACTAAAACAGAAATAAGAATAAGACCATAAAAAAAGTTGTCCCAATGATTGAGGTCAATGAGTTCGTATTTGAGGTAATTCCAGTATCCTGAATAGGAATTTTTAATAAGGTCTAAGTATTTTTCCATAGGTGCTTCCTGAGTAGGCAGGAATGTCTTTTGTTATCCTGCAAGGTTTTTAAAACCTTGTAGGTATTATTCTAGTATTTTTAGAATCAACAAGGTTTTTAAATCTTTGCAGGTCTTTTTTATAAGGTCTTAATCAGCTCTTTAAAAAGTGTAATCATATTCGGTTCTGCTTTTCCGGCCATAGCAATGATTTCAGAAATATCAACAGGTTTTAAATTTTCTGGATCACATTCATCTGTTAACACAGAAACGGCAGCAACCTTTAAATTCAAGTGATTTGCCACAATAATTTCAGGAACCGTACTCATACCAACAGCATCAGATCCAATAATTTTTAACATACGATATTCGGCACGTGTTTCGAGTTGAGGCCCAACCACACTAGCGTAAACACCTTTGTGTAACGTTATATTATGTGCTTTAGCAATGCTTTCAAATTTCGAATTGATGTCTGCATCATAAGGAGCGCTCATGTCTGTAAAACGTTCTCCTAATTCTGAAACGCCTTTAAAAGCTAAAGGAGAACCTCCTTGAAGATTAATATGATCGTCAATAAGCATTAATTCTCCTTTTTTATAATCGAGATTAATGGCACCAGAAGCATTAGAAACCAATAAGGTTGTTATACCTAATTTCTCCATAATTCTCACCGGAAACGTTACATCTTGTAAAGAATAACCTTCATAAACATGAAAACGACCTTGCATAACAACCACCTTTTTACCTTCTAAAATGCCGTAAATAAGTTTGCCTTTATGAAACTCTACGGTTGCTGTAGGAAAGTTTGGAATGTGATTATAACTTGCTTCGGCTATGATTTCAATTTCATCAACTAATTGTCCTAAACCTGTACCTAAAATTATGCCGATTTCGGGTTGATCAAAGCCTTTGCCTTGTAAATATTCTGTGCTTTCTGTTATTTGGTTAATCATTGAGTTGCTGTATTTTTTCTTGTAATTTATTGTTCGATTTATAAAAGTCTGAAGCAATTAAGTCTTCATAGGTGTCAATATCGTTTAAAGTGTCTAAGGTACCAACTGAAATTTGATTACTCTGTAACTCTTGTAACGTTAATTCTAATAAATTGGGTTGACTCCATGGTTTATTGGTGAAAATTTTGGTATTCAATTTAGACATACCTACTAAATAATAGCCACCATCTTCTGCTGGTCCAAAAACCACTTCATTAGTGTTTAAGGCCTCTAAACCGTTTTTTATGTGAGCGACATCTATATCTGGTAAATCAGAACCAACTAAAACGATGTTGTCATAGCCAGCATCAAATCCATCTTTAAAAGCGTTAAGCATGCGTTCTCCTAAATCAGCTCCATGTTGCACCGCTTTAAATTCACCTTTCCATTGATCATCTACAATTGCATTAGAAAAATAAATGCGTTTATCTATGTCTAATTTCTGAGTTGCTTTTTCTGTGATTTTAACCAATTCGGTGTACACTTCAAACGCACCAAAATCGCCAATAGTTTTAGCGAGTCTTGTTTTTACAGTTCCTAATTTTATGTTTTTGACAAACACAATAACAAGTGATTTATTCATAGATTTTAGTGCCTTTTAATAACCATTTACTCCAATCCTTAGAGTAAGCGTGTATATAATCTGTTTCATTTCCTTCTGGATTTATTAGAGGAAAATTGTTGTTCTTCCATTCAAAAATACCACCAAATAAATTGTAAACATTGGTGTAACCTTTCTTTTTGAGTTGTTCTGCAATATCTTCAGACCGTATACCAACAGAACAATAGATTACTATAGTTTTTGAAGTATCTGGAATTGATTTTACAACAGTATCTAAATCGAAATTATCATAACCAACATAAGTTGAGTTAGGGATGTGACTTACGTTATATTCTTTAAGTTCTCTGGCATCCAGTAAGATAGCGTCCGTTTTTGGCATGGCTAATTCTTGAACAGAAATATAAGGAACACGCTCTGTATTATGAGTTTTTAATAACTCTTGAAGGGTTTCTTGGCTATTTCCAAAGAAACTTAAGAGTAAAAAAAATATGATAAAGAGGTTTCGCATTTCTAATTAGTATAAATAATTTGGTTAACCTTACAGTTCTAGTGGTTTTCCTTGCTGCTGTTTTTCGGCCTCAGGTAAAATTTCCATGTTGTCCCAAATCCCTGTAACGATCGTTTTTGCATAAGATTCTGGAAGCAATCCGTTTAGCATTAATTTGTTAGTGAGCGTATGGTTATAATCTAACTTACGAAAATTTACCTGCAAGGGTTTTTCCGAACCCTCTAAAATAGCAAACCAAACATTGGGTTTTCCATCATTAGCAGGCATACCAATGACACCAGGATTTATCCAAAGTTTATCGCTGTTTTTATCTTCGAAAGGTAAACCACAATGACCAGCAATAATGATGTCACTTTCAGTAGCTTCACAATTAGAGTGCTTAGTAGTCCAAGGTGTCGATTTAAAAATAAATTCTGAAACATTAAAATACGAACCATGTACAACAGTCACTTTTTGATTTCCCATTGTGAATTGTATATGATCCGGAAGCGTTTCAAGATAGTCAAGTGAATCTTTTGAAAGTTTGCTCTTCGCATACGGATACCATTGTTGTGAAAAACCATCGCATCGCGAACCTTCTCTAAAATCGCAGCCACAATCGTCTTCATCATCACGTAGTTGAATTTCTACATTACCAACGATGCTTCTGGCATTCCAGTTTTTAAAAGTTTGAATAGTTTCTTCGGGTTGTGCGCAATAACCAATAATATCGCCAGTGCAAATACAATTTTCTGGTGGAATGCCTTCAGATTCTGCCACAGCAATTAGTGCTTCAAGTGCTTGAAGGTTACTGTAAACACCACCAAAGAGTAATACTTTACCTGAAAGTTTTTCTATGTCAACTATGTTTTTATCCATAACATTTTCCACGCAAGTGGACATCTTATTTATTTGATCTCAACCATTTCGGTATGAAATATAAAATATTACAACTTAAAATCCCCCAAATATTAACCCAAAGTAAATCGGCATACTTGCCTTCTGTAAAAATTAAGGCTTCCGGAAACACATTAAAAACCAAGGTAAATCCAAATACTAATCCGGTAATAACGCTCAGGTAGAAACTCATTTGGGGTACTTTAATGTTCCAAAAAAGAAAGATAGGTGTTAAGCCAATAACCATGGTTCCTGATATGGTGGTTGCGGATAATATTTCGGCTTCAAGAAAAACAGGCAGTGTACCTAAAATAGCAATAGCTGCCATAGATGCTCTACCAAAGGTTAAATCGTTAACCATACCTATATCAATCGCCAATAATTTTGAAAATGATGAAAACGTAGAGTCTAGTGTGGAAGCGGCTGAGGTAATCATTATAAAATTAATGACTAATAAAATAACCACGCCAAAGGCTTTACCAACTTCTACGGCGGCTTGACCTTTAAAGCCTTGGGTTTGTGCATAGACGCCAATAACACTAAATAGTATAATACAAATAGCACCTAATAAACTTGCCCATAAAAAGCTTTTTCGGGTGACTTTTGGTGAACTAATAAAGGCTCTATCCGTTAAAACGGGATCGTGAAACGGATAACTAAAGGATTGGATAATAGCTGCGAAAAATAAATTTAAACCCAATTCAAAACTCCACGTACCAGAGGTTACGACATCAGTAACGCTAAAGGTTTCAATAGAGAAGATATTCCATAAAATTACTATAAGTAGAATACTGAATAATACCATTTGAATGACATCAGTAAAAATAGAACTGCTTAAGCCTCCTTTTATCGCATACGCTAGAGTCAAAATGGTGAAAACGATAATGGCCCAATAATAATTGGAACTGCCTGTTTCGCCAAAATAACTACCAATAACCATCGTGTTACTCCAAACTTCATTGAATAACCTGATGGCAATTAGAATCGAAAATAAAGCCATGGCTCCTTTTCCGAATTTGGTGGTAAGAAACTGATGAATACTTTTAAATCCACCAACAACGCGCATTTTGTAAATTAGTAAACCAGCGACAGCAAACGATACATAATAACCAGCATACGCAACACCACCAACAATGCCAAAGTCTAAACCTAGATTTGCGGCATTGGTAATGCTCTTGGCAAAAATCCAAGAAATGATAAGGCTTCCGGTAAGCACTAAGCTGTTAGGTGCTTTCTTTTTATGAACCGCCTTAAAAAATTCGTCTGTAGTTTTTGCTAATGGTGATAATAGAAAGAGAAGTAAACTCGATACGATTATCAATGTCCATTGCCAGTTAATTATATCCATCTATGTTTATTCATTCCACCAAACTGGCACGTTTATACTATTGTTGTCTGTTGCATTTGCAGCAACACTGTAATTTTCAAAATTTAAAGCGGCTTCTTCAGCAGGATAAGGCATTCTAATCGGAATTAAATCATTGTTTAAACTTGCAGAAATGGTTTGCAGTTCGGGCAAACCTGTTCTTCGGTATTCTATCCAACCTTCATAACCATTAATAACATTAGCTATCCATTTTTGCGTTAAGATTTGTTCTATTGGATTTGACCCAAAAGCATCATAAGCCGCAGGACCAGTGAGGTAATCTACAGGTAATGCTGTGTTCCAATATTCGAAAGCTAAAGTGATTCCGGAATTATAAAGGGTTTGTGCATCTGCGTTGATAAAACCTTTGGCAGCCGCTTCAGCTAAGGCAAATTGCACTTCCCAAGCGGTAATAAAATTAGCGTCTAAGGTTGAGGTGTCTTCTCGAAAAGCAGTACTTGCTAATGAATAATTAGCTAAGGCAATTGAGGTTGATGAGGCATCAATGCCGTTTAATAAACCATTAAATTCATTAGTACTTGAATTTGAGAACGGACGAAATAAACTTGAAAGTCTCGTATCATTTAGACCAACTAAAATTGTTTCCATTGTTTCGGATAAGACAAAATTGTTGAAATCACCAATACGTAATTGTGCTAACCTAAAACTGTTTGGGTCTGTATTTGTAAAATTAAAAATGGCATTCTCACTGTTGGAAGTGATATAGTTGCCTTCATCAAAAAGGGATTGTAAATCATTAGAAACATCAATTCTATCAGAAATACGCACCAAATGTTTAATTTTTAAGGCATTCGCGAATTTTATCCAAGCCTCTAAATTGCCATTAAATAAAATATCGCCTTCTAGCGGAATGGCATCCGTATAGGCTTCAATAGCCGCAATGCCTTTATCTAAGTTATCTAAAATACCGTTTTCATTGAGGTAAATCTCTTCTTGCAAATCATATGCTGGTGTTACTGTGCCGTTAACGCCATTAAAAGCTTCAAAATAAGGAACGTCTCCAAATAAATCCGTCAACCCAGCCGCCATATAAGCCTTAAGAATCAAAGCAGGACCTTCATAAACAGCAAAGGTTTCTATGGTTCTAGCTTGATTTATTATAATTTCATTATCTCTTAAGTTCGTATAAAAAATAGGCCAAGGATTGCCACCTAATTGTGGTGATTTTAGCGCATGTCTATCAAATAAATTAAAATCTAAAGCGGTTCTGTGTTGCGCTAATAAGTCACCTGCAACAAAACCTTCATAGCTCATGTTTTCGCCAAAATCGTAAATCACTTGTCGCAGTAATAAACTAGGCTGAACAGAACTTGGTGCATTTGGATTCGTATTGATGTCTTCAAAATCTTTGGTACAGCTTGTGGTAAAAATCAAGCTTAAAACCGAAACGATATATATAATTTTTTTCATTGAAAATTTTATTTTCATTCCCTTAAAAAAGGGAAGCCTATTATTTTGTTCACTATTCTTGAGATTCCCGTTGTTGTGAGAACTAGAAATTAAATCCGGCTTTAAAACCAATACTTCGTGTGGTCGCGTAACTCATATCTTCCACACCACTCACAAAACCATTCCCTTGAACCGCTAATTGCTCTGGGTCAAAATGCGGATTCTCAGTAATGGCAAATAGATTATTTCCAACTAACGAAAGGCTTAAATCAGCACCTTCTTTTAATCCTAAAAAGCCATCATTTATATTGAAGGTATAGCCAATAGCGAATTGACGTAGTTTTAAAAAGGAAGCGTCGTAAACGTTATTCTCTTCGTGATTTCTATCGTAAAACTGTCTGTAATAACTTTCTGCCGAAACCGCTACGGTATTTGCTTGTCCTGTATTTACATTAACACCTTGCGCTACAATTCCGGCATCTGGTCTGTAACTGGTTTCGGCTAATTGACCACCAACATTTCCTAAAGCACGTGTTCTAGAAACGACTTCGCCTCCTTGTCTCCAATCGAATAAAAAACTCATATTCCAATTTTTATAATTGAAATTGTTACTCCATCCCAATGTGAAATCAGGATTGTAATTCCCTAATTTTTTTAAATCATTATCTGCGATAAATCGACCTTCATCATCAATTAAAAATTCGCCATTGTCGTTTTTTTTATAACCTGTTCCATAGAAATCACCAACACGTCCACCTTCTTCCACCTGAAACCAAACGGTTTGATTCGCACTATCATAAATTCTGCTGTAGGCCAATGTTAATCTGCCATCCGCTTGCGGTAAATCTTTAATTACAGAACGATTGGTTGAGAAGTTAAAAGTGCTATTCCAATTAAAATTATCGGTTTGAATAGGTGTGATCCCTAAAATAATTTCCACTCCTTGCGTATTTACTTTTCCGCCATTAACTACTTGCTGATTGTAGCCCGAAGAAATAGCCACAGGTAATGAGATAATTTGGTCTTCGGTATTGGCGTTGTAATAGGTAACGTCTAATCGCAATTTGTTTTCAAAAAAACGCAGGTCTGTACCAAATTCATAAGAGGTGGTGCGTTCTGGTTTTAAATTGGCATTCGGGATAAAATTTTGATCGCTAAATGTGGGTTGACTATTATAAGAGGTTTGCGATACAAAAGCACCAGAAGTTTGATAGGCACTAGTATCATTTCCAACTTGTGCCACACTTGCTCTAAGTTTTACAAACGAAAATACGTCTGGTAATTCTGTAATGTTAGATAAAATAAAACTCGATGACACGGAAGGGTAGAAGAACGAGGTTCCGTCCACAGAAAAAGGTGTCGCTAAAGCACTAGACCAATCGTTTCTTCCTGTAATATCTAAGAATAGATAATCTTTATAACCCAGTTTTGCAATACCATAAAATGAATTAATACGCTTTTCACTTTCAAACTGAAACACTTCAATTGGTGATGCTGCATTATTTAAGTTGTAAATTCCGGGTTGTGCTAAATTAACCGTTTGCGATTGTTTAGTTGATGCGGTTTGGTTCAGTCTGTTTCCACCTAAAAAGACATCAAGAGAAAAATCTTCAAACTGATTTTTGTAGTTGATGAGAACATCAGTATTAATCTCTCTAAACATAACATCATGCTCAGCATAAGCACCATTACTAAAACGGTTACTACTATATGCTCTGCGTAATTCACGCTTTTCAGTGCTGTAATCCATTCCTGTTCTTAAGGATATGCTTAAGTTTTTAGTCAGTTCTTGTGTAATGGATAGATTTCCAAAAATACGATCGCGATTAAAGGAATTGGTGTTCTCATTTAAGATGAAATACGGATTGTCAAAAAACGTGTAGTTAAAAGAATATTGTTGCGTGCCTTCTAAACCAGGTTGCCAATAATTTTTAAGATTTTCAATATTTAATGAACGTGGTCCCCAAGCTACTAACGAGTAATTTGCGTTTTCACTTCCGTAACCATTGGATGGTCTATTGTCGCTACTAGAATTTATGTAGCTAAAAGATGAATTGATTTCGGTATTATCACTTGGCTTAAAGTTTAATTTAGCAGCAATGGTTTGGCGGTCTAAATTCACGCCAGGAATAATCGATTCACTTCTCAAGTCGGTGAACGACAATCGGTAATTACCTGAATCAAATCCATTAGAAACTGAAATATTATTAATGGTTGTAACACCAGTTTCATAAAAATCCTTCAAGTTATCTGGATTAGAAACAAAAGGTGTTGCTGTGATATCTAAACCATCATAAAGTGCAGTATCTCCACCTCTAACAAAAGTGCCATTTGATAATTGTACAGGACTATCGAATTGCGGAATTAACAAACCCGTGTCTAATTGTGGTCCCCAAGAATAGGTGATATTGTCGTTAATTCCGCCGCCAAGGCCATCAATATATTCAAACTGACCAGAATTACCTTGACCATAAGAATTTTGAAAATCAGGTAGTCTAAAAGCAGTGTCTACAAAAAGAGAGGAATTAAAACTAATACCTAAACCTCTTTTGTTTTTTCCGTTTTTGGTTTCAATAACAATAACACCATTGGATGCTCTTGTGCCATATAATGCCGCGGCACTTGGTCCTTTTAAAACGGTAACAGAGCCAATATCATCAGGATTGACTTCCATGGCACCATTACCAAAATCAATTTCTTGAAATCCGGCTGCAGCTTCGTTTGTAAAATTAAAAACCGTTTCGTTATTTATGGGTACGCCATCAACCACAAATAAAGGATTGTTGTTAGAAAAAGACGCTTCACCTCTAATGGTGATTTTAGAAGACGAACCAACACCTGTAGCACCTTGCGTTACCGTAACACCAGCCAATTTACCTTGTAAATTGTCTAGAAAGTTCACCGTTTTTACTTCCGTTAATTTTTTAGAGGAAATGGCTTGAACAGCATAACCCAATTCTTTAGTGTCGCGTTCTAGTCCTAAAGCGGTAATAACTACCTCGTCTAAAGCTGCAGAATCTTCTTCTAATGCAATATTGATTATCGTTTTATTATCAACACTAATGGTTTGCGTTTTAAAACCTAAAAAGGAAAAAGTAAGTTGTTCGGCACTTGAATTAACGACAATGCTATATGTGCCTTGCTCATCTGTTGTTGTTCCATTGCCATTGCTAGATGTAATGTTTACAAACGGCAAAGGTGATTTAGAAACAGCATCGGTGACGGTTCCGGTAATTGTAATTTGCGCATTGCCAAATAGACATAAGCATAGCAGCAAACATGAGTAAATGTACTTCATATTACGACCACAAAACGTGGCGATTTTTTAAGATGTGAGAATATTTAGGCGTAAAATTCTTGGACTTTAATCGAATTAAAATCCCTCTTTTATATATGAAGTAAAATAGGTGAGCCTTTGTTGTATGGTGATTTAAATACTGCAGCATATTGAAAAACAGAAGTAGACGTTACGATGGTCTTTGTTGTTTTTCGAAGTAATAGTAGTAATCGTTTTATCTTAAAATCTAAAGTTTTGAAACTTTCTAAAACGGAGTCGATATCGGAAACATCATCAATATCTGTGAGTCTTTCTAAATAGGAAACACTTTCGTTTTGATGTTGTAATTCGGTATTTAAACTCTGTCTTAATTTAGAGGTTTGCCAAGGTAAATTCTGAAAACTAATTTTATTAAAATGTGCTTTTTTGAAACCCATTAAATAAAAACCACCATCGGTAGAAGGGCCTAAAACATAGTCTGAAGTTGCTAAGTTCTGAGTTGCCTTTAGAATATGATTGGCTCTAAGATGAGGTATGTCGTTTCCGAGAGAAATAACATGTTCAAAGCCTTTATTAAAAACAGCTTCAATGGCATTAGTAAAGCGCTCGCCAAATGAACTACCTATTTGTTCTTTTTCAGAAAAATGAAAATAAGGTAAATTCGTTTTCTTAACCGTTTTTACAGTATCAGAATCAAGCAAATTAAAGAAGTCAGAAGAAGAAATTGATTTTGAAGTCAATTCTTTTTCTGCAGAATTTGCAAAGATTAATATGGCGGTTTTAGTCTTCATTATGTATTCCTGCGAAGGCAGAAATTTTAATTTGTTTATGCTACAACACCTTGACAGCTACTTCCTGCACCAGCAGTACAGCCGTAACAATGCTGCGAAATCACAATGTTTCGTCCTTCTAATAATTCTTCGTTAAATTCAGATATGTGTCTCGACTTACTATTAACGGGTAATTCTAACATCTGATTAAAATCACAATCAAATAAATAACCATCCCAACTAATCGATAAGGTATTGGTACACATCACATTTTCTACAGCAGCCGGATTATAAGCTTCTACTAAAGAATACATATAATCTTCGTAGTTTTCTGAAGCGATTAAGTAATCTAAGAATCGTGCGATAGGTAAATTTGTAATGGCAAATAGATTATGAAATTCAATTCCGAAATCGTCCATCAATGCCTTTTTGAAATCCTTTTCCATCGCAACTTGATCACCTGGTAAAAAGGCTCCAGACGGATTGTAAACCAAATCTAATTTTAGGTCGCTACCTGGCATTCCGTAACCCACAGCATTTAATTCTTGTAAGGCTTTTATAGATTTATCAAAAACACCATCTCCACGTTGTTTATCCGTTTTTCCTCGCGTCCAGTGTGGCATAGAACTTACCACGTGTACATTGTGCTTTTTAAAGAATTCTGGTAAATCGTAATATTTTTTATTGGCTCTAATAATGGTTAAATTAGAACGTACTATAAAATCCGTAATACCAACTTTGGCTGCTTCTTCTACAAACCATCTAAAATCAGGATTCATTTCTGGTGCTCCACCAGTTAAATCTAGTGTGTGTGCTCCAGAATTTTTAATCACCTCAAGACATTGTCTCATGGTGTCTCTCGTCATAATTTCTTTACGGTCCGGACCAGCATCTACGTGGCAATGGTCGCAAACTTGGTTACACATGTAGCCAACATTAATCTGTAGAATTTCTAGTTTTTTAGCTTTAATTGGAAATTGACTCGTTTCTGAAATCTTATCTTTAAAGGTTGGTAATTCACCAGTTTTAAAGATACCATTAGAGAGTATTTCTATTTGTTTATTGCTTTGTGCTAAATCGTTTCCGAGCTTTTTTAGGGACTTTGTTGCCATTAATCGTTTCTCTTGTTTGTAGTTCTTACGAAATTAATGCGGTTGAGGTTTTTATCCTAACCGTCTAATTTGTTTACTTTATTCATCATTTGTACGCCATGCACTAAAGTTGCGCCGCTTTTTATCGCTGCTCCAACGTGTATGGCTTCCATCATTTGCTCTTTGGTAATACCACGTTGTAACGTGTCTTTTGTATAGGCATCTATACAATATGGGCATTGTTCTGTATGTGCGACAGCTAAGGCTATGAGTGATTTTTCACGCGCCGTTAAAGCGCCTTCTTCAAATACTTTTCCGTAATAGTCAAAGAATTTAGTGCCTAATTCTTCACTCCATTCTGTGATTTTTCCAAATTTGCGTAAATCCGCAGCATCGTAATATGGTTTTGACATAAAATTATTTTTTGATTTAGAAAAATCAATATAATGATTAAGTCGAAGTTAAATCTTAAAGATTACAGAAAATTTTAAAAGATTGATTTCTATTATATGGTTTGACGCTAGTTTTAAAAATAGAAGATCATTTCAATCAAAAAACCTTACTTTTAAATTCTCTTTTTTTATTAGAAATGCAAAACTGGATTGAATTACTTTCTGAATTTAAACAAAAGCAAATACCTGTTGCCTTTATAACGGTAACGAAGTGCTTAGGGTCAACTCCTTGTGTGGTGGGTTCGCGCATGTTAGTGACGGAGAATAAAGATATTCACGGAACCATAGGAGGAGGAAAACTTGAATTTAAAGCCATAGACGAAGCTATCGTTGCTTTAAAAGAGAACATAATTATTGAATCCACATATACTTTAGGTCCAGAATTTGAACAATGTTGCGGAGGAAAAGTAGAATTTATCATAGAACCCATGAATCAATCACCAGAATTATTTTTATTTGGAGCAGGACATATTGGTGTTGAAATCTGCAAACTTTTAGTCGATACACCTTTTAAAGTGAACCTTATAGATTCGCGCGAAGATTGGTTTTCTAATTTAGAATTAGATAAAAGTGTAACGACACATCAAGCGATCGAAACCGATTTTAAATCGTTTAAAGATGCTGTGAAATGGGGACCTAATTGTTATGTTCTCGTGCTAACACATAATCATGCCATCGATTTTGATTTGATAACTATGGCTTTGCAAAATGAAACTAAATTTCTAGGATTAATAGGAAGCAAAACAAAAAAAGTACGGTTCAATACGATGTTGATTAAAGAAATGGGTATTCCTGAAGGGATGACAAATGTGGTTTGTCCAATAGGATTAGATATCGGAGGAGATACACCAAAAGAAATCGCGATTAGTGTGGTCGCACAATTACTTCAAGTGCATTATCAGTCAGTAACTAAATAGATAATGTCATTCTGAGCAAAGCGAAGAATCTCTTCATAAAACGAAATTTAAAAAAGATTCCCGTTTTTACGGGAAGTAGCATGAAAAACAACAAGTCCATTATAGAAAAACTAACAGCACTTTGGGCTCTAAACGAGTCCGGTTTAGGCGGTTTTTTACACGTATTTAACTCACCATTTACAGGGTTAATTGTTGGTGGAGTGTCCATTTTACTCATTAGTTTAATTGCCTATTATGCCGAAAATAAATGGCAAGCCATCTTAAAAGCATTGGTCATTGTCTTAATTATAAAAATGGCAGTGAGTCCATATTCTCCATTCGGAGCTTATGTTGCTGTGAGTTTTCAAGCGGTTTTGGGCGCGATTTTATTTTCTAATTTCTCATGGAAAGGAGCTACGATAATGGTTTTAGGAATGGTGACCTTTTTAGAATCGGCCCTTCAAAAATTATTAATACTAACCATTGTTTACGGAACAAACCTCTGGGAAGCCATTGATATTTATGGTGCTTGGGTTCAGAAAAAATTAAATTTTGTTTCAGAAACGTCTACAACATCAGTTTTAGTCACCACCTATCTTTTGGTTTATGGTATTTGTGGAATTTTAGCAGGGATTTTTATTAAAAATACGATTAAGATTATTTCGAATAAAAAAGAAACTGATTTTTATCTTCATCTTGAAACGAATAAACGCGATAAGAAAACCAAAAAAGTAGCTTTTAAAACGAAAGTCATTTGGGTGTGGTTAAGCACTGTTGCGGTTATGGTTTTAGCCTTTTCAATATTTGGAGGTCCTCTTTTTGGGTGGCAAAAAGCCATTTATATCGTCTTGCGAAGTTTCTTCATTTTAATGCTTTGGTATCTAGTAATTGGCCCTTTTTTGTTGAAAGTGGTTCAGAAATATCTTCGAAAAAAAGAATCCAAATATCAAGAGGATATTGCGAATGCGATGGACTTGTTTCCGTATTTCCGTCAAATCATTGCATTCACATGGAAAGACACAAAACATTTAAAAGGCTACACGAGATTCCAATATTTTATGGCGAATAGCATTTCTAATTGTATTCATTTTAAAGTGCCTTCAGAATGATATATATCCTCAGAGGTGCTGTACGAACAGGAAAAACAACAGCTTTATTAGAGTGGTGTAAAAACCGTGATGATGTTGATGGATTATTGTGTCCGGATAATGCCCAAGGAAAGCGCTATTTTCTGGAAGTAAAATCTAAGAATGAATTTGAACTTGAAACTGAACTCGAAACTGAATCCATCATTGAAATTGGAAACTTTAAGTTTTTAAAATCGGCTTTTGAAAAAGCGAATACTTATTTACTAGCTGTTGCTTCAAAAAATGAATCGCAGTATCTTATTATTGATGAATTAGGCAAGTTGGAATTGAAAGGTGAAGGCTTGTATTTGTCAGCAGAAAGATTGATTCCTAATTATGAAACTAATGAAAACAAGCACCTCATTCTTGTTGTTAGAGATTATTTATTGGAGGCTGTTTTGACGCATTATTCAATAGAGAAATATAGGATTCTCACAAAAGTAAATTTAGAAACACTGAATTAGTCCTGTAAGGTTTTAAAAACCTGACAGGTCTGGTAAGTAGATGTTCCGCATCACACAATCTCATTTGTGTTAGTATGGTGAGGTCTTATTTGAAATAGTAGACCTCGCAGGTTTTTCAAACCTAGCAGGTCTGGTAAGCAAGAACATATAATCTATTTGTTCGGCTGTTATCCTGATGTGATTTTAAAAATTTGCGACTGTTAATTAGCTTTTATACCTGTCAGGTTTTAAAAACCTTACAGGATATGTACAATAGTAATTTTCTTCTCATTAATGAGATTCC
This sequence comes from Winogradskyella pacifica, assembly GCF_013403915.1. Lineage (GTDB taxonomy): Bacteria > Bacteroidota > Bacteroidia > Flavobacteriales > Flavobacteriaceae > Winogradskyella > Winogradskyella pacifica. Next base: position 89,519 of record NZ_JABFDI010000002.1, read on the forward strand.
TGCGTTTGCAGGAATTGGTCAAGAAAAAATAGTCTCACTCAAAGCATAATAAATCGCCATTAAAGCAGAGAAAACGGCAGATCCAAGAAACCTCCATTTCTGTCGGAATCGATTTTGAATAATATAATTTGCCATAAAGGAAATAGGAATATTCACTAGAAATGACCAAAACGCAATCTCTAAAAGATTAAAACCAATAGCTTCAACCTGACCTGAAAATAATTTAATAAACAGTAAATGTCGGGCAATCCATAAGGGGTTAAAATAGGCTATTGCTAAAATAGTTTTACTTAATGTGGCTTTAGTCCCTTTTCTAAACTGTGTCGTTTTCACAATCCAATCAAAATAATTCGGGATTTCAAACGCATAAAAAGTAGCACCAATAAACATCATGCCTAGTAAGCGATACCAGACGAATTCACCAAGTAAAAGTGCAGCAATAGTATCACCTGCACTGTAAATTAGTGCACCTTTAAGGATGTTTTGTTTTTTGTAATGTAGAGCGATAAGGCGTTTATTTATTGTGATTATTTACACCCCTAAAGTCCCCTCAAGGGGACAATAGTACCAATGTTTATTTTTTGAAATGTCCCCTTGAGGGGACTTTAGGGGGTGTTCTTTGTTCATTTTTTATTTTCATACAACCCCATCAAAACCTTCTCAGGTGTCATCGGTGCATGAAATTCTAAATCATAATTAGAATTAAAAGCCTTTATCGCATTTTGAAGCGCAAAATAAGTACCAATGCCATACATTAATGGTGGCTCACCAACGGCTTTAGATTTTAAAATCGCCATGTCATTGCCTTCAGTTTCTACAGGAATCACTTCCACACATTTTGGTACAGAAAATATATCAGGCACTTTATAGGTTGATAGCGCATTCGATAACAATTTACCATCATCATTATAGGCAATTTCTTCCATGGTCATCCAACCGATACCTTGTATTAAAGCACCTTCTACTTGACCTAAATCGATGCCTTCACTCATACTTTTTCCGTAATCGTGCACGATTTTAACGGAGTCAAATTCGTAAGTGCCACGCGTACAATCTACAGTCACCGTTGTGATGGCTGTTCCGTATACGTGATAGGCAAAAGGATGTCCTTTTTCTTTGGTTTTATCAAAGTGAATCTCTGGTGTGGCGTAATGGGTGTTTTCAGTTAAAGCGACACGTTTGAGCATGGCACTACTGATGAGTTCTGTCCAAGATAATTCGGATGGTTTATCATTTATAAAGACAGATTCATCCTTTAAAGTAATGTCTTTTTCTGACACATTTAAATCTTCTGAAGCCACTAGTTTTAGGCGTTCTACTAAAGCATTACAAGCCATTAGAGTTGCTTTTCCATTTAAATCTGCCGTAGAACTCGCAGCAGAAGGCGACGTATTAGCCACACGCGTAGTATTGGTGGTTTCTATTTTGATTTTATCAATAGGAATCGAAAATACATCCGCAGCAATCTGCATCATTTTGGTATTCACACCTTGACCCATTTCTACAGCCGCTGTGCTTATGCCAACACTGCCATCTAAATAAATATGAACCAAAGCACGTGCATGATTCATTGGTGTGTTGGTAAACGATATACCAAAGGTAATTGGCATAAACGAAAGCCCTTTCTTGAAGGCTGTATTGTTTTTGTTGAAATCAGCAACTTCTTGTTCTAAGGCGTCACTGCTAAATATGCTTTTAGCAGAATGCCATGTGTTTTTGGCTTCTACTTTTTTAGCAATTTGTCCGTACGAAAATGTGTCATTTTCATCTAACAAATTAACTTCTTGAATTTTTATAGCTGAAACCCCAATTTCAGAAGCTGCTTTGGCAATAGCAGACTCAATCACAAACATACCTTGTGGTCCACCAAAACCTCTAAAGGCTGTATTTGGTGGTAAGTTGGTTTTACAACTCAATACTTTTGTGGTCACGTTTGGTACGTAATAACTATTGGTGGCATGAAATAAGGTACGCTCAGCAATGGCAGGAGATAAATCTGCAGCAGCACCAGAATTTTGTAAAAATTCCGTTTGGTAGGCTAGAATTTTTAGGTCTTTGGATAAGCCAATTTTATAGGTGCTTTCGTAAGGATGACGCTTTCCTGTCATGCGTAAATCGTCATGACGATTCAGTATCAATTTTACCGATTGGCTTAGGTGATGCGTTGCCAAAGCAACCATAACTGCCCAAGGTGTGGCTTGGTCTTCTTTTCCACCAAATCCACCACCAAGACGTGTCACATCGACTTCAATTTTATGCATTGCAATGCCTAAAACTTTTGCAATCGTTTTTTGTACAGCCGTTGGACCTTGCGTAGATGAAGTGATTTTTATATTGCCATTTTCCATTGGTTCGGCGTAAGCGCCTTGTGCTTCAATGTATAAATGTTCTTGACCGTTGGAAAAGGTTTCACCTTCAAAAACATAGTCACATTCTGTAAATACTTTTTCGGTATCACCTAAACTAAAAGAGCGTGGTGCGTTAATAAAACTACCTTTTGCTTTGGCTTCTTTTGCTGTGGTGATGACTGGTAAATCTTCAATTTCAATCTCGATTAAACCTCTTGCTTTTCTTGCGATAAATTCCGATTCGGCAACAATTAAAGCAATTGGCATGCCCCAAAAATGAACCTCGTCTTCTGCAAATAAAGGTTCGTCTGCGATGATGCCTCCAATTTCATTTTCGCCAGGAACATCTTTGTAGGTAAAAATACGTTCGACACCTTCCAAAGCTTCTGCTTTAGAATAATCGATATGTTTTATTTTTCCGTGTGCTTTTGGTGAGTCAAAAACCACGGCGTGAAATGTACCTTGTCTAATATTAACATCATCAACATACAAGGATTCACCACGAACATGCGTATATGAATCTAAGTTTTTAATGCTTTGCTTTAATGACAGAGAAACGGCGTCTAACTTAGTGTCTAAGACTTTATTTGATTTGTTTTTATGCATGTTGAACAAAATCGTTTAAGGTGAAATGATTGGGGAACAACTCCGTAAAATGCGCGAAAAACAATTGTCTTGCGAGCAAACGCTTATAATCACTAGTTCCGCGAACATCGCTAATTGGAGTGATTTCCTTTTGAAGTATCTCATTAGCTTCTAATATCGTTTCGGAAGTCAGTGGTTTTCCTGTTAAAAATGCTGAGGTATCGTGTAAATACTTCGGAATTGCAGCAACACCGCCAAGAGATACATGAGCTTCTGAAATGGTGTCATTTTCAATTGATAAATGTATAGCAGAATTGACGCTTGCAATATCCAAATGGGTGCGTTTACAAACTTTTTCAAAATTGAAAAAGGACTGCGCTGTTGGTAATTTAAAGCTTATTGTTTTTAAAAGTTCACGATCGTTTAAGTCGTAAGTTTTATACCCTTGATAAAAGTTATTTAGTGCAACACTACGCTCTTCGTCTTTTTCATTGGTGATCGTAAGATCACTATTGAGTGCTAAGAAAAATATAGTCATATCTCCAATAGGCGAAGCATTGGCTATGTTTCCACCCAAAGAAGCCATGTTTCTAATTTGTTCTGAAGAGACCAATTTTAAATGTTTTCTTAAATTGGGTAAAATGCTATTTAACTCTGTGTGATTCCATAAATCAGAAACGGTAGAGTTGGTTCCGATGGTGCAAATTCCGTTTTCAATTGAAATGCCTTTTAAATAATCTTTCTCAGCAATTAGGTGTACGTCGTTATCTGCTAAATGATCTGCTTTCTGGACGTATAAGTCCGTTCCGCCAGAAACATATTTTCCTTTGGGTTGATTTATATACTTTCCTTCAATATCTTTTAAACGTTGTGGAATGCTTTCGAAATATTCTGGAATAAATCCATTGTCAATTAACCATTTAAAAGAATTTTTTTCTTGATGCTCTAGTTTTTCAACCACTTGATGTGCCGCTTTTTCAATGGCTTTATAACCTGTACATCTACAAATGTTTCCACTAATAGCGTCAATGGCATTGCTGTAATTGTTTTCAGAATTCGATAATGCAAAACCAGTTAAGGCTACCACAAAACCAGGTGTGCAAAATCCGCATTGGGTCGCGTAATTTGCTTTCATGGCTTCTTGAGCTGTGGTGAGTTTGTCTTTTAGATTGGTGCCTTCAACCGTTACAATATGTTTGCCATGTGCGTTTCCTAATGGTGAAATACATGAGGTGATACTTTGGTACTCCATCGTATCGTCGTTTAGTGTACCGACCAAAAGTGTGCAAGCACCACAATCGCCTTCACGACAACCAATTTTGGTGCCTGTTAAGCGTTGTTGGTAACGTACAAAATCCAATAAAGTGGTTCCGGAATGCTCCGATGTTTTAATGGTTTTGTTATTTAGGATGAAGGTGATCATATACTGTGTTTTCTGTAATCAATCATTGTTGTCTCATAAAAGCCGAAAGACCGCTGCGCTGATAGAGTCAAGAACAAAGACTGAATTCTAACTAATTGATAAACAAAGTTAAATTCAATGTTGTTTTTTATACTTCATATAAAACAAAGCGTTTTAGTTTTCTTTATCCGTCTTCCGTCTATAAAAAAAAACTAATACTCAGTCTTATCCATTTTCTTAGTCCATTCTTGAAATGGTTCTAATGCAACCTCACGAGCTAATTGCTCAAAAGGAATGCTGCGTTCTGAGTATGGTAATGGAATTTCTTTGTAAATAAATTCATCATCAAAGCCAATATTTGCAGCATCTACTTGGTTACTTCCATAATATACTTTGTCTGGTCTCGCCCAATAAATAGCACCTAAACACATAGGGCAAGGCTCGCAAGAGGTGTAAATTTCGCAACCATCTAGTTGAAAAGAATCTAGGTTTTTACAAGCATCTCTAATCGCTGTAACTTCAGCATGTGCTGTTGGGTCGTTGGTAGAGGTAACTTTGTTATTTCCACGTCCTACAATTTTTCCGTCTTTAACAACGACACAGCCAAATGGTCCGCCTTCATTGTTGTTCATTCCTTTTAGCGCTGCGTTTACAGCTTCTTTCATGAATTGTTCTTTATTGTTCATATATAATTTGTGTCTATTTTTAGTTTTGAATAAAGGTATTAAAATTTTGATAATGGAATGAAAACGGATTTATTTTAAGAGCCAAGAGCCAAGAGCCAAGAGCCAAGAGCCAAGAGCCAAGAGCCAAGAGCCAAGAGCCGTGAGTCGTGAGTTGTGAGTTGTGAGTTGTGAGTCAAGATGAGCTGTGAATTTAAAATTTCAGTTTCAGTTTCAATTTCGAGTTCAACTTCAGCTACAACTTCATTTAAAATGAATACCCAATGGCGAAATTTAGCACAGGTTCATCGACTTTAAAGTCCCATCGTTGACCTTCTGGTAGAGAAGGATCGTGAAATGGTGCTGCCAAATCGAAACGAATGACAAACCCTTGCACATCTATATGAAGACCAATCCCTGTTCCCATACCCAATTGATTGATGAAGTCGGATGTAAATTTGTCTTCTTCATTATCAAAAGATGGGTTCGATTTTGAGTTCCAAACATTTCCAGCGTCAGCGAAAATAGCTCCTTTAAAAAATGAAAATATTGGAAAACGGTACTCCACATTGGCTTCTAATCTAATGTTTCCGGTTTGGTCAAAGTAAGTACTACTGTTATTGTCTTCATCGGCTTCTGCGCTATAGGTTCCTGGTCCTAAGGAGCGAATTCTAAACGCTCTGACGCTATACGGTCCGCCTGAGAAATATTGTTTCACGTAAGGAATCACATCAGAATTGCCATAAGGTAAGCCGTAGCCAGCGAAGAATCGGGTTGCTATAGTTTGTGACTTATTTTTTCCGAAGTTGAGATGAAATCGTAAATCCATGTCCGCTTTTGCATATTGCGCATATTGGAGTCCAAGGAATGTTTTAGGTTCATCTGGTTCTCCATCTTTACCAAATAAACTAATGGAGTTTCCTGCGACATCTAAGGTTGTATTTAAATAAAACTGATGCGGATCATTAGAATCTACCATTTCGTTATAGGTGAAGGAAAAGGTTAATCCGGAAATAAATTGCTGATCGAAACTTTGTTGTAAAAACGGATTGTCGTCTAATATCTCTTCAAATTCCGTTGATGTTTTTGTGAGTTGCGTGTAGTTAACCGAAATAGGATTAAACTCATAGGTGATATATTTGTTAGCATTCCATGAATATCCAAAAAGCGCACTACCAGATAATAACGTGTATAATTTACTTCGACTTAAATAATTAACACCGAGACTTGTTTTTGTTTTCGGAATGGAATATTCAAAGAAATTTTCGTTGAATGTTATCGGGAATATCACACGAGGGAAAATCACTTCGCCTTTTAAACCCAACTCTAAACTGCTTAAACCCGAATTATCACCACTCGCAAACTGCGTTTCATAACCAACATTGGTACTAATGTTTAAAGTCTCTCCTCCTTTAAAAAGATTCCGGTTACTATAGGTTAAAGCTAAGTTTGGCCCTGTGAAATTGTTAGATTTTGTTACGGCTTGTAGCTCAGCTCGCACTGCGCGTTTAGTTAAAGGTGATAAGTAAATATTAGCTTCGAGAGTACCCAAACTATCGGTTTGTAAGGAGTCTATTTCTTTATATTGAATATTTACATATTTATAAGCGCCAATAGTCGATAAGCGCCTTGCAGTATTTTTTGAGGATTGCGGATCGTAAAAATCTCCTTCTTTTAGCGTAATATATTTATCGAGATATTTTGGCTTTATAAAAAGCGAGTCTTGGTAATAGTTTTTTTCTTTGAAACGCTGCTTTTCGCTATAGGTAGAATCTTGTAAATCGTAGTTTGGGTATATGTTAAGCTGTTTAATTTGGTAGGGAATGGTTGCCTTTTGAGGAACTTCAGCCTTTAGTTTTAAGAATAAATCGAAACGTTTATTATCGTACTGATTGGTGTCTGCTTCAAAAATGAAAAAATCTGGGTTAAGATTATAATAACCTCTTTTCTTTAATTCTACATCGATACGCTGACGCTCTAATTTCATATTAGATAGATCGAAACGCATATTTTTATGAATAGGGGAATCTTGAGTCACATTTTTGACGTCCTCGTATATTGGTGAGGGCATAGAATCGAGTTGGAAATTGGCTACGGTATAGGGTTTTGTAACCTGTACTTTGTAATTTACAAAGGCTTCCGTTTCTTTTTCTTCTATAGAAGATGCTGCTGAGCTATAAAAAAAACCTTTGTTTTCTAACCGGTTTATCAATACATCTTCGATTTCAAATGTTTTTATATCCGATTGATAAATAGGTTTTTCTCCTATTTTTTTATTTAACCATCTGTTGATGAAACCTGGGTTGTCTTTTTGAGATTTGTAATAGTAATATAAGCCTAAGCGCATTCCTAAAAATTTTGAATTAGGTTCAGGTCGTAGTACGGTTTCTAAATCTGATTTTAATGCTTTAATATTTTCAACAGCAGAATCGGCCTCAATTTCAATTTTAGCACCAGTGTATAATTTTTCTCCTTCAGGGATGTATTTTGTGATACTGCAAGAGTATAAAATCATTCCGAAGACTATAAAGTAGATACTATGTTTTAAAATCCGTTTCAAATTCAATTCTTTTTCTGTTCTAAGCTTTTTTCTGTGGTTTCTGCTTTAGCTTCAAGTTCCTTCTTTGCCGCTTCTTTTTTTGCGTCATTCGTTTCATCTTCCTCTTTTTTGGAACGTAATATCGCATCCCAAAGTTCGCTAAATTGGTTAAATTCTTGTGTAAAAATTAAGCCGATACCACTGACGATGGTTTGTCCGTCTATAACATTTTCAAATTCACTTTTTCTAAAACCTTTTAAGCGATACCTGCCATCTTCTGTAAGCGTATATTCTAAACTTACGTTACCAATTATTGGCGTTTCTTCACCTGTACTGCTACTGCCTTGAATATCGACTTCGCTACCAACTCTAACGGTTAACCGATCGTTAAATAGTTTTTTCTGCGCTGCAATATCTAATTGCGTTCGGTCTGTTGGTGCATCTCCTTGGTAGTCGGTGTAACTGTTAAGTCCAAAGTCGAGCTCAATACCAGATTTCCCTAATAATTTATCTGAAAACGCGTTCAGCTGATCCGAAACCGCATCATTTAAATTGTCTCTTGCAATGGTCGCAAAACCACCATCACTACCATCACTGCCGGCATCTGGATAAAAACGATTTAGCACTAAAAGTGAAAATACCTGGCGATTAAGTTCTCCTTCTTGCTGGTTAACTTGTTGAACTCTACCGTAAACCTGACCTCCGATGGCACCTTGCTCTTCTTCTGGCATATCTAAACCAAAGGAAATCTTAGGCTGTAGCAATTCTCCATCAATATTAAGATACACATTAAAAGGTAAAACTTGCTTGTATTTACTTTTTACTGAAGGGTCTGATCCAGAAATTTGTGATGCCATTAATCCAGAAGCAGAGGTTTCTAAATTGTAAATCGCACGCACGTCTAATTTGGCATCCAACGGATCTCCAGACCACGTTACGCGACTTCCGCTTGCAATTAAGAACTTTCTATTGACTAAGTTATATAAATTTAGCTCGTAATGGCCATCTAGAATTTCATATGCACCTGTGAGTGTAATACGACCGTTTGGATTCATCGTAAAGACAAAATCCCCTTCTCCTGAGGCTTTAAAATTGTCGCCAGTTTCTTCGTCTATGACAACGGTAACTGCTGCATTTTTGCCAATTTTGAGTAATGCAGAAATATCGAAACCTTTAATCGTTGCAGTTTGTTCTTCTGTTTGGGTTAGAATCGCATCCGGATTTTCACGATTTACAAAAATCACCACACCATCGCGTTCTTCAATACTCGCAACAGAAGACGGCATTACATACGTTAAATCTGTATCGGAGCCTAAGGTTAATTTGGCATCTAGTTTAGGGATTTGTAAATCGCCAGTTAACTTTGCACTAGCATCGAAACTAACGTTGCCGTAAAATTCTTCATTATCTTCTTTTGTAGCATTTAATACCTGAAAATTTGTGGCCTTAACACTTAAATCGAATGTAGGATTAATAAAGTTTTTAGTGCCAACATTCCCTGAAAGCACCAATGCATTATTATTTTCATCGTGAATGGTGAAGTCAGTCATTGAAAGTCCTGCATTGTTAATGTTCAGTTTTTCATTAGCCATGCTAAATTTTGAGTTGAGCTTGGCAACATTAAAACTTGCATTATTGAATGTTAAAGACCCATTGTATTGCGGATCTGAAGTGGTGCCTGTAACTTTAAAATTTCCAGAAAAACTACCATCTGTTTCTTTGATTTCTCCCAGAGAAAGCGTGTTGAGTGCTTTCATTTTAAATTCATTGATATCAAAATCGAGATCTAAATTAGCAACGGTGTTGGTAACCGTATAATCGCCAACGAGATCAAAATCAATATTACCACCTTTTAATCCTGCATTAAACGCATAGCTGCCTGCTCCAAGCGACTTACCGTTAATACTTAAAGTACCTAAGTCTGTTTTAAGAGCGTTGAATTCTTCAATGTTTAAATCGGCAATGATTCCTGTGTTTTCAAAAGGATCTTCGAGAATAAAATCACCATTTAATTTGCCGCTTGCTAATTCTGTTGTAGGGTTTAAATAGTTGAATACTTCATTAATATCAAAATTTTCAAAAGCTATAGCAATATGTTTTTTTGAGATGTTATTTAATTTATCAGTAAGTTCTATGGACTGATTGTTCTTTGTGATTTTGAAGTCGTTAAACTCAAGTTTTTTGTCGGTTAGAACCATCTCATTACTTTGAGGAATAGTCCATTTTTCTTTATTCAGAATTAAACTATCCGGACTTACAGTAAAAACTAAACGTTCACGATCTCCTGTGAGTTTAGTATTTACATTCATTAATTTCTCACCGTCATGATAGCCTAAAAAGTCTAGTGATAATTCATGGTCAGATTGTTTTCCTTTTATGATGGTTTTCGGAATATCTAAAGGACCAGCATTCACATTATTAAAGCCAAGATTAAAATTGAAATTATCCTTATCTGTATCTATTGAAAATGCAAGACTATCTAAAGTGTTGCCGCTATAATTAATGTGTGGAGCCGTAATATTTGCTTTTAGTTTACGCCTTCTTTCATTGAAATCTACAGCAATATTTATCGTGTCTAAATCTCTTGCGTTAACTAAAAAGACATCGTTAAGTAAAGGTGATTGTGCAATTCTGCCTTTTAGGTTTAAATTCACAAAATCAGAAATAGAATCAGGCCTATCCGTTTCTCTATAGAAATAGCTAAGCACATGTCTTTTTAAAGCCTTACTAAAGGTTTGTGGATCTGTATTTGATTGCAAATCGAGATCTATAATTTTATTTTTTATCGTAACCGAAGTGGTGTCTTTTTCTACATGTGCGATTGCATTTAGATCTCCTATTAAATAACTTCGATTGTCATAAACCACAACACCTTTGTCTAGTGTTGCACTAGCATCGTAACGTTCTCCATTACCTTTAAAATCTGCCGTTAAATGCATAGCAGTTTTAACATTGCGATTCATTAAACCAAGTGCTTGTAAATTTGCACCAATAACATCTAATGTTACATTGGCTTCAGGGGAAATTGAGTCTAAAACAACAAAGGCCTCTAGATTAGCATTTAGGTTGTCGTCTTTGTATTTTGAATTAATAGTTCCGGATCCGTCTTTTATATTTCCATTAATATTAAGATCTTTTATAGCATAGTTATTAAGCTGAAATTCCGAAATAGTAGCCTCTAAATCCGCATTTAAGGTATTGATAGTGCTGCCAGATCCTTTAGATTTTAACGTAAGACTTAAAGCACCAAGTTGAGGATTGTTAAGTAATTCGTTCACCTTGTATTCCTCAATAGTTAACAGCGCGTCATAAGAAATGTTATCGGTATTTTTAAAATTACCATCTACTGATGCCAGACCTTGTGAGGTGGTGAGTTTTGCTTTAGTTGAAATGTCGTCAAGATTTCCTTTAAATTGTGCCACAAATTTCACGTCATTTGGAAAGCTAATTCCTAAATCTTCCTCATTTACAAACTGAATTAAATCAGATCGTTTTGTAACTGCTGAAAACTGTGGGATATTAAATTGAAGTGTTTTGGGATTGGTAACGTTTTGAAGCGTTCCTTTAGTAGAAATTTTTGTTGAACTTCCCCAATTCAGTTCTGCTTTATTTAAATTAATCGATGCTAAAGTTCCGGAAGCATTTAGGTTTCCTAAAACTAGTTTTTTGCTTAATTTATTGAGGTATTCGTTATTTTTTAAATCACGTTGAAATTTGAAAATCTCTGTCAATGAGATTTGGAAGGCAGGGAGATTTAAGTTGACTTTAGTGGTTTCAGGCGTTTCTATTAATTTTGAAAGTGACTGATACTCTAAATGCGCATCACCTGAAATTGAATTGTTATTTAATTTGAATTGTAAATCATCCAAACGCATATCTTGGTCTGTAGCGTTGAAATTAACAGCGAGTTGATTAAGGTTTAATCCTGAAAATTCATTAAAATTCAATTGCTCTAAATCTAGTGTCGCTTTTTTATCCTTTAAAGAAATGTCTTTAGCTTGAAGTGTGAAATTTGAAAGTGCGATCGCATTCGGGTTGAAAATGTCTTTTGTAGGTTTTGCGTTACCTACGCTATAATTTATGTGATTGTTTTCAAAATCAATGGACGCGATATTAATTTTTAGTTGTGGCCATTCAAACGTTGTGATGTCTGTTTTGGCTTCGTTTGTAACGTCTTCAATTTTTTGCGTTAAGCCATTAATTTCAGCGTCTGTGGTTAAGCTGATTTTAGAATTTTTAAGCGTGATGTTTTTAAGATTGAAATCACTAGCTGCTAAATTTATGAGTGGTGATTCTGTTGAGAATTCCGAAATGTCAACATCTGCAATCAAACGATCGGGTTGCGATTCGTAATAAGCAACCACATTGTTTAATACAATAGTTTCAAAAGATAATTTTGGTAAAGGAGTCTCTGAAGTTGTGGTGTCAATCGCTACTGGTTTTTGAATAAACTTAATATTGGCTTCGCTAAGTTCAATCGTTGAAGCATCAAAAATCATGTCTTCAATATTGGTGGTTTTCATATTAGCCTTCAACTTGCCAATTTTAAATCTAGAATCGATGCCTGCAACCGCATCATCAAAAACAATATCGAAATTGTTGAAATTTAAGTTGCCTAAAACTAGATTAAGTGGAGTGGAAGTGGTGTCTGTTACCACGGTTGTCGTATCCGCTGAAGCAAAAGCATCAATTAGAAATTGAAAATTGTAACCTTCAATACTATCTTTTCTAATCACGTTAGCGCGCAAACCATCCCAATCTAAAGCGTCTACTCCGATCCCATTACCACTTATGATTTTAATTAGTGGCATGTTAGCCTCCAATGATTTTGAATAGACTAAAGTGTCCCCTTTTTTATCTTCGAGATACAGACCATCGAGTTGTATATCACCATCAAACGTAATAAAAAGTTTTTCTATGGCGACTTTAGTTCCTGTTTTATCAGAGACGTAACTGACTGCTTTATCCACAATAATACCTTGTCCCCAAGGGCTACGAACAAAAAGAACGACCAGAAAAAAGAACACAAGAATGCCTAGCAGTACGCGTAAGGTTCTGCGAAACCAACGATATTGTCGTTTTTTTGGTGCTTGAGGCTCTGTATTTTCGATCTTATTCAATAGTCAAATATATACGTGTAAAAGTATAACTATTGTCTTTAATGCTAATAATATTAACGCTCTCACATTATTTTTTAATTAAAATTAAAAGTTGATTAATTGAAGTTTCGTTTTAAAAAGGCATCAGCATTAATAAATAGTAATCGGTCAATAATTTCTTCTGCTGAAATTTGATTCTGTGCTTGTAATTTTGAAGCATTAGATTTAAGGTAATTTTCAGCGTTTTGGATAAGATAAGGTTTTATGTCTTTTATGTTTTCGGCAGTCCAAAGTCCTTTGATTGGGTTTATGATGCCATCAAAATCAGAGCCAATTGCAACCGTTTCCCAGCAAAATAATCCGTTTTCGTTTAGAATTTCGCCTATACGTTGAATTTGGTTCCATATTAATTGAGATTTATTCTCATAACGCCTCTTCGTATTTGGCCAATAAACACGCGAGCTTCTAATTGCTTTTTTGCTGCCAATGCGGCGTTCGTCTAATTGCAATCCAAAAAGCCCTTTAGATTTTGCAATACGTACAATTTCCGAATCATAAAAGTTAATGTCAACATCACTAAAATTCTCGCTGAGTTTTGAGTCAGATATTTTCCATTCTTCAATGGAACGTTTGCCATTTAGGGCTCCATGACTTACAATAATTGGAATATTCTCATTAATGTATTTGGTTTCTAATAATTTATAGTACGTTTTTCGAGCGGCTGTACTCATGTGTTTTACATCGATGAGTATGCGTTTGTTGTCAGAGTTATCTAAAAGTTTATCAATAACCTTAAATCCTAATTCTGTAATGTCTGTGTTAAGGCCTCTATTTTGTTCTTTTTCAATTAAGCCTATGCTAATACTTCTCGCGTGACCACAAATTTCATTATAAAAGTGATGGGCCAACGTAACAAAGAATGGTTTGTGGTCCCACTTTTTTACAGTTTCTATATGTTGTAAAACAGTGGCTTCATCTGCGGTGTCTTTGTCCTTGTCTAAACCAGTTTCGAAAGCGTGAGCTCCTTCAATACTTGGTACAAGACTAATGATTTTTCTTTTAGCTGTTGAGGTTTTTATATTGTTGGTAATTTCAGAATAGCTGCTCACAAGGCGGTATGTAAATGTAACGTCATCTATAATTTGAGCCATATTATGCAATTGCATATAATAGTTGTACTCATCATTTAAATCTTGAAAATAACTAGAATGATTCCTTAAATTATCAATCCGTTTTTGACTTACTCCTGCTGCTAAATTGACTAATAAATCTGGAATAAATTTAAAACCTAACATCCTATCTTTTAAAAAGTGTTTTTCAAAAGGGTATAAAGAGATAATAACAATATTACAATCTGTTTTCGCTAAAGCTGTAAGGTCGGTTTGTGTGAATTTTGTGAGAGTAAGTAATAAGTTTACGTGTCTTTCAATAAAATTCGGAGGACTATAATGCCAAATAGAATTTTTTCTGCCAGTATTAAGACGGTTTTGTTTTTGTGGTTGATATTTAAAACTCTTCCCATAAGGTTTTAAGGAAGGATGACAGTGAATATCTATATATGACTTGCTCATTTTAAATTGATTAGGACATTGAAAAGGTAGTTTTTTATAAGAACCTAATAGGTGTTATCGGTAAGGTTGTTTTCGAATCATTACTTTTTTTATTGCTTTACATTGTCAATGTAAGTGTTCACACGTCTTTCAAGAATTGACAAAGTGACTGTCCCTTGTTCTAAAATAATTTCATGAAAGTCGCGAATATTAAATTTTGCACCTAATTCAGTTTCTGCTTTTTGTCGTAACGCTCTTATTTTAAGTTCTCCAATTTTATAGGAAATCGCTTGTCCTGGCCAAGAAATGTAACGGTCGGTTTCGGTAGTGACTTCATGTATGGATAAAGCTGTGTTTTCAGACATATAATCAATCATTTGCTGTCTTGTCCAACCTTTTGCATGTACACCTGTGTCAACCACTAGTCGGCACGCTCTCCACATTTCGTAAGTTAACTGACCAAATTTCTCATAAGGAGTCGTGTAAATATTCATTTCATCAACTAAATATTCTGAGTATAACCCCCAACCTTCACCATAAGCCGATAAATATAAGTTCCTTCTAAAACGAGGAATTGATTCAGGTAATTCATTATTCAGTGAGATTTGTAAATGATGCCCAGGAACAGCTTCGTGCGCTGTTAAAGCCGGAATTGTGTATAGGGTTCTGCTCGGTAAATTATAGGTGTTTACCCAATAAAACCCAGCCGTTTCGTCGTTATAAGAATGTGAATATCGTCCTGCTGTATAATTTGGTGCAATCTCTTCTGGAACAGGAACAACTCCATAGGGGTTTCTAGGTAATGTTTTAAAGAACTTTGGTAATTCTGCATCGATGCGCTTTGCAATATCTCTGGCAAACATCATTAGTTCCTTTGCTGTTTTCGGGCGAAATTGTTCGTCAGTTCTAAGAAATTCTATGAACTCTGCAAAGCTGCCCTCAAATCCTAAATCAGCAATAATCTGTTGCATTTCTGATTTAATTCTTGCAACTTCAGTTAGTCCAATTTTGTGAATGTCATCCGCTGTATATTCATTACTCGTCGTAAAATAATTAATTCTATTTTGATAAAATGCTTCACCATTCGGAATGCTTGAAACACCTAATTCTTTTCTCGTATTTGGAAAGTAGTCATCTTCAAAAAAGTGTTTGATTTTTTTATACTGATCGATGGCGTTTTTTTGAACACTCGTTTTTGCAATTCCAATGATAGAATCTCTCAATGTTGTCGGAAACGATTTTGGTAAATTAAGAAATGGTTTGTAAAATTGACTTGTAGTAACGTCTGAAACAATGTGCTTGTCATAGGTATCTTCATAATTATTAAAAACAGCCATTGGTTGTCCCATGCCCTCTTTTATGGCGGATCTCATGATGTCGATATTATAATCAACCCATTTCGGTAGATCATCAAGACGTTTTAAATAGTTGTTTGCCTGTTCTTTTGTGTCGAAGGTTGTATTTCCCATTCGACTTAATTCCAAATGAAAAGCATACTCATTTGTAATTGTGTTTAAATAAGTTTTATATGTGTTTGTGTCAATTTTATCTTGTAAGACGAAGGCTAATAATTCTTTTGAAATTTTTTCGGATTCAGACAATCCCTCCTCTGAAATTTGTTCTAATTTTTTCTTTAAAAGCTCTGCGAAATCAGCTTCAGCATTATGATATTTAATGGTATTTTCAACAGATTTATTAGGTTTAAATTCATAATCTCTTTGGGTTTCATATTTTGCAATAATGGCATTTAATTTATCGGAATTTGAAAGGGATTGAACGGATAATAATCCTAAACAGAGAATTATGACTAGAGACTTGAAGTTATTCATATAAGATTTATAAAAGTTATTTGCCGATTCATAAATTAATAAAACAGAAGGTAGGGAACCTTTATTCTCTCTTTCATTATTAATTATGAGTTTATTAGCGTCATAAATATACGAGATAGATTGGAATTCTTATAATCTCGTAATCGAGACCTTAATTTATGAAGAAATAATAATTTGGAAATATTTTTTGATTGGGAAGAATTGAAGGAAATTCAATGGTTTTTTTGTGCTGAAATAGTAGGTTTAAACTAACCATTTATTTCGATATTTTGCGAGCAAAGTCACGTTAGAGCAAATTGCTAACGTTTTAAAAATGACTAAAATAATTTATACAATGGAAAAATAATACTTCAAGTGGGTTTAGAATTTAAGCCACACACTTCTTACGATTTTCACAAACTTTGGCTTCCACCTTAAAAATAGGCTTTAAAAAGCGTGCTAATTGATCAAATTCTATTAAAAAAGCATCGTGACCATGTACGGATTTAATTTCATGAATATGTACGTTGTCTTTCACTGCTTTTAAGTCCACATAAGTATTCCAGTTTTCATCCGCTTTAAAAAACAAATCAGAATTAATGGTGATGATGTGAATGTCTCCTTCAATTTTTGAAGCGATTTCTAAAAAATCAGTTCTGTTTCTGGTAATATCAATAGTGCGCAAAATCTGATTCATCAGTTTATAAGCAGCAACCTGAAAACGATTGTCTAGAGCTGTGCCATGGTAACTCAACCAAGATTCAATGTTGTAAAGGGTATCGTTTTTCCTAGTGCGTTCAAATTTTTGAGTCAACGATTCTGGTGTACGATATAAAGTCATGGCGTGCATTCTGGCATCGACTAAAGGTTGTGACGAGTTATTCAATATCGCATCTTGAATATGGCAATTCGCAATGACCCAATCCGTGGATTTCCAGTCGGTCGCAATAGGAATCAAATGCTGAATTAAGCGTGGTTTTAGTGCTGCTAATTCCCATGCAATTCCACCACCAACAGAGCCGCCAATTACGGCAAATAAATTTTCAATTTCTAATTGCTCTATAGCTAAAGCAAACAGTTTTGCAATATCTCTTGCTGTAAAGTCTTTGTAATTTTCAATGCAGTTTTCTGCAATATTATCGTAGCCATTGCCAAGAATGTTAAACGCTAAAATCGTATAATCATTAGTGTCAATACATTTGTCGTCGCCAATAATATCATTCCACCAACCGTCTTCTCCAACTACATTTGAGTTTCCGGTAAGGGCGTGGTTGACTAAAATTATGGGTGCAGTATGTAATGCTTTACCAAAAGTTTGGTAAGACAATTTAGGAGTGATTGTCTTACCGCTTTCAGTAACGTAATTAGTTAGGGTTATGTAGTGTAAATGTGCCATAAAAATTTTTTATATAGCCGTATATTCTTTTTCTACGGAAATTTTTAAAGGTGTTTTATTCTGTAAATTATCTTTTACAGGACAACGTTCTTCAACAATCTGAAGCCATTGTGTTAAGACTTCGATACTAGCGTCAGTCTCTGGAATAAGATTGAGATTAATGGTTTTAAAGCCTGCGCGTTCTTTCGTAGACGTACCTAAAAAACGATCAGGATTTAATTCACCCGTCACTTCAATCTTTAAATTTTTAATTGTGAAACCTAATTCCTTGGCTACGAGATGTCCAACAACATTGGCGCAACCAGCAAAGCCTGCTAAAATGTATTCTACAGGATTGGCATCTTCATCGGTGCCACCTAAAGCTTCAGGTTCATCTACAACTAAAGTAAATTGTCTTGTTTTTCCTATAAATTGGGTTGCAGAAGCACTGTCTCCTACAACGGAGAATTTTAAATCACTCATGTTTTTGTCTTTTTAGTATTGAATATTATAAAACAGATGCCTTTACGATTAAAGACATCCATTCTACGTCACAACTTAAATTTAATTTTGAAGGGCTTTTTTCTGTTTAACAACAGCAAAAGCCTCTTTTAAATCGTCTTTTAAATCTTCTATATTTTCAATACCTACAGACAAACGAATTAAATCTTTAGTAACACCTGTGGTTTCTTGCGCGTCATCACTTAATTGTTGATGCGTTGTACTTGCAGGATGAATGATAAGCGATTTTGTGTCTCCAATATTGGCTAACAATGAGAATAATTTGGTCGTATCAGCAATGGTTTTTGCAGCTTCGTAACCACCATCCACTCCAAAAGTGACGACGCCACTTTGGCCTTTTGGTAAATACTTTTTAGCTAACGCATTATACTTGCTAGATTTTAATCCTGGGTAATTCACCCATTTAACTTCAGGTTGAGATTCTAACCATGTGGCTAATTCAAGGGCATTTTTACTATGTTTTAGAATACGTAATTCTAAAGTTTCTAAACCTTGAATAATTTGAAACGCGTTAAACGGACTCAGCGCTCCACCATAATCTCGTAAACCTTCAATTCTAATTTTTGCTATAAATGCTGCTGCTCCTATGGCTTCGCTATAGACTAAACCATGGTAACCTGCAGAAGGTTCTGTGAACTCTGGAAATTTTCCGTTAGTCCAGTCAAAAGTACCAGCATCAATAATGATGCCTCCTAGTGATGTTCCGTTTCCGGTGATATATTTGGTTAACGAATGAATAACGATGTTTGCACCGTATTCTATCGGATTTAATAAATAAGGTGTGGCTACTGTATTATCTACAATTAAGGGCACTTTGTGCGCTTTAGCTCCTTTTGAAATCGCTTCAAGATCTAAAACATCTAATTTCGGATTCCCTAAAGACTCTACAAAAAAGGCTCTTGTGTTTTCTTGTGCTGCTTTTTCAAACTCTTCCGGGTTTGACGCATCAACAAACGTTGTGGTAATGCCGTGTCTCGGTAAGGTAACGCTCAATAAATTGTAAGTGCCTCCATACAAACTGCTCGATGCAACAATGTGGTCTCCTGCTCTTAAAAGTGTTAGTAACGTTGTTGCAATTGCTGAGGTTCCAGAAGCTGTTGCAACCGCTGCAATTCCACCTTCTAGTGCTGCTAATCGCTGCTCTAAAATGTCGTTTGTTGGATTGTTTAAACGTGTGTAGATAAAACCTGGAACAGAAAGGTTAAATCTCCCAGCAGCTTCATCTGAATCTTTAAAAACATACGATGATGTTTGGTAAATAGGAACAGCTCTTGTTCCTGAAGTTAGATTGGTGTCGTGACCTGCGTGCAACGCTTGTGTTGCGAATTTTTGTGTACTCATTTTTCTAAGTTTTTGAGTTAATAAATGATTAAACCAAAAGCCAAATAAGCCTCTTTTGTTCCTTGAGCGTAGTCGAAGGAAGAAGCGTACTTAATAGAAAAATATTAAAAAGAAAATGCTAATTACAGATGAGTAATTAGTCTTGAGTTATCTATCCAATTTTTCGATTAATGAATCAAATAATTAAGTAGAATTTAGCACCTTCTTAGTAAATCTAAGGGTTGCTAAGGCTTCATAGGGTCATTCCCTCCGCCTTTCTTGATAACATTTCAGTAAGTGTTTGAACTTTGTGAGCACAAATATTGCAATACAAAAACTACAAATCCAAATAATTTGTCAATTTTATGAGTTTTTTGTGAAATTCGTAGAATTATGAACTTTTCTTTGCTAAATACTTAGTTTGAATAATTTCGCTCACAGGTTTGTTCTGAATTTTACTCTCTAGCCAAGAAATAATATCGAGATATAAAAACGCACGTCGTTCGTACGGATGATCTTCAAAAGTCTTCAGCGTTTTGTGTAATTCTATAAACGCATTTTTAAGATCGTGTGGATAAATATCCTGAAGTCCTCTAATGAATTTTATCATCTCTTTTTGTACTTCATGCAGGTCATTCATCTTAATTAAAAACTTGTACGTGCTTCGTAAAAGGGTTTCTAAATGATAATCTAAACCAGCTTCATAATGGGCTACAAGATTTAAAACTCTTGAGAAACAGAGTAAATCTTCACGCATCGAAAGTGTTTTGTTAGAGATGATTTTATCTAAATATTTTATACAAGCTTTATTGTTGCCAGCTCCAAATTGTAAACTCGCAAACTTGTAATAAAATATCATTTTGTGATGCGGATCTATTCTATTGCTAAATGGAATTAGTGCTTTTTCAATTTTAGGAATTAAACCTAAACCTTCCTCAAAACTCCCGTCAATAAAGTGTTGATTAATACTGTGGAAATTGGTGTAGAGAAAAACTAAAGTCGCCACATTTTCATCTTGTGGAAAATTAGATTTTTGAACAGTAGCTTCAAATTCTGAAAACTTTTCTAAGAATTTTTGTTTGTTGCCGATGAAAACAAGCGCTTCTAAAAGGTAGTTGTTGCCTTTTAAAAAGAATACAGGGTTCAGGTTAATCATGCTTGGGTTTTGATAAAATAAATCCACCCATTTTGAAGCGTATTTGTAACAATTTAAAAAATCTTGAAGCAAAAAGCTTTGCCATAAATTAGCTTTATAAAGCCATAATTTTTCTCTAAATCCTAATTTTTCAATGTCAACTTTTGGAACATGATTATTAAAATAATCAATAACCATGTTGGCTTCTTTTTCATTTCTTATATAGCCTGTTTTTAGAATAGTACTATAAAGTTGAAGTGATAAATTGGAGAGTTTACTGGCAATAACATTAAGAGAACTCAGTTCCTTGGCTTGTACAGCCAATTCATCTGCTCTGGTGCTAATGCTTCGTGTAATATATTGTGACTCAATTACTTTTTCGAGCTCAACAATCTCGAAAGCTGAATTTTTTTCTTCGTTAATAATCGCCAACTCTTTGGCTTTATCTAAAATTTTTAAGCTTTGTTTATATAAGCCTTTATGATACAAGATGGAAGCAAAATCGAGTTGTTCTCTAATTTGTGAACGCACATTTTGATGTGAAGGATTGAGCTTAAGACTAATTAAAATTTGTTTGTATAAATGCGCTTTTACGTTTGCAAGTTGTTGCTTTTTTACAATACCACTTTTAATAATAACAGCTTCATTATAGCCTTTTGATTTGTCTAAAAGGTTAAATAAGTTTAAGAATTTAGAATCTGAATTTACCCCAAGTCTCCCTACGTAAAGTTTAAATTGCCGTTTTTCGGATTTTGTTAAGGACTTTACAAGTGAGAATAAATTATCTTTTTGGTCTTTAGTTATCAATAGAAAATAGATTTATAAATCTGTAAATCAGTTATTTAAAGTATATTTTGGCGACTGAACATCGTAAACTAACTATATCAATAATGTTTAAATCTAAATCAAAACATACATTCGTTAGACAATACTATAAAATATATTTTGATATATGTCTAATAACAACATACAAATCTTCGATACAACACTTCGCGATGGAGAGCAAGTTCCGGGTTGTAAACTTAACTCAGAACAAAAAGTGATTATTGCAGAGCAGTTAGATCAGCTTGGAGTTGATGTCATTGAAGCAGGGTTTCCGGTCTCTAGTCCAGGTGATTTCAAATCGGTAGAAGCGATTTCAAAAATTGTTAAAAATGCTACGGTTTGTGGTTTAACAAGAGCTGTAGAAAATGATATAAAAGTAGCTGCCGAATCTTTAAAGTATGCTAAGAAGCCTAGAATCCATACGGGAATTGGGACTTCAGATTCGCATATTCTTCATAAATTCAAATCTAATAGAGAGGCGATTATTGAGCGTGCTTTTGAAGCGGTGAAATATGCAAAGTCATTTGTTGAAGATGTTGAGTTTTATGCTGAAGATGCCGGACGAACAGATAATGAATATTTAGCAAGAGTTTGTGAAGCTGCCATTAGAGCAGGTGCAACAGTATTGAATATTCCTGATACAACAGGGTATTGTTTGCCTAGTGAATATGGTGCAAAAATTAAATACTTAAAAGAAAATGTAAAAGGTATTGAAAAGGCTATTCTGTCTTGTCATTGCCATAATGATTTAGGTTTAGCAACCGCTAATTCTATAGAGGGTGTGATTAACGGAGCACGTCAAATTGAGTGTACGATCAATGGTATTGGTGAGCGTGCAGGAAACACGGCTTTAGAAGAAGTGGTGATGGTGCTAAAGCAGCATCCTTATCTTAATTTAGATACAAATATTAATACGTCTATGCTATACGGAATGAGTCAGTTGGTTAGCGATAGTATGGGGATTTATACACAGCCAAACAAGGCGATTGTTGGAGCAAATGCTTTTGCGCATAGTTCTGGGATTCATCAAGATGGTGTGATAAAGAATAGAGCAACTTACGAAATTATCGACCCTAGAGATGTCGGTGTTACGGAGTCGGCTATTGTGTTAACCGCAAGAAGTGGAAGAGCAGCCTTAGCTTACAGAGCAAAAAATGTAGGTTATGAGCTTACGAAGTTGCAGTTAGATGATGTGTATGCTAACTTTTTGAGTTTTGCAGATCGACAAAAAGAAATCAATGATAACGATATTCATCAAATTATAGAGACGAGTAATGTATATCAACAAATAATTTCAGCATAAGATAGATGAGTAAAACATTATTTGATAAAGTTTGGGATTCGCATGTGGTCAGTACTATAGAAAATGGGCCACAAATATTATATATAGATAAACATTTAATACATGAAGTAACAAGTCCACAGGCTTTTAATGAGTTAGAAGATCGTGGCATTCCTGTTTTTAGGCCCAATCAAATTGTGGCTACAGCAGATCATAATACTCCGACTTTGAATCAGGATCAACCGATAAAAGATGAGTTGTCTAGAAAGCAATTGGAGCAATTATCTGAAAATTGTAAAAAAAATAATATAACCCTATACGAATTAGGACATAAATATAATGGTATTGTGCATGTAATGGCTCCAGAGTTAGGGGTGACACAACCAGGCTTGACCATGGTCTGCGGAGACAGTCACACTTCAACACATGGTGCGTTTGGAGCCATTGCTTTTGGTATCGGAACAAGTCAGGTGGCGCAAGTATTTGCGAGCCAGTGCTTATTGCTTTCAAAACCAAAAAGTTTAAGAGTTACCGTTAATGGTAAGTTGAAAAATGGTGTTTTACCAAAGGATGTAATTCTGTATATCATTTCAAAATTAGGAACCAATTCTGGTACAGGTTATTTCTGCGAATATGCAGGAAATGTGTTTGAAGACATGAGCATGGAAGGTCGTATGACGGTCTGTAACATGAGTATCGAAATGGGAGCAAGAGGAGGCATGATTGCGCCAGATGAAACCACTTTTGAATACGTAAAAGGTAGAGAATTCGCACTAAAAGGAGACGCGTTTGATAAGAAAGTGGCCTATTGGAAAACTTTACCAACAGACAGCGATGCTAAATTTGATAAAGAATACAGCTTCGATGCAGAAGATATAGCACCAATGATTACGTATGGAACGAATCCAGGAATGGGAATTAAAATTTCTGAAACGATTCCTGTGGATGAAAATCCATCGTTTAAAAAATCTTTAGCTTATATGAATTTTGAAGCTGGAGAAAGCTTGATTAATAAGCCCATCAATTTTGTGTTTATAGGGAGTTGTACCAATTCTAGAATTGAAGATTTTAGAGTCGCAGCCAATTATATAAAAGGCAAGAAAAAAGCAGCTAATGTTACGGCTTGGTTAGTGCCAGGAAGTAAGCAAGTGGAAACTCAAATAATAGAAGAAGGTCTAAAATCTATTTTTGATGATGCAGGTTTTGAATTGCGTCAACCAGGTTGTTCCGCATGTTTAGCGATGAACGATGATAAGATTCCTCAGGGAGAATATTGTGTATCAACCTCAAATAGGAATTTCGAAGGTCGCCAAGGGCAAGGTTCAAGAACGATTTTAGCAAGTCCTTTAGTTGCTGCTGCAACTGCTGTAGAAGGTAAAATTATAGATATTTCAAAGCAATTGAATTGATATTATTCTGCAAGGTTTCAAAAACCTTGTAGGTATTTAAAATGAATTAAAAGAAGATACCCACTTTCGTGGGCATTACTATGGAAAAGTTTACAACATTACAATCAAGAGCCATTCCATTACATATTGAGAATGTAGATACGGATCAAATTATACCTGCTCGTTTTTTAAAAGCGACGGATAGAGAAGGGTTTGGAAACAATGTATTTAGAGATTGGAGATATCACAAAGACGGAACAGTTAATACGGATTTTGTATTAAATGATTCAAAATACTCAGGAAGTATTTTAGTTGCAGGAGATAATTTTGGCTGCGGGTCGAGTAGAGAACATGCCGCTTGGGCTATAACCGATTTTGGATTTAAAGTGGTGGTGTCTAGTTTTTTTGCGGATATATTTAAAGGGAATGCCTTAAATAATGGACTGTTACCAGTGCAGGTTTCGCCAGCATTTTTGAGTGACTTAATGCAGAAAATTGTGTCCAATCCAGAGATAGAATTAGTGGTTGATCTCGAAAAACAAACCATTTCAGTAAAAGATTCAGAGTTATCCGAAAATTTTGAAATTGATGCCTACAAAAAAACATGTATGATCAATGGTTATGATGATATCGACTATCTGATTAATAATAAAGAACAAATTGAAGCTTTTGAAGCTCAAAAAATATACTAATAATTAAACGTAAGATTTTCGTTAATTCGGGAATTGATTTTTCTTCGATGAAATTAAACATAGCAATTTTACCAGGTGATGGTATTGGTCCAGAAGTTACAAATCAAGCTATAAAAGCTTTGAAAGCAATTGCTTCGGAATTTAATCATAATTTTAAATTTACAACGGCAGATGTTGGCGCCGTTGCCATAGATAAGCATAATGATGCTTTACCAGAGAAAACATTAGAACTTTGTAAAAAAAGTGATGCCATCTTATTTGGAGCCATTGGTGATCCTAAATATGATAATGATCCTTCTGCAAAAGTGCGTCCAGAGCAAGGCTTGCTTAAATTGCGTAAAGAGTTGGGTTTGTATGCTAATATTAGACCTGTAAAAGCTTATAAAACCTTATTAGATAAATCGCCATTAAAGAAACATATCATTCAGGGTACGGATATTTCTATTTATAGAGAATTAACTGGAGGTATTTATTTTGGTGAAAAACATACATCAGAGGATGGTAATTACGCTTCGGATTTATGTGGGTATTCTCGCGAAGAAATAGAGCGTATTGCACATTTGGCATTTGTTGCTGCTGAAAATAGAAGTCATAAAGTGACTCTGGTGGATAAGGCTAATGTGTTAGAAACATCTCGACTTTGGAGAAAGGTAGTTAAAGAAGTTGCAGAGCAATATCCTGATGTAACACTCGACTTTTTATTTGTAGATAATGCAGCGATGCAAATGATTTTAAACCCAAAACAGTTCGATGTGATTTTAACCGAGAATATGTTTGGAGATATTATTAGTGACGAAGCTAGTGTTATTGGTGGTTCTATTGGATTGTTAGCGTCTGCTTCAGTTGGAGATAAGTATGCAATGTTCGAGCCTATTCATGGTTCATACCCTCAAGCGGCTGATAAAGGTATTGCAAATCCGATTGCGTCAATTTTATCGGCTGCTATGTTGTTGAGTCATTTCGAGTTACATAATGAAGCCGAATTAATTAGGTTAGCTGTAGAAAAATCGTTAAAATTAAACATCACAACACCAGATATAAATTCGGTGGTAAATACGGTGACAACCTCTAATGTTGGTGACTTTATTGAAGATTTTATTTACAATCCAAAAGATACTAATCTCAATTTTAAGAATATCCACTTAGGGCAGTCAACAATAATATAATTTAAGATAATGCCCACACAACCAAAATTAACACGATTTAATCAAAATGTTTTGTCTAAATATCAGATATACAATAGTATATTTATGACATTGCCTTTTGATGCTGTTACAAAAACAGGAGCGCTTTTGCCTTTGTTTCACGAAACTTGCCATAAAGGATTTGAAAATAAAGAAGATCCTACAACAATTGTTAATACGTTTTTTAAGAAATACCAAGCCAGACGTTCTTCTGAAAGTCAGGTGAATTTGTTATTTCGATTTATTCAGTATATCGAAAGACAAGTCGTTCTATTCGATGCGATTGAGGATGCCGCTTTTCCTATTGTAAATAATATGGATGGTATCGGTACGTTGCGAAGTTTGAAAGAAACTGTTTCTGCTGAAAATAAGTTAGAGACACTTCAGAAATATTTAGAAGAATTTAAAGTAAGAATTGTTTTAACAGCACACCCAACACAGTTTTATCCAGGTTCCGTTTTAGGAATTATTACGGATTTAACGGAAGCTATTCGCGAGAACGATCTATTAAGAATTAATGATTTATTAGCGCAATTAGGAAAAACACCATTTTTTAAGCACGAAAAGCCATCACCTTTTGATGAGGCAGTGAGTTTAATATGGTACCTAGAAAACGTATTCTATAAATCTTTTGGAGGTATATACGATTATATTCAACAGAATATATTTGATGGAAAACCAATTAGTAACGATATTATTAATATTGGTTTCTGGCCAGGAGGTGATAGAGATGGAAACCCTTTTGTAACACCAGAAATTACGTTGAAGGTTGCGGGAAGATTACGACTTTCAATTATTAAAAATTATTATAGAAACGTAAGACAATTAAAACGAAAGTTAACGTTTCAGGGTGTCGAAGAGCGTA
The DNA here is from genome assembly GCF_013403915.1 of Winogradskyella pacifica. Lineage (GTDB taxonomy): Bacteria > Bacteroidota > Bacteroidia > Flavobacteriales > Flavobacteriaceae > Winogradskyella > Winogradskyella pacifica. The sequence goes on from NZ_JABFDI010000002.1 coordinate 116,100, forward strand.
TGGGTAATTTAGAGCGTGAGCTTTATAGCATCATAACGAATGAATCGTCTGACTTAACTTTAGAGTATTTCGTTTCAGAATTAAAAGCGGTAAAGCAAATTATTATCGACAAGCATCAATCTTTATATGTTGATGAATTGAATAGTTTGATTAACAAAACACACTTATTCGGATTTCATTTTGCGAATTTAGATATCAGACAAGACAGTCGTAAACACGAGCAGTTTTTTAATGATATGGTAAATGCATTACTTGAGAGTGGTAGTGACATTTTTCCAAAAAATTATCACGACTTACCAGAACGTGAGCAAATTAAAATTTTATCTAAAGTTGAAGGTTCTGTAGATTTATCTTTAATAAAAGATGAAGAAACCTTAATGGCTTTAGAAACGATTAAGGCGATAAAAACCATTCAAGAAACAAATGGTGAGCAAGCTGCAAACCGTTATATTATTAGTAATAATCAATCGACTTTGCATGTGATGCAATTGTTTGCAATGTTAAAATTAGTGGCGTTCCAAGAGGATTTAACGGTTGATATTGGGCCATTATTTGAAACCATTACCGATTTAGAGAATGCGCCAAAAGTGATGGAGGAGTTATATGCTAATCCTGATTACGCAAAACATTTAGAAGCACGAGGAAACAGGCAAACCATAATGCTTGGTTTTAGTGATGGTACTAAAGATGGTGGTTATTTAATGGCAAACTGGGCGATTTACCAAGCTAAGGAAAACTTAACCAGAGTGTCTAGAGAGCATGGGGTGAAAGTGATTTTCTTTGATGGACGTGGCGGACCACCTGCACGAGGTGGTGGAAAAACGCATAATTTTTATGCGTCTTTAGGGCCAACAATAGAAGATGAAGAAGTACAATTAACAATACAAGGTCAGACGATAAGTTCTAATTTCGGAACTTTAGAATCCTCACAATATAACTTAGAACAATTGATTAGTTCTGGTATTGGTAACAGTTTAAGTGATGCCGATTTAAGCATGCAGCCAGAAAACCGGGAGGTTATGACTGACTTGGCGAATCGTAGTTATGAGGCGTATGTGAATTTCAAAGCGCATCCAAAATTTATCTCGTATTTAGAGCATATGAGTACGCTTAAATATTATGCGAAAACAAATATTGGTAGTCGTCCGTCTAAAAGAGGTAAATCGGAAGGTTTGGTTTTTGAAGACTTAAGAGCGATTCCTTTCGTAGGATCTTGGAGTCAATTGAAACAAAATGTACCAGGCTTTTTTGGAGTAGGTACAGCATTGAAACATTATGAAGATATTGGTGAGTTTGAGAAAGCACAGCATTTATTTAAAACATCAGCGTTCTTCAAAACTTTAATTGAAAACAGTATGATGTCTCTGTCTAAGTCTTTTTTCGACTTAACACGTTATATGTCTGAAGATGAAGAATACGGTGAATTTTGGAATGTGATTTATAAAGAATATGAAACTTCAAAACGTCTAATTTTAAAACTGACGGGTTATAAAGAATTGATGGAAGAAGAGCCTTCTGGAAAAGCATCAATTGCTGTAAGAGAATCTATTGTATTACCGTTATTAACGATTCAGCAATATGCCTTAAAGAAAATTCAAGAGCTTGAAAAAGCTGAGGTACGAGATGAAGAGCAGATTAAAATCTTTGAAAAGATGGTGACACGTTCTTTATTTGGAAATATAAACGCGAGTCGTAATTCAGCATAAAAACAAATAGTTTGTAATATTATAAATCCTCAGGAGTTTTAAACTTCTGAGGATTTTTTTTATGCAATTATATTAAACTGTATTAAAGGAAAAACCCTCGAAGGTTAGGCTTCGAGGGTTTTCTTTTAATAACTAAATTAGCTAAATAATCAATTTAAAACTTAGTGTTCATTTAATCTAAAATCCGGATATGCATCCATTCCGTGTTCATGGGCATCAAGACCTTCTAATTCTTCTTTTTCAGAAACTCTTATTCCTACTATTTTCTTCAGTGCAAATATGATAATGAATGAAGATATAATGCACATACCAGCATAAGAAGCAACACCAATTAGTTGGCTTACAAATTGTGCTCCACTAGCTAATGCGCCAAAGATACCAACAGCTAAAGTTCCCCAAATACCACATGCTAAGTGAACAGCGATAGCTCCAACTGGATCATCTAATTTAAGTTTGTCAATTAATGATACGGCAAATACAATAATTGCACCTGCAATTGCACCAATTAGAATGGCATCGGTTGGACTCATTTGGTCTGCGCCAGCAGTGATACCAACAAGACCACCTAATATACCATTAAGAAACATTGTTAAATCTAAATTTTTATATCGTAGGGTAGAAACTAAGGCGGCAACAACTCCACCAGCTGCTGCAGCTAAACATGTTGTTACTAAAGTTAATGATGTTAATGCAGGATCAGCAGATAATACAGAACCTCCATTAAATCCAAACCAACCTAACCATAAAATGATAACACCAGCAGTTGCTAATGGAATGTTATGTCCAGGGATAGCCTGAGGTTTTCCATTTTTAAATTTACCAATTCTTGCTCCTAAAAGAGCAACGGCAACTAATGCTCCCCATCCACCAACTGAGTGAACTAGTGTAGATCCTGCAAAATCATAAAATGGTGTCTCTAGCGTTTGTAAAAATCCACCTCCCCATTTCCATGAACCTGCAATCGGGTAGATTATCCCGACATAAATAATTGTGAAAATCATAAATGGTCCAATTTTCATACGTTCTGCTACGGCTCCAGATACAATTGTTGCTGCAGTAGCTGCAAACATTCCTTGAAATAAGAAATCTGTCCAATACGTATAGCCTTCATTATAAGCTAAGTCTAAAGTTCCTTCTGCTGTTAATGGTGAATCCAATCCAAAACCTGCGAATCCTAAAAATCCATTAAATTCACCTGGATACATTAGATTAAATCCTACTAATGCATAAAGTAACAACCCAACGGTAATGATAAATATGTTTTTGAATAAAATATTAAGCGTATTTTTTTGACGTGTTAGTCCGATTTCTAAAAATGCAAATCCTAAATGCATAAAGAAAACGAGTGCTGTACAGATCATCATCCATACATTATTTATTGTAAGTAATTCCATGTTTTTTTATTTTAAAGTGTTTCCTCCTTTTTCTCCAGTTCGTATTCTGTAAACTTCATCAATATGTGAGACAAAGATTTTACCATCTCCTACTTCTCCAGTAGAGGCAGAATCTATAATAGCCTTGATTGCTATAGCTTCAAAATCGTCGTTAACGACTATAGATAAATAGCGTCTTTGTATATCGCTTGTACTATAAGATACACCTCTATATACATGTCCTTCTTGCTCGTTACCAAGTCCAGTAACATCCCAATAAGAGAAGAAGTTTACACCTACTTCATGAAGTGCATCTTTAACGTTAGAAAATTTTGATTTTCTAATAATTGCTTCAATTTTTTTCATTGTTTTTTGTGTTAGTTAGTGTGGGTTTAGAACGAGTAGATTGCAGCTAAAGTAAATGCACTTAAGCTACTAGCTGCTAAGCCGTCATTGTCAATAACAAAACTGTCACCAAGTATACCTCCGTCTGAATCGGTTAGAGAATCTAATCTAAATTCTGGCTTAATGATTAAGTTGCTGTCTACAGTGTAGCTACCTGTTAATGTCACTCCAATTACACTAGGGTAGTCAAAGTTGTCAGCCTCACCATGTAAAGCAAAATACTCACCTCTTAAGCCAATGCTAAAATCATCAGATGTGGCGTATTGTGGATATAAAGCAGCACCATAAAAGCCGCTTCCATCATTATCATTGTAGGCTGCGTTGATTCCTAAGAAAAAAGCATCAGAAACATCAAAGCCACCTGTGTAATCAACTTCGAAACCTAATCCGCCATTGTTTCCGCTATCATAATAAAAATTTAAGAATTGACCAGAATAGCCTAATTGCGCTCCAAATGAATATTCACCAGTTGTAGAAATGTCATTAGTGTCCCAAGGATTCATAACGGCTAACATTAAGCTAAAATCATCAGATAAAGCAAAATCTGCTTTTAATCCCATATGAGAGAAAGGACCGCTAGAGAATAGGTAAGATGTGCTATAGTTGAAGTTTGCAGCTGGAGCAATTACTTCGTATCCTAAAAATGTATTAAAACGTCCCATTGTTAAAGTTGTCTTTTCTGAAACATTCCAGTAAACATATGCTTGGTTTACAATACCATCAACAATATCATTGCTAAATGTAGCAGCGCCACCTCTTGGTCCTGTAACTAAATCTAGAACGGCACCTACTTTACCACTTTCATAGCTGGCAATTATATTACCCATACCAAAAGCAAAACCCGATTTATCTGCGAAAGCAGTACCAAATGTTGCGCCAGCATCATCAGGAGCGGATATGTAGGTTTGGTAATAAGCGTCAACGCTACCGCTAATAGTAAAGGATTTTTTTTCCTCAGTTTCCTCTTCTTGAGCATATAAACCAAATGCAATAAAGAACATTGAAAGCGTAAGTAATTTTTTCATAATAATAGTTTTAATAATAGTTAGTTCGAGTCAAATCTATATAATCTTTATTTACACCCTATTAAAAATTGGGTTTAAAGTGTAATTTTTATGAATATTTGATTTTATACCCTTTAAAATTTTGGGTTAAAATTAAATAAAGCTATTTTTTTATTATATCGATAATTGGAATTTTGAAAAATTTAGTAAAAACCTGTAATGTTTAAATTATATTTACTTCTGTATCCTTGTTTTGGGTGTTTTCGCAATAAAGTGTGATTTTTGTTGAATATTTATAATTGTCTATTCATCATTATATACCGTTATTATTGCAATATTTTCATTCTAAATGCGCTTAACTATCGATATGAGAAAAGTGTTTCAACTATTTTTTATATCAATTTTTTGAATATATATTAGAGGAGTAATAAGGTGTAAAAACCTTGAAATTTTATTGAAATATGTTTAAGAAACAAGGGCTCTATTTACCGGAATTTGAACACGAAAATTGTGGGGCAGGATTCATCTGTAATCTAAAAGGGGAAAAGACAAATCAAATTATACATGACGCATTAGAAATCCTAGTAAAACTAGAGCATCGTGGTGGTGTAAGTGCTGATGGAAAAACGGGTGATGGAGCAGGTCTTTTAATAGATATTCCTCATGCTTATTTCAAGAGAGTTTGTGGTTTTAAAGTGCCAGTAAAAGGGAAGTATGCCGTAGGAATGGTTTTCTTGCCAAAAAACAGAAATCAATATAAATTTTGTAAGGATACGTTCGAAAAAGAAATCATCGCGCAAGGACTTACTGTTATAGGTTGGAGAGAAGTACCTGTAGATTCTACGCAACTTGGAGAAATAGCATTGGCATCAGAACCAAATATAGAACAGCTTTTTGTTGGGAAATCTAATGAGGTTTCTGAAGCTGATTTTAAAGCAAAACTATATGCAGCGCGTAAGATAACGGAGCATACAGTCCGTAAATCAAAGATGTCTCAAAGCGCTTATTTTTACGTGTCTAGTTTGTCAATGAATACATTGATATATAAAGGTATTATTATGCCCGAAGATATTGGGCCATATTATAAAGATTTACAAGAGTCAGATTTAGTAACGCGTTTAGCGTTAGTGCATCAGCGTTTTTCTACGAATACAATGCCGACTTGGGAATTGGCACAACCATTCCGATTTATGTGTCAAAACGGAGAAATCAATACTCTTCGTGGAAATGTGAGTAGAATGCGTGTGCGAGAGGAAATCATGAAAAGTGAAGTCTTCGGTCCACAAATAGATAAATTATTTCCAATTATTTTACCAGGAAAATCAGATTCTGCGTCTATGGATATGGTGGTGGAATTGTTAACACATACAGGACGTTCATTGCCAGAAGTTATGATGATGATGATTCCTGAAGCATGGGAGAAACACGCTACAATGTCTCCAGAACGAAAAGCATTTTACGATTATAATGCTTGTATTATGGAGCCTTGGGATGGACCTGCTTCTGTGCCATTTACAGATGGAAATTATATTGGAGCACTATTAGATAGAAATGGTTTAAGACCATCTAGATATACAGTTACAAAAAGTGGTAAATTAATCATGTCTTCTGAAATTGGAGTTGTTGATATTGCACCAGAAGATGTAGAAAGTCATGGTCGTTTAGAGCCAGGAAAAATGTTCTTGGTAGATATGAACCAAGGTCGAATTATTAATGACGAAGAAATAAAAAGTAAAATTGTTAAAGAAAGACCATATCAAGAATGGTTAGATAAAACGAGATTACATTTAAAAGATATTCCTTATACAGGAGAAACATGTCCAATTGAAACTTTAGATATCAAAACTAGACAGCGTTTATTTAATTATACGTTCGAGGATATTCAAGAAGTTATTACGCCAATGGCTATAAATTCTAAGGAAGCTTTAGGTTCTATGGGAACTGACACGCCTTTGGCCGTTTTATCAAACAAGCCACAGATCATTTCCAACTATTTTAAGCAATTATTTGCTCAGGTTACCAATCCACCTTTAGACGGAATTAGAGAAGAAATTGTAACCGATATTAGCTTGTCTTTAGGTAAGGATAGAAATATTTTTAGCATTACCGAGCGCCAATGTAGAAAATTAAAAATTCAGAATCCTGTAATCTCAAATGATGATTTAGATAAAATCCGACATATTAATGTGGAAGGCTTTAAAGCTGAAACCATAGAAATGTTGTATCAGAAAGATAAAGGTCTTAATGGATTGGAGGATGCTTTAGATACTATTATTGTTCAAATTGAAAAAGCATTATTAAGAAAAACAAATATTATCATTCTATCTGATAGAGGAGTAAGTAAAGCTATGGCGCCAATTCCGTCGTTATTAGCATGTTCTTATGTAAATCATCAGATGAATCGTTTACGTAAGCGTTCTTATTTTGATATTATTATCGAATCTGCAGAACCACGTGAGCCACATCATTTTGCCACTTTATTTGGATATGGTGCAAGTGCTGTAAATCCTTATATGGTAAATGAAATCATCAGAGCGCAAGTAAAAGAAGGCTTCATTACGGGAATGGATGAGCAAAAAGCAGTAGATAACTTCAACAAAGCTATTGGAAAAGGTATTTTAAAAGTGATGAACAAAATAGGAATCTCCACATTACATTCTTACAGAGGTTCTCAGATATTCGAAATCGTTGGTTTCAACTCTCAATTTGTTGAAAAATATTTTCCATATACAGCTTCGCGAATTGAAGGTATAGGTTTATATGAAATCGAAAAAGAAATTGATAAACGCTACAAGTATGCGTATCCAAATACAGAAGTTGATAAGCGTTTAGGACTCAATATTGGAGGTGATTACCGTTGGAGACGTAATGGAGAGAAGCATTTGTTTAACCCTACAACGGTAGCAAAATTACAGCAGGCGGTTCGTTTAAGTGATCAGGCGAGTTATGATGTTTATGCAAAAACAATTAATGAACAGTCCGAAAATTTAATGACTATTCGTGGCTTATTCGAATTTAATAATATTGACCCCATTCCTATTGAAGAAGTAGAACCTTGGACAGATATTGTAAAACGATTTAAAACAGGAGCCATGTCTTATGGTTCAATTTCGCGTGAAGCTCATGAAAATTTAGCGATTGCCATGAACAGAATTGGCGGAAAATCTAATTCAGGTGAAGGAGGAGAAGATCGCAAACGTTTTCAACCCGATGTAAATGGAGATAGTAGGAATTCAGCTATTAAGCAAGTTGCTTCTGGTCGTTTCGGAGTTACTTCTCACTATTTAACGAATGCTAAAGAGATTCAAATAAAAATGGCTCAGGGTGCAAAACCTGGAGAAGGTGGTCAGTTACCTGGAGAAAAAGTATTACCATGGATTGCTGCAGCGCGTAACTCAACACCATTTGTAGGTTTAATTTCTCCACCACCACATCACGATATTTATTCGATTGAAGATTTAGCACAATTAATTTACGATTTAAAAAATGCAAATCGCGAAGCTAGAATTAACGTCAAACTTGTTTCAGAGGTTGGCGTAGGTACCATTGCTGCTGGTGTGGCGAAAGCAAAAGCAGATGTTGTGTTAATTGCGGGTTACGACGGAGGTACAGGAGCATCTCCTTTAACGTCATTAAAACATGCGGGTTTACCTTGGGAATTGGGTTTAGCCGAAGCACAACAAACCTTAGTGCTTAACAATTTAAGAAGTCGAATTGTTGTAGAGTGCGACGGACAGTTAAAAACGGGTAGAGATGTTGCTATTGCGGCATTATTAGGTGCGGAAGAATTTGGATTTGCAACGGCGCCTTTAGTGGCTTCGGGTTGTATTATGATGCGAAAATGTCATTTAAATACCTGTCCAGTTGGAATCGCAACTCAAGACAAAACCTTGCGTAAAAACTTTAAAGGCACGCCAGAACATGTCATTAATTTCTTCTATTATATCGCTGAAGAATTGAGAGCTATTATGGCCGAATTAGGGTTTAGGTCTATGGCAGAAATGATTGGTCAGACACATAAAATTAACGCTAACAAGGCAATTACGCATTATAAAGCTAAAGGCTTGGATTTATCTTCAATTTTATACCGACCAGAAGCTTACAGTAAAATGACAGTGAAGAATACTGAAAAGCAAGATCACAATTTAGATAACGTTTTAGATTTTACGATTCTTAAAGATTCACATCGCGCATTGTATCGTAAGGAACAAATGACATTATCATATCCAATTAAAAATACAAATCGTACGGTTGGAGCTATTGTGAGTAATGAAATTTCAAAAATATATGGTCATTTAGGTTTGCCAGAAGATACCTTAAATATCAATTTTGAAGGCTCAGCCGGACAAAGTTTTGGAGCGTTTGGAGCACACGGATTAACATTCAAATTAGAAGGAAATACCAATGATTATTTAGGGAAGGGTTTATCTGGAGCTAAGCTAATTGTTAAGAAGCCTACCAAAGCAGATTTCAAAGCAGAAGATAATGTCATTATTGGTAATGTTTGTTTATTTGGAGCTGTGGAAGGGCAAGCGTATATCAACGGAATTGCCGGTGAACGTTTTGCTGTAAGAAACTCTGGAGCAACAGCCGTTGTAGAAGGTGTTGGTGATCATTGTTGTGAATATATGACAGGTGGAAAAGTCATTGTTCTTGGTAAAACAGGACGAAATTTTGCTGCCGGAATGAGTGGAGGTATTGCCTATGTTTATGATCCTGAAAATAAATTTATAAACGGCTTATGTAATACCGAAACGATCGAATTTGAAAAGATTTTGAAGAAAGACGCTAATGATTTAAAAGCAATAATTGAAAAGCATGTGAAATTTACAGATAGTAAAAGAGGTGCTGAATTATTAGCAGATTGGGAAACGAGCTTGAAGAATTTTGTTCGGGTAATGCCAACGGAATACAAACGTGCTTTAAAACGTTTAGAGACAGAGGAACAAATGTTTGAAGAATTAGAAACAGTATAATTCAATAATCAGATTGTCTTAGAAAAAATAAATTTACAGTAGAATTAAAATTAGAAAGTTAGGGTGAGATTCCTGCTTTCGCCGGAATAAAATGGGAAAAGTAACAGGTTTTAAAGAGTTCGAAAGAAAAGATGAGTCCTACAAGCCAGTAAAGGATCGTGTGAAGCATTATAATGAATTTACGGTGCCTTTAAAGGATAAAGACATGGCCGAACAAGGGTCGCGTTGTATGGATTGTGGAATTCCGTTTTGCCATAGTGGTTGTCCGCTTGGTAATTTAATTCCAGATTTTAATCATATGGTACACCAAGGTGAATGGCAAAAAGCATCTTGGATATTACACTCAACAAATAACTTCCCAGAGTTTACAGGGCGTTTATGTCCTGCACCTTGCGAACAAGCTTGTGTGTTAGGGATTATTGAAGATCCGGTTTCTATAGAAAATATTGAAAAAAATATTGTAGAACGTGCTTTTAAAGAAGGTTGGATTAAACCGCAACCGCCTAAAACGAGAACAGGAAAAACAATTGCCATTGTCGGTTCTGGTCCTGCAGGTTTAGCAGCTGCGCAACAATTAAATAGAGCAGGACACCTCGTAACCGTGTTTGAACGTGATGATGCTGTTGGTGGGTTGCTACGTTACGGTATTCCAAATTTTAAAATGGAAAAAGGCATCATAGATCGTCGTTTGGCCATCTTAGAAGCAGAAGGAATTGTCTTCAAAACTAACGTGAATGTTGGAGTTAATTACGATGTAAAAGATTTAAAAAAGTTTGACGCTGTAGTACTTTGTGGTGGTGCGACGGAAAGACGAAGTTTACCAACACCTGGAATTGAAGCAGACGGAGTGGTGCAAGCTATGGATTTTTTAACGCAACAAACTAAAGTCGTTTTTGGTCAGAAAATTGAAGACCAAATATTAGCGACGGGCAAAAATGTGATTGTCATCGGTGGTGGAGATACAGGATCGGATTGTATTGGTACATCGAATCGTCAAGGAGCAAAATCGGTTGTTAATTTTGAAATTATGCCGAAACCACCAGGGCATCGTTCGCCTGCAACACCTTGGCCGTATTGGCCGTTGCAATTAAAAACGTCATCGTCTCATAAAGAAGGTGTGGAACGTAACTGGTTAATCAACACTAAAGAATTTGTTACGAATGCCAAAGGTAAATTAACAGCTTTAAAAACGGTAAATGTGGAGTGGGAAATGGTGCCAGGAGAGCGTCCTAAATTAGTTGAGGTTGCTGGTACTGAAAAAACTTGGAAATGTGATTTAGCATTATTGGCTTTAGGTTTTACGGGACCTGAATCTACAATCGCAGATAAATTGGGATTAGACAGAGATGTACGTTCTAATTATAAAGCGAGCTATGGGCAATATCAAACCAATATTCCTAATGTCTTTACGGCAGGTGATATGCGCAGAGGACAGTCATTAATTGTTTGGGCTATCTCTGAAGGTCGTGAAGCGGCTCGCCAAGTTGATATTTACTTAATGGGTAAATCGGATTTGGCAACAAAAAATGAAGAAGGAGATTTAATAGGATTATAATTTAATAATACTTCTGCTGCTATAAATTCTAGGGTAGTCTTTTACTAGAGTAGAAACTAAAAAGCATCTGTAAAACAGATGCTATTTTTCGTGATAAAGATTCAAAATATTTATTATAAACACCCCTAAAGTCCCCTCAAGGGGACAATCCTCAAAATAAACTTTAGTACTAGTGTCCTCTTGAGGGGACTTAGGGAGGGTATTTACTTAGGAAACTTAGCTCGAATATCATCCAAACACAAATTATGAATACTTCCTATGTGAGAGTGTTCTTTACCTAAATCCGGTTTGTACGTTCCTGCTTGTACTTGACTCCCAATTTTCTGATATGCTTCTCTAAAGCTCATGCCTTCAACCACTAAATTATTGATGCTATCTACTGTAAATAAGTATTGGTATTTCTCATCAGTGAGGTCAATATCCTTCACAATGATTTGTTGAATGGAATAATTAAAGATGTCTAAAATATCTTTTACATCTTCAAAAGCATTGATGATATTTTCTTTCAATAATTGAAAATCTCTGTGGTAACCACTTGGTAAATTATTGGTGATTAATAACATTTCAGAATGTAAGGCTTGAATTTTATTACACTTACCTCGAATCAATTCAAACACATCAGGATTCTTTTTGTGTGGCATGATGCTACTTCCTGTGGTTAATTCATCTGGAAACGTCACAAAGCCAAAATTCTGACTCATATACAAGCAAATATCCATAGCAAAACGTGCCATGGTATTACATAATCCGCCTAAAGCACTGGCGATAGCACGTTCACTTTTTCCTCGACTTAATTGCGCAGCAACCACATTATATTTTAAGGTTGAAAAGCCTAATTCTTTAGTGGTAATGTCTCTATCAATAGGAAAAGAGCTTCCGTAGCCAGCAGCTGAACCTAATGGGTTTTGGTCTGCAATTTTTGATACTGCATTTAAGACGTAAACATCATCAATTAATAATTCCGCATAAGCAGAAAACCATAAACCAAAAGATGATGGCATGGCGACTTGCAAATGTGTGTAACCTGGTAAAAGTTGTTTTTTATGAGTATCGGCTAAACCTAAAAGCGTATCAAAAAATGTTTTTGTTTTAGAATTTATAATTTCAAGATTCTCTTTATAGTAGAGTTGAAGGGCTACTAAAACTTGGTCGTTTCTAGAACGTGCCGTATGGATTTTCTTTCCGACATCGCCTAAGGTTTTTGTGAGCTCATGTTCAATTTTAGAATGGACATCTTCAAACGAGTCTTCAATACTAAACGTGCCATCCTCGATAGATTCCGCTAAAATTTTTAATCCTGATTTCAATTGTTCTAACTCTTCTGAAGTTATTATTCCGATAGATTCTAACATCACAGCATGTGCTCGCGACGCTTCTACATCATATTTTGCAATATGCATATCGATTTCTCTATCGTTTCCGACGGTAAATAATTCTATTTTTTTATCTATTGAAAATCCTTTGTCCCACAACTTCATACTTATAAATTTTACTTATTAAAATTTAGAGTCAAGATGCAAAACCGCTTCGCTTCTAGAACATAGACTTTTTACTCATAAGAATGCTCTATTGGTCTTGATTCTTGTCTCTTGATTCTATTATCTTTTTATTACAATACTTTCTCTAATAATTTAATATATAAATCAACACCTTCTTCAATTTCAGCCAAATAAATAAATTCATCTGCTGTGTGTGAGCGTGTACTATCACCTGGTCCTAATTTCAGTGAAGGGCAAGTTAAAACTGCTTGATCGGATAGGGTCGGTGAACCATAAGTTTCTCTACCTAATTCAATTCCTGCCTCAACCAATTCGTGATTAATAGGAATTGAAGACGAATTCAATCGTAAACTCCGCGCTTTAATACTTGTGCATGGTGATTTTCTGATTAAAATTTCTTCAATTTGTTGATTTGTGTATTTGTCATTCACACGGACATCGATGACTAAATCAACTTCAGCAGGAACCGCGTTGTGTTGTTTCCCAGCATTAATTTGAGTAACGGTCATTTTTACATCACCTAAAACGGGTGAGTTTCGTGCAAACTGATAATCTTTAAACCATTTTAAAACCTCAATAGTATTGTAAATTGAATTATCCTTATTCGGATGTGCGGCATGGCCAGCTGTACCTTTTACTTTGGCATCAAAAACGACCAAACCTTTTTCGGCAATAGCTAAATTCATTAAAGTAGGTTCGCCAACAATAGCGACATCAATTTTTGGAATGATACTTAGCATGCTATTAAGTCCGTTTGGACCACTGCTTTCTTCTTCAGCTGAAGCGACAATTACTAAATTGTAGTTGAGGTTTTTCTTGTCATAGAAATAAGTAAATGTCGCAATTAAAGAGACTAAACATCCACCGGCATCATTACTTCCTAAGCCATATAATTTGCCATCTTCAACAATAGCTTTAAGCGGGTCTTTGGTATAACCGTTATTAGGTTTTACGGTATCGTGATGCGAGTTTAATAGGAGCGTTGGTTTGCTATCATCAAAGTGTTTATTGGTAGACCAAATGTTATGATGATCTCTTTTAAAAGGAATTTTATGTGACTTAAACCAATCTTCTATAAGCAACGCTGTGTTGTCTTCTTCTGACGAAAATGATTCTGTTTCTATAAGTTGCTTTAGTAAAGCAATGGCTTGTGTGGTTAGTTTTTCAATCATTGGGTTATGGTAGTGTGTCTATTGTTGGTATTGAAAAGCATGTCTGATTTTCCGATACAAACTTTTTGAACGTTTCTATTTATAGCATGAAAGCAATTATCTAATTTAGGTAACATGCCTTCAAATATGATTTTGTTTTCTTTTAATGTTTTGTAGCTTTCTGTGTTGATGTTTTCAATTACAGAATCGTCATTATTTACATCTTCTAAAACGCCATTTTTTTCGAAACAATAATAAAGCTCTGTGTTGTAAATTGAAGCAAAGCCAATGGCTAATTCTGAAGCAATGGTATCTGCATTTGTGTTTAATAATTGACCGTTTTTGTCGTGTGTAATAGCGCAAAAGACAGGTGTAATGTTGTTTTTTAAAAGTATTTCTAAGGTTTTAGTGTTCACTTGTTTTACATCGCCAGCAAATCCATAATCAACGGGTTTTGTTGGTCGTTTCTCTGAAACAATCGTGTTACCGTCTGCACCAGAAAACCCAATAGCATTACAGGTGTTGGCTTGCAACTGTGCGACGATATTCTTATTGATTTTCCCTGCATAAACCATGGTGATAATATCTAAAGTATCCGCATCTGTAATACGCCTGCCTTCATTCATTTGCACAGGAATATTCATTTGAGTCGCTAATTTAGTAGCTAATTTTCCTCCTCCATGGACTAAGATTTTAGGGCCTTTTAGAGTTGCAAAATCTGTAATGAACGCTGCTAATGCGTCGTCATTATCGATAATATTTCCTCCTGTTTTTATGACTTTTAGTGTTTCCATCTTGTTGTTTTTGTCATTCTGAGAGAAGCGAAGAATCTTAAACTAAGAGATTCTTCACTATGTTCAGAATGACATTCGCTTACTTTTATAAATCTTCCAAAATCTGCTTCAACACAATTTGTGCCGCATACGTTCTATTATTCGCTTGTTTAATCACCACAGATTGTTCGCTATCTAAAACGGCGTCTTCCACCACAACATTTCGTCTTACAGGTAAACAATGCATAAATTTGGCATCACCTAATTTGGCTTTCGTCATCATCCAATTTTCATCTTGGTTCAGGACTTTACCGTAGTCTTTATAGCTACTCCAGTTTTTAACGTAAACAAAATCGGCATCTTTTAAAGCCTCTTCTTGATTGTGATTTATAGGCGTGTCTTTGGTGATGGCTTCACTTAATTCATAACCTTCAGGATGTGTTATTGTGAAATCAACTTCTAAATCTTGCATCATTTCTACAAACGAATTCGCAACCGCTTGTGGTAATGCTTTGGGATGTGGAGCCCAAGATAACACGACTTTAGGCTTTGCTTTTTCGGTCAATTCAGAAATTGTAATGGCATCTGCCAAAGCTTGTAAAGGGTGTGCTGTGGCACTTTCCATATTTACAATCGGAACAGTCGCGTATTTTTTAAAATTATTGAGGATATATTCGGATTCATCCTTCGCTTTGTCTTGCAACGTTGGGAATGCTCTCACAGCAATGATATCGGCATATTGCGAAATAACTTGTGCGGCTTCTTTAATATGTTCAGACGAATTGCCGTTCATCACTGTGCCGTCTTCGAATTCAATATTCCAAGCGTCATTGACGTTTAATATCATAACGTCCATGCCTAAGTTTTTTGCCGCTTTTTCAGTGCTTAATCGTGTTCTTAAACTGGAATTAAAAAAGAGCATGACTAAAGTTTTATGTTTCCCTAAATCTTGAAATTCAAAAGGGTTCATCTTTAATAAGATGGCTTCCTTTATGGTTTCTGAAAGATTAGAAATATCTTTTATTTTGGTGTAATTTTTCATCTCTTAGCCCACGAAAGTGGGTAACTTTTTAATTAAACTTAATTTAAACCTACAAGGTTTTTAAAACCTTGCAGGTTGCTTCAAAAAAGACATCAATATGTTTTTTCTGAATCGTTAAAGGTGGAAGAATTCTTATCAAATTAGGATTTGTCGCACTTCCAGTAAAAATATGATGATCGAAAATTAGCTTTTTTCTTAATTCTGAAATCGGAAAATCGAATTCTAATCCTATCATTAAACCACGACCTTTAATTGATTTTAAGTTTGGTAATCCTTTTGCTTTTTCTTGAAAATAATCAGCAATGTCTTTAGCATTTTGCATTAGCTTTTCGTCTTCTAAAACATCTAAAACAGAAAGCGTTGCAGCGCATGCCAAATGGTTGCCACCAAACGTGGTACCTAATAAACCAAAAGAGGCTTCAATTGAAGGATGAATTAAAATACCACCTACCGGAAAACCATTGCCCATGCCTTTGGCTATAGAAATAATATCTGGCGTAATATTGTGTTTTTGAAATGCGAAAAAGTCACCAGTTCTACCAAATCCCGATTGTACTTCGTCGGCAATTAGTGCGGTGTTGTAGTACTTACAAAGTGTTTCAAGACCTTGGTAGAATTCTGTTGTGCTTTGGTCTAAGCCACCAACTCCTTGGATGAATTCTACGATGACTGCACAAGTTTCGTTTTGTTTTAAAATGGTTTCCACAGCATTTAAATCTCCCAATTCTACAAAGTCAACCTGTTGTTGTGCATTTATAGGTGCTACAATTTTTGGGTTGTCGGTTGCTGCAACTGCAGCCGAAGTTCTGCCATGAAACGAGTTTTTAAAAGCTAAAACTTTCTTTTTGCCATTGTGAAAAGATGCTAGTTTTAAAGCATTTTCATTGGCTTCTGCTCCAGAATTACATAAAAATAATTGGTAATCTTTACAGCCAGAAAGCGTTTCTAATTTATCGGCTAATTCAACTTGTAATGGATTTTGAATCGCATTACTGTAAAACCCTAATTTTTCAACTTGATTTGTAATTGCGGATACATATTTTGGATGCGAATGTCCAATAGAAATCACAGCATGGCCTCCATAAAGATCTAAGTATTCAACATTTTTATCATCATAAACGTAAACATCTTTGGCGCTTACGGGAGTGATGTCGAATAATGGGTATACATTAAATAAACTCATGTTATTTTTTTTTACCCTGCAAGGTTTCAAAAACCTTGTAGGTATAGTTTGTTATTTATATACTTACAAGGTCAAAAAAAAGACCTTGCAAGATTTATGATTCAACAGAATGTACTATATCTGCTCTTTTTTAATGTTACTAATTTTATTGAATGAGGCTACCATACCTTGAATTAAAGACGAGCTTAAGCCTTTGTGCTCCATTTCATTTAAACCTTCAATAGTACAGCCTTTTGGTGTGGTAACGCGGTCGATTTCTTCTTCAGGATGATTACCATTTGTTATTAATAAATTGGCAGCTCCTTCACTAGTGTACATGGCTAATTCTTGTGCTTCTTTAGCATCAAAACCTAATTGAATAGCAGCCTGTGTTGTTGCGCGAATCAATCGCATCCAAAATGCAATACCACTCGCGCAAACCACTGTTGCGGCTTGCATTTGTGATTCTGGAATTGCCAAGGTGTGACCTAATCTATTGAAAATAGCTTCAGCAATAGGTATGCGTTTTTTGCCGTTTTCATTACTACACATGCACGTCATGGATTTACCAACCGCAATGGCTGTATTTGGCATAGCTCTGATGATAAATTGATCTGTGCCGACTATAGCTTCAATTTTTGGAATTAAAAACCCTGTGATTGTGGAAATTAATACGTGCTTTTCGGTTAAATATGGCTTAATGTCATTTAGAATCGTCTCAAAATGCGCTGGTTGAACGGCGAATATTAAAATATCAGATTGTTTAACAGCTTCGATATTATCGGTTGTTAATGTGACATTTTTATAACCATCTAAATCTTGAATACCGCTCAAGTTTCGTTTGGTTAAGTATAGTGTGGTAATGGCGTTGTTGGTGATTAATCCCTTTGCGATGGACTTTCCTAAATTGCCTGTTCCTATGATTGCTATTTTCATTTTGCTTTTCTATTCTTTTTTAATGGTAAAATGTGTTCGCATTAAAAAATGCTCGGTTCATATTTATTAACCGCGAAAGCGGTTATCTCTTTAAGTTAAACTTTATTTTAATCGAGACCTTTCGACTGCGTTCAATGTGACAACTTTTATCGATTTTAAATTTGATTTTAGACCTGTCAGGTTTTTGAAACCTGACAGGTTTGAGTATGTGTTAAAAATAATTAGCCTTTAATTTTAAGCCTTCAGTTTCCTCATATCCAAACATTAAATTCATGTTTTGAATGGCTTGTCCTGATGCTCCTTTTAATAAGTTATCGATGATACTCGTGACTAATAATTTATCGTTGTGTTTATGTAAATGAAGGATGCATTTATTGGTGTTGACCACTTGTTTTAAATGAATGTCGTCATCCGAAACAAACGTAAATGCAGCGTCTTTATAGAAGTCACTATATAATTGTTTTGCCTCTTCTAAACTGCCTTCATATTTCGTGTAAAGTGTGACAAAAATGCCTCTCGAAAAATTCCCACGATTCGGCATAAAGTTGATATCGGACTTAAAATCTGATTGTAATTGATTTACAGTTTGATTAATTTCTCCTAAATGCTGATGCGTAAAAGCTTTATAATGTGAAAAGTTATTATCTCTCCATGTAAAATGTGTGGTTGTCGATAATGAGGTTCCTGCACCTGTGGCGCCTGTTACGGCATTAATATGCACGTCATCTTGTAATACTTCAGCGTTAGCTAGTGGTAACAATGCCATTTGAATCGCGGTGGCAAAACATCCAGGATTAGCAATATAATTCGCTTTTTTAATGGCTTCTTTATTTAATTCAGGTAAACCATAAATAAAGGTTTTGCCATCTAAAATTGAATCTGCGTCTAGTCTGAAATCATTACTTAAATCAATGATTTTAGTCGTGTCAGAAAAGCTGTTGTTTTCTAAAAATGCTTTTGAATTGCCATGACCTAAACATAAAAACAGGACATCAACTTCTGCATTTATGACATCTGAAAACACTAAATCTGTTGACCCCAATAAATCTTGATGGACCTTACTGACTTTGTTTCCAGCGTTAGAGGTGCTGTAAATAAAATCGATTTCTACTTTAGAGTGATGAATCAATAATCTAATTAATTCTCCTGCTGTATAACCTGCTCCACCGATGATTCCTGCTTTTAATTTTTCCATATCCATTTCCCACGAAAATGGGAATCTTTTTAATTCAACCTGATTTTAAGTTTTATACCTACAAGGTTTTTGAAACCTTGCAGGATAATTTAATTTTTCAGACCTGCTAGGTTTTGACTTCGACTGCGCTCAGTCACCGAAACCTGCGAGGTCTTCTTTAGTTGTTTACTTGCTGATAAATCTTATTCTGATTGCCAAATATTTTAATAAATCCTTTGGCCTCATCTGCGGTCCAACCTTTATTTTCTTCACCATAACTTCCGAATTTGGCATTCATTAAATCGTGTTTAGATTTGATGCCATCTAATGAAAAATGATAAGGCTTAAGTGTTACGATAACGTCACCCGAAACTTTATCTTGACTACTTTGCAGAAACGCCTCCATATCTCGCATCACAGGATCTAAATATTGCCCTTCGTGTAAATGCATGCCGTAAAAACTAGATAAATAATCTTTATGTTGCAGTTGCCATTTCGTCAACGTATGCTTTTCAAGTAAATGATGCGCTTTGATGATAATTAAAGCCGCTGCAGCTTCAAAACCAACACGACCTTTAATACCAACAATAGTATCTCCAACATGAATATCTCTGCCAATCGCGTATGCAGATGCTAAATTATTTAAGACTTCAATATTGACTTCAGGATTGTTTTCAACACCATTTAAAGCGACTAATTCACCTTTAGAAAATGTAAGGACTACTTTTTCAGGATCTGAATGTTTTAATTGTGAAGGATAAGCCGAATCTGGTAATGGTTTTTCTGACGTTAAAGTTTCTTCTCCTCCAACACTCGTGCCCCAAAGTCCTTTGTTAACTGAGTATTTAGCTTTGTTCCAAGACATGTCGATTCCGTTTTCAATAAGGTAATCAATCTCTTGTTGTCTACTTAAACTTCCATCTCGTATAGGTGTAATAATTTCAATTTCTGGTGCTATAGTTTGAAAAATCATATCAAAACGTACTTGGTCGTTTCCTGCTCCAGTACTTCCGTGGGCAATATATTTGGCATCTATGCTTTTGGCATATTGTACAATTTCAATGGCCTGAATAATACGTTCTGCACTAACAGATAAAGGGTAAGTGTTGTTCTTTAAAACATTTCCAAAGATTAAATACTTAATTACTTTATCATAATACGATGCAATAGCATCAATGTTCTTATATGTTGAAACGCCCATTTTATAGGCATTGCTTTCAATGGTCTTAATTTCTTCTTGAGTAAATCCACCGGTATTCACACTAACCGCATGAACATCATATCCTGCTTTACTTAAACTTACTGCGCAGTAAGAGGTGTCTAATCCTCCGCTATATGCTATAACTAATTTTTTACTCATCTTTTTTGTCTTTTTTTAAAAACATATTCTGTTTTATCAATTTTAATCGTGTCCATACTTTCTTGTCGTAAGGACGTTCTTTGGGTTTTGATGTTTCAGCTTTTGCAGGATCATATAACATCCCTGTGCACAAGCACATTTTTTGCTCTGTACGTGTTAAAACATCGAAATTTTTACAGGTTTGGCAGCCTTTCCAGAAGGATTGGTCGTCTGTTAATTCTGAAAATGTAACGGGTTTATAGCCCAATTCGCTATTCATTTTCATAACTGCTAAACCCGTGGTAATACTAAAAACCTTAGAATCTGGAAACTTGGTTCTAGAATGTTCAAAAATGACTTTCTTAATTTGTTTCGCGAGTCCTAGATTTCTAAAATCGGGATGAACGATTAAACCGGAATTTGCCACAAATTTACCATGACTCCATGCTTCTATATAACAGAACCCAGCAAATTGATCTCCTTCTAAAGCAATAACAGCATTACCATTTTCCATTTTGGTAATGATGTATTCTGGTTGCCGTTTTGCAATACCTGTACCTCTAACTTTAGCAGCTTCGGCAATGGTTTCGCAAATAAGTTCTGCGTAAATGCTATGTGATTTATCAGCAATAACAATTTTCATTGTGATTGTTTTTTATAGATTATAAAATGTTTGATTTTCTTTTGAATGAAGAACTGGACACACCTAAGTTCCTAATATAAATTGTACCCTTACGGGCGACGACTTAAAATATGGCGTACAGAAACCAGCTTAGTAGTTGGGGCTGCTATAGTTGAAAAAAGAAATAAATGTGATGAATTGTTCAATGTAAAAAAAAATTAAAATTGATTAACTAAATGGTTTAAAGTAGATTCCATTAGCGACGTCGCTTGTTTAATAACAAGCGTGTGGGTCTTTCAATTCTATTTCTTTGACTTAACATAATGTAAATTTAGAATTAATATTTAAATATTGACTCAATATGTGGGCTTTTATGAAATTTTTATCAAATTCATAATTCTTTTAAAAAATACTTTAAATAATTCAAATTGAGTGGCTTCAAACCACCTTTCACTAAAGTATATAATCTGTACTCACAAAGTTTGACGCTCTAGAATCTAATAAATCTTTTAAAATAGCATTGTTATAATCGTTGTCTTTAGAGGCTACAAATGTTCTAATTGAAAATGAACGCAAAGCATCATGGACACTCAGTGTGGCAACTGCCGAATCTTTACGACCTGTAAACGGGTACACATCTGGTCCACGTTGACATGAACTATTTAAATTCACACGACAAACTAAATTTACAAGGGTATCAATTAATGGCGCTAATGTCTTTACATCGTTTCCAAACAAACTGACTTGTTGCCCGTAATTAGATTCTGCCATATCATCTAAGGGCTCTTCAATATCTGAAAACGGAACGATAGGAATAACAGGTCCAAATTGTTCTTCTTGAAAGACGCGCATATCTTTTGTAACAGGATATAAAACCGCTGGAAAAATGTAATTTTCAGTAGTGTCTCCTCCTTTTTCGTTAATAACTTTGGCCCCTTTTTCTGTAGCGTCGTCAATTAGATCTTGAATGTAATCTGGTTTATCTGGTTCTGGTAATGGAGTTAATTTAGCTCCATCTTCCCATGGGTTTCCAAATTTTAAAGCATCGACTTTAGCTGAAAACCGTTTGTTGAATTCTTCAACAATGTCTTCATGTACATATAAGACTTTTAAAGCTGTACAACGTTGACCATTAAAAGAAGTGGTTCCTGCAATACATTCATCTATGGCTAAATCTAAATCGGCATCTGGTAACACAATCGCCGGATTTTTAGCTTCAAGACCTAAAACTAAACGCAGTCTGTTACTTTTTGGATGCTGATTTTGTAAAGCATTTGCTGATTTACTATTTCCGATTAAAGCCAAAACATCAACTTTACCAGATTGCATAATTGGTGCAGCAACTGTTCTTCCACGACCATAAATGATATTCACAACCCCTTTAGGAAAACTATCTCTAAAAGCTTCCAATAAAGGTGTAATTAGTAACACACCATGTTTTGCGGGTTTAAAAATCGCTGTATTTCCCATGATTAATGCCGGAATTAATAAAGCAAAAGTTTCATTTAAAGGGTAGTTATAAGGACCTAGACACAAAACAACACCTAAAGGTCCTCTTCTAATGTGTGCGTTAACGCCAGAACTTTTTACAAATTTAGCGCTATCGCGATCCATTTGTTTGTAGTCTTCAATGGTGTCGTAAATGTATTCAACCGTTCTATCAAATTCCTTTTCAGAATCTGGTAAGTTTTTACCAATTTCCCACATTAATAATTTTACAACCTCCTCGCGTTTGGTTTTCATTTGCTCTACAAACTTTTCCATGCAAGCAATACGATCTACAACTTTCATTGTTGGCCACAACCCTTGTCCTTTATTGTATGCAGAAACAGCAGCATCTAATGCTTTTATAGCTTCTTTTTTTCCTAAGGTCGGAATAGTTCCAAGTAGTGTAGGTTTATAATCTTCAGTGGAAGAAATTGTAGAATAGACTTTAGAAGTTTCTCCGCGCCAAGGTATCAGTGCTCCGTCTACTAAATAGGTGTTCTGGTCGACTAAATTTTTAATTTGAAACTGTTCTGGAATATTCACAAATGTTGAAGTCATAATAACTTGTTTTGAACTATTAATGGTAAGTAATAAAGATACTTAATTGTATCCTTTATGAGGGTTAAGTATATGTTAAGCTATACTAAAAACTGGAATAAATCGGGTTTGTCATTTAGGTAATCTCCATAGAAATTATGAAGTTTCATTTTAGTAATTAATGGCTCTAAATCATCAGGTGATTTTAATTGTAAACCAACGACTGCGACATCATTTTCGCGATTGACTTTTTTAGTGTATTCAAAATGCGTAATATCATCTGTAGGTCCTAAAATATCAACTACAAAATCACGTAAAGCACCTGCGCGTTGCGGAAACTTAATAATAAAGTAATGCTTAAGATTGGCGTAGAGAAGTGCACGTTCTTTAATTTCTGCCATTCGTGTGATATCATTATTGCTGCCACTAATAACACAAACCACGTTTTTACCTTTAATTTCTTCAGAAAATTGGTCTAATGCACAAAGACTTAAAGCTCCTGCTGGTTCAACAACAATAGCATCTTTATTATATAGGTCTAAAATCGTCTGACAAATTTTACCTTCGTCCACCGTAACTACACGATGTAGTGTCTCTTTACAAATAGCAAAACTTAAATCACCAACACGTTTAACCGCAGCTCCATCTACAAAACTATCGATGGTGTCTAACTCCGTATTTTTATTAGCCCTAATAGAGGTTAACATAGCCGGAGCACCTTTGGGTTCTACGCTAATGATTTTTGTTTGAGGTGATAAGATTTTAAAAACAGAGGACAATCCTGCTGCGAGTCCACCACCACCAACTGGTACAAATACATAATGAATGGGATGCGTTTCTGCTTGGTCAATAATTTCTAAACCAACGGTTGCTTGTCCTTCAATAACTTTTTCATCATTAAAAGGATGGACAAACGTTTTGTTAAGTTCCTCACTTTGTTGCATGGCTGCATGGTAAGCGTCGTCAAACGTATCTCCAACTAAAACAACGTCAACAAAATCTTCTCCGAACATTTTTACCTGCTCAATCTTTTGATTTGGAGTAGGGGAAGGCATAAAAATAGTGCCTTTTATTTTTAAAAGCTTACATGAAATCGCCACACCTTGCGCATGGTTTCCTGCACTGGCGCACACAATTTCATTTTCAATTTGAGAAGGACTCAAAGAGGCTATTTTATTATAAGCACCACGGATTTTGTAAGAACGCACAACTTGTAGATCTTCTCTTTTGAAATAAATGTTGGCATCAAAATCTTTAGAATATCTGGCGTTTTTAATTAAAGGTGTTACTGACGCAATTCCTATTAATTTTTCTGCTGCAGCTTCAATAGCTTTTAATGTTGGTCTGTATGTAGTTTTGGTTTCTTCCATGCTCACTTCCCTTGAAAAAGGGAATCTCTTATTTATTAGACCTATCAGGTTTTGACTTCGACTACACTTAGCCATCATAAAACCTGATAGGATAATTTTTTTCTTACGCTAAAACAGATGCTTTTACATCATCAGTTTTAATTACTTTCATTGCAGTCATTGCCGCACGCAAACGTTGACCAACAGCTTCAATAGGATGATTTCTAATCGCGTCATTAACAGCGATTAATTCAATATTATCAACCCCTGTTGTTTTAGAAAATGATTGACCAATAATAGATGTATCCACCGTTTTCATGAAATCCGTTAATAACGGTTTGCAAGCATGATCAAATAAATAACAACCATATTCTGCCGTATCAGAAATGACCCGGTTCATTTCAAATAATTTTTTTCTTGCGATAGTATTGGCGATAAGTGGTAGCTCATGTAAAGATTCGTAATAAGCAGAATCTTCAATAATGCCTGCGCTTACCATCGTTTCGAAAGCGAGTTCAACACCAGATTTTACAAAAGCAATTAGTAATACACCATGATCAAAATACTCTTGTTCTGTAATGTGATCTGAAGTTAATTCTGTTTTTTCAAAGGCAGTTTCTTCAGTTGCAGCTCTCCAAGTTAATAAGTTGATATCGTCATTTGCCCAATCTTCCATCATAGTTTGAGAGAAGTGACCAGAAATAATATCATCCATATGCTTTTCAAAAAGCGGACGCATAATACCTTTTAATTCTTCAGATAATTCGAATGCTTTTAGTTTAGCAGGATTAGATAAACGATCCATCATGTTGGTAATTCCACCATGCTTCAATGCTTCGGTAATCGTTTCCCAACCAAACTGAATTAATTTAGCAGCGTAACCAGGTTCTATACCTTCTTCAACCATTTTATCAAAAGATAAAATGGCTCCGGTTTGTAATAAACCACAAAGAATAGTCTGTTCTCCCATTAAATCACTTTTCACTTCTGCAATAAAAGACGATTCTAATACACCTGCACGATGACCACCAGTTGCAGCAGCATAAGCTTTAGCCTGAGCCCAACCTTTTCCTTCAGGATCATTTTCAGGATGTACTGCAGTTAATGTCGGAACTCCAAAACCTCTTTTGTATTCTTCTCTTACTTCAGTTCCAGGACATTTTGGTGCCACCATAATTACGGTTAAATCCTCACGGATTTTTGTGCCTTCTTCAACAATATTGAAACCATGAGAATAGCTTAATGTTGCCCCTTTTTTCATTAAAGGCATTATCGCTTTTACAACATTGGTATGTTGCTTGTCTGGTGTTAAGTTTAACACTAAATCTGCCGTTGGTATTAATTCTTCATACGTACCAACAGTAAATCCGTTAGAGGTTGCGTTTTTGTAAGAATCACGTTTTTCATCAATAGCTTGCTGACGCAACGTATAAGAAATGTCTAATCCGGAATCGCGCATATTTAATCCTTGATTTAGACCTTGAGCACCACAACCAACAATAACGATTTTCTTTCCTTTTAATGCGTTTACGCCATCTTCAAATTCTGAAGCGTCCATAAAACGACATTTTCCTAACTGATCTAATTGTTCTCTTAATGGTAATGTGTTGAAATAATTTGACATTGTTTTTTTGTTTTTGAGAAAATAGAAGAAGGATAAAAGAGTAAAGACACTGTAATTGTATGTCATTAAATCTTCTATTTTCTTTATTCTATTCTCTTATTTCTTTTTTAATTTAATGTTGCAACGCTTTAAGCATTGTTGATATTTTCATTTCGTCTTTAGTTACAGCAATGCGTCCTGAACGTGTAAATTGCATGATTCCGAAAACGGTTAATTCTCTGTGTAATAAATCTATTTCTTCTTTTCTGCCTGATTTTTCTATAACGAAGAAATCACGATTTACAGTGACAATTCTAGCGTTGCTTTCCTTAATTATATTTTGAATTTGACGTTCATCAAACAACAAGTTAGATCTCATTTTGAAGATGCAAGATTCTTGGTAAATGATTTCTTCCTCCGTATGATAATAGGCTTTGATAACTTCGACTTGCTTTTCAATCTGACCTTGAATCTTTTTCATTTGAGATTCGGTAATATTGACGACAATGGTAAATCTTGAAACACCGTCGATTTCTGATGGTGATGTGTTTAAACTTTCAATATTCATGTGTCTTCTTTGGAATATTGCAGAAATTCTATTCAACAATCCAATGTTGTTTTCCGTATAAATTGAAACGGTATATTGTTTGTTTTCTGTACTCATTTTTTTGAGATTATAGATAAAAGAAAATAGAAAACAGACTCATATTTAGTTCTATTTTACTTTTTTCTCTCATTCGACTTTGTTCTTTTCTCTGTATTCTATTTTCTTCGTTTTACTCTAATCTTATGTCTGAAACACTTGCTCCGGTTGGAATCATTGGGAATACATTACCTTCCTTTTCCACCCTAACTTCTAAGAAGTAAGGACCTTCACAGTCAATCATTTCTTTTACAGCAGCTTTTAAGTCTTTACGTTCGGTTACTTTTTGTGCTTCAATAGAATAGCCTTTTGCAATGGCTACAAAATCTGGGTTGACCATTTCGGTAGAAGCATAGCGTTTATCGAAAAATAACTGTTGCCATTGACGTACCATACCAAGGAATTCGTTATTTAATACCACAATTTTTACAGGGACTTTCTGTTGAAAAATAGTCCCTAATTCTTGAATGGTCATTTGATAACCTCCATCACCAGCAATCATTACAACTTCTCTATCTGGTGCTGCCATTTTTGCACCAATAGCTGCTGGTAAAGCAAATCCCATAGTTCCCAATCCGCCAGAGGTAATATTACTTTTGGTTTTGTTGAATTCGGCATAACGACAAGCAGTCATTTGGTGCTGACCAACATCACTTACAATGGCAGCATCTCCTTTGGTTTGAATGTTGATTTCTTTCAACACTTCAGCCATAGTTAAGCCTTCTTTTGTAGGATGTAAATCGTCTTTAATGACTTTTTCGTATTCTATTTTATATAAATCTTTAAATTTTTGATGCCAATCATTATGAGAATTTTCATTCAATAAGGGTAATAAGCTTTTTAGACTGGCTTTTGAATCCCCTAAAACGGCAACATCGGTTTTTACGTTTTTATCTATTTCGGCTGGATCAATATCAAAATGAATGATTTTTGCCTGTTTTGCATACGTTTCTAAATTGCCTGTGACACGATCATCGAAACGCATTCCGATAGCAATTAAAACATCACAATCGTTAGTTAAAACATTTGGAGCATAATTACCGTGCATACCAACCATCCCAACATTTAATGGGTGCGAAGTAGGAATTGCTGAAGCTCCTAAAATGGTCCAAGCTGAAGGAATTCCAGCCTTTTCAATAACAGCTTTAAATTCTTCTTCTGCCTTTCCTAAAATGACTCCTTGTCCCCAAACTACTAATGGTTTCTTGGCGTTATTAATAAGTTCTGCTGCAGCTTTTAGAGAATTTTCATCTGTATCAGGAACTGGTTTATAACTTCTAATACCTTTACATTTTTCGTATTTAAAATCGAATTCTTCAAACTGAGCATCTTTTGTAATGTCTATTAAAACCGGTCCCGGTCTTCCGCTTCGTGCAATGTAAAATGCTTTTGCGAAAGCCTCAGGGATTTGAGATGCTTTAGTAACCTGGCAATTCCATTTGGTGACTGGTGTAGAGATTCCGACAATATCAGTTTCTTGAAACGCATCGCTTCCTAATAAATGCGAACCTACCTGACCAGTGATACAAACCATTGGTGTAGAATCGATTTGAGCATCAGCAATACCTGTGATTAAATTGGTGGCTCCAGGTCCAGATGTTGCCATGCAGACACCAACTTTACCTGAAATACGAGCATAACCTTGTGCAGAATGTGTGGCGCCTTGCTCATGACGTGTTAGCACATGATGAATTTTATCTTGATACTTATATAATTCGTCATAAACTGGCATAATGGCTCCACCAGGATATCCATATAGTATATCAACACCTTCGGCTAATAAACATTTTATAACTGCTTCACTACCTGAAATACGTTCTGTAGTTTCTGCAGTTTTAACTTGATTTTGCATAGTTTGAGTTTCTTTCATGTTTTTACTTCCCGTTAAATTGGGAATCTCATTTTAAAATCTGTCATCTCTTAGGACGTTAGATTGGTTATTCAATTCTTATGTTTTAATTCTCTTATAATCGAAAGGCTTTCTGCTTTATCGACTAGAAAATTCTTTTTTTTAATGCTATTTTAGAATTCGTCAGTGACACATCCTTTAGATGCTGATGATACTGTTTTAGCGTATTTATAAAGGACTCCTCGTTCAAATTTTAATTCTGGCGCTTTCCAATTTTGACGTCTTTTCTGAAGTTCTGCTTCAGAGACTTCTAATGATATTGAATTGGTTTCTGCATCTATCGTAATAATATCTCCATCTTTTACGACGGCGATTGTGCCTCCTTCTTGTGCTTCGGGTGTAATATGACCAACAACAAAACCATGTGTTCCACCAGAGAAACGACCATCTGTAATTAAAGCCACATCTTTACCTAAACCTGCTCCCATAATTGCAGCCGTTGGTTTTAACATTTCTGGCATTCCTGGTCCACCTTTTGGGCCTTCATATCTAATGACGACCACATCTCCTTTTTCAACTTTACCATCTCTAATACCATCGTTTGCGGCATATTCTCCTTCAAAAACCTTGGCTTTTCCTCTAAAGCATAAGCCTTCTTTTCCTGTAATTTTAGCCACACTGCCTTCGGTAGCTAAATTTCCGTAGAGCATTCTTAAGTGTCCTGAAATCTTAATAGGTTCTTCAATTGGTTTTATAACGTCTTGTCCTTCTTTAAGATCTGGTACATCTAATAAGTTTTCTGCAATTGTTTTTCCTGTGACAGTTAAACAATCTCCGTGAATCATACCTTTCTTTAAAAGATATTTTAATACTGCAGGAATTCCTCCGACGGCATGAACATCTTCCATTAAATATTTTCCGCTAGGTTTTAAATCTGCTAAAAATGGCGTGTTATCACTGATAGCTTGAAAATCTTTTAGGGTAAAATCTATTTGCGCGGCTCTGGCAATGGCTAAAAAGTGTAATACGGCATTTGTAGAACCTCCTAAAATAGTCACTAGTCTTACTGCATTTTCTAAAGATTTTCTAGTAATAATATCTGAAGGCTTTATATCTTTTTCTAATAATAAACGTAAAGCTTCACCGGCTCTTACGGATTCTTTTTTCTTAGCATCGCTTAACGCGGGATTTGAAGAATTAAAAGGTAAAGTCATTCCTAAAGCTTCAATAGCAGAAGCCATAGTATTTGCCGTGTACATACCTCCGCAGGCTCC
The DNA here is from genome assembly GCF_013403915.1 of Winogradskyella pacifica. Taxonomy (GTDB): domain Bacteria; phylum Bacteroidota; class Bacteroidia; order Flavobacteriales; family Flavobacteriaceae; genus Winogradskyella; species Winogradskyella pacifica. Next base: position 145,560 of record NZ_JABFDI010000002.1, read on the forward strand.
AGCTCCAGGACATGCTTTTTCAACGATACTTTGATATTCAGTTTCGTCCATAGTTCCAGCAACTTTACTTCCCCACGCTTCAAAAGCAGAAACAACATCTAACTTTTTTCCTTCGTGGCAGCCAGAATCGATTGTACCTCCATAAACTAGGATACTTGGTCTATCTAAACGAATCATGGCCATTAATGCTCCAGGCATATTTTTATCACATCCTACGACTGTGATTAGCCCATCATAACTCATGGCTTGGACTACGGTTTCCATTGAATCCGCAATAATATCTCGAGAAGGCAATGAGTAACGCATTCCTGGTGTTCCCATAGATATACCGTCGCTCACACCAATGGTGTTAAAAATTAACCCAATCACATCTTCGTTTTTTGTACCTTCTTTAACCAGTTTGGCTAAGTCATTAAGATGCATATTACAAGGATTACCTTCGTAACCTGTACTTGCAATACCGACGATTGGTTTAAAGAAGTCTTCTTTGGTTAATCCGATAGCATGCAGCATGGCTTGAGCCGCTGGTTGCGTTGGATCTTGTGTAACTGTTTTACTGTATTTGTTTAATTCGCTCATAATAAATAGGTGTGCAACATCGATTTGCTAAATCTAAATTACTTGATATACTATGTTTAGTTATTAATATTCTATTTCTTAATCTAAATTCAATACTACAAACATCAATTTAACCTTCTGTTAATCAATATTTTAAGTCTTGTTTATTATGATGTTCAAGTATGTGAATTTTTTATATAAAAAAAGCCTTCCGGAAAAGGAAGGCTTTAAATAAATCTATATTTTAATTTATCATAACATTCCTTGGCTTCGCGAAATAATCACGATGCTAATAATAGAAATGATATTGATAATTTGGTTTTTCATATACTGAATCAAATATTGTACATTTTATTTTAGAATCCAAATTTAAAAACGCGAAGTACACCTAAAAGTATGTGTTATAGGGATTTAATTTTTTGTTAAAGTTATACTAAACTCGAGCTTGGAAAAATCCATAAGCCTGAAATACCGTATATATAGTATAACCAATAAATAAAATTTAATTATGAAATTAAAAATGAATAGAATATTAGGAACCGTAACATGTATGTTATTTTTAGTCTTAACAGCATGTAACGATGGAAAAAAAGAAGCAGAAAAGATGAAAATGGATGCTGAAAAGGTTGAAATGGAGGCTACGCAGAAGAAAGACATGGAGATGAAAAAGATGGAGGAAGAAAAGAGAGTAATGGCCATGGAAACCAGTATTGCAGGTAAAGCAATGTCTAATGATGATTTGTCTACTTTAGTAGCGGCATTAAAAGCTGCAGATTTAGCAACAATGTTATCAGAACCTGGAAATTATACTGTTTTTGCGCCATCTAATCAGGCCTTTTCTAAATTGCCAGAAGGTACGGTAGATAACTTGCTGAAGCCTGAGAATAAAGAAGGTCTTCAAAATGTTTTAAAATACCATGTAGTATCTGGGAAAATAACTTCGGATAAACTCATGGAAGCTATTAAAGGAGGAAAAGGTAAATATACTTTTAAAACTGTAGGTGGTGAGGAATTAACGGCTATGATGGATGGTGATCAATTTATGATACAAGATTCTAGAGGTAAAAAATCTCAAGTCGTTCAAGGAAATGTTGATGCATCAAATGGAATAGTATACATTATCAATGATGTATTGATGGCTAAGAAATAATAACATTTAATGACTAATAGTTTAAAGACTCAACTTCGGTTGGGTCTTTTTTTTATATCACGAATTATGTATCTAAGTGCAGTCACGTTGAATGAAATTCTTATTTTTAAAGCGTTTTCATAAAATTTGTATATTGTTGTTACATGAAAAAAATATTATTTTTTTTACTTTTCTTAATCGTTTTTTCTTCAGAGTGTTATAGTCAATTCTCTCCAAACATCCATAATTTTACGTTGGCTGAGTATAAAGCAGGTAATCAAAACTGGGGTATTTCTAGAGCTGATAATGGTAAAGTCTATGTTGCTAACAATAGTGGATTGTTAGAATATGACGGTTTGGTTTGGAAATTCCATCAATTACCGAATAAGACTATCGTGAGATCTGTTTTGGCAGTTGATGATATTGTCTATACAGGATCTTATGAAGAATTCGGGTATTGGAAAAAAGATGAATTCGGATATCTTAAATATTATTCTTTAAGTGATAGTGTACTTGACTTAATCTCTCCGAACGAAGAAATATGGGAAGTTGTAAGCTTTAACGGTAAAATCATCTTTAGATCATTTCTGAATATTTATATCTATGATTTTGAGAACGTCATTCAATTAAGTCCTGGTTCGGTTATAATTTCTTGTAGCGTCGTTGAAGACAACTTATATATAAGCACCTTAAATCAAGGTATATTTAAATTGAAAGAAAAGGCACTAGAACCTTTTTATTCTAATGAGTTATTATTAGATACTAAAATTGTTTCTGTCAATACATACAAGGATAAACTTTTATTAATGACGTCACTAAAAGGAAGTTTTTTCTTGGATAATGGTCGGCTAATTCCAACGAATTTTGAAATTGATGAACAGATACGTCTGCATCAACTCAATGCATTTTCCATTTTAGGTAATGGAGATATGGTTTTTGGAACCATAAAAGACGGGGTCTTCTTAACGGATAATAATGGGAACTCTAAGTTTCATATAAGTAAAGAGAATGGCTTACTTAATAATACGGTTTTAGGTCAATCTATAGATAAAACAGATAATCTTTGGCTGGGTTTAGATAATGGTATCGCTAATATTGAACTTAATAACAGTAACTATTTTTTTAATGATGTTTCTGGTAAGTTAGGCGCCGTTTATGATGTAGTTAAATATAAAGGTGTCATTTATATTGGTACCAATACAGGGCTTTTTAGGTTGGATAAAGACGATAAATTAAAATTTATTGAAGGTTCACAAGGTCAGGTGTGGGATTTGGAGATTATTGAAGATGAACTGTTTTGCGGTCATAATGAAGGTACATTTATTGTGGACGAGGATAAAATGATTCCTATCTCTACTTATACGGGTGGTTGGACCATTAAAAAAGTACCAGAACGAGAGCATACGTATATACAAGGTACATATTCTGGTTTAGTGCGGTTTGAAAAGGTATCTGGCCAATGGCAGGTGAAACACCTTGGTAAAACCTCAGTTCCTTCACGTTTTTTAGTGTTTGAAAATCCAAATACTGCCTGGGTGGCTCATGCAACCAAAGGTGTGTCTAAAATTAGTTTTGATGATAATTATGATGAGATCACTGAAGTCAAGGAATACCATGACAAAGGCTTAAGTTCTAACTATAATGTGCGCGTTTATAATATTAGGAACAATATTAGTTTTAAGTCTAATGAAGGCTGGCAAAAATACGAACCGATTTTAGATTCTATAGTCCCTTATGAGTTACTCAATGATTTGTTAGGTAAGAATAGTTACATTATTTCAGAAGACAATACGGATGTTTTTGCCTTAAAAAATAAAGGTGGTTTTATAGAATTTAAATCATTTGATACTACTCGGGACGATTTTTATTTAAACGATATTTTTTTAAAGAACAGGTATATTGTAGGTTACGAAAACGTCTCTAAGATTAAAGACTCTATTTATGCTTTAAATCTCGATAATGGTTTTATGATGATAAATAATACGTCTATTGCAGGCGTTAATTTATATAAGCCAAACATAGAGACTATTTCAATAAGTGGAGTTCCTCTTAGTGTTTCTGCTATTGAAGATGAATTGGTAGGTTTTAAATTTAAAGAAAGTGTTGCTGTAGAATTATCGTCTTCAAAATCTCTAAATCATTTTTTTGAGTATCGTATTTCAGAAGCAAATGTTGATGAAGGGAATGATATATGGTATACAATTGATGGTAATAAAGTAGAGTTTTCAAACCTTATAGATGGTGATTATACTATTGCTTTTAGAACTAGTGATAACGCGGGTAATGTGTCATCGATTAAATCTTTGCGAGTAGATGTGTATCCTCCTTGGTATAGAGATACGTTAGGATATTTACTGTATTTGCTTTTAGCAGGCTTAATCATATTTGTGTTTTACACACTTCACCATAAAAAAATAGCGAAGGAACAGCGGATCATTAAGATTAAATATCAAAAAGAGCAGCAAAAGTTATTGCGAGAAAAAACTTTAGAAAATGAAAAGCGCATCGTTCAGCTTAAAAATGAATCATTACAGAACGAAATAAAGCTTAAAAGCAAGCAGCTAGCTAATAATGCTATGGCCTTGGTTAAGAAGAATGAAACCTTACAAGACATTAAGAAGGATTTAATGATTAATAAGGATGGCTTCAATAATTATTACTCATATAAAAAACTGGTAAAGAAGTTAGATAATTCAATTGTTCTAAAGGACGAATGGGAAGTCTTTGAGAATAATTTTAGTCAAGTACACGATGAATTTTTTGAAGCTTTAAAGGCAACACATTCTAAACTTACGCCGAAGGATTTAAAAATTTGTGCATACATCAAAATGAATTTATCTTCAAAAGAAATTGCACCACTTATGAATATCTCAGTTAGAGGTGTTGAAACTCATCGATATCGATTAAAAAAGAAATTAAACTTAGAAAATGATATTTCTTTGATGGATTATTTGTTAAATATTAAAAATTAGGTGTGTTTTCTTACTTTATCGCTGTTCTTCAATACGTCATTACTACGTCACATTGCTAATTCTCTTTCTACTACAACGTTTTTTTTATAGCTTTAGAGTACGTCAAATGGGGTTTTATTTACAGTTAACACGCTTCTTCATAATATGTGGTGTATTTAAAATGTAAATAGATGTTATCAGAGTTTAACTTTTCATTATAATTTAGACTTTTAAATAAACTAACTCTAATTTATTAAATATTAATCAATCTATATGAAAACAAAAATTAGTCTATTGTTGATGTTGTTTATTTCAGTCTGTTCTTTTGCTCAGCAGATTGAAATTAATGGAATTGTAACAAGTGAAAGTGACGGGATGCCTTTGCCAGGTGCTAGTGTCATAATTAAAGGAACGAGCAGAGGAACTACAACTGATTTTGATGGTAGATACATAATTAAGGCAGATGCTGGAGAACAAATTGAATTCAGTTATATCGGTTTTGTTCCACAGCTCATTACTGTAGGTGGTCAAACACAAATAAATATTACGCTACAAGATGATGTGGCATCTCTAAACGAGGTTGTTGTTGTCGGTTATGGTACTCAGAAAAAAGCGGATTTAACAGGTGCTATTTCTACTGTAAAATCGGAAGATATTGCTAAAACACCTAGTGGTAATATTATGCAGTCCATACAAGGAAAAGTGGCAGGTGTGCAGGTTGTAAGTAGTGGTTCGCCTGGTGGTTCACCAACGGTTAGAATTAGAGGTGTGAACTCTTACAAAGGGGGAGCAACTCCTTTATATGTCGTTGATGGTATGTTTTATGATACTATTGATTTCTTAGATAGTAATCAAATTGAAACAATTTCGGTTTTAAAAGATGCCTCTTCAATTTCTATTTTTGGTCAAGCCGGTGTTAATGGTGTAATCATCATAGAAACAAAGAACGGAAGAACGGAGCAAAAGCCAGTTTTTACTTATAATGGATACTCTGGTTACCAAAATGCTCAGAATGTTGTTAAAATGGCAAACGCAGAGCAATTTGTAACTATGGCTTATGAGTCAAATTCTCAACCAGATATTGATTTTGTTAATAACGCAATACAACGTTTTGGACGTAGCAGAGTGAATCCTAATATTCCAGATGTTAATACTGATTGGTATAAAGAGATTTTGCGCGTTGCGCCAATTTCAAGTCATGGTATTGGTGTTACTGGTGGTTCCGAAAAAACATCTTATAGTGTTAATGCTAACTATTTTTCTCAAGAAGGTATTTTAGATATGGAAAACGAATATGAGCGTTTCAACATTCAATCTAACCTTACGATAGAGTTATCTGACCGTTTAAAAATTGGAACTAATGCTATTTTTAGTAATGCAACGCAATATAATCCTGAAAATGGAGCATGGTTTCAAGCGTATTCTGCAGTGCCAATTTTACCGATTTATGATTACGCAAATACACAAGCAACTTCTACGCCGTATTCAGATGCAAGTCTATTAGGTTACCGTGGAACACAAAACCCGTTTCCTACTATGGAGTATAATAACAATCAGCTTAAGATTAGAAAAGTCTTAACAAGTATGTTTTTAGAGTATGAGTTGGTTCCAGAGAAATTAAAGTTTAAAACATCTTATAGCCATGACTATTCTACCATTTCAGAGAGAAATGTAAGATTACCTTATTTTATATCGTCACAATCACAAAGGGCACAATCTTCTATTAGACGAGCAGAATTAAACTATTCTAAGCAAATATGGGATAATACATTAACTTACAATGATACTTTTGGAGATCATAGTTTAACGCTTCTTGCTGGTTCTTCATATAGAGATTATCAAGATAATTCTTTTGAAGCTACAGGGAATGAAATACAAGGAATTGACTTAGAAAGCTCATGGTACTTAAACTTTGCAAATCCAACGACATTTAATGATCAAGTTAAAGAGTCCGGTGATCGCGAGTATTCAATAGCCTTTTTTAGTCGGTTAGAGTATAGTTTCAAGGATAGGTATTTGCTTAATGCAACTATAAGACGTGAAGGTGATGGAAGATTTCCTAGAGAAATTTGGGTGACTACACCAGCTGTAGGTTTAGGATGGGTAGTTTCAGAAGAGAACTTCATGAAAGATAATAATACAATTAATTTTTTCAAGTTACGTGCAGGTTGGGGACAATTGGCTAATGGATTCTTAGGCGGAAGTGCAGGTACAAGAACCGTATCTACAACAACAGCAGATATAGGTGATACTCAAACGAATGGTATATTGACTACAAATACTTTTCAAAATTTAAAACGTGAGATTTTAGAAGAAACAAATTTCGGTATTAGTTCGCGTTTTTTTAACGATAAATTAAGTTTAGAGATCGATTATTACATCCGTGATACTAAAGATTTAGTGCTTCCAAAGGATATACCAATTACCGCTGAAGTTGTGGATACTAATATTGGCGAAATGCGAAATCAAGGTTTAGAAATTGCAGCCAACTGGAACCAACGTATTAATGATGACTGGAGTTTCTCTGTTGGTGGAAATATAGCAACGCTTAAAAATGAAATAACTAGAATTGATAGTGAACAAGGTTATTTTGATACAGGTGAAGCTGAGTTTCGTCAGAGACTTATTGTTGGAGAGCCAGTAAATGCTTTCTATGGTTGGGAGGTAGCAGGTGTTTATCAAAATGCTGATCAAGTAGCAGCAGATCCAACGGCTCAGAATGAAGCTTCAGCAAACAGTAACCAACTTATACCAGGTGATTTTATTTATAAAGATCAAAATAATGATGGTATTATTGATGACAAAGATAGAGTGGTTTTAGGGTCGTATTTGCCGACATTTACTTATGGTGGAAATCTAAATGTCTCATATAAGAATTTCGATTTATCAGTAGCCGTCTCAGGACAAACAGGAAATAAAATATTGAACCGTAAAAGAGGTGAAGTTATTTTTACTAATGACACAAATATAGATGCTGACTTTGCTATAAATAGATGGCATGGTGAAGGAACTACGAATTCATACCCTTCTTCTGAAGGAAGAAGAAAAGCATGGAACCAGAAAATGAGTAGCTTTTTTGTTGAAGATGGAGCGTATTTTAGAGTTCAAAATATTCAGTTGGCATACACTATACCTGCTAAAACTCTTGGTGAGAATATGCCAGAGATAAGATTTACATGTACAGCAGAGCGCCCTATAACTGTATTTAATTATAATGGGTTTAACCCAGAAGTTAGTGATGGTATTGATCGCGAAACTTATGCAGTGCCTGCAGTGTATACATTTGGTGTAAATATTAAAATTTAAAAAAAGCTATTATGAAAAATATAAGTCAAATAATAAAACAGCTAACACTGATGTTGGCAATTTGTGCGGTGGTTTTCTCTTGTACAGATAAATTAGAAGAGAATGATGGTCAGCTCGCTGCAGATGATCTCGATTTTACCAATTCTGATGATATGATTTTACCGCTTATCGGTTCGTATTCAGCAGTATATTCTAGAGGTTGGGAAGATCCTTTACTTATTGGTGTTAGGGGAGATGATGTTAATGCAGGTGGCTTAGGAGATCAACCTCAGTTTGCAGATACAGATCTTTTTATCTACGATAATGGGTTTTGGATGTACAACCAAATCTGGGAGAATTTTTATGGTGATATCGTAAAAATTGTAAGTTCTCGCGAAACCATTCAATCATATAAAGATTTTGCAATAGAAGATGAAGATTTAGATAAAGCAGATCAATACATGGCAGAATGTAAAGTGTTAAGTGGTTTTACACATTTTCAGATGTCAAGACTTTGGGGAGATATTTTTATAATAGGAACTTCAGATATTACAGCTGAGCTAGATAAGGGTGTTAAAACAAAAGCTGAAGTTATGCAATACATCTCAGATTTAATGGATGAAGCTATTCCGTTTTTGCCAGATGCTAGACCTAATGAAAGACAAGATGTTTCTGGAGGTGTTACTAAATATACAGCTTTGGCTATAAAAGCCTTAGCGAATTTAGAATTAGAGAATTATCAAGCAGTAGCGGATGTTACGGGTGAAATAATTAATTCTAGTAAATTTAATCTTTATCCAGATTTTTATGATCTGTTTAAGAAAGAAGGAGAGCGCAGTAATGAAAATTTATTTGAGTTGCAATTTTCAGATTACGGTACCGAATCTGGTGCAGAAAATTCTCATGAATATGGCCCGTTTGGTCCTTCTAATTGGACTCCAGTTGTAGCGGGTGCATCTGAAGGCTGGGGTTTTTACGAGCCAAGTTTAAAGTTTATTAAATTTATGCTAGACAGAGGTGAAACGACGAGATTAATTACAAGTGTTAATTTTACACCTCGTGGTATAGCTGAAATTACATCAGATCCTGCTTATGCTACCTTACCGAGTTTTGTTTCTAACGTTACACCAGATGGTGATATTTTTAATGACTATTCTAGAGCTAAGTTTGCAAGTGGTAAACATTACTTACCTTCTATTGATTTAACTCCAGGAAGAACAAGATATGGTTCTGGAAAAAACCTCATTGTTATCAGATATGCAGAAATATTACTTATGTATGCTGAAGCTTTAACTCAAGGTGCAAGCGGATCTGCTGGTTCTGCGGATCAAGCTGTTAATGTAGTAAGAGCAAGAGTTGGATTGCCTGCACTTTCAGGTGTAACAACAGATGACGTTATGGATGAAAAATTTGCAGAGCTTGCTATGGAATGGGGAGTACGCTATTTTGATATGATTCGATTGAATAAATATGAAGAGTTAAGCTACGAAGGACGGACATTTACAGCTGAAGACGAGCTTTTACCATATCCGCAAGCGCAATTGGATTTATTACCACTTGATAACAACTAAAAAATTAGAAAATGAAGAATATTAATAAATATATAGTAGCAATTACTGCATTGCTGATGATGGTGTCTTGTTATGACGGCATAGATCCAATCACAGAAGTAGATTCAGGGCCAGACGCAGGTGCTCCTGTTGTAACAATTAATTATCCTACAGAAGGTGCTGTAATTACTGGTTTAGAACTGATTGTGCCAATTAATATTAAATTCAAAGTTGAAGATGATATTGAGGTTAGTTCAATTGTTGTCAATTTGGATGGAGTAGAAATAGCAACTTTCGATACGTTTTTAGATTATAGAATTGTTAATGAAGAATACATTTACGATAGCCTATCTAGTGGAGAGCATGTTTTAACAGTTACAGGTACGGATTTAGCAGGAAATACAACTACTGCTACAGTAAATTTTTCGAAAGCTCCTCCATACGAAGCTATGTTTTCTGGAGAGGTGTTTTACATGCCGTTTGATAACACTTATACCGAATTGTTATCTATAACAGATGCGACTGAAGTTGGCACACCTGAATTTGCTGATAGTGCGTTTGCAGGCACTAATGCCTACATAGCAAGTAATGAATCTTACTTAACATTTCCAATAGAAGGTATGTTTGAGAGTAATATGAGTGGTGCGTTTTGGTATAAAGTTAATGGAGATCCAGATAGATCAGGTATTTTAACTGTTGGAAATGATATTCCAGAAAATAGAAACCAAGGTTTTAGATTACTAAGAGAAGGTACTGCTACAGAACAACGTATTAAGTTAAATATAGGAACTGGTGATGCAGATAATTGGAATGATGGTGGAGTTATTGATGTAACTGCTCAAGAGTGGGTTCACATTGCTTTTACAATTTCGCCAACAGAAACAGTAATTTACCTTGATGGTTTGCCTGTAAATACAGTAACACCAAATGGTCCTATAGATTGGACAGGGACTACCGACATTACAATCGGTGCAGGTGGAGAAACGTTTAGTTATTGGGGACATGAATCTGATGATAGTATTATGGATGAACTTCGTTTATTCAATACAACGTTATCTCAAGATGAAATTCAAAATATGATTAACGTAACTAATCCATACGAGCCAACTTACGATGGTGAAACATTTTATATGCCTTTCAACGGATTTAATACTGAATTTGTAAGCTTAAATGAGCCTACAATGGTAGGAGCAACTGAGTTTTTAGGTGAAGGTTATGAAGGAGGAAATGCTTTTAAAGGCGCTACAGATTCATACCTAACATTCCCTATAGACGGATTGTTTGGTGATGATGCTTTTAGTGCTGCATTTTGGTACAAAGTTGATGGAACACCAGATCGTTCGGGGATATTAGTTGTCGGAAATGACACACCAGAAAATAGAAACCAAGGCTTCAGGTTATTTAGAGAAGGTAATGCAACGGAACAACGTATTAAAGTAAACGTTGGTGTTGGTGATGGAGAAAGCTGGAACGATGGAGGTGTAATAGATGTAACAGCTGGAGAATGGGTACATGTTGCATTAACAGTTTCTGCTACTGAAAGCAAAATCTATTTTAATGGAGTTGAACAATTGTCTTCCGCTTTAAGTTCTAGTATCGATTGGACTGGTTGTTCAGAAATAACAATTGGTGCAGGAGGAGAAACATTTAGTTACTGGGATCACTTATCAGATTTGAGTGCTATCGATGAATTAAGGTTGTTTAATAAGGCTTTAACACAAGCTGAGATAGAGGGTATGCAGTAAAAAGGATAATTCAATTGAGTTAGTCTAATAATTTTTTAATTATCACTTATTTATTTTTAGCGGCATTTTATTTTCTAAGATGCCGCTATATTCTTACTTAATTTTTAAATGATGAACTTATATAAAACACTTGTCACTGGTTGTTTATTGTGTCTTGTTGTTGGGTGTAAATCCAATGATAAAAAGAACGATGTAAGTAACATGGAAGTGAACCAAAATGAGACTAGCCTAATAGTGGATTTACGTAATAATGGTCTTCTAGATACCATCCAAAAACAAACCATCAATTACTTTTGGGAAGGTGCAGAACCAAATTCTGGTTTAGCTAGAGAGCGTTTGCATATGGACGATGTTTATTCGGGTTCTCCGAAAAACACAGTAACTACAGGAGGAAGTGGATTTGGTGTAATGGCGATTTTAGTTGGGATAGAAAGAGGGTACATTAATAAAGATGAAGCCTTAGATAGATTTCTCAAAAATGTTGATTTTCTAGAGAAAGCAGACCGTTTTCATGGCGCTTGGCCGCACTGGTTAAATGGAGAGACAGGTGAAGTACTTGCTTTTAGTAAAAAAGATGATGGAGGAGATTTAGTAGAAACCGCATTTTTAATTCAAGGGTTATTAACCGTTGCAGAATATTTTGATGGTAACACAGAAAAAGAAAAGCAACTGGTTTCTAAGATCGATGAATTGTGGAGAAGTGTAGAATGGGATTGGTATACTAAAGGAGGTGAAGACGTTTTGTACTGGCATTGGTCACCAAAGCATGGCTGGGACATGAATTTCCCAGTAGGTGGTTATAACGAATGTTTAATAATGTATGTATTGGCTGCAGCCTCACCAACACATGCTATTACTAAATCGGTTTATGAAAAAGGTTGGGCTAAAAATGGTGCTATTGTTTCGGATAAAACCTTCTACGATGAAGAGGTGATCTTAAACTATTATGAACACAATGATTATTTAACCGGACCATTATTTTGGGCACATTATTCCTATTTAGGTTTAAATCCAAAAGGCTTGTCTGATCAGTATGCCGATTATTGGAAATTAACTCAAAATCATGCTAAAATCCATTATAAATACGCTGTAGATAATCCAAAGAATTTTAAAGGTTATGGAGATAGTCTTTGGGGATTTACATCGAGTTATTCGGTTAAAGGCTATTTTGGCCATAGTCCAGAAAATGATATTGGAGTGGTGTCGCCAACAGCAGCATTGTCATCATTTCCATATACTCCACAAGAGAGTATGAATGTATTAGAAAATATTTATAAAAACCATGATAGTCTTGTTGGTAAATACGGCCCGTATGATGCTTTTAGTTTTGAGCATAAGTGGTCTACACCACGATATTTAGCTATCGACCAAGGCCCTATTCCTGTAATGATAGAGAATTATAGAACAGGTTTATTATGGAACTTATTTATGAAAAATAGAGATGTACAATCAGGTTTGGATAAACTTGGTTTTAATTATAAAAAGATTGATAAAGATGAGAATTTTTAGTTTAGTATTAATCGGCTTAATGTGTTTTAGTTGTGGTTCGGATGATGGGCCTGGTTACCAAGAGCCTTATAATCCAAATGATGATGATCCGGTTGTTGAAACCTTGACGGATGAAGAATTAATGGATTTAACACAAGAAACAACCTTCAAATATTTTTGGGATTATGCTGATGCTAACTCTGGTGCGGCAAGAGAACGCTACCATCCTAATGATCCTACAAATAGTGAAAATATAGTAACCACTGGTGGCAGCGGATTTGGGTTAATGGCCATTTTGGTAGGCATAGAACGTGGATATATTTCAAGAGCTGAAGGCTTTAATAGATTAAATCAAATTGTAGACTTTTTTGAAGGTGCAGATCGTTTTCATGGAGCTTGGTCACATTGGATAAATGGAACTAACGGAAGCGCAATTGCATTTAGTACAGAAGATAATGGTGGAGATTTAGTTGAAACTGCTTTGTTAGCTCAAGGTCTCATTTGTGTTAAAGAATATTTTAAAAATGGCTCTGCTGATGAAGCGGCTTTAGCAACTCAGGCAGATGAATTATGGAAAGGTATAGAATGGAATTGGTACACGCAAAATCAAAATGCCTTGTATTGGCATTGGAGTCCTAATAATGGCTTTTCAATAAACTTAGAACTCAAAGGTTATAATGAAACGCTAATAGCGTTTATTTTAGGTGCAGCTTCGCCGGACTTCCCTATTCCGGCAGAAGTGTACCATCAAGGTTGGGCAAATAATGGAAGCATAGTGTCTTCTTCAAGCCAATATGGTATTCCGTTAATACTAGATCACGCAGGTTCGGGTACTGGTCCATTGTTTTGGGCACACTATTCGTTCTTAGGCTTAAACCCTACAAACCTTTCAGATCAGTATGCTAATTATTGGGATCTAAATGTAAACCATACAAATATCAATTATCAACACAGTGTTATCAATCCAAATAATTTCGTAGGTTATGGTGAAGATTGTTGGGGTTTAACAGCAAGTTATAGTCGAAATTCAGATGGTTCCACAGGGTATTCAGCACATAGTCCCGAAAATGATTTAGGTGTTATTTCACCAACAGCTGCAATCAGTTCTATTCCATATACTCCAGAGAAATCATTAGCAGCAATGCATTATTTCTATAGTAAAAAGGACATTTTAATGGGGCCTGCAGGATTTTATGATGCCTTTAGTCCACATTATAACGATTGGGTAACCGAACGTTATTTAGCAATAGACCAAGGACCAGAAATTATTATGATCGAAAATTATAGATCTGGTTTACTGTGGAATCTTTTTATGCAGAATGAAGATATTCACAACGGCTTGGATGCTTTAGGCTTTAACTATTAAATAATAAAAATAACTGAATATGAAATATCAATTATTAACCTTAATATTTAGTGTTATGGTCTTTAGTTCAGGTGCTGTAAATGCGCAGCAAAATGAATCTTCAAAAGAATTATTTTCATATGAAAATCATATTGTAGATGGAGACACGCTTAATTACAGAATGCTTTTACCTAAGGATTTTGATGAATCTAAAACGTATCCATTAGTACTAATGCTTCATGGAGCAGGTGAACGTGGAAATGATAATAAAAAGCAACTCGCTCATGGTAGCAAGTTATTTTTAAATGAAACGATACGAGATTCGTTTCCTGCAATTGTGATTTTTCCTCAATGTCCCCGAAATGATTATTGGTCTAAATTAGAAGCAGATCGTTCAACAAAACCAATCACATTCAAGTATAAATATAATGAGGCACCAACTACTGCAATGGCGTTAGTGATGGATTTAATGGACGAGATGGTTGCAAAATCTTACATAAAAACAGATCAGATATATGCTATGGGATTATCTATGGGCGGCATGGGAACTTTTGAAATTATCTACCGCAAATCTGAAATGTTTGCTGCAGCTATCCCAATTTGTGGAGGTGGAGATCCAACTTCAGTAACGGAATATGCTAAAACAATCCCTTTATGGATATTACACGGAGCAAAAGATGATGTGGTGGATCCTAAACTATCTTTAAACATGACTTCTGCAATAATAAGTGCAGGAGGCTTTCCTAAATTGACTTTATACGATTTTGCAAACCACAACAGCTGGGATCCAGCTTTTGCAGAACCTGAATTATTAACATGGCTTTTTTCAAAAATAAAATAACACAATGACAAAACAAATTTTCCTTAAACTAACAGCATTTTCTATAATAGCATTCACGTTAACGAGTTGCGATTCAAATTCGACGGCAACTAAAACAGCTTCTACAAATAACAATCCATTTGAAGCTCAAGTCGATTCTATTTTAGGTCTTATGACTTTAGATGAAAAAATAGGACAACTTAATCTTCCTGTTTCTGGTGATATTACAACAGGTCTTGGTACGAGCTCTGATGTAGGTAAAAAAATCCAAGATGGTTTAGTAGGTGGTATGTTCAATATCAAATCAGTTGAAAAAATTAGAGCAGTTCAAAAGATTGCTGTTGAAGAAAGTCGCTTAAAGATTCCATTACTTTTCGGTATGGATGTTATTCACGGTTACGAAACAACCTTCCCAATTCCTTTAGGTCTATCATCGACTTGGGATATGGAACTTATAGAAAAAACAGCACGTATGGCGGCGACCGAAGCGAGTGCAGATGGGATTAACTGGACGTTCTCTCCTATGGTAGATATTTCTCGCGATCCACGATGGGGACGCGTTTCTGAAGGAAATGGAGAAGATCCATATTTAGGAAGCCGTATTGCAGAAGCGATGGTGAGAGGGTATCAACAAGATGACTTAAGTGAGAATAATACGTTGATGGCATGTGTAAAACATTTTGCATTGTATGGAGCTTCAGAAGCTGGTCGTGATTATAACACGGTCGATATGAGTAAGATCAGAATGTATAATGAATATTTAGAGCCTTACAAAGCGGCTATTGATGCAGGTGTAGGTTCTGTAATGGCTTCGTTTAATGAAATTGATGGTGTACCAGCAACAGGAAACAAATGGTTGCTTACAGATTTATTAAGAGATGATTGGGGTTTTGATGGTTTTGTAGTTACCGATTATACCGGAATCTATGAAATGATGGCACACGGAATGGGTAATGAAGAAGAAGTGGTGGCTCAATCTTTAAATGCAGGAATTGATATGGATATGGCAGGTGATTCGCCAATTGCAACAGCTGCATTTGTAAAATCTTTAAAAGGAGCTTTAGATAAAGGTATGGTTACAATTGAAGCTATTGATACTGCTGTAAAACGTATGTTAACTGCGAAATATCAGTTAGGTTTATTTGATGATCCTTACAGATATCTGGATAGCGATAGAGCAAAAAACGAAGTGTTTACAGACGAAAACAGAGCTTTTGCTAGAAAAGTGGGAGCTGAGTCAACTGTTTTGCTTAAAAATGAAAACAATCTATTGCCATTAAAAAAAGAAGGTACTATTGCTTTAATCGGGCCATTAGGAAATAATGCCGTAAATATGGCTGGTACTTGGAGTGTGGCGACAAACCAAGAAAAATCAAATCCGTTTTTAGCAGGTTTAAAAACGGTTGTTGGCGATAAGGCTAATGTTTTATATGCTAAAGGAAGTAATCTAGATTACGATTTAGAATTAGAACAAAAAGCAACCATGTTCGGTAAAACCATTCCAAGAGATGGTAGAACAGACAAACAATTATTAGATGAAGCCTTAAGTATCGCTAATAAAGCAGACGTTATTGTTGCTGCTATTGGTGAGTCTGCTGAATTTAGTGGAGAAAGTAGTAGTAGAACAGAAATAGGAATTCCTCAAGTTCAAAAAGATTTATTAAATGCCTTACTTAAAACAGGAAAACCTGTCGTTTTAGTATTGTTTACAGGACGACCTTTAGAGTTGGTTGAAGAACATGAAAATGTACCTGCGATCCTTAATGTTTGGTTCCCTGGAAGTGAAGCAGGTTTAGCTATTTCAGACGTGTTATTTGGCGATGTAAATCCTTCAGGAAAATTAACGGCAACCTTCCCAAGGAGTGTTGGTCAAATTCCAATTTTTTACAATCATAAAAACACAGGAAGACCTTTAATGAATGAAGAAGGTAAATTTGAAAAATTCAGAAGTAATTACATCGATGAACGCAACGAGCCATTATATGCTTTTGGTTATGGCTTAAGTTATACGACATTCGATTATTCAAACTTAAATCTTAATACAACAGCAATCGGAATGGATGGTACTGTTGAGGTTTCTGTTGATGTGACTAATTCTGGTAATTACGACGGTAAAGAAGTGGTGCAACTCTACATTAGAGATGTTGTAGGTTCTGTAACGAGACCTTTAAAAGAATTAAAAGGTTTTCAGAAAGTTGAAATTAAAAAAGGAGACACAAAAACAGTAAGCTTCAAAATAACAGTTGAAGACTTAAAGTTCTATAATTCAGATTTAGATTTTGTAGCAGAACCAGGAAAATTCCATGTGTTTATGGGTACAGACTCTAATACTAAAATGATGAAAGAATTTGAACTAACAAAGTAAATCGAGCATGAGATTAAGATTCCTATACATCGCACTTATTTGCCTTTTTAATCAAAGTTTTTCTCAAAACTATGAAGTTAAAGTAGATTCGTTAATGCAATTAATGACACTTCAAGAAAAGATTGGGCAAACCGTTATGTATGGTGGTCATTGGGATCAAACAGGGCCGTTTGTTGGTGCTGATAATGGTAAATATATTCGTGAAGGTAATATGGGAGCCATGCTTAATGCGATGTCTGCAAAAGGCACGCGCGACTTACAAAAAATCGCAGTAGAGGAAACCCGCTTGGGAATTCCGTTGTTGTTTGGCTATGATGTGATTCATGGGCATCGCACTATTTTCCCAATTAATTTAGGCTTATCGGCAAGCTGGGATCTTAAAATGGTAGAAGAAAGTTCAAGAATTGCGGCAGAAGAAGCTTCAGCAGAAGGCATTCATTGGACGTTTGCTCCTATGATTGATGTGTCTAGAGAGCCACGTTGGGGACGCATTTCTGAAGGTGCGGGTGAAGACGTCTATCTTAATAGTGTTATCGGTCAGGCTTATGTTCGTGGATTTCAAGGAGACGATTTATCGCAGCCAAATACCATTTTAGCTTGTGCTAAACATTATGTGGCTTATGGAGCTGCTCAAGCCGGAAGAGATTATCATACCACTAATATGGGTGAGGGAGAACTTAGAAATGTGTATTTACCACCTTTTAAAGCTGCTGTGGATGCAGGTGTAGAAACCTTTATGTCGGCTTTTAATGAATTGAATGGTGTGCCAACATCTGGAAACAAGTTCACCTTACGAGATATTCTTCGTGATGAATGGAAATATGATGGCTTCGTCGTTTCAGATTATACATCTATTAACGAAATGATTCAGCATGGTTTTGCTAAAGATAGTATCGATGCTGCTAGAATAGGTATGAATGCTGGTGTAGAAATGGATATGATGGGCCATGTTTACCGTTTACATCTTCAAAAATTAGTAGAGGAAAACAAAGTCCCTGAAGCGTATATAAATGAGGCTTGTAAACGAATTTTATTAGCTAAATATAAGTTGGGCTTGTTTGATGATCCTTATCATTATATTGATGAAGAGCGTGAAGCGACTACAGCATACAAGCCAGAATTTTTAACCAAAGCGAGAGAAATTGCCGCAGCATCATCGGTGTTACTGCAAAATAAGAATAATGCTTTACCACTTTCAAAACATACAAAAAAGATAGCGTTTATAGGGCCTTTAGTAAAAGATGAATCTGATATCATTGGCAATTGGGCGGCACAAGGTGATCGTGGAGGAAAAGCAGTTAGTGTGTTCGAAGGTATTTCAGAATATCTAAATTCTAATCAGATTTTATACGCCAAAGGTTGTGACATTTTAAAAGATGACGACTCTGGTTTTAAAGAAGCGATTTCAATATCTAAACAAGCCGACGAAATTGTTTTAGTCATGGGTGAAGATCATCACATGAGTGGAGAAGCAGCATCACGAACCGATTTAAAAATCCCAGGGATTCAACCAAAATTGATTAAAAAAATAAGAGAAGCGAATCCGAATAAAAAAATCACATTGGTTTTAATGAATGGTCGTCCTCTGAATCTTTCTGATGAGGTAAACTTGGTAG
Source organism: Winogradskyella pacifica (assembly GCF_013403915.1). GTDB lineage: Bacteria > Bacteroidota > Bacteroidia > Flavobacteriales > Flavobacteriaceae > Winogradskyella > Winogradskyella pacifica. The sequence goes on from NZ_JABFDI010000002.1 coordinate 164,412, forward strand.
ATGCCATCTTAGAAGTTTGGTTTCCAGGAACCATGGGTGGATCTGCAACTGCAGATTTATTGTTCGGAACGGTTAATCCTTCAGGGAAATTAACGGTTACATTTCCAAGAAATGTGGGACAGGTACCAATTTATTACAACATGAAAAATACAGGACGTCCGATTCCTGAAAGCAATCCTAAAGAGGATTATAAAAGTAATTATATCGATGTGCCAAATACACCGTTGTTTGTCTTTGGTCATGGTTTAAGTTATACGGAATTTGAATATTCGGATTTTAAATTGTCTTCAGAAAACTTAACATTTTCAAAAACCATTGAAGCGAGTATTACGATTACAAACACAGGGAATTCTGATGGGCATGAAATCGCACAACTTTACATTCACGATAAAGTAGGAAGTGTCACACGACCAGTAAAAGAGTTGAAAGGCTTTCAAAAGATTTTTCTGAAAAAAGGAGAAAAGAAAACGGTCACATTTACGATTTCAGTAGAAGACCTAAAGTTTTATAATAGTGAAATGATTTATGGAGTAGAGACTGGTGAATTTGAGATCGCTATTGCGCCAAGTTCTGATTTTAAATTTAAATACAGTTTTCAATTACAATAAGCTAAATAAATAATTACAGTATTTTTAAGGTGCTATTTAAGGATTTGAAGACTTTATTTTAATAGATTAACAATTACTCTAAATTCAACTGAAGGTGAAACTGTAATACGTGGAATTTTAATTGAGAAAATAAACTAAATGAAAATTATATTAATCACACTCGTAACACTAATTACGTTTAGTCTTTCCGCTCAAACAAAGGAGACTTATATCTATTCTATTAAAGGAAATGATACCTTAAGTATGGATGTGTTTACGCCGAAAAACATTAAAAAAACAGATTCACTTCCTGTACTACTTTGGATGCATGGTGGTGGGTTTTCAGGTAGTCATCGTGCGTATCCAGATGATACTAATTTGGTAAAATATGCAGCTGAAAAACAAAATTATATAGGTGTTTCTATCGATTACCGTTTGCTTAGAAAAAATAAAACTACTGGCTTTGGATGCGATTGCACTAAAGATGAGAAAATGGAAACCTTTAAACAAGCTGCAATCGATTATTTAGATGCCGCAAAATTTTTGGTTGAACGCGCTCAGATGCTTCAAATTGATCCTACTAAAATTATAGCAGGCGGCAGTAGTGCAGGGGCAGAGGGCATACTAAATGCCGTGTATATGAAGGATTATTTTGTAACGGACAAAAACGCTTATAATAGTGTATCATTTGCAGGAGTGTTTTCTTGTGCAGGTGCTGTGGTTGATGCGAGATATATTACAAAAGAAAATGCCGTTCCAACAGTATTATATCACGGAACAGAAGATCGATTAGTGCCGTTTGCTAATGCATCACATCATTATTGCGATCCAAAGAAAGCCGGTTATATGATGTTAGATGGTTCTGAAGTTATAGCGAATCAACTCGAAGAATTTGATACCGCATATTCCTTTAATATCGTTAAAGGTGGTGGTCATGAGATTGCCCGAATTCCTTTTGAAGATTTGGAGAGAGTGTTTCACTTTTTTAAGCAAACGATGCTAAATAAAGAAGTTATTCAAACAAAAATTATAAGAACTAAATAATCATGAAAAACATACTTTTTCTATTCACTATAGCATTTCTTTTTTCGTGTAATAACGACAAGAGTCAGCGTTCAGAAGAACTTTCTAATACCAAGGAGAAATCAGAATTAATAAAAGGTCTTGACACCTATATCAACCCATTAGATATAGATTATACCTATATGGTTTATAATTCTAGCCAAAATAAATCGTACCGTTCAGGAGCCGATCCTGCTGTTATAGAATTCAAAGGCGAATACTACATGTTTGTAACACGTTCTTTTGGGTATTGGCATTCTACCGATTTGATTAATTGGAATTTTATAAAGCCACAACAATGGTTTTTTGAAGGTAGTAATGCACCAACAGCTTTTAATTACAAAGATTCATTAGTGTACTTTGCTGGGAATCCTGCAGGTTACGGAAGTATTCTTTATACCGACGATCCAAAAAGTGGAAAATGGGAACCAACCGCGTCTATATCGACTAATATTCAAGATTCTGAATTGTTCATTGATGATGATGGACAGACCTATTTATATTGGGGCTCTTCTAACGTGAATCCGCTTCGTGTAAAAATGTTAGATAAAGACGATCGTTTTTTAGAAACAGGAGTTCAGAAAGAGTTATTCAATCTTGTTGAGGAAGAACATGGGTGGGAACGTTTTGGAGAAAATAATTTCCACCCGACCTTAAAAGAAGGCTATATGGAAGGAGCTTCCATGACCAAACACAACGGAAAATACTATTTACAATACGCAGCACCTGGTACACAATTTAATGTGTATGCCGATGGAGTTTATGTTGGTGATACACCACTTGGGCCTTTTACATATATGAAAAATAACCCGATGAGTTTTAAGCCTGGTGGATTTACCAATGGTGCTGGTCATGGCATAACGGTTAAACAAACCAATGGGCAATATTGGCATTTTGGAACAATGGCATTGGCGTCTAATGCGCAATGGGAGCGCCGTTTGTGTATGTTTCCGACTTACTTTGATGCCGATGGTTTAATGTATACCAATACTGCTTATGGGGATTATCCGCGTTTTGGTTCTAGTCATCCTACAAAAGCAGGACACCACAATGGTTGGATGTTGCTTTCTTATAAAGGAGATGTTACGGTGTCATCCTCGTTAATGCAGATTATGAAATTTACGTCGAATGATGATGAAGTAAAAGTCACCGAATTACCACTCGAGAAAAATACGGATGGTGAAATAACGTCTAAAATATTAACCGATGAAAACCCTAAAACATTTTGGGTTGCAGACGCTAATGACGATAAACAATGGATAACAATTGAAATGCAGAAGCCTGGCAATATCAATGCTTTTCAATTAAATTTTCATGATCATGATTCTGGGATTTATACACGTGTCGAAGGATTAAAACATCAATTTACTATTGAGGTTTCAGAAGATGGTACTAAATGGCAAACTGTAGTAGATCGAAGTAATAGTGAAAAGGATACACCCAATGCTTATATCGTATTAGATGAAGCTGTAAAGGCAAAGTACGTCCGTTATAACAATATAAAAGTACCTGGTGCAAACTTTGCAATGTCAGAGTTTAGGGTGTTTGGTTTAGGGCTAGATGCTAAGCCAGCTAATGTTTCCGGATTCGAGGTAAAAAGAGAAGAAGATCGCAGAGATGTATCATTTTCTTGGAATCCTATAGAAGGATCTCAAGGGTATAATATTCGTTGGGGAATTGCAAAAGATAAACTCTATCAGTCTTGGCAAGTCTATGATACTAACGAACATTTTATGCGTTCTTTAGATCGTGATACACCGTATTATTTTACGATAGAAGCGTTTAGCGAAAACGGAATTTCTGAAAAGAGTAAAGTCATATTTGTAGAATAATTTTTTAATATGAACTGTTAATTGATACATGTAGTATCTCTCAAGCCATTTGCAAATTTTAATTACATTGCAGCTATAAAAACTTAGATAAACTAAAACTCTAACTAATATTAAATAAATTTATAAAATGAAAAAAAGTGTTTTTTTATTATTAATCGCAGCGGTTTCCGCCTTAGGGGGTTTGCTCTTTGGTTATGATACAGGTGTTATTAATGGAGCGCAATTTTATCTTACTGAGTATTTTGACTTAAGCGACGCATTAAAAGGCTGGGTTGTTGGTAGTGCACTTTTGGGGTGTTTCGTAGGAGCTATTATTGCAGGGCCTTTGAGTATTAAAATCGGAAGGAAAAAATCTCTAATAATTTCGGCAATATTCTTTACCGTTTCAGCTTATGGATCGGGTTTACCAGAACTATTTCCTCAAACCGTTAGTATGTTAGTGGTTTTTAGAATTATCGGTGGTTTAGGTATTGGTGTGGCATCAATGAATGCACCTATGTATATCGCAGAAATTGCTCCTTCAAATATTAGAGGTCGTATGGTTACCTATTATCAATTGGCGATTGTAATTGGCTTTTTTGTGGTATTCTTAGCGACGTATTTTATTGGTAACGATTTAACCGTGGCAGAGAATATAGAATTCGGTTGGCGTCGTATGTTTTGGTCAGAGTTAATTCCGAGTCTTTTGTTTTTAATACTATTGTTTATAGTACCTAAAAGTCCGCGTTGGTTGGCTTTAAAAGGAAAAGAAAAAGAAGCTTTAGCTGTTTTGCAGAAAATAAATGGTGATGACTTAGCCGCCGAAGAAATGGTTAATATTAAGAAATCTTTAGACGAAACTAATGATGGTATTAAAGTGAGTTATTTCTCTAAAGGCATATTAGCTATTATTGCGATTGGTACGGTGCTTTCGGTATTGCAACAGTTTACAGGGATCAATGCGGTATTATATTATGGTGCAGATATTTTTGAAAAAGCACTTGGCTTTGGAAAAGAAGATGTTCTTGCTCAACAAATATTATTGGCCTTTGTAAACTTAGTATTCACTTTCGTGGCGATGTTTACTGTAGATAAATTTGGAAGAAAACCATTGCTCTATATTGGCTCTATCGGAATGATTATTGGATTTTTACTTTTAGGAGTTACACTACAGCAAGAAAATGTAGGAGTGTTATCTCTAATTGGAGTGTTAATTTTTATTGCATCGTTTGCATTATCAATGGGACCAGTAGTATGGGTTTTATTGTCAGAAATGTTTCCAAATAAAATAAGAAGTGTTGCTATGTCTGTTGCTGTTGCGGCACAATGGGCTGCTAATTATGTAGTGTCACAATCGTTCCCTGTTGTAATGGGAAGTGACGTAAACAATAGTGCGCCTTGGAATGGCTCTTTACCTTATTATATATTTATAGCATTTATATTAATCATAGTCTTTGTAACCTATAAGTTTATACCAGAAACCAAAGGAAAATCTTTAGAAGAGATTGAAGGCTTTTGGAAGTAAGTAAATTATATAATTTTAAAATATAAAGAAACCCGATTCATATGAATCGGGTTTTTTATGTTAAAGCCAAAAAACTAAAGACCTAACTATTATAAGGAATAGGGTTTATTCAAATTCAGGGATCACCAAAAATGGAATTATAGTATGAAATCCAATTTTCTGAATTACAGGTTCATTTAGAAAACTTTCAATAAAACTATGCTTGTAATTTATCATTGTAAGAATATTAATATCAAATTCGTCAATAAAATCGATAATCGCTTGCTCTTTACTTCCAAAATTAGGCTTCCAATTAATAGAACTTGGATGATCTTCAAGATATGCTTTTAACATTGCTAAATTATAACTTTGCTTTTCAGTTAGGCCGTCTTTTACATTGACATGGACAACTTGTATTTTGGAATTATATAATTTAGTTAATTCTAATAATGGATTCAACTCATCTCCATAAAATCTATTAAAGTCCGTAGGAAAAGCAATTTGCTTTGGTACAACAAAATCATAAGCATCTGGCACAATTAGAACAGGACAAAGTCTTATTTTGTTAATTATATTTACCGTGTTGCTACCAAAAAGAAACTCTTTAGCACCAGTGGCACCTTTGGTCCCCATAATAACTAAGGTTATTTTAAATTCTTTTATGGTGTTTTTAATCGTGTTTAGTAACGGTTCTGTACTATATATAATTTTAAACTTATGATCAGAATTTGTGCTTTCTGTCTTTGCTTTAGCTTTTAAGTTTATTAAATCTTGTTTCGTTTCTTCCTTGTTTAGGTCTATAAAACTTGAAGTGATATATGTTCTAGATGTTGGGTTTTTAAAAGACCAGGTATGTAATAAATAAAAGGTACAAGGCTCGTTAGCGTATAATTTTAAGGCATAAAGTATGGCACTCCATGAGTTATCTGAAAAATCGGTTGGAAGTAATATGTGATGTCTCATAATCTATTTTATATAGTTAACATTAAAGTATGATTTCTTTAATGAAAAGGATTAATATCAGTTTTGAGGTATGACTAAAAAAGGAACAGTAGGGTGAAAGCTTATATTGGTTATTATAGGTTCTTTTATTATATTTTCGATAAAGCTATGTTTATAATTTACCATTACTAAAATGTTGATTTTGAAGTCTTCAATGAAATCTTGAATCGCTTTGGCTTTTCTATCATAATTAGGCATCCAATTAAAACCATAATCATAATGCTCTAAGCTCATTTCTAATAAAGCTAAATTTTGTTTTTGGCTTTCTGAGATGTCATCTTCATTATTGATATGAACAATTCTAATTTTAGAACTATTGAGATCAGCTAATTGTTTGAGTGGTAATAATTCATCTCCGTAGATGCGGTTAAAATCCGTTGGAAAGGCTATTTGCTCAGGTTTTACAAAATCATATTTATTTGGAATGACCAAAATAGGACAGTTTTTTACCTGTTTAATAATATTTACAGTGTTACTTCCAAAAAGTATTTCTTTGGCTTTAGTTTCCCCTTTAGTCCCTATAACAATAAGATCTATGTTTTCCTTTTCTACGACTACTTCAATTAAACTATGTAAGTCATTAGTGCTTAGTATAACTTCAAAAGTGTGCTTCTCATTAGCATAGTCTCTTTCTATTTTAGCTTTTAAATCTTCTAATTCCTTTCGTGCTTTTTCTGCTAAAACGCGTGCTAATTTATTAGACATACTAGACATAGAAGATGTATGTAATTTTGAAGAATGTAAAAAGTGAAACGTACATTGTTCTTCTTTGTATAGTTTTAAAGTGTATATAGCAGCACTTAAGGCGTTATCTGAAAAATCGGTAGGTAAAAGAATATGTTTTGGCATGATTACGTTTTTATATTAAGGTTAGGATACTATGTTTAATGTTCTGTGTTGTATAAAAAAAAGCTTAAGAGTTTGATTAGTATGGTTTTATGTTTTAATCTGTGATGTAAAATTATATCTTAAATATATTTTAAACTATGATAAATGTCAGTTGATAAGTTGGCGCTAGTAATTATGGTTTATAGCAAGATTATCAAAATTGTTGATATATAGATTGTTCTCATTAATGAAGCTGGGCTAATTCCGTTTGCTATTGAATTTTGTAGGATATTGGATGCCAATTCTACTTTATCGATTGTGTATATAAAGTAGTGTTATCAAAATGAGATGATTAATAAAGTAACTTTTTTCGTCAATCAAAACTCAATAACCTATACTATATTACCATTTATGTTTACTATTTTATCATTTAACACTTAATGTTTTATATTTAGATTTTTATCTGATAAATTTAAGAAAGCTATAAATCACTAAAATGATGAGTTTGATAAAAACAAAATTAAGTATTACCGTATTTTTATTAATGTCAGTCTTATCATATGGTTTTCAGGTGAGTAGTTTAGATAGACTTATTGTTGCAGGAAATAGTTTTGTAAATTCTGAAGGAACAACTTTTGTGTTTAGAGGGCTAAACGCCAGTGATCCGAATAAATTAGAACCTCAAGGACATTGGAATAAAGCCTATTTCGAAGAAATAAAAAATTGGGGAGCTAATATTGTGAGGCTACCTGTGCATCCAACCGATTGGACCGAAAGGGGAAAGGAATCTTATTTAAAACTTTTAGATGATGGTATACAATGGGCAACAGAATTGGGTTTGTATATTATTATCGACTGGCATAGTATAGGTAATTTGAAAACCGAAATGTATCAATCAGACAGATATGATACAACTTTAAAGCAAACCTATGATTTTTGGAGAACAATAGCCTCTAAATATGGTGATAATACAACTGTTGCTTTTTACGAAATTTTTAATGAACCAACCACCTACAAAGGGACTTTAGGGACCGTTACTTGGACGGAATGGAAAACCATAAATAAAGAAGTTATTGGTATTATTAGAGCTAATGGAGGTGAAGGAATTCCTTTGGTTGCTGGTTTTAATTGGGCCTATGATTTAACACCTGTTTTAGACGACCCTTTAGATGTTGAAGGTATTGGGTATGTCAGTCATCCGTATCCACAAAAAAGAGAGAAGCCTTGGGAAGATCAATGGACCAAAGATTGGGGATTTGTTAAAGAAAAATACCCTTTAATTCTTACTGAAATTGGTTTTTGTGGACCAGAAGATCCAGGTGCGCATTCACCCGTAATTAGTGATGAATCTTATGGTGATGCCATTACAGCGTATTGTGATGAAAAAGATATTTCATATGTTATTTGGGTATTTGATGCCGAATGGGCTCCACGATTATTCGAAGATTGGAATACTTATAAGCCGTCTAGGCATGGTAAATATTTCAAGAAGAAATTACAAAGTTATACTTATGATTAATTAAAACTACAGGTAAAATGAGCGAAAATATTAATCGAGAAATAACCCAATTAAAATCAGATGATGTTTTTTTAATCATCGATAGGGTGAAGCAAAAGTTTGATTTTCCTATTCACTTTCATCCAGAATATGAACTGAATTTTATTCTAAACGGAAAAGGTATACGTCGTGTAGTAGGGACTTCGATGGAAGAAATTGATGATATAGAATTAGTTTTAATGGGTCCCAATTTAGAACATGGCTGGGAAACGCATAACTGCAAAAGCAAAAGTATTTATGAAATAACAATTCAATTTCATGAAGATTTGTTCAATAGTAAATTACTCTCTTTAAAAAATTTCAAACCTATACAAGACTTGTTTACAAAGTCTAAACATGGTGTGCTTTTCGATGGTAACACAGCGATGAAGTTAATGCCAAGAATAAAAGAATTATCAGCTACAGATGGAGTCACAGATTTTATTAAACTCTTAAAGTTACTCGAAGAACTTGCAGATTCTAAAAGCCAAAGGTTGTTGTCATCTAATGTGGTACGAGATAGTGAGTATGACAATAGTGATCGGATTAAAAAAGTTCAAGAATTTATAAGACAAAATTATTCGCGTAAAATTTCACTGAAAGAAATATCTACTTTGGTGAATATGAGTCAGAGTTCGTTTAATAGATTTATTAAAAAACGTACAGGAAAAACGTTTATTGAATATATGAACGACAAAAGAATTAGTCATGCCATAAAATTACTGATTGAAACCGATATGTCTGTTGGAGAAATCGCTTATAAATGTGGATTTAATAGTATCGCTAATTTTAATAGATTTTTTAAAAAATCTAAAAGTGTAACTCCAAGTAAGTTTAAATCAGAATTTAAATCTGTTCAGCGGTTTTGCAAAATTTCTTAGTGTTATTTCCTGCTTCTTAATAGTAAATAGTATTAGAATTTGAAAATTTACGCTTAGAAAAAAAAGTATGTTTACTTTATTTTTACATGTATCTATAAATGTATTCTAGTGCTGAAATTCGGTTTATTTTCTGTTATTTTAATTGTGCTTTTTTCTTGTAAAGAAGCAAAAACACAAATGCTTAAATATCAGCTTTCAAATGAATTGATTAAACATTCAGGTCGAAGTGAAGTGTTGGCAGATCAATCAATAGCCTTAATTGGTTCGGCAGCTTCTGTTGAGTTTAATGTAAAAGGAGATTCCGTAAATATATATCTTCAAACAGAATCTTCAAACCGTAATTATTATGTTGTTTCTGTAAATGATACGTATAAAAAACGTTATAAAATTGAAGGTGATTCTATTCAAAAAATAGCTTTAAAATTACCTAACCTTGAGCAAAATACAATCGGAATTTATAAAGCTACAGAAGCTTTTAATGATAAGATTATATTTCATGGTGTAGATGCAGTAGCGTTATTACCAATTGAAGAAAAACAGTTTAAGATTGAATTTATAGGCGACTCCATAACCTGCGGAGCACTTTCTGATGATTCTGATATGCCATGCAACGAAGGTGAATATCAAGATCAACACAATGCCTATTTGGCTTATGGGCCACAAGTAGCAAAACAACTAAATGCGGATTTTATGGTGAGTTCTGTTTCTGGAATAGGGATGTACCGCAATTGGAATGATGAAAATATTGATGAAGCTATAATGCCTGAGGTTTATGATAATTTGTATTTAAATAAAGACAATTCAAAGCCTTTCAATTTAGAATTTAAGCCAGATGTAGTAAGCATTTGTTTAGGTACAAATGATATGTCTGATGGCGATGGTGTTAAAGATCGGCTGCCATTCAATAATGAAAAATTCACGAATAACTATATCAAATTTATAGAAAGCATTTATAAGCGCTATCCCAAAACACAAGTTGCTTTATTAAGTAGTCCTATGCTCAACGGTGAGAAACAGCAATTATTAGTGTCATGCTTAAAGGACGTGCAGGAGCATTTTAAAATAAAAAGCGATAAGGATATAGCATTATTTCAGTTTGAAGAGATATATCCAAACGGTTGTAATGCGCATCCAAGTATAGAAGAGCATAAAACTATAGCTAATGTGTTAGAACCATTTTTTAAATCAGTATTAGTTAAGGAATAGTATGTATTCAGCTTCAGTAAATAGATATGAGGATATATCTCCTACAAATGATATTCAACCAAAAAATAAAAAATCAGTAGGACAAAGATTAGCAAATATAGCTTTGAAGAAACAGTATCAAGCCATAGATAGTCTTGTTGAACATCCGGAGTTAGAACACAACACATTGTTTATAATAAAGAAAATGTAGTTATTCATTTTAAAAATGCAGATGGTCTTTTTATAAAAGGAACAGCCTCTTTGTTCGAGATAGCAGGAGAAGATAATGTGTTTTATCCTGCAAAAACCAAATTAAAAGGGAGTACGATAATAGTATATTCTAACCAAGTGAAACAGCCTCAAAAAGTGAGGTTTGCATGGGGAAACGCCTTGCAGTCTAATGTATTTAATGAGGCAGGATTGCCAGCATCTAGTTTTGCTACTGAAAAATAAATTTTAAACCATGAACACGACTAAACACACGATAATTTTTGCTTTAACGCTATTTGTATTCGCAAATTGTAAGGCCCAAAATAATATGAAGATGACAAAAAATACAACTATAGAAAACAAAATAGATTCACTATTAAAAATCATGACTATCGAAGAAAAGGTAGGTCAGATGAATCAATATAATGGTTTTTGGGATGTTACAGGTCCTGCTCCAGAAGGAGGTAGCGCCGAACAAAAATATGAACATTTACGAAAAGGTTGGGTCGGATCTATGTTGTCTGTAAGAGGCGTGAAAGAGGTGAGAGCTGTTCAAAAAATAGCAGTAGAGGAAACCCGATTAGGAATTCCTTTAATTATTGGTTTTGATGTTATTCATGGCTATAAAACCTTAAGTCCAATTCCTTTAGCAGAAGCGGCGAGTTGGGATATGGAAGCGATTAAAAAATCGGCAAGTGTAGCGGCTGCAGAAGCGGCAGCATCTGGCATTAACTGGACATTTGGACCAATGGTAGATGTCGGAAGAGATGCACGTTGGGGACGCGTTATGGAAGGAGCAGGTGAAGATCCGTTTTTAGGAAGTAAAATTGCTGTGGCTAGAGTGCATGGGTTTCAGGGAGATGATTTGTCTGCAACGAATACTATTGCCGCTTGTGCTAAGCATTTTGCAGCTTACGGATTTGCAGAAGCGGGTAAAGAATATAATACGGTAGATATAGGAACATCAACGTTGCACAATATGGTTTTTCCACCTTTTAAAGCTGCTGTAGATGCTGGTGTACGTACTTTGATGAATTCATTTAACGAAATAAATGGAGTGCCAGTAACTGGAAGTTCGTATTTGCAACGCGATATTTTAAAAGGTAAATGGGGTTTTGATGGTTATGTTATTTCAGATTGGGCTTCAATTTTTGAAATGATAAGTTGGGGACATGCTAAAGACAAGCGAGAAGCGGCTAAAATTGCAGCAATTGCTGGTTCTGATATGGATATGGAAGGTAATGTTTATGTACAGGAATTAGCACAGCTTGTTAAAGATGGTGTCGTTAAAGAATCTATAGTAGACGATGCTGTAAGACGTATTTTACGTGTGAAATTTGAATTAGGTTTATTTGAAGATCCTTACAGATATTGCGATGAAACAAGAGAGAAAGAAACTATAGGAAATCCGGCACATCATGAAGCTGTTTTGGATATGGCGAAAAAGTCGATTGTTTTATTAAAGAATGAAAATCAACTGTTACCATTAAAAAAAGAAGGTCAAAAAATCGCTTTAATGGGCGATTTAGCTAATGATAAATCGAGTCCTTTGGGAAGTTGGAGAATCGCTTCAGACGATGAAACCGGAGTGTCTGTATTAGAAGGAATGGAAAAGTATACCGGTAATACCTTAACTTATGTTAGAGGTGCTGAGGTGGCTACTGAAAAAACGACATTCCTTAAAGAAATTCAATTCAATACAACAGATACGAGTGGTTTTGCTGAAGCTATAGCGGTCGCAAAAACCGTAGATGTTGTGGTTATGGTTTTAGGTGAATATGGATTTCAAAGTGGGGAAGGGCGAAGTCGTACTGATTTGCAATTACCCGGAGTTCAGCAAGAATTATTAGAAGCTGTTTATGAGGTAAACCCAAACATCGTTTTGGTTTTAAATAATGGACGTCCCTTGGCCATTTCTTGGGCAGACGAACATATTCCAACAATTGTTGAAGCATGGCAATTAGGAACACAAACCGGAAACGCTGTCGCACAAGTTTTATATGGCGACTATAATCCTAGCGGAAAATTACCAATGACTTTTCCTCGTAACGTTGGTCAGGTGCCAATTTATTACAACCATAAAAACACAGGTCGTCCAGTAGATAAGGATGATAACGTATTTTGGTCACACTATTCTGATGTTGAAAAAACTCCACTATATCCTTTCGGACATGGATTAAGTTATACGAGTTTCAGCTATTCGGATTTAGAACTTAACGGTAATACTTTTGCTTTAGAAGATGACGTAAGGGTGAGTGTTAATGTGACTAATACGGGGGAGTTAGATGGAAAAGAAGTGGTTCAATTATACATTAGAGATTTAGTAGGTAGTGTAACACGTCCTGTTAAAGAACTCAAAGGATTTGAATTGGTTGAAATTAAAGCTGGAGAAACCAAAACGATTAGCTTCACTTTGAATAAAGAAACGCTTGGATTCTATAACAATAATGGTGATTTTATTATTGAACCAGGAGATTTTAAAGTCTTTGTAGGAGGAAGTTCTGAAACGGTATTAGAAACCGATTTTGTACTTGAATAAATTAATTTTTAATCAGTTTAAATGTTTTGCTAGAATTCGTCAAACTTACTTTTACAAAGTAAATACCCGAAGTCTTAATGTTTTTTCCAATAGCACAAGAGTTTGAAAAACGACCATTAGAAATAGAGCGTCCTGCTAAGTCATAAATATGATAAGTAGCTGGTTCTTCTGTGGTAATCGTAAATTCATTTTTAAAAGGATTGGGATGTAAGGATATGTTTGAATTATCAGCGACTTCGTTAATAGAAAGCGGTTCTTGTACCCCAACAAACTTAGATAGCAAACGAATATAAGCCACCTGATAATTATTACTGTTTTCAGTGACTTCCCAAGAATTCATTGGCCAAGTTGTATTAAAATCATCATAAGCTTTTTGCTTGGGTTGACCATTGATTCTAGCAACTTGATTAGGATCACAAGTTTGACTGCCGCAACCAGAAGGGCAGCAACCATCCCAATCATAAAATGGATTCGGACCACCTACAACATAACCAGGAGCTGGTCCGTATAGATCATTTTGAACATTATCCCAATCGGTTCCATCACTAAACCAAGTATGGTAAAACTCATTAACACCATGGTCTGCTCCGTAATCATACATGTTAGATAAGTAGCAGAAATTTAATGGGTTTACACCATGAATATAATGAATGTAACGTTCTGCGGCTTTAAAAGCATCCACATTATTAGCGCTATTAATGTCGTAATTAATGTAATCCATAAACATTAGACCTTTTCGAGATTTTGTGCCATTACTTCCCCAAACGTAATCTGTAAGATGAGCGAGATAAGGATCTGTTTCATTGGTTAGCGCACCAAAATTAGCTGCAGTGTTCATTGCATTTTCATACGTGGTTTTAATTGCCGATACAATTGTTGGGTTTGCCGAGGGAATTTTAGTGTAATACAATAATGTTTCTTGACTTTCTTGTTCAAAAGGATAAGCGTAATTCCATAATATTAAATGCATGTTTTGGTAATTGTTATCAATAAATGTTTTGTAGTCGGTGTTTAGCGTTGCTTCATATAAATGTATGGCAGCTCTCATTTTATAAGCAAAACGACCATCGTCATCCGTTTCTTGTTGTCCTGCTCCAATATCCAATGAGTTATAAGCAGAACTATTGTTTTCCCAAATGACATTCGGATTCGCTTCTGCCCAATTCCAAGCATTAATAGCACTTTGTTCTAATGTAGAAGCGTATGTTGTGTTACCTAAATCATTAAAAACTTTAGAGCCAAGCGCAAATGCCACGGCAGAAGCCAAAGTACATGATGTATTTACGGCTCCATATAAGCTTTGTCCGGTTGCTGAAGATGGTGGTGAAGCATGCGATAAATCAACAATACTTATCATTGAGCCATTCGTTTCTTGAAGACGTAATAAATGATCCATTCCCCATTTTATCTCATCAATAATATCTGGTGTACCGTTTCCAGAATGGGGTAGGTTATAATCATCTGTCCAAGCATCGGGTTTTTCTTGATAGGCTTTTAATAAATCAACAATGTAATTGGCCGTCCAAGTGGTGTATTTGTTATAATCACCGGCATCATACCAGCCTCCACTTAAATCTCTTTCAGTTGAAGCATCATTGGGTGAATCCCAGCGTCTTGCTTGGGTATCTTGCAAAGGCCCTAAATGACTTGCTCCATCTGCCCAATTGCTTCCTGCATAAATTGCGTCTTTGGCGTAACCTGCTCTTTGGTAATAAAATGTGCGAACGGCATGTTTTAGAATGTCGGTATAAATGTCTTCAGCTATAACAAAGTCGTATGATTTTAAATTTTTATTGATATCTAGAACATAATATGTCCCTGGAGTTTCAAATGCCGAAAAATCGAACCACCACACACGGTCTCCGGAAGAAGGGTCTTCGATACCTGATTTGTAAGGAACCGTATTTCCGAAAAAAACTTGCGTGTTTGTTGTGGCGTCAACAATAGCATAAGAAAAACTTGGAGCAAAAGATTCTGCTGCATCAAAACCTGAAATAGGATCTCTTAGTATGGCTATTTTTTCTGATGTTGGTCTGTAACCAAATTGATCCACTACAATATATTTAGACTGCGTTTGCGAGCTGATAAAAAAAGGAATGCAAAACATGATGGTGAAAATAGTGACTTTCATAAGCGAATCTTTTTGTTGAACTTTTAACGTGTTGGATATTTAGTTAATAGTAAATTGAATGTCTTAATTAATTCTAATGTTGAAATATCCGATGCAAAAACAGAATTTAGACCTTGTGGTTCTTGTGGTGGGTCTGCAGTAAAATCATCGCCATGTTTCCATTTTCCGTTATTTGGATCTGTAATCGCATAGCCAGCAAATCCCCAAAAATTTAAACCAGCAATAGGACTTAGATTTGTTTTACTTTTTTGAACCTCTTCAAAAATAGCTTTGTAAAATGTATTTCTGTTTTCTATGGACGTTTCAGGTGATAGACTTTCTTTTTCTCTAGGAAATCCAAATTCAGACATCACAATAGGTTTGTTTAGTTTGCTCGCAATTACGACATGTTCATTCATGTATTTTTTAGCATTTATTATAGAAACTTGGGTCGATTCTTCTTCGTTATTAATATCGTACCAACCCCAGTTTTTTGGCCACATGTGCATGGTTAAATAATCGATATTCTCATTTTTATGTAGTCTTTGGTACATGTCTATGTCTTGTAAAAAACCATGTTTTCCTTCGGTTCCTGTAGAAATTAATTGATTCGGAGCTAATTCTTTAATAATCCGTACGGTTTCATTTAACCAACCTGCAAAAGCGTCTTCATGGTCTGGAGTCATTAAAACTCTAGGCTCATTTGCCACTTGCCACGACATAATAGAAGGATCATCTACATACTTAATATTTGTATAAGAATTTGTACGACTAATAATGAACTTTATATGTTTGTAAAAGGCGTCTTTACAGGGCTCACAACTATGAAATTGTTTGGTGTAGTTCATGTATTCATCCCAAGAGTAGGCTTCTAAGAAAGGGTTTGGAACGTCTCCATAGCCATTCCATTTTAAATATTCAGACATGCCGCCAGACCAGATCCAATTGTTATTTAAGTATAGCACAGCATACATATTTCGCTGTCTCATTTCGGCTAATAAAAAATCTAAACCATCAAGTAAATCTTCATTGTAAACCCCTTGTTCTGGCTGTAAAGCAGGATAGACTCTAGAATCACCACCATCTCCTTCTCCGCCGACTAAAATGCGTAGATTGTCAATACCAACAGATTTCATTAAGTCTAATTCTTTGATAAGGCGTTCGCGATCTCCACTTTTTTTAGCTCCTAATAATGTGCCGTACCAATAATTAGCTCCAATAAAATAATAGGGTTGATCTCCTTTTTGAAATTGAGTGCCTTTTACAGTTATAAAATCTGATTTCTCTGGAGTTTCATCAAACACATATTTTTTACTTTTACAAGAAAAAAGAACTGTGATGCAAAGGCTTGTTATTATGAGCTTGAAGTTTTTCATTGTAAATTTATTGAGGTAATTCGTATATATTAGGCAGTTCGTTTTGTAATACAGATCTCGGTTTGTTTACAAATTCTAAAAAGTCAGAAGTGCTAGATTGTCCTGGTGTTGGAGTGCAATAGGTGTCTGTTGTGTTTGTCCAAAACATCATATAGCCTATTTCTACATTATTATCTGATAAGGCATTATAAAGATGGTCAGCGTAAAAGCCTGAAATCGGATTGTTTAGTCCCGGAGTTACAAAAAAGCAAGATTCTGTTAGTGCAGCAATCTTAACGCGATCCTTGGCAAGATCCGTAAGAATTTGAAGTTTTTCATTGGCGCTATCTAATGCCATTTGACCTTGATTATTAAAATCGGTATAATTATCCATACCAAGAATATCAACATATGCATCACCAGGATATCTACTAAGGTATTCGCCGGTTGAGAAAAAACGGCTATCTGGTGAAAAGGCAAAAAGAATATTGTTCACTTGTAATACATCTCTTAAATATGTGACAGTAAATTGCCAAAGTGTTATAAATTCTTGTGGTGTGCAATAGTCTTTTCCCCACCAAAACCAATCTCCATCAAACTCATGGAAAGGTCTAAAAATAAAAGGAACTAAACTTCCATCATTACCAACCATACTATTGGCAACATCTGCTATTTTCTGAAGTTTTTGTTTGTAGTAATCGTGATTTGCTCCATCGGGTAAAATACTAGCAAGTGCATTGTCTTTCTGAAATTGAGTCATTTCGCTTGTGTAAAAATAATCTCCTTCATAGGGTTCTCTCATGTGCCAACAAAAGGTGTTGATCATACCTTTATTGTAGGCTTCTATTGCGTCTGATTTTATAATTTCCTCCTGTTGGTGATACCAGTTAGACGATGTGCCGTCATTATTATCATCAGTAATAAACATAAAATCGGAACCTAATAAACCGGGGTCACTTCCTGTTGTTTTCATAATGTCTGATGGACCTACATTATCATTATAAAAACTATTGAAAGCATCGTGCTGTCCGACGACAAATTTCGTTTTAGAAAGTACTTTTAAATTATAAAATAACGCAATTGTTTCTGGTGTCGCATTCGGATTTACCATGTATAAATACGTCTCATCAGGTGATAGCACAAACGCTTCTGGGAGTTCAGAAAGCGTTACCGTAGCAACATTCGAACTGCCTATGATAACATCGTTATTAGTTGTGTTTAAAGTTATAGTTACTGTTTCGTCACCTTCTGTTATGCTATCATCAATAACAGTCACCGTTATTGATTTGCTCAATGTATTTGCTGGAATGCTTAAGGAATTAGCAATGGTTTGATAATCGGTGCCATTTGTAGCAGTTCCACTAATTGTATAATTAATGGTGGTCGCTGTACTCACTGCGTTTGTTAATGTAAATGTGAATTCTCCGTTAGATGATGGCTCTGAAGCAAAACCAATCGTTGCAGCGATATTTACTAGAATGTCATTTTCGATTTCAGGATCATCTTTAGAACAACTGAGGACGAATAGTCCAAAAAAGAAACTCATTAGTAGTAGTTTTTTCATGTACAGTTGTTGCTTAAAATAATTAATGCTCTAGAGGTATGGTATGGAGCTTTCCACATGCTTACTTTGTCTTCTTCTGTATACGGTTTTCCGTTTTTATCAACTCTAAAATGCCATTCTCCGTTTTTGTGATCGATAATATGCTTTTTAGTAAACTCCCATATTTTTAAGGAGCTATCTATGTATTTTTCGTCTTTTTTGATGTCGTTAGCATATTTTAAACCCACTAAGGCTTCAACCTGTGGCCACCAATGTCTATCTGTGTCTGTGTGATTTGTGCTGAGGTTTTTTTCATTTATAACAGCGCCTTCACTATCAATGGCTTCTTCTAAAAAGGTGTTAGCAACTTGTATTGCTGTCGCTTTGACGTCTTCTAATAATGCATCATCATTTAAAACTTTTGCGGCTTCGATAACTAACCAAGCGGTTTCAATATCATGTCCGTAGGAAACCGTATTGCTTAGTAAATTCCAGTTTTTATCAAAAAACAAGTCGTAGTGATTGTTGCTATTTAGAAATTTATTTTGGAAGAGGTTTACTAATGTTTTTAAGGAATCCTTTAAATTGTCATCATCATATATTTTAAGCAACGATGTGTAAGCTTCTAAAATATGTAGATGCGTATTCATTGTTTTTTCGGCATTCATATCTTTATCACTTAATCGCATATCTTCAATAGGACTCCAATCTTCATTAAAGGCTTCTAAATATCCTGATTGTTCATCTTTAGCATGTTTTTCTATAAGGTCGAACAGTTCAATAGCCCAATCCTTAGCGGCTTCATTTTTTGAAAGAATATAGTATTCTGACAAGGCATAAATAGAGAAAGCTTGCGCATAGACTTGCTTGCGTTTGTTAATAGGGTTTCCTAAATAATCCAATTCCCAGAACACACCTTTTGAAGAGGTATCGTTAAAATGAGTTTTTAGATAATTGTAAGCTCTATCACAAATGTCGTTATACGTTTCCGTTTGAAAATGATTGGATACTGCTGAAAAACTCCAAAGAATTCTCGTGTTTAGTATGATGCCTTTTGAGGCCTCAGGAATAACAATATTGAAATGATTAATCTGACCAAAAAATCCACCATTCTTTTCGTCCAATGTGTTTTTAGACCAATACTCTAGAATATTGCCGAGCTCAGTTTTACATTCGTTTTGAAGCTGTTGGTAGGGTTTAGACATTAATACAATCCTTTATTGTTATCAATTAAATTTACGATGGTGTCTACAGAACTTGCTGAGGTGTAGCCGTCTTTTGGTGAGTTTGTTACATAATCAACCAACAAATCGACAGACGATACAGCGACATGCATTCTTGTGTCAGAAGAGGCGTAGTATATATAAACAGTGCCATCGTTATCTTCTATCCATCCATTAGAAAACAACACGTTAGATACATCACCCAAACGTTCTTTATTAAGAGGCGCCATAAAATGACCTGCGGGTTGGTGTATCACTTTTGATATATCGTTAAGGTCGGTCATAAACATGTATAAGGTGTAGCGTAAACCGGCAGCTGTATTTCTAACTCCATGAGCCAAATGCAACCATCCTTTTTCTGTTTTTATTGGAGCAGGACCCAAGCCGTTTTTGAGCTCAAATACAGTGTGATAGATTTTATTATTTATTATTTTTTCATTCTGAACTTCAGGATTCATCATATCATCGATAAATCCTAGACCTATTCCTCCTCCATTTCCGACACTAATAAATCCATCTTGCGGTCGTGTATATATCGCATATTTTCTATTGATAAATTCTGGATGCAATACCACATTACGTTGTTGTCCTGTAGTTGAAATTAAATCAGGAAGCCGTTCCCAATTAATTAAGTCTTTAGTTCTTACGATTCCGGCATTAGCAATTGCAGAACTTGTATCTTCTGAAGGAGCATTTGGGTCTTTACGTTCTGTACAAAAGATGCCGTAAATCCAACCATCTTCATGTTGAATCAATCTCATGTCATACACGTTCGTATCTGGTATTTCGGTTTGAGGAATGACACAAGGTTTGTCCCAGAACTCGAAACCATCTATACCATTATCGCTTTGGGCAATGGCAAAAAATGATTTTCTATCGTTGCCTTCTACACGGACGCAAATAATATATTTTTCATTCCATTTTAGAGCTCCTGCATTAAATGTAGCGTTAAAGCCTATGCGTTCTATGCCATTAGGATTAGTTTCAGAATTCAAATCATATCGCCAATGAATTGGGATATGGCTTGCGGTGACTATTGGATATTTATATCTGGTATAAATGCCATTAGATAGTTTAGCTGGTTTGTTTTTTCTACGCACTGTTTTAGCGTAATGCTTTTTTGCCTTATCGATAGTGTTGATGCTCATAACTATAGTTTGGTTTTTATAAGGTTAATCGAGTTTTTGATTTAAATTGTTCCACCAGAATTTCTTCAGTAGAATGATACATACTATTAATACCGCTATAGAAATATAGACCGGAGTTTCTTGTCTGAAAATAAGATACATTGGTAAAATTACTAATGCCGTTTGGGCAACTATACCTATAGCGACATTGAACATGTCTCTTCCGAAATCAGTATTCTTTTTGAAGTTTGGATTTTCAGCTGCTAGTTGATCGTGCACCGGTTTCCAAAATCCCCAAGGACGTACATTTTTATAAAATTCTTTTAATACTTCAGCTTCAGTTGGAGGAGCAGAGAAGGTTCCGATTATACTTCCAATTAAAGAAACAATTAGTAATACAGGAAATAAGTATAAGGCATTTACATCTGGAAATAGTTGCGGTACTATTGCAGCAGCGAGTAATCCTGCGACCATGCCCCAGAAAAAGCCTTCACCGTTAAATCTCCACCAATGCCATTTTAAAATATTGGCGCCAACATAACTTCCGTATAAAACGGATACAATAATGTTTAATATGGCATTTACATTTTCTGCGAAAAAACCAAGAACAATACTGATAATAACCACAATGATACCTGTGATATAGTTCATGTTTTTTATTTGATTTTGAGACGCATCAGGTTTTGTGTATTTTAAATAAATATCATTAACCAAATAAGCTTGAGCAGCGTTTAATGTGCCAGCAAAAGTGGACATAAATGCCGCAATTAATCCTGCTAATAATAAGCCTAATAAGCCAACAGGTACAAATTCTTTAATAGCTGTTGGTAGAATGAGTTCAAAATCGATATGCCCAGCGGCATTTAATAAATCTAGCTTGTCATAATAGATTAAAGCTAAGGCTGCAAAACCAGCAATCATTAAATAGCGAATTGGCATTAAAATTACGGATACAAACCCACTCATTTTTGAAGCTTCAACGGGATTTTTAGTCGATAGAATTTTCTGCATATCGTATGTTGGAGCAGGGCCAGCGACACTTACAAGCACTCCTTTAAATAACATCATAAATAAGAAGTAAGTGAAGATGCCGTAACCATCACTTTTTATTTTATCTGTGACTTCAGGGATGATATTACTCCAGTCTAAATCTAACCCTCCAACAAACGGGTTCATCCAGTCTTTTGGCACGTCAACTCCAAATTCTCCCACAGCTTGCCACCCTAAATAGCCTATAACTAAGGCTGAAATTGTCATAATTCCGAATTGAACAACATCTGCCCAAACAATTCCGGACATGCCTCCCAATAAAGAATA
Organism: Winogradskyella pacifica; assembly: GCF_013403915.1. Classification (GTDB taxonomy): domain Bacteria; phylum Bacteroidota; class Bacteroidia; order Flavobacteriales; family Flavobacteriaceae; genus Winogradskyella; species Winogradskyella pacifica. The sequence goes on from NZ_JABFDI010000002.1 coordinate 186,233, forward strand.
AAACACAGCAAACAACGTGAATATGGTGCCATAAAAATGCGGGACATATTCTAGTGGAATAGAAAAAGGAACATAATTACTTACTAATTCCCATGGTACAAAGATTTCAACAAATTTCCCTAAACCAATAAAACCATAAGCTAAATAGCCCAAGCACACTACTAATGCAAAAACGACGACAATAATGTGAGATAATTTTGCTCCTTTTCCGAAACCGAAACGTGTACCTATCCATTCAGCACCTGTTGTAGCATTAGATCTACGTAGCCATTTAGATAAATAAACCATTAAAAATATTTGGTTAAATACGGGCCATAACCATGGAACCCAAGCGCTTTTTATCCCATAAACAAACATTAGTGTCACCAGCCAAATTGTTCCTGATATGTCAAACATACCAGAGGCGTTAGAGAGCCCTAATAAATACCAAGGAATAGATTTTCCGCCCAATAAATAATCATCCTTACTTTGTTGTGCTTTTTTACGGAGTACCAAGCCAATGATAATAATTGTGACTAAGTATAAAGCGATAATTAGGATGTCAATTGTGTGTAGTAATTGCATGTGAATTATGGGTTTATAAGATTTATGTCTTTTAAAAACAATGTTTTAGGTAGTGCCTTAAATTTCTTAAAATCGAGTTCGTTAACGTGTCCTTTGTAAGGCATGTAATGGTGTTTTTCGTCATGATTTCTCCAAAATAAAATCCAACTAATTCCAGAATCTTTAATACTTGGGTACAAAACCTCAGTAAACCAATTACTAGTTGGAACCTTTTCTAGTCCAGTTTCTGTAAACGCAAACAATTTATCTTTTTGAGTTGCATAAGATTTAACAATGGCCAAATCATTAACAACTGAATTTACGTACTCTTCAGTATTGTTGAAATCGTAAATATCGGATCCTAAAATATCAACATAATCATCGCCAGGGTAATAGGTCATATAATTATCCTCTGGGTTTAGTTTATTGGGTGAGTAGGTATATAATAGGTTGTGAACTTGGTGTTTGTCTCTTAAGAGTTGGACTGTTTGATGCCATAATTTTTTATATTCTGTAGTTGTGCAATGGCCTTTTCCCCACCAAAACCAAGAGCCGTTCATTTCATGAAAAGGTCTAAATATTATTGGGATTTTTGTGTCATTATATTTTAAAGATTTAAAGAAGCTGGCTAATCTTCCGATCCAAAGTTCATATTTCTCTCTATGGGTTCCTCCTTCTAAAATTTGTGCTACTGCAGGTGTTTGGTCCCAAGAATCTCCACCAGATACAGGGTTGTCGGAGTGCCAACTAATTGTAATAATGCCTCCTTTTTTATGGGCATCTATAATTAGGTTTCTCATTAAATTAAATGGGACGCTATCTAAGTTTACGTCCGATCCTTTTTCTATCCAACCAATGTCAAAACCGTATACAGAGGGTTGGTCTTCGATCATATCAAAAACATCACTTTTTTCAACATCGAGATAATCCGCTTTTTTCCATCCCATGCCATAAGATGTACAATCTTGATGTCCTATAGCAAACCCTTTTTGTGAAATAAGGAATAGTTTTTTTCTTAATAACTGTGAGCTTTCTGATATTTTATCATCAACTAAAGTCGGTTTTTTATAATCGCTCGTATAAATTGACTTGCAGGAAAACATTGTAAACACTAATACTATCGGAATAATTTTTTTAAACATAATAATTTAACGTTTGTAGCATTCTTAAAAAAGAACAATTATATTTTATATTAATTAATATTTTTACATCTTTAATTGTGGAAAATGTAAAAATTACACACTAATTTTAGATATTTCAAATTTAGGGAACCCAGCTTTATATAGTTGGTATTATTTTATCAATTTGTTACATTATTATAAATCTTTATTATGGATATTATTAAAAACACGCATAGAGAAATCACACCATTATCTCCTGAGGATAGTTTTTTAGTCTTCGACAGGGTTAAAGAAGAATTTGATTTCCCTATACATTTTCATCCTGAATATGAGTTGAACTTTATAAGAAATGGTAAAGGAGTAAAAAGAATTATTGGAGATAGTATGGAGGAGATTGGAGATGTTGAATTGGTGTTGGTTGGTCCAAATTTACATCATGGATGGGTAACTCATAACTGTAAGAGTAAATCAATTCATGAAATAACGATTCAGTTTGATGAACATTTATTTGCTTCAGATTTTTTAAGGAGACGAATTATGAAGCCTATAAGGGATATGTTTAATAGATCCGTCCATGGTATTTTATTTTCTAAAAAAACAGCTTTAGAATTACAAGCTAGAATAGCTCAGGTATCGCGATTAGATGGTATGGATTATTTTTTAGAATTAGTTTCAATACTACATGATTTAGCCAATTCTAGGAACCAGCGCTTACTATCGACCTACACAGTATATAGGGAGAATTTTGAGAATAGTGATAAAATAAAAACAGTTTATGAATATATCCAAGGGCATTTTAGTGAAAAAATAACACTATCTCAAGTTTCAGAAATTGTAAATATGAGTAATGTGTCTTTTAATAGGTTTATGAAAAAAAGAACCGGAAAGACATTTGTAGATTATGTTAATGAAGTTCGAATTGGTTATGCTGCGATGTGGTTATTGGAAAAAGATAATAGCATCTCTGAAATTGCATATAATTGCGGTTTTAACAATATCGCAAATTTCAATAGGGTGTTTAAGAAGTTAAAAAAATGCACACCTAGTCAGTACAAAAATGAATTTTCGGGTATAAAAAGAATCCTATGAATTTTCTTCACTAAATGTCTTAGGTGGGGTTGTAAAAGAATTTTTGTTTGCATCTGATATTCTGTCAATAAACGTCGTTAGGTTTTATTGTGATCTGTACAATTTATCTAATTTCATGTATTATTTTATATTGTCGAATATATTTTATTAGTAAATGACAAAATACTATTAACACTACGTTAACAATTCTGTTAATTTTGGAATCATCAATAAATGAACTGTAAAATTATTTATATAATAATTATAAGGTGAAAAAATTGGGAATTAACAATCAACTTCTACTAATATCAATTAATATGCGAAAATTCGATTTTAAAAACATTTGTTGCAGCACTAAATATTGTTATTCATTTTTACTGCTTCTTTTAATGGGGCAATTTGCTATTGCTCAAAACCAAGTAAAAGGAACCGTGTCTGATTCTAATGGAGTAACGCTACTTGGAGTTGCGGTGATAGAAAAAGGAACTACAAATGGAGTTGTAACTGATTTTGATGGTGGCTATGTCATTAATGTTAATGAAAATTCAACCTTAGTATTTAGTTATATAGGGTTTGAAACCAAAGAAGTTTCAGTAAAAAATAAAGAACTCATTAATGTAACTTTAGATGAAAGTGTAGAAGGTTTAGATGAGGTTGTTGTTATTGGTTATGGTTCACAGCGAAAGGAGCAATTAAGTGGTTCTGTGTCTAGTGTAGATACCGAAGCATTAGAGACAATACCGCAAGTTGGTATTGATCAAATGATGCAAGGTAGAGCCGCAGGTGTGAGTATTACTCAGAATTCTGGTCAGCCAGGTAGTGCTGTTTCTGTAAGGATTCGTGGTATCAATACTATAACAGGTTCTAGTGAGCCCTTATATATTATAGATGGTGTGCCAGTGTCTGGGGATTCTAATAATGTGGCTACAAGTGGACGTTCTATTGCAGATAATGGCATTGGTGAGAGCAGTGGTTCAACGGGTGTGAGCCCTTTATCTGCGTTAAATCCTAACGATGTAGAGTCTATTGACATACTTAAAGATGCTTCTGCTACTGCGATTTATGGTTCTAGAGGATCTAATGGAGTTGTGATTATTACAACCAAAAAGGGTAAGAATTCAAAAGGAAAACTTTCATATAATACATTTATAGCAATACAACGTCCTACAAATTTAATTGAGGTTTTAGATTTACCAGGTTATGCAAGATTGCAGAATGAAATAGGAGAAATATATGGCCTTACTCCTAGGGTCGAATTTTTAAACCCTGATCTTTTAGGTCCAGGAACTAATTGGCAAAAGGAGATTTTTAGCGATGCCATGATGCAAAATCATCAAGTGTCTTTTTCTGGTGGCAACGAGGGTATTAATTACTTTTTGTCTACAGGATATGTTGATCAAGAAGGTACTGTCATAGGATCTTCATTTAATCGTATTTCGGTAAGAGCTAATGTAAATGCCAAATTAAATAAGTCCATTAATGTTGGGGTCAGTTTTACAACAAGTAGAACAAATGAAAGCCTAACCTTAAATAACTCAACTAATGGGCTTATTGGTCTTTCTTTATTAAACAATCCTGCAACTGCAGTTTATAATCCTGATGGGTCGTTTGCGGGTCCTGTGACATCTGAAGAAATTGCTTTTGGTATAAGAAATCCGATTGCAGAAGCATTAAGCGTTAAAAATAAATTAACTAGAAATAGAGTATTAGGAAATATTTATAGTGAGTTTAAAATATCGGAGAATTTTACTTATAGATTAGAAATGGGTGGTGATTTCGGGAACAATATTAGTGATAGATTTCAGCCTACATTTAATTATGGAGCGATTGATAGAGGAACAAATAGTTTAAGTATTAGAAATGAAAACACGGATTTTTGGATTGTAAAAAACTTATTGACGTTCAATAAAACCTTTAATGAGAAACATAATTTCACAGTCCTATTGGGGCATGAAGTCCAAGAGTCAATTTGGCAAGGTGTAATTTCTCAAGATGGAGATTTTGTAAGTAATGATGTTCCAGTTTTAGGAACTGGAGATGCTAATGATTTTACAGATCAATACAAAGGAAGCGCAGCGTTAGAATCTTACTTTGGTAGATTAATCTATTCATTAGATAATAAATATAATGTTACAGCATCTTTAAGGGCTGATGGTTCTTCAAAATTTGCTGAAGGTAATAAATGGGGATATTTCCCTTCTGTTTCAGCCGCCTGGAGATTGTCTAACGAAAGTTTTATGGATGGTGTCACTGCTGTAGAAAACATAAAACTATATGGAGGTTATGGTGAAGTAGGGAATCAAAATATTCCAAATTTCGCTTATGGTGCACGATTAAATACAATTTCAACAGGTACAGGAACAGGGTTCGAATATGCGAATTTTGCAAACGAGGATTTAACCTGGGAATCTTCTACACAAACTAACTTTGGTTTAAATTTTACATTATTTAATTCACGATTAAACACAACTGTAGAAGTTTATAAGAAAATTTCAAAAGATTTTCTTTACCAACTTGCAGTCACCGATTTTATTACTGGAGGTAATTCGCCAGGAGCAATAACTCCTCCATGGGTTAACTTAGGTGAAATGCAAAATACAGGTGTTGATGTTACTTTAAGTTACAAAACAGATGCGAAAAATTTTAACTGGAATTCTTCATTAACAGTATCGCATTATAAAAATAGAGTGAATGAGCTTTTAGGTGATCTAACAATAAATGGGGATTTGTCTTTAGATAATTCTAATCAAAATATTACAATAACTCAAGTTGGTCAACCTATTGGTTTATTCTATGGCTATCAGGTTGAAGGGATTTTTAGAACTCTAGATGATATTAATGGAGCTCCAGTTCAATTTGGAAGACCTTATGAAGATGCTTTATTTGGGTCAACATGGCTAGGTGATGTAAAGTATAAAGATATAAGTGGCCCAGACGGTGTGCCTGATGGAATTATAGATGGAGATGATAGAACAATTATTGGAAACCCACACCCAGATTTTACATTTGGTTTTCAAAATTCATTCTCTTATAAAAGCTTTGATTTATCCGTATTTATGCAAGGGTCTTATGGTAATGATATCTTCAATGCTATTGGACGCTCATTAACCGCAGGAAATAGAACTTATACAAACCAAGTGGCTTCAGTGTTAGATTACTGGTCTGTTGATAACCCGAATTCAGGTTCACCGAGATTAGCAAGAAATGACACGCCAAACATTAATATATCGGATAGGTACATAGAAGATGGTTCATATTTAAGAATACAAAATGTAACTATAGGTTACACGCTTCCAAGCAAATTTTCTGAAGAGATAGGTTTGAGTAAGTTAAAACTATATGGAAGTATTCAAAACCTTTACACATTTACTAATTATTCTGGTTACGATCCAGAAGTAGGCGCATACAACCAAAATGCACTTTTATTAGGGGTGGATAATGGGCGTTACCCATCACCAAGAACATTTACGTTAGGAATCAATGTTGAATTTTAAAAACCAAGATATAATGAATAATTTATTACGAACTAAGTTTTTACTGACATTGGCAGTATTGTTACTTCTGCCATCATGTACTACGGAATTTTTAGATAGACCACCAGAAGATTCGTATAACGTAGTAGACTTCTATCAAACAGAAGAGCAAGTTAATTCGGGGACGAATCACTTGTATTCTAAGCCTTGGTTTAACTTTATCTCTAATGTTTCTTGGTGTATTGGTGAGTTAAGTTCAGGGAATGGCCGTACGTGGGATCCAAGGAATGCTGACTTTACTAATTTTGCAATAACAGGAGAGCACGGAACCTTAACTCAGGCATGGGAATCATTGTATGCTGTAGTTGCTCAGGCAAACTCAGTAATAAATACAATGCCAGAATTTGTACATCCAGATATTTCGCAAGATGTCGTTAATAACGCTATTGGCGAAGCGCGTTTTATCCGTGCCACTGCCTATTTTTATCTTGTCCGAATTTTTGGTCCAATTCCTATTATCGCAGATAATAATCTATACGTTTTAGAGCCTGTAGTTCCTAGAAACCCAGAATCTGATGTCTATGAGTTTATTAAAAGAGACTTACAGTTTGCTGTAGATAATTGTTATGAAAAAATTAGAGGTGGAAGTTATGACTTAAATGCAAAAGTTTCTAGCGGTACAGCTAAGGCAATGTTAGCGAAGATTTATTTGTACGAGCAAGATTATACTAAAGCATTTCAACTCTCTCAAGAGGTTATAACTTCTGGTGAATTTAAATTATATGGTGGTGATGCAGAAGATGGAGATCCTTCAGGAAGTTATTATGATTTGTTTTTAACTGCAAATGATAATAATCCAGAATCAATCTTTGCATTGCAATGGTCAACATCTGGTCAATATGCAGAAGGAAACGGTTTACAATCGCTTTTTGCACAAGCAGGAGTTACTGGTTTTGCGGATGGTTGGGCTGCAATTGGTCCTTCAATAGATTTGCAAGAAGCTTACGAAGACACAACACAAGATTTACGTTATTACGCTACAATTATGGATCCTGGTTCTTATTATGACGACTTAAATGGAGGTTATGCGGTGTCACCAACAGTTAATCATCAAGGGACTAATGTTGGAATAAAAAAATACGTTGTTGGTAATGCTGCGACTAATGGAGGTGGAGGTCAACAGAGCTATCCAAACAATACTTATATTCTTAGGTATGGCGAATTATTATTAATTAACGCGGAAGCTGCAGTTATGGGAGGTGGTTCAAGTGCATACGGTACAGCGTCTCTTAATAAGGTGCGAAGACGTGCTGGTTTAGGAAACATAGATAACCCAACAATAGACGATGTTTTTCAAGAAAGACGTATTGAGTTAGCTTTTGAGTTTGAGTTTTGGTATGATGTTGTAAGACGTGGGCCTGCCTTTGCAATAAACTATTTAGGCAATACAGAAAGAGGAGCTTTTAATAATGATACAACGCCTCCTACAATTAATTCTGAAATGTTTAGTCCTACAATGGACGATATGTTATTTCCATATCCAACAAACGAGACTCAAAATAACCCAGCGCTTCAACAGCCTCCAGTGCCTTATAATTTTGGAGAATAAATATAAAAAAGAAGATTATGAAAAAAAATAATTTCACATTGAGCAACATAGCTACTTTCTTTTTAATGGTGTTAATGATATTTCAGTTAACATCTTGCGAAAACGAATTTCAAAAGGATTCTATTCCAGAAGCAACTGCTCCTCCTATTATTCATAGTGTAAGCGAAGCTAGAGAAGACGTCCCTGTAACACAAGGTGTTTTGCAAGGAACATACATTATAAGAGGCGAAAATTTGGCATCGTTATTTTCTATAGACTTTAACGGTTTTCCCGCAGGATTTAATCCAGCACTTTTAACAGATAATATTGCTTTTGTAAGCGTGCCTTTAGACGCACCTTACATAAATCAAACAAATATTTTGCGATTAGAAAATTTAAAAGGAGTTACTGAATATGATTTTTCTTTATTAACTATTGAAGGATTCACTGAAGAGACAGTTGATGGTGTAAAGGTTGTTAAGCTTCAGGGTGGTGACTTTACGGATACGTCTACGGTAACCTTTGTGTCAGGATCTGAAGAAAATGGAAACTTAATAGAAGCCCCAGCAACAATTTTATCTATTAGCCAAACGGAAGTTGTGGTAGAAGTGCCATCGGGTATAGAACAAGCTTTTATTTATTTAGCTACGAGTAGAGGTGCTGTTGCACAATCAGATTCATACGGGTTTAGTTACTCTATTTATATTGATGCTTTACATTCAGATTGGACGACAAGTGAATGGGGAGGAACACATGACTTGGCGTCTTCTGAAGTCGCTTTAGGTGAATTCTCTATTAAAAGTACGAGAGAAGCCTGGTCTGGACTGTCTTTCTTAGTACCAAATATTCCATTTGATGAATATGATGCCCTCACAGTTTCTGTATACGGAACAGGTGCAGTAGGTGATAAAGTGCAAATTGCTTTAAATGATTTTGATGGAGCACAAACAGTACAGCCTATAGAACTTATACCAGGAGTATGGAATAAAGTGGTGATTCCTTTATCCGATTTTTATCCAAATGGTGGTGCGCCAGACACAATATTTAGAATGGATTTTCAAGAAGCATCTAATACAGGATTAGCAGAATACATTTTTTATATAGATGATTTTGGTTTTCTATAGTAGAAATTAATCAAGTGGAGTTTAAAAACTAATTATTAAAAATATTTGTAATGAAAATATCTAAAAACTTTTATATCTCTTTGCTTGTTGTCTTTACATGCTTTTACTCTTGTAAAGAGGATGACGATATATTCCAATCAACAAGTAGTCCTAAAAATATTTCAGAAATTGTATCCGAACGACAGAGTTTGTCTGTGCTTGCTGATGCATTAGCTCAGGTGCGTTTAGATTCTACTCTAAGTAGTACAACTACTTATACGGTTTTTGCGCCAAACAATTCAGCTTTTAGTGATTCAAGCATAACGTCATTAACAAATGAAGCATTAGAGAATGTGTTGTTAAATCATGTATTAAGTACAGTTACAGCTGATTTTACAGGTGGAATGGAAACGGGTTATTTAACGACTTTAGCAACTGGTCCAGATGATAATAATATTAGTTTTTATACAAATACAGAAGGTGATCTTATATTTAATGGAGTAGCTTCATTGGTAGATAACGGGTTCGACTTAGGGGCGACCAATGGAGTTATTCATACTGTAGATGCTGTTTTAATGCCGCCAACAGTTGTAGATCATGTTATGGCAAATCCTGATTATTCTAGTTTAGCAAGTGCCATTGCATTATCTGGATTAAGTGAAACATTGTCAATATCAGATCCTGAAAACGAAAATTATCCTTATACTTTATTTGCTCCTAATAATATAGCATTCGAAGCCTTAATAGCTCAAGTTAATGGTGCTTTTGGATGGGTGTCTTTAAGTGATATTCCAGAAGCGGTATTACAACAAATTATACTATATCATGTCGTTTCTGGTGCTAACACACGTTCTTCAGAGGTTGATGGTACAACGCAGACTTCCATGCAAGGAGATTCATTTTCCATTAGCGGAACACTAATAGATGATGCCACTTATAATGATGCAGAAATTGTTCTTGTAGATATTCAAGGAGTAAATGGTGTAGTGCATGGTGTTGATAAAGTCTTATTACCAGAAGATGTTTTTCAAAGCATATTAAGTGCAACCTTAAATATTGTTGAGAGATCTAATGATAGAGGTTTTACAACCTTTATAGAGGCGGTAGAAAAAGTGGGTCTTACAAATAGTTTGTCTACGGATGAGTTAACTGCTTTTGCACCTAATAATGATGCTTTTGTAGGGCTATTTGCAGCAATAAATAATTTTGAAACTTTAGCAGATTTTGATACACCTGAAGAATTAACGGTATTAACCGATTTAATAAATTATCATCTTCATGCTGGTAGTTTAATGGCAAGTCAGTTGACGGATGGAGGAACAATATCTACACTATATGGTGATGATATTACCGCAGATTTATCTGGTGATAACGCGAGATTATTACCGTCTTTTGGTGATGCAATTCCATCTACTATTACAATGGCGAATATTGGAGCCAATAATGGTGTTATCCATGAGATTAACCGCGTTTTAATCCCAGAAGCATTATTAAGTGCTCTTGGTATTGAAACAGGTGAAGGCGGACTATGTCCTGTAGGAGATCCTTCAATGGTATTCTTCGATTGGGATGCAAACGGACCTTGGTGGGGAAATGTTGTTGCAGAAAATACGGCTGCGTTAAGTATTGACGGTAGCTCGTATGGTAGAGCAAATTTCCAAACAGGAGGTGTAGGTTGGCAGGATTTATTTTGGAGAAACGATGCCGGAACTTTTAATGGTGCAGCAGTAGTAGGTAGTAATCTAAGTAGTTATTCGTTAAAATTTGATATGAATGTTATAGAGCCTATGACAGATGGTATGGTGAGAATTAGATTTAATGATGCCGATGGTGTAGATGCCTTTTATGATTGGGCACCTTGGAATGACACCGGTGAGCCTTTTACAACTGACGGATGGGAAACGATTGAAATTCCACTTTCTGTATTAGGTGTTCCAGACTTTAGTTTAGTTGATGCGGAATTCGGAATGGCATTCGAAGGAGCAGATGTGTTGTTAAATTTTGCGATAGATAATGTGCGTTTTGATACACCAGGATGTGGAGGGCCAGATCCTATAGATGATACGTCTTTAGTATTCTTTGATTGGGATGCTAATGGACCATGGTGGGGAAATGTTGTAGCAGAAAATGATGTTTCACTAAGTTTAGATGGTAGCTCTTACGGTAGAGCAAACTTCCAAACAGGTGGTGACGGATGGCAAGATTTGTTCTGGAGAAATGATGCCGGAACTTTTAATGGAGCGTCAACTGTAGGTTCTAATTTATCGGGTTACTCCTTAAAATTTGATATCAATACGTTAGAGCCATTAACAGCAGGTATGTTTAGAATTAGATTTAATGATGCTGATGGAGTCGACGCCTTTTATGATTGGGCACCATGGAATGATACAGGCGAGGCATTTGATTCAGAAGGTTGGACAACCGTTTCTATACCTTGTTCAATACTAGGCGTGCCAGATTTTAGTCTCGTTGATGCAGAATTTGGAATGGCATTTGAAGGCGCAGATGTATTATTAAATTTTGCGATAGATAATGTCCGTTTTGAAGCTTTATAATAATTGATTTTTAGCAAGATTAAGTCCCTGTAATTATTTTTTACAGGGATTTTTTTATGTAATAGAGTATGAAATATTCTAGTTGCTTGCATTCTTTTTGTAAGATTTACTAATGCGTAAAGATTTGAAGGTATACCAACACGTAATTAATAGCTCTAAAACATTCTAATTCATTTTGTTTTAATATTGAATAATTTGATAGGAAGCATTAATAGTTTAATTTTGACCTACAATATTTAAATGCTTAAAAATCTTAAGATGACTGCCTTAGTGAACTTCACTCAAAAAAAGATATGGAATGTCGTAGGTGCTTTGGTTGGCTGGTTTGCAGTTGTTGGACAATTAGTGTTAATTATCATCAACAGACAAACAGATCTTTTTGAAACCATTATTAGGTTTTTTAGCTATTTCACTATTTTAACGAATACGCTAGTTGCGCTTTATTTTACATCCCAAATCTCAACTATTAGAGCGCTAAAATTTCTAAAAAATAATGCTTCATTAACGGCCATTACAGGTTTCATCCTTATTGTCGGTCTGGTTTATCAAATTGTTTTGCGTTCCATTTGGCAACCTTCAGGTTTTCAAATGGTAATTGATGAGCTTTTACACACTGTTATCCCAATGTATGTGCTTGTATATTGGTTTATGTTTATAATATTTGAAGATTTAAAACCACGACTGCTTTTTTCATGGCTTTTATACCCTTTAATTTATTTTATAGTCATAATGTTTAGAGGAAGTTTTTCAGACTTTTATCCGTATCCATTTGTTGACGCTACAAGTATTGGGTATACAAAGGTGTTCGGTAATTTCTTGGTGTTGAGTGTTGTTGTTATGATATTACTCAGTATTTTATACCTATTAGCTCGATTTTTTAAAAAACAATAATCATAAAAATTATAGTATCATGAAAATTAAATCAATTTTGTTTATTTGCTTCTTATCACTTGTTACAGCTTGTGGTTCGGAAAAAGAAATGTCTAATAACGAGCAACTTTATAGTGCGACTTGGCAATTGGAATACATGTCTGGCTCACGAATTGCTTTCGATGGCTTGTTCCCTAGTAAAAAACCTGAACTTACTTTTGATAAAACGACAAGTAAAGCAACAGGTAATAATAGTTGTAACGGGTATTCAGCGCCTTATACTTTGGATGGTAAATCGATTTCTTTTGGTGAACCAGGGCCTACTACTATGATGTTTTGTGGTAAAGGAGAGCAAGAGTTCTTGAGTACGATAAAAAAAATAGATGGATACGACATTGATGCCGAAGGCAAACTGAATTTAATGTTAGGAGATGTACCAATGATGCGATTCAAAAAAACACAATAATGATACGACTAATTTATGGCTTTCTGTTTGTAGGATTCTTTATGTTTTCTGCATGTAACAATGCTACTAATAAACAGGAGGCTTTACAACAAAGTGTTACCAAAAACACAGAGCATTCTGACGCAGTTAATACTAAGGTGTCTAAAGATGAATCTGCTAATAACGATAGCAAATATTTCAAAGCAAATGGTACGGAACCTTTCTGGGGATTAGAGATTAATGAGAAGTTAATTGTTTTTAAAACGCCAACGGATTCCATAAATATACCACACGCCGAGCCTATTTTAGCGCAGGATTCTAATGTGAAACGCTACAATATTGAGACAGAATCAACAGAGATGACTATTCAAATTTCGCAAACAGATTGTGTCAATGATATGTCTGGAAAAGTATCATCTTATTCTGTGACCATTGATTATAATAAAAAGGCTGAAGCGGAGTCTCAAAAGCTAAAGGGCTGTGGTTATTATGTTACTGATTATCGCCTACAAGATATTTGGATACTTGAAACCTTAAAAGGAAAAATAATAACCAAAGCAGATTTTAAGCAAGAATTTCCTACGATTGATATTAAAACTTCCGAAAATACATTTTCAGGTTTTGCTGGCTGCAACCAAATGAATGGTAAGCTTTTTTTTGAAAAAGGATTGCTTCGATTTACAAATATTGTAACTACGGAAATGTTGTGTGAACCAAATAATAAAGAATCCGAATTTTTAAAAGCATTACAGAGTAGCACAACATATGCAATTGAAAATAGTAGATTAACCTTATCAAATCCATCAGGAATTACGATCGTATTCAAAAAAACGGATTAAAAACTAAACACTAAATATTATGAAATATTCAAATTCTAAAAACACAAGTTTTAGTGCTATAAGTAGAAAAGTAGTGCTCTTAACATTCGTTGCCTTTACTTTCTTTAATTGTAAAAATAAAGAGGATAAACCAGAAGAAACCATTAAAGAAGTTCCTATGGAAGAGGAAGTGGTAATAACGCCAACACTTGAAAAAGGCTGTTATATGTATAGCGAAAATGGTAGCCTAGTCAATATGGAGATTACAAAAAACGATAATCCAGTAGAGGCTAATTTGACCTATGCTTTTGCTGAAAAAGACAAAAACAAAGGTAGCTTCACAGGAGAGTTTAACGACGGTAAGCTTGTTGGTACGTATACTTTTCAATCTGAAGGTGTCGAAAGTAAAAGACAAGTCACTTTTATGCTTAAGGATAATCAATTGGTGGAAGGTTATGGCGAATTAGATGAAACCGGAACAATGTTTAAAGATGTGAATTCTGTCAATTACTCATCTACAATGCCATTATCAAAAACGGATTGTAAAGAATAAAGAGCAGAATTTTTGATTAAAAAGTGTAATTCCATTTCTGGTCATCAATAGAAATTTATTTAAATGGTGCTAAAAAAAATAGCTGTATTTATTATACTAGTCCTGTCAATTTCGATTTCTAAGGCTCAAGAGCTAGAAGAAAATGAAATAGGACTTAAGTCTTTATCAGAAATATGGGATTTAGATAAAGAAACTAAGCAAGGCGTATTTAAGCTAAGATCATATAAACCCGTGTATGTAACCGCAGGTAGAAGGTCTAATAATCCGAATAAATTGCCTTACAGTGAAAATCCAGATTTTTCTTCAACGACTCCTAAAGAATTTAATAATTATGAAGCTAAATTTCAGTTAAGTTTTAAGACTAAATTGGCGGAATCATTATTTTTTGGAAAAGGAGATTTATGGGTTGGTTATACTCAAATTGCGCATTGGCAAATTTATAATACAGAATTGTCTAGAGCCTTTAGAGAGTTGAATTATGAGCCAGAACTTATGTTAAATTTCCCTTTAGATATTAAAATTGCAGGACTCACTTTAAAGATGTTTGGTGTAAGTTTCAATCACCAATCTAATGGTAGAGATCTACCAAGGTCCAGAAGCTGGAATCGAGTGATTTTCAATTTAGCGTTAGAAAGTAAAAACTTACAAATCTATCTAAGTCCTTGGATTAGATTAAATGATGAGGTTGATGAAAATCCGTTAATCACAAACTATATAGGTAATGGAAGGCTTAAGGCTATCTATAAGCTAAAAAAGCACACATTTTACGCAATTGCTACGAATTCATTTTCGCTAAAGGATAATCATGGTAGTTTAGAATTCAATTATCTATATCCTATAAATAAGGATTTACAAGTACAAGCACAATTTTTTACAGGATATGGGGAAACATTAGTAGACTATAATCATTATCAGAGTACCTTTGGCATTGGTGTATCATTTGTTAATTGGTAATGCCTAAAACAGTATTATTGATTTATTGCATTAGAGTAATCTATTTGAAATAGTAAGTCATAAAAATCAAAAAGTATAATTTATTTTCAAATGGTGAAAACAAATAATAAAAAGGGTATTCTTATTTTAGTGTTGAAATGGTTATTAGGTGTGGTCGTCGCTTTGCTCATCTTCATGTTTGCCATTCCTCAGATATTTAATGATTATATCTCTCAAGAAATAAAAAAAGGAATCAACGAAAATTTAAGATCAGAACTACAGTTTAAGACGTCCGAAATATCATTTTTTCGTCACTTTCCCTCGTTAACCTTTTCTTTTGAAGAGGTTAATTTAGCAGAGCCTGAACCGTTTTCTAAAGAACGTATAATAACAGCTAAAGAGCTCGGCTTTGGTATTAATATTTTTAAATTAATTTTCTCAAATGAGTTGAAGGTCGAAGAAACGTATTTAACGGATTGTGATATTCGACTTGTTAAGGATAAGTTTGGAAGAAACAATTATGATAATATCTTTTATGTAGACTCTATATCTAGCCAAGATGATTCTAGTTCGCTCGGTTTAAATTTGAATCTAGATAAACTCAAAATTAAAAATGCTAATGTACTTTATAAAGATGAAGAGAATGGCATAACAATAAAATCCAATGGCTTTAATTATAAAGGCAAAGGTGGTCTAGATAAAGGAATTTTAGAGTTGGGTTCACAATTGGATATTGATAGTATCGATGTTATTTTTGATAAAGTAGAATACCTAAAAGGTAAAACGCTAAAGGCAAAATCCTTTACAATCTATGATACTAAAACGCTTTCTATAGAATTAGATGACAATACTATTTCATTGAATGATTTAAATGTCAATTTTAATGGGAGATTAGATGTTTTTGATGATGGCCTTTCTTATAATGTGGTTTTCAATACAAAAAACGGCACGCTACAAAATGTGGTAAGCGCCCTTCCTCCAAAATATACCGAATGGTCCAAAAGTATGGATATGAACGGTGATATTGATGCCACGTGTAACCTAATTGGCTATTCCGGTACTGTTCCCGATTCTCTGAAAAGAGAACATGTGTCATTGGATTTGGTTATAAATAATGGTGAAATAGCACATAAGACAGCCAATCAGAAATTGGAAAATATACAGGTAAAATTCAAAGGGTCTTTAGAAAATGGATTAATGGATTTTCGTTTAGATAACCTAAATTTTAAACTACAAGATGAACTCACTGCAGGGAAATTGGTTTTAAAGGGGAGAGAAGATTCGCTCTATGTAAAATCCAATATTCAGTCTAAGGTAGATTTGACGATGCTTAACGAAACTTTGCAATTACCAGATTTTAAATTTAATGGTATCTTATGGTCTAATTGGAATATGGAGGGTGTTTATCAGCCCTTAGCATCAAAATTTCCTAAAACCGAAGGAAGCTTTAAGCTAACCAATGGGTTTGTACAGACTTCAGGACACCCTGAGCCTATTAAGAATATAAATATTGATGCTTTAGTTCAAAATAATGGAAATAGCTATTCAGATTCCTCTTTAAAAATCAATGCGCTAAACTTTAGTTTTCTGGAAAATAAATTTGCAGCAAAAGCATTTTTTCAGAATTTTGACCAACCTGAATATGAAATCAACAGTGTCGGTAGTATCGATTTTACCTCACTTCATCAAGTTGTTGATTTACCTTTTTTAATTTCAAAGGGAGCGCTAAAAGTTGACTTAAATTTAAAAGGACAGCTCAGTAATCCAGATGATGAAAACTCTACAAACGTGACGCCGAACTCACATTCTGGCACACTAGATATTGTTGAGAGTATACAAATTGAAACCGATGTGTTACCACAGCCGCTTTTAGTTAAGGGAGGGAAGTTTTTGTTCTTAGATGATAAAATGGCATTTTCTAATCTAAATATCCAGCATGAGAGTACTCAGGTTTCTATGAATGGTTTTTTTCAAGATTATCTAAATTATGCTTTATTTTCTAATGGTATTTTACGTGGTGATGTGAAATTGGAATCCTCAAAAATAGTTGTTACAGAATTTTTTCCAAAGAAAGAACAGTTAACTAGTCAGGCGGCAGAAGAATTAGATAGTGAAGTTGCTGTAGTTGAAGAGGTGATTAGTGGTGTAATGCAAGTGCCAAAAGATATGGATATCACTTTTCAAATTCAGGTAGATACGCTTAAATATAATTTATTAAATATTAATGAGTTATCAGGTGTTTTGGGGATTAAGGATCAGGGACTTTATCTTAAAAGTAGTGATTTAAAAATGGTTGATGGTAACGCGCAAATCGAAGGGTTTTATCACCCCTTAAATCTTAATGAGGCGATTTTTTCAATGGACATAGAGGCTAAAAATCTTAATATAAAGAAAGGATATGAAACGATTCAGCTCTTTAAAGAGTTGGTTCCTGCTGCCGAAAAGGCTTCAGGTAGTGTTTCTATAAGTTATAACATGTCAGGGTCATTAGACAATCAAATGCTGCCTCTTATGCCATCTCTTAAAGGAAAGGGTACGCTGAAAGCGCAAGATTTGCAATTTGAGGGCTATAAGCTTTTAGGGACAATATCTAAAGAATCAGGATTTGGAAAATTAAATGATCCTTCTGTAAAAGAAATAGCAATTAACTCAACTATAGAAAATAACATTCTAAAGATGGAAAGATTTAGGTTTAAGGTTAGTCCTTTTCGTATAAGAACAGAAGGAGAAACCTCTTTAGACGGTATGCTTAACCTAAAAATGCGTATTGGTTTACCTCCATTAGGCGTTATTGGTATTCCAATTGTAATTAATGGTACTAGTGAAGATTTTAATATTAAACTAGGAAGCAAATCCCCAGATTTAGATGAGTTTAAGAATACGGGGGATAGCTATTCGGAAGAAGAACTGCAAAGGGTGTCTGTGCTAAAGGATTCTATTCGTGAGGGGATGACTATTGATGAAATTGATGAAATGCAACGGAAAATAGAAAAAATAAATTTAGATTCTTTAAGGGTAAAGGCAGTAGATACCCTTAAAATTCAGCAATAAGATATTTTTTTGTCGAAGGAATTATAAAGGGGTGTGTGGCTCTTATAATAACAAAGAAAAGTGAGTTGTCTCTAAGTTAGGTTTCTTGTAAAAACCAAAAAACCTGCAACTTTCTAATAAATAGACTGTTACAGGTTATGGTGGTGGTGCCTCCAGGAATCGAACCAGGGACACAAGGATTTTCAGTCCTTTGCTCTACCAACTGAGCTAAGGCACCAATTGCTTTGTTAAGCGGGTGCAAATATATAAGCATTTTTATTATTAACAAAAGGAATTACATAAAATTTGAATTTATAAATTTGCAAATAACAAAAATTGATATGAATCTTATTGTAGATGTGGGGAATACGTATGTTAAGTTTGCTGTTTTTTTTAAGGCAGATTTAATTTATAAATTAAGTTTTAAGCTAAATGAGTTTAAAAAACAGTATGAAATCGTAAAAAAAGACTTTCCAAAGTTGAAAAAAGCGATCATTTCATCTGTTGGTCACTTGTCAAAAGAGGAAGTAGAACTTATAAAAAATGATTTAAATGTGATGGAATTAACATCAGAGTTAAAATTTCCATTTAAAAATGACTACCAAACACCAAAAACATTGGGTGTAGATCGTGTAGCTTTAGTTTGTGCTTCGGTAAATCAGCTTCCAAATAAAAATGTTTTAATTATTGATGCAGGTACCTGTATTACATATGACTTTGTTACAAAAGAAAATCATTACAGAGGAGGTGCTATTTCACCAGGATTAAGATTGCGGTATTTATCTTTAAATAATTTAACAGCGCATCTTCCGTTATTAGAGACCAAGACACCCAATAATATTATTGGAAACTCAACGGAGTCATCAATTCATTCAGGTGTTGTTTATGGTGCAATTAATGAAATTGATGGAGTAATTAATCAATATATAGAAAATTACTCAGATTTAACAGTTATTTTAACAGGTGGAGATAGTAAATTTTTGTCAAACCAATTAAAAAATACCATATTTGCGAAATCAAATTTTCTTTTAGAAGGTTTGAATTTCATTCTAGAATATAATTCAAAATAATGATAAAACGTTTTATTGTAATATGTATTACAATTATAAGTTCTGCAGCTTTTGCACAACAAGGTACAGGTTCTCCATACTCATTTTACGGTATTGGAAGTCTAAAGTTTAAAGGAACTGTAGAGAACCGTAGTATGGGAGGCATGAGTGTTTACTTAGATAGTATACATTTTAATTTGAAAAATCCGGCGTCTTACGCAGGGAATCCTTTAAAAGGGCCTTATTTCAATGGTGAAAGCAGACCAGTGAAATTTACAGTTGCAGGTACTATGACTGAATCTACATTAGAAAGTAACTTTGGAGAGGCAAATACCAATAGTACTATTTTTGATTATTTGGCTGTATCAGTGCCTTTAGGCAAATTTGGACTAGGATTTGGTTTATTGCCATATACTTCGGTAGGGTATAAGCTAGACGACATTACTGATGACAGTGTTATTGTCAATCGTTTTAGTGGTGAAGGTGGTCTAAACAGAGTTTTTGCTGGTTTGGGGTATCAAGTGACAGAAAAACTGAGTGTTGGAATGGATTTCAACTATAACTTCGGAAACATACAGAATGTCGCTCTCGAAATTCAATATACTCCAGAAGGTGATGTTGTACAGTACCAAACAAGTGAATTTAATAGATCTGATTTAAGTGGTTTAAACGTTAATTTTGGTTTGAATTACAAGACCATGATTACGGATAAGTTAGAGTTGTCTACTACAGCAACGTATGCCCCAGGAAATAAACTTAGTTCAGATAATATAAGAACATTGTCAACAGTTACTGTTGATGCTACTACGCTTCAAACCACATCAGTATCTAATACAATTGAAGCAGACCTTGGCGAACAAAAAAGCACAAAATTAACTTTACCAGCAACAGTGTCTTTTGGTGTAGGTGTCGGAGATCCAAAATCATGGTTTGTAGGTACAGAATATACTTATCAAAGCTCAGCTGATTTTTCTAATCCTGTTTTTCCTAATCAAAATTCTACTTTCGAAAATTCTTCAAGGATTGCTGTTGGTGGTTTTTTTATTCCAGACTACAATGCGTTTTCAGGATACTTAAAACGAGTAGTTTACAGGGCTGGATTTAACTTTGCAAATACTGGTTTAGTTGTAAAAGATGAATCCATAAAGGAGTTTGGCATATCTTTTGGTTTAGGTTTACCAGTAGGGACTCGTAATATGTTCTCTAATGCCAATTTAGGCTTAGAATTTGGAAAACGAGGAACAACTAATCAAAACTTAATTCAAGAGAATTTTATAAATTTAAATGTAAGTTTATCTTTGAACTCTCGATGGTTTGAACAAAGGAAGTATAAATAACAAAATTAACTAAAGATGAAGACGAGAATTACAATACTTTTTTTAGCACTTTTTATGAGTGTTAATTTAGGGTTTGCTCAGCAAGATGAAGAATGTATGAATAACCTATCAATTTTTGATAGTTATGTAAAAAGCAAAAAATACGATGATGCTTATGGACCATGGAAAATAGTTAGAGAAAAATGTCCAAAGTTTAATAGAGCGATATATGTACATGGTGAAAAAATCCTAAAGCATAAAGTTGAAAACTCGTCTGGAGCAGAACAAGTAGCACACATTAAAGATTTAATGTTGTTATATGATCAGAGTAGAGAGCATTTTGAGTCTAGATACGATCTTGGTGAAATCTTAGTGGATAAAGCTAACTTAGCTTACAAATACAGAAAAGAGTTAAATATGTCAGACGAACAAGTCTATAACATGTTTGATGAAGCGTTTAAAAAAGATGCTAAAAATTTTGATAGTTCAATCGGGCTTTATACTTATTTTTCATTAGCAGTAGATTTATTTGATGCGCAAAAGAAAACGGCGCAACAAATGTTTGATAAGTATGATGATGTTATGGGAATGATTGAATCTATAGAAGAATCTTATACGGAAAAACTAAACAAATTAGTAGAAAAGGAGGAAGCTGGTACGGCATTGACTAAAAACGAACCAAAGTACAAAGCTAATTTCGAAGCTAATTTAGCGGCCTTTGATAAAGTGAAGTCTAGTATGGATCAAAAAGTTGGGGAAAGAGCAACTTGTGAAGTATTAATTCCATTATATGAAAAAGATTTTGAAGCAAACAAAACTAATGGCGAGTGGTTACAACGTGCTATGAACAGAATGTATGCTAAAGAATGTAAAGAAGATCCATTATTCTTAAAATTAGTTCAACAAAAGAATACTATTGAGCCAAATGCTGATACTGCTTATTACCTTTATATTCTTACAGGTGAGCAAAAGTATTTAGATCAGACTATTGCTTTGTCAACAGATCCTTTAAAAAAGGCGAAGTTATACAAAGGTTTAGCTAATGAGCTTAAATCTAAAGGAAGCTACGGAAAAGCAAGACAATATTACATGGAAGCTTTAAAACTTAACCCTTCAGATGGTTCTCCGCACTTATCAATTGCTAGCATGTATGCTAAAAGCGCAAACAACTGTGGAGATACTAACTTTAATAAAAGAGCGGTGTTTTGGTTAGCAGCACTTGAAGCTGAAAAAGCAGGACGAGTAGATAGTCGTTTAAGAAGTGCAGCAGCTCAGTCAGCAACTAGTTATAGAGCAAGTGCTCCTTCAAAAACAGATATTTTTAACTGTACATGTGCAGGTGAAGTTATCCAAATCGGTTGTTGGATAGGGCGTTCGGTAACGGTTCCTAAAAATTAATGAGAAAACATTTTTTACATATCATTAAAAACTTAGTCACAGCAATCGTTGTGACTTTGTTTTTTTCGTGTAATAATGACTTTAACGAAGTTCAAAAAGTTGGTGTATTACAAAATCAGCCTATTGGTGAGGCTGAAAACATAGATTTAAAATATACTGAGATAAAAGAAGATACGGTTAGGTTACTCGCCAATTTACTAAGTCCGAAAATGTTAGATTATTCTAATCGGAATTTTGCATTTAATGAGTTTCCGGATGGAGTTGTGCTTTATGTCTACGATGATAAAAAAAATAAGACTACAATAACCTCAGATTATGCCATTGTCTATTCTGAAACGGATATCATTGATTTGCGAGGCAATGTGCAAATTGCAAGCCACCAAAGAGATACGTTATTTACAGAACAACTATACTACAACCAAAAGTTAGAGTGGTTATTTACTAATGAACCTTGGCTGTATGGATCATTACATGGTGTTGGATTTGATTCGGATAAAGACTTTAAGAAGTTTCAGATGTTAGAAATGGGAGGGGATTATCAATTTGATAATTAACTATCTTTGCACCATCATTAGTTTGCTTAATTAATACATGAGCCAAGCGCTAAACTCAATCCTAATGTTTTATAAAGAAGACATGCGCAAACTCCATGTAATAAATAAAAACCAATAAAGATCAACACATGAAAATACAGAAGATTTTTCATTACGCTTATATTATTTTTGCAGTGCTATTTGTATACGATGCCATTACTAAATGGTCTGATAATAGAAACGGTGCTTATATGTCATTAGTATTCGCTGCTTTGGCAACGTTTATGTTTTTCTTTAGAAAACGCTTCAGCAAAAAGTTTGAAGATCGTAATAACCAATAATTCATGACTTCCGACATAGTCATTATTATAACTACACTTATACTTTCAGCCTTTTTCTCTGGTATGGAAATCGCTTATGTATCTTCCAATAAAATTCATATTGAGTTAGAGAAGAAGCAAGGAGATTTCTTAGGGAGAATTTTGGGTAAACTTACGGCTAAACCTTCAAAATATATTGCAACCATGCTTATTGGAAATAATATAGCACTGGTTATCTATGGTTTTAAAATGGGTGAGGTTTTGGTAAGTTGGTTTCAGACCAAGTTGCCTTCAGATAGTCCGGCACTAACTTATATGCTTGTCGATTTGCAGTTGTTAACTCAAACGGTGATTTCAACTCTAGTAATTTTAATTACAGCAGAATTTTTACCTAAAGTATTCTTTCAAATTTACGCTAACACCTTATTAAAGGTATTAGCCTTTCCAACGTATATCTTCTACATCTTGTTTTCGTGGGTTTCAGATTTTATTATTTGGATTTCGGATGCTGTTTTAAAATACATATTTAAAGCAGAAGGAGAAGATGTTGTTTTGGCAATGACTAAAGTAGAGCTTGGTAATTATATTACTGAACAAATGGAGTCGGTGGAAAATCATGATGATGTTGATAGTGAAATTCAGATTTTTCAGAATGCTCTAGAGTTTTCAGAAGTAAAGGCACGTGAGGTAATGGTGCCACGTACAGAGATCACAGCTGTAGATATTTTAGATTCTATTGAAAATTTAAGACAACTTTTTATAGAAACTGGTAGAACTAAGATTCTTGTTTATAGAGACAGTATCGATGATATTTTAGGCTATGTCCATTCTTTTGAGCTGTTTAAAAAACCCGAAACCATTAAATCTATAATTATTCGTGTTGCTTTTGTGCCCGAAACCATACTTATTAAAGATGTGTTGAATATCTTAACCAAGAAACGTCGAAGCATAGCAGTGGTTATTGATGAATATGGTGGTACCTCTGGAATTATGACTGTTGAGGATATTGTTGAAGAATTATTCGGTGAAATTGAAGATGAGCACGATACGATTGAAATGGTCGAAGAGCAACTTAATGACAATACTTATAAATTTACAGCAAGACTAGAAGTCGACTACATTAACGAAACCTATAAGTTGAATCTTCCGGAAAGCGAAAATTATGAAACCTTAGGTGGGTTAATCGTACATGCTACAGAAGGTATTCCGCAAGAGAATGACGACGTTCAAATTGAAAATTTCAAGTTTACAATTACTGAAGTATCTTCTACAAAAATTGATGAAGTTATACTAAAGGTTCTCGATGTGGATTAATCAATTTTTAGCGTTTCAAAAATTAAAATCTTACAGTTATTTCTTCATATTATAGTGAAGTTATTTAGGTACATTTTAATGAAATTTTGAATAAAGCTTCCTCCGCTTATAAAAACTACGCTTCTCCTTTTATTATTTAGTAGAATATACTATTTTCGCAGACTTATTTACACCAAATTAAAGACATTACAAAAGACTATGGCAGTTTTAAATAAAATTAGACAACGCTCACTAGTATTAATATTAGTAATTGCATTAGCGTTATTTTCATTCGTAATTGGAGATTTATTCAAAAATTCTGATGCCCTAACAGGAGGATCACAAGATGTGGTTGCGACTATTAACGGAACAGATATCAACCGAAATGAGTTTCAGCAAAAAGTAAAAAGCTATCAAGATAGATCAGGTGGAAGACAAACATCTACACAATCTATGAATGCTATTTACAACCAAGAAGTGCGTAGAATTGTATTACAGTCTGAATTTGATGAATTAGGATTGTCTGTCGAAAAAGACGAAATGAGAGATTTATTGAAAACTAGTTTTTCTTCATATCCAGAATTTCAAGATGCAAACGGAAACTTTGATGTTAATCGTTTAAATGCATTTATTGCAAACTTAAGAGATTTAAATGGTGACACTGCTCCTTTAGGAAACTTCTTAGTGAACTATGAAAGTTGGACAAGCAATGAACAAACTATTGCTGCAAATGCAATTCAGCAAACCTATTATAATATGGTTAAAGCTGGTATCGGTACAACAGTTTCTGAAGCAGAAGAAGATTATTTAGGTGATTCTAAAACAGTAGATATTAGTTATGTTCAAGTACCTTATACAACTATTGCAGATAGTTCGGTTGCTGTTTCTAAAAGCGAAATAACTGCTTATATGAAAAAGCATGAGGATACATACAAAACGGATGCGACTACAGAAGTTGTTTATGTAGAATTTAAGGAGGGAGCTTCTAAAGCCGATGAAGATAAAATAAAAGCAGATTTATTAGCTTTAAAATCGGATAGAACAGAATATAACGAAAACAGTAAGAATACAGAAAAGATTCAAGGTTTTGATTCTGCTACTGATGTTGAAGAATTTGTAAATTCAAATTCAGCTATTAAATACAATGATGCTTTTTTAAGAGCAGCACAATTACCAGCTGTAGCTAAAGACACGTTAATGAAATTAGGTGTTGGTAGTTACTACGGACCTTATAAAGATGGTGAGTTTTATAAATTGTCTAAAATTGTTGCAACTCAACAATTACCAGACTCGGTAAAAGTTCGTCATATATTAGTTCCTTTTGTAGGTGGACAAAGAGCAGATGCGTCTGTGACTAAAACACCAGAAGAAGCTAAGAAAACTGCAGACAGTATTTTTGCACAAATTAAAGCAGGTACTAAATTTATGGATTTATTAGAATTGTCTTCTGATAAAGTAAGTAATGAGCAAGATGGTGAAATTGAATTTGACTATTTAGCAGGAATGGCACCAGAATTTAAAGCATTTGCTTTTGATAATAAAGAAGGTGATATCGATGTTGTACAAACCTCTTTCGGTTACCATATTATTGAAGTATTAGAGCAGAAGAGTTTTAATAGTGCAGTGAAAGTTGCAACAATAGCAAGTAAAATTGAGCCTTCAGATCAAACACTTCAAGATGTGTTTAACGTAATGTCTAAGTTTGAAATCGCTGCTAAAGATGGTTATTTTAATGCCTTAGCTAAAGAAGGTGATTTAACTGTAAAACCGATTACATTTGAAGCTTTAGATGAAAATATTCCAGGTCTAGGAAGTCAAAGAGAAGTAGTTCGTTGGGCTTTTGATAGCGATACAGAAGCTGGTGATTTTAAAAATTTCCCTATATCTAATTTTGGTTTTATCGTAGCTAAGGTTGTAGAGAAGAGAGAAAAAGGTTTAATGAGTACAGAAGATGCTTCAATTACTGCATTACCAGAAATAAGAAAAGAGAAGAAAGCGAAAATGATTCGTGAGAAGATTACAGCAACGACTGTAGCTGATGTCGCTAAAAATCAAGGTCAAACTGTTAGAACAGCAGCTGCTGTTACTATTAAGAACACTACCTTATCAGGTGCTGGTGTTGAGCCTAAAGTTGTAGGTGCAGCATTTGGATTAGCTGAAGGAGCAACGTCTAAACCTATTGATGGTGAAAAAGGTGTTTATGTTGTGCGAGTAACTAAAGTTAACGATGCTACGAAGTTAGATAACTACGGAGCTATTGTAAACAGATTAAATGCTGAGCGTAGAAATACAGTACAGACTAAAGTGTTTACAGCATTAGAAAAAGCTGCAGATATAGAAGATAATAGAGCTAAAACGGTTTACTAACCTTATAGCAATTAGAATACGTTGAAATGGCTTTGCAGAAATGTGAAGCCATTTTTTTGTGCTATAAAATCATGTCTTTATAGTTTAAAACAATAGCAAAACCTTTGGCATTAAAATAAGCAGTTGGGTCTTCTTTAGAAGCCACCAGTACAAAATCACCTCCCCAAGCGCCTAAACTTTTTATGGCTCCTTCAAAATCAGAAAATAGGCGGGTTTTAATAGGACTTTGTTCTATGAGGCTAGAAATGATAGTTTCATGAGTCTCAATTAATTGTTTAAAATCTGAAAGTGACGTACAAGAAGTCATATCATCAGTAATTGTATTGAGTTTTGTTATGGTATCAGAATTAATTTTCCCAAGTGTTTTATAAGCTGAAATCCCATCCCTACTATTTTGTTTCTGATTAAGATATACAAAGTAGAGTTGATGTTTAAATTCGGGTTGAAAATTGACTGATGTGACCAACGGTTTTTGTTCGGGTTGTAATTCAAATGTAATTGACGTGTTATTTTGAGCACAAGCAATATCATAACCACTGCCTCCAAATGTTTTTTGAAGTAATTGATAGGCATCAACATTAGCCCAGTCTGCTATATTATTAATTAAAGTTGAAGATGTACCCAAACCCCAAAGGCGATTAAAGTCTTGGTGTGTGGTAATATCATAACCTTGATCTGAAGCTAAAAATTCAGGATTTAAACTTTTAGTTGCTTTTAAAATTTGTAACAACCTTTTTTTAACGTCATTGTTCTGTTGGCTTTTTTCGTCAGTCGTCGTAATCTCATTAAATGATATGCGACACTCAAACCAAACCTCATTGAGTTCATTATAACTCTTCCAATTAATTACGTTAGAGTCATTAGGCTCAACAACTAAACTCTGCCCATATTTAGTTGGAATAGCCAAAGCTTTGGCGCCATCTAAAACAGCATATTCTGCGGTGAGTAATAGCTTTCCGTTACTTCTGTATGTTGTCGGTTGTGGGTTCAAAGTTTAGCGTTCAAAAAATTAAGTAATTAAGTTATTAAGGCTTTGCAGCTCTGCGACTTTGCGTCTTTGCGAGATGTTCCATCCGAGTAAGCATTGGAATTTAGTTTTTACTATTTGAAATTTTCCTGTTCGCGAATTTGTTTTATAGCCTCAACAACCGCACTATGCGTTACCACATTAGTCTTAAAATGTTCGATTAAAGTAATTTTTTCAGCATCTGTAGCTTCAAACTGATTCAAAATATTCATAAGGTGCATTTTCATATGCCCTTCTTGAATACCTGTTGTCGTTAAAGATTTTACAGCACCAAAATTCTGCGCTAACCCTGCAACAGCGACAATTTTCATTAAGTCTTTTGCTGTTGGTTTTTGAAGCATTTCCATTGAAAATTTTACTAAAGGATGTAAGTTTGTTAAGCCGCCAACGGTTCCTAAAGCTAAAGGAATTTCAATCCAAAATTTAAAAACACCATTTTCAATTGAACAATGTGTCAAGCTCGAATATTTGCCATCTTTTGCGGCATACGCATGTACACCAGCTTCAACAGCTCTAAAATCATTTCCTGTAGCTAAAACAACGGCATCAATACCATTCATAATCCCTTTATTGTGCGTTACTGCTCTATAAGGTTCAACTTCCGCTATGCTTACGGCTTGCTTAAATTTTACTGCAAACTCTTCTGGATTAGGAATGTCTTTACTTTTTAGATCTTCAATCTTACAAGAGACTTCAGCGCGTACCAAACATTGCGGTACATAATTAGAAAGTATACTCATTACAACAGAAATATGCTTTTCCTCTTCCGTAAAGTCTTCAAACACTAAAGCTTCATTTTTAAAAGTAGTTGCAAATTGCTCTAAACAAGAGTTGATGAAATTGGCTCCCATCGCATCTAAGGTTTCAAAAGTGGCATGCAGCTGATAATAGTTTGGTAAATCTTCAGATTTATTTCGTAATTGAATATCTAAAATTCCACCGCCTCTACGTTCCATGTTTTTAGTTATGAAAGCTGACTCACTAATTAGTTTTAGCTTAACATGTTTAAAAAAGGCTTCGAGTTTATCAAAATCGCCTTTATATATAAAATGAACTTGACCTATTTTTTCAGTAGATAATACTTCTGCTTTAAAGCCACCACGATCCAACCAAAATTTAGCAGCTTTACTTGCTGCAGCAACAACAGAGCTTTCCTCAATTGCCATTGGAATGGTGTACGTCGTCTCATTAATTAAAAAATTAGGAGCAACACCTAGTGGTAAATAGTAATTAGTAATGGTGTTTTCAATAAACTCATCGTGCAACTTCTGCAGTTTATCATCTGTATTCCAATACTGTTTAACGAGTGCTCTTGCGCTATCTTTATCTGTGAAATACGTGTTTAAAAGCCATTCAATCTTTTCGGATTTAGAAAGCTTAGAAAAGCCAGAAATGGTATGAGGCATATAGGTTCTTATTTTTGTAAAAACAAAGATACTAGGATTGGTGTAAAATGTCTCCTTAATCGATTTTAAATGCCGATTTACTGTTAATAATAGCGATTTTTTGCATAATTTTTAGTAAACTTGGCATTGCTTTATTAAAACATGAAATTTAAGAAAAGAACATGCTAAAAATAGTATTGATTCAGAAAATAATCAATAACGAGCAGGTTCTAAGCTTTTATAAATACTAAATATAAACACATGAATTTGAGACATCTTGCAGCTGTTTTTTGCTTTTTAATGACCTCATTAGTTTTTTGTCAGGAAAAACAAATCACGCTTCAAGACATTTGGAGTGGAACTTTTAGAACAGAAGGCATGCAAGCTTTACATTCAATGGAGAATGGAAATCAGTATTCAGTTTTAAATTTTGATAGGCAAAGCCGAACATCTACCATAGATATTTACGATTATAAAACGTTAGAAAAAGTAAAAACCTTAGTGTCTTCTGCTGATATTTCTGAGATTCAAGGTTTTTTTGATTATTCATTTAATGCTGACGAATCTAAAATAATTCTAACTACAAAATCACAACCCGTTTTTAGACGTTCTACATTGGGTGAATATTATATATATGATATAGCTTCGAAAGATGTAACTAAAGTATCGGATGATTTGGTACAAGAACCAACATTGTCACCAGACGGCACTAAAGTGGCTTACGGATTTGAAAATAATTTATTCGTAAAGGATTTAAAATCAGGAAACGTAGAACAGTTAACTACAGACGGCGAAAAGAATAAGATTATTAACGGTATTACGGATTGGGTTTACGAAGAGGAATTTAGCTTTGTAAGAGCTTTTGATTGGAATGCAGATAGCAACCAAATTGCATTTATAAGATTTGATGAATCTGAGGTCCCTGAATTTTCTATGGACGTGTATGGTTCAGATTTATACCAGACACAACATGTGTTTAAATACCCAAAGGCAGGTGAAGCGAACTCTAAAGTGTCTTTGTATTTGTACGATTTGAATTCTAAAGAACTTACGGAGTTAAGTGTTACTAAAGATTACGAGGATTTTTATATTCCTAGATTAGAATGGACAAACGATGCTAATGTGTTAAGTGTTCAGTTTATGAATCGTCATCAAAATGAATTAGATCTTTGGATGATTGATACCAAAGCGAACTTTTCAAAAGTAGTTTTAGCAGAAAAAGATAAAGCCTATATTGATGTGACTTTCAATTTAACGTTTTTAAAAGATAATAGTTTTATTTGGACGAGTGAGTTAGATGGTTTTAATCATGTCTATCATTATTCAAAAGAGGGCAAGCTCATTAACCAAGTTACTAAAGGCAATTGGGAAGTTACCGACTACTATGGTTTTAATGAAAAGGCAAATACTATTTACTACCAATCTACAGAAAATGGTTCTATAAATAGAGATGTATATTCTATACAGTTAAACGGAAAAAACAAAAAACGTTTGACGGAAAAAGCAGGAACAAACAGTGCTTCTTTTAGTGCTGACTTCACCTATTTTATTAATACGTTCTCAAGTTCAGCAACACCTCAAGAATACACGTTATACAGTTCTAAATCTGGTAAAGTTGTTAAACAAATCAAAGATAATGATCAATTAGCCAAGAAACTCGAGGGCTATGTGATGTCTGAAAAAGAATTCAGCACTATTTCCGTAAATGGAAATGATTTAAACATGTGGACGATTAAGCCTAAAGATTTTGATGCGAATAAAACGTATCCTTTATTTATGTATCAATATTCAGGTCCAGGTTCGCAGCAAGTGGCTAACCGCTGGAATAGTACAAATGATTACTGGTATCAGATGCTAGCGCAGCAAGGTTATATTGTAGTTTGTATCGATGGACGAGGAACAGGTTTTAAAGGAGCCGAGTTTAAGAAAGTTACTCAAAATGAATTAGGAAAATTTGAAGTTGAAGATCAAATAGAAGCTGCAAAACAATTGGGGGCGTTAGATTATATAGACGCTTCAAGAATTGGGATTTGGGGCTGGAGCTATGGCGGTTTTATGAGTAGTAATGCACTTTTTAAAGGAAATGATGTCTTTAAAATGGCAATTGCGGTCGCGCCAGTGACGAGCTGGAGGTTTTATGATTCTATTTATACCGAACGTTATATGACAACACCTCAAGAAAACCCAACGGGTTATGATGAGAACTCACCAATAAATCATGTAGATAAACTTAAAGGTGATTTTCTGTTAATTCACGGTACTGGAGATGATAATGTACATGTGCAAAATACCATGAGAATGGTTGAAGCATTAATTCAGGCAGATAAACAATTTGAATGGATGATTTATCCAGATAAAAATCACGGCATTTACGGTGGAAACACAAGATTACATTTATATAAGAAGATGACAGATTTTATTCATCGTACATTGGGCGATAAATTAAATAAGTAAAAGCAACTTTGAGAGTGTGATGGTGCTGATTCATTTTTTTTACCAGAAAACATTTTAAAGACAGAATAAAAACATAACTAATAAACAAACCTAAAAACTAAACTTATGAACCAAGAAAATGATCCAGCTTTAATCAAGCATCTGAATAGAAAAGGTATTGATGATGCAATGGTAATGGGACATCCAGCAGGATTGTTCGTGCTATTTTTTACAGAAATGTGGGAGCGCTTCAGTTATTATGGAATGCGAGCACTATTAACTGTGTTTTTAATAACAGAAATTGGTAAAGGAGGCTGGGAATGGACTAATGCAGATGCTATGCAACTTTATGCTTGGTACACTGGTTTGGTTTACTTAACACCACTTTTAGGTGGAATATTAGCGGATAAATTTACAGGATTTAGAAAAGCTATTTTATTAGGAGCATTAATTATGACTTTAGGACATGCGTCCATGGCTTTAGAAGGTATTAGTCCTAATTTTTTCTACGCAGGTCTTGTAATGATGATTTTAGGAAATGGTTTGTTTAAGCCAAATATTTCTTCAATGGTAGGAAATCTATATCCAGATTCAAGTTCTAAAAAAGATGCTGGTTATACTATTTTTTATATGGGTATTAATGCAGGTGCTTTCTTGGGGATGTTACTTTGTGGATACATTGGAGAAAAAATAGGATGGCACTATGGATTTGGATTGGCTGGAGTATTTATGCTTTTTGGTATGTTACAATTCTATTTTGGACGTAATATATTTGGTGTTGTTGGTGAAACACCTAAAAAGCAATTTGAAGCTGAGTTAGATAAAATTGCAGATGATGAAGATGAAATTGAAACTCCTGCTCATATTGTAAGAGATAGATTAGTGGTTGTTGGTGTGCTAATGGTTGCCAGTATTTTCTTCTTCTTTGCTTTTGAGCAAGCTGGTGGATCTATGACTGTTTTTGCAAAAGATTATACACAGAGAGTTTTAGAAGGTAATTCAGGTGTTATTTTTAAATGGATAGATGCTATTTTAACTATTTTTCCAATTATAATAGTGTCTTGGGTGCTATATGGTTTAGGTAAGAAAATTTATAAGACCTATCCATTAACCATTATATTCACAGGGATATCTTTTTTAATTATTTGGTTTTTAGGTGGCTGGAAAGTATATAGAGAATTTAGCCTTGAGCAGACTGAAGTAACGGTGTCTTGGTTTCAAATTTTGAATTCTTTTTTCATTATCACTTTAGCATCTTCATTTAGTAAAATGTGGGAGAAAGTATGGAATCCTTCAGGACCTGTGAAATTTGCAATGGGATTGGCTTTAGTAGGAATTGGGTTTGTAGTTTTATCTATAGGATCTAATAGTATTCCTCAAGGGGCGACTAGTGCATCTGTTAGTATGGTATGGTTAATAATGGCTTACTTTTTTCATACAACAGGCGAATTATGTTTGTCACCAGTAGGACTTTCGTATGTATCTAAACTATCTCCTAAACGTTTAGCAGGATTACTGTTTGGACTTTGGTTTACAGCTTCGGCAATTGCCAACTTTATAGCAGGTATGACAGGATCTTATATTGATGAAATCTCGCAGAAGTATTCTATGTCTACCTTTTTCTTAATTATTGCTGCTATACCAATGTTCGCTGCGGTAATCTTATTGATTTTAAATCCGAAATTGAAGAAAATGATGCACGGAATTAATTAATGATTAATTGCAACTAATTTATTTACACCCTTTTGAATAATGAAGACTGACATTGAAAATCTATTTAAAGACACGGTTCTTGGACATCCTGTAGGATTATTTATTCTGTTTTTTACAGAAATGTGGGAACGTTTTTCATTCTACGGAATGCGTATACTTCTTATACTGTTTTTAACGGCTCCAATGATGAGTGATAATCCTGGATGGGATTGGCCACGAGAGCATGCCCTTTCATTAATTGGTACGTATGCGTCACTTTTATATTTGACACCAATTTTAGGTGGTTGGATAGCAGATAAATGGACGGGATATCGTATTGCTGTAGTTATAGGTTGTGTTATTATGACGCTTGGTCACGCCGCAATGGCGCTTGAAACAACTGCTTCATTTTACTTAGGTTTAGCATTATTGGTTATTGGAACTGGTTTCTTTAAGCCAAATATTACATCTATAATTTCTGAGATGTACAAAACTAGAGAATCTAAAAAAGACGGAGCTTACACCATTTTTTATATGGGTGTAAATGCAGGTGCCTTTTTTGGAATGATGCTTTGTGGTTATTTAGCTGAAAATTACGGATGGGCATATGGATTTGGATTGGCCGGAATATTTATGTTATTAGGAATGCTTCAGTTTTTATTAGCACATAAAATATTTGGTAAAGTAGGTGCTGCACCTTCAAAACAAATCGATGTTGTTTTACATGATGGAGAAGATACTACAGATCCAGAGGTGATTAAAGAAGAAGTAGAAGCGGCTATAAAGCTCAATCCTTTTACCATGTTTGATAAAATATTAATATTATTATCATCTGTTGGTGGACTTATTTACCTTTTTAATGATCCTTTAGAGAAGATTGGAGGAACTTCTCTATTGCCTTTTGAGATTATGGGAATGAGTGGTTCAAACATTGTTGTTCTTACCGCTTTAGTACTTTTCTTAGTGCTATTAATTGGACGTATATCTCGCTATATTCCTATCGTTAGAGATCGTTTGGTTGCAGTTTCTATTTTTGCGTTGTTTACAGTATTCTTTTTTGCTTTCTTTGAACAGTCTTTAGGTTCTATGACATTGTTTGCAAGTGATTATACCAATAGAGATTTAGTAGGAAATACAGCTACCATATTTAAAATTATTGATGGACTGTTAACTACGATTCCGCTAATAATCATTACGTATGTAATCATCTTAATATTTAAAAAGACATTTACTAAAATTGGAGCATCAAATATTATGTTGGCTGTTGCCTTTATTGGTGTTTGGGCATTAGTGATATATCGTATTTATGATAAATCGTTTTCTGAAGATTTAAAAGTTGATGCAACTTGGTTCGGGATCTTAAACTCTTTCTTTATTATTACATTAGCACCATTGTTTTCAAAATGGTGGGAAAGTAAATACAATCCTAGTGCAGCTATGAAATATGCTATTGGATTAGTGCTGTTAGGTTTAGGATTTGCCATCTTAGCTTATGGTGCGTCAGATATTCCGTCTGGAGCAAAAACAGCATCTGTAAGTATGATATTTTTGATATTAGCTTACTTATTCCATACTATGGGTGAACTTTGTTTATCACCTCTAGGATTATCCTATCTAAGTAAATTAGTACCTGCAAGAATGATTGGGTTTATGTTTGGTGTATGGTATTTGGCAATTGCTGTCGGACAGAAAGTAGCAAACACTATGGGTGGAATGATTGATAAAATTTCAGAAGAATATTCCTTAGGAGTATTCTTTTTAATCTTCGCAGTGATTCCGATTGCAGTCGGTTTAATTTCTGTAGTTTTAAATCCATTACTTAAAAAACTAATGCACGGTGTACGTTAACAAAAACCGTTAAAAACATCTAAAATGCTCCTGTTTAGGAGCATTTTTTGTAAGTTCGGCTCATTATTTGCAACAAATCGAATATGATGAAAAAAATAACCTTAGGATTAATCGCTGTTTTTGCATTGTCATTAACAGCAGTAGCACAAGAGATTAATTGGGTAACTTTAGAGGAGGCTTTAGAGCTTCAAGAAAAGGAGCCAAAAAAAATATTTATGGACGTTTACACCAATTGGTGTGGTCCATGTAAAATGTTAGATAAGAATACATTTCAGAATCCCGATGTCGCAGCTTATGTCAATGAACATTATTATGCGGTTAAATTTAATGCAGAGGGAAATGAAGAAGTGACTTACAAGGATCAAACATTTAAGAATCCAAATTACGACGCTACAAAAGCAAATAGACGCAACAGTTCGCACGAATTTTCTCGATACTTAAAAGTACAAGCCTATCCAACGATGGTCTTTTTTGATGAAGAAGGTGGATTTATTTCCCCAATCACTGGATATTTAAAACCACAGCAATTGGAGTTGTACTTAAAACTTTTTCAAAGTGATAAACATAAAGAAATGACGTCGCAAGAACAGTTTAATGAATATTTTAAGTCGTTTACTCCAGCGTTTAAAGAGTAGTAAACCGAATTATTTAATTATAAAAGCTCCCTTTTCATTCGTTTGATGGAAAGGGATTTTTTCATGCTCACAAGTTGCCTTCCAGCGTTTTAAATAGGACTTGTAATTACTAGCATCTGCAATGATTAATTGTGGCTTTAAACTATCAATAACTCTATTAAGATTTAATCTTGGGGAATTCCGCAATAAGATATAATTAGGTTTAAACGATAATCCTTTATAAATAGATAAACTATCTATGGCTAAAATAATCTTGTCCTTGTATTGGTAAACAGATTGTAAACTGTCCGAAATTATAATGTCTAGAGATTCGCCTACTTTATAATTTGTTAGAGCGTATTCTGATTTTAGCTTTGCGGAATCTAAATTATGATATACGGTCATTTTTTTACCTTCTTTTAATCCAATCATTGAATAGCGACTTTTATTAAATACCACTAAAGCATTATGTTGCGTTTGATAAATATTATAAAAATAAACACCTTGAAGTCCAATTATAGCAATTAAACTAATGGCTATCCATTTAAAATTCCGGAATTTATAAACATGAATCAAAGCCACAATTATTATATAACAAACAATAACCTGAAGTAGTGTAAACGGAATATCTCTAAATAGAAAATCTTCAAACTGAGCTACCCAAGCGATAAAGCCATTCAAACTATCAATTATATAACTGTAAACAATTACAAAGAAATCGGGTAATGCATTTAACAGAGCTAAAGCAATAACCAATAAACCAAAACCTAGAATCAAACCTAAAAACGGAATTACAACTAGATTCGAGATAAAAAACAAACCAGGAAACTGATGAAAGTAAAACAAACTAATCGGCACAACTCCAACCTGTGCAGCTAAAGTCACGGTAAATATTTGCCAAGGCTTGTCAATAATCCAATATTTTGGTTTCCAAAGTCTATAAATGATTGGTTGTACACTCACAATACCTAGCACGGCTAGATAACTCATCTGAAATCCAACAGCAAACAAAAATGTAGGTTTAAACAGTAATATAATAAATGCCGATATCACCAAAGTATTATAAATATTAGTGCGTCGTTTAAGGTGCATAGCAATACTTATAACACTAAACATAGTTACCGCTCGTGTTACAGAAGGCGACAGGCCTGCAATTACAGCAAAGCTCCATAATATGCAAACTAAAATAAAAGGTCTAATAAAATGTCCATATTTAAGATAGAGCAGTGGTCTAAATAAGAAATTAAGAATCCATAAAATAATACCAACGTGGAGACCAGAAACTGCGAGGATATGGATGGTACCAGAGTCAACATAATTATTATAAATAGCCTTATCAATAGTTTGTCGTTGACCAAGTAAAAGCGCATTCATAATACTGAGTGCGTCTTTTTTAAATCCTGCTTCGATAAGCTTTAAATTTATTTTAGTTCTTAATGCATCAGCATAGCCATAGATAGTAGATTTAGAATCTGAAAGTTGTAAGATGTTATCTGTATTTAAATACATCTGATGATACACTTGATCTAATTCTAAATACTTGCTATAGTCAAATTGATAGGGATTTAATGGTTGTTGAATTGTTTTTAATTCCGTTTTGGCATAGAGTACATCATCAACATTAAATTGAACAGGAACACTATCACGTCTAATATTAACCAAAACATGTCCAATGGCGTCTTTGTTATTAAAAGTTAATACAGAAGCAATATATTTATCATTATAGGTGTCTGGTTTAAGTCGTTCTTCAATTGTAAAAATAATAGCATTATAATGGTCAGATGAATTTTGATTAATATAATGTTGCGGTCTTAGTGTTTCATCTTGAAGATTGTATGAGGTCATTCCGAGTCCTGCCATACATAGGTAAGCTAGGATTCCGAAAAATGCTGAGCGATTAATTTTAGATTTTATTAGTAACCAGTAAACGCCAAGGCAAAAGACTAAACCTATGGTTGTATATAATACCACATGGAAATCTAGCCTAATAAAATGCGCTAGAAGGATCCCAATAACCAAACAAATGGTTAATTTTATAATGGTGAAATTTAGTAACTTCATGATTGTGAGTTACTAAGATAGCGAAATTGTAATTACAATACGCGTCGTGCCTGCACAAAAGAAAAGTACCAATACTTCTCTGCAATAGAAGAAATCATAACACCTCTGCTGGTTGAGGCATGGATAAACTCAACATTCCCAGTTCTAACATTGGTTACAATACCAACATGGTTTACGTTTCTGCTATTTTTATTAGTAGCAAAAAACACTAAATCACCAACGTTAACCTCTTTTAAATCGATCCACTCTCCAGTACCTTTTAATCCAGATGTTGTTCTAGGCAAATTAACATCATGTTTTTTATAACTCGTATAAATTAAGCCAGAACAATCCATACCGCTTTTAGTAGTACCCCCATACTTGTAACGTGTGCCATCAAAAGTTTTAGCATATTTAACAATACTTTCGGCTTCAGCAGTGGGTTTTGCAGTCGTATTAACCTTTACAGAATGTGTTTGGTTTTTTTTATTAGAATATGTTTTTTTCGATTTGCAACTGCTAACAATAAAGAGGAGTAAAATAAGGGGTAATAGTTGTTTCATTTTTTATTAAGATTTGGTAAGCTGTTTATTTGTGTAATTTAGGTTAAGTCGTTGTTATTTTGAATTTCTAATAGCGTTGAAAATTAATTTTGCCGTATTCTCACTAGCTCCACGTCCTCCTAATAGTTTCTCTAATTCATAATAATCTAAAAAGAGTTGTTCTCGTCTTTCGGGATGTAAAATTGAAGTTAATTCCTTTTTTAGTCGCTTTTTATTTAAATCACCTTGAATAAGTTCTGTAACCACTTCGCGATCCATTATTAAATTCACCAATGAGATATATTTGAGTGTTATGATACGTTTTGCAATTTGGTAAGAAATAGCATTGGCTTTGTAACACACCACTTGCGGTACTTTAAATAGTGCTGTCTCTAATGTCGCAGTACCAGAAGTAACTAAAGCAGCAGTAGAAATACTTAGTAAATCATATGTTCTGTTAGAAATGAATTTAATATTCTTCTTTTTTATAAAGCCTTGGTAAAATTCATAATCTTGACTAGGAGCTCCTGCAATGACGAATTGGTAGTCTTTAAAATCATCAACTAAACTTAGCATCACACCAAGCATTTTCGTTATTTCTTGTTTCCTACTTCCAGGTAGTAATGCGATGATAGGTTGGTCGCTAAGCTTATGTTCTTTTCTAAAAACAGTTTCTTCAACCTGTGGCCGATCCGCAATGGCATCGATTAATGGATGGCCTACAAAATTAACGTCGTAGTTGTACGTTTTATAAAACTCTTTTTCAAAGGGAAGAATGCAATACATCGCATCAACGTCATGTTTTATTTTTTCGACTCTACTTGCTCTAGATGCCCAAACTTGTGGAGATATATAGTAATGTGTTTTGTAATTAAGTGCTTTTGCCCATTTGGCAATTCTAAGATTGAAACCAGAATTATCTATAAAAATAAGCACATCTGGCTGAAATTTTTCAATATCAGATTTACAGAACTTTATGTGTCCTAAGACTTTTCTAAGATTTAGAATCACTTCAGCAAAACCCATAAATTGGCGCTCCTTATAATGCATCACTAATTCTCCTCCAACATTCTGCATAAGGTCACCACCCCAAAATCTAATTTCAGCCTGTTCATCTTGTTTAAACAGGGCTTTCATAAGATTAGAACCGTGTAAATCACCTGAGGCTTCACCAGCAATGATATAATACTTCATTTTAATTCATAAATTTAATGATCATTGTCGTAATGAGTATTAAAACTGTAGATATTAAAACACCTTTTGCTCTATGGTCTTTATTTTTCTTTAAGAAAAGGAAGAAAGCTCCCAAGTTTAAAAGGGCACCGATACTCATAAGTTTCGTAAAAAAACCTTCGGCTATGGCTTGTTCAATAACAATTCCCCAATCATCAGATTGTCCAAAAAACTGAATTGCAAAAATAAACCCGAAAACTGTAGCGATTACACCTACAATAAAACCTATTAAAATTTCCTTCTTCATATGCTGTTGTTTCTAAGCTTTATAGTTTTTTAATTATTTAATTTCCAAGTGTTCAAGTTCTGTATGGCATGGTGTGCGGTTAAATCAAAATGAACAGGCACTACGGAAACATAGCCATGTTCTAAAGCCCACTCGTCAGTATCTTCGCCGTTATCCATATTTACAAATTTACCGCTGAGCCAATAATAGTCTCTGCCCATCGGGTTTGTACGCTTGTCAAATTCCTCTTTCCAATTGGCACGAGCTTGCCTGCATATTTTTATACCTTTTATAGCGTCTTTTTCTAGGTTTGGTAAATTAACATTTAACACCACACCATCAGGTAACCCGTTTTCTAATACTTGTCTGGTAATTGTTTCTACAAAAGACGCGCAATGTTCAAAATTAGCATTCCAGTTGTAATCTAATAACGAAAATCCAATAGCAGGAATACTTTCAATACCAGCTTCTAAAGCCGCGCTCATTGTACCAGAATAAATAACATTAATGGATGAGTTTGAACCGTGGTTAATGCCTGAAACACAGATGTCTGGTCGTCTTTCTAAAATTTCATTTACAGCTAATTTTACGCAATCGGCAGGCGTTCCTGAGCAACTATACTCTGGTTGTTTACCATCCACTGTAATTTTCTCCATATGTAATGTAGAATTTAGAGTAATAGCGTGTCCCATGGCGCTTTGTGGGCTGTCTGGAGCCACAACTACAACATCTCCAATTTTGTTCATTACCGAAATTAGCATTCTAATTCCCGGTGCCGTTATTCCATCATCATTAGTAACTAAAATTAAAGGGCGTGCAGACATTTTGTTCAAAAAATTTAATGAATTGTAAAAATACTAAAAAAGGTATCGATTTATAAGCAAACTCACCTTTAACAAAAAAATAGGGTACCTATTTTTTATGGCACGGTTTTTTCTTCTATTTTAGTGAAAAATTGAGAACCTACTTAATTAATAAGTAAAAAAAAAGATGAGTCGATCCATAGATAAACCTTCAATTGAAGAATTAGTGTAAACGGCGAACACATTTTTTCCAAATTAAAATAATAAAAAAAAGAAAAATGAACCGAGCCATAGATGAACCTTCAATTGAAGAATTAGTGTACACGGCGAACACATTTTTTCCAAATTAAAACAATAAAAAAAAGAAAAATGAAAGGGAATTATAAATTTTTGTTACTCGCTTTATTGATAGCATTTGCCTCATGCAGTTTTACGAGTAAAAAATTCGAGGATCCAGATAAAGATAAATTGTTAATCCAACTTATTTCGTATCTGCTCGGTCAAGGTCATTTTGAGCCTAAAGACATTAACGATGATTTTTCATCACATGTTTATGATAGTTATTTAAATAATTTAGATCCGTTTAAGCGTTATTTCTATGAATCGGATATTAAGGAATTTGAAGCGTACAAGGATAAAATTGACGATCAAATTAAAGCTTACGATGTGTCGTTTTTTAACCTTACACATCAACGGTTGTTGCAGCGTATTGCTGAGTCTAAAGAAATGTATAAGGATTTGTTAGATAAACCTTTCAATTTCTCTAAAGACGAAGACTACAATGCGAATTATGAGAATCTTACTTATGTGTCTAATAAGCGCGAAATGAAAGAGCGTTGGAGACAACAATTGAAATTTTCTACCATCGTTAATTTTGATGATGTGGTTTCGCAACAAGATATTGATGGGGATTCGGAAACAGCTGCAGATCTTGATTTTTCAGAAGCTAATGAAAAACCAAAGGCTAAAAAATCGGAAGCTAAAAAATCAGATAAAGAATTAGAAGTAGACGCACGTTTGTTGACAAAAAAATCACTCGATGAGCTTTACGATTACATTGATGATAGAACACGTAACGATTGGTTTGCAATGTACATAAATGCTATTGTAGAAGGGTATGACCCGCATACATTTTATTTCGCACCAGAAGATAAGGAGCGCTTTGATAGAGATATTTCAGGTAAATTTGAAGGTATTGGTGCGCGTTTACAAAAGAAAGTAGACGGTATTATGGTAAATGAAATTATCAGCGGCGGACCAGCGTGGAGAGCTAATGAGTTAGAAGTGGGTGACCAAATTCTTAAGGTTAGACAAGAAGATGAGAAAGAAGCTATCAACGTTGTTGGTATGCGATTAGATGATGCTATTAAATTTATAAAAGGGCCAAAAGGAACTGTGGTGACATTAACCTTAAAAAAGGTAGATGGAACGATTCAGGATGTTTCTATAAAAAGAGATATCGTAGAACTTGAAGAAACGTACGCAAAATCTTCAATAGTTGAAAAAGATGGGAAAACCTTTGGTGTTATTAATCTTCCTAAATTTTACATCAGTTTTGAAGATTATAATGAAAGAAATGCAGCTTCAGATATTAAACAAGAAATCTTAAGATTAAAAGAAGAAGGGGTTGAAGGTTTAGTAATGGATTTAAGAAATAATGGTGGTGGTTCTCTACAAACTGTTGTAGATATTGCTGGTTTATTTATTGAAGAAGGACCAGTAGTACAAGTTAAAACAACAGGAGAAGCTAAAGAAGTACTTAGTGATAAAGATGCATCTATAGTTTGGGACGGACCTTTAGTGATTTTAGTAAATGAATTATCGGCCTCTGCTTCTGAGATTTTAGCAGCAGCAATGCAAGACTATAAAAGAGGAATTGTTATTGGTAGCAAGCAAACCTACGGTAAAGGAACAGTGCAAACTGTGATGGATCTAAACCGAATGGTAAAAAACAACACCAAAGGAGATATGGGGGCTTTAAAGTTTACCACTCAGAAATTTTATAGAATTAATGGAGGTTCAACACAGTTAGAAGGTGTAAAGAGTGATGTTGTTGTGCCAGACCGTTACAGTTATATTAATATTGGAGAAAAAGATCAAGACAATCCATTAGCGTGGGATAAAATTGATGCTGCTGATTATGAAGTTTGGAGTAATTACTTTGATTACGATACTACAATTAGTAAAAGTAAAGCAAGAATGGCTGGTAATGAGCAGTTGAAGCTTATTGATGCCAATGCACAATGGGTGAAGAAAATAAGAGACCGTGAGTCGTACTCGTTAAACTATGATACCTATAAAAAGGAAATGGAGATTAATGAAGAGGAAGCGAAGCGTTTTACAAAACTTTCAGAATATCAAACGAATTTAACATTCAGCTCATTGCCTTACGAAGTAAAGCTAATGAACGAAGATTCTGTATTATTAGAAAAACGTGATCGTTGGCATAAAGCTTTAGCAAAGGATGTCTATGTTGAGGAAGCAATTAATGTGCTTCATGATTTGAAAATGACTTACGAGATAAAAAATAAAGTTGCTAATTCTGTAAAGAATTAAAGTAATAAAAGAGCCTTGTTTTGTGCTACTTAGTGAAATCTAAATGACTGAAACAAGATGCCTACTAATTAATTAAGATGAATGTCTAATCAAAATAAGTCATTAACAAGCTTAGCGCTTCAAAAGTTTAAAAAAAACTTTTGGGGCGTTTTTAGTTTGAGTATTATTATTTGTATTGGTTTGGTTTCTGTGTTTGCTTATTTATTCGCGCCAGATGCTTCAAAAAACGCCAATCAAATGCATTTAGCTATTCATTCAAAATCGCCTGGTTTTGAAGTGGAGATGTTAACGATTCCATCTGGTATTGAATCAGAACAAAACTTTTTTTCAAAATTATTCTTTGGTTATAATAACACAGATACCGAGATTCCTATTCAATCTCATAATGTGAAAAATGGTGTTTTAGCTTATGTAGAATATGCTTCAGATGGACTACAAGGTGAAGAAAAGAAAATTGCGGTGTCACGTTTTCCAAGTTCGAATTACGAATCTTATATAACTACTAAAAGTTTTGTTTTTGGTACTGATAAATATGGACGCGATTATTTGAGTCGTATCTTAATAGGTTCTCGTATTTCGTTCTTTATTGGCTTTGTAGCAGTCTTTATTTCATTAATTGTAGGACTCATAATGGGGAGTTTAGCAGGTTACTATGGAGGAAAGATTGATACTTTTATTATGTGGGTTATCAATGTAACCTGGTCTATCCCAACCTTATTATTAGTGATTGCTATTACGTTGGCTTTAGGAAAAGGCTTTTGGCAGGTGTTTATAGCCGTAGGTTTAACTATGTGGGTAGAAGTAGCAAGAGTGGTAAGAGGGCAAATCATCAGTGCTAAAGAAATGCAGTACGTCACAGCTGCTAGAGCTTTGGGCTATAATGACTATAGAATTATCACCAAACACATCTTACCCAATATTTTTGGACCATTAATCGTTATTTCTGCAGCAAATTTTGCAGCAGCTATCTTAATAGAAAGTGGCCTTAGTTTCTTGGGTATTGGAGCGCAACCGCCAATGGCAAGTTGGGGAGCTATGATAAAAGACCATTACAATTATATCATTTTAGGTAAACCGTATTTAGCACTCATTCCTGGAGTGTGTATTATGCTATTGGTTATGGCTTTTATGTTAGTGGGTAATGCTTTGCGTGATGCTTTGGATGTGAAATCTTAATTATTTGACCTCAGTTGTTCAATTTCTTCGTTGGTGTCTTCAATAAAGTTTAGTACATCATCCTTACCTATGTAGTTAGAAGCAGACGTTACAAAGTAAGGTGGTAATTCTTCCCAGAATTTAAGTAGCTCTTGGCAGTATTCATCTACATGACGTTCAATAGCTTTTGGTTTTAACTTGTCAGCTTTGGTAAATATGATACCAAAAGGAATTTCGCTTTCTCCCATGTATTTCATAAATTCTAAATCTATGGGTTGCGGTTTGTGTCTAATATCTACGAGTACAAAAGCAGAAACCAATTGTTGACGTTTTTCAAAATAATCGGTAATAAACTTTTGAAATTTCTTCTTTGAGGACTTTGACACGCGTGCATAACCATAACCTGGTAAATCTACTAGGTACCAATTCTCATTAATAAGAAAATGGTTGATTAACTGCGTTTTTCCTGGTCGGCCAGAAGTTTTTGCTAAACTTTTTCTATCAGTTAGCATGTTGATTAATGACGATTTTCCAACATTACTTCGCCCAATAAAGGCATATTCGGGTAGGGCATTCTTGGGGCATTTTGCCACTTCAGAATTACTAACTA
Organism: Winogradskyella pacifica; assembly: GCF_013403915.1. Classification (GTDB taxonomy): domain Bacteria; phylum Bacteroidota; class Bacteroidia; order Flavobacteriales; family Flavobacteriaceae; genus Winogradskyella; species Winogradskyella pacifica. Next base: position 230,773 of record NZ_JABFDI010000002.1, read on the forward strand.
CAAATTCAGCTGATTTTATTTTCATCTTCAGTTCCCGTAAAAACGAGAATCTTATTTAATTAAACTTAGTCTTTTGTGAAGTAAAAAATGGGGCTTTCCAAAAGGACAAATGCCAGTCACATTTTTTTAAGTATAAACTTTGCGTTTCTGCACCTTTGAGTGATATTTTTACTTCGTGCTTCCGACTTTCCAGTCTTTAAGCTTTTTTTTACCTAAAATTCACGCTTTTCTAGCCAGCCCATAAGAATTGTATTAAATTCTTCTGGATGCTCCATCATTGCTGCGTGTCCACATTTATCAATCCAATGCAATTCAGAATCAGGTAAAAGTTCATGGAATTCTTCCGCAACTTCAGGTGGAGTGACATTATCGTTTTTCCCCCAAATGATACAAATAGGTGTCGTCATTTTTGGTAAATCCTTAGCCATATTGTGCCTTATGGCACTTTTGGCGATCGCTAAGGTTTTTATAAGCTTATTACGGTCGTTTACGGTTTCATAGACTTCGTCTACAATTTCTTTGGTCGCTACCGCCGGATCGTAAAACACCTCTTGCGCTTTCTTTTTCATTACTTCATAGTCACTCCGTTTGGTGTAGCCACCTCCCATTGCGCTTTCATAAAGTCCTGAACTTCCAGTGATAATTAATGCTTTTACTTTTTTAGGGTATAATTTTGTGTGGTACAAACCAATATGGCCACCAAGAGAATTGCCAAGTAAAATAACGTTATCTAAACCTTTATACTCAATAAAATCCTTGAGATAATTAGCAAAGCTTTTAACGTTGGTTTTTAACAACGACATACTGTAAATAGGAAGTTCTGGAATGATAACTTTATAGCCCCTAGAGCTAAAGTATTTAGTGACTCCGTCAAAATTACTGAGGCCTCCCATTAAACCATGCAACACAATAATTGGTGTGCCTTCGCCTACTTCAATATATCTAAAATCCTTTTCTTTCTTTAAAAGGTGTGCCATGTGCGAGTTCGTGCTTGTGTGTTAGAAACAAATATAACCAAATCCTTTAGAATATAAATAATATGGAAAAAATATCAACTTTTTTTATTAGAAGGGAGTTGTGTTGGTCAATGTTAATAATTCCCACTTTAAAATATTTGTTTAAAAGTTGAATTCATTGACGTCATAATATATTGAGGTAATTTCAAACTAAAACTTATCAACAAATGTGGTAGAATGTGGTAAAAAGTGGTGATTTTTTCAATATCTTTGAATCTTAACCGTTAAAGTGGTAAACGAAACCTTTTGAATTCATTTATAGGAACATACGAATGTAAAGCTGATGCCAAAGGAAGGCTAATGATACCTGCTGTGCTTAAAAAGCAGTTGTCGGCAGCTTTGCAAGATGGTTTTGTTTTAAAGCGCGCAGTTTTTCAACCGTGTTTGGAGCTCTATCCTATGTCCGAATGGAATAAAATGATGGAGAAAATTAATAAGCTCAATCGCTTTAAGAAGAAGAATAATGATTTTATCAGACGTTTTACGGCTGGTGTTAAAATGGTGGAAGTAGATAGCGCTGGTCGCTTATTGATTCCAAAAGATTTAATAGGTTTTTCAGGTATTACTAAAGAAGTTGTTTTGGCGTCTGCAGTAAATATTCTTGAAATCTGGGATAAAGATAAATACGAACAAGCTATTGATGATGCGGCTGAAGATTTTGCAGATTTGGCCGAGGAAGTAATGGGACAAGAGGATGACGACAATGGATTATCATAACGCAGTATTACTAAAAGAAACGGTTGATGGTTTGGCAATTAAGCCAGATGGAGTATATGTGGATGTCACTTTTGGTGGTGGAGGTCATAGTAAAGAGATTTTGTCACGATTAGGTCCAAATGGAAAGTTGTACGCTTTTGATCAAGATAAAGATGCATTAGCAAATACAATTGATGATGATCGTTTTGTATTGATTAATGAGAACTTCAGATTTGTAAAGCGATTTTTAAGATTCTATGGAGCTAAAGAAGTTGATGGTGTTTTGGCGGACTTTGGAGTGTCGTCACATCAATTTGATGTTGCTGAGCGTGGATTTTCAACACGTTTTGAGGCGGATTTAGATATGCGAATGAACCAAGACAGTAAGCTGTCTGCTTTCGAAGTTATTAATAATTATGACGAAGAGCAATTAAGAGCTGTTTTGTTTCAATATGGTGAATTGCGAAATGCACCAGCAATGGCTAGAGTAATTGTTGATGAACGAAAGAATGCTGAAATTAAAACAAGCGAGCAGTTAAAAGCGGTTTTAAAACAATTTTTAAATCATCAAAAAGAGAATAAGGTTTTAGCACAAATTTATCAAGCCATTCGAATTGAGGTTAACCAAGAAATTGAAGTTTTAAAAGAGTTGTTGCTTCAAACACCTGAAATCTTAAAAAAAGATGGTCGCTTAAGTTTTATCTCATACCATTCTTTAGAAGATCGACTAGTTAAGCGTTTTATACGGAATGGATTATTTGAAGGGGAACCAGAGAGAGATATGTTTGGGAACTTTGAAGTGCCATTAAAAAAAGTTGGAGGTTTAATTGTGCCTTCTAAAGAAGAAATAAAACAAAACAATAGAGCGCGAAGTGCGAAACTGAGGATTGCCAAAAAAATATGAAAAAAAACATATACAGCATATTAAGGGGTAAGTTTCTAATCAGTGATGATTCGTTCAAAAATTGGCGTATCATCATTTTTATTTCGTTTCTAGCTATCATAATGATTGCAAGTTCGCATAGTGCAGATCAAAAAGTATATGAGATAGCAAATTTAACCAATGAAGTTAAAGAATTGCGCTCGGCATTTGTAGATAAAAGAGGGAGGTTGATGCAGCTTAAAAAGGAATCTTTTGTAGAGGCAGAAATGAAAGAAAAGGATATTGGAATTTCCTTAAATCCACCAACGAAAATAATAGTGAAATCATCTAAACCGGTAAAGTAAAAAGGTTTGGAATTTGAAATAGCTTTTTAAGCAGTCTTAAAATAAATTAAATCTCGATTATCGAGTAAAATCACAATAGTAACAACATTAAACTTTGGCAATAACAGAAAAAAACATATTAAACAGATTGTACTTCGTAGCAGGCTGCATGTTTGTATTCGCCTTGGCTGTGGTGTTCAAGTTGGTGAGTATTCAGTTTATTCAAGGTGATGAATATAGAGCGCTTGCTGAGAAACGAACTTTAGAGGATTTTGATATTCCTGCAAATCGTGGTAATGTGTATTCTGCGGATGGGAGTTTGTTAGCGACTTCGATTCCAAAATATGATATTAGAATTGATGCCATTCAGGCTAAAGAAGTCACATTTGAAAAGTACATCGGAGCTTTGGCAGATTCGCTTCATGCTTACAAAGGTAAGCCGGTGTCTTATTACAAGAATATCATTCGTAAAGCGCGAAAAAATAAAAATAGATATTTTTTGTTAGCTCGAAATATTAGCTATTCCGATTATATCCGAATGCGCAATTTTCCTTTGTTAAACCTCGGGGCAATTAAAGGAGGTTTGATTGTTGAGCAAACGACAAGACGTGAGCATCCGATGGGAGGTATTGCGGAACGTACTATTGGATACGAGCGACAAGATGAGGATGGTAATTTTACAAGACCAGGAATCGATGGTGCTTTTGGTGTAAAATATTTGCAGGGTAAAAATGGTAAGCGTCTAAAGCAAAAAATAGGGAATGGGCAATGGAAACCTATCGCTGATTTCGACCAGATAGAGCCTCAAGATGGTTACGATGTTTACACGACTATTGATGTCAATATTCAAGATATTGCACATCATTCTTTGTTGAAGCAATTAGAGATTTACCAAGCAGATCACGGTTGTGTGGTGGTAATGGATGTGAAAACAGGAGAGATTAAAGCGATTTCAAATCTTGGGAGAAACAAAAACGGAAACTACTACGAACGCTTAAACTATGCGGTTGGAGAAAGTCATGAACCAGGTTCTACATTTAAAGTGATGGCTTTGATGGCGGCATTAGAAGATAAGGTTGTGGATACGTCAACAGTTGTTGATACTAAAAAAGGAAGAAAGTCTTTTTATGGTCGTGTTATTACAGATTCGGGTAATGGTTATGGAGAGATTTCTGCTGCACGCGCATTGGAAGTGTCTTCTAATATCGGTATGGCAACGATTATAGATGAGCATTACTCAAAACAACCAGAGAAGTTTTTAAATCGATTGAGTTCTTGGGGACTAGATAAACCTTTAGGTGTTGCTATCATTGGAGAAGGGAAACCAGATATTCCTAAGCCTGGAGCTTCAAACTGGAGTAGAAACGCGTTGCCTTCTATGGCTTATGGTTACAATCTTAGAATGACGCCATTGCAAACCTTAGCGTTTTATAATGCTATTGCTAATGATGGGGAATTGATAAAACCACGTTTTTTGAAATCGGTAAAGTCTTTTGATAAAAACATTGAAGTGTTTAAAAAAGAAGTGCTTGTTGAGAAAATATGTTCTAACCAGACCTTGAATGAAATGCGCGATATTCTAAAGAATGTTGTTATTCGTGGTACGGGTGCTCGTATGTATTCGGAGACGTTTTCTATGGCTGGTAAAACAGGTACGGCAAGAACGGATTATGCAAATACGGAAGAATGGAATAAGAATAGGAAATATATTTCTTCGTTTGCTGGTTATTTTCCTGCGGACAATCCAAAATACTCGTGTATTGTAGTTATTCATAAGCCAAGCACAAAAGTAGGTATTTATGGATCTGATGTGGCTGGGCCAGTATTTAAAAGAGTTGCTCAAAAAATATATACCGACACGCCAATTATAGATGAAGTAAAATCGTTGAATTTTAGTGATAATTTGGTTAACGAAGATTTTGAAAGTTACTATGAAAACGCGCGTAAGTATAAGGAGTTAATGCCAAGTGTTGTTGGTATGCCAGCTATGGATGCTCTTGCATTGTTAGAGAATTTGCAGATTGATGTTAGGGTGAAGTTAAATGGAAATGGAGTGATTAAAAAACAGTCTGTAGAAAAACATCAAAAATTACAAACCAATCAAACCATTGTTTTAGAAGCGTCATGATGGTATTAAAAGACATATTATATAAGGTTACAATAAATGCAGTCGTTGGCAGCACAAGTATTACTGTGGGTAAAATTGAATTTGATTCACGTCAAATAGAAGTCAATGATATTTTTGTAGCCATATCGGGTACTATCACAGATGGTCATAATTTTATTGAAAAAGCAATAAAAGATGGCGCTACGGCAATAATTTGTGAGGTGCTTCCTGAGAATTTAGAAGATGGCATTACTTATATTGAAGTCGCTAATTCTAATCAGGCCATGGCTTATATGGCGGCTAATTTCTATGGTCACCCATCTGAGAATTTAAAATTAGTTGGTGTAACAGGAACGAATGGAAAAACAACAGTGTCAAGTTTATTGTATCAGTTGTTTAAAAAGGCAGGTTATAAAGTAGGGCTGCTATCTACCGTAAAAATCATGGTAGATAACGCGACTTATAAGGCCACGCATACCACGCCAGATTCTTTAACTATAAATAGATATTTACAGCTAATGAATGATGAAGGTGTAGAATTTTGCTTCATGGAAGTGAGTTCTCATGGTATTCATCAAAGTAGAACAGAAGGTTTAAAATTTGAAGGCGGCATTTTTACAAATCTATCGCACGATCATTTAGATTATCACGACACGTTTGCAGAATATAGAGATGTGAAAAAACGGTTTTTCGATCAATTACCAAAAGATGCTTTTGCATTAACCAATATTGATGATAAAAATGGTTTGGTGATGTTTCAAAACTCAGCAGCCAAAAAGTATACATACGCCTTAAAAAATTATGCGGATTATAGAGCGCAAATTTTAGAAAATGAATTTAGTGGATTGCTGTTAAAGTTGAATGAAAGTGAATTATGGACACGATTAATAGGAAGTTTTAATGCCTACAATATTCTAGCGATATATGGTACAGCTGAACTATTAGGTTTAGATAAAGTTGAAATTTTGAAACTCATAAGTGAGCTCGAAAATGTAGCGGGACGTTTTCAATATTTTATGTCCGAAGGGAAGATTACGGCCATTGTAGATTATGCACATACGCCAGATGCCTTAAAGAATGTTTTGCAGACTATAAACGATATCAGAACTAAAAACGAAGAGTTGATTACGGTTGTAGGTTGTGGAGGAAATAGAGATAAAACAAAACGACCAAAAATGGCGCATATCGCTTCGGCTTTAAGTACGAAAGTGATTTTAACAAGTGATAATCCGAGAAACGAAGTGCCTGAAACCATAATTGAAGAGATGGAAAAAGGAGTAGAATCTCAGAATTTTAAAAAGACCTTGTCTATAACAGATAGGAAGCAGGCGATTAAAACAGCGTGTCAAATGGCTGGACCAAATGATATTATTCTAATTGCAGGTAAAGGGCACGAAACATACCAAGAAATTAAAGGCGAGCGCTTTGATTTTGATGATTATAAAATCGTTCAAGACTATTTAAAACGATTACAGAAATAAATAATAACTAAGAATGCTGTATTACTTATTCGAATATCTAGAGCAACAGTTCCAATTTCCTGGAGCATCACTTTTTGGGTTTATAACCTTTAGGGCGGCTGTGGCAATTATATTGTCATTGTTGATTTCTACAATTTTTGGTAAACGCATCATTCGGTTTTTGCAAAAACAACAAGTTGGTGAAACGATTCGTGATTTAGGGCTAGAAGGTCAGGTAGAAAAAGCAGGAACACCAACAATGGGCGGAATCATTATTATTCTAGCGACGCTTATTCCTGTGCTGTTATTAGCGAAACTCGAAAACATTTATATCATACTTCTCATTGTTACCACGCTTTGGATGGGAACCATTGGTTTTATTGATGATTATATCAAGAAATTTAAAAATGATAAAGAAGGATTAAAAGGAAAGTTTAAAGTGTTGGGTCAAGTTGGCTTGGGAATTATTGTGGGAGCAACATTATTCTTTCATCAAGATGTAACGTTAAAAGAAAAATTACCTATTCAGCAACAGAATGAAATTCGTGCTGAAAATCCAGATGCTCAAGCAGCAAAATTATTTAAAGCGGAAGAAAAGTCAACAAAAACAACGATTCCCTTTTTAAAAGATAATGAGTTTGATTATTCAGATTTAATCACTTGGATCCATCCAGGTTTAGAAAAGTACACATGGGTAGTGTTCATTTTGGTTAGTATTTTCATTATTACAGCAGTTTCAAATGGTGCAAATCTTACAGATGGCATTGATGGTCTCGCAGCAGGAACTTCGGCTATAATTGTATTAACCCTAGGGATATTTGCATGGGTTTCTAGTAATATCGTTTTTTCAGGATACTTAGATATTATGTATATCCCAAGAGCGGAAGAAATCACAATATACATCGCAGCTTTTGTAGGGGCTTTAATTGGGTTTTTATGGTATAATACGTATCCGGCTCAAGTATTTATGGGGGATACCGGGAGTTTAACGATTGGAGGAATCATAGCTGTAATTGCTATAGCGGTAAGAAAAGAATGGTTGATTCCAATATTATGTGGAATATTCCTAGCAGAGAATCTGTCAGTAGTATTACAAGTTAGCTATTTCAAATACACAAGAAAGAAGTTTGGCGAAGGACGACGTATTTTCAAAATGTCGCCTTTACATCATCATTATCAGAAATCGGGCTATCATGAAAGTAAGATTGTTACGCGTTTTTGGATTATTGGAATTCTGCTTGCTATTATAACAATAGTAACCTTGAAAATTAGATAAGGATTATAATCCTGCAAGGTTTTAAAAACCTTGTGGGTATTTGATACTAAAATGAAAAAAGAAAGACTGGTCATATTAGGTGGAGGAGAAAGTGGAGTAGGTACAGCGCTTTTAGCAAAATCAAAAGGATACGAGGTATTTGTATCAGACAAAGGAAAGATTAAAGAAAAATATAAAGACGTTCTTTTAAATAATGAGATTGAATTTGAAGATGAACAGCATACAGAATCAAAAATTCTGAATGCAGACATCGTCATGAAAAGTCCTGGTATTCCAGATAAAGTGGCTTTGGTGAAACAAATCCGTGATGCAGGAATTAAAGTGGTTTCGGAAATTGAATTTGCTTCAAAATTTACCGAAGCAACTTTGGTAGCTATTACCGGTAGTAATGGTAAAACGACTACGGCAACGTTGACGCATCACGTGTTAAAACAAGAACTAGATGTTGGGTTAGCGGGTAATATAGGAGATAGTTTCGCGAAGCAAATTTTAGAGAAAAATCATGATAACTATGTCTTGGAGATTAGTAGTTTTCAATTAGATGATATTATTGATTTTAAACCAAAAATTGCAGTATTAACCAATATTACACCAGATCATTTAGATCGGTACGATTATAAATTTGAAAACTATATCGCTTCAAAATTTAGAGTGGTAGAGAACCAAACAGAAGAGGACTATTTTATATATGATGCGGACGATGAGGTCATTTTAGACTATATGAAAACGCATCAAATTCAATCCAAAAAATTGCCTTTTTCATTGACGAAGAAAATTGATGAAGGAGCGTATTTAGACAACAACAATATAATAATAACAATAGATAATAATAAAATCATTATGCCAACAGATAATTTAGCATTAGAAGGGAAACACAACGTGAAGAATGCAATGGCAGCTTCTACTGTGGCGCATTTACTTAAAATTAGAAAACAAACGATTCGCGAAAGTCTTGAAAATTTTCAAGGTGTTGAGCACCGTTTAGAGCACGTCTTAAAGATTAATAAAGTGCAATATATCAACGACTCAAAAGCAACCAATGTTAATGCAACCTATTTCGCTTTAGAAAGTATGGATGCTCCAACAGTTTGGATTGTAGGAGGCGTAGATAAAGGCAATGAATATAGAGAGTTATTCAAATTTGTAAACGAAAAAGTAAAAGCTATCATCTGCTTAGGTGTGGATAATGCAAAACTTATGGAGTCTTTTGAAAACATGGTAGATGTTATTATAGAGACACAATACATGAGTGAAGCAGTAAAAATAGCATACAAATTGGCTAATGCTGGTGATAATGTATTGTTATCTCCTGCTTGTGCTAGTTTCGATTTATTTGAAAACTATGAGGACAGAGGAAGACAATTTAAAAATGCGGTTCGTAATTTATAGAACGCTGTAGTTCTTGTGTAAGCAGGGATTCAAAATATAAAGAATACATAATTAGATTTCTGCATATGCAGAAATAAGAAAACGGGAAATGCAAAATTTATTCAAACAGATAAAAGGGGATAGAGCCATTTGGGCTATAGTCACGCTGTTGGCTATATTTTCGTTTTTACCTGTGTATAGCGCCGCAAGTAACTTGGCATATCATGGAGGGAATAGCAGTACATTTTCTTTCTTTATAAAGCACTTTATGCATTTGTTTTTAGGCTTTGCTATTATGTTTGGTATACATAAAGTGCCTTATAAATATTTCCGCGGTTTGTCTATGGTTATGATTCCAATTGTACTTGTGCTGTTGGTGGTTACCATGTTACAAGGTACTACTATAGATGGAGCAAATGCAAGTCGTTGGATACAAATTCCTATAGTGGGGATGTCTTTTCAGACATCAACGCTGGCAGCGGTAGTATTAATGGTTTATGTGGCTCGCTACTTGTCAAAAATTAAAGATAAAGAGGTTCAATTTAAAGAAACGATTCTGCCTTTGTGGTCACCAGTATTCTTGATTTTAATCTTAATACTGCCAGCTAATTTTTCTACGACAGCTATTGTTTTTACCATGATTATGATGTTGGCTTTTATAGGGGGTTATCCTTTAAAGTATTTGGCGCTAATGATATTGTCTGGGTTTGTTGGTTTAACGATTTTTATTCTGGTGGCTAAAGCATTTCCGGATGCCATGCCAAACCGAGTTGATACTTGGATGAGTAGAATTGAAAATTTCTCGAATGGAGAGGATACGGAGGCCGATTATCAAATAGAGAAAGCTAAGATTGCAATCGCTACAGGAATTACGCCATTGGGACCTGGGAAAAGTATTCAAAAGAACTTTTTGCCGCAATCGTCATCAGATTTTATTTTTGCCATCATTATTGAAGAATACGGTTTGTATGGAGGTATATTTTTGTTGGTTTTATATATGTGGTTGTTATTTAGAATTGTAATTGTGAGTCATAAATCAGATACCATTTTTGGTAAATTATTGGTTCTAGGAGTGGGCTTGCCAATTGTGTTTCAAGCTTTGATTAATATGGCGGTTGCGGTTGAGTTATTTCCGGTAACAGGTCAAACACTACCATTAATTAGTAGTGGTGGAACCTCTATTTGGATGACGTGTTTATCAATAGGAATCATATTAAGTGTAAGTGCAAAACGAGAAGAGTTAAAAGAACAAGAAGACTTGGAGGATAATCCATTGTCGGTTTTAAGTGAAGCTATTTAAATGAAAAAATAAAAGAGAGTCAAGAGCCAAGAAAAAAAGATTTGAATTTAGAGTAATTTGAATTGAATTATTGTCCCCTTGAGGGGATTTTAGGGCTGTTTTTACTAAAGTTAAAACGTTGGAATTTTAAAGTTTGAAAAATAATAAGACATATCGATTTATCCTATCAGGAGGAGGAACGGGAGGACATATATATCCTGCGGTTGCGATTGCAGACGAATTAAAGTCGCGCCATCCTGATGCAGAATTCTTGTTTGTAGGGGCTTCAGATCGAATGGAAATGGATAAAGTGCCACAAGCAGGTTATAAAATTGAAGGTTTGTGGATTTCTGGGATTCAACGGCAATTAACTTTAAAGAATTTGGCATTCCCTTTTAAGTTGATCAGTAGTTTGTGGCGTTCAAGGAAAATTGTAAACACATTTAAACCCGATGCTGTTATTGGTACTGGTGGTTTTGCAAGTGGACCATTATTGCAAGTAGCGTCTTCAAAAGGAATTCCGAGTTTAATACAAGAACAGAATTCATTCCCGGGAATTACGAATAAGTTATTGGCGAAAAAAGTCAATACAATTTGTGTGGCTTATGAAGGTTTAGATAAATTCTTTCCTAAAGCTAAAATTAGATTAACAGGAAATCCAATTCGAAAGGATTTGCTGCAAGTAAAACATAAACATAGTGAGGGTAAAGCTGCCTTTGGTTTAATACATAATAAACAAACACTTTTAGTTTTAGGTGGGAGTTTAGGTGCGAGGCGAATTAATCAACTCATAGAAGCGAATATTTCGTTTTTTGAAGCGCAAGACATACAAGTGATTTGGCAATGCGGAAAGCTGTATTACGATCAATACAAGCAATATAATGATTTGAAGAATGTGCAAGTTCATGCGTTTTTAAACCAAATGGATTTAGCATATGCTGCAGCAGATGTCATCATATCTAGAGCGGGAGCCATTTCGGTTTCGGAGTTATGTATCGTTGCTAAACCTGTGGTTTTTATCCCGTCACCAAACGTAGCTGAAGATCATCAAACTAAAAATGCGAAATCGGTTGCAGATAAAAAGGCAGCTATTTTGATAAGAGAAAATGACTTAGATACTGATTTTCAAACCGAATTTTCAGAATTAATGTCTAATGAGGAAAAACAAAAAGAATTAAGTAAAAATATTGAAGCCTTAGCTTTAGTGAATGCTACGAATGCTATTGTTGATGAAGTTGAAAAACTATTGAGAAATAAATGAATTTAGAAACTGTAAATAACGTCTATTTTATTGGTATCGGAGGAATCGGTATGAGTGCTCTTGCGCGTTATTTTGTAGCCAATGGTAAGCAAGTTGCTGGTTACGATAAAACAGCAACAGATATTACAAGATCGCTTCAAGATTTGGGTGTTAAGATTCATTTTAATGATAGTGTTTCTGAAATTGATGCGACGTATTTGGATTCAAAATCAACCTTGGTGGTTTATACGCCTGCAATTCCAAAGGGGCATTCTGAATTTAACTATTTTAAAGATAATGGTTTTTATCTTTTAAAGCGCTCAGCGGTTTTAGGTGAAATAACACGGCAAACCATGTGTCTTGCAGTTGCTGGTACGCACGGAAAAACAACAACGACAAGTATTTTAGGTCATTTGTTAAATGCGTGTAATGCACCTGTTACGGCATTTTTAGGAGGTATTAGCGAGAATTATAATTCCAATTTAATTATCAACGGAACTGAAGTTACCGTTGTAGAAGCTGATGAGTTTGATCGGTCGTTTTTAACCTTATCACCAGATTTAGCTTGCATTACGTCCATGGATGCTGATCATTTAGATATTTACGGCAACGCAGAAGAGTTAGTAAAAACCTTTAAGGATTTTTCAGAGTGTATTAAGCCTAACGGAAAGTTATTTGTAAAAAATGGTTTGCCGCTAAAAGGTATCACTTATGGTATAGAGGATGATTCGGACTATAGTGCACAAAATATTTCTATAGAAAATGGTCATTATGTGTTCGATGTAAAAACACCAACCGGAACGCATAAGGATTTCAAATTTAGTTTACCAGGTAGGCATAATCTTTCTAATGCTATTATTGCAATAGCAATGGCTGCTGAGTATGGCTGTGCTTATAAAGATTTATCTCAAGCTTTGGAGACTTATAAAGGGGTGAAACGACGATTTACATATCAAATTAAAACGGAATATTTTGTTTTTATTGATGATTACGCACATCATCCTGAAGAAATTAATGCAGTACATCAGGCGGTTAGAGAAATGTATCCTGATAAAAAAGTATTGGCCATATTTCAACCGCATCTATTTAGTAGAACAAGAGATTTTATAGATGGTTTTGCGGAAAGCCTTTCAAAATTTGATGAATTATTGCTGTTGGATATCTATCCAGCAAGAGAGGTTCCTATCGAAGGAGTGACTTCGGAGTGGCTTTTAAATAAGATTGAAAATTCAAATAAAAAATTAGTTCAAAAATCGAATTTAATTAATGAAATAAAAAAATCTGATGCTCAAATTGTATTGACTATTGGGGCAGGAGATATCGGAGAAGAGGTAAAACATATAAAAGAAGCGTTTTATGTCGAAAATTAATTTTAACTATATTAAAGTCATAGGGTTGGTTGTTTTGGTCGGCTTTCTGTTTGCGTTTTCAAATCAAAGAAATAAGGTTCGAAAAGTGAGTGAGCCTGAGATAAAATTTTTAGGGGAGAATAAATTATTTATTACCGAAGCGAATGTTAGTAAATTGTTAATACTAAATCAAGAACCTGTTTCGGAGCAACCCAAAGATATTATAGATTTGAACGAATTAGAAATTGCCCTGAATTCTAATCCAATGATTAAGCAAGCCGAGGTGTTTATGTCAGTAAACGGTAGGCTTTCAGCTGAAATCGAACAAAAGAGACCTATAGCAAGAGTTAACACAAATGCATCATATTATATAGATGATGAAGGCGGTTTTATGCCTTTGTCACATAATTATGCAGCAAGAGTGCCACTCGTCACCGGAAATATTAAGAAAAATAAGCTTGAAACTGTCTTTGAATTTGCGAAATTTGCAGACGAGGATGATTTTTTGAAGAAGCATGTCATTGAGATTCGTCAAAACGATGATAATACCATTGATTTTAAAATTAGAAAAAGTGATTTTATAGTTCATTTAGGAACTTTAAAACAACTCGAAAAAAAGATAAACAACTTTAAGGCGTTTTACCAAAAGGCCATAAAGGACCAAATTTTAGATAGCTACAGTGTGGTGAATCTAAAATTTGATAAACAAGTTATTTGCACCAAAAAGTAAGCTATGGACAAACAAAATATTTCAGTTGGTCTTGATATAGGAACCACAAAAATTGTGGCCATGATTGGTCGCAAAAATGAATACGATAAAGTTGAGATTTTAGGTTTAGGCAAAGCTAAAAGTATGGGTGTGCATCGTGGTGTGGTTAATAATATCACGCAAACGATTCAATCTATTCAGCAAGCTGTGCAAGAAGCTGAAGCTGCGGCTGGCGAAAAAATTGTAGATGTAACCGTAGGTATTGCGGGGCAGCATATTCGCAGTTTGCAACACAGTGACTATATCACGCGTCCAAATTCTGATTTAGTAATAGATGAAGACGATATAGATCGTTTAATTAACCAAGTGCATAAATTAGTAATGCTTCCTGGTGAAGAAATAATTCATGTATTACCACAAGAATTTAAGATTGATGGTCAGGCTGAAATTACAGAACCAATCGGTATGTATGGAGGACGACTAGAAGCTAATTTTCATGTTGTAGTGGGGCAGGTATCCTCAATTAGAAATGTTGGTCGTTGTATTAAAAGTGCAGGTTTAAATCTTGAAGGGATCACTTTAGAGCCCTTAGCTTCTGCAAATGCAGTATTGAGTAGAGAAGAGAAAGAAGCTGGTGTTGCGTTGATTGATATAGGAGGTGGAACAACGGATTTAGCTGTTTTTAAAGATGGCATCATTCGTCATACCGCTGTAATTCCTTTCGGTGGAAATGTAATTACTGAAGATATAAAAGAAGGCTGTTCAATTATAGAAAAACAAGCGGAGCTGTTAAAAGTGAAGTTTGGTTCTGCATGGCCAGGAGAAAATAAGGATAATGAAATTGTATCTATTCCAGGATTAAGAGGAAGAGAGCCAAAAGAAATTACGTTAAAAAACTTGTCTAAAATTATTCACGCTAGAGTTGTGGAAATTGTAGAACAAGTTTATGTTGAAATAAAAAATTACGGTCACGAAGAGCAGAAGAAAAAACTGATTGGCGGTATTGTTTTAACAGGAGGTGGAGCCCAATTAAAACACTTAAAACAATTGGTTGAATATATCACAGGGATGGATACCAGAATAGGGTATCCAAACGAGCATTTAGCTGGTGATAGCGACGAAGATATAGCAAGTCCATTATTTGCCACAGCTGTTGGTTTAGTTATGGATGGTTTAAAACGTCAAGAACGTAAAAAAGTTGAAGCCATCGAAGAAGAGGTGATTGAAGCCGTTGAGGAAGATCAAATCCCAGAGCCAGAAATGGAAGTTAGAGAAGAAGCACCAATAAAGGAACGTCGTTCGTTTTTAGATAAGTTAACAGAACGTGTAAAGGATTTTTTGGATAATGCGGAATAAGTGCAAGGCATTTTTATTTCGCGAGAATTCAAATTAGATAGAATAAAATAAATAAAACTGTAAGAGCAGCTCACAAGTTGTTTTTACTTACAAAGAATAGAATAATAGTAAATCCATAATAAAATGAGTAGTAGCAACGAATTTGGAAATATTTCATTTGATTTGCCAAAGCATCAATCAAACGTCATCAAAGTAATTGGTGTCGGTGGAGGTGGAAGTAATGCCATCAATCACATGTTTCAACAAGGTATTAAAGGAGTCGATTTTGTAATCTGTAATACAGATTCGCAAGCGCTTCATAATAGTGGTGTTCCAAACAAAATACAATTGGGTGTTGCCTTAACAGAAGGTTTAGGAGCAGGAGCAAATCCAGATGTTGGAGAAGAAGCGGCAATAGAAAGTTTAGAAGACATTCGCAGAATGTTAGATACCAATACAAAAATGGTATTTATAACTGCAGGAATGGGTGGTGGTACTGGTACAGGTGCTGCGCCAGTCATTGCTAAAATGGCTAAAGAACTCGATATTCTAACGGTTGGAATTGTAACGATGCCATTTCAATTTGAAGGTAAAATGCGTAATGCACAGGCCCAACGCGGTATTGAAAAATTACGTTCTCATGTTGATTCGTTAGTTGTGATTAACAATAACAAACTTCGAGAAGTTTATGGAAACCTCGGGTTTAAAGCAGGTTTCTCTAAAGCAGATGAAGTGTTATCTACAGCCTCTCGTGGTATTGCGGAAGTTATAACACATCACTACACTCAGAATATTGATTTACGTGATGCTAAAACCGTATTAAGTAATAGTGGTACAGCAATAATGGGATCTGCTACAGCTTCTGGTCAAACAAGAGCACAAGAAGCGATTATGAGTGCTTTAGATTCGCCATTACTTAACGATAATAAAATTACAGGAGCTAAAAACGTATTGTTGCTAATCGTTTCTGGATCTCAAGAAATTACTATTGACGAAATTGGTGAAATCAATGATCACATCCAAAATGAAGCTGGTCATGGAGCCAATATTATTATGGGTGTTGGTGAAGATGCAGAGTTACAAGAATCTATTTCAGTAACTATTATTGCTACAGGATTTGATTTAGATCAACAAAATGAAATTTCTAATACAGAAACTAAAAAAGTGATTCATGCTTTAGGAGAAACTACTGAAACTAGTACTCAAGAAAAAGAGCCTGCGATTATCACTCCAGATATTGTTTTAGAAAAAGAAAAAGAAGCTCCAATTGTTCGTCATACATTAATTGAAGAAGAGGAGGTTAAAGATGTGCCTAAAGCAGAAGATAATAATGGTACAAACTTAATCGCAACTACAGATTTCTTAAAAAATATGAATGTAGTTTATGATGAAGTTTTAGACACAAAACCACAAGCTACAATAGAACCTGAAGAATTTGTTATTACACCAATAGTAAATAAAGCAGAACCAATTGAAGAAGTAAAAGAAGAGCAAATAACATTTTCATTCGATTTACCAATAGCAAATAAAGAACCTGAAAAGGTAGAAGAGCCAAAGGTTGAACAAGAAAAGATGTTCTTTAGTTTAGATGAGGACGTTAAATCTATTGATGTTAATGAACCTGTTGAAATTATCGCAGTAACTGAAGTTAATGAGCAAGGAGAAAAACGATATGCTTTAGATGATTTTGAAACGTTTCAATCGTCTATAAATACTAAAAAAGAAAAAACAGAAGTAAAAGAAGAGATTGTTTTTGAAAAGAAAACAATTCCTATGGAAAAAACTGAGCAGGTGTCTGAAGACGAAATAGACCCAATGAACAGTCCAATTTCTGAAATGCTTATTGCGCGTGCCGATGAGCGCAGAAGAAAAATGAAGGATTTCAATTATAAGTTTAATGATGCTAAAATAAACGAAATCGAAAAAGTACCTGCTTACAAAAGGCAAGGTGTTAATTTAGAAGATGCTCAGCATTCATCAGAAACAAAAGCTTCAAGAATGTCTGTTGGAACCGACGAGAATGACGACATTCAATTAAGAAGTAATAATTCATTTTTACACGATAACGTAGATTAATAGCACGTTTAAGTTAGAGTGCTAAATCACTAAAATCTAGTCCAAAAAGCGCCTTTAGCTTTTTGGACTTTTTTTTAGATAAAATTTAAACAGTATCTGTTATTCTTCTGTAAGCTAAGAAGAACTTTTTAGTATCTTCGCAGTCTTATTTAAAGGAACACGATTATGAGTTTACAAGTAGATATAATGACAGCTATGAAAGTAGCAATGAAAGACAAAGACCAAACAGCTTTGGCTGCATTGAGAGCTGTAAAATCAGAAATATTATTAGCACAAACAGCAACAGGATCTAAAGAAGAGATTTCTGAGGATGAAGAAATAAAGATTTTATCTAAAATGGTAAAACAACGAAAGGATAGTGCTGCTATTTTTTTGGAACAAAACCGTAATGATTTAGCAGAGCCAGAGATAGCACAGGCTGAAGTAATTAGTAGGTTTCTTCCTGCACAACTCTCTGACGAAGAGATTACCGTTGTAGTGATGAAAACTATTGCGGCAACAGGAGCTGAAGGCATGAAGGATATGGGTAAGGTTATGGGAATGGTGAGTCAAGAATTAGCTGGCAAAGCTGATGGGAAAACAATATCGAGTATTGTAAAAGCAAAATTATCTTAAATACATATAAATGAGATTCTTGCTTTGGCAAGAATTTAAGGCTGCGTAGTTCAATTGGATAGAATATCAGATTTCGGCTCTGAGGGTTGGGGGTTCGAATCCCTTCGCGGTCACAAAATAAAACTCCAACTAATTGTTTATTAATTAGTTGGAGTTTTTGTTATTTTAATCGTGTCACTTTTAGTGTCACTTAATTTTGGTTGAGATAAAATTGTTTTATTTTCATATATTTGGTTGTACTCTTAAAATAGAATAATGGAATCATTTGAAATTATTGTAGGAACTTGCTCAATACTATCATTCCTTGTCTCTTTGTTTGTTGCAAATAAGGTGATTAAAATAAATAATAATATATCTGTAAAAGGAAAAGATAATATTACCTCTGGACGTGATACAAAAATAAAAAAATAAAATATGTCTATTAAAACTAGTGGAGATGATAATATTACCTCTGGACGTGATACTGTTATTGAGCAAAATACTTTTAATACATATGAAGGCTTAGGTGAAAAAGATGAATTAGGAATTATCCAAAATATTTTTGACACTGTTTTAAGTGTGGTAAAAAGTGATAAATCTTATAACACTGAATCTTCAAAAACAAAAGATAAGCTAATACATATAAAGGATAAAATTGAAATCAACTTTAAAGACAATGATGAAAGAGAAGAGGTTAAGGTTTACTTTACTAAACTTTATTCTAAAATTTATTTTGTTGAAAAAGCATTCCAAGTATTAGATAGCGAAGAGCAAAACGTATTTCATTATTATGTTTTAAATAACTACAAAAAACTTAAGAGATCAGACAAGAACTATACACAAATGCAAATTTTAGATAATTTAACTAATATATTTATACCAAAAATACATGTTAAAAACCCTATATATCAAAGTATTGCTCAATCCATTGTTCTCTTCTTCTTTGATGATTGTACTATTTTTGAAAAAACTGAAATAGAGCCAAAACAAACTAGTTTATTTGATGGTTTATGATAATACCAACAAAACACCAAAATATATCTTATAATCCATTAGTTTTAGGTGCGGATATTTTATTTATACTTAGAGCTGGCGAATTAACAACAGAAGAGTTGTATCAAAATTTAAAAAAAAATACTAATATCGATTTAGATATTTTTTATGATACACTGACTTATTTATGGTTAATTGAATCAGTGACAATACAATCTAACAAAATCACAAAACTCACTAATGTATCTCAATAAAATATATTCAGAGCCTATCGGGCTTTTCGATGCTGTCGAATTTAAAAATGGATTAAATTTTATTCATGGAATTAAAGACGATGATACCCCAAAGGAGTCTTTAAATAGTGTTGGGAAATCAACATTCTTGGATTTAATTGATTTTGCTCTTCTTTCATCTTTCTCTAAAACACATAATCAAAGGTTATATAAGGCTAAGTCTTTAATGTCTGGGTATAATATAGTTCTTGAATTTGAAATAGATAGTACTAGTTATATCGTTAAAAGAAATGTAGATGAACCCAATATCATAGAATTTGGGGCATTATCAGAAGATTTAATAACTTATTCAATTAAAGAATTAAAGAAAAAATTTGGCAATTTAATTTTTAAGCGTAATAATTACGAAGGTGTCTTTTTGCCAGAAAAATGGTTTAGGAGTTTGATGCTGTTTTATGTAAAAATTCAAAAATTTAAGAAAGCAAAATTCCTTGATCCAATAAAATATATTTCGGAGATTTCTGAGACACAGATTAATGTTTATCAATTTTATCTTTTAGGTTTAAACAATAATATTACTAATAGAATATATGAGCACAGAGTTCGTCAGAGTGGTATATCTACAACGATTAAGGAAGTCTCTAAGTATGTTGCTGAAAAATATGATATTACCGATTTAAAGCAAGCTCAAATTGAAACAAGTAAACTTAAACTTGAAATCAAAAAGCTTTCAAACGCATTAGATAAATTTGAATTGGGAGCGCAATATGATGACGCGGAAAAGGAGGCTAATATTCTAACGGAAAGAATAAAGAATAATTTATATCAAAATTTCATAGATACTGAAAAATTGAAATCATATAAAAGCAGCTTTACTTTGCCAAGTAAAATTAATATGCGAAGGATAAACTCTATGTATAAAGAGATTTCTGAAGAATTTGCTTTAAAAGTCAATAAAACTCTAAAAGAGGCGATTGATTTTAGGAAAAAATTGAATGAATCTAGAAAGGAGTTTTTGCAATTGGAAATTGATAAAATTAAAGGTAATATTGAGTTAAGAAATGAGCTAATTCAAGAAAGTGAAAAAACTAGAGCTAAAATATTTACGTTTTTAGCAGCAAAAGAGGCGATTACAGATTTAACAGAAGCTTTTTATAATTTAAACGAGAAAAGGAATAAGTTAGGTGATTTAGAAGCTAACACTAAAATTCTTTTTGATTTACAAAAGGAGCTAGATGAAATACTCGCCGAGTTAACAAAGATGAGTAGTGAGTCGCTCGAATTTCTTAATGATGAAAATGATTTTATTTTAAAATTTTCAGAAAATTTTGACTCAGTATATAATGAAATTTACTTGAATAAAAAAGATACTTCACAGTTATCTATTATCGGCGGGTCAAGAAAAAACAGTATATTAGAAATTGATATTTCTCTTCCCGATATGTTTGGGAAAGGAAAGAATCAAGGTAGGACATTAATTTACGATCTGTCAGTATTATTGTATAATATTATTAATACAAATAATTTTCCTAGGTTTTTGATTCATGATGGGATTTTTGACGGGGTTGATAAAGCTCATTTTGTTTCAGTATGTAAGTTTATTGAAGGTATTGTTTCAACTGGTCGTAAAATTCAGTACATAACAACAATTAATGAAGAAGGTACTCTATCCGATAAATTTGGAGATGAGGAAATCATTAATCCTGAATATATTGACCAAAATTCTATTTTAACATTATCGCCTACAAGTAAATTATTTAAAGTAGACTTCTAATTATAAACTTATGCTGTTGGTTCTGTTAATACATCATCTTGATTGGCAAAAAACATTTTATATTTGTGCTTCATTTGGGGCTGTAGCCACAGCTTTATCGCTAATTTATTTATTTATAAAAGATTACAATAAAAGCAATAAAATATCTCATTTAGAGAGGGTTGCTGAAATTTTAACTAAAGATTTAGAACTAAAATATCAACCTCATTTGTGGTTGAATGTTGTGGCTCTTAGGGGTGGTGAAAATAGGATAGATTTTGATATAAATAATAAAAGAGAGTGGTGTAAATTATTAGATTTTCAAATTATATCTGGGGATTTAGTGTGTGATGAGGGAAATAAGCATTTGCCTTTTGAATTAGAACCTAAGTTTGATCAAGGAATAATTAATGAAACAAATAGGAGGTGG
Organism: Winogradskyella pacifica; assembly: GCF_013403915.1. Classification (GTDB taxonomy): domain Bacteria; phylum Bacteroidota; class Bacteroidia; order Flavobacteriales; family Flavobacteriaceae; genus Winogradskyella; species Winogradskyella pacifica. The sequence goes on from NZ_JABFDI010000002.1 coordinate 251,893, forward strand.
ATTTTTATGATTAATAATTCGGAAAAATCTTTGAATGATGTTGTTTATGAGTTTAATATAATTTATGAAGACAGACTAATGGATAGGTATTCTATTACAGCAAAGGGAAAAGGTGGGGCGTGTAGGTTAGCTAGTCCTATTAAGATAACTTAATGTAATTAAGTAGTCCGATTTATTTTATCAATTTTTTGTTTTGCTACAATTATTTCTGATCTTAATTGAAGTATTTGTAAATCACGTCTTAATTTATTCTTTTTATTGAAGTCTTGTTCTAAGTCTATTTCTTTTTGTTTTAGTACAATTTTATTATTTATTTCGTTTTTATCCATTTTTAAATTTTATTTGATTTTTTGAATTCGGTTTGAGAACCTCATCGAGTTTATTACGCTATTTAGCTTTTTAGGGAGTTAATTTTAATGTTATGGCTTGTAAATAGGGGAGTGAGTAGGTGCAAAAGGTACAGTAAAATGGCTAAAATTTTACCTAAAAATTTTCTTTGCCAGATCATGTGTGTAAATTATTGTTTAATTATTTCTTTATGTAAGAGCGGTCACGGGTTTTGGTTTCCCTCCCAAGTATGGAAGTACGTGAGGGGAGGGAGGTGTCCAAAACTGTTTGTTATATACCTTTGGGTTTCTTAGAGTCTTTTCCAGCTTCGACAATTTTTATGTATTCGTCCCAATCTTCATCGTTAAAGTCTGCATCTGAAATTTCTTTACTCTCAAAAACCTCATGTAGAAGACCTTCTTTCCGTAGACGCTTATATTCGCTTATGATATATTTATCTAAATAGTGTTTATCCATTTCTTCTCTATCTTTCCGTGTTAAATAATTGCTGAGTAATTTTTTCGATGTCTCGGAAAGTTCCACTTCATCATTATAACTTGAATTTTGTTGAAGTGTAGTATTTTCGTTTCCTTCGGTTAATGCTATTTCAACAATTTCTTCATCTAGTTGATGATTGAATGTCCACTGAAGTTCAGCCATGAAACCTTTAACAGAATAAGTTCTGTCGTTTGGGATTTTTAGTATGTAATCACTGATTAATCCAACGAGCATAGGGCAATTGCTTAGCTCTAAATCCTCGAGGTGATAAATTTTATATCCGTCTACTGTGGGTGCGTTTTTTCTCACCTCACTAAGTAAAACCCCCAGGATATCTCCATGCATTCTTTCGTGAATCAAGTGGTTGATAAGTATCGTTAATTGTTCTTTGGGATAGTTGTGATCTTTACCTTCATTATTGATTGTGTGTATCTTTAGTAGTTCCCATAAAAAAGGATGATGTTTTAGGTCTTTTACAATCTGTAGGCTTTTAACTTCTTTTTTGTTATTCATAATATTTATTATTTTAATTTTTACTTAATTTGGATGTTCCTCTCTGGGTGTTTTTGTAGAGAGGATTGTCCATTTTTATTTATTATTCCTTTTATTTAATTTTCAAACAACTCATGCAATAAGTTTACTTCTATTAGATGGTTAAACTCCTTTAATAATATATCATCTGTATAAACAGCATTTTCTTCATACATTATGCTGATATATTCCTTTAATACATTCTTCTGGTGTTCATTGAATTCTAATTCTAAGTTTTCTGGGTCATGGTAGGTGAATAATGCGCTTAACATCCCTATTTGTTTAAGGTGTTGATACATTCCCTCTATGTGAACATCATGAATAAGTATATATTCTCTGTTTGTACTGAGCATGTAAGCTCCAATTAAATTTTTCTGTACTTCTTTCATAGTTTTTCTTTTTTAGTGTTATAATTAATTTTGATTATTGAATTTTTAACCATTTCAATAATTGGTTGTGATGCATTTTTTTTCATCTATTTAAATTTAATTTATTGTTGATTTTTGAATAGGTAATCAACGCTACACCCAGTATTTGCGACGCTTTCGCAGTATATTCTATAGTTTCTATTATCTTCTAGAAAAGTTTGGAGTAAGCCTTCTAAAACGGGCTTTAAAATCGTTGGTTCTTCATCCGCCAATAGGTGCACATGAAGTCTATCTTGTTTATCATATTCTATCGTTTCGAGATAGTTAACATCTCGTGTTAATACCTTCAAATGATTTATTAAGTATTGGTGATAATCACGATCGTAATAATCTTTAGTAGTCCAAACTATATTGCTTTTCCAATTATGGCTATATATGGTTGGTGACTTATTTTTTTGAGGTGTTTTCAGTTTAAATGCATCTAGAATAGAATAATGAATGTGGTATCTACCTTTTTCTTTTTTGATTGTTCCTTGTGGGTGATACTTTTCAAAAATCCTCTTAACCATATTCTTTAATGATTTGTAACTGATATTTTTAATAGCAACTATATCTTTAAGGCAGTACCATTTATCATATCTGTTTTTGTTAATACCTTTTATTAAATCGTTATACTCTTTTTTAATTTCTACTTTGTTTTTCATATTTAAATTTGTTTATAACAAGACACAGCTCGGACTTGGTATTAATAAATACTATGCACCTTGGGTAAAGTGAATAGTTATACCCTTCTTTTTTTTTAAAAAGCAGTTAACTAACTGATTTTTAGTTGTTAAAATTTTAAAAATAATTTAGTGAGCCAGTGATATGCTAGCTGAGGTTTTGCCCCTCCTATTTATGTGTTTTGGTCAGCACGCAATTGGAGTTAGTGCATTGTGAACCTCATCGAGTTTGTAGTAAACTCGTGTTCCTATGCTATAAGCAGTAAGGACACCTTTTTTGTGCCAGTTAGTAAGTGTAGTGAAGCTCACTCCGAGCATTTTGGCGGTTTCTTTGCGCGAAACCCATGTAGGAGGTTGTTGAGGTTGAAAATCTTTTTTGAACTGTTGTAGCTCTTGCTTTAGCGCTAATAAGATGTTAGACGTTAGCTTTTCTTCTGTAATTTGAATTAGTTGAATCATAATTTCCTTTTTTTATCGTTTCGTTGAAACAAAGGAGAGGCGGGTCTTAAAAAGGGTCTAACTGTTTTTGAAACAATTAGACCCCTTTAAGTTTTAATACGATTATAACTACCAGTATTTAAGTGTGTTGTGTGTTTTTTGGTTTTGTTTGTAATTATATATTTATGTCATTTCTTCTAAAGAAACCTTGAACTTCTTCTTCTGAATTTACTTTTCTTGCTTTGTTTAGCTCTCGATTTTTTACTTTATAAGTGTTATCAAGCAACTTTCTAGCATTGTCAACACTACAATTCATTGTTATTGCTAGTAGTTTGTTTTTTGATTTTTTAACTTCTGTTATTTCATGTAGTTTTTTTATGAATCCAAGTTGATCTAGCATTTCATATCTTTCAATTAAACTAAAATTCGGTAATTGTGATTTACTCAATACAGTTTCATCTAATTTCTCAAAATCATTAGTTTCGGGCACTGGAATCAAATTAATGTATACATCTTTTTTTGTCTTAGCTAATTGGATTATGTATCCTAAGTCGAATATTTCGTTAGAAATAAAATCTAACTTTCTTTGGTTGTTTATTTGTAGTAGTTCTTCCGTTTCATAATCTATCACCTTGTAGTATTCTGTAATAAGGAAAAGGTCTTTTGTTTTTAGTGAATTGTGAATATGATTCGTGTTATTATATTTTTCTTTTTTTGTGTTTTTAAGAAAGAATAAGTATTCGTGCTTGTGGAAATCTAAATCAGTACTGCCTTCATGTTTAGTTAAATAAGTAGATTTTAATGTTTGTGAATAATTTCTGTATGTTGTTAGAGGACAATGAAGCCAAAAGGTATTGGTAACACCAGAATAATGATAGACATCTTTAATTAAAGAGTTTACAGATTCGGAAGTGCTATTAATCTGCAGAATTAGATTTAGAACTTCATTTTTAGAGGCGGATTCTGGATTTATATTATTGAGTTTTTCTGTAAGTTTTATGTGTAATAATACCCCAGTATGTATCGAAGAGGATAATTCGTAAAAATCATCGTCCTGTTCTTTGCTTGTTTCTATATTATCTCCTTGATAGTCTAAAAACTCTAATTCTGCAGAAGAAAATTCACCTACTTGGTATTCTTCATGTTCTTTGTTCATCGCTATTTTTAATAAAAATTCAGCTAAATATAGTATTTAAAGTAAAAAAAGCATGATTAGATCATGCTTTTTAATTACGAAAAAAACTTATGTTTTGAAATCTTTTCGGCGCGCTCTAAATCATCAACTTTAATATAATTGTAAAATACTTTTTCGGTACTATGTCCAGAAATTGCCATGATGTCAATTGTCGGCATTCCGCTCTTGTATGCGTTTGTGCAAAAGCTTCTTCGTCCAGTATGATTTGTTATAAGTTCAAACTTGTTAACGGTATTAGATACTTTAATACCTCCTTTAGTTATTTCTTTATTAATAGGTTCGCTAATTTGTGCAAGCTCACCAATTTCTTTTAGGCAATAGTTTATATGTTGCTCCGTCATCCTATTTGGTGGATTTCCGTTTCTTTTGTCTAATATATTATTAACTGTACTATTAATTGGTATAGTTAGTCTCTTTGAATTTTTCTTAGTGATAACTGAAATATAACTAGAACCTTTTTCTGTTATTATGCTTTTAGAAGAAAGATTGTTAAAATCTGACACGCGCAACCCCGTATTAGCTGATATTAAAAACAGATCGCGTGCGATTTCTAATTTGTCTTTAGTGATGACAAAATCTTTGTTAATTCGTTTTGGTTCAAAATTCGAAAAATCTAATTCAAATATTTTTTCAAGTTCATCTGTGTTTAGGTATATATTATAAACTTCTTCAAACGGTTTTTTAAAATATGTTTTTCTGAAATCTAAGTTAAAGTGATAATTCTTTTCAAAACTAGCATTCATGATTGTTTTTAGAATTTTAATCTGAGTACCGATATAGTTTAAAGAATAGTTGTTGTCGTGTAGATAGTTTAAGAATTCATCATAAAATTCAAGATTTATTTTGTCGTAAGTAAGCGTTAGTACTGTATCGTTAAATTTTTTTAATAATGAATAGGCATTGCGATATGTTTTTGCTGTTCCACTAGCCATTGGTGCTCCAGTCGTTATTAATGGGTTCTTTTGGTAGTGTTCGATATACCATTTGTAGAATGGCAATAATTCTAAGTGTTGAGGTTTTTCTTCTGCTACTTGATTTTTATTTAAATACTGGTCTAATACTTCTTTTAGCATTTGATTAGTGACTTCTATGCTTTTTGTGATAGCTAAGTCTGTATATGTCCTTTCTATTAATGCATGTATGTCGGTTAATTTATTGTTGACTTCGTTCTTTTGTACTTCAACGACAACATTTTTAATTCTCATTTTGGAATCATCCCAATTCTTTATATCTGAAACTTTAAGACCAGTAGAGTATCTTAAGCGTTTGTTGCTTCCGTAATTGAAAAATAATTGTATAGACGCTGATTTGTTTGTTCCTTTTCTTACCTTAAATGTAACTTTTGCCATAATAATTTAAACTTATATTCAAATATAATTAAAAAGTGACACATTATGATTTTTTATGTCATTTTTTGTGTCACTTTTTAATTTGTTTAGGTTGGTTTAACTTTGCTTAGGTTTTTGCTTGAGTATTATGTGTGTCCTTGTTTTAAGATGTTTTTGTAAGTTTGTGGTGTTGTTTATAGATGGTTTAGCTTTTATGTAAAAAACTATTTCGGCATCCCTTCGCGGTCACAAATAAATAGTTTCAAAAGAAAAAACGCCAAGCTAGCTTGAGCGTTTTTTTGTTGAAACTATTTTCAGAATGGAGCATAAGGGATGCGCAGCAATCCCTTGAGCGCCGTTCTGTTTTAAAAGGAATTAATATTATAAGCTAGCTTGAGCGTTTTTTTGTTGAAACTATTTTCAGAATGGAGCATAAGGGATGCGCAGCAATCCCTTGAGCACCGTTTTGTTTTAAAAGGAATTAATATTATAAGCTAGCTTGAGCGTTTTTTTGTTGAAACTATTTTCAGAATGGAGCATAAGGGATGCGCAGCAATCCCTTATGCACCGTTCTGTTTTAAAAGGAATTAATATTATAAGCTAGCTTGAGCGTTTTTTTGTTGAAACTATTTTTCAGAATGGAGCATAAGGGATGCTCAGCAATCCTTTTAGGCTCCGTTTTGATTTGAAGAATACTATGAGATTATCAATGTATTTTAATATGTCTAGTAATTCTAATTTTATATTGAGCTCTGTTAATACAATTTAAAATGTTAAAAAAAGACAATAATTTAACAGTCATTTTGCATAGGAATATTGAATTATAGATTTACTTTGTATTATAATTTGAATTTAAAAATGATTAAAACACTTTTTAGTATACTATTGTTTCTTGCTAGTTTGGGTACTTCTGCCCATGCTTGTGATACACAATTGCTAAATAGTGATTTAGAATCGTCATTAAGTATTGATAGCTCTAATGAAATTGCTGCGTATTCTACAACGCATCATTCGTTTTTTGATATTCAAACAGAGAACTATAGTGTTGTTTTCTTCAATGATACTGAGCCGTCTCGCGTAGATAGGGTTTTAGAGAATTCTAATGGAATTACTAATCGCAGTAAGCATCTTTCTGCTGTCCTACGCTCTCAGTTTAGTATTGCAGAGCCTCATAGTTTTAATACGCTTTACTTACGGGAGATTCTTTTTCCATTTCATTCCTTTTGGTAAAATAAGTGTAATAACATCATGTAATATGATGTCTGTCTATGACATAAAACCGTCATATCATTTTTTATACACTTAAATTAATATCAAAAACAATTAAAATCATGGGAACAGGATTATTTATTATCGATGCGATTATAATCGCTATCGTTATTTTACCATTTGCACTATTTATAAACGGAAGTAAAAAAAGAAAACGAAAATTAAGAAAGGCATTGCAGTCTGAAGCAACGCAAAACAATTGTAAATTATCTAAAATTGAAGTTGATAGTAACTTCGCTATAGGAGTTGATGAAGCTGAAGAAAAGTTGTTTTTCTACAAAGAAACAAGTGAACTAGCGTTTGCGCAAGTTGTAGACTTAAAATCGCTAGTGTCTTGTAAAACAATAAGAGAAAACAAACGTGTTAAGGACAAAACGAAGCATTACGATGTTATTGATAAACTCCAACTATCATTTACACATCATAATCTAAAGGACGCTACAGAATTAATGCTATACAATAACGACGATGAAATGGTTTTAAATAATGAAATTGCTATAGCGCAAAAATGGGAAGACTATGTCAATAACCTTATAGCAACTAAGATCTCGACTGTAGAAAGCGATAATGCAATGGTTATGGCTTAAATGCAATCTATTATATTTCAAAAAAACGTCTTTCAAAATCATTTTGAAAGACGTTTTTTTTGTCAATATTTTAAAAGCTTAATGTGGTTTAATAAAATATTAATTGATTTTAAACTTAGATGTTAGTTTTAGCATTTTTTCACTTAATGAAAATAACCAATACAACTGTTCCCAAACTAAATGTGCTTCTCTGTGGGTTCGTTCGCTATCTGTTTGCGAAATTGTATCATTTGCAATACGATTAAAAGGGAAATCAAAAGGTTCTGGTTTATAGATTGAACTATTGGTTCTAGGATCTTCGAAATTTATAGCATTCAATTGTGTACAGACCTTATCGAGATTGTTATTAATCTTGTCCGAAATTAGTATGAAATCGTCTGAAGCTTCAGTTGTTGGGTGGTTTTGTATGTATGAACTCAAAGAGGCTAAAGACGATAAAAAGCTATGATTAATGACCACTAATTCATAAATATCATCGATATGGTTTTGCTTGGACTCTGGTTCTTGAGCCATCCGCTGAAATGCAGAACTTAAATTAGACATTTGTAAAAAAGCTTCTTTACGATTTACTTTTAAACTTGTTGGCACAGCTCCCTTTTTCTGATAAAAGGTATTAATAGATTTAAAAAAGGCGGTATTGCCTTTTAAACTGTCCTTAATGGCATCTCCAATTTCCATAAACGACCAAGCAGGCCAAAGCCATCTCATGGCCATGTAAGAGAGAGTTGCTCCAATCAAAGTATCAATAACTCTAAATTGGATAACTTTTAAAATATCGGGTTGTAATATCGCATAGATGAATATAACACTCAATGTAATAAAGGTAGCAGAGGCTTTGTAATTTTTCTGTACCATAGAAAATGCAATGACTAAAGATAATACACCCAATGCCCCATAAACATAAGGGTCGAAAATTAAAAACACGAGTCCACTTGCTAGAGCTGCACCAATGAGTGTGCCAATCATTCGGTCTTTAGAGCGTGTTTTTGTAAGTCCGTAACTTGGTCGCATTATCACAATTACGGTGAGTATTATCCAATAAGGATTCTGAAAATCAAAGAATAAACCAATACCGTAACCCAACATTACCGCAACGGCTAATCGTAACGAATGCCTAAAGATGGTTGATCTAAAACTCAGATTTGTAAGAATTAATTTTGGGTCGTAATCTTGTGAACCTATAAAGCGCTTTAATTTATCATTTTTAATGAAATCGTCTGATGATAATTCCGGATTCCCTAATAGCCACTTAATCTTCTTTAATTTTTCAAACTGTTTTTTCTGATAGTCTAATAAATTTTGAAGCATTAGATAGCGTTCATAATCTTCTATGTGGTTTTCATTTTTAAACTTTAAAATATCATTTTCAAGGGTTTGCAAAGCATCAGAAAGCACTTTGTTTGACGGAAATAATTTTGACTTATTGATGTTTTTAGCAATAGATCGAAGTTGATAAGATAATTCTAAAATCAATTTTTGAAAATCAGTTTTTAACTCTGGATATTTTCCGAAAAGCACATCCATTTTATCATAATTTACAGGATTTGCAATCGCGGTTTCTAATATATCTACAAGTTGAACAAAAACTAATAGGCGTCTACTTTGGTAGTTTGATTTTCCTGAGCTTTTTCGAGATAAAATTAATATTTCCCGTAAGGTTTCATGATGTTCTGTCAGCGCACTCTGTAAGGTCATCAATTGTGTTTGTAAGCTCTCTCGGTCTGGTTGGTCGCCAATAAGTTGTCGTCTTATATCTAGAAAATCAGCAGTGAGTAAAAATGTTTCATTTAAAGTCTGTTCGGTTTGAGCTTTTGGATTGAGTTGATACCATAATGTAGAAAGTAATAAATACCACAAGCCACCAAGTCCAATGAATAAAGCATATTCATAAACCTCTAAGTTTTCAGAGGTATGTGCAAAACTTAAAACCAATGCTAATAATCCCGAAAAGCTGATTAGCGAAGCTCTAAAGCCATATATAGATAGAAAGGCAATACTAAACGTTAATACACCTAAAATAGGGAAGAGTAGAAAATTTGAAATATTGAGATAACCACCAATAAAACTAATTAGGACGACTAAAATTGCAGAAAAAAGAATCCCAACTTGTTTGTGTTTTAAACGTCCGCTAACATCACTTGGTGAACACCAAAATGCACCAAAGCAAAGGGCAAGACCAATTTCAAAATGATTAGCTATAATTCCTAAAACAATAGGAATTGTAACAGCAATGCCAATTAAAACGGCTTTTGAAAAGCTAGTGCTCTTAAAGAATTCTAGTAACTCTTTAGCGGGTTTTGAGATGAAAGTTAAAATTGGATTAATGATTTAATGGTTTCGTACAAAGATACGATTTGAATAGAGAAGCGAATTTTTATTTCTCTGTAGCAAAAAGAAATATAGGTTAGAAAAAATAAAAGCTGTTAACTTATGTTTTTACTAAAGTTAACAGCTAAAAATATATAATGCGTATCCGTATTATTTCATGATACGTGTCAACTGGAAAAACTTTTCGTATTCCTTAGGTATCGTATCAATGTTTAATAAAGACCCTTCTTCAATAGGAGGGTAAATGTCATGGTATGTTTTTACCACGTAAAGACCAACCCTTTTGCTTATATGGTCTCGTGTTAATTCCGCAGGACTATTAAGTCCAGCAGCAGCTACAAGTTCTAAGAAACTGTGAATTGTAGCTTCGTGATAGCGTTTTGCTCTTGGTGCCTTATCTTCAACAACTAACCCTTTTACTAAAGAAGGGTTTTGTGTTGCTACGCCAACAGGACATGTATTCGTATTACATTGTAATGCTTGTATACATCCTATAGAAAGCATCATAGCACGTGCGCTATTGCAGCCGTCAGCACCTAATGCTAAGGCTCTTGCCATGTGGAAACCAGTAATTATCTTTCCGGCAACAATAACTTTAATGTCTTTTCTTAAGTTGAAACCAACTAAGGTATCATGCACAAAAATTAAGCCTTCACGCAAAGGCATACCCATAGAATTAGAAAATTCAACAGGAGCAGCACCAGTGCCGCCTTCACCTCCATCTACAGTAATAAAATCTGGAAGAATCCCTGTGAAAATCATAGCTTCACAGAAGTCCATAAATTCTTGCTTTCTACCTAAGCATAATTTAAAACCAACAGGTTTTCCATCAGAAAGATCTCTAAGTTTTTTTATGAAATACATAAATTGAATAGGATCCGAAAATGCTGAGTGCGATGGAGGAGAGTGTACCGCAATCCCAGGTTTTACGTGTCTGATTTTTGCAATTTCTTCGGTGTTTTTTGAAGCCGGTAAAATTCCACCATGACCAGGTTTAGCACCTTGAGACAATTTAATCTCAATCATCTTAACTTCTGTCCGCAATGCATTTTCTCTAAAGGTGACTTCGTTAAATGTACCGTCATCATGTCGGCAACCAAAATATCCTGTACCAATTTGCCAAATTAAATCTCCGCCATGTTTTAAATGGTAATCACTAATAGCACCTTCACCTGTATTATGAGCAAAATTCCCCATTTTGGCACCTTTGTTTAATGCCATTACAGCATTTTTACTTAAGGACCCAAAACTCATCGCTGAGATATTTAATAAACTTGAAGAATAAGGTTGCTTACAATCTTTACCTCCAATTAATAAACGTGGAAATTCACCTATGTTTTTAGGATTTGTTTTGGCATACATAGAATGTTCTAACCATTCGTATCCAGAATGATAAATGTCCATCTGTGTACCAAAAGGCTCCGTGTCATTTTCTCCTTTTGCTCTTCGATAAATTAAAGATCGTAAAATACGATTAAGCGGTCTTCCTTCAGTATCAGTTTCAACAAAATACTGCATAATTTCTGGGCGTATAGATTCTAACATGTATCTAAATCGTCCTAGCAATGGAAAGTTACGTCGTATAGTATGAGACGTTTGTAAAATATCAAAAACACCCATAATAATGAGTGGAACTATTAACAGGAATACCCATAAAATAGGCTGCCAAACAAAAGCTATTCCGATAATAGCCAAAACAAGAATTATAGAAACTAGAATAAAATATTCACGGACTTTCATGGTGATAATTTTAAATTAATTGGCAAAGATAGGATTACCCAATCAAATAATAAATTAAAATTGCGTGCTTTGTCTTTTTTTACGAATTATTTTTACGAATCGATAATTATCTTAAGATTTTTTAAAAATCTCGTAAAATGAGCACTCGATTAAATTGAAAAGACTTTTTTTTTATATGACAAAATTTGCTTTTTGGAATTTATGATGAGTTTTCACAAAAATGTAACATTTATTTTTAACGTGTTTCATCTGTAAATCTTATATTTGAAGTTAAACCTTGTTTGTAACAAAACCAATTATATGATTAAAAAAGTATTTCTCACACCATTTCAAAAATTCGTAAAAATTGAAAGCTTTAGTGGTATTTTACTGTTGTTTGCTACAATATTAGCACTAGTTTGGGCAAATTCGCCTTATGGTGATGTTTATAGAGAAATATGGCAATATGATATAGGAATTGTAACTGAAACTTTTGAGTTTAAAAAACCGTTAATTCTCTGGATTAATGATGGGTTAATGGCGATTTTCTTCTTTCTGATTGGATTAGAAATAAAGCGCGAACTCTCAATAGGTGAATTGAATTCTCCTAAAAAAATTGCATTTCCTTTAGTTGGTGCTATCGGAGGTATGTTGGTTCCTGTAATCTTCTTCTTAGTGCTTAATCAAAATCCAGACACCACCAAAGGTTGGGGGATACCAATGGCAACTGATATTGCTTTTTCATTAGCTATTTTAAATGTTTTAGGAAAACGGGTGCCTTTAAGTCTTAAAGTGTTTTTAACTGCTTTCGCCATTGTAGATGATATCGGTGCAGTATTAGTTATTGCTTTATTTTATAGCGGAAGTATAAATATTACCCTATTATTAATAGCTTTAGTGATGCTTGCTTTCCTATATTTTTTATCCTTTAAAGGATTTTACTCTAAATTTCTAGTGTTTTTCTTAGGTGTAATTATATGGTTCTTATTTTTAAAAGCAGGAATTCATCCAACAGTAGCAGGTATTTTATTAGCATTCTCTGTTCCTATTAGACAGAAGATAGATACATCAACATTTTTAGAGCAATTAGAAAACGTTTATAATGATATTAAGACGGCAAGCGTATTAAAAAAACCAATTCTTTCTACGGAACAAATTTTGCATATAGATGATTTAGAAGATTGGTCTTCTAAGTTTCAATCACCGCTGCAACATTTAGAACATAATTTACATGGTTGGGTGGCTTACTTTATCATTCCAATTTTTGCGCTGGCAAATGCTGGAGTATTAATTAGTGGCACCGAGAATCTTGAGATAGCTTTAGTAACTAATATTATTATTTGTTTAGTTTTAGGTAAAGGTATCGGTATTAGTTTGATTGTGCTTTTAGCGAAAAAAATTAGATTGATAGAAGTGCCAAGTGAAATTAGCTTTAAGCATATTTTAGGTGTTTCATTTATTGCAGGTATTGGATTTACTATGGCTATATTTATAGCGAGTTTAGCATTTGCAACCACTCCAGAATATATTGATTCAGCTAAAATTGGTATTTTAATAGGGTCGCTAATCTCTGCCATAATAGGTTATGTGATTCTGAGTTCTACATCATCTAAAATTCAAACTAAGGATTAATGTTGATGATTTGCTTATTGCAAACGTGCTAAAACGAAACTAGCTTTTGATTCATGTCTTTATAATAAAATGACTCTATTTATTATAAAGACATTAATGTAATTATTCTTCAGTGCTTATCAGAAGTTATCGTTTAAATTATATCTGTTTATACGCCATTAAACCTATCTTTTTTAAGAACTAATTACGTGGTTTAAAAATTGAAATATTCTATTAGGGCCTCCTATAAACCATTTATTTAGTCGTTCATAATGGTATTGCGAAACAATAGTAATTTTTTAGTAAAATCTAATTTAGTTATTTAATAATATAACCCCTTTATATTATGGAAAGTGTTATTTTTGCGTTATAAAAATATATAATTCCAAAAATAAGACCACATAAATGGGAAATTCAAAAAATATTACCAAACCAAAAGTAAAAAAGGTACCTTTAAAAGGAATGATGGATAATGTAATGGAGCAATTTAATAGTGCTGCAGATCACATTAATCTACACCCTAATATTAGGAAAATATTAAGTATCACTAATAATGAAATTTTAGTGAATTTTCCGGTAAAAATGGATAGCGGTGAAGTTGAGGTTTTTACGGGTTATCGCGTTCAGCATAATGGAGCTTTAGGGCCTTATAAAGGTGGTTTACGTTACCACGCTACGGTAGACTTAGATGCGGCAAGAGCATTAGCAATGTGGATGACATGGAAAACGTCTTTAGCCGGATTACCATATGGTGGAGCTAAAGGAGGTATAAAAATTGACCCTGCATTATATTCAGAAAACGAATTAGAGCGTATAACTAGACGTTTTACATTTGCTTTAGCTGATAATATTGGTCCAGAGCACGACATACCTGCTCCAGATGTTAATACCAACAGCCAAACAATGGCATGGATTGCAGACACTTATATGAGTACGAGACCTCCAGCGCAGCGTACCGCGAATCAGCATGTTGTTACAGGTAAGCCAGATGGGAGTGGAGGATTAGAAGGTAGAGATAGAGCAACAGGATTTGGTGTGTATTTAACTATTAAGTTTTGGGCTGAGAAAAACAATATGGATCTAAACGGTAAAAAGTTTATTGTTCAAGGTTTTGGTAATGTAGGGTACTGGGCTTCACATTTTTTAGAAAAAGATGGTGCTAAATTAGTTGGTGTTCAAGATGCTCAAGGTAGTATTGAAAATCAAGACGGTTTAAATGTTGAAGACCTTTTTAAATATAATGAATCAAATAAGGGAACTATTGTAAACTATTCTGACTCTAAACCAGTGGAAAAAGGTGAATTCTTCTCAATAGATTGTGATATCTGTATTCCTGCTGCATTAGGAAATCAAATTACAAAAAAGAATGCACCCAATATAAAAGCAAAATTAATTGCTGAAGGAGCTAACGGTCCAACAAATGTTGAAGGGGAGAAGATATTAAAAGATAGAGGTATTTTTATAATACCAGATATTTTATGTAATTCAGGAGGAGTTATTGGTAGTTACTTTGAATGGTTACAGAATAGAAGTGGTGAGATTTGGCATCTAGAAGAAGTTATGGAGAAACTAACTAAGAAGCTAAATGGTTCGTTTAATAAAGTCTACGATTATTCAGAAAGAGGAGGTATAGACATGAGGACGGCAGCGTTTTGTATCGCTATTGAGCGTATAGAAAAAGCCTATGTACAACGCGGTATTTTTCCATAGACTTTAGATTTTTTAAGTCTAATATAAAAAAGCAAGTATCCTTTTCTAAGGGTACTTGCTTTTTAGTTTTACGTGATGGTTGCTAGCTTTAACTAGAATAGATACTAATGTTAAAATGAATCAATAATGATTGTTGTTACTTCTAGTCATAGAGCACATGTTATTTTTTAGAGCCGCCTCTTATTTTATGTCCCCAAATTGCAAAGAATAAAATGAGAGCATAACAAGGGATAAGAATCCAATAACTACTTGTTGAAGCATTTGCTAAAGCTTCTGATTCGTTGATTCCTGAACTGATGAGTTCTAATTTTTTGCTATCAACTATTTTCCCGTATAACGGTGGAATTATTGCACCACCAGAAATTGCCATAATCAATAACGCAGAGGCTGTTTTAGTGTGTTTACCTAAACCGTCTAGAGTTAGTGGCCAAATAGCTGGCCATACTAATGCATTTGCGATTCCTAGAGCAGCAACAAATAAAACAGATGTTAATCCTGTAGTTGATAAAATTATAAGACTAAATATAATTCCTAAAATAGCACTAATAATTAATGCCGTTTTTTGTTTAATATATTTCGGAATTAAAAAGACGCCTAAAGCGTACGTAGCAACCATAGCCATTAAGGTGTAAGTTGTAAAGTATTTAGCTTCTTCGCCTGTAAAACCTAAGGAAATACCATAAGCGATTATGGTGTCGCCTGCAATAACTTCTGCACCTACGTATACAAACAATGCTAAAACTCCCAACCATAAATGTGGGAATTGGAAAATCGTCTTGTTAGAAGATCCTTCCTTAGTTATTGCCTCATCTTCTATGGCCTCAACATGAGGTAACGGAGCTTTTCTTATCAACACACCTAAAATAATTAAAACGATGGCCATAATTACATAGGGTACAAAAACACTATCCGCCATAGTGTCTAGAAGTACGGCTTTTTCAGAATCAGAGGCCGTAGCTAATTGTTCCTTTACGACATCAATTCCGGAAAGAAGGATGGCGCCAAAAATTATAGATCCTAAAGCACCTGCGACTTTGTTTGCTATACCCATAATGGCAATACGTTTGGCTCCACTTTCAATAGGGCCTAAAATTGTGATATATGGATTAGAAGCTGTTTGTAAAATAGTCATACCGATACCTTGAATGAAAATCCCGGTTAGAAATACCCAATAGGTTCTGGCTTCCGCTGCTGGAATAAATATCAGAGCACCAATAGCCATAATAAATAAACCGAGTGACATGCCTTTGCGATAGCCTATTTTATTTAGAATATACGATGCAGGAAGCGCCATCACCACAAACGAAATATAGGACGCTGAAGCTACTAAATAAGATTGAGCATCCGTAAGTTCGTTAATGGTTTTCATAAAAGGTATGAGGGCACCATTAATCCAGGTTACAAAACCAAAAATAAAGAAGAGTCCGGCAATAATTAAAATTGGAACTAGGTTGTTTTGTGATTTTACGTTTGTACTCATCAGATCTAATGTTGTATTTAGTTTTTGCGAAATGAAATTAGGTGTTAAGATAATAGTTTTGTTTATAATTTACTTATGCTTGCTTATTAAATTGTACTTATACCATATGGACATTCCTATTTAAAATGGTTATGTTTCATTATATTTTTATATTTAAGCATAATTAAAATTTTAAAAACACAGACTCACATTTTTAAGCAAAATTTAGAGTACATAATTATTAAATTAGGTTATTAATGGTATCTAAGACTGAACAAGAAATTTTTGAAATGGAGTTAATTTCTAATTATATAGTACCAATTGGTATTGTTTTAATAGGTGTTTTTATACTGTATAGACTGATAAAGATTTTTCAGTATTCTTACGCCTCAATATATAAAAAGCCATTATTTGCACAGCGTTATTTTACGCTGAATAATTTAACACGAACTCAATATGAGATTTTAAAAAACGAGCATTCTTTCTTTCGAAATTTATCAAGGAAAGATCAACTTCAATTTGAGCACAGGGTTTCTAAATTTATTCAAACGAATACATTTGTTGGTAAGCAAGACCTTGTAGTTACCGATGAAATGAAAGTTACGATTGCGGCTACTGCAACCATGTTAAGCTTTGGATTTAAAAAATATCAATTAGACATTATTGAAACGGTTATGATATATCCCAATGCCTATTACTCTCAAATTAATAAAAAGTTCCACAAAGGTGAGGTGAATCCTCGGTTAAAGGCTATTGTGTTTTCTTGGGAAGATTTTAAACATGGGCATAACATTGAAGATGATAATCTTAATCTTGGTATCCATGAATTTGGACATGCCATACATTTAAATGCTTCTAAAAATAATGATATAAGTAGCTTGATTTTTAACCAAGGCTTTAATAGATTAACTACGTATTTGCAAAATCACGAAGCTGTTAGGCAGGATTTAATTGCTTCAAAATATTTTAGAGCATATGCTTACACCAATCAATATGAGTTTTTTGCTGTTTTATTAGAGAATTTTATTGAAACTCCTTCTGAATTTAAATCTCAATTTCCTGAATTATATAAATGTATGAAGCAGATGCTTAATTTTAAGTTCGCGGGGTATTAACTGCGGTTCTCTGAAATTGTGCGCAAAAAAAAGACTCACTGTTGTGAGTCTTTTTTTTTAATTTTATTAAAAGATTAAAGCTTAAATACAGCTTGTAGATGATATTGATAGTGATTGTTGTCATAACCACTATTAGAGTGATCGAAAGCAAATTTTGCGATAGTTTGAGCTCTTAAGCCAAAAGTTCTATTTTCGTTTAACCAAAATAAAACACCACCACCTAGATTTGCAGATATATTAGTCTCATCAATGTGAAAGAAACCGACACCAGCATTGGCGTATATGTCAAACCAATCATTTCTACCACGACCAAAAATAAGTTCGCCGAAATAATATTTTACATGCGTATCTAAAGATATATAATTATAGTCTTCATTCGTTGGGTTAAAATCGATACTCGAATCATCATTAAAACCGTTGAACGTAATAGATTGTTCTATTGCAAATTGGTCTGCCCAATTATATTCTACTGCAGCAGAAACTGGGGTCTGAAAGCTCCAATCTCCTGGGCTGTTAATTGGCGACTGAGATCCCAAGCTGTTTATAGCATTAACACCAATACTTAAAGACCAATCGCTATTGCGTCTTTGTGCAAAAGAGGATAGACTAAATATTAATATAAGTGCTAGTAAAAGTATTTTTTTCATACTAAAATAATTTTGTCAAAGGTAAACTTTATAGATTATAAAACAAATATAGAGGTAAAGTTCTTATAATAATAAGCAAAAAAAAATAAAAGTGATTTTAATTCGACTTAAAATTAATTTATCGAATGTTTTTGTGTCATTTTTTGCGTTTAAATGATTCTGTTTTTTTTATAAAACTGAAAAGCAATGGATTAATGTAAGCTAAAAAATCTATTATAGAAAAAAATAAACTTCGATATTTTTAAAGGCCGAAGATTAAAAGCTCTTAAAAAGATTTATTTTATTCAAAAATTTCTCTTTTATTATATGTTTTGTGTAACTTTTATTGGTGTAAATTAAGTGTAAGCGACTCGTTATAAAAATTGTGATTAGTTTGATATAATTAATAACAACGCGTAGAGGTTTAAAGGACATTTTCATTTTATGAAAAAAACCTCTGTATGTCATATAATTATTAGAAGTTATATCAGAGAATTCAGTAAAATAGTATTTTGCCAATACTAAATAAGATTGACCATATTTGGAATTTAACAAAGTATCTATGTGATTTTTGTCCTTGTAGGTTTCTATAGAAATCAAATCATAAATTGATTTTAAACTTATGATATTATAATAATGTCCCTTATCATTAAGCTGCCAGCTCAATATGAGGTGTTGGCTTAAGTCGTGTGTATTCGGAATAGGAATGGTGTTCTTAATTTTCTTAGATTTAAGAATAGATGGCATATTCATTAGCGGCCAATGTCTTTTATTCAAAAGTTCGGTGTGAAGTTCTATGGCAGCCAATTCGTTCTCTGAAATTAAGCGATCAAGATGTCTAAAATCTTTCTTGTTATACGCAAAACCAAATGTTTTATTATAGCCTGAGTTTTTTAAAATATCAAACGCATTATATACCTCCGATTTTTCAACTAAAATATCAATATCACCAATCATACGTTCTCCTTCGTCGTTATAGTAACCTGAAGCCAGTAGGGCAGTACCTTTTAAAAACACATGGTCAATATTGTGTTGGTTTAAAATTTGTGATATGCTATGTACTTGATTGAGTATTCTTAGATTTCTAAACCTATTTATATTAGTGATTTCTTCTAGGTAATTAATCAACTCTTCAGGTAATAAATGAAGAAGCTGTTTTGCCTTTAATCTACAATATATGGCGGGTAATACTAATTGCTTGCTACCTTCTATCACTATAATATCCCAATTAAATGTGGGGTCACTAATCGATTTCTCTAGTTTAGAATTTGGGGTTTCAAAACTTAAGATATCTGCAATATATTGATATGTAGTAGCTAAATTATCCATAGATTTCAATACAAACTACTAATATAGACTATTGATTTTGGTAATTAAATTGTTTAAATAAAGCTGAAATTTCAGAAGATACACTATTTGTGTCACTATAAGTTACTTGATATAATTTAACTTTTTGTAACCAGTCTAAAAACTGCTGAGCATGTTTAGGGTTCGGTGATAACCAAGAATCTTCTATTATGGTTTCTAAAATGTGTTTAATAGAAATCGGCTCAATTAAAGTTTCTGACTCGGATACGTAATTCACTAAAACAATAGCATGGCAAGGATAATGGTCTTGTTTTGGTTTCGTGCAAGGCATATATTTTAATTGGCCTTTAGTTTTGTTAAATTCGACTATTGGTAATTTTTCAAAATTCTTTACTAAGGGTTGCAGCAGGTTAAAAGCTCCTTCTTTAATAGAAATAGAGGAGGGATTATAATATATATGTTGGTTTTCGGAAAGCAAAGGAGATACATCATCAGCTAATAGTTCAAAGCCATTTGTGGCTAATAATGCTGATAAGGTGCTTTTTCCTTTTCCAGATTTACCAACAAATAGGATGGACGAATTACCATCTGTTATCGTTGACCCATGAAGTGTTCCAATCCAATCTTGTTCTACTTTATTATGTAAGGAACAGAGTAACTGCATGATGAATTTACCTTGTAAAAGGTGATACTCTCTTTTAGGAACACAAGACATTAATTCTCCATTCTTAAAAAGATATAGGTTATCATTCTTTAAATATATATCGAATGTTACATCTGTATTGGCTGTGCTTGTATTACAATAATAGGCAATAGCAGGATGAACCGTTTTGAGCACTAGTTCTGAGCTGTAATAAATCTGAATTCTTTTAGAGCCAAATAAATAATGCTTAGAAATATTTCGGTGAGACGTATCTAAAGTGTCTGAGCTTGTATTGGGTGGACTGTAACGATTATTGCAATCCTTGAGATAATTATGAATAGTTTCAGAAAGTTTTAAGCTATCAGAAACAGGGATTTGGTCAGAAAGGGTATTGGAAAAATCCTTTTGTGTATTGGAGGCTAAATACGTATCTAAGAGTAACTCAAAATCCGAATTTATAACACTGTAACTATTAGAAATAGAATACCACAATATCCAATAATCACCGAACATTTTTTTATATGTTGGTGCTAATTTAGTATTCAAAATAGAAGTTAAAAGTTAATTACCATGGCAACCCGCCTGGATCTGGAGGAAGTGAACTTGCCTGTGATTTAAGTGGATTTAAAATCACAAACGTTCCTACTGCAGTTATAGCAGCATATTTACCCATTTTTGAAATGGCTTCTTTACGAGTGATTTTATCTATGTTGTTTTCTTTCTTCATGGCTTTTGCCCTAAATTTGAGTTCAAAAATAATAAAATTATTTATTTAACAACCTAAAATGTCAAAAGGTTTACATTAAAAATTAATTTTATCTCTAAAATGGTAATGTTTTCCTGTAATTTATGTCTAAAATCTTAGACTTCAAAATTCAAGAAAAACATACTTTAATTTTATGATATATAGTTTACGATATTTGAAGCTTATTCAAGCTACAAATATAATATTACAAAATGTAATGTGCTAATTACTAACTCACTTATAATCAAAACCGGGCGCAAGATATGTAATATTTTATGAAAAAACCATAAGTACTTAAGGTATAATTACTTTTTTCGTTGTAGTTAAATTTTACCTGTTAACGTGAGAGCATAGATACTTGCATAATGTGACCTGTGGATAAGTGCAGCGATTCATTCGTTGTTTTCTATTGATTTCTGAAATGTATGTTTTGAACTCTAATACTGAATTTGTAGGGGGAGTCCGAATCTTAATGTTTTGAAATCCCCACCTGTGGATAATATAACTCACATAACCATAACTAGAAATAACAATAGCATACATTTAAGTAACGTTCGTTGTTAAGAAATCGTTATTACGCAAGTGTGTATTTTATAAAAAAAAAACGCGCTAAACCTAGTTTAACGCGTTTTCTTAACAGTAAGAAATATAATAAGACGACTTATCTTATAATCACTTTTTGAGTTTTGTTTTGAGCCGCATTATGCAGTTTTACAACATAGATACCAGGACTTAAGTTACTTACGTCTATAGCTTGTGATCTAACAGTAGTTTGTAATTGCGTAGTAGATACCAAACGTCCTTGAACATCATAAACAGACGCTGTTGTAGGTTCTAATAATTGACCTGCAATGACAATAGTTTTATCTGCTTTATTAGTGTAAATACTTAATTGGTCTAAGGTATTATCTATGGTAGATAATGTGCTATTTGCTACACGTAAATAGAAACGACCTACACCACTTAAAGTAGTACTTGGTGTTAGCACATAATCAGTAGTATTTAAAAGCGTAGAGGTATTAGCCACGTTATCTTCTAAATACACGCTAACCGTACTTGATAGTGTAGATGCGTTAATACTAAACGTTAATTGTTCTCCTTGGTTTGCATTTACGCCAAGTGGAATAGTAACATTAGAAAGATCGGTTACATCTAAGGTTTGAAGCGCTATTGGTAACCCACTATTATCTTCAACTAAATGTGAGAATAATGAGAAGTTAGGAGCAGTACCTCCCCAAATGGTAGCATCATAACCGGCATCTAAACCTTTAGTAGCATTAGCGTTAAAGTAAAATTGAGTTGTGTAATTTTGAGTTGTAGTGCGCGCGTTAAGTTTCAAAAAGGTTAAAGTATTGGCATCACGACCAGCAATAAAATCATCACCACTTCCTGTGGTTCTCATTGCTGCTTTAAACTCTAAATCGTAGGCAGCAACATTTGCTGCATCTGCACCTACTAAGAAACCTTGACCTGGTGTCATGAGTCTTCCTGAAGCATTAGCAAGATTTATGATATCCCATCCATTTGAGGAATCGCCGTCATAACCATAGATACCAGAAGTATCCCCTAGTAAATCAATATTCTTAATATCTGTGTCTACTTCATAAGCTAAAAAGGCTTCAATATCTAAATACGAAGGATAAGGATTTCCAATTAAATTCCATTCTAGGTAACTAGGTCCAGAATGGTCAATATTAATGTCGATATCTCCTGAATTCGCAGTACCTGTAAATATAAGTGTTGACGTGTTGTCTGATGCAGCTCTATAGCCTGTACCTGCTACTAAAAGTGTACCAGCATTATCATTTGTGTTATAGTTTTCATAATCACCCGTAGACTTATCAAATATGGCAAATGCTTTTTCTGTAGCATCCCCAGGATTAGTAAGTAAGTTACTATTGGCAGCAACAAAATCTCCAAATGTTTGACCAGATAATGGTGGTGTAATTAAATCGTTATTACCAATTGCATTAGCATCTTCTAAAATAGTGTTACCATTAACATGACGTTCATAGTTAATAGTACCCGTAATAATACCATCTAGTATTAAACTAGAATAACTATCTGAAACAGATTCTAATAATAAACCGTTAGTAACAGTAAGTGTAATACCGGTGTCCACAGTAAGACCAGCACCAGCATTTACGGTTATTGAATTAGCAGTAGTGTTGGTGTCAATTGTAGCATCTCCTAAAGTAATTACAATATCATCACTAGCAGTAGCTGCTCCATTTGGATCACTTGGTGACCATGTGCCGTTGTAGGTGTAGGTTGTAGGTGCGCCACATGTTGCTGTATGAGAACCTAAACCACTAATTGTGTTTTGAGAGTAACCAGTCCATTCAGATTCTAAAGTAGGGAATGTGCAACTAGCAGGATCTACAGTAACACCTCCGCAAACATCCGAATTTCGTACAAGTGTACGATCAGAAGTGTAATTTGAACCTTCACTCCATTCACTTCCAGGGTCACATCCTATATTACCTATAATGTCTATTATATCACTATCTTTTTTCAGTACTATAGCGTCATCACCATTAAAATTACATACACCAGAACTATATGCAGTACCTCCATATATTGTAGCACCAGAATTTTCTAAAACAATAACCTCTCCATTTGCAAGTGTTGCAGGGAAACCTGAGCTAAAGTCTTCTGTATTGTTTGGACTTGAGCTACCATTGGCATATAATTCAACAGAATAATCTGTAAGGGTTACTGTAACACCTGTACCATTATATATTTCAATATATTTATTATTACTAGATCCTTCAATGTATTCTGAAAAGAATAAATCTGTAGCACCAACTACAGGCTCAGTAATATCAAAAGTTGTGCTAACAAAAGTTGATAATAATCCATCATCAGCAGTTAATTCTAAGCCTGTTCCAATTGCTGTGTGAGTTAATGTAGAAAATGTTGCAATACCACTAACGGCAGTTTCTGTTACAGGAGTTCCTGTAAGTGTACCTGTAGAGGTAATTACTATATCTAAATTATAATTTGTATCTAAGTTACCATTGGCATCTACACCAGAAACCGTTACACTTGGTGCCATTACAGCATTAAGTTCTGTGTCAGAAGGCTGTTGAGAGAAAACAAGCTCTGTAGCATCTACATCAATAGTCATTTCATTACCAACGACATCTCCTAATAAGAACGGATCAGCAAGGCCAGAACCCATCATATCAGTCTCGAACCCACTTGCGCTTTCATCAATTTGTAGTTGTATAATACTACCATCTACAATAGCTGTCTCATTTAAGTATAATCCTAATAAAAACTCTAAAGATGTACCATTAGCTACTACAACTGGAGTTCCAAAAGTCAATACAATCTCCGTATCCGTAATCGTGGCTGTCGGTGAGTAAGGCATAACGTTTCCGTCTAATAATGTAACACCTTGTATGTGGTCTGACCAATCGGCTGTATTATTTGGGCCAGGAACAAAACGCATCGTGGTAATGTTTGTTGGTTCTGTATCACCAGATCCAAAATCTTCTACTATAAAACCTAAAGCATCAAAAGCGGTTCCGCTAGTTGTAGCATCTGCTGCAACAATAGTTGTTTCAGCTACCTGTGGTGTCGAAACGTAAACTTCTGTGTCTGTGTCATTATTTAGAGCAGCGATAACGTTTATAGTGTAATCTTCTATTTCACCATCAGTTGAGTCTGTACAAGGTCCAGTATATGAGTCATATTGACAAGTCACTCGCATTCTGGTGTTTCCTAATGTTGCGCCTGCAGGAACACTTATTGTTAGTGGACTTAAAGTTGTTGGACCATCCGTTTCATCATTAGCAGTTCCTAATGCATATTCTTCAGTAGAGGTATCAAATGTGCCATCTTGATTCCAGTCTATCCAGGCTTTTGCATAAATAGTATATGCCCCATCAGTATTTAAATTCACTGTTAAATCTATATCACTACCTTGTATAGCGTCTGTAGATTCTGCCGTAAAATCATCATAACCACTGCCTTGTCCACTTGCCTTATTAATGGTTCCAAAGTTTACTAAAGTTATTGAGGTATCAAATGTAGTCGTTCCTGAAACTGTACACCAAGTTAAATCTGGTACAGCATTAGCGGTAACTCCTGTACTCCAAATTGTAGCTTTACGAGCAAAAACTTCAAAGTGATAGGTGGTACCATTCGTTAAACCAGTTACAGTTACCGAAGTGCCTGTTCCTTTATAAACAACATACTCACCAGTACCTAAATCTGAACCAGATCCAAACTCTGTATTTGCGGTATAAGTAGAACCATCACCTGTTGGTGTAACCGATACTGCAGATGTTTCTTTAGCTATGACTAAAATTTCATCGAAACAACTACCATTAGACCATGTTAAATCTACTTCAGTAGTGCCTTCCTCTGCAGTAAATGCAGTAACATCTGAAGGTGTAGAACAAACTGTTGTAAAGTCGCCAGTGAATTCAATTAAATTATAACAGGTATTTGTAGTGTTATATTCATAAATAGCTAAATGATATGTAGTGTTCGGGTTTAAGCCAGAAACTGAGATGCTTAAGCTAGATCCACCAGTGCCAGGGTTTGAAGTTCCATTATTACCATTAAATACAACATAATTACCTGTTCCTATTTCACTTGCTCCAGAACCATTAAATATGCTGTTTGCATTATAGCTTGTTCCACTAGTCGGATCCGTATCAACAGCAGAACCTTCCTTCATTACGACTAAAACATCGTCACCACCACCTCTTGTAAATTCAATAGAAACATCTGTTGTAGTAGGTGATAAAGTTGTAAATGTAGAAGCTTGTATTGCTGGAGCAGTACAAGCTAATGTCGCATCATCCGCAACTGCTGCACTCCAAGATGTAGCTTTTCTTGTAAATACTGAAAAATGGTAAGTGTTTCCATTAGTTAAACCTGTTACAGTTACTGATGTACCAATACCTTTATAAACAGCATACTCACTAGTACCTAAATCTGCGCTAGAACCAAAAGTAGCATTAGCGGTGTAAGCAGAACCATCACCTGTTGGTGTAACCGTTACTGCAGATGTTTCTTTAGCTATGACTAAAATTTCATCATAACAACTACCATTAGACCATGTTAAATCTACTTCTTCGTTACCTGCTGTAGCTGTAAATGTATTGACTTCAGAAGGTGTAGAACATTCTGTTGTAAAGCTTCCTGTTAACTCAGTTAACTCATAACACGTATCAATGGTGTTGTATTCATAAACTGCAACATGATATGTTGTTGCCTCACTTAAGCCAGTAATACTAACCGAATTTGTTGTAATACCTGAATACACAACATAATTCCCAGTCCCTATTTCGTCTCCAGAAGTAAAGGCAGTATTGTCTTCGTAATCTATTCCATTTTCAGGGTCTGTATCAACAGGAGAACCTTCGTTTACAACTACCAATACTTCATCACCATTTCCAGGAGTCCAGTTTAAGGTTGCAGATGCAGTACCTAAAGCAGTAGTGTTATATAACGACGCTTGAGTTGTTGGTGCTGCACAAGTTGGGCCAGCAGCCGTCCAAGTAATGTCGTCAATAGCAACTCGATCTGCACCACCTCCATTGGATCCTCCTATGTTATTGTCTATTCTAATTACGATGTCACCAGATATGTTTACTCCCGAAATTGTTGTAGATTGAACTGATCCGCTGTACGGAATAGTTCCCACGCTTGAACCATTAATTAAAACATCTAATGTACCAGAGCTCCCACTAAATTTTCTTTGAGTTGTAATTGTAATATCTCCAATACCACCACTAATAGTTCCAGATTGAATGTATGTGTTGGCTGCATCATCATTCAAAGTAATAGCCTTACCATCAATTGGTTGGTCTGATCTAGAGTTTGTAGCTTCCCATGTAGAGCCATCATCGCCTGTCCAGTTTCCATCGTTATAAGCGGCAATGGTTGGTATGTTACTAAAGGTTTCAGTGCCTTGGGCAAACCCAAAACTCCCAATAAAAAGAGCAATTAAAAATGTGTAAATGTGTTTCATGTGTTAAATTGTGTCAGTTTTAAGATGATATATGGATAAATAAAAAGGACTATTCAAAGAAAAATCCTACATATTTAAGACGTACAACATCATAATGAGTTATTAATAGCTAAAATGTCAAAAAAGCGCGTAAACGCCCTAGTGATAAGGGATTGCAAATATAGCAAAAGTGGGTAATGCACGTTTTTAAATATATTAACAAATCATTAAGATTAAGTTAGTGGTGCGTTGGGTTGTAGATTTTTATGGTGTATAAGTTGTTGTATTTTAATTTGTTAAGTGGTAGGTGTAGTAGCTGAAAAAATGTTTATTATTTTATTTATAATTATTGCTTAATCGGGATAAGTTCTTTATACGCAATTCGCGTTCTATTGGTTTAGAAACAAAAAAAAAGTGCATCTTATTAAGATGCACTTTTGGCTTAAATGATATAAGTATTAGACTTATCTAATAATAACTTTTTGAGTTCTGTTGCCAGTTGTATTTTGTAATTGTACAACGTAAATACCAGCAGTAAGATTAGAAGCATCAATATTATGCTCTGTGTTATTAGAGTTTAGTGATTGTGTGGTTACTAGTCTGCCTTGTATGTCAAATAATTTGAATGCTGTTTGACCTTCTAATTGTCCTTTTACAACAATTGACTTAGGACTAGTATTTACAAAAATTTCTAAACCATTAAGTAAGTTATCATTGACACCCAATGTAGATTGTCCGAAATGTAAATAGAAACGTCCAGTAGTGTTTAAAGTTGTAGCTGGTATAAACGTATAATCACCTTCTAATAGGTTGGTAAATGTACTTGCGGCGTTATCTTCTAAAATTACCGTAGTACCTTCAGGAATATTATGTTCCGCAATACTAACTACAGCTTGCTCTCCTTGTGCAATATTAATCCCTAAAGGAATAGTAACATTGTTTAAGTCCGAATAGCTTACAGATTGCGCTGCCATATCTTTTCCTAAGTTATCTTCTACTAAACGCGAATAGATAGAAAAAGCAGGTGTGTTAGCTTCAAATAGTTCAGAATCATAACCAGGATCCATACTTAATGTGGCATTGTCGTTAAAGTATAAGGCGGTTTGATACGCTCCATTTTCCTTTGCAACTTCAATATTTAAATGCGCTAAGTTTTGATTTTGAGATCTACCGCTAATAAAATCGTCACTTGTTCCTGTTCTTCGCATTGCTGGAGTAAATGCAATAGTGGCTCCTCCAGTTTTTGAAGACACAAAGAAACCTTGCCCTGGTGCTAATTTCGCAGAAGGGTTCGCGTCAGAATAAGCTTGATTCCATACTGTAAATACAGATAATTCACCAGTGTAACCATAAACTCCGTAGCTAGATAAACTAAAATTAGCTCCATTATTTGACAAGAACTCTGAAAGACTCAAGTAAGAAGGGTAAGGATTTCCAATAAGATTAAATGTGCTGCTAGAGCCTACTGTAATAGGAACAGATACAGATCCAGTCTCAACATCTCCAACAAATTCAAAAGTAGAGCCTGTAGGGGTGTCCGAAGCTGTTCTATAACCTATACCAGATGTTATTACGGATGCATCGTCAGCTGCAGAGTAGTTAACGTAAGCATTTGTGTTGTTATTAAAAGGTCCAAATAAAAATGAAGGTACTCCACTTATAACGCCAGATGGTATCTCTGTATTAACGGTTCTTAAGGCAAGGAATGTTTGACTAGCATTAGTTACTGGTGCTGATATTAAATCGTTATTTCCAGAAGTAGAACCTGTATCGGCAACTTGATTTACGTGACGATTATAGGTGACTTCATTTAGTATTGAACCATTGACTATTAAACTTGAATAACTATTACTTATAGAATTTAAGATTAAAGAACCTTCGTTTATCACGTTATTCGTTGTTGTAATGGACTTACCAAAGTCAATTGCAGTAAAAGCACCATCATTAATTATTAAATTATTGATGTTCGCATTATTATCTACATTATATGTACCATCAATAACTAGAGCGTTTAAAGCTCCTGTTGTTGTATCAGGTTTAATGTTGTCTTTCCAGCCGCCTGCATTAGTGTAGATTAATCCACTAAACTGACTAACTAATCTGAAATTATCAAAACCAGAATAACCATTTGCAAGATTATTTCTTAGTCTCACTTGAAGCCCTACGGTAGAATTGCCATCAGGTATAATAATTTTAGCTCTACCTTGATCATTGTCATTACTGTCATCTCCAGAGATTCCATTAAAAACAGAAACCCATCCGCCACTTGCGCTACCATTGAGGACTAATCTATATTGTATATCATTTGCATTGTTGAGGTAACCAATAACTTGCCAATCAAATTCTATTCTTATATCTGTTCGACCAGTAACATCGATATCCGAAAAAGTTAAAGTCGCAAAAGAATTTCCGTCATCATTCAAATCATTTTCTCCAAAAATGTCTCCAGAAAACAATATGTTATCTAATGGGGATGCATCAGCTAAGGCAATTTCTCCAAAATAACCGATAGTATCGCCCCAATCTGTAATAGTACCAAAAGGTGCTGTATTGGTAATGTAAGTCCAACCTGTAGCTGTATCAAAGTTTTGCTCAGCGATAGCTAATAATGGGCCGTTAATATTAAAGACGTTACTGGTTCCAGAGATATCCGAAGCACTAGCGTTTATACTTACGCCTGAAACTGTACTTGTAAAAACCACATTATCTAAAGTTGCTTCACCATTGATCATATTATATGTTTCTGGTGCAATACTACTACTAGGAGAAGCGGTAACGCTAATACCTGTAATATTCGCATCTAAATCTAAATTTGAATTCACATCAACAGCAATTATTGTAGGAAAAGGTGTTATAGGTTCGTTTTGGTTTCCGTTAGTGGGTTGTTGTACAAATTCAAACTTGCTTGCAATAACTTCAATACGGTTATCGTCACCAACGATTGAGGTTTGTGCGCCACCTGCGTTATTTAATCCGAAAAGAGAACTACCACTTGCAAGTGTAATTGCATTAGTGATGGTTAGTTGTAGTTGTTCGTTATCTGTTACTACAGATTTAAATGACCCTAAAATTAAAAATTGTCTACTGCTGTTGTCAGCAGCCGTTAAGTTTAGACCATTAAATGTTGTGAATTCAGTAACAGTTGTAACTTCCGAGATAATTGTGAATGTGCCTAGATCTAATATGGCTAATGCAGCTATATTTTCATATTTGTCTACGTCAAACTCAATGGATGTTAATGTCGTGCCATCGGAATCAGTATCTGTACCGATACCACCGTCTCTAATCGTAAACGCACCTAAAGGAACAGAGTTACTTAGATTAAGACCAGAAGGCGTTATATATGTAGAATTATAATCAATGTTTTGTTGAACAGGGAATAAAGGGAAAGTAGAAGCTATAATATCAGAATTAGCACTATTCGTTGAGCTTGTTGATGCGCTACCAACCAGTCTTAATCCTGGGGAAGGAACGACACCAGAAATTGACCAAGCGGCATTAGGAAGTACTCTTAAGATTCCTCCACTACTACCGGCTCCCCATGCATATAATCTAAATGTTATAGTTCCTGAAATTCCAGATAAAACACTTAAGCTAGCTAAGTTTATATTAGTATTCGAATTCGCTGCTAATGTGCGAGATCCGTCTAAGGAAGTCCCAGTAGTGGCAAAGCCATCTAAACTATAAAATATTTGGAAGTCACTAGGACCATTAGGATTTCTTCTCAGTCTAATATCTAACTCATCTAATGTGATTTCGAATGCAGTATTAGCTGAAATAGACCACTCTATGTAGTCATTATTAGCTGCCGCAGTTGGTTGGTCTCCACCAACAGTCCAATCATTTGATGTAAAATTAGCATTAGCAGAACTTAGATTAACACCAGATCCACGAACAAACCCGCTAGAAGAGACAGAGGTTACATGGTCTGTTTGTGTTGGTCCAACAATATTGGGACGATCTACGGTTACGATTGTTTGGCTAAACCCATATGAAAAAAGGGAAACCAAAATGCAAAAAATGTAAGTTTTAGTCATAATCTCTATTTAATTAAATCTTTTAAATTGTAGTATTAATTTACTGAAATGTAGGAGGTTTACTTAAATTTGAGATGGGTCAAAGATAATGAAAATTGTGATAACTATGCCTAACAAAATATGTTGAAGCTAGAGTGTTTTATTGTCGATTATACTTGCAAATACGTAATATTATTTACTATATGAAAAATCGTACATTTTTATTTAATTAAACGTTAGGAGTGTTTCTTTTGTCATGCTTCAGTGTTTTTTGTTTTAACCATTTAGTGCTGATTTTTATGTAATTAAATATCTTAAACTTAAATTTTATAATGATATTTAGTTTCGATTTGTCTAAAAATTAAACTTAAAAAAGACTAGATTGAGTTTAAATCATAAATATTGGTTCAAAAATTTGAAATCTTAAAATATCCTAATAATAATTCTCAATTTATCAATTGTATGAATAATATGATTTTTTTAAAAGCTATGAGTTGTTAATTAAGTATTTTTGCTCAATTTTGATTTGTATATCGGTTCGTTTTTTGTTCTAATAGAGGTGAAAATCATCCCTTTATTTAAAAGAAAGTACGAAGGATATAAGTGTTCAAAACACTATAAATGAATGGCTATAAAATTTTAATATTGGTAAAGTTTGAAATTTAGTAAAAGACATTTCGCTAAAACGATTACGTGGCGCATTATAGGAACCTTGGACACGTTATTATTGTCATGGTATATTTCTGGTGATTTAGCCATTGGTATGAAAATGGGGGCATTTGAAATGATTACTAAAATGGTCTTGTATTACATACATGAAAGGGTTTGGTTTAAATCGAAAATAAAGTCGTCTAATAAACGGCATATTCTTAAAACCTTTTCGTGGCGCGGTGTAGGTACTTTAGATACCATTATTTTAGGTTGGTTGATTTCAGGGAATCCGTTAACTGGACTTAAAATTGGTGGTGCCGAAGTCGTAACAAAAATGCTATTGTATTTTGGACATGAAAAACTTTGGTATCGCATTAACTATGGTTTAGATCGAAGAAAAGAAAGAAAACGATTAAATAATTTGAAAAATTAAAGAGAATTATGAGTCTAAATACGGTTAGACATAATTATAAAATAACAAAAGCAGATCGCAAACGCTTACATAATCACCAATCTTTTTTAGTGTGGTTTACAGGTTTATCTGGTTCTGGGAAGTCTACTTTGGCTAACTTAGTAGAGGTTGCATTACACAAAAGTAACATTTCTACTTTTAGTTTAGATGGTGACAATATAAGACAAGGTATTAATAAAGACCTAACGTTTGCTCCAGGAGATCGTACTGAAAACATAAGACGTATTGCCGAAATTGCGAACTTAATGGTAGATGCAGGTGTTGTAACTTTAGCCGCTTTTGTGTCTCCTTATATTAAAGACAGAGAGAATATTAAAACCATCGTTGGTAAAGAAAATTTCATAGAAGTATATATAAACACCTCTTTAGAAGAGTGCGAGCGTAGAGATGTAAAAGGTCTCTACAAAAAAGCACGAGCGGGAGAAATTAAAAATATGACAGGAATTTCAGCACCTTATGAAGCTCCTATCAATCCAGATTTAGAAATCGTAACAGATAATCAGTCCATTGAAGCATCTGTTCAAACTATTCTAGACTTTATTATTCAAAAATTAAAATAAATAACATGAGTAATTACGTAATTAATCATTTAAAAGAATTAGAATCGGAAGCCATTTTTGTGATTCGAGAGATTGCAGCACAATTCGAAAATCCAGTATTATTATTTTCAGGAGGAAAGGATTCTATTTTGTTGACGCATTTAGCTAAAAAAGCGTTCTTTCCGGCAAAAATACCGTTTCCTTTAATACATATTGATACAGGTCATAATTTTCCTGAAACAATTGCTTTTCGTGATGAATTAGTAGAAAAACTAGGGGTTAAACTTATAGTAGGTTCTGTACAAGAAGCTATCGATAACGGACGTGCAAAAGAAGAAACTGGTGCAGATGCGTCTCGTAATTCACTTCAAATTGTGTCGTTATTAGATACTTTGGAAGCGTATAAAGTAGATGCAGCGATGGGTGGAGCACGAAGAGATGAAGAGAAAGCCCGAGCGAAAGAGCGTTTCTTTTCACATAGAGATGAATTTGGACAATGGGATCCTAAAAATCAAAGACCAGAGTTATGGAATTTGTTTAACGGACGTAAAAACTACGGAGAGCATTTTAGAGTATTTCCAATTTCTAACTGGACAGAAATGGATGTTTGGGAATATATCAAATTAGAAAACATTGATTTGCCATCACTTTATTTTTCTCACCAACGCGACTGTGTCGTGAGAGACGGTGTGATTTTAGCAAACTCAGAATTTATTAAATTAAAGGAAGGAGAGGAAGTCGTAAATATGACGATTCGTTACCGAACTTGTGGAGATATGCCAATTACTGGTGCAGTAGAATCTGAAGCAAATACCTTAGATAAAATCATTGAAGAAATTGCAACTACAAGAACTACTGAACGTGGTGGACGAGCAGATGATAAACGTGCAGAAACAGCGATGGAAGATCGTAAAAAACAAGGTTACTTTTAAAATAAAAGAGAATAGAAGTTAGAGCCTAGAATATAGACTTTTTGGAGTGCTATTTCAAGGTTCGCTTTCAATAAGAACCTGTTTAACGGCGAAATAATTTGAATGGGGAGATTATATCGTTTTAAAATGATGTTCAAATTTCACGAAATGCCAAAACAACCTAACAATTATTTTACGGAAAAAATGATTTGAAGCGAAGGGTTAAACAAAAATATTAGGAAACAGATTACAATAATGAAAACGTATTATAAATATAAATTTAAGTGATTTTGAGAAAACGGCAGACCATTTTTGTGCCGTAGCAAAAGAAATTTTTAGTAAAATAATTTTCAGTTATGATTTTTTTTGTTTCGTTTTATTCGTCTATTCTTATTTTTGTTTTGAACTCATGATGTGCTTCGCAGTTTTGATCAAGCAAAAAATGAAAATGAGAAAATAAAAAATAATATGAATTTATGAGTAACCTCATGAATATAAGACCTACTAAAACACATCAGACAATCAACAACCGACAACTGAAGACAGACAACAGAAAACACACAACACCATGAAATATCAAGACATAGAACTATTAAGGTTCACAACAGCAGGAAGTGTAGATGATGGAAAAAGCACCTTAATAGGACGCTTATTATACGATAGTAAATCAATTTTTCAAGATCAACTAGATGCCGTTGAAGCTTCTAGTAAATCTAAAGGTTTTGATTATGTTGATTTATCATTACTTACAGATGGATTAAAATCAGAACGCGAGCAAGGCATTACGATTGATGTAGCTTATCGTTATTTTGCGACTCCAAAGCGTAAATTTATTATAGCAGATACACCAGGTCATATACAGTACACGCGTAATATGGTGACTGGCGCTTCTACAGCGAACTTAGCCATTATACTTATAGATGCACGAAAAGGAATGCTAGAGCAAACCCATCGTCACGCATTTATCGCGTCTTTATTGCGTATTCCACATGCTATTGTTTGTGTTAATAAAATGGACTTAGTGGATTATAGCGAAGATGTCTATAACGGAATAGTTTCAGATTTTAAAGCCTTTTCATCAAAGTTAGGTATTAGTGATATTCAGTTTATTCCTATATCAGCTTTAAATGGAGATAACGTTGTTAACCGTTCTGAAAACATGGATTGGTATGGCGGAAGTACGTTAATGTACCATTTAGAAACCGTTCATATTTCTAGCGATCATAATTTGGTGGATTGTCGTTTTCCTATTCAATCTGTGATAAGACCTCATACACTAGAGAATCAGGATTATAGAGGTTTTGCAGGTCGTATTGATGGTGGTGTTTTTAAGCCAGGTGATAAGGTGAAGTCGTTACCTTCAGGATTCGTGTCTACGATAAAAACCATTGAACTTAATGGGGAGCAAATTTCGGAAGCATTTGCGCCTATGTCTGTAACGATGACTCTAGAAGACGAAATAGATAATAGTCGTGGAGACATGATTGTGCGCGAAAATAATGTGCCCTTAGTGAGTCAAGATTTAGAAGTGTTAGTGACTTGGATGAGTACAAAACCAATTCAGGCACGTACGAAGGTGGTTATTAAACATACCACAAACGAGTCTATTGGTATGGTTAAGGAATTAAAGTATAAGATAGATATTAATACATTACACAGAATAGAAGGTATTGATAAAGTGGAGATGAATGATATCGCGCGTTTGTCTATCAGAACAGCTAAGCCTTTATTTTATGATGCGTATAAGAAGAATCGTCAAACTGGAAGTATCATTATTATAGACGAGCAAACCAATGAGACTATTGGTGCTGGGATGATTATATAGTGGTGATGCGGTGAAACGGTGATGCGGTGAAACGGTGATACAGTGAAACTGTGATGCAGTGAGACTGTGATGCGGTGAATCTTTAGAATAGGGATTTTAAAATTTTAATTATGACTCATAAAGATTTAGAAGTTTATAAATTAAGTTTAAATCTAGTAGAGGATATTTATAAACTTACAAAGGGTTTTCCTGCGTCTGAAAACTTTGGATTGACCTCTCAACTTAGAAGAGCAGCTGTTTCGTTGCCTTCTAATATAGCTGAGGGTTCGAGTAGAGGTTCTACAAAGGATTTTATTCGATTTTTAAATATTGCATCGGGATCACTGGCCGAAATAGAAACACAGTTAGTCATAGCAGAACGAATTGGGTATATAACGTTCGATGATACATTACAAAACAACATCATTACAATTAGAAAAATGTTATACCGTTTAAAACAGGCTTTAAGTAAAAAACTAAGTAAGTAAAATGAATAATAAAAGCTCTAATCTACCGAATAACCGAATCACCGAATCACCGTCTCACGGCCTCACCGCCTCACCGTCACACCGCCTCACGGCCTCACCGCCTCACCACCTCACCGAATTACTGCATCACAGTATCAACGCAGCCCTAGAAGCCGGAAAAGTAATTCTAGATATCTATAAGTCGGAGGATTTTGAAATAGAACTGAAAGGAGATAATTCACCATTAACCAAAGCAGATACGGCATCACACAATGTGATTATATCGCATTTGAAAGCAACAAATATTCCTGTGTTATCCGAAGAAGGTAAATCTATTCCTTATAATGACCGTAAAGATTGGAGTCAACTATGGATAGTCGATCCTATTGATGGTACAAAGGAGTTTATAAAACGTAATGGCGAATTTACAGTTAATATCGCGTTGATAGAAGATCAGAAAACCATATTGGGTGTCATTTTTGTCCCAGTTTCAGGAGAGTTATATTTTTCAACTAAAGAAAAAGGTGCTTTTAAAGTAATGGTAAACCTTGAAGATTATAGTATAGATTCATTATTAAATCTTGGTAAAAAATTACCATTAGAACGAGAAGATAAAACATTTACAGTTGTAGCAAGTCGCTCGCACATGTCACCAGAAACGGAAACTTATGTTTCGAAAATGCGAGAAAAGCATGGTAATGTAAATCTGATTTCTAAAGGAAGCTCGCTAAAATTATGTATGGTCGCTGAAGGTCAAGCGGATTGTTATCCAAGATTCGCTCCTACCATGGAGTGGGATACGGCTGCAGGGCAAGCTATTTGTGAACATGCAGGTTTTGAAGTTATAGATTGGGCTACCAAAAAGCGTATGTTGTATAATAGGGAAGAACTTTTAAATAATTGGTTTGTAGTAAAAGGGCTTAGTTAACAGAAATGACTTTAAGCTTTAAAATAATTATTTTGAAAATTTAAGTTTTTAGAGACATGTAATGTTTTGAAACTGAAATAGCTTTCGAGAATCAAAATTTTATTTTCTAAGCCTAAAAGGTTAGCTAGTCTTATATTTTATTAGCTTTGTAGACTGAAATAATTCTAATTTATAACTATTTTTTTATAGTACAATATGAGTAAAGTTGCCTTTATTACAGGAGTTACAGGACAAGACGGAGCCTATCTTAGTGAGTTTTTGCTAAAGAAAGGGTATGAAGTTCATGGCCTAAAACGTCGCTCGTCATTATTTAACACCGATAGAATTGATCATTTGTATCAAGATCCGCATGTAGATCATCGAAATTTTTATCTGCATTATGGTGATATGACGGATAGTACGAATCTTATTCGATTGATTAAAGAGATTCAACCCGATGAAATTTATAATCTAGCGGCAATGAGTCATGTGGCTGTGTCGTTCGAAATTCCAGAATATACAGGTAACGCAGATGGTTTAGGAACGTTACGAATCTTAGATGCTGTACGTTTATTAGGTCTAGAAAATAAAACGAGAATATACCAAGCGTCAACATCTGAGTTATACGGAAAAGTACAAGAAGTTCCACAATCGGAAACAACACCATTTTACCCACGTTCACCTTATGCTGTAGCAAAAATGTATGCCTATTGGATAACGGTAAACTATCGTGAAGCTTACAATATGTATGCGTGTAATGGTATTTTGTTTAATCACGAATCACCAATAAGAGGGGAAACGTTTGTAACACGAAAAATCACAAGAGCAGTATCGCGAATAGCTTTAGGTTTACAAGATAAATTTTACTTAGGAAACCTTGATGCTCAAAGGGATTGGGGACATGCTAAAGATTACGTTCGTATGATGTGGATGATTCTTCAAGCGGATGAAGCAGAAGACTGGGTCATTGCAACGGGAAAAACCACACGTATCCGTGATTTTGTACACATGAGTTTTGCTGAGGTCGGTATTGAATTAGAATTTAAAGGAGAAGGCGAAGCAGAGAAAGCTTATGTCGTAAAATGTAACAATCCAAAATATCAAATCGAAATCGGTAAAGAAGTTTTAGCGGTAGATGCACGCTACTTTAGACCAACTGAAGTGGAGTTATTGATAGGAGATGCTTCAAAAGCCAAAAATAAATTAGGATGGGAATGTAAGTATGATCTTAACGATTTGGTTAAGGACATGATGCAAAGTGACATTAAACTCATGAGAGAACAGCAGTACCTCGAAGAAGGTGGCTATAAAACGTTGAATTATTTTGAGTAAATGGTGATGGATGAATCGTGATGGGTGATTGGTGATTGGTGATTAGTACAGTGAAAAATGTGAAATCTTAAACAACGAACAACGAGTAACGCATCACAAATAACAAATAACGAATCACGAATCACGAACAACGAATCACGAGTAACGCATCACGAATCACAAACAACAAACAACGAATCACGCATCACGAACAACGAATCACGAACAACAAATCACGAGAAACGCATCACGAATAACGAACCACGAACCAAAAACTATGAAAACCCATAAAGATTTAGACGCTTGGAAAAAAGCAATGGATTTGGTAGAAGACATTTACAAATGTTCTCAATCGTTTCCATCTAATGAAGTTTATGGTTTGACGTCTCAAGTTAGAAGAGCAGCGGTTTCCATTCCGAGTAATATAGCAGAAGGTGCGGGGAGAAAAGGTGATAAAGAATTTATTCAGTTTTTATATATAGCTTTGGGGTCGTTAGCTGAGGTAGAAACACAAGTGCTTATCGCAAGACGGTTAAATTATATTGATGACACCCAAAAGATGACAGACGATATAGAACGATTAACAAAGTTAATTTATGGACTCATCCGCTACATAAAAACAAAATAAGCCCAAAACAACAAAGAATCACCAACAACGAATCACAAGTAACGAATCACGAACAACGAATCACGAATCACAAACAACGAATCACGAGTAACGAATCACGCATCACGAATCACGCATCACGAATCACAAGTAACGCATCACAAGTAACGCATCACCAATCACAAATAACGCATCACGAGTAACGAATAACGCATGACAAATCAAAACCCCCAAGTCACAAGTAACGAACAACGAATCACGAATCACGAATCACGCATCTACATTGCAGGTCATCGTGGTATGGTAGGCTCTGCCGTTTGGAGAGCATTGGAAACAAAAGGCTATACAAACCTTATAGGTAAAACAAGTGCCGAACTCGATTTAAGAAATCAACAAGCAGTAATTGATTTTTTCAATAAAGAACAACCAGATGTTGTCATAAATGCGGCAGCAAAAGTAGGTGGGATACTCGCTAATAATGAGAATCCTTATCCATTTTTAATGGAAAACTTACAGATACAGAATAACCTTATTGATACAGCTCATAAGACGGCTGTTTCAAAATTTGTGTTCTTAGGAAGTTCTTGTATCTATCCAAAGTTTGCTCCACAACCGTTAAAAGAGGAGTATTTATTAACGGATAGTTTAGAACCTACTAATGAATGGTATGCTATCGCAAAAATAGCAGGAGTAAAAGCCTGTGAAGCGATTAGAAAACAATACGGTAAAGATTTTGTAAGCTTAATGCCGACAAATCTTTATGGTCCTTTCGATAATTTTGATTTAAAAAGCTCTCACGTGTTACCGGCCATGTTACGAAAGTTTCATGAAGCTAAAGCAACCAATGCTCCAGTAACACTATGGGGAAGCGGTACGCCAATGCGCGAGTTTTTGCATGTTGATGATATGGCACAAGCTGTAGTTTTTGCTGTAGAAAACATATTGCCAGAACATTTATATAATGTGGGTACTGGTACTGATGTGACGATAAAAGAATTAGCAGAAACGATTCAAACTATTGTTGGTCATAATGGCGAGCTTGTTTGGGATAGTTCTAAGCCCGATGGTACACCTCGTAAATTGATGGATAGTTCTAAGTTGGAATCAGTTGGCTGGACGCATAGTATAACTTTAGAAGAAGGTATAAGACTAACATATAATTGGTATCTTACTCAAACCAAATTGAAAATTAAACTTTAATAAAGAAGGATTTTTGAACTAATTGTAGTTTCGGGGTGTATTTCTTGGATGTGTGTTAGAATTGCAGAGAATAAAAGTAATTACTAATTGCAACCTAAAATCTTTATGATGATATCAGTATATTGAATAGTCATTTTACCTATTCGAGTATTTTTACTCAGTCTGGTTCATGTCCTTGATTTTTAGATGAATGATATCGAAATAGAGCTGAAAATAATAGAATATGTTTCCAATTTATTTTAACAATAAGTGATTTAAATCGTACTTTTGCACATCGAAAACGTTAATTATTATTGTTAATCAATCTTAAACTTCGGACTATACTAATATTATAAAGTTTTTCTCTCCGTCAAAGCTAAAAGATGAAAAATCTTCGTAATATCTATGATGAAATAAGATAGCCAATTTTTTTATAATAACTTTTGAAAAAAATATTAATTAATACAACAATGAGAGTTGAAGAAAGTTATGTGAAACATCGATTTTTTTAATGAATTTTCATTTATTTACAACTAAATATGGAAGGCAGATTACCTGATTTTATGATTATTGGCGCTATGAAAAGCGGAACAACAAGCCTACACGATTATCTTGGCAAACATCCAGATATTTTTACTACAGAGGTTAAAGAAATACATTATTTTGCAGATTCTAATTATAAAAAATATAATTTAGAATGGTATAAGAATCATTTTGTTTCAGAAAAAAAATTAGTAGGTACTTCTCCCCAAAGTTATACAAAACGACATAATGAACTTTACAAGAATATACCAGAGCGCTTACATAAAACTTTGCCCAATATTAAATTAATCTATATTCTTAGAGATCCGTTAGATCGCTACAAATCACATTTGTTAGAGAATTATTATGGTTTATTGAAAAAGCAAATTGACTTTAGTAACGATATGAGAAATCCTGAATATACAAGTTGTTATCATTATCAATTAAATGAATATTTAAAATATTTTGATTTAAGTCAAATTCATATTTTGACTTTAGAGGATTTGAAATCTAAAAGATTAGAAACATTAAACAGTGTATTTGATTTTCTTAATGTAAGACATTTGGAGGATGATACCATTTTTGATTTTATTAGTAATAGTAAAGATGATAAAACTTTGCCAATTTCAATCGCTCGTAAATTGCCATTGAGAATTCTAAATAAATTAAGTCCAATTTTTTATCAAAAAATTATAAGAAGTAGTTATTTTCAAAATAGATTTAAGAAAAACGTTAATCGCATTTTACCCTCGGAACAAGAAACTAATAGATTAAAAACTGTGTTTCGTCAAGATGTAGTAAAATTAAAAGAACTCACAGGTAATTCTTTTGATCATTGGAACTTATAAATTAAAATATTATACGTTTGAAGTGTTTCAAATAGAAGTTTTAAAAAAAATAGCTATTAGAAGTTTATGTCTTTAAAAAAAAGAGCGCTATCAGGAGTGGTTTGGACTGCTTTACAGAAATTTGCCAATCAAATAATTGGTTTTATCATTTCAATCATTTTGGCGCGTCTATTATTGCCAGAAGAATTTGGACTTATAGCAATGCTTACTGTTTTTATAGCTCTAGGGAGTACTTTTATTAATAGTGGATTAAGTGAATCGATTATTAGAACTGAGAATCCGGACGATCGTGATTTTTCTACGGTGTTTTACTTTAATCTTATTGTTAGTCTAATTGTTTATATTATTATAGTACTAGCTGCACCTTATATTTCGGATTTTTATCAGCAAGATAAATTAACATTAATCATACGTGTATACGCCTTGGATTTTGTGATTAATGCTTTTGCGGCAATACAATCGGCTAGACTAACAAAAAAAATGGATTTTAAGGCGCTAATGCTAATATCTACTCCATCTTTAATTATTAGCGGTACTGTTGGTGTCCTTA
Organism: Winogradskyella pacifica; assembly: GCF_013403915.1. Lineage (GTDB taxonomy): Bacteria > Bacteroidota > Bacteroidia > Flavobacteriales > Flavobacteriaceae > Winogradskyella > Winogradskyella pacifica. The sequence goes on from NZ_JABFDI010000002.1 coordinate 293,175, forward strand.
TGGCCTTATACGGTTTTGGTGTTTGGAGTTTAGTTTGGAGTAAATTGGCGCAATCGACAGCTTTTACATTACAGTTGTGGTTTAAGTCAAAATGGCGACCGTTATGGTTATTTAGTAAAGAAAAGTTCAAAGTTCACTTTAATTTTGGGTATAAATTTATGCTTTCAGGGATTTTAAATACTTTATTTGACAATGCATATGTTTTAATAATAGGTAAATTTTTCTCACCTGCTCAAGTAGGGTTTTTTAGTAAAGCTAATGGCTTGAGAATTCTACCTGTGCACCTCATTGGCGGTATATTTAACAAAATCACATTTCCGTTATTGTCAGAAATACAAAATGATGAATCACGATTAAAAAATGTATATAGTCGCGTAATGCAAATGGTTATATTTATAGTCGCACCAACTTTAATTTTTGTTGCAGTTTTAGGCGAACCTATTTTTCGTTTTTTATACACAGATAAATGGTTGCCAGCCGTACCTTACTTTCAAATTTTATGTATTGCAGGGGTATTACACCCTATTCAGTCCTATAATTTACAAATTTTAAAAGTAAAAGGTAGAACAGATTTATTACTTAAGGCAGAAGTTATAAAGAAAATTATGACAACAATAGTTATTGTTATAGCTTTTCAATATGGTATTTATGGGTTAGTCTATGCAAGTGTTGTGTCTGCTTTTATTGCAGTATTTGTTAATACGCATTACACAAATAAATTAATAAACTATTCTTTATTAGAGCAAATTAAGGACGTATTACCAACAATTCTGTTAGCTTTGTTTGCTGGATTTATAATGTACTTTACTGATACTATTTTTGGCAAACAAAACTATCATGATTTAATGCGCATTGTAGTAGGTGGTGTAATTGGAGTTTTAATATTTATTTTAGGGGCGTTTTTATTTAGAATAAAGTCAGTAGAAGAGTTAAAAACCATAATACTTAGGAAATAATATCTAATACTTAATTTTTAGACAAATTGAATTATATAACTTTACATTACTTGAAATACCTAGTAAACAGGTCTGTTAGAAAAGTTTATTGGCTTTATAGTTTATCCAGAGGGAAATTTGGAAAGGGGTTGCAAGTGCAATTTCCTGTGAGAATAGAAGGTAAAGGTGGGGTTGAGTTTGGTAAAAATGGTCACCTAAATAAAATGGTAAATATAGGCATATCTAAATTTTCATTTCTAAAAGTTGGCGATAATAGCTTATTCGAAACTCAATGTTCAGTTTTAATAACTAGGCAAGCAAAATTAACAATTGGTAATGGATTTAAATTGGGAGAAAATGCTAGACTCTATGTTCATAATAATTGGTTAATTGGTAATAATGTTAAAATAGAAACACATTGTTCAATTTTTGCACGTGAACCAGAACAGTTTGGTATATTAAGTATTGGCAATGGATCACGTATTGGTGATCACACCATCATTGATGTGGTTGATAACGTGTCAATCGGAAATGAAGTGGCTATTGGACCTAATTGCACGCTTTATACACATGATCACTTATACACAGATTTTAATAAGCCAGCATGGAAAGGTGGCCTAACTAAAGCACCAATTGTTATTGAAGATGGTGCTTGGATTGGTTCTAATGTCACTATACTTCCAGGTGTGGTTATTGCTAGCAAGGCAGTCGTTGCGGCTGGTTCAGTGGTGAATAAAGACGTTGAGGCTCATTCTATCTATGCTGGTGTTCCCGCTAAATTAATAAAAAAGATTAATTATGATGACTAAAGTATCAATCATCATTCCATTTTATAATGCTATTCCGTTTCTGGAAGAGACTTTAGAAAGCGCTTTTAACCAAACTCATCAAAATATAGAAGTTATTGCAATAGACGATGGTTCTGCCGATGGTTCATATGAGTACCTACAAAGTTTACAACATCCTAAACTAACCTTAATTAAGAATAAGGGGAAAGGGGCGTGTTCTGCACGCAATTATGGTTTAGAATTAGCCAGTGGTGATTATATACAATATTTGGATGCAGATGACTTATTAAGCCCAAATAAAATAGAAGCTCAATTAGAAATATTTAAAACTTATGGTGATGATATTATAGTTAATGGGGCTTGGGGTCGGTTTTATGATAATCCCAATGATGTGCAATGGGCGACTCAACATCTAAGTAAAGATTTTGAAAAAGCTTTAGATTGGTTAGTAGCAAGTTGGATGGGTAAAGGGATGACCACAAATAGTGCATGGCTTACACATCGTAATCTTATTGAGAATGCAGGACCATGGGATGAGCGATTAACAATTAATCAAGATGGTGAATTTTTTAGTCGGGTTTTAATGCAAGCAAAGGCTATTAAGTTTTGTAAAGCAGCAAAAATGTATTACCGTTCAGGCTTGCCTGGTAGTATAAGTCAGAGTAAAAAAACTCAGGCGAAGGCTGCGTCTTTGCTTCTCTCTTATCAGTTGTATAAACAAAACTTGTCTGGCTATATAGAGATGCCTAAGGTAAAACAGGCTTTGGGGAATAATTTTCTGAATTTTATTTACCAATACCATAACGTTTATCCTGATTTGGTATCGCAGGCGGAAAAAGATTTTTATGATTTAAATGTTGGTAATATGTGGCCCGTTGGTGGTAAGAATTTTAAAAGATTTGCGAGGTTAGTAGGGTTTAATAATGCGCTAAAAATTAAGGGTTTATTGTTGAGGGGTAACTTATGAATCGTGTATTTAATATTTTGATTACATTAAATATAAAAATATTATAAAGAGATCAATTAAAAAAAAAGAATAACAAATCATATTAAATGTGATCATAAGTTTAAGTCATTGTTTTGAGGTGATTTATTTCGCAAATTGTATAATGCATTAAACACAAAGAATTGAAATTACTAATATTACATTATCGAAGAAAAGAGCAGTATCCACCTTTAATAAATATGTTATCATTATTAGATAATAAAAATATAGACTACCAACTTATAACAGGGAAATACATATATTCTTCAACTAATAAATATGTAAATAAAGGTTTAATTTTTATTAATTATTTTAGATACTTTATTGTAAGTTTATTAGCCTTATGCCGCACAAAAGACAATGTGTTGTATTATGAATCCATAAGCTCATTGCCGGTAGTTGTTTATAAAAAGCTATTTCCTAAAAGTAAACTTAGAATTTTCATTCATTTTCATGAATATTTTTCGACTGAAGAATACAAAAGACAATCCTATTTATCTAGGATGGGGAGAAAGTATGAAGAATCGTTGTTTGCTAAAGCAAAATGGATTTCCCATACAAATAAGGATCGTCTTAAAATGTTTGTAAATGATGTTAGTGCTAATTTAGATAAGTCTGTTTTACACGAGTTGCCTAATTATCCATCGAAAAACTGGAATACCCTTAAGATCAATAAAGTAAATAGGGAACAAAGTAAAAAAACGAGATTTGTACATATAGGATCTATCTCTTTACATAGCTTATATCTAAAAGAATTGTTAACGAGCTATGGAAATGATGAGAAGTTTGAATTACATTTTTATTCCCATTCTAGTGATGCTGAGCTTATAAATTGGTTAAAAAGTTTTGATAATGTATTTTATCACGGAAGTATAGCTTATAAAAACATACCTAAAGAAGTATATGGGAAATATGATGTAGGATTAGTATTGTATAAAGGGAACTCTTTAAATTTTACTTATAACGCACCTAATAAAATTTTTGAATACCTAGCGTTAGATTTGGATGTTTGGTGCTCTAATAAGTTACTAACCGCTAAAAATTATGAGATAAGAAATACTTACCCTAAACTACTAATGGTTGATTTTGAGGATTTTGAAAAGCTAAATTATAAGGAATTTCGAGATAGAAAGCAATTGAAATATAAAAAGTCACCCTATTTTTATGAAAAAGAGTACTGTCGTTTTATTCAAAAATTAAAAGCATCGTAAAATGAAGAAATTAGGATATATAACGAATACTGGTTTAGATGAATCAAGTGGCGGTGGATCGGGCGTTAACTTCGCAACCTATAATAATTTAAAAAACAACTTTACAATTAAATATATTAAAATAAATGCGAATTCAGATTTTTTAAGTAAAATTAAATCAGGTTTTCTTAAAAAACTTAATTTAAAGAGAAATTATCATTTTTTTTCTAATCAGAGACTAAGAATGATTAGTAACTTATTCAATGGAGAGCAGAATAATGTTGATTTTTACTTTTTTCATGGATTCACTCAATGGATAGACATAATCCCAAATAAACCTTATTTCTGTTTTAATGATGCTTGTTTTGCAACGTATGTTGAGATTTATAATAATAAAAATGAGTTTTGTAAGAAGGATTTAAATAGAATTTATAAAAAAGAAGCAAATTGGTTAAATAATGCAGCTAAAGTATTTTTTAGATCTGAATGGGCTCTGAATGAAGCAAAGGAAAAATATAATCTTTTAGGTGAAAATTTTATTAATGTGGGTGTAGGAGGGTTTATTGATATACCAAAAAAAGATAATTATGAAGAGGGATTTAATTTTCTGTTTATTTCGAGAGAATTTATACCAAAAGGCGGAGAAACTGTTGTATCGGCCATCAAAGCATTAAGACAAGAAAAATATGATGTAACGTTATGGATTGTTGGAGAAAAGCCAAATGACGACATACTATCTACTGAAGGGGTAGAATATCTTGGGTTTTTTAATAAAAATATAAAAGAAGAGCGTTTAGCATTAATAAAAATTTTTGAACAAGCATTTGCATTAGTTCATCCTACATTGAAAGATGTTAATCCGTTGGTTGTCAACGAATTAGCTTATTTTGGTTGTCCTGCCATTGCTTCAAATAAATTTGCAATCCCTGAATATTTACTAAATAATAAAACAGGTTTTTTAATTAATAACCCTAGAGATTTTAAAGAATTTAAAATACTTATGGCTAATATGGTTAATGATCCTGATATGTATTTAGCAATGAGAAAAAAGACTAGGCAAAATGCTATTGATAACAACACTTGGGATATTGTAGGGTCGAGAATTGTTCAGCAAATGGAGGTGTAAATGAAAATATTATATATAGGTCAGTATTCTAAAGGAACAACAAGCAAAATGCGAGCTGATGAGATTTCAAAAATCATCAATCCTGCGCAATTTGATATAATTGATACACATGTTCCTTTTTTTAAAACGAATAGACTCTTTAGAACTATTGGTTTTAGGTATAAATTTGGACCTCTTATTTATAAAATAAATAATTATATTTTAAAGAATTTAAAATCGAATAGTTATGATTTAATCTGGGTTGATAAAGGTGTTTTTATTACAAAATCTACGATAGAAATTCTAAGGAAGCAAACTGATAAATTGGTGCATTATACACCAGATATGGCTTTTTATGAGAATAAATCAGCATATTTTAATAGTTCAATGAACTTGTATGATTATTTGGTAACGACTAAGTTGGCTGAAATAGATACTTACTTGAGACATGTTTCAAAAGAAAAACTGTTGGTTACAACTCAAGGTTATTCTAAAAATATTCATAAACCAACTCATGCGTTTAATCAAAAAGATGATTCAGTGGTATTTATTGGTTTAGCAGAGCCGCATAGGTTAGAGATTGCAGAGTTACTATTAAAAAACGGAATCAATTTAAAATTGGTAGGTAAAAATTGGGAAGGGTTTTTAGCTAAGAACAGTAAAAGTAAAAACCTTAAATATTTAGGTGAAGCAGTTTATGATAAGGCTTATAGTGAACTAATTTCGTCATCTAGATTTAGTTTAGGGTTACTTTCAAAAAGATTTAATGAATACCATACAACAAGAACATTTGAGATACCTGCTTGCGGAACAGCATTATTAACAGAGAAGAATATAGAAACTCAAAAAATATATTCTGATGATGAGGTTATTTTTTATGATGATAATATTGATTTAGTAAAAAAGATAGTTTATTATAATAAGAACAGTGAAAAACTAGAAGAGTTAATAATTAAGGGGTATGAAAGAGTAAAAATGGGTGGTTATGATTATAATTCTATCTTAAAAAAGATAATAGAGAAAGTAACACTGTAAGAATTTTTCAAATTGTAAAGGAATTAATTTCAAGGAATAAATAGTTTTATGAAAACATCTGATAGATTATTATGGATTGATTATTTAAGATTCATTGCCTGTTTCTTTGTTATAATGGTTCATGTACCCGAAATAGGAAGTGGAATTTATGAAAAAGTGTATACCTATATTTCTCGAATTGCTGTTCCTATATTTTTTATGATGTCTGGATTTTTAACGTTGCCATATAATGGTAATTTAAGGCAGCTATTTAAAAAACGTTTGACACGCCTTTTTTTTCCATTTCTTTTTTGGTCAATAATTTATGCCATTATTCCTTATTTTTATTCCGAAATAGATGTTATTGGTATGGTAAGAAAGGTTTTCTATATCCCATTAAAGTTAACGGCACCTCATCTATGGTACATGTATAGTATTATTGGATTGACTTTAATCACACCTATTATTTCTCCATGGTTAAAAATAGCGTCCAATAAACAGCTTTTGTTTTTCTTAGCAATTTGGTTGGTTACCTTATTTTTCCCTTATCTACAATTAATTGATTTAGATATAGAAATGAATGAATGGAACTCTATATATACATTGTATTATTTTTCTGGATATTTAGGTTATTTTGTTTTAGGATTCTATTTAAAAAAAATAATAATAGAAACAAGTCAGGTTAAATATTTTATCAGTTTCTTATCAATAATTTTATTCAGTTTTTTTATTGTTTTTACCTTAACTAAATACACGCAAGCGACAATTGAAATTACAAGGTATTTGACTATTAATATTGCTTTGTTTTCGATTGGTGTATTTATGATTTTTAAAAGGCTACCATTCTCAATTAAAAGATTAGATGCAATTGTTTTAAGTGTGTCAAAAACGAGTTTTGGTATTTATTTGGGACATGAATTAATTTTAAGAAGATTGGTAATGCCGTTTTTTAATCTTGACCCATTTTTTAATGTTTTTTCTAGACCGGTAATTACATTTATAACCTTACTCATTACTTATTTAATCATTTTAGGTATTTCTAAATTACCTTATTCAAAGTATCTAATAGGATAGGCAATATGAAACTAATAAATAATCTAATAAAGAGTAAAACTTGGAATATTGTAATAAGTATGGTGCTTTTTGCAGTTTTGGTTTCAAATGATGTAAATCTTTTTTCAGCTATAGGTTTAGCTTTAACGTTGTTTTCTTTTTTGTTGTATATCCGTAAGTTAGGTGATAATCTTCCAATTTTAGAATTAATGCTTTTGTTGTGTGGTTATCAATGGATAGTTGCTAGTTACTATTCTTTTTTAAATGGGGATACATTCTACCCTATGGAGGTAGATGAAACTACATATATGTCAATCACAGTGCTTTTATATGCTGGTTTGTTAATAGGTGTTTTGTTAGTGGCAAAATCTATTAAGATAAGTAAGGAAAATCTTGAGAGGCATATGTCCATAGGTAAAAATAGAAAATTCATATTAATAATTATTAGTGTTGGTTTTGTTGCTATTTTAGTGAAGCCGATTATTCCAATGTCATTACTGTTTGTAAATCACTTACTAGCTTCAATGTTATATGTAGGTGGATTAATGATTTTGTATTCTAATTTCAAGTACAAATGGTTTGTGTTTTTTGTAATATTTGGGTCATTATTTCTACGAGTAATTATAATTGGTGTATTTAATGAATTTTTATCTTGGGGATTTTTTATTGTTATGTTTTTAGCAAATATTTTTAAACCTTCGAAGGCTAAAATAATAATGTTCTTACTAGCTTCGGTGATGTTGATATCTGTATTACAAGCAGTTAAGCCATACTATCGATCAATTATATGGGAAGGTTATCAAGGGAATAAAATAGCACTGTTTTTTGAGATATTTATTGACAATCTGACGGGGCAATTCGATGAAACTAACTTAGATGAGTCTGAATTATATGACAACTTAAATTCAAGGGCCAATCAAGGTTGGGTATATAGTATGGTTTATAGTCATGTTCCTTCTAATGTTCCATATGCTCGTGGTAGTACAATTTTAGCCGCGATTTCAGATAGTTTTTTACCACGATTTTTATTCCCTAATAAGGCTCCAACTTTTAGTAAAGATCTTTTCGAAAAATATACGGGTAGACAATTAGGAGATAACACAGCTATGGGACTTGGTATTTTAGGCGAAGGGTATGCAAATTTCGGGAAATTTGGAGCATTTTTATTTATGATGGTGTATGGAATGATTATAGGATGGATAGTTAAAGTATACAATAGGAAGAGTATGTTATTACCTGTTATGCTATTTTTTGTTCCTGTTTATTTCGAAATGATTATTAGAGCTATTTCTAATTTAAGTCAAGTAATTAATTGGCAAGTAAAGGTTACCTTTTTGTTTTGGTTACTATTTAGATACTATCGTAGCAACTATTATGAAATGCCTAATAAGGAATTAAATATCTTGAAATAAACATGAAATCAATTAATAGGTTTTTAGATATTGATATTCTTAAAGGCATTCTTATAATCTTTGTAATATTAGGACATTCAAATTTTAAATATACTCATCAAATTTATTGGTTTCATATGCCAGCATTCTTTTTGATAAGTGGGTTTTTGTTTAATCTTAAAAATGCATCATTAGGGGTATTTGTTTTTCTTAAAAAAAAGACAATTGCATTAATGGTGCCCTATATCGCTTTTTTATTTAGTTTTTTGATCATAACATTCCTATTTATTGATGACTCTATATTAAATGTCGAATATTTTTTTAAGCTAATTTTTGGAGGCAAATTGCTAATAAACCAATATGGAGTGTTTTGGTTTATTACATCTCTACTTTTTACTATTTATTTGTTTACTTTTTTATATTTAAAAATAAAAAACAAAAAAGTTCTATTTTTAAGTATTCTGATATGCTTTTTCACGGCCCATTTAGAATCTTTTCTCATAAATGTAAAAGATTATAAAATATACATGCCCTTAAATATTGATACGTCTTTAATGGCGGTTGTTTATTTTTATATTGGTTTTGTTCTTAGAATTTATTATCAGGCTTTTAATAGTAAGGTTAAGCAATTTTGGTACTTTTCAATTTCAATCGCTTTGATAGTGTTGGTTTTTATTTTTTTAGGAGTTGAATCTTTCAATTTTGATATGAAGTATCAGAGCTATGGTAATTTGTTTTATAGTTTGTTAATACCAGTTAGTATCACCTTGGCGCTTTTAGTGTTAATAATTGCAGTTCCATCAATAAATTTTATTAATAGTTCTTTAGCGTTCATAGGTAGACAGTCTTTATTGATAATGTATCTACATCTTTTAATAAAATATATTTTAATTGAATATAACAGCTATGACTTAACCCTATATTTAGTGTCGAGTATTATATTGCCATTAATTGTTTCAAAAGTATTAGAAAAAAATAAGCATGCCTCATTTTTGTTTTTAGGTCGTAGTTATAAATTAAATAAATAGTTTGAATTTTACAATAAGTTATATTTTTAGAAAACCAGATCCTAAATATAGAAGTATTGAAGGTCTGTTTAATCATCTTGAGGAAATTGTAGGTTTAAGGATAAAAACTAAAAAAATAAATCTTAATTTTTCAGGGGGTAGTCCTAAAGCACTTTGGTTAAATTTGAAATCTTTTAAAAAAGGAGATGATAAGATCTACCATATTACAGGAGATGTTCAGTATATGGGTATTGTGACCGGAAGAAAATCGGTGCTAACAGTTCATGATGTAAAATCCATTGTAAAAGGCTCTTTTATTAAACGGATGTATATGAAATTATTTTGGTTTTGGTTACCAGCCTTATTTGTGAATCGAATTACAGTAATTTCAGAATTTACTAAAAAGGAACTTGAAAAAATGATTCCTTTTGCTAAGGATAAGATTAAGGTAGTACACAACCCTGTAAATCCAATATTTGAATTTAGTGCATACCATTTTAATCAAATTAAACCCAGGGTTTTATTATTAGGCACTAAACCAAACAAAAATTTAAATAGAGTTTTAGAGAGTTTAAAAGGTGTGCATTGTGAAGTAATTCTAATTGGTCAACCCACTCAAGAACAAGAAGATTTTGCAACAAAGTGTGAGATTGATATTACATATAAATTTAATTTAGATATTGAGAAAGTTGTAACGGAGTACCAGGCTTGCGATTTATTGTGTTTTGTGTCTACATATGAAGGTTTTGGAATGCCAATTATTGAAGCACAATCTGTAGGTAGGCCAGTGATTACTTCAAATTTGGGAGCCATGAAAGAAGTAGCTGCAGATACGGCACTTTTGGTTAATCCCTGGGATATAGAAGCTATTAGAGCTGGAATTCTTCAAATTATCGAAGATGAAAAATTAAGAGACGTACTTGTACAGAGAGGTTTGCAAAATGTAGAGCGTTTTAGTGTTGAAACAATAGCTAAACATTATACGGATATTTATGAAGAAGTAGGTGGAAAATCAAATATGATGAATTTCGGTTAATAGTATTGGTATATAAGTTTTGAAGAGTAGTAAGAATATGAGTGAAGAGAAAAGAAAAATTTTAATTTGTATCGATTGGTTTCTACCAGCTTATAAAGCAGGGGGACCTATACAATCTATAGCTAATTTGGTTATTCATACTAAAGATGATTTTGAGTATTATATAGCAACTTCTAATTCGGACTTGGGTGAGCCTTTAGATTTACCCGTAACCTCATTAAATACATGGATTAATAAAGGGGATTATAAAATCATCTACCTCGATCCAGTGCATCAAACGTTTAAGTATTATAAGGACGTCTTCTTAAATAAAAACTTTGACGTGGTTTATTTTAATTCATTGTTCTCTCAAAAATTCACATTATTACCACTTTTAGTTTTTAAAAACGATCCCATACGAAAGGTTTTAGCTCCACGAGGTATGCTTGGTAAAGGAGCTTTAGCTATAAAACCAATCAAGAAAAAAATCTTTTTAAAACTGTTTAAGGCGCTAAAATTTCATAAAAAAGTAATTTGGCATGTCACAGCAGACAGCGAAGCTCTTGAAGTAGAAAAACATTTTGGTAAACGTTGTACCGTGTTATTAGCCCCAAATTTATCAGCAAAAACACAATTAAAATCATTTAATAAATTAAAAGTAGTTGCTGAGGTTAATGTATTCTTTTTATCGCGTATAGCGGTTAAAAAGAATTTGTTGAATGCACTAAATTATTTGGCAGATGTAAATACGTCTTACAAAGTTAATTTTAGTATTATAGGTCCAATTGACGAGGCAGCGTATTGGGAGAACTGCCGATCTAAAATAGATAAGCTCCCTCAAAATATATCGGTTAAATATCTAGGGGCCATACCTCACCATGAGATTTCTGGGAAGTTAAGTCAACAACATGTCTTATTGTTACCAACGCAGCATGAGAATTTTGGACATGTTATAATGGAATCTTGGCAGAATGGATGTCCTGTAATTATATCCGATCAAACACCATGGAGAGCGTTATTAAAAGACAATTTAGGATTTGATATTCCTTTAGAGGATCAGCATAAATTTATTAAAGCTATTGAGCTATTTGCGGCGATGGATCAGATTGAATTTAATACGTGGTCAGAGTCTTCAATTAAATTTGCTAAGAATTTTACTGAAAACCCGGAGCTCATAGAACAAAATAAAGCCTTATTTTTGAACCCGAATAATAAAGAATAAATACATGAAAAGGATTTTAGTCACTGGAGGAGCTGGTTTTGTAGGCTCACATTTATGTGAACGCTTACTTTACGAAGGTAACGAAGTGATCTGTTTAGATAACTACTTTACAGGATCCAAGCGTAATATAGAACATTTAATGGACCACCATTATTTTGAGCTGGTACGTCATGATATTATTAATCCGTATATGATTGAGGTCGATGAAATCTATAACTTAGCCTGTCCTGCGTCACCTGTACATTACCAATACAACCCTATAAAGACGATAAAAACATCGGTTATGGGAGCGATTAATATGTTAGGTTTAGCAAAACGTGTAGGAGCGAAAATTTTGCAAGCTTCAACGAGCGAAGTGTATGGAGATCCTAGTGTTCACCCACAACCAGAAAGTTACTGGGGAAATGTGAATCCAATTGGGGTGCGTTCTTGCTATGATGAAGGAAAGCGTTGTGCAGAAACGTTGTTTATGGATTACCACAATCAAAACCAAGTAGATGTAAAGATAATACGTATTTTTAATACCTACGGACCGCGTATGCACCCTCAAGATGGACGTGTGGTGTCTAACTTTATTATGCAAGCCCTAAAAGGCGATGATATCACCATCTTTGGTGAAGGAATACAAACACGAAGCTTTCAATTTGTTGATGATTTGGTGGAAGGGATGATCCGCATGATGAACAGTAGAGATGGTTTTGCAGGGCCTGTAAATATTGGGAATCCAGTAGAATTTACGATGCTAGAGTTAGCGCAAGAGGTTATTGAATTAACGAACTCAAAATCTAAAATTATTCACTTGCCGTTACCTCAAGACGATCCTATGCAACGTCAGCCTAATATAGATTTGGCAAAAAAAGAGTTAAATGGATGGGAACCAAATGTGCATCTTAAAGAAGGATTAGGAAAAACAATTGCTTATTTTGATGAGCTTATTAAAGCTAATAAAGCTTAATTGGTCCTTAATAAGTGAAAACGGATCTTTCGACATATAACAATAGTTGGTATCAGCCAGGCTCTAAATTAAAACGCATGCTATGGTATGTGACAAGTTTGATTTTTTTTGAAGGAGGCTGGAATATGTCTTCAGGATTAAAGATATTCTGGTTGAAACGGTTTGGAGCTACAATAGGAGAGGGTGTTGTGATTAAACCTAAAGTCACCATTAAATACCCGTGGAAACTGGGTATAGGAAATCATTGCTGGATAGGAGAAGGGGTTTGGATAGATAATCTAGATCAAGTAACCTTAGAAGACCATGTTTGCGTATCCCAAGGTGCTTTATTACTTTGTGGAAATCATAATTATAAAACCCCCAGTTTCGACTTAATGATCGCACCAATTCATTTAAAAGACGGCAGTTGGGTCGGAGCAAAATGTAGTGTGGCACCAGGTGTGATATTTGAAAGCCATGCCGTATTAAGCATGGGTTCTGTTGCAACCACCAAGCTTGAAGCTTATAGTATCTATAGTGGAAATCCTGCTGTAAAAGTAAAAACACGTCAATTTAACACGCCCTAAATGAAAGTCTCTATAATCACCGCAGTATATAACAGTGAAAAGACTATTGATACCTGCATGGATTCTGTATTGAACCAAACCTACCCTAATATTGAATACATCATTGTGGATGGGGGTTCCAACGCAGAAACATTAAGTAAACTGAATGCCGCTGCAGAAAAGCACCCTCATATAAAACTAAGTTCTGAATCTGATAATGGCATTTATGATGCCTTAAATAAAGGAATAGCAAAAGCAACAGGAGAGATTATTGGCTTTGTACATTCCGATGATTTTTTAGCAGATGCCACTATTATAGCCTCAATTGTTGAAGCCTTTGAAACTAAGGGGGTAGATGGTGTTTATGGTGATTTACATTATGTAGCTTTAGAAAATACAGATAAAATTATAAGAAACTGGATCAGTCAACCATTTAGTTCCAAGTTGCTTAAACAAGGGTGGATGCCTGCGCACCCTACATTGTATTTAAAAAAGAGTTTGTATGATAACTATGGCATATTTGATGTGAATTTTAAAATCGCAGCAGATTATGATTTTATTTTACGTATATTTAAGCAGACCAACTTAAACTTTTTCTATTTATCAAAAACCATTGTTAAGATGCGTGTTGGTGGTGCGAGTAATAGAAGTTTGAAAAATATTTTTCAAAAATCGAAAGAAGATTACCGAGCAATAAAGGCTAATCAAACAGGTAATTGGTGGACGATTCTACTAAAAAATGTAAGTAAAATCAAGCAATTCGGTGCTTAAATCGATTTGTTTGCATATCCTAACACTTAAATTACATCGGTTAAAAATATTTAACAGATATTTACCAAAAAAAAGTAGAAGTAAACGAAATGGTAAAAGAATTACTCGAGAATTTTATTCCACAAGATCACATAGGCTGGCTTTTTTTACTAGCTATTTTTATTTCATTTTTTGTATCTAGTACAAGTTATCCTGCTATAATTAATGTCGCAAAATCTAAAAACTTAATGGCTTTTTCAGGTGGACGAAGCAGCCACTCTGGTAGTGTTCCAAACCTTGGTGGTATTGGGATATTTCTCAGTATTGCAGTGACAATCACAACAATTGGGGCCGTATTGGATACTAAAATCTTATTATTAATTCTGGGGGGGCTGACCTTACTGTTTTTTTTAGGATTAAAAGATGATATCCTTATTTTGTCTCCTCGCAAAAAATTTACAGGTCAATTATTAGCTGCATTATTGCTTATCCTTTTTACAGACACGCGTATTGTGAGCTTATCAGGTATTTTTGATATCAATATTATGCCTTATTGGGTGTCTGTGCTGTTTACACTCTTTGTATACATACTAATTATAAATGCCTTTAATTTAATTGATGGTATAGATGGTCTTGCAGGGACGTTGGCTTTAATGGCTATTGTGTCTTTTTCTTATGTATTTTATAACTATAAAGATATTAGCATGGTGGTTTTAGCAGCCTCTGTAATTGGCGCGCTAATTCCTTTTTTGTATTTGAATTTTTCAAAGCGAAACAAAATGTTTTTGGGAGACACTGGTTCCATGATCTTAGGCTTTATAATTGCAGTATTTGCCGTTCGGTTTATTAATAGGTCAGAATTGTCTCCTGATGCGATTTATCACAATTCGTCACCGATATTAGTACTAGCCTTTTTGTTTTTTCCGTTGTTAGATACCTTGCGTATTTTCTTTATCCGTTTAGTGATTCACAAAAAAAGTCCCTTTGCAGCAGATAGAAATCATTTACATCACCGCTTCTTGATTTTGGGTTTTTCTCATAGACAAACCACAGCTATTATTGTGATTACTAATAGTATTCTTATTGTTATAACCTTTTTGATCAGAAATTGGGAGATTAACTGGCAATTAGCAACACTCCTTATGAGTGGGACGATTTTATATTCGTTATACTTTGTGTTTAATTGGATAAGAGGGGAAAAGGAAAATAAATCTATGGGAGTTTCTAATTAGTTAGGTAGTAAAGTTATTACTTTGTGAATAGCTTTATTGCACTTATATTTGTCACCTTATTAAACACTTACAAATGTCCAAATACTTTTATAGTTTATTCTGCTGTATATTAATCTCTTCTTGTGTCAGTCCGAAAGAAATTTTATATCTTCAAGATGCAGAACAGTATACGAATAAGGAAATTAGTTATGCTAATGCAAGAATCTTACCTAATGATGTGTTGCGTATTACGGTAAGTGCCTTAGTTCCTGCGTCCGTAATTCCTTATAATAAGGTGTCGGCTAGCGCTGGTGGTGTCAGTGTTGATTTATTGCAGCTTGATGGCTATTTAGTGTCTGAAAACTTAACTATTAATTTTCCTGTTTTAGGGATATTGTCTGTGGCTAATATGACAACTCAGAATTTTTCTGAGTTCCTTAAAAAGAAACTAGAGAATGAGGGGCATCTGAGAAATCCTACAGTAGATGTTAGATTAATTAATGCTAAAGTGACTGTGTTAGGGCAAGTGAATCAGCCTGGTACTTTTAATTTTACAGAACAGAATATAACCTTATTACAAGCTTTGGGGTATGCTGGTGATTTGACCATTAATGGTAAACGTGAGGATGTAATGATTATGAGAGATGAAGAAGGGGTGAGGCAGATTACGCATATAGATTTGACGTCCGCGGATTGGTTAGAGGGACCTTATAATTTTATTAAACCTAACGATGTGATCATTGTTAATCCTAATAACCCTGAAGTTAAAAGTGCTGGTTTTATTGGGAATGTAGGGACATTATTGTCTGTAGTTTCTATTTTATTAACTTCAGTGGTCTTAATTACGAAATAAGATGAGTCAGATGGAAGAGAGTAATTACCAAAAAAGTGCTGATCAAGGGGAATTTATAAAAACGGAAATTCGTAAATATTTACGATATTGGTATTGGTTTGCTTTAGGTAGTGTAGTGGCACTTATAGGGGCTTTTATATATTTGAGATATACACCAAAGGTGTACAGTGCAAGCGCAAAAATTAAGATTTTAAATAAGACGAAAGGATTAGAATTACCATCATCGGCCTTTATATTTAACCGTTCAAACATTAACTTAGAAAATGAGATAGAAATTCTAAAATCCTATCGCATTATTGAGAATGTTGTGGATCGCCTAGATTTAACGATGCGTTATTTTGATGAAGGAAATGTGCTTACTACAGAAATAAACCATTTGCCGTTTAATATTCTTAAAACAATAAGCAACGATAGTATTTATAGCTGGTCATCTTATAGGATAGAGGTGAAACCTCAGGCATTTGAGGTGACTCCTTTGAGTACTGAGAAATCTATAGTGTTTCCAAATTTTGATACCACAAAAACCAAGCATAATTTACCCTTTGAATTAAGTTGGACTCCTTCAGCAGATAATAAGTCTTTTATAGGAAAAACCTATATTGTTCAATTTGCACCAATAGCTTCTGTTACTGGAGGTTTAAAAGGAGGTGTTACTATTAGTATGCTAGGTAAAGGTAGTGATTTACTACAGTTGAGTTATACCAGTCAGAGTAAAGCTAAGAACGAGCGTATTTTAAACACCTTAATAGATGTGTTTAATGAGGATGGTATTAACGACCGTCAAGATATCTCAAGAAGGACAATCGATTTTATAGATGAGCGCTTTAATCTGATAGAGCGTGAATTAGATTCTATTGAACTTGGTATTAAGGATTATAAGGAAAAGAATAATTTAATTACTTTAGAATCAGATGCAGAATTAGGAATTTCACAACGTACGCTGTCTGACGAGGAGTTGTTTGAAACTGAAAATCAATTAATCCTTTCAGATCTACTTAAGAAAACATTAGAGAAGCCTAATCCTAACTCAGAATTACTTCCGGCTAATATCGGGGTTAATAACTCTAGTATTAATGGCTTAGTCAATAATTATAATACCCTTGTTTTAGAGCGTGATAATTTAATTGTCAGTGCTGGTGAAAACAACCCCAATGTTGTGCTCCTAAACAATAGACTACAAGATTTAAAATCAAATATATTTTCATCTATAGATTCTTACGGGAAACAATTGGAAGCCTCTAAAGCACAATTAACGCGTAAGAATAGGAAGTTTGCATCACAAGTCTATAGTTTACCAGGAAAAGAAAAGAAAATAACGGATATCACGAGACAACGTGAGATAAAACAAACCTTGTATTTGTTTTTGCTTCAAAAACGTGAGGAAGCCGCGATTAACTTGGCAATTACCGAACCTTCAATTAAAGTTGTTGAATATGCCATATCTGGTGGTGGGCCAATATCACCGAACTCTAGAAGCACCTATTTAATGGCGTTCGTTTTGGGCTTAATAGTGCCATTTGGGGTTATCTATGCTTCCGCACTGTTAGATACTAAAATAAAAAGCCGTGAAGATGTTATACAATTGAATTCTAAAGTGCCAATTGTTGGGGAGTTACCAAAAGTGAAATCGGAACAACTTATTTTTAGTAATCCCGAGGATAATTCTACCCAATCTGAAGCATTTAGAATATTAAGTTCTAACGTTAACTATATTCTGCCAGTAAAGAACGATAACAAGGGTAAGGTAATCTATTGTACATCCACGATTAAAGGGGAAGGAAAGACCTATGTGAGTTTAAACTTGTCTTTAGCGTTGTCTAGTATTAATAAAAAGGTATTATTGATAGGTGCGGATTTAAGAAACCCACAAATTCATACACATATTGATCAGGATAAACACAAACCAGGCTTATCCAATTATTTACATGATATTAACTACAATTGGAAAGATGCCTTAATTCGTGGTTTTGAAAAACATCCTAATCACCATATAATCCTTTCGGGAAGTATTCCTCCAAATCCAGCGCATCTACTGACAAATGGACGTTTTACAAAACTGATAGAAGAAGCAAAAGAAGAATACGATTATATTATTGTAGATACAGCTCCAACAATTTTGGTGACCGATACCATGTTAATCTCTCAATTAGCAGATGCAACTATTTATTTAACCCGTGCTAATTATACGGAGAAGAATCTTTTGAAATTTTCTAAAGATCTTTCGGAGTCTGGTAAGTTAAAGAATATGGCTTATGTTATTAATAGTGTAGGTTTAGGGAATTCTTATGGCTACGGTTACAATTATGGTTACAATTACGGTTACGGTAGTAAGGAGTAGTTTCTAAATACATTAGTCTATTTCACAGACGTGATATTTATCATACTTTATCAAGGCTTTATAATTTACTTTTAGTAGTGAATTATAAAAACAAAGTCATGAAAAATATCCAATCAGTTTCTACAATTATGTCAACCAAAATCATTACGCTAAAAAAAGATGATGATCTTGAAACGGCAGAACTTTTATTTAAAAGACATAAAATTCGGCATATTCCTGTAGTGAAGGATGAGGCTATTATAGGAATGTTAAGTTATACAGATTTGTTGCGGATTAGCTTTGCAGATGCCGTAGATGAAACCGAAACGGAGATTGAAACGTTAGTCTATAATATGTTTACAATCGAGCAGGTAATGGCTAAAAATGTGATTACAGTGTCTTCAGATGCAAGTATAAAAGACGTTGCCTTGATTTTAGCTCAAAAAGAATTTCATGCGTTACCTGTAGTGGATGACGGCCGATTAGTTGGAATTGTAACAACTACAGATTTAATCAATTATTTATTAAAGCAATTATAAACTAATGAGTTGCGGTTCATTCCTTGAAGGGAATTGAGTATCTAAAAGTGTATACTAGAAGTTACTTGTGTAGACGGATACAACAAAACAAAGTTTGAGAACTACGTTTAAAAGTACGAGTATAAGTTTTTTTGTAGGAAGCCTTTTTACAAAACCCTTATGATAGTGTATCCATAGATACTCCATAGATACTCCATAGATACTCCATAGATACTCCATAGATACTCCGTAGATACTCCATAGATAGTGTATGGATAGTGTATGGATAATATACATCAACAGATGTAATCAATTATGTATTAAAACATTTGTAAAAAAGAGCACTACAAAATTTAAAGTTGCCGATCTGAGCGCAATCTAAAAAATAGATGTCGAATGTATTGTGATTGCGCTCAATTGGGTATTTTAGTTATGCTATTCGGATCACTTCTCTCTTAAGAGTTAGCTAAATCCTTTAAGGCTTTAATAGTCGCTGTAGGGTTATCACTTTTAAAAACGTGGCTGCCTGCAACAAAAGTATCAGCACCAGCTTCCACTAGCTTTTTGATATTTTTATCAGTAACACCTCCATCGATTTCAATACGTGTATCTAAACCTTGGTCATCTATCATTTTTCGAAGATTTTTAACACGCTTATAAGTAATGTCTTCAAACTTTTGACCACCAAACCCAGGGTTTATAGACATCAATAAAACCATAAAACATTCTGGTAAAATGTCTTCTAAAACAGTTAGAGGTGTGGTTATATTAAGAACAATTCCAGCTTTACAACCAGCATCTTTAATTTGCCTTAATGTTCTATGCAAATGAACGGTAGATTCATAATGTACAGTGATAATATCTGCTCCAACTTTCGCGAATTCTTCAATATAACGTTCTGGTTTTTCAATCATCAAGTGAACGTCTAATGGTTTAGTTGCATGCTTTTTTATAGCAGCAATTACTGGCATTCCATAAGAAATGTTTGGTACAAAGTGACCATCCATTACATCGATATGAAACCAATCGGCATCACTATTATTAACCATTTCAGTATCACGTTGCAAGTTGCCAAAATCGGCTGCTAACATTGAGGGGGCAATTAATTTTGAAGTCATTAAATGAGGTTCTATTAGGTTTATGCAAAGGTAATTAAAATGTGAGGATTAATTTGGTCAATTTTAATTAGAAACCGAAAGATATTAAAAAAGTGAACCCACGGTAATCAGCCGTGGGTTCTTTCATCAATCAAAAAACGAACAGTTATGTTTGTAACTGTTGTTACCTTTATTAGGTTGGTCGTTAAAGATACGAAATCCTAACCTAAATGTGTCTTTATATGTTACTTCAGTATAGGCTATGACCAAAGAATTTGCTTAAATGCTTCGTTGTTTGGTAATTGAGCGCAGTCTGAATTAACCTAAATATGTTTTTAATATTTTACTTCTAGATGTGTGCTTTAAACGTCTAATAGCTTTTTCTTTAATTTGTCTTACACGCTCACGAGTTAATTCGAAAGTTTCTCCAATCTCTTCTAAAGTCATTGGGTGCTGATTACCCAACCCAAAATACAAACGTACAACATCAGCTTCACGAGGTGTTAATGTTTCTAAAGCACGTTCAATTTCAGTTCGTAAAGATTCATGTAATAAATCTCTATCCGGATTTGGGGATTCTCCACTTCGTAATACATCATATAAGTTAGAATCCTCACCTTCTACTAAAGGAGCATCCATACTGACGTGACGACCAGAATTTTTCATAGACTCCTTAACATCGTTAATAGTCATGTCTAATTCTTTAGCGATTTCTTCCGCAGAAGGTGGACGCTCATGGCTTTGCTCTAAAAAGGCAAAAGTCTTATTAATTTTATTAATAGAACCAATCTTGTTTAACGGTAAACGTACAATACGCGACTGTTCCGCTAATGCTTGTAATATAGATTGTCTAATCCACCAAACAGCATAAGAAATGAATTTAAAACCACGTGTTTCATCAAAACGTTGCGCTGCTTTTATTAAACCCAAATTTCCTTCATTTATTAAATCTGGTAATGTTAATCCTTGATTTTGATATTGCTTTGCAACAGAAACCACAAAACGTAAGTTAGCTTTAGTTAATTTTTCTAAAGCGAGTTGATCTCCAGCTTTAATACGTTGAGCTAATTCTACCTCTTCGTCTGCTGTAATAAGATCTACTTTACCAATTTCTTGTAAATATTTATCTAATGATGCGGTTTCCCTATTGGTAACCTGCTTGGTAATTTTAAGTTGTCTCATTTAATTTTAAGATTTGTGTAATTTAAACACAACACGTGTTGCTTTTATTATACGTAAGAAAGCAATAAAATGTTACACAATAATAAAAAAAACTTTTAAATTTTTACCAGTTTTACGGTATCAAGATTAATCGCATCTACAGTTTCATTGGTGAATTTATAATGTCCTTTCATTGTTATGAGTCTAAATCGATAGGATTTAATTTTACTTAAGGTATTTAAAAATAACCATTTTGATTTTAATAATCGGGGCTTTTCAGATTTTAAACTGAGATCAAAAATATGTTTACGTCCCTCTTTCTCTGCAACAATGTCTGGAGTAACATCGATATCACTCCCTTTTTTGTGATAAGATTTAGGCGTTTCATAGCCTTCTAAATCGGCCTTGATATTAGAGTAACCTAAATTTTCAAGATAAGATATTGATGTACTTAATTCTTCCGCGTATTTAATTTTGTCTTGTGTAATCATAACCAATAGTATAAGGTTTTTTTATGTAAAATCCTAATTATTAGGCGTAAAACTTAGAATGAGCGCTTGTTTTAGGTATGTTCAATTTCTAAATTCTAACCTGTCCATCTCCGTAAACATAATATTTATTTGTTACTAATTGGTTTAAACCTAAAGGGCCACGGTGGTGTAATTTATCTGTACTAATGGCTAATTCAGCACCAACTCCCATTTGGCCTCCATCGGTAAATCGTGTTGAAGCATTATGATATACCGCAGCACTATCTACATTGTGCATAAAGGTCATCGCTTCTGTCTTGTCTTCTGTGATAATTGAGGCGGAGTGTTTCCCAGAATACGTGTTAATCATTTCAATGGCGTCATCTAAAGAGTCTACTTCTCCAATAAGTAATTTTAAAGCTAAAAACTCTTCATGCCATATATCTAGATTGGAAACGGTTTCTTTTTCAGATAAAATATGAGATACTTTTTTATCCACTATAATTTCAACCTTATGCTGTTCTAATTTTTCTTGAAGCATTTTTAGTTTGATTTCATATTGTGGTAGGTTCTTATTAACTAGAACTTTGTCTAAAGCATTACATCCAGAGATTTTATCTGTTTTTGCATTGATGATAACGTTCACCGCTTTACTCCAATCAGCATGTTCAGAGACATATAAAAAGTTATTACCTCGTCCGCTTATTAAGACAGCACAGGTAGCATTTGTTTTTACAAAATTGATTAAACGTTCGCCACCACGAGGTACAATTAAATCTAATGGTTCTGTAGGGTTCTTAAGAAAGGCTTGGGTTTCCTCACGTTTTAAATGTAAAAGTTTAATCCAATCTTTAGATAATCCGTTTTCTTCTAAGGCTTCATGCCAGCACTTTTCTAAAATAAGGTTACTATTTAAGGCTTCTTTTCCTCCTTTAAGTAATATTTTATTATTCGCTTTAAATGCTAAAACAGCCGCCTCGATAGTAACATCTGGTCGTGATTCATAAATAATTAGAATAGTACCGAAAGGTGCTGTGGTATTAACAATGTTTAAATTGTTTTTTAAGGTTCTGTTCGTTATTTCTTTTCCAACAGGATCGTCTTGAAGCATCACAGCTTCTACAGCAGCAATCATTTCATCTACCTTTTTATTGTTCACAATTAAACGATCGTATAACGCTTGGTCTTCTTTTTCAAAAGCATTCAAATCTTTTTTATTCGCTTCGATAATAGAGGTTCGTTCACGCTCTAAAATCTGAAGCATTGATTTTAAGACTTTATTTTTTATGTCTGTATTTAAAAGTTTCATGTGTTTTAATTTTATAAACTATCGCATGCCATCAGCTATTAGTCAACTATAAAGATGATAAAGCGTTTAGCATGCTTGTTTTAGTTAGTACTATTGAATTTATTTAGGCACAAATAAACTTAGTCCCCACTTCTTTATTATTAATGATATCCACAATTACATTTGCTTTCTTACCATTAGCGATATACGTAGGAATATTTTTATTGGCTGTGCCTTTCGCAATTTTTAGTTTTGAAGCCATACCACCTCGACCTTCTCCTTCTTTTTTATTTGAATCTTGAACATATTTTTCAACATTCTGATTGGTGATTACCGTATTCAGAATCCTTGAATCATCATCGTCCGGGTTACCATCATAAAGGCCGTCTGTATCCGATAGAATGATTAATCGATCAGCATCAATAAGTTCTGCTACCAAACTTGCTAACTCATCATTGTCAGAAAACATAGACATCGTAAGCGATACAGCATCATCTTCATTAGCGATCGGAATGACACCTTCAGCTAGTAAACCTTCATAACAATTAATCATGTTTTCGCGGTGTTTACCGATATCAAAATCGCGTTTTGTTGCTAATACTTGTGCACATCGCATGCCATAGTCGTGAAAAAGACTATAATAGTGTCTCATCATTCGTGGCTGACCTACTGCAGAATAGACTTGTCGTCTTATGGATTTGTCTTTAATGTTAGTTTCACCTAAAATTTCCATGCCTGCCATCGCAGAACCCGATGAAACCAAGATAACCATAATGTTTTCTTCATATAGGACAGCAATTTGTCTTACCAATTCTCGAAGAACTGGACCTAAAATTCTATTATCTTTATTTGTTAATACGTTGGTACCTACTTTTACGACCACACGTTTTATCTCTTTATCCATAAATTTTTTATTTCTCTTTACCTAATTCAACCGCACGATCAAAAGCCGCATATGCAGCATCTTCAATGAGTTGTTTTACATTGTTATCATCCATAGAATCAATTGCAGCTTGGGTTGTGCCTCCTTTTGATGCCACTTTTTCTATCCAAGATTTTGGTGATATACTATTTTGATTGAAGAGTTCTATAGCTCCTTCAAATGTGCTGCTTACCAAAATTTTAGAATCATAATCTGAGAAGCCCATTTTCTGTGCCGCTTCTAACATAGATTGCATAAAATAAAATACGTAAGCAGGTCCACTTCCAGAAATCCCTGTGGAAGCATCAATGAATTTTTCTGTATTGACATGTATTGATGTTCCTGTGGTATCTAAAAGATTTCTTACCATTAACATTTCTACTTTAGAAACGTCGCTAGACTCTGTGTAGGATGTAACGCCTTTACCAACTTGTGCTGGTAAATTAGGCATTGTTCTAATTACTTTTTTTGCATTCAATTTTTGTTGAATAGTATCTATAGTAACACCTGCCATTAGAGATACAAAAATTTGACTGTCGTTAATCATTAATTTCATCTCTTCAAATAAACCGTCACTATGGTAAGGCTTAACTGCTATAAATACAATATCTGCTTTCGGTAAGCAATCTTCTAAATTATCAAAAACATTAAACCTTAAATCTTTACTGAGGCTTTCTATTTTTTTTGGATCAGTATCATAAATTCTTAAGTTGTGCTTACTAAGGAGTGGTGATTCTGCCATACCTTCTGCATATGTTAAACCCATGTTTCCCGCTCCAATTACTAATACTCTCATAATTTGTTTTTATTTTAACTAACCTTACTGTCAGTTGCTTTAATAGCCGCAATTACTATGCGACAGTGCCAAAATGAAATTATGATTTAAAGAATTTTGATATCCTAAGGTTTTTGTGTGATATGTTATGGTATTGAAAATTTTTAGGACCATTGTTTCCGAAATTGAAATTTGCTAAAAATTTGGCAACTTATATTTATGACAGGTTGTCGGTGACAAAATGGAAATTTAGAATGAAAAAGCCTACAAAAATATAATTTTGTAGGCTTCTAGTTCGTATACTTGAAAATGTGGTATTTACTTCTTTTCTTCTAATCCACGTGTTAACCAGCCTCTTCTGTTGGCTGTTGCAATAGCATATGGGGTAATCCAGAATAAGCCAAATGTAAATAGTATGCTGTAAGAATACGCCCAAAAACCTTCCGTGGTTTTATATTGGCTAGCAAAAAACAATACTGAAAATGTTGAAATTACTAAAATAGTAACTAGAGTAGAACCAATAAAAAGTAAAGGATGTACTATTACAAAGAATAACATCGAAATTAATAATGGATAACTCATTAGTATTTTTAGGAATTGACTGATAAATAAGATTCTAGTTCCAGATTTACCTTTTGCTCTAAAGTTTGTAAAAACGTATTTCGCCATTTCTAGATTTTCCCTCACGTTACTTCGTCCCCAACGGATAAACATTTTATATAAACCCATATATTCCTCTGGGACATTAGTAAAAGCAACAGCATTCTTTTGAAATAATACGTGCTTACCTTGTTTTAATATCATATTTGTCATGGCTCTGTCCTCACCAATATCTGATGGTTGCCCCATAAAAGTTTGATTTATCCATTGTGGTAAACACTCATGAACCGCTGTACTTTTATAGGCAGCCAAAGCTCCTGGTGTACATAAAACAGAATTCAAATTGCTTTCAGCAGAACGTACAAATTCAAAACTTAATACAAAACTTACATCTAACATTTTAGGTAGCATTGCTTTTTTGTTATTTAAAACTCGAATGTTTCCTGCTACGGCACCACAATTTTCATCTTTAACAAATGGACTAACTAAGTTTCTAAGTGTATCTTCTGTAACGATTGAATCACTATCTACAGTGACGTAAATCTCACCTGTACCTAAATTAAACCCACGGTAAAGTGCATGACGTTTTCCTTGGTTTTCAGGTTGTTGGTAAATCTCTAAACGGTCTCCTAATTTTGTTTTAGCATCGAGCATCCAATCCCATGTATCGTCTTTACTGCCGTCGTCAATAGATATAATTTGTATTTTCTCTTTTGGATAATTGCTATTGTCTAAGCTCATTAAGGTATCCCAAACTTGTTTACCTTCATTATAAGCAGGAACAATTACTGTAATAGTTGGTAATTCTTTATCTGAAACGGATGCAATAGGCTTGTATTTAAAATAATTGTAGGCTTTGTAAATAAAGAATGAGACTTTAAAAGCCATAAGTGTCGTTGCTAAAACAATAAATGAATATCCTATTGTGGTACTCATTTTGTCTAGATTTAATTGTTCAAAATCACCATAAAAGACAGAAAGGAAATACACACCCAAAAGCATAAGTAAAAATGTACTGAAGAGTACAATTTTGTTGTAAGGATTTTCTGTTATTGATTTACTGTTAAGAAAAGAATTGAAACCGTTAGATATTTTTTTAGTTCTGCTTTTCGTGTTTGAAAGTATAATATTTGAAGTTGGTTTTTCTGAAGCCATAAATAATAAAGTGTTAGGTTTTTGATTGATTAACTAAAACAGATGTACGTTCACTTATTGACTTTAGACTTTTTTTAATTTTTATTTAACATAACGAGAGTGAAGCCTAGAAGGGGATTCCTGGATATTTAAACACAAAAAACAGATGACTTATTAACTTTTTTGAATTTCATTTTAACGCAAAAAGAAACCCTAAATAGAAAAATCTATTTAGGGTTTTTATAAAGTTTAGAATTAAGAATTAATCCTCCCTCTTATCTTCTCTAGGCTTACGATCATCACGTCTGTTATCACGTCCACGATTATCTCTTCCTCTATTATTATCACGTCCACTAGGACGTTTATCATCTCTTGGTGGTCTTGCTACATAACCTTCTGGTTTTGGCAAAATTGCTTTACGAGATACTTTCTCTTTACGTGTTCTTGGATCTTGTCCGAAATACTTCACATCAAAAACGTCTCCCATGTTTACAACATCAGATACATTTTCTGTACGTTCCCAAGCTAACTCAGATACGTGTAATAATACTTCGTTTCCTGGTGCATCTAAATACTCAACAACAGCACCAAAATCTAACATTTTGATAACTTTTACTTCGTATACGCTACCAACTACAGGCTTAAATAAAATAGCATCGATTTTTGCCATTACAGCATCAATACCTTTTTTACCAACACCTAAGATTTCAACAATACCTTCTTCAGTTACTGGATCTTCGTTTATAACGATAGTCGTCTCAGTTTCTTTTTGCATTTCCTGAATAACTTTTCCACCAGGTCCAATTAAGGCTCCGATAAATTCGTTAGGAACACGTCTTGTCACCATTGTAGGCGCATGTTCTTTAACGTCAGCATTAGGTTTAGCAATTGTATCTGTCAATTTCTCTAAGATATGTAAACGGCCAGCACGTGCTTGTTGTAAAGCATTTACTAAAATCTCGTAAGACAACCCTTTTACTTTAATATCCATTTGACACGCTGTGATACCATCAGCAGTACCTGTAACTTTGAAATCCATATCTCCTAAGTGATCTTCATCACCTAAAATATCAGATAATACAGCGTACTTTCCAGAGTTTGCATCAGAAATTAATCCCATTGCAATACCAGAAACTGGTTTTGTCATTTGAACCCCAGCATCCATTAACGCCATTGTACCAGAACAAACTGTTGCCATAGAAGAAGAACCGTTAGATTCTAAAACTTCAGAAACAACACGTACTGTGTAAGGACAATCTGCAGGAATCATTCCTTTTAATGCACGTTGTGCTAAATTACCATGTCCTACTTCTCTACGAGATGTTCCACGGATTGGTCTAGCTTCTCCTGTACAAAAAGGAGGGAAGTTATAATGCAAATAGAAACGCTCTTCACCTTCTTGAGATGGCATATCTATTTGGTTTGCATCTCTAGAAGTCCCTAAAGTCACTGTTGCTAGCGCTTGAGTTTCTCCACGTGTAAAAACTGCAGAACCATGAGTCGATGGTAAGTAATCTACTTCACACCAGATTGGTCTAATTTCGTCAGTCTTACGACCATCTAAACGCAACCCTTCATTTAAGGTTAAATCTCTAATCGCAGCTTTTTCAGCTTTACGATAATAATCAGAAACTAAACCACCATAATCTGCTAATTCTTCTTCAGAAAAAGTAGCTTTAATATCTTCTTTTATTTGTTGAAAAGCAGCACTTCTTTCATGCTTAGCAGATCCTGCTTTTGCAATAGCATATACTTTATCGTATGCCATGTCGTGCACTTTCTTCTCTAAATCTTCATCTGTTCTTTCAGCTTCATATTCACGAACGTCTTTCTTTCCAAATGCTTCTGCTAATCTTAATTGAGCAGCACATTGTACTTTAATCGCTTCGTGTGCAAACTTAATAGCATCAGCCATTTCTTCTTCAGAAATCTCATCCATTTCACCTTCTACCATCATTACTGAATCTGCAGAAGCACCAATCATCATGTCCAAGTCAGACTCTTCCATTTGTGCTGGTGTTGGGTTGATTACAAATTCTCCGTTTACACGACCAACTCTAGCTTCAGAGATAGCACATTCAAAAGGGAAATCTGATAATTGGATTGCAGCAGAAGCCGCTAATCCTGCCATAGCATCTGGCATAACTTCTGGATCGTGAGACATTAACTGAATCATCACCTGAGTTTCAGAATGATAATCTTTTGGGAATAAAGGACGTAAAACTCTGTCCACTAAACGCATTGTTAATACTTCTCCATCACTAGGTCTTGCTTCTCTTTTGAAGAAACCACCTGGATAACGACCAGCAGCAGCAAATTTTTCTCTATAGTCTACCGTTAATGGTAAAAAATTAAGGTCTTTTTGCTCGTAATTGGAAACAACTGTACATAATAACATACATTTTCCTGATTGCACAACAACGCTACCATGCGCTTGTTTTGCTAATTTTCCGGTTTCGATAGAAATTTCTCTACCGTCACCAAGGTCTATGACCTCTCTAAAAACTTTTGGAATCATAAATTTTTTAATTCTAAATTAAACAATGGTCGTTGTGTTGTTGTGTAGTTGTTGTTGATGACCAATGAAAAACCGCGAATCCTAAAATCATTTTAGGATTTTTCTGCTATTTTTTTTACGATTGTTTTACTCTTACGTTTGAGTTATATAAAAACAAAAAGCCACGCTAAATGCGTGGCCTTTATATTGAGATTATTTTCTTAATCCTAATTCTTTAACTATCGCACGATATCTTAAGACATCTTTCTTAGTTAAGTAATCTAATAAGCTTCTTCTCTTACCTACTAACATTACTAAAGAACGTTCCGTATTGTAATCTTTACGGTTTTTCTTTAAGTGTTGTGTTAAGTGTTCTATTCTATGTGTGAATAATGCAATCTGTCCTTCTGCAGAACCAGTATTCTTTGCGTTACCACCATGTTTAGTGAATAATTCTTCTTTTGCTTTTTGATCTAAATACATGCTAATATTATTGTAAATGATTTTTATGTACACGAAAGCCTCTCTTTCGAGCGGCAAATATACTACTTTTTTGTGATTTGGGATTTTTTTCGTAACTTTTTGATATCCTAAAGAGTATAATTATGTCCTAATTAAAATTTCCCTAATAGCAAAATAGCTTTCAATTGATTAATCCTTATTAAACGATATGTATGAAAGTTTCAAATCATCTGAGGAATTTCTCTAACGCTTACGACGTATTAGAGCGCACGTTTAACAATACCTATAACGGTATTGCTATTGTGAATTTAAATGGGAATTGGTTAAAAGTTAATGAAAGCGTCTGCGATATTTTTGGATATACGCGATGGGAACTATTTAATATGGACATTAATAACATTGTTTATGCTCAAGATCTTGGTGTTCACGAAGAAAAATTTGAAAACCTTATTAATGGTAAAATTGACAAATACCGTGTAAAGCAGCGCTATTTTCATAAAGATGGTTCTATTATTTGGATGTTAATTTCGGTGTCTTTGGTCTATTTTAAGGAAGGAAAACCACACATGATATGGCAGTTTACAGATATTACCAACCGCAAGAAAAGTGAGGACAAATTAAAAACCATGCTAAGTGTTGCCAAAGAACAGAATGAAAGATTAACCTCATTTGCTGATATCGTGACTCATAATTTGAGATCCCACTCTGGTAATCTATCAGCTTTAACAGGGTTTTTAGAGGAAGATTATGCTAATTTGATTGAAAATGAAAATTTTCAATTATTAAAACAAGCAATTGATAATCTTCAAGAAACCGTTTCGCATTTAACACAGGTGGCTAAAATTAGAGAAATTGAGGAGTCTAAAATGGAAGCACTTAATTTGTATGATTATACCGAAAAAGCCACTTACAATATTATAACATTAGCCCAAAACGCTGAAGCTATTATATATAATCATATAGATGATGCTGTTTATATAAAAGGGATACCAGCTTATTTAGATAGTATAATTCTTAACTTTCTAACCAATGCCATTAAATATAGATCTGAAAAAAGAAAACCTATTATAGAATTGAGTTCTGAATTTAGAGATGAATTTGTGGTGCTTAAAATAAAGGATAATGGTTTAGGTATTGATTTAGAAAAATTTGGAGATAAACTTTTTCAAATGTATAATACCTTTCACTGTAATGCCGATGCGATTGGTATCGGACTTTTTATTACTAAAAACCATATTGAATCTATGGGTGGAAAAGTAGAGGTGAAGAGTGACGTAGATGTAGGAACAGAATTTACGATTTATTTTAAGAAACCTTAGATTCAGTTAATTTAAAGCAGTTTAAGGTGTTACTTCGTAAATTTTTAGCTTTTATGATAACTTAATAATCTATTGAGTTAAAACTAATTAATAGTATATTCTAATTTTGGTATTCAATATTCAACGCTATTTCATGCCAAAAAATCTCGATAGATTAAAAGACAAAGTATTTCAAAATATTTTTGATAATGCAAATGGAGGGATTTCTATTGTGAGTCCTGAAGGGGTATGGATTAAGGTTAATCAAAGTATTGTCGATTTATTAGGATATGAGGAAGAGGAACTATATCAGCTCAACTTCAGAGATATTACCCATCGTGATGACTTAGAATTGGACTTAGCACATATGAAGCAACTAATTGATGGGGAGATTGAGGACTATCAAATAGAGAAAAGATACTTTCATAAAAAGGGTTATGTCGTTTGGGCGCTATTATCCGTTTCGTTAGTTAGAGATGAAGCTAATGAACCTATTTATTTTATTGCTCAAATAACAGATATTTCGACTCAAAAATCAGCGACATGGCATTTGGAGTTTTTAATAAATGTTATTAAAGGTCAAAACGAAAAATTAAAAGATTTCGCCCATATTGCTACTCACGATATAAGAACACATGTCGGTAATTTATTTTCAATTACGGAATTTCTTGAAGAGGAATTTGAAGGCAGGTTAAAATCTAGTGAAAATTATAAAATGTTAAAGGGCTCTTTAACGAATCTCGATGAAACTATAAATCATCTTAATTTAATGAGATTAGACAAGCCTAAAAAATTTAATATTCTGAACAAGCTCTCGTTGCATAAGTATATTGAAAATTCTATTTATAACGTTAGTGCTATAGCGAAAAGGGAAAAGTGTAAAATTATAAATAAGGTCGATCGCGGATTTTCTATTATGGGAATTGAAGCTTATATCGATAGTATTATTCTCAATTTTCTTACAAATTCAATTAAATACAAATCGAATCAGAGATTGGCTACCATTGAACTTTCAAGTAGTTTAATAGATGAATTCGTTGTGCTTAAAATTAAAGACAATGGTTTAGGAATTGATTTAAAATCTAATTTCAATAAGCTTTTTACTTTAAATGGCACTTTTCATGAACATCCAGACTCGAGAGGCGTCGGGTTATATATTACCAAAAATCATATTGAAAGTATCGGTGGTAAAATAGAAGTAGAAAGTACGGTTAATGAAGGTACTTGTTTTTCTGTTTACTTTTTAAGTGGCTTAAATACTGCGTAGCTTTAATGATATATCAAAATTGAAGCAAAAAAAAAGAGGTGTTTTTACACCTCTTTCTTCGTTTTTTATTTAAGCTCTTACAGGTTGATTTTTTATTAAATCAATATAAAGATTCACTTGTTTCTTAAGATCCTTACGATGTGTAATAAAATCTAAGAATCCATGTTCTAATAAAAATTCTGAAGTTTGAAATCCTTCAGGCAATTCTTTTCCTGTAGTATCTCTTACAATTCTAGGGCCAGCAAAACCAATTAATGCTCCAGGTTCTGCAATATTAATATCTCCTAGCATCGCAAAAGAAGCCGTTGTACCACCCGTTGTAGGATCTGTACATAAAGAGATATAAGGAATACCAGCATCTGCCATCTGAGCAAGCTTAACTGAAGTCTTCGCTAATTGCATTAATGACAAAGCGGCCTCCATCATACGTGCACCACCAGATTTACTTATAATCATTAATGGTAACTTCTTCTTTATAGCATAGTCTGCTGCTCTAGCAATCTTTTCACCGACAACACTTCCCATTGAACCACCAATAAAAGCAAAGTCCATACATGCAATAACTAAATCTTCACCTTTAGATTTACCAACAGCTGTACGTACCGCATCTTTAAGATTCGTTTTTGCTTGTGCAGCTTTTAAACGGTCTGGGTATTTTTTAGTGTCTTCAAATTTAAGTGGATCCTTAGATGTTAAATTAGCATCTAATTCGGTGTACTTATTGTCATCAAAAAGAATTTGAAAATATTCATTACTTCCAATCCTTACGTGATATCCATCTTCTGGACTTACATAGAAATTTTGTTCAAGTTCTTTTGTGTCTATTATTTTACCTGTTGGAGATTTATACCAAAGTCCTTTAGGTGTGTCCTTTTTTTCTTCTGTTGAGGTATGAATACCTTTATCTTTTCTTTTAAACCAAGCCATATGAGGTTACGATTTTAATCCTTCGATACTACTAGTTAGACGCTTTGGCTATGATTAGCAAAAGCTTTAATTAGTTAAAGTCTCAGGACAGGTTTACGATTATTGATTTTAATCTCTAATCGGTATTTTTAGTTCGTTTTATGTTGCTATTAAATAGCGTACAAACTTACTATTTTATTAAATATAACTCAAAAATAGAGAAAAGTATCTCAATATTCGAGTTTTATTAACCAATAAAAACCCATTAAAACTCTGATTTTGAGTTCTAATGGGTCGATAAATATTTAGTAAAATAAACTTATAATGTGTCTACATTGTTTAAATCTTCGAATGCTTTTTTAAGTCTTTCTACAAATGCATCTTCACCTTTACGTAACCAAACACGAGGATCGTAGTACTTTTTGTTAGGTACATCACTTCCATCAGGGTTTCCGATTTGAGTTTGTAGATAATCCTTTTTATCTTGTACATAATCTCTAACACCGCTTAAAAATGCATATTGCATATCGGTATCGATATTCAT
Organism: Winogradskyella pacifica; assembly: GCF_013403915.1. Taxonomy (GTDB): domain Bacteria; phylum Bacteroidota; class Bacteroidia; order Flavobacteriales; family Flavobacteriaceae; genus Winogradskyella; species Winogradskyella pacifica. Next base: position 326,450 of record NZ_JABFDI010000002.1, read on the forward strand.
TTTGATAACTCCGTAGCCAATTGCTTCTCTAATTTCTTCTACTGTAGAACCAGATCCACCATGGAATACAAAATCAATATGATTGTGAGGTAAATTATGTTTTTTAGATAAGAATTCTTGAGAGTTCTTTAATATTTTTGGTGTTAATTTTACATTTCCTGGCTTATAAACACCATGAACATTACCAAAAGCAGCTGCAATAGAAAATTGATCACTTACTTTGCTTAATTCTTCGTAAGCATAAGCTACTTCTTCTGGTTGTGTGTATAACTTAGAATCATCTACATCAGTGTTATCAACACCATCTTCTTCTCCACCTGTAATACCTAATTCAATTTCTAAAGTCATACCAATTTTGCTCATGCGCTCAAGGTATGTTTTACAAATTGCTATATTTTCTTCTAAAGGTTCTTCAGATAAATCAATCATATGAGAACTATATAATGATTTTCCTGTTTCCTTGTAATGTTGTTCACTGGCATCTAATAAACCATCAATCCAAGGTAATAATTTCTTTGCACAATGGTCTGTATGTAAAATCACTGGAACACCGTAAGCTTCTGCCATAAGGTGAACATGTTTTGCGCCAGCAATAGAGCCTGCTATAGCTGATTTTTGATCTTCATTACTTAAGCTTTTACCTGCGTTAAATTGTGCTCCACCATTAGAAAATTGAATAATAACTGGTGCATTTAATGCTTTTGCAGTTTCTAAAACAGCATTTATAGTGTTAGAGCCAATGACATTTACAGCTGGTAAAGCATAGCCTTTTTCTTTAGCATGGTTAAAAATATTCTGAACTTCTTTTCCTGTGGCAACTCCAGGTTTAATATTATGACTCATAATTTTTTGAATTGAAATTTTATGTTATCAAAAATACGTAAAATTTCAGTATTTATGATGTCTAAACAGTTATAAAATGTCGAAAACGTTGTAGTGTGAAGGGAATAATATACTCGAGGATTTTTTCAGTTTTAATGCCTAACAATCAAAAAATGAATTCCTAAAAAGGATAATTGATACCGATATTATATACGGCGTTTCTGAAATTATAATCTCTAAACCATCGTTTATTCTCATCTAGTGAAGGGTCGTAAGTTTTAAAACCAGTATCAAAACGTAGTACAAAAAAATCGAAATCATAACGGATTCCAAAACCAGAACCTATTGCAATATCTTTTAAAGAATTAAAATTAGTAAATGTGGCTGCATCTTCTGTAACGTTATCTAAAACATTCCAAATATTACCAGCATCTATAAAAATAGCTCCTTGAAACGACCCAAGTAAACTAAATCGTTGTTCGGCACTTAAGTGAATTTTAAAGTTGGCTTCATTGAATTCATTAGTGGTTTGGGAGCTTCCTGGTCCTAAGTTATAAGCCGTCCAAGCTCTGTTGTCATTTGGGCCACCAGCGAAAAAACTCTCAGCAAAAGGAATACTGTTAGAGTTGCCATATGGAATAGCAATACCAGCATAGCTACGAAACGCTAAAACGTTTTTATTACCCAAATCGACATACTTAACATAATCTATTTCTGACTTAATGTATTGCGAGAATGCGACGCCAAATACTTCGTAATTACCAGCGTCGTTTTTAGTGTTTCCTGTCATGCTCGAAATACTAGACAGTAGATTTCCAGCTAATTCAATTCTCCACTTAATAACGGAGAAGTCGTTGTCAAAAATGTTTTTTCTTTTATCTTTTTTGTAATCGAAACTTGTTGAAAATATAAGGTTGTTTTCCGTAAGTCGTTCTTTTCGTTCTTCAATATTATTTACAGATAGATAATCATCATCACTCGATGTTAAACTTGTGTTACCACTTAAAACATCATTAATAAATATATTAGCAGGCGAATATTGATTTGTTAAACTTTCATCATAAAGGCTAGCGTCGCTATCAATATAACCAATGTCTCGGGCAATGCTATTTAGACTTGAAAAAGAATTGGTGTAAACCCCAAAGTAATTACTAGTGTTTAAATTTTTGACATAATTAATATTAAATAAGTCTACAGAATTAGTCACCGTAGTTGATGGAAACCAATTATAACTAAATATACCAGAAAGGGCTTGTTTATCTAATCCAATATTTTGTTGGCTTGTTGCAGATAAGTTAATGATGGTATTAGGCGACATGTATTTAGGTATAATCTTATCTGTATTAAATGGGCTGAATAATCTCGGGATCGTTAAACGAATATTTCCTCCAAATTCATTAATATCAAAGAAAGAATCCTCTAGAACATTTCGAGTTTTAGACGCGCCGATGGCTGCGATACCTGATATTTCTAAGGACTCTGCGCCTCTAAAAACATTCCTTATTTTTAAACCTGTACCAAATGAGAATCCTATGGTTTGGATATTACTAGTGTTAATTTCAGGATCAAAACTTAAAGCATATTTCTTTTTTGGTTCTAAAAATATATTAGCCGTAAGGGTTGTGTCATTTTCGTTTTCAATAAAATCAATATTCGGATATCTAAACATTTGCAAATCGTTGAGATAGCGCGATGTTCTACTTCTTGCTAAATCGCTATAATTGTCGCCTGCATTAATGAAAACAGCATCGGTTAATGCCTTAGGTCTAAATTTTAATTTGTCTTTACTGTAAAGGGTAAAGCCTTTGTGAACTGTAGTATCTGAAATCGCTCTAAATCGATTTTCAAAATTGTCATCGGTAAAAATGTTGACTTCTTTAATTTTATAAATTTTAAACGGTGTCGTTGTTGTAGAATCGTCACCTCTAATAGTTCGGTTAGCTATAATTAAATCGGTATTTATTTTATGATTGGTGTTTATAGTATCCATTTCAAAACGGACATAATCTTGCCCAAAATAATAAAAACCAGTATTTCTTAAGTATGTGTTGATGCGTTCTCGCTCGTTTTCGTAATTCTGTTCATCATATTGCTCTCCTTTTTTTAGTAAGGTCGCTTTAATGAGTTTTTTATAAATAGAATCTATTGCCGGACTGCTTATTGAAGGTTTTAAAGAGTCTAAAATATAAGGTTTCTTTTTTGTAACATTATAAGTTACTTGGGCCAACTTAGTACTGTCTTTTTCTACATTGTAAGTCACCTCGTTATTAAACCAACCCTTGCTATAATAATATTTTCTTAAGTTTTTAGACGTTTTTATGGTTTGGTCTTCATTGTAAATAACAGGAGCTTCACCTGTTCGCTTTAACCAAGCATTAAAATCGCGTCGTGATTCTATTTGTTTATCAAATTGCTTTTTAGAAAGTAAAGCTATTCTTCGTTTTACTTTAGTAGAATCACTTAAAACGTTAGCATTTATAATAGAATCGATGTTTGGTCTAGCCAAATTATACACATGAAGTTTTAAAGGAAAGCCTAAAAACTTTCGCATACCAGAGTTTACCTTTTGCGAAATTATATTGTTAATACGTTCGTCAGAGACATGAACACTATCTTCTAGAATTGTATTATTAGTAATAAGATGATTTCCGGCCTTAACTCGTTTTGCAATATTACAAGAACTTACCATTAGTACGCATAGCAACAGTAGCATATAGCGATACAATGACTTTGAGATTGTAATTGATATTAAATTGAATTTTTGCAAACTTAAAAGAGGTATCTTATTTAATTGATTGTTAGTGAAACAAAAATAATACCATTTCTCCTTTAGAAATAGCATAGTCAACTTAATTTCGAAACGATTTTAAATCAAAAAAGGTTTACTTTGTCTTTTTAAGTGTTTCGTCTAACAAATGTAAAGACATTTTAATGTTATCAAAGAATCAAATAAAGTTAATTAAGAGTTTAAGTCAAAAAAAAGGCAGACAACAAAACGGTCTGTTTATTGTTGAAGGCATAAAGGGAATTTCAGAATTTCTAAAGTCCGACTATAACTTGAAACATCTCTATACTACTGAATCTATTTTTGAGGCCTCAATTGATTTGATTTCGGAAATCTCAGAAGTTGAATTAAAAAAAATATCAGCACTTAAAAACCCAAATACAGCTTTAGCTATTTTTGAAATTCCAATAGAAATACCATCTCAAGACAATGGTTTAATTGTTGCTTTAGATGACGTCAGAGATCCTGGTAATTTAGGGACTATAATTAGACTTTGCGATTGGTACGGTATTAAAGATTTAGTGTGTAGTTTAAATACTGTAGATTGTTATAATTCTAAAGTAGTACAAGCAACGATGGGGTCTTTAACGCGTGTAAATGTGCAATATGTAGATTTAGAGGACTATTTAGAATCTCGTAAAACAGAAGTGTTTGGTACGCTTTTAGCTGGTGAAAACATTTATACCACAACATTGCCAAATGAAGGTGTTATAATTCTCGGAAATGAAGCGAATGGGATTTCAGAAGCCATTAAAGAAAAAGTGAATAGAAAAATAACTATTCCTCAATTTGGTACAGTTAAGGAAACGGAAAGTTTAAATGTTGCCAATGCAACAGCAATATTGTTAAGTGAGTTTAGACGCCGGACTATTGAAAAGTAAAATTGATAAAAACACCTCTAGTTTGCATTTGTGAGATGTTGCTTGTCCACGGACTATCAGGATCAACATCTTGAATGATTTCGTCATTTAAAGAAAATATACCACGGATAGATGGTGTAAATTTAAAATAAGGTAGATAGAAATCAATACCAAAACCCAGTTCGTAGAAATAGGTGTTCTTAGTCATTCTAAACTCTCCAGAACTATTATCATTAGGGTTGTCTTCATTACTAGATAAGTTTAAAGCCGTAGAAAATCCACCAACAATAAAAGGTTTAAAATTATTAATACGTTTTGTCGATATTTTTAATAACAAAGGAATATGCACGTATGTGGATTTTACTTCTCGCAATAAATCCGAGTCATTAAATGTTGTACCCTGAAAATAGCTTTCATCGTAATTTAAGTTTCTTGTCGTGAAAAATACTCCTGGTTCAAGTCTTAAATTCATGTATTCATTAATACGCATGTCACCAATAAGTCCTAGGTGAAACCCAAAAGTTTTATCCACTAAGACATCTTCTAAATTTTCATAATAGTCGAAATTAAAGTCGTATTGGTTAAAACCTAAAAAATAACCCCAAGTCAAAAACTTTTGATCAATATTATCTACAGCATTTGCTACTTTTTCTTTTGTAAAAAGTTGAGCAGACATGCTTTGAAATGCGAGTATAAATACTAAAAGAAAAAAGAAACGCTTCATTACTATACTTTAGATGCTGAATAAATAGTTGCCACTCCCATCGTTTGTGGTTTGTGTTCCACATTAATAAACCCAATTTTTCTTAAAATATTGTTTAAGGCCTCTCCGTATGGAAAAAGAGATGCTGATTCGCTTAGATAACTATAAGCTACTTTATCTTTTGAAAAGAGTTTTCCTATGGTTGGCATAATTAGTTTGCAATGTACGTTGTAACCCGCTTTATAAAAAGGATTTGTAGGTACAGAAGTTTCGAGAATAACAAAGATACCATTTGGTTTTAGCACTCTTAAAATTTCTGCAAGTCCTTTTTCTAAGTGTTCAAAATTACGAACACCAAAAGCTACGGTTATGGCATCAAAGGTATTGTCTTCAAAAGGTAAATCTTCAGAGTCACCAATAATCATAGAAATAATACCGTCTAAATTTTTAGAGCTAATTTTTTTACGACCAACTTCTAGCATGCCATCGCTAATATCTAAACCAATAATTTCTTTAGCGTTTGTAGAGGTTAAACTAATGGCTAAATCTCCAGTTCCTGTTGCGATGTCTAAAATATTTCCTGGTTTGGTTTTGGCAACCATTTCTACAACCTTATTTCTCCATTTTACATCTATTCCAAAAGAAATCACACGGTTTAAACCATCATATTCGTTAGAAATGGTATCGAACATTTTAGTGACCTGATCTTTTTTAGATTGGTCGCTGTCCTTATATGGGTTTACTTTTTCAGCCATAAAAATTTTTGGCAAATATACTAAGAAGTTATAAGGGGAGCTAAAACTTATAAGTTTATCAGTACCTAAAGTGTTTAAAGTTGTACCTAGTTAGAAGTTCTTAGTATATTTGTACTCTTATTTCAAAGAAATATAATGAAAATAATAATCGCAGGTGCAGGTGAAGTAGGATTTCATTTGGCGAAACTTTTATCCTACGAATCACAAGAAATCACTTTAATTGATACAAAGAAAGATAGTTTAGGATATGCTGCTGAGCACTTGGATATTAGAACTATTAAGGGAGATGCTACCTCTATTTCAATTTTAAGAGATGCGCGTATAGATACAGCAGCTTTATTTATTGCTGTAACATCTTCAGAAACTACAAATATTACGGCTTGTGTTTTAGCGAAACAGTTAGGTGCAAAACGAACGATTGCACGTATTTCAAATACTGAATTTATTGATAATAAAGAAACTGTTGGGTTTTCGAAATTTGGAATTGATGAATTGATTTCACCAGAATCTTTAGCGGCTTCTGAAATAGGATTACTTCTAAATCAGTACGGTTTTAATGATACTTATGAGTTTGAAGACGGAGCATTAACTATGCTAGGTTTGCGTTTGTCTAGAACAGCAACTTTCGTGGATAAAACGGTGAAAGAAGCGGCGGAAATTTATCCGGAATTAAATTTTATTCCTATTGCAATTCAGCGTTTAGGGACACAATACACTATCATTCCACGTGGTGATACCATTTTTAAAGAAGGAGATAAAGTTGTTTTTGTGACGTCTAAAGGAGGTGATGATGAGTTATTTAAATTATCAGGAAAGGTTAAAGTTGCGATTAAGAATGTTATGATTCTTGGTGGAAGCCAAATTGGTTTTCAAACAGCTAAGGATTTGTGTTCAAGCAAGTTTAATGTTAAGTTAGTTGAAAGTAGGAGAGGTAAAGCTGAGGAATTGGCTGAAGACGTTCCAAATGCTTTAGTTATTTGTGGTGATGGTAGAAATGTAGATATTTTAGATGAAGAAAATATCTCGGATATGGATGCCTTTATTGCTGTAACAGGTAATTCAGAAACCAATATTATGTCTTGTCTGTTAGCGAAATCTAAAGGCGTAAAGAAAACCATTGCTTTGGTTGAAAATATGGATTATTATCAATTATCACAATCTATTGGAATTGATACCTTAATCAATAAAAAATTATTAGCAGCAAACAATATCTTTAGGTATATAAGAAAAGGCGAGGTGGTTGCTATGACCAAGTTAACCAACATGAATGCTGAACTTTTAGAGTTTGTTGTGAAACCAAAATCTAAAATCACGAATAAGGTTATTAAAGACGTGAAATTTCCGAAATCTGCTATTATTGGCGGAGTGATTAGAGATGGAAAAGGATCAATACCATTAGGGAGTTTCAAAATTCAACCTGGAGATCGGGTTGTGGTTTGTTGTTTACCACGGTCTATTTCTGAAGTAGAACGTTTTTTCTCGTAATAGCGATATGTCTAGAATAAAACTTAATTATAAAATCATTTTTCACTTCTTTGGATTGCTATTAATGTTTAATGGTGGCTTTATGCTTACTGCAACATTAATAAGTCTTATCTACAAAGACGGTGTCACTTTAGAATTATTTTTAGCAGGTCTCGTAACCCTTTTAATAGGAGGTTTGGCAATGTATAGAACAAAGGGCCATCGCAAGGAGATGAATAAACGCGAAGGCTATATTATTGTTGCTTTTGGTTGGATTGTAATGTCACTTACAGGGACACTGCCGTATATAGCCACTGGAGCTATTCCTTCTTTTACCGATGCTTTTTTTGAAACCATGTCTGGTTATACGACGACTGGTGCTAGTATTTTAAATGATATTGAAATCATTCCTGAAGGCGTTTTGTTTTGGAGAAGTATGACGCATTGGATTGGTGGTATGGGTATTATCGTTTTGGCGATTGCAATATTACCATTATTAGGAGTAGGTGGTATGCAATTGTTTACTGCAGAAGCTCCAGGGCCGAGTGCAGATAAATTACATCCAAGAATTACAGATACAGCAAAACGATTATGGCTTATTTATGTGGGATATACAGTTGCTGAAACTGTATTGTTACAACTTGCTGGTATGTCCTTCTTCGATGCCATAAACCATGCGTTGAGTACATTATCTACGGGAGGTTTTTCTACTAAAAATGCGAGTGTTGCCTATTGGAATGATAATCCTTTGATACAATACATTATTATATTCTTTATGTTTTTAGCTGGTACTAATTTTGTGCTGAGTTATTATCTATTTAAAGGAAAAGTGTCTAAAATTTTAAAAGATGAAGAGTTTAAACTCTACTTTAAATTTATTGTCATTTTCACGCTTATCGCGGCCGTTTTAATCTATTTTAAAGCCGATGTGTCTCAGTCCACTATAATTCATCCAATGGTTTTAGGTGAAGCGGAAAGTGCGTTAAGACACGCGTTGTTTCAGGTGTTATCTGTAATTACAACAACAGGTTTTATAAGTGCGGATTATACCATGTGGACACCCTTTTTAACCGTTTTCTTTTTTGGAATGATGTTTTTAGGTGGTTCTGCCGGAAGTACCTCTGGTGGTGTAAAAGTAATGCGTCAATTGATTTTAATTAAAAACAGTTTTTTAGAATTTAAGCGTGCTTTACATCCTAATGCTATTATACCTGTGCGCTATAATGGTAAATCGGTATCTAAAGATATTGTATTTAACGTACTTGGATTTTTTATTCTTTATATGTTGTCCTTTATTGTTGGAGCCTTAGTGTTTTCTATGTTTGATATGGATTTTACATCTGCGATCGGATTGTCAGCATCTAGTTTAGGAAACGTCGGGCCTGCTTTGGGTGATTTTGGACCTGTAAATAATTATGCTGCATTACCACCTTTAGGAAAATGGTGGGCGTCTTTTTTAATGCTTATTGGTCGATTGGAATTGTTTACCGTTCTAATATTATTGACTCCTTTCTTTTGGAGGAATAGATAAATTTTCAACTTTTTTTAAGATTTTTTTAAAACATAGCTAGCCTATATTTTTACTAATACTTTGTGAGTTTTTAATACTCGAATTCCCGATATACTTGAAACACCAGCTGTAACATTTATATGGATTGTACGTCTTATTTGTATAATCAATTAAAATCATCAATCATGGAATTAGCATTAAACACCACATTAGAATTTGTACCAGAACCCATTGCGGTATCTCATTTTACAACACAAGGATTATTAAATTCAAATTACAAATCCATAGTGAGACAAAACTTTAGAACGTTAGCTTCAAAATCTGTATTTGGAATTAGACAACGCTCAAAATCTATTCAATTCAATACGGTAAATCATACAGCTGTTCTCTTAAAATTAGCTGTATTTGCCATCTTTCTCATCGCTCTATTTTAAGCGTATACACCGATCCTTTTAACTGACACAGTTTCGTGTCTTTTATAACCTATAGCACATGTTACATTATGTATTGATGTGAATCCTTATATCTCAGTTTTAAATTTAAAAACTAAAGAATTATGCCTTCTAACTCAATGAATGTCATTAACTATAATCGTAGTCAACTTCCACAGCGCGATAGGTTTAAGAATGTGCTTGGTGGTTATAAATCAAATCGTAAAACGGAATATAATTTGCCTAAAGCGACGACGAAGCAGCTTAAGGAAATAGGGAAACGATTACGAGAAGAACGAAAAGTGAGGATGCTAAAAGTAATCGTACTTACTTTTGTTTTATTACTTGTTTTTTACTGCGTCTTAGTATATTCTATGGATGGTATGATAGAATTATTAGGCTAGGTTTTAACTAATAATCAAAAGCCCATCTCTTAATTTTAAGGGATTGTATGAGGTAGTGAATATTCGTAATATTTTACGAGCTTTACGCTGAAAATCCTATTTTTATTCATTTATTTTGATTATTTCGTAAATTATTTCGTATTTTCAACATTAACAATAGTTTCATTACTTAAACAGTTTTATATATGAAAGCTAGAATGACAAATGATATGGAAGATAAAACAGTACGCGCGAAGCGTTCACATTTTACAACTAAAGGTTTATTGAACTCCGATTATAAGCGCACTGTAAAATCTAATTTCAAAAGAGCAAGTAAAAAATCCCTATTTGGTATTAAGCAAAGAGTTAAATCACCTAGAATGTGTAAAACTAGCCATGCAACTTCTATGGTATTGAAAGTCTCTGTATTTGCAAGCGTTGCACTTGTGGCTTGTGTTTAAATATTGTTTGGTGTTTTTTTATAAAACAATTTAGTTAAAATAAGGCATAAAAAAAGTTGCAACATATAATGTTACAACTTTTGTCTTAAAATAGCTTATTATATATTTAGCTCAATGCTGTCTTAATACGTTTAATAGCTTCAATAATCTCTTTCTGTGATGCTGCATAAGAAATTCGGATACAATCCTTATTTCCAAAAGCTTCACCTGTAACAGTGGCAACTAAAGCTTCCTCAAGTAAAAATAGAGAAAAATCAGAGGCGTTATTTATTGTTTTTCCCTTTATAGTCTTTCCAAAGTATGAAGAGATATTAGGGAACACATAAAATGCTCCTTCTGGCTCATTGGTTTTAAAACCGTCGATTTCGCTCAATAAATTTAATATAAGAGAACGTCTTTCTTTAAACTCATCAACCATATACTTAATGCTTGATGGATCTGCTTCTAAAGCGGTAATTACGGCACGTTGCGCAATACAATTGGCACCACTCGTAATTTGACCTTGCATTTTGTTACATGCTCTAGCGATCCAATCTGGTGCTCCGATGTAACCAATTCTCCAACCTGTCATGGCAAATGCCTTAGACACTCCATTTACGGTTATAGTTCTATCAAACATGTCTTCAAATTCAGCCATACTAAAATGACCTCCTTTAAAATTAATATGTTCATATATTTCGTCTGAAACGATATAAATATTTGGGTGCTTTTTCAACACATCAGCTAAAGCTCTTAATTCAGCTTTGCTATAAACAGAACCACTTGGGTTACAAGGAGAACTGTACCAAATCATTTTAGTTTTTGGTGTAATGGCAGCTTCTAATTGTTCTGCTGTCATTTTAAAATCGGTATCTATAGAGGTTTGAACTTCCACAGGAACTCCATCGCTTAATTTTACAATATCACTATAACTCACCCAATACGGACAAGGTAAAATAACTTCGTCTCCAGGGTTAAGCATTACAGCAGCTATATTAGCTAATGATTGTTTTGCACCTGTAGAAACGACAACTTGTGGTAAGGTATAGTTAAGGTTATTGTCCCGTTTAAATTTTGTGATAATCGCCTCTTTCAATTCTACATAACCATCTACAGGAGTATAGCTATTGTAGTTTTGGTTGATGGCTTCAATCGCAGCATCTTTAATAAAATCAGGTGTATTAAAATCTGGTTCTCCCAAACTTAATCCAATAATGTCTTTTCCTTCTGCTCTAAGTTCTCTAGCTTTTGCTGCCATAGCAAGCGTAGCTGAGGTGGCTAGATTATTAATTCTATCCGATAGTTGATTCATTGTGGTTGGTTGTTTTAAAACTGGAACTTATATTATGCCATACTTGGCTTTCTACCTAATTCTTTTAGTTGTTGATAATGCTCTGAAATAGCAGTCCAAATAGAATTATATTCGTTATAAGGTAAACTAAATTCATGTGCTGTTTCTCTTACGATATCTGCTATGTTTTTATAGTGAACATGACTAATATTTGAAAACAAATGATGTTCAACTTGTCTATTTAAACCTCCAGTATAAAACTCAACAATCCAACTTTTAGGTGAAAAATTAGACGTTGTAAATAATTGGTGAATTGCCCAAGTATTTTTCATGTTTCCATTTTCGTCTGGTATAGGCATTTCGGTATTTGGCATAACGTGTGCTAATTGAAAAACAACACTTAGAATCATACCAGCTGTATAATGCATGATTAAAAATCCAATTAAAACTTGCCACCAAGCATAACCTAAAACCAATGGTAACACAACCCAAATAGTATAGTATAATATCTTACCAATAATTAACTTCGTCCATTGTGTCGCAGGATTTGGAAATTCACCATAAGATAATTTTCTTTTAAGGTATTGGTACGTTTGTTTAAAATCGGTTGTAATCGCCCAATTTACAGTTAATAAGCCATATAATAAGAAGGCATAATACTTTTGATATTTATGAATCTTTAACCATTTAGCATGTTTAGAAAAACGAATTATTCGTCCGGCATCAATGTCTTCATCATGACCCTGAATATTGGTATAGGTATGGTGTAGTACATTGTGTTGTACTTTCCAATTGTAATCGTTACCAGCTAATATATGAATGCTGCTTCCCATCAATTTGTTTACCCATTCTTTACTAGAAAAGGAACCATGGTTAGCATCGTGCATAACATTCATGCCCACTCCTGCCATTCCAACACCAATAATCATCATCGATATAACTTGAAGCCATACTGGTATGTTGTCAACCGTTAGCAATACCACTAATGGTCCAAGTAATAATGTAAACATTATTATAGCCTTTGTGTATAGTTTCCAGTTTCCTGTCTTTTTTATATTGTTGTCTTTGAAGTAACTATTAACGCGTTTGTTAAGTGTTCTGAAGAACTTTGCAGAATCCGTTCGAGAGAATTTTACGGTTTGTTGTGCCATTTAATCAGTTTTTTTATATTATAACGTTAGGGATTAGAAATCATTATAACAATGCAAAGATAGTTAATAAATAAAAAGCAAGCTTTATCGATTAACGTTAAATTATGAAGATTAAAAATAAGTATTTTTGTAAAAAATAAAAAAATGAAACTCATCCTAAAATACTTTCCTGATTTAACAGAAACTCAAATTCAACAATTTGAAGCTTTAGAAGGATTATATAAAGATTGGAATAGTAAAATCAACGTGATTTCTCGTAAAGATATTGATGAGTTATATTTAAGACATGTTTTACATTCTTTAGGTATTGCAAAAGTGATTAATTTTGCACCAGGTACTTCGATCTTAGATGTTGGTACAGGAGGAGGATTTCCGGGAGTGCCTTTGGCGATTTTGTTTCCAGAATGTCAATTTCATTTGGTAGATAGTATCAATAAAAAGCTAAAAGTTATTAATGCAGTCGCTGAAGCATTAGAACTTACTAATATAAAAACAACGCATAGTAGAGTAGAAGCTATTGATGAAACTTACGATTTTATTGTAAGTAGAGCTGTAACGACGATGCCAGAATTTACGACTTGGGTAAAAGGAAAAGTTGCCCGTACTCAGAAAAATGAGTTGAAAAATGGTATCCTTTATTTAAAAGGAGGTGATTTAACTGAGGAATTGAAGCAGTATAAAACGGTTAAAGCATTCTTGCTTTCTGATTATTTTGATGAAGCGTTTTTTGAAACTAAAAAGGTAATTCATTTACCATTAAAATTCAAAGCTTAATAAGTAGTAGTTTTGGGGTTGTCTAAATACTACTTTTAGAAATAGGCTGTTGACCTATGTTTAGTATTGAGAAATTCACGAGCTAAAAATTTATGATGCTGAAATGCGTTAATCAAATAGATGTGTTTTTTAAATTATATCTATCTCATTTTAAAATTTATTCAACAATGATTTTATCAAATTCTATTAAAACTGCTGCACTTCTATTTATGGTCAGTGTTTTCTTTATGCCCTTAAATTTGGACGCCCAGCAAGACACCATTTATTACAACAGGTCTTGGAAACACACTGCAAAAGATAGTGCTGCTTTTTTTAGGCCACCAGTTAAAAAAGAGGGTGATTTTTATAGAATTGAAGATTATTACATTTCGGGCCAAAAACAAATGAGCGGATTGTCTAAGTATGAAGATAAGGATTTTTGGGTAGAAAAAGTGAGCTGGTTTACGGAAGACGGCAAATTATACCAACAAGGTAATTACACCAAAAACAGATTAGATGGAGAGTTTATCACCTTTTTAAATGACAAAAAATTAAAGGCTATTTATAAAAATGGCCTGATCAAATCTGGTGCTCAGAATCATACTCAATTGACTAATCGCATTTATACTGAAGTTAAAAACGATACCGTAAAAGAGGTTGTGTATGACGATGATATAAACGGAATTCGTTACGAAAGTTTCAGAACGCTTAAAAAAGGTCATTTTAGAACGAAATACTACGATAAAAAAGGGGATGCCATTGGTGAAATTAATACCCTAAAAAATGGATTTCGAAAAGGGGTTGAAGTGTTTTATTATTTTGACCCTATGCGAGTGAAGCAAATTAACTATTATCCGTTTGAGAGGTTGTTAGGTCACGAGGATTATTATCCTAATGGTCAGATTCGGACAAAATTTCAAACTGAACCAGAATATAAAAAGACTTATTTTACTGAGGATGGAACCGAAATAGGGAGTGTTACTTACAATCTTTATAATGACTATCTAAAACCTATGGAAGGCACCGAAATTGTGTTTTCGTACAGTTATAAGGAAGAGGCCATGGGGCAAATTTTGTCTTCTAGAACCTACAATAATGGTCTACTTGAAAAAGAAGAACTATACTATGATGGCGGTAAGATAAAATCTCTAACAACATATACTAATAACATTAAAGAGCTTCAAGTTAGTTATGATGACACAGGCAATGAATTGTCTCGGATGGTTTATAAAAACTATTACCCATATACGGGTGTAGAAATTAGTGGAAACAAAAAATCGACTTACAATGAAGGAGAGCTTGTAGAGGAACTAAAATATTATACGGAAACTAATATTCTCTTTAGTAAAAAGAATAAGGAAGAAGAGGTCTATTATAATAAAGAAGGTGTTGTAATGGGAATCTTAAAAGTGGAGTACAAAAATAGATATGCGCAACCTTTAAATGGTACACGTTACGAAATTGGTTACGATTCTAAAATTTCAAATATTGAAACCTACAAAGATGGTAACGTTATTGAGCGGACTAAATTTATAACGAAACAAGTGGGTAAAGATAATTTGGTCGATTTTAAGGTCACCGAATACTATAATGCTGATCAATATAGTAAAACGAGAGAGGTAAACTATTACAGTAATGGGGCTAAACAAAGCGATATCACATACACGGATTATGATAAAACACTAGGGGAGTTTTACAATGACCAAAACGAATTAATAGGTACTTACGATTATGATAAAAAGCATGGTAAATTATATGAATTTTTCAATCTCTCAGATGAAATAAGGTTTATTAAAGAGGAAAAAAATGGTGATTTAGTGGCATCAAAACGGTTTGATTATGGTGTGGGAAGAGCTTACGGCGTTATTGATCCTGTATTAATCGAAGACGTTGATGTTAACTGTTGTGCTACGTTCTTTGATAAGTATGGAGAGGTCTTAGCTACAGTTAATTTTAAAAACGAATTACCTTGGGATGGTGAAATGTACGATATGGCCTCAAGAGTTATGTACACTGTAAAAGAAGGAAAACGTAATGGAACTTATAAGAAGTTTAATTATAATCACGAAATTGTTCTAGAAGAGGGGCATTATGTGAATGATAAAAAAGAAGGCTCTTTTAATTTTTACAATCAGTCTGGTCTATTACAATTTACAAGCACGTATAAGAATGATATTTTAGAGGGGAAATCTATCAATTATAACGAAGACGGAAAAGAGGTCTCTAGCATCATATATAAAGACGGAAAGCCTTTTGAAGGCACTAAGGTGCTATCTGTAGGTTATAATAGTAAGTCTACGCAAGAAATTTATAAAAATGGTCTCATCACGAAACGTATTTCTCATGATCTTCATGGTAAAAATGTGTCAATCTATAAGAATGGTGAGGTTGCTGAAACTATAGCATATCATATAGATTCTAATCATAAGCGATTGCAATATTCTTTAAATGAAAATTATATTGATGGTGAAGTCATTCGTTATGATAAAAACGGTAAAGAACAACATCGCGGTGTAGTAAAAAACTATAAATTAGAATCGGGTGTCATTTATTTATCAGCTCATAGTTTATATGATAATAGGGTGGCCTATATTATCTTAAAACGAAAAGAGGATATCGTACAATTAACTTTAGTAGGCGAAAAAGAAGAAACGCTCTTTTACGCTGAAGAAAAAGTGGAAGAAGGTTACGGCACGAAATACATTGATAAATTAAATGTCTACATCGATTACCTGCACCCAGAATCATTATACTAATATAGTTTGTAGAGCAAAAAAAAGACCGTTTAAACTTATTTAAACGGTCTTTTTTTAGTGGAAATATGAACTTATTTGCTGACTATAAATCGGGTTGTAAACGTACTAACTTCACTAGTGATATTTAAAATGTAAAAACCTGAGTTTAAATTAATAGTTATAACATCTCTGCCTGTTAATTCTTTAGAGGAACTGTAAACAATTTTCCCTGTTAAGTCACTGATTAAAATAGAGGCTTTACTATTTAGATTAGAAAGAAGTACTAATTCATTTTTAATAGGATTTTTCTCTAGTTTTACGGAATATAATTCTGAATCAGAAACGCGTAATGGTATATTTAATATTTCGTCTAAAGCAAAAGCGACATTGGCTTCGGTAAGTTGAACATGTGGTTCATTATCGTTTGGGGTAAATGTATTGGCGAAAGGCGTGTCCGTTGTTGGGTTAGAACCCTCTAAATCTATGGTATGGTTCCAATTTATTTCGTCATTTGCAAACGCTACTGCTAAAGCACTAACTGAAGGGATAAAATTAAATTTATCGATAGCGAGGGCATTTACAAAATCGCCTGCAACTCCTCCGTCGGCTCCTAACTCACCAGTAAATCCGGATAAATCAAATAAACCTCCTGGCGCAGCATCTACACCATCAGAATAACTAAAAGATTCACTTTCTGCTTCAGAACCTTCAATTTCAGATCCAAATAATTCTATTGAAATACTACTAACGGTATTTGTTTCTCCTGCCTCTGGAGTAAAATTCACATCAATTATAATGTTAGCTGTAAAAATAGAAAAAGGAACATCTAGTGTGGTGCTTATTACGGGATAGTTATTGGTAACCGTTGGTCCAGAATTCCCTATAGCGAAGTACGGATTGTTAATGCCACTTCCGTTAATTATTGAGACGTTTCTTGTCATCTCTGGAAATCCTGATGGTGTTAATGCATTAATATTAGTATCAAATATACCTCTGAAAGGATGTGCTACGGGTAATTTAAGTGCTGGATCAAACGATACTAAATCTGCTCCAGATAAATGAGCTTCTAAATGATCGGTTAATAATTGTCTTGCTGCTGCGGATTTTAATAGTCCATTTATTAAAGGTTGTACTTCTGCAACCCCATTGGTGTTATTATTGGCTAAAAAGTTTAATTGATGTTGTAGGCCAATTGGGACATTTGCTCCATGATGAGGAGAATCAAAAGAGATGTAAAGTCTGGTATCTGCATCTATTGAATTTGCTTCCATGTAATTTAAAGCATAACGCGCAATTACTCCACCCATGCTTGGGCCAATAATTACATTTTGTTCTGGGCTGTTTCCAGCTTTATCTGCATTTATAGTTTCGAGAAGCTCTACTAATATCATGGCATTTCGTTCCATAAAATCAGCCCCTCCATCTATAGTTGCACCATCAGCTGTTCTTGTATATGTAGGAAAGTTTAAGATGATAACGTCAAACCCTTCATCACGTACCAAGTCTGCTAAATTTTGATTTCCGGCTGTTCCTACAAAGTCTAATGAGTTATATAGGCCTGTGATATCTCTTGCATCTCCGGGATCAAAACCATCAACAACAAAAATAGGTTGGTCTAAAATGTTATCTGGACTTAGAAATATTTGATATTCACCTTCACCAGGATAGTTTGTGGCTTCTCCATAAGCAGATAAATCAGGAGTAATTCCAGAAGTTATCGAAATTTGAGCAACACTTAGAAAAGGTAACAATAATAAAAGAATAAAGTAATGTTTTTTCATAAGTACAGAATTTGAATTGTTATCTCGAAAAGATACAAACTTTGATTTGTAAATTGCTGATTATAAATGTGATTTCTATTAAAAGCAAAAAAAATCCTTAAAAGTATATAACTTCTAAGGATTTAAATTTTAATATAGTGTTGGTATTATCCTAAAAAAGGATATCTATAATCTGTCGGAGTTACAAATGTTTCCTTAATTAATCTTGGAGATACCCAACGTAATAAATTTTGAGGACTTCCGGCCTTGTCATTTGTTCCTGAAGCTCTAGCTCCACCAAATGGTTGTTGACCAACAACAGCACCAGTTGGTTTGTCGTTTATATAGAAGTTTCCTGCGGCATTCTGAAGCGCTTTTGTAGCTTCTTCAACGGCATATCTGTCTCTAGAAATAATAGCACCAGTTAATGCGTATTCACTTGTTTCATCAACTAATTTTAAAGTCTCAGAGTAAGCTTCATCTTCATACACATATATTGTAATTACAGGGCCAAATAATTCTGTAGACATTGTAGTGTATTTTGGGTCTGTAGTTACAATGACTGTAGGCTCAATAAAGTAACCTTTAGATTTATCGTAGTTACCACCAGCAATGATTTCTGCATCGCTATCTGCTTTAGCTGCATCAATATATTTAGCTAATTTATCAAAAGAACCTTCATGGATGACTGCCGTAATAAAGTTACTCATGTCTTCTGGAGAGCCCATTTTGAAAGATTCTAAGTCTTCAATTAAATACTTCTTTACATCTGCCCAAATTCCTTTAGGCACATAAGCTCTAGAGGCTGCACTACATTTTTGACCTTGAAATTCAAAAGCACCACGTGCAATAGCGGTTGCTACTTGTTTAGCATCTGCTGTTTTGTGTGCTACTATAAAATCTTTTCCACCTGTTTCTCCAACTATTCTTGGGTATGTTTTGTAGTTATGGATATTGTTTCCAATTTGCTTCCATAATTCTTTAAACACATGTGTAGAACCTGTGAAGTGTAAACCAGAAAAATCAGGACTTGCTAATACTGTATTTGTAATCATTACAGGATCTCCAAAGACAACATTGATAACACCATCTGGTACACCAGCTTCTTTAAAAATATCCATAATTACTTTTGCAGAATAGACTTGGCTATCACTTGGTTTCCAAACAACCACATTACCCATTAAAGCCATACATGCTGGTAAATTACCTGCAATTGCTGTAAAGTTAAAAGGAGTTACAGCGTACGTAAAACCTTCAAGAGGTCTGTATTCTACTCTGTTCCATGCTGCACTTGTGCTTTCTGGTTGCTCCATGTATATGTCTGACATAAACTGAACATTAAAGCGTAAGAAATCTATAAGTTCACAAGCGGCATCAATTTCAGCTTGATAAATGTTTTTAGATTGTGCAATCATTGTTGCAGCATTAATCTTAGCTCTATATGGACCAGCGATTAATTCTGCAGCTTTTAAGAAAATACCTGCGCGTTGTTCCCATGGCATTTGTGACCAAGATTTACGTGCTTCTAGTGCTGTAGAAATAGCGTCTTCAATATGTGTTTTTTCTGCTAAATGGTATTCACCTACAACGTGTTGGTGATCGTGTGGAGGAGACATAGTTCTGGTATTTCCAGTTTTTACGTCTTTTCCGTTTATGTATAAAGGAACTTCAACTTTAGAATTAAACATTGATTTATAAGTCTCTAAGACTGCTTTACGTTCTGCAGAACCAGGTGCGTAAGACATAACAGGTTCGTTAACTGCTACTGGTACATTAAAGAATCCTTTTCCCATAATATATTTGTTTTTTAGTTTGAATTTTGAAAGTGCAAATGTACGATTTTTATAAGATATTATTTCTTTCAAACGTTATAGTTGTGTGAAGATTGGAAATTTAGTCGTTGTAATCTAGGGTCAGAAATGTGGAGATTATTTCTATCGAATCTTCAAGCTAATGTGTTACCTGTTGACGTTGGTATTCGAAATAACTTATGAGGGTAATTTGTTAGGATTGTGGTTATTGCAGCAGCAATCCTGTAGGTTCACAAGATAAACTCAATATTATGACTATTGATTTTTAAAAGGAGATATTGTCTATTAAAAAAGTGAGATTCTAAGAATTAATTAAGTGCAAAAGGAGCGCTTAATTTGAAAGAAGGAATATAGACTTTAAAATTGTTGGTTTTCGATAAGTTGATCATATTGTAATGACCGCTCATAGCGCCAAAAGGAGAGGTTAATAAACAGCCTGAATTGTAAGTGTGTGATTCCCCTGGTTTTAATACAGGTTTTTTGCCGATAACACCTTCACCTTCAATAATTTCTTCATTATTTAAGGCATCGAGTATTTTCCAGTGTCTAGAATTTAACTGAACAGAATCCTTACTTTGGTTTTCAATAGTAACTTTATAGCCAAAGGCGAAGTGTACTTTATAGTTTTTATAAAATGTACCTTCAAAATTGGTTTCTACAGTGATTTTTATGCCGCTAGTTACTTGTTGTACCATGATTGGGATGTTGTTCTATGCTAAAATAGCATAATTTTTTAATGAAGCGTTATAAATCGGTTGAGAGGATGCCATTTTTAACAAATTGGTTATAAATGTGGTAGGTGATGTGAATATGTTAATAGTTCTTGCTGTTATTTTTATTTTAATAATGGATAGCTTATAAAAGTTTTAATTAGAAATGTTTACAGAAGTCGCTTCCCCAAAACCAATTAGTCTATCGTAACGCGAACCAAGATCTTTGTAATACACCAAAACTTTATAATTGTTTTCGGTTTCCCAAAAATTACCACTGATAGCTCCCTCGTCTAACACTCCTGTTTTTTTGTCTACGGTCACATATTTGTAATTGTAAAAGCCTTGTTTTAATAAAAGTGTGGTTTCATAACGCTTGCTTTCAGGATTAAAAAACATTTGAGTTAAGGGTTCAAGCATGTAATAGTTAAAGTTACCATAAACATAAATGTCTTTAGACTTCAATTCTTCTTGTAGTAATGAAAAGTGAACCATCACATAATCGGCCTCAATATCAGGGTTATCTCTATCTATAATAGTGACTAAAAAGTTTCCGTTAATATCTGGGTTATAAGTGTAGGGTCTGTTTTTACGATTAATATTAGTGTATAGATAGTTGTGATAAAGATCTCTTAATTCAATAAATTGAACACCAACGTTCGCAGCTCTAACATCTTTGTTTTCAAAAAATAAATATTCATTTCCACCCCAAAATGCAGATTCAGTATCGTAACGATAAATAAGTTCGTTGCCCAGTGTGTATTGTGGTTTTAGATCTGAAATTGCCGTATTGAGATTGTTGTTTTGAATAATAAGTGTTTTAATGGTTTCTAATGGGTTATTCAGGTTCATGCCATTAGTAGTGATGACAAGATCTACAGATTGTTTTTCTGCAATAACTTTGACGTCCCTAGAGCGCTTTACATTGACACCAACACTAGCTAGACTTTCGTAAACCATAAATTTTCTACTAAACATCAGTTCATCATAATCATCGTAAATAGAAATCATATAGTTTCCGCTTTTCAATAATCCTCGTGTCTGCGTATTTGGAATGACTAAATTGTAGTGCGAATAAATTTGGTACGTATTAAAAGAATTCTCGTAATCTAAAATACGTTGATTGTCTAGTCCACTCAGATATTCTGACTTCACGAGATTAGATGGAGTCCAGTCAAAATTAAAATGTTCAATAACGTAATAAAAGTCTTCTTCATCACCTGTTAAGGCATCAAACTCTAACATAAGAGATTCACCAAGCTTTAAAATAGGGAGTTGTCCTTGTGTGGTGTTACTCTTAAAGGTTACTGTTTTTATAAAATCTGGCGGATTAAGTTCTTCAACAACTTGAGAGAGCAGAATTATAGGAAATAGTAATAGTACTGAAAGGCTAAAAAGGTTTTTTTTCATTTTATTTTGAAATCTAAGCGTATAAATATAATCAAAATCTGTGCCTTAACACAAATCTCTTATTTATAATCATTACAAATAAAAAAGAAGCTTTATTTTGGGTCTTTTTTAAGCATTAATTCGTAAATTTGCACCGATTTTTAGGTAACTAATCTTTAAGTATATGTCAAAAGACATCAAAATTAAAAAGGGTTTAGATATAAGGTTGGTCGGCGAAGCCGAGCAAACGACAGAGAATGCTATTATTAGCAATTTCTACTCTATAAAACCCGAAGATTTCCACAGTATTATTCCAAAACTTGTAGCAAAAGAGGGGGCACGTGTAAAAGCAGGTGAGACTTTATTTTATAACAAGGATAACGAAACAATGAAATTTGTTTCTCCAGTTTCTGGTGAAATAACGGAAGTGCAACGTGGACCAAGACGTCGTATAGACGCTATTAAAATAACAGCAGATAAAGAACAAACTTATGTAGATCATGGTAAGTTTGATTTGGCTTCAGATGCAGAAAAAACTAAAGCTCATTTGTTAGCTTCAGGTTGTTGGGCTTTTATTAAGCAACGTCCTTACGATGTTGTAGCAAAAGCAGACAGTACGCCAAAAGCTATCTTTATTTCGGGTTACGCAAGTGCGCCTCTAGCAGCTAATTTAGACTTTACCTTAGCTGGTAAAGAAGCTGAATTGCAAGCGGCAGTTACTGCGTTGTCTAAATTAACAGAAGGCGGAGTTCATATTTCAATAGGCAGTTCTAAGTCACCTTTAGCTAATTTGCAAAATGCAATAACGCATAACGTTTCTGGCCCACATCCATCAGGTAATGTCGGTACTTTAATTAATAAGGTTAGTCCTGTTAATAAAGGGGAAACAGTTTGGACCGTTAATGCACAAGATTTAGTAATTATTGGTGAATTGTTATTGACAGGTAAGTTTAACGCTGAACGTATTATTGCTTTAGCTGGATCTTCAGTTAAAAAACCACGTTATTTTAGAACAAAATTAGGTTCGGAAATCTCAACAATGATTTATGATAACGGAGTTGAAAGAGATGGTAATGATCGTTTTATTTCAGGAAATGTATTGTCTGGAAAACGTGTTCAGCCAGATGGTTATTTAGATTATTATAGCAATATAATTTCTGTAATCCCTGAAGGTAATGACTACGAATTATTTGGATGGAATAAACCCGTTTTTGATAAAGTATCTAATACTAGAGCTTTAACTTTTTCTTGGTTAACACCAAATAAAAAATACGATCTAAATACCAATATGAATGGTGAACATAGAAATTTTGTTCTTACAGGTAATTACGAACAAGTTTTTCCATTAGATATATATCCAATGCAAATCTTAAAAGCATGCTTGTATAAAGATTTAGATGAAATGGAAGCTTTAGGTATGTACGAAGTTGCACCAGAAGATTTTGCTTTAACAGAATTTGTGTGTGTGTCTAAGCAGCCACATCAGCAAATTATTAGAGCAGGCTTGGATTTAATGTTAGAAGAAATCGGTTAAAAAATAGATAATGGGTTTAAAACAAAACTTACATAGTTTAAGAGAAAAATATAAAGGAACTAAGATGGCTCCGGCTTTCAATGCCTTACATACATTTCTTTATACGCCTAATGATACTGCCCATGGTGGTACACATATCAAGGCGGCAGACGATTTAAAACGTACTATGAACACGGTAATTATGGCTTTAATTCCGTGCTTAATCTTTGGTATGTTCAATGCAGGTTATCAGCATTATGTAGCAGCAGGAGAAATAGAAGCGGTAACAAGTGGTTTCTTTAGCAGTGAATTCTGGACATTACAGAATTTTTCTCTAGGTTTCTGGAAAATATTACCGATACTACTTGTTTCTTATGGTGTTGGTTTAGGTGTTGAATTTCTTTTCGCCGTTATTAAAGGGCACGAAGTTGAAGAAGGATACTTAGTAACAGGGATGTTAGTGCCATTAATTGTACCAATCGATATTCCATTATGGATGTTAGTTGTTGCAGTTGTTTTCGGTGTTGTTATTGGTAAAGAAGTATTTGGAGGTACAGGAATGAATATTTTAAATCCTGCATTAACCATTAGAGCATTCTTGTTCTTCGCTTATCCTACTTGGATGAGTGGTGATAAAGTTTGGGTAGAAGGAGCTGTAGAAAGAACTAGAGAAATAGCAAATGGCTCAACGGCCGATGCGATCTCAGGAGAAACTATTTTAGGTAGTTTAGCCCAATCGCATGGAGTTGACTATTCCGTAATGGATATGTTTTTCGGTTTTATTCCTGGCTCAATAGGTGAAACATCTACATTGTTAATCTTGTTAGGTGGTTTATTTCTGATTTTTACAAAAATTGGAAGCTGGAGAATAATGCTAAGTTCTGTTATTGGTGCTTTAGTAATGGGTTATATCTTTAACCTAGTCGTAGCAGCAGGATGGATCACAGATACAAGTAAATTTTACGGCTTAATGAGTACTGAGTTCTGGCATCATTTATTAATTGGTGGTATGGCATTTGGTATTGTGTATATGGCAACAGATCCTGTTACCGCATCTCAAACTAATAAAGGAAAATGGATATACGGTTTCCTAATAGGTTTTATATCTATTATGATTCGTGTATTTAACCCAGCGTATCCAGAAGGAGTGATGTTAGCAATATTGTTAATGAATGTATTTGCACCAACCATAGATCATTATGTAGTGCAAGGCAATGTGAAAAGAAGATTAAAAAGAGCAAAATTAAAAACAGCTTAAATTATGGCAATCGATACAGAAAAAAATAGTTATACCATTATTTTTGCCATTGTTATGGTGTTGGTAGTGGGTTCTATACTTGCAGGACTTGCTTCAGGCTTAAAACCTTTAGTGGATGCTAATAAACGTTTTGAAAAACAACAGAATATATTGTATGCCATGGGCATTAATGCCAATGAAGGTACAAGTGATGTTGCATTCATTTCTACAGATAAAGTAGAAGAAGAATTTACGAACACTATTACTAAGCAATATGTAATTGAAGGTACTAAGGCTACTGAAAATTCTGAAGCATATTTAATAGATATTAAGAAAGAAGAAACAAAGGCAAAAGATCCTAATTATACAAGGAAATTACCTTTGTTTGAAGGAGTAAAAGATGGTAACCCAATCTATGTAATTCCTATTAGAGGTAAAGGATTATGGGATGCTATTTGGGGGTTTGTAGCCGTTGATAAATCAATGACAATACAAGGTGTGTTTTTTGACCATGCAGGTGAAACACCAGGTTTAGGTGCAGAGATTAAACAACGTTACTTTATGGATGATTTTGCAGGAGAACATTTATTGAATGATGCAGGTGTCTTTAAAGGAATAAATGTAGCTAAAGGAAATGCAGATCCTAAGAATGAAAGGAAAAGCGACAATGCAGTAGATGCCATTGCAGGAGCAACAATTACAGGTGATGGTGTAACCGCAATGATTATGAAAGATTTAAAAATGTACGTGCCTTATTTCAAGACATTAAACTAAAAAAGTATGGGACTTTTATCAAAAAAAGATAGTAAACTAATATTAGATCCTTTAGCGGATAACAACCCAATTACCATTCAGGTTTTAGGTATCTGTTCTGCTTTAGCGATTACAGCACAGTTAAAACCATCTATTGTAATGGCAATTTCTGTGGTCTTCGTACTTAGTGTAGGTAACGTAGTTATCTCTTTAATGCGAAATATCATTCCTTCTAAAATTAGAATTATTGTACAATTAATAGTTGTTGCAACTTTGGTTATTATTGTAGATCAAGTATTAAAAGCGTTTGCTTATAGTTTAAGTAAAGAGCTTTCAGTATTTATTGGTTTAATTATTACCAACTGTATTATAATGGGACGTTTTGAAGCTTTTGCACTAGCAAATAAACCATGGCAATCATTTTTAGATGGTATTGGTAATGCAGCGGGGTATGGTCTAATCCTTATAATCGTTGGTTTCTTTAGAGAGCTTTTAGGTTCGGGAACTTTATTCGGATTTAAAGTACTTGGAGATTCTGTGGAAAAAACAGGATTATACGCTATTGGCTATGAGAATAACGGATTTATGGTTTTGCCTCCAATGGCTTTAATTGTAGTTGGTTTGATCATTTGGGTACAACGTAGTAGAAATAAAGAATTAATAGAAGACTAAATTAGTTTATAGTTACTAGTTGTTTGTTGATAGCAGTATCCAACAACTAAAGACTAACAACTAAAAACAAAATATATGGAACATTTAGAGTTATTTTTTAAATCGATATTTGTAGACAACATGGTTTTTGCATACTTCTTAGGTATGTGTTCTTACTTAGCAGTGTCTAAAAAAGTATCTACAGCAGTAGGATTAGGAGCTGCCGTAATTTTTGTATTAGCAATTACAGTGCCTTTAAACTGGTTATTAGATCAGTATCTATTACAAGAAGGTGCCTTAATATGGTTAGGACCAGAGTATGCAGATTACGATTTAGGGTTCTTATCATTCATTATGTTTATTGCAACTATCGCAACGATGGTGCAATTAGTTGAAATCATTGTAGAGAAATTTTCTCCATCATTGTATAATTCACTAGGTATATTCTTACCATTAATTGCAGTAAACTGTGCCATATTAGGTGGGTCTTTATTTATGCAATCTCGTGAAATTGAAACTTTAGGTTTAGCACTTAATTATGGTATTGGATCTGGAATTGGATGGTTTTTAGCGATTGTAGCCATTGCTGCAATTAGAGAAAAAATTAGATATAGTAATGTACCACCTGCTTTAAGAGGTTTAGGGATTACATTCATTATTACAGGACTTATGGCAATTGGTTTTATGAGCTTCGGTGGTATGCTTACAGGAGGTGAAGAAGAAGCAACAGAAGAAACTGTAGAAAATACGGTAGGCATGGTTACAGCTATTGCTGATGAGAAAAACGACGAGGCGTCTAGTCTTGCGATTGAAACAATAAAAGATTCAGATAAAAACTAATTTAGAATATGGTATTAGCAGCAAGCACAATAGGAACGGTCATCGCTACAGTTGTCGCGTTTTTAGTAGTTACTTTATTATTGGTATCGCTTTTACTTGTAGTGAAACAAAAACTGTCTCCTTCGGGACCAGTAAAAATTACTATCAATGGTGAAAGAGAGATAGAAGTAGCTTCAGGAAGTACCTTATTAAGTACTTTAGGAGCTCAAAAAATATTCTTACCATCTGCTTGTGGTGGTGGTGGAACATGTATTCAGTGTGAATGTCATGTTTTAAATGGTGGAGGTGAAGCACTTCCAACAGAAACACCTCACTTTTCTAGAAAGGAATTAGCAGAAGGTGCGCGTTTATCTTGCCAAGTTAAGGTAAAGCAGGATATGGAGATTACGATTCCTGAAGAAGTATTCGGTATTAAAAAATGGGAAGCAACGGTTGTTTCTAACTATAACGTAGCAACGTTTATTAAGGAATTTGTAGTTGAAATTCCTGAAGATATGGGTTACAAAGCGGGAGGTTATATTCAAATTGAAATTCCAGAAATAGAAGTTAAATATGCTGACATGGACGTTACTGCGCATCCGGAAGATCATCCAGGTGAACCAGATAAGTTTAAGTCAGATTGGGAAAAGTTTGGGTTATGGCCTTTAGTTATGAAAAACGAAGAGCTTGTGGAACGTGCTTACTCTATGGCTTCTTATCCTGCAGAAGGAAGACGAATTATGCTAAATGTACGTGTAGCTACTCCTCCTTTTGATCGCGCCAAAGGTGGCTGGATGGATGTAAATCCAGGAATTGCTTCATCTTATATTTTTAACCAAAAAGTAGGAGATAAAGTAACAATTTCAGGACCTTACGGTGAGTTCTTTATCAATGATTCTGAATCAGAAATGTTGTATGTTGGTGGTGGTGCAGGTATGGCTCCAATGCGTTCGCATTTATATGAATTATTTAGAACTATAAAAACAGGTCGTAAAGTAACATATTGGTATGGTGGACGTTCTAAAGCGGAATTGTTTTACATCCATTACTTTAGAGCTTTAGAAAAAGATTTTCCAAACTTTAAATTCTATTTGGCATTATCAGAGCCAATGGAAAGTGATAACTGGAAAGTTAAAACAGATATTAATGATGAGGAAGGTGATGGTTTCGTAGGCTTTATTCACAATTGTGTAATAGATAATTACTTAAGTCATCATGAAGCACCTGAAGATATAGAACTATATTTCTGTGGACCACCATTAATGAACCAAGCCGTTCAAAAAATGGGTGAAGATTTCGGAATTCCGGATGAGCACATTAGATTTGATGACTTTGGAGGCTAGTCTTAAGACACTATGTTTAAAATTGTCGTTCTACTTTTAAAAGTAGAATCTTTATAAAAAAAAACCAACTCAGAAGAGTTGGTTTTTTTTTGCTTAAATTTCTAAGGATTTAATATCTAATTTCAAGCTTCGATTTTAATATAAAGATGGTAGTTATTTTTATTTGGCCAACTCTATTTGTAATATTTCTTTTAACGTATCTGTAGAAATGGGCTTTATAATGTAATTAGATATCGTTTTATAGCGTTTTGCGCGATTTATGTCTACTGGGTCAATGGAAGAACTTACAATGTATATAGTAAGCAATTTATGAGATTCAATCTTAACAAACTCATCTAAGAACTGCCAACCATCCATTATAGGCATGTTAATATCTAGTAGTATAATATCTGGAACATTTTCACCAGCAATCATTATTGGTTTTAAACTATTTAGGGCCTCTTGTCCATTTTTGAATACCATAAATGAGTCACAAAAATCTGATAATTCCATCATTCTTTTTGCGCCGAAAACAAATATTGGGTCATCGTCGATGATACATGCTACGTCAATTTTATTCATGTGTTTTTAAATATATATAAAAGGTTGTTCCTTCATTAACTTCACTTTCTACTTCAATTTTTCCACCAATGGCTTCCACTTGATTTTTAGTTATAAATAAACCTAAACCACGAGAGTCATCGTGCTTATGGAATGTTTTATACATGCCAAATAGTTTTTCTCCATATTTGATTAAATCAATACCTTGACCATAATCCCTAATTTCTAATACGATAAAACGATCTTTAATTCTTGTGTTTATTTCGATTTTTGCGGGCTCAGTAGGCTTTTTATATTTAATGGCATTGGTTAAAAAATTTAATAGAATACTATCTAAATAGGCGGGTACTGCTTTCACTACAATATTAGGATCAATATTTATAGAAATTGTAGTTTTAGAATCTATTATGAGCGCAGAGATACTAGAATATGCTCTATTAAAATTCTCTAGTAGGTTTAATGGTTCTGTTTTTAAATCTTTTTGAATGTTAATTGCAGCGACCTCGTTTAGATTTTCTACAGTTTCACCGAGATGATTTACAGCCATACTTATTAAAGGGAAAATCTCATTATCTGTAGTTTCTGGTAAGTCCATTTTTACAATATCTAATAACATATCTAAATTACCGTAATGTGATCTGAGATTATGCGATACAATATGAGCAAAATTTAATAAACGTTTATTCTGATCTTCGGTTGTAGTCAATAATTGTGAAATCTTTTTGCTCGTTTTTTTTATTTCAGTAACATCATTTATTTGAGCAACGAAATGTAGTGGTTGTCCTTTGTCATCCCTCACAATTGATGTAGATAACTGCGCCCAAATCGTTTCCTGCTGTTTACTTATATAACGTTTTTCAGTTTCATAATGATCAATTTTACCACTAATCATACTCATCATGGCCTTGTAGTCTTTTCGTAAATCATCAGGGTGTGTAATATCCATGAAGGTTAACTTTTCTATTTCTTCTTTACTATAACCAAAAGTTTCACATAGACTTTTATTAACTTCAAGCCAATTACCTTCTAAATCCACTATGGCCATTCCAACTAAAGCAGTTTCAAATGTTCTTCTAAGTTGAAGTTCTTTAAAGGCTAGTTTTTTTGAATCCTTTGTTGTTTTATCTATATCTTGAAATAAACCTTGAACTAAAACGCATTTGTCATTTTCAACGACAGCTATGCCTATTGCTCTTATCCATTTATCTTTTCCTGTATGGGTGATAATTTGAACTTCAATATCAAAATCTTTGTGGTTTTCAATACAATTGGTAAATAATCTAGTGATTGTATCTCGACTGTAGCCTTCTTTATAAAAAGAGAGACCAATTTCAACGTTAGGAATATAATCTAGAGGAACTTCGTGTATTTTTTTTGTTTGAATGCTCCAGTTTAGAATAGTAGATATAGGATTATATTCCCAAGTACCAATGGTGGCACGTTCTTGGATAAAATCTAACAAATCAATACTACTCTTGTTTTGTGTATTAGGGATAGACAAAATAGATGAGTTATAGGGGGTTAAAAGGCAAATATAAATTTTAATTCGGAATAAACCAGTACTAAATGACTAAATAAAACGATAAAGGTGATTTTTTTGTAGGAAATAACTTATATTATTTGTATTCCATAATCAAATAAACAGACGTGGTTTCTCCAATATTTAAAACTTCGTGCGATGTTATTGAGTCTTTGCTAAAGGTATAACCTGTTGGTACATTGACTTCTCGCGTCCCTGTATGATCAGTAATTCTAAATTCACCTCCAACTAAAGTGTAACCAACATGTGGATTGTGATAGTGTTTCTCATGGCCTACACCTGGCTCAAAAGTGCATTTAAGAACTCTAAGTTCTTTATTATCTTCTAAAACTTCGCATACAGCATTACCTTTCCAACCTGCCTCTAAAGGATCTGGTAATGCGTTTTTATTTTTGCAACTTGAAAACCCTATTGCAATAAGGAAAACGAGTTTAAAAGCAAGTTTCTGTTTCATTCAATTCATTTGCAAGCAAGATAATCATTTCAGGAATGTTATCCATTACTAGTTTGTGATTTAGAGAAGTCTAATTTGCGGTTCTTGATCCGAATACGGTAAATACCAGTAATTATGTTTTCATAATTCTGATATTTTATTTTTATATGTTGGTCTATTTTTATTAGGTCTCAATGAGTTCTATTTATGGCTTCATTTCTATGATTTTTCTAAAATCAATGACATCTGGTGTAAAGTCTAATTTCGTACTAAAAGATTCCGTATTCTTTTTCTAAATCAGCAATCAGGTTTTTAGTCGATTTTTGCGTCCAAGACAAATAAAAATAATACAATTTTAAGTCTCTTTCAAATAAAGAGATTTGATTGTAATAGTCAATTAATGCAACACCAATTGGGTTTAATAATTCGAAATTTTTATTATTCAGTAACTCTTTATAATTGCATGTAAGGTCGAATGTCTCAGTATTTAAGTCGTCAAAGGATTGCCAATGATTTGTTTGTTTCCATAGATACAAGTTCGTACACATATTAAAAACATCTACAAGGCTTTAGCGATTAATAGTAAAGCTGAATTAATCAAAAAGTCGTACAATAACGAGTTGTAATTCAAAGGTCAACATACGAAAAATCATAACTTTTGCGTTAGTTTAAGTATGAAGAAAGTTATACTCATCCTTTTTATATTGGCATCGCTTGCTGTTTTAGCCTTTCAGTTTCAACCTGTAAAAAAAGCGGTTACTATAGTTACATCGAGTATCGAAACTCCTAGCCTTGTTAATAAGGATAGTTTAACGATTGCTTCGCGAGTGAATTTACCCGAAAGCTATAAACGTGTAACTTATAAAAAAGGAAGTTTTCAAGATTATCTCAGAAACTACAAACTAAAACCCTTCGGAAGTAAAATTATCAATTACGATGATACCAATTATTTTTGGCAAGGAGGTCATATCGGAATTTTAGAAGTTCCTGTGCCTAAAAACGGATTACAACAATGTGCAGATGCATTAATTAGAATTAGAAGCGAATACCTTTGGGACAATAACAGAAAGGATGAAATTGGTTTCAAATTTACCTCAGGGCATTATTGTTCTTGGACTAAATATGCAGAAGGGTATAGGCCTAAAATTAACGGTAATAAAGTAAGGTTTCATAAAACGGCAAGTGCCAATACTTCAAAAGAAAACTTCTATAAATATTTGAATTTAATTTACATGTATTCTGGGACTTTATCACTTTACAACGAGTTAGAATCCGTTGCCGCTAAAGATTTAAAAATCGGTGATATGCTTATTAAAGGAGGTTCTCCCGGACATATTGTTATGATTACAGATGAGATTATTAATACTAAAGGGGAAAAGTTATTTTTATTGTCTCAAGGCAATACTCCAGCGCAAAGTGTACATCTGGTTAAAAATCTTGTAGATTCAACGATTTCTCCATGGTATCATTTAGAAGATGATGCTGTGATTTCAGTTTCAAATTATACGTTTGGAAGCTCTAAATTTGTGCGTTTTAAATAGCAAGTTTGTATCTTTGCATAATGAGTAAACCACTTACACCTCAAGAAGTACACAATCTTGCCATGAACCATGTTGGTAAAGACCTAGAAGCTCGTGGTTTCGAGTTTGTAGCAATCAATTCTAAGTTAAAACGCCATCCGCAATTTGTCTGTATCGATAAAAATAGTCAGTATTATTTTGTGGTAGTACGCGCTGTTATTTTACCTGAAAATCCTAATAATTATGATGTGGTTTGGATGGAAACCTTCAAAAAACATGCTTACGAAAAAGACGCTAAAGTCTTGTATGCAGGAGTTGGTTTGGGGAATCCTGATGGGGAAGATTTACCTATTTATTTAGATGAAGAATATCTTATTGAGTATAATGGGATTCAGGTCATTGAAATGAATTTGAATTAATATAACATCCGCTTTATTAGACTAATCACAGTCTAAATCAATCTACATATTTATGAAAAAAATAGTTTACCTATTTCTAATTAGCATTGTTTTTTCTTGTAATCAAGAACCTGAAAACACTAAAATTAGTGGCCCTGTATTTGGTACAGTCTATAATATTCAATATTACACAACGGATGATTCAAATTATAAAACACAGTTTGATAGTCTTTTTGCTGTGGTAAATGAATCGATGTCTACCTATATTCCAGATTCAAAAATATCTCGAATTAATAAAGGTGAAAACATTGAATTAGACGCACATTTTACGCGTGTTTTTAATAAAGCCAAAGAAATTTACAGAGCAACTGAAGGAGCTTTTGATCCTACCATCGGAGCGGTAGTGAATGCATGGGATTTTGGACCAGAAGGAAAAATTACCAATATAGATAGCACGACTATTGATAGTTTAATGAAGTCTGTGGGGTATAACCGCATGGGATTGAGAGATAATAAAATTGTTAAAAGTTCTAAATCGTTTTTAGATTTTAATGCCATTGCAAAAGGTTATGGTGTGGATGTTATTGGTGAGTTTTTAGAAAGCAAGAATGTTACCGACTATTTAGTTGAAATCGGAGGAGAAATACGGGTAAGAGGTATTAATCTTGATAAAAAATCATCTTGGAAAGTGGGTATCGACGATCCAAATTTTGAAGGAGAGCAGTCGTATTCAAAAATCATCCCTTTACAAGAGGAAGCCATGGCAACTTCTGGCACATATCGTAAATTTAAAATTGATGACAACGGCAATCGCTATGCACATATTATTGATACAAAAACAGGGTATCCATCTAAAACTAATATTTTAAGTGTTTCTGTTTTAGCTGAAGATTGTATGACGGCTGATGCTTATGCCACGGCGTTTCAGGCTATGGGAATAGATAAAGTAAAGGCATTTGCAGAGCGACATGCCGAATTAAAAGTGTTTATTATTTTTGAGAATGAAGCAAAAGAATTTGAAACACTTTCATTAAATAACTTTCCGGAATAAGTGATTTTTTAGGTGACGAAGCAAAAAATAAGGTGTCTTATAAATGCTATTAATCATTATAAAAAAGTTGTTCCAGGTTAAGGGGGGAACAGCTTTTTTTTTGTTCAGATAAATAAATACAGCAATTATATTCTATTATTAAAAAGCATTAATCAATACCAACAACCAACCCACTACTAAGAGTAAGGCACCAATCGGAGTCACAGGGCCTAAAAAGCGAAGTTTTTTGCCTTTAGCATCAGATAAAATCAAGCCGTAAATACTAAACGAGAATAATATAATACCGATTGTGAAACACCAATACGTTGCCGAGGTAACATCGGTATTGCTAAGACCTAAAGCTAGCAAAACAATGGCATGATACATTTGATACTTTACACCAACTTCAAAACTATGCAATTGATCTGTAGATAAGATTTTCTTTAATGCATGGGCGCCAAAAGCACCAAAGATTACGGCGAGCATACCGAATAAAGCTCCAGTTGCAATTATAATGTGTTGCGTCATTTTAGTATGTTGTTTTATTTATAAACTACAGGAATAATTTCACCTTTCGCTAGGCAGTATTTTTCAATGTCTTCGTTAGAAAGGGTAGCCGTATAATCCACTTCTTCAACTTTAAAACCTATGGAACGAAGCTTATCAAAATAATCACGACCATAAACACGAACATGATCGTATTGTCCAAAAATTTTAGCACGCTCATCTCTGTCTGTAATAGAATCATCTTCAAAAGTTACAGCTCTATCTAATTCTTGTGGAATCTGAAAGATACCATACCCACCAGGTTTCATTACTCTGTATAATTCTTGCATGGCTTTAGTATCATCTGGAATATGTTCTAAAACATGATTACAAAGAATTACATCATAACTATTATCTTCAAAAGGAAGGTCGCAAATATCGGCTTTGACATCTGCAATAGGTGATAGTAAATCGGTAGTCGTATATTTTAAGTTTTTAAGACTTCTAAAACGTTTTAAAAAGCACTGTTCTGGGGCAAAATGTAGGACACTTTTTTTAGCATTAAAAAAATCCGTTTTATGGTTGAGATATAACCACAATAAGCGATGACGTTCTAATGATAGTGTAGAGGGTGATAAAACATTATTTCTTTGGTTACCGTAACCATAAGGTAAAAATGTTTTAAAGCTTTTGTTATCAATGGGATCCGTGAATATATTTCCTTTTAAGAAGAATGCTAAAATTGGGCGTGCCACGTAGCTTAATCTTATGAGTAAAGGTCTTGGTATGGTGTTTAATATAAGTTTGAAGAGTTTTTTCATAGTGTTACTCAGAGATACACAAAGACACACGGAGTTTCGCGGAGTGCTTACTCGATTGTGTTTATGAATCTTTTTATTCCGTTTTTTAGAAGCTTAGTATTAAAGTTGAGTAATAGTCCTGTTGGGTAATCCCCTAATTTCATGTAAGTCAATATTTGAGCAGTATGAACATCTGTGAATTTCTCAACAGTTTTTAATTCAATAACTATTTTGATTTCTACTAATATATCAATTCTGTAACCGTGATCTAAAGTGATATCTTTATAAATAATAGGTCTTGAAACTTTTTTTTGAACTGAATAGCCTAATGCTTTTAATTCATAAAACAAACAGTCCTGATAAGCGGATTCTAAAAGGCCTGGGCCAAGTTCTTTATGCACTTCTATAGCTGCTCCTATAATATTTTCCGTAATTTTATCGTAAACCATAATATCAAAATTATACTCAAAACGCTCCGTGAATCTCCGTGAAAACTCTAAGTATCTCTGAGAAATAACTATTTAGTGATAGCAAGAAACAATACCGTTACTTAATTCAGAAAATAAAAATAATATTTACGCTTCTACCTGACTAGAAATTAAATTATATATACCATCCCAAAGTGCAATTCTATGTTGTAAAGCGGCTTTGGCAACGTCTAAAGCCTCATTCCATTTTTGCTCATCATTACCACATAATTCCTCTATCATTTTTAATGAAAGTGGGCCGTGTTCATCACCATCTAATTCAATGTGACGCTTTAAATAATAGGTTAATTTACTATAGGTGTTGTCGCTGGTTTTAGACTGATTAATAATTTGAAAAAACATATCAGGTATCACATCTTCACGACCAAAGGTAAATGCCGAGGCAATTTTGTGCGATTCATTTGTTGCAATAACCTTAAATGTAAAATCTACAAATTTTAAGGTTTCAGCATTCAACGTTACTTTTTCTGCTGCATGAGATACAGAATCATTATTTTGAATATGATTAACAAAACTTTCAATTTGCGAAGTACTTGCTCCAATTTGGTGCATCGCATCTAAGTACATTTCATAATGACTTTTAGGCTCTCCTAATTCATTAATATCACTTTCTTCACCAAGAACAATCTCGTTAATAAAGCGCGCCGTCGATGGATTTTTAACAGGAGTCCAAGGCACTCTAGTGTTCGTTAATTGATTTTGAAGCGCTTTTAATAAAGACATAAAATCCCAAACGGCAAACACATGTTGCTCCATAAAAGTTTTTACATCTTCAATAGATGATAAAGCACTATATAATTTATGGTTGTTAAGTTCAGACCTTAAGTCTGTTAATTCGTTTTCTAAATACTTAATTGTCATGAGAGTCTATTAAATAACGAGTGCTTTTTGTCTAAAAGCATCTTCTTCATTTGAAGTAATGCCTAAAGCTTCATGTACATAGGCAAACGTAGAAAGTATTTCTGGCTTACCGTCAACAATAGCAACATCGTGTTCAAAATGTACACTTGGTTTTCCGTCTTGTGTTACAATCGTCCAACCATCACTCAATTGTTTTACTTTATGCGTTCCTAAATTGATCATTGGCTCAATGGCAACGACCATACCTTCAATAAACTTCTTACCACGACCACGTTTTCCATAATTAGGCATTTCAGGATCTTCGTGCATTTTTCTGCCTAAACCATGACCAACTAACTCTCTAACCACACCATAGCCTTCAGCTTCGGTAAATTGTTGAATTGCAAAACCAACATCACCAACGCGATTGCCAATTTTTAATTGCTCAATACCTTTATAAAGTGATTCTTTAGTAATCTGAATGAGTTTCTTCGTCTCTTCTGCAACATTTCCAATTTCAAAAGTATAA
Source organism: Winogradskyella pacifica (assembly GCF_013403915.1). Classification (GTDB taxonomy): domain Bacteria; phylum Bacteroidota; class Bacteroidia; order Flavobacteriales; family Flavobacteriaceae; genus Winogradskyella; species Winogradskyella pacifica. Next base: position 363,123 of record NZ_JABFDI010000002.1, read on the forward strand.
GCGTGATCACCATAAAAGCCATTCATAAATGACCCACAATCTATAGAAACAATATCACCATCTTTTAATGGAATGTCTGTTGGTAAACCATGAACTACAGCTTCATTAACACTACAAAGCAACGTTGAAGGACAATCGTAAAGGCCTTTAAAGCCAGGTAAAGCACCATGATCCCTAATAAATTCTTCAGCGATAGCATCTAAATGATTCGTGGTTACACCTTCTTTTGTTTCTTTAGCCAACATACCTAAGGTTTTAGATACGATGAGCGCACTTTGACGCATTAATTCAATCTCTTCTGCTGTTTTTACTATAATCATGATTCAAAATATTGAGCGGCAAAGATAGGGAATTATAACAATTCTTAAGTATTTCTAAAACATGATATATAACAGTTTAAAAATAAGTTTTCTATTATATGTTTGCAGAATTAAATGGTATAACTATGTATAGAATTGTTTCCGCAGAAGAGGCTTTAAAAGTGGTAAAGTCAAATGATCGTGTCTATATTCAAGCAGCAGCTGCAGCACCTCAGGTACTTGTTAAAGCATTGTCGGCAAGACATGAAGAGCTTCGTAATGTTGAGGTTTGTCAGTTGCATACCGAAGGAGTTGCTCCTTATGCTAATCCGGAATTGAAAGACAGCTTCCATGTTAATTCTTTTTTTCTCGGAAAAAATGTAAGACATACCATAAAAGCTGGTAATGGATCTTATACTCCTGTTTTTTTAAGTGAATTGCCACGTCTTTTTCAGCAACGCATTTTAGAACTCGATGTGGTTTTGATTCATGTTTCTGTTCCAGATCGTCATGGGTATTGTTCTTTAGGTGTTTCTGTTGAGGCTATTTTGGCTGCTATAGATAATGCTAAGACTGTGATTGCTCAAGTAAATCCGCAGATGCCAAGAACACATGGCGCAGGAATTATTCACATTTCAGAAATCGATTATTTTGTAGAAGCGAATGAAGAATTGCCTGTACATCTCATGGCTGAACCTAATGCTATAGAACTTAAAATAGGAGAGTATGTAGCTAGTTTAATCGAGGATAGAAGTACACTTCAAATGGGAATTGGCTCTATTCCTAATGCCGTTTTAACACAGTTAACGAATCACAAAGATTTAGGTTTACATACAGAGATGTTTTCAGATGGAGTTATAGATTTAATTCTTAATAATGTTATAAACGGCAACTATAAAAAGATTAATCGTGGACGAGCGCTTTCAACATTTTTAATGGGATCCAAACGCTTGTATGATTATGTAGATGATAATCCGTTTGTAGAAATGCGCGCTTCAAATTATACCAATAATGCAGCATATATTAAACAGAATCCTAAGATGGTTGCCATCAATTCTGCAATTGAGGTTGATGTAACAGGTCAAGTATGTGCGGATTCTATTGGTTCTGATATGTATTCTGGTGTCGGTGGACAAATGGATTTTATTAGAGGAGCATCATTAAGTGATGGAGGTAAAGCTATTATTGCCTTACCATCGGTAACTAAAAATGGCATCAGTAGAATTGTTCCTGTTTTAAAACCAGGAGCAGGTGTTGTAACAACAAGAGCACATGTACATTATGTCGTTACGGAGTACGGGATTGCGAATCTATATGGTAAAACAATTAAAAACAGAGTAAAAGCTTTAGTCAATATAGCACACCCAGATCACAGAGAGGATATTGAGAAATCTTATTTTGATTTAATAAACTAGAAGACCCACTAAAATTGCCACCACCTTTTTTTAGCAGTAGGAATTTTAGGTTCTTCATTGGTGATAATTTGATAAACTTCGCCCCAACCGAGAATACCTCCGATATTTCTATCGTCTATAAATAGATCAGCATGAATTTTACGACTTCTACTGTAATCGTATTTTTCTTCAGGAAAACTAGCATTTACGGCATAGAATTCAATGCCGTTATCTTTACAGAAATCAACAGCTTCTTGCAGTTTTGCACCATTTCTATACGTCCAAAGAATTAATCGATGACCATCTTCTTGAAGCTTTTTTAAGGTTTCAAAAGCAAAGATGCGCGTTTTTCCAATTTTAGGATAAGCATCTTCTACAATGGTGCCATCGAAATCTACGGCTACTATTAATCTATTTTGAAAATTCATGCTATTTATTATAATCTAGGGCAAAGTTACACTATTAAGAAATTTATACAAGACTTTCTCTAGTCATTGCTTTAGGCTGAGGCACACCAATTAACTTTAAAATCGTTGGAGCTATATCGCCTAAAACACCGTCTTTAATGTTTTTTAAATCTTTGTCTATTAATATAATTGGAACAGGGTTAGTTGTATGAGCCGTGTTTGGACTGCCATCAGGATTTATCATCGTTTCGCAGTTACCATGGTCAGCAATTAAAATAGTGGTATAATTATTTTCTAAGGCTGTCGTCACAACCTCTTTGACGCATTTGTCTACATGTTCGCAAGCTTCAATTGCTGCTTGCATAACTCCTGTATGACCAACCATATCACCATTGGCGAAATTTAAACAAACAAAATCAACGTCTCCTTTTTTAAATTCAGGAACTAGCGCCTCTGTTAATTCATAAACACTCATTTCTGGTTTTAAATCGTAGGTCGCTACTTTTGGTGAGTTTCTTAAAATCCGAGTTTCTCCTTCAAATGGTTTTTCTTGGCCACCTGAAAAGAAAAACGTAACATGAGGATACTTTTCTGTTTCAGCAATACGAATTTGCTTTTTATGATGTTTTTCTAAAACTTCACCCAAGGTTTCTGTAAGGTTATCTTTATTGAAAACAACATTAATGCCTTCAAAAGTACTATCGTAATTTGTAATGGTCACATAATGAAGATTCATTTTGTGCATGTTGTACTCATGAAAATCTTTTTGTGTCAATGCTTCTGTTAGTTGTCTTCCGCGATCGGTTCTAAAGTTGAAAAAGATCACAACATCATCCTCCTTAATAGTTGCCACAGGTTGGTTATCATTACCTGTTACAATTAAAGGTTTTATAAATTCGTCTGTAATGTCGTTTTCGTAATTATCTTGAATCGATTGTAATACATCTTTAGTTTTGTCTCCTTCTCCATTTACTAATGCATCATAAACAATCTTTACACGTTCCCAACGCTTATCTCTATCCATGGCATAATAGCGTCCAGTTACGGATGCTAATTTCCCTGAGGTTTTTTCTAAGTGATCTTCTAATTTCGAAATAAAACTAAATCCAGATTTTGGATCTACATCTCTACCATCGGTAAATGCATGTACAAAGACGTTTTCTAGTCCATAATCATGTGTGGCATTTAAGAGTCCGAAAAGATGATTAATATGAGAATGCACGCCACCATCACTAACTAAGCCTAAAAGGTGTACGTTTTTATTATTGACTTTAGCATACTCGAAAGCGGTTTTTAAAACAGGCTCTTCACGAAGGGTATTATTCTCTACAGCAAGGTTAATTTTTACTAAATCTTGATATACAATTCGTCCAGCACCCAAGTTCATGTGTCCAACTTCACTATTTCCCATTTGTCCTTCTGGTAAACCAACATGTAAACCGTCTGTTCTTAAACTGGCACTTGGGTATGTAGTGTAAAGAGAATCTATAAATGGAGTGTTTGCATTGTCTATAGCGGAAACTTTAGGATCGGGTGATTTTCCCCAACCATCTAAAATCATTAAAATAACCTTTTTATTCATGTGAAATATTTTGAGTATCAAAGATAATACATACAACGCTACAACAAATCTGTATGTTAAAAAAATTTGGCATGTTAACTCTATTTTAAGTCTTTCTAATTAGTTCGTAAAGATCTGTTTATGTTTTGTGATGATATTAACATATTTATTTTCAAAGCGTTAAAGAAATGTTATAAAATATTTTTTAGTGTAACACTTCAAGCAATATGTCGTCTATTTAGTATAATCAAAAAACAATCAATTAAATTTAAAATCTTTCATCATGAAAAAATCAGTAATCGTATTAGCCTTAGCATTAGGCTTCTCAGTTTCAAACGTAAATGCATCCAATGATCTTAAAACTTCAGGTTTAAATGAAGTTATTGTAAACACCGTTGAGGTAAGTCCTTTAACTAGGGCTGTTGCAACCGGTAACTTAGAAGAAGTAAATAGGCTTATAAAAGCTGGTGCAGATGTTAATGCAAAATCTAATGGTATGATGCCAATTCATTATGCCGCAAAATATAATCGTGTAGAAATTATCAAAGCATTAATTACTGCAGGTTCTGAAATTCACAAACCATGTGATAAAGGATATACACCAGTAAGACACGCACAGAAATCTAACGCAAAAGAAGCTGAAATGTTTCTTAAGCGTTTTAAAAAGAAAAATGTCTAGGAGTAGACAATTATTTGAGTTAGTTAGTTGAAAAAAGCGCCCCTAAAGGCGCTTTTTTGTTTCTATACCAGACTTATTTTAAAAAAGCTAGATCCGAATGAGTTGCTATTTCATAAGGCTCCTTGTTATATTCGAAAATACGGGCTTCTAAAGTGCCTTTTAACGTAAGTTTATCGCCTTCAACTGCAATCCAACTGCCTTCTCGTAAGCCAATTACAGGTTGGTTGTTATACGCGTGAAATTCTTTAATGCGAGTTGCTCTCGTTTCCCCCATATGTGTACTCCCTTCAATGGGATCTAAGTAATGCGGATTAATATTAAAAGGTACAAATCCTAAAGTTTTAAAACTTGGTGGATATACAATTGGCATATCATTAGTAGTATTCATCGTTAAACCACAAATATTACTGCCTGCACTGGTGCCTAAATAAGGTGTGCCATTTTTAACGGCTTCTTTTATAGGTAGTAATACTTTATTTCTATAAAGCTGTGAAACCAGTACAAAAGTATTGCCCCCTCCAACAAAAATACCTTGTGCGTTTTTAACGGCTTCTGCTGCATTTTCAAATTCATGAATGCCTTTTACTGTTTTTCCTATCTTATTAAAAGCTTTAGAAACTGTACTTGTATAATCATCGTGCGAAATACCGCCTGGTCTAGCATAAGGAATAAATAGAATTTCATTTACAGATTTATAATGATCCTGAAGTTCTTCTAATAAATAGTCTAAATAACCACTGCCATGGATTGTGGAAGTACTTGCAATAATAATTGATTTCAAAATAGTAATATTTAAATTATACAGTTTTACAAAGAACGCTAATCTTTATGAATTGTTCTATTTTCTAATTTAACAAACATTTACTAGTCAATTCCTATGAGAATTGAAGAATATACCCGAAATTTAGTACAAGAAATAAAATTAGAAAACGAGCATGTTAAAATTGTTTCCAATTAAGGAGATGATTAATCGCAAACTACATGTGATAATAATAAAAAAAACCAGTCAAACATATGAAAAAAATACTACTCTTAATATTCGGAATTGCTACATTAACCGCTTTTAGTCAGGATATTGAACGGATTACCGTAAATGGTAGAATCGTCGTGTCATCTGAAGATAAAGAAGGCGTTGCAGTTTTTAATTCTTCTTCCAATCAAGGAACCTATACTGATGAAGATGGGAATTTTGAAATAAAAGTAGCACTTAATGATGTTGTGGAATTTGGGGCACTTCAATTTAAAGATTTTAATGTTATAATCACAGACAAGGTTATATTCTCTAAACGTTTAACGGTTATTCTTGTTGAGGAAGTCAATAAATTAGATGAAGTTGTTCTACTACCATTTGACCTAACGGGTAATTTAGGAGCGGATTTAGAAAGCGTCAGAACTTACAACGTAAGCCTAGATGCTGTTTATTTTGGTTTAGATAATATTGAGGATTTTGAGTTCTCTGCAGATTATAAGACCAAAGCAGATAATTTGGCTTTTAATGAATACAATCCACATATGGGAGATATGGTAGACTTGGTTAATGTCGCTGGATTTCTGATTAAAAATGTGGTTGATTTTAGTAAAATTAAATTTAAAAGCAAAAAAGATGTTATGTTAGAGAAAACACCTTTCAAGAAAGCTTTAGATACCTATAGTATCAATTATATTCACAACAATTTTGATATACCTTTAGACCAGGTGGAGTCATTTATTGACTATGCTGATAAAGAAGGCATAGAGGATAGCTTATTTGAAGAAAATAAGGAAATGCAACTTTTAGAACGTATTTCTCATTTAAGTAAAGCGTTTTTAAAAGATACTGGTGGAAAAGAGTAAAATTCTTTATCTCGTTGTTGCCTTAATAAATGTGTTATTTGTTAGCGCGCAGCGAAGCGATTTAAATGGTAAGCTAATTGCAAACGATGAGGTCGAAGGCCTTCACATACAAAACAAAACAGCAGCAAAATATACCATTTCATTTGAAGACGGAAGTTTTGTAATTCCCGCCAAAGCTCTAGATACTTTAGTAATTTCAGGAGTAAAATACCAAACCCAAGAGGTTATTGTTTCTGAAATCGTAATGGATTCAGGTGAGTTATACGTTCAGATGATTGAAAGTGTAAACGAGTTAAATGAAGTTGTTGTCGGTAAAATCTTAACAGGAAGCTTAGAATCCGATCTTCAAAATCTTGAAGTTGAACCCGAAATTAATTTCTACGATCTCGGAATACCAGGTTACAAAGGAAAACAACTTACCCAAAATGAACGAAAATTGTACGATGCAGATGCAGGAGCTATGGTTGGATTGGTGGGTGGGATTTATGGCGGAGGTCCAAGTATTAACCTCAATAAATTATTAAACACCATTAGCGGAAGAACAAAAAAACTAAAAGCTATTGTAGAATTAGACGATCGTAATGCATGTATAACACACATGAAAGATAACTACGAAAATTATATTTTTGAATACGATTCCTTAGCTGAAAATCTACGTGTTGAGTACTTTCTATTCTGTCAAGAAGATGATGACTTCTTAACATTGTGTAAGAAGAATGATGATATTGCTATGCTCGAGTTTTTACAAGCTAAGCTAAAAGTATATCAAGAAAATAGAAAATTGACAACTAAAGACTAACTTTGGACGGCGTTTTGTAAACGTATATTACAATCCAAATACACAACATGAAACTACGATATTTTGTAAGCCTCCTTTTTACTCTTCCATTTTTAATTTCCAATTCTGATTCACACGAATATTACGTTAGTGTCACAGAAATTGAATACGCCAAAGAGGAACAATCCCTTCAGATTATAAGTCAGATTTTTATTGATGATTTTGAAACTTTACTCAGAAAGCGTTATGATGAAAGTATAATACTCGCTGGTAAAGATGAATCAGAAAAAGTAGAAACTTATATGAGTCGGTATTTAACTGATAAATTAAAGGTTAAAGTTAATGATACTAATGTAAATTTTAAGTTTATCGGTAAGGAATACAAAGACGACATTACCTACTGCTATTTAGAAATAGAAAATGTTTCAAATATCAAATCTATCGCGGTTACCAATCAGGTTTTATTCGATGTATTTTCAGACCAACAAAATATTGTTCGGTTAAAACTTTTAGGTAAAAATAAGAGTTTTTTGTTGGTGCCAGAGAATGATACTAGCGTGTTAAATTTTAAGTAATACAATATCAAAGCCATTATAAATTCATATTTTAGTCACCACTTTAACAACAAAAATCTTTTATGAAAATCTTTAAATTTTTCTTATGTGCTCTACTTTTAACCTCTTTTAGCACATACGCTCAAGATGACGAAAAGGCAGAACGCCAACAGGGTCATACTAATGAAAACAAATTCAAGCAGTTGTACGAAGAGTTTTCTACACCCAACGTTTTTAGAACGGGTTCAGGAGCACCAGGTCCAGGATATTATCAGCAGCAGGCAGATTACAAAATGGATATTGAAATCGATGATGACAATGCAAAATTGCATGGTGATGAAACGATTACATATACTAATAATTCGCCAGATGATTTAAATTACCTCTGGGTACAATTAGATCAGAATATGCGTGCGAGAGATTCTAAAACCCCACTGATTAGTAGTTCTGGTATTTCGCCAGCTACAGTATCTTCTAGAGCTGTAAAATCGTATTTAAAAGAATCTTTTGATGGAGGTTTTAATATAGAGCATGTTAAGGATGTTAGTGGTAAAGATTTGCCTCATACTATAAACCGTACAATGATGCGCGTAGAATTGCCAAAGGTTTTAAAATCTGGTGAGAAATTTTCGTTCCAAATAAAATGGTGGTACAATATTAATGACCACGTAAAGGATGGTGGACGTTCAGGATATGAGTATTTTGAAGAAAACGATAACCGTATTTATGTGATGGCGCAGTTCTATCCACGTATGGCTGTTTATAATGATGTAGAAGGTTGGCAGAATTCTCAATTTTGGGGACGTGATGAGTTTGCCTTACCATTTGGTAATTTTGATGTGAACATAACAGTACCTGCAGATCATATTTTAGATGGTACAGGCTATTTAGTAAATCGTGAAGACGTATTTACTAAAGATATGATGAAGCGTTTTAACAAGGCGAAAAAATCTTACGATGAACCTGTAATGATTGTAACACAAGCTGAAGCTGAAATTACCGAGAAATCTAAAAGTAAGAAGAAGAAAACATGGAAACTGTCTGCACAGATGGTTCGTGATTTTGGTTTTGCAACCTCTCGAAAATTTTTATGGGATATGATGGCTGTTAAATTAGGCGAAAAAGATGTGATGGCGGTGTCTTTATATTCTAAAGAAGGAAATCCACTTTGGGAGCAATGGTCAACAAAATCTGTAGCGAGTACATTAAGAACGTACTCTAGAATGACATTTGATTATCCGTATCATAAGGCCATCTCTGTACATGCACCAATGGGAATGGAATATCCAATGATTTGTTACAATTTTGGTCGTCCTGATAAAGATGGTAATTATTCTGATAGAACAAAATACGGAATGATAAGTGTTATTATTCACGAGGTTGGTCACAACTGGTTTCCTATGATTGTAAATAGCGATGAGCGTCAATGGACATGGATGGACGAAGGTTTAAATACCTTTAGTCAATACATCGCAGAACAAGATTTTGCAGAATGGTATCCAGCAGCGTTGTCGCCAAGCGATAAAGCGTATCCGTCTAGACGAGGACCGGCTAAAAACATAGTGAGATATATGGGAGGCAATCAAGATTTCATTGCGCCAATTATGACGAAAGGTTTAAATACGTACCAATTTGGAAACAATGCTTACGGTAAACCTGCAACCGCATTAAATATTTTGAGAGAAACTATAATGGGGCATGATTTGTTTGACTACTCTTTTAAAGAATATGCCAACCGTTGGAAATTTAAGCACCCGACTCCTGAAGATTTTTTCCGTACCATGGAAGATGCATCAGCAGTAGATTTAGATTGGTTTTGGAGAGGTTGGTTTTATACCACAGATTATACTGATATTGGTATAAAAGAAGTTAAGAGATTTGCAGTTACAGGAACACCAAATGATAATGGAAAGCGCCTAGCTGAGCAATATAATAGAGATCCAAGTAGCTTAGTTTATTTTATTGAAGAAGGAGCCGAAGGTTATGACGATGCGATAAAAAGTGCTGGAACTATAGATAATTTGCCTACAGTGAAAGAATACATTATGGATAACTTTTCACCAAAGGAACAAAAAGAATTTAAGACGGCACCACAGTATTTTTACGAGGTAACCTTTGAAAAGCCAGGTGGATTAGTAATGCCAATTATTGTAGAATTTACTTATGCAGATGGTACTAAGAAGAGAGAAACGTATCCTGTTCAAATATGGAGACTAAATGATAAACAGGTTAGTAAAGCCATTGCAAGCGATAAGGAAATCATTTCTATAGCTTTAGATCCAGATTTAGAAACAGCTGATGTTGATACCACTAATAATGCTTGGCCTAAAGAAGTTAAAGATAGTGACTTCGATAAATTTAAGAGCAAGGTAAGAGATTAGTAATTAGCATATTATGTAGTTTAGCCGACTTTATTTAAAGTCGGCTTTTTTTTATTTTTAATTTGAAGTGGTATAATCCACAAACTCACTTTATATTTGCATCGTGATACATCAACTTACAATCTTGTTTATAGGAGCTGCCGAGATAATGGTAATACTACTCATAGTGGTATTAGTATTTGGTGCAGATAAATTACCTGAAATTGCGCGTGGTTTGGGTAAAGGTATGCGTCAATTAAAAGATGCAACCAACGATATAAAACACGAAGTGACTAAAAGTGCTAAAGAAAGTAACATTATAGATACAGACGTAACTAAAAGTGTGACTGACGAATTAAACAAAGTAAAAGATGATCTTGAAGACTTTACAGGATCCTTAAAACGCAATAAGTAATTGCGTATTTCTTAAAAATACACTTCATTTTTTAAAACAACCGTAAATACTAGAAGTAATTAGTGCGTTTTATTTAATATATTTAGAGAATTAATAATCGTCTAAATTTTATTATATGAAAAAAATGTACACTTTGGTAGTGCTTCTCATAGCGATTACCATAGTATCTTGTTCTAAAGATACTGTTATTGAAACTGAAGCAGAAGCTGTTGAGTTTTCTGAAAATCCTCTAACTATTGAACAAATTAATCAACGCATTAGTGAGAGCATTAGAACTACAGGAGATTTTGATTGGAATACGGAAGACGCACATTTCTTATGGAGCGCGTTAATGCATGGGCAAAATGTACTGACTGTTGGTTACGGTAATGAAGGTCAGAGTTTTGGCGAAGCTGGAGATACTGATCTTCAAAACAAAAAAAATAACTTAATTGCTACGATTCTTAATAAAGAGGACGTCGTTAAAAGCGATTTCAAACTTAAGGAAGATGATATCCTAACTGTCTTTGATGCAGAAGTAACTAAACTTGAAACCATTATTGCTTTAAGAGAAAGCGCTAACGTTAGGTATTTAGAGCCAAATGGTTATAATCATTATACTGGTGAGGTTCAAGAAAAATCGAGCTCAGGATGTGATACAAGTGGAGATTCTATTAGTTCATCTCATTATTCAACTATTGCGCCTAATAATGCCCAAGTGTCTTGGCATTTCAATGAACACAATATACCAAATGCTTGGAATTTTTCTACAGGCTCTGGAGTTACTATTGGTTTAATTGATACAGGAGTTTCAAAAACACAATCACTTTTAAATTCAGTAGGAATTAATGATGGCTATTCTTCAGGGCGTTTTGTTCAGAAATATGGGACGTTTATTGATTCCAATTGGTGGTGGTCTAGCAATTATGATGGTCCACATGATAAGTGCGGACACGGAACAGCAATGGGCTCTACTATGGCGTCTCCGAGAAACGATAATGGCATGCCAGTTGGTGTGGCTTATAACGCCAATTTGGTTGCTTATAGAGCGACAGAAGATGTGTTATTAAATGATTATCATGAACGTAAAGGGGTGTCTCAAGCTTTAGTAGATTTAGGAAATAGAAGTGATGTTAAAATTATTTCTATGTCCATTGGTTACGTATGGTCTATTGGTAATATTAAAGATGCAGTAAAATATGCTTACAGTAAAAATAAATTGATTTTTGCAGCAGGCGGAACGTCTACGAGTTTTACCAATGGATTTGGTGTTATATTTCCTGCAACCATGAGCGAAACGGTTGCCGTTACCGGTGTTAATGATGGCAGTAATTATGAGCGTTGTGATACTTGTCATAGCGGTAGTAAAATCGATTTTACAATTATTATGGAAGGAGATAATAATACAAGTAAAGCACCTCCTGTATTAGGATTTTATGATGGTCAGCGACGTTACACAGGTGGTTCTTCTGTAGCAACAGCAACTACGGCTGGTATAGCGGCTTTAATTTGGTCGAGATATCCAAGTTGGAGTCGGACACAAGTTCTTAATAGGTTAAAACAATCAGCAGAATTTTATCCAAATAAAAACAGCAGTTTTGGTTATGGTAATATTGATGCTTTACAGGCAGTGCAGTAATCTGAAATATTTAATTATAGGAAAAGCCTCATTAGTGATAATGAGGCTTTCTTTATATAAAACGAGATTTTAATCAGCGTCTAAAACATGTTTTTCAAAAATAGATTGTAATTCAAGTTCTGGGTTTTCCGTTAAGCCAGAATGCGTCTTAGAACTTTGTATAATAGTACTTCGTGATGCTGCTAACCATCTAAATCTATCTGATAATTCAAACTGCGCAATCGCTCCGCCAGAGGCGTCTCCTTTCGAAATTAATTCCCAAGATTTTAAATAACTATTTATGGCATCTAAATCTAATTCGCATGAAAAGGCATTCAACTTATTGACGTCGACCTTAAATTTAACTCCTAGAAATTTCTTTCGTTTAGAGAATAAAATCACTCCAATATTGAAAAACTCTTCGCGCTCAACTCTTGGGACAAGTCTAATTATGGCATATTCAAAAGTAACTTTATCTTGCATCTTCAGCTTCTTTTACTAAGGTGTCAATTTTTAAAAGTCTTGAATTTAAGTATTCAATATAGGCTTTTTGCATTTCTTCTGGTGTCAGAGTATCGGATTCATTTGTGAGCCAATCTTCGGGTATCTTGTATATGATATCTTCGATGGTACTTTCATCAAGCGTGTCAACAATGGTTTTAGAGGCTTCGCTTAGAAGTGATGCGCGTTCTAAAAGCACATGATCCTTAATAAGCGGAAACGTTCTGGTAAGATGGTTTTTCCAAGTGTCCCAATTATGATGAAAATAGAAACTGGCTCCATTGTCTATAACCCATAATTCCTTATTCCAATTTAGTAGATTCGTGTTTTTTACCGTTCTGTCTATATTGCTAATAATACTATCGAGTAGTACTATTTTAGAAGAGGTTAGCGCGTCTGCAACAGAAACTAAAGGATCAAAAGTTATAGAACTACTTAAGTAATGTAACCCTAGATTTAAGCCAACACTAAATTTAAGTAAATCTTGTATTTCTTCATCAGGTTCCGTTTTACTAAAGGAATCATCTAAGTTCATAAAGACTAATTCTGGCACTTTTAAACCAATGGCTCGTGCTAACTCTCCTCCAATAAATTCAGAGATTAACGCTTTTGTACCTTGTCCGGCTCCTCTAAATTTTAGAACATAAAGAAAACCATCGCTAGCTTCGACAATAGCAGGGAGCGAGCCACCTTCTCTTAACGGAGTGATGTACTTAACGACATCTACAGTTCTTATATCAATTTCACTCATGCTTGGTAGATTCTAATTTTCTACTAATGGTTAAGCCGTCTCTAATCGGTAATACAACGGTTTCTATTCTTTTGTCTGATTTTAAAAGTTGGTTGTAATCTAAGATAGATTTTGTTGAAATATCTTTTTCTCCAACAGGTTCAACCACTTTTCCATGCCATAATACATTATCTGAAAGTATAATGCCTCCGGGATTTAACTTATCAATGATTAAATGGAAATAATTGCTGTAGTTGGGTTTGTCTGCATCGATAAAAATCAAATCAAAGGTTTGATTTAATTCTGGAATGATATCTAAAGCACTGCCTGTGTGTTGAATAATTTGTTGTCCATACTCAGACTTGTCAAAATATTTCCGTTGAAAATCAACCAATTCTTCATTAATGTCAATAGTATGAAGGTTGCCATTTTTTTGAAGTCCTTCAGCTAAACATAGCGTCGCATAGCCCGTAAAAGTCCCTAATTCTAAAATAGATTGCGGTCTAATTAACTTGGATATCATACTCAATACACGACCTTGATAAGGGCCACTAAGCATAATGGGCTGTAATATTTTTTGATACGTTTCTCTGGTGAGTTGCTGTAATAATTCTGGCTCTTGCTCAGAATGGGCAACGATGTAATTATCTAAATCCTCAGGTAAGAAATACATAAATAGTGCTATTGTAAACGTATTGAATGAATCAATTTACGCTTTTGTGATTACTGTGGTTTCTTGGTTGTCAATTTGTCCATAAAAAATAGAATTAAACCTATTAGTATAAGACCTATCTTAATCGCTAAAGCTGTGGCTTCGCCCAATTCATCAATCTGACTTAAAAACATGATTGAAAGATTAAAGTATGGTAGTACAATAAGTAGTACGCCTGCCAAAGCAATGTAAGCTCCAATTCTTTTCATAATTATTTTGGTTGAAGAATTTTTTAATATAAACGGTTTAAGATAGGATACGTGAAACTAATTTCTGTTTCGCGGCTTCATCATCTCCACATAACCACTGAATAACGTTGTCTTCCCAAATAGCATCACCTTCGGTCTCTGTAATTATCTCGCGCTCTATAGCTAAATCTATGATTTTTCCAGGGTAAGAAGATTGCTTTTCGCTTTCCATTTCACCAAGTGGATAAGGATCATCTAATCCCATTAAGACTTGTTTAGAGCCTTGATTTCTAATTAATAGTTCTAGGCCACCTGTGTCGTGTACAAGTGTATCAAAGAATATGTTTTTATGACCAACGGCTTTCCTAGGATGGCTTTTGCCTTCAAATAAATCTGGACGACCATCAAAGCCTTGAATACGTCTCCCTAAGTTGATTTGTGCCAATTGTCCTCCATGTGCAAAGCAAGTTCGCATATTAGGATATTTGTCTTGGTACCCATTTAAAGTTAAAAAATGATACGCATCAGCACATTGTGCCAACATCCATATTAAGTGAAATCTCCAAGACGTATTTTCTAGTTTTATAAATTTTTCACCATCGTAAGGATGAATTTCTACAGCAAGATTGTATTTATTCGCTAACTCAAAAATAGGCTCGTTTTCCTCATCAAAAATACAACGCCAAGTTCCGATCGTGTCCATATAATGGGTTGGTAAACATAGAAGCTGAAGGCCTAAAACTTCAACACAACGTTCAATTTCCCAACATGCTCCTCTAACAAACCCAGGATGAACAACAAATCCACAGGTAAATTTACTTGGATGATTATGTTGAATCTTGGCATTAAAATCATTCTGAAAACGTAAGGCTTGTTTCATCTCCTCAACACGCAATCCGTTTCCGTAAAGTTGAGATAAGTTTAAAACAACAGCATGGTCAATATTAAAACGTTCCATCCATGCTAACTTTTCATTTAAGAAAAAACTAGAATCTGTAATCGGACGATTCCAATCTTTTTGAAGCATAAATTTTCGGTCTTTATCCACCCAAAAAATCCCTTTATCTTGCATAAATTGAGGGATTTCCTCTGGATATGGAAGTAAATGTGAGTGGCCGTTTATTCTAAGTTTTCGTTTAGTCATATGTAGTTGTCATGCTGAGCGCAGTCAAAGCATCTCGTTTTGTCATTCCTGCGAAAGCAGGAATCTTATTAATTGGAATTCAACTTATTATTGAACCCTTTAGTTAGTTCTGTTTTATGAATTTAGAGTTTTTCCTTTTCGGAAAATCAACCGACCTTTAATTATCGATCTTCACCTTTTCTGGTGGTTCCATTACCTCACCACAATTCGGACATTTACGTTTATCCTTGTCTCCATAATATTTGTCGAAAATTATAGGCATATCGGTTTCAATATTTTCAACAGTGAAATCTTCTTCGTACAATTTGGTCGTACAGTTTTCACAGAACCAAAGTAAAGCATCTTGAACACCTTTATCTCTTGGGTATTCTATAACTAAACCAACGGTATTGGCTTCACGTTGTGGTGAATGTGGAACTTTTGGTGGTAAAAGAAAAATCTCACCTTCTCTAATGTGAATGTCTTTAGGTTCACCATCTTCAATGATTTTTAAAACCATATCTCCTTCAATTTGATGGAAAAATTCTGGTGTTTCATTATAGTGGTAATCTTTTCTACTATTAGGTCCACCAACGACCATCACAATAAAATCACCATCTTTCCAAACCACTTTGTTACCAACAGGAGGTTTTAATAAATGCCGGTTTTCATCAATCCATGCTTTAAAGTTTATTGGAGGATATATTTTGCTCATGAGGTTATTATTAGGGCGTTACCCTAAAAAGGGTCAGGTTTTTCACTATATCTTTTTTTGCCATATATGGCAGCAAAAAAAGGATGTTGTTGCAACCCTTAACGCAGATTAATCAATGCATTAAAATTACTAATAAAAAATTGAAATTCTACTAAAATAGACCTATCAGGTTTTTAAAAGCTGACAGGTCTTGGGATTATAAGGACTTTGTTCGCCCACCATCAACAGGAAGATTAATTCCGTTAATATAAGCAGCGCGTTCACTTGCTAAAAAAGTAATAGCATCAGCTAATTCTTCTGGTTTTGCGAAACGTTTTGCTGGTACGGCACTTTTCATAGCATTAGCAGCTTCTTCTTCAGTGTTCCCTGTTTTTGTAGATTTGTTTTTAATGATTTCTGCTAAACGTTCTGTTCCTGTAGCTCCTGGTAAAACGTTATTTACAGTAATCCCAAATTGACCGAGTTCATTAGCTAACGTTTTACTCCAATTAGCCACTGCACCACGAATCGTATTACTCACTCCTAAACCATCTAAAGGTTGTTTTACAGAGGTTGAAATCACATTGATGACACGACCATAACCTTCACTTTTCATAAACGGAACAACCGTTTGAACTAAGACATGATTACATTTTAAATGCTGAGTAAAAGCAGATTCAAATTCGTCAACATCGGCAGAGAATACAGGACCTCCTTTTGGACCCCCTGTATTATTAACTAAAACATGGAACCCATGATGTTTAGAAACATAGTCTGATACTTTGGCTTTCAATTCCGTAGGATTCGAAAAATCAGCGACAATATAATCGTGTTGTCTTTGTTGAGGTAACTCGGCTAGTGTAGCTTTTAATTTATCTTCATTTCTAGCAATTAGGGTTACTTGTACACCTTCTGCCGCTAAAGCTAGTGCGGTTGCTTTTCCTATTCCTGCTGTGCTTCCGCAAACTAATGCGTATTTGTTGTTTAATTGTAAATCCATAATATTTCCTGCAAGTCCAGGAATCTTTTTAATGTAATACTGAAATATGATCAGTACTATCTATAATTAATAATTTCGTTTCAATTTATGAGATAAAAGAGAAAAGAAAAGAGAGCATTCGAGTCTGTCTATTTTCTTTTATCTATGCTCTTGGTTCTTTTGTTAATACTTTATACAAACATTTTTAGCTTCCGTAAAAAAACGCAAAGCTTCAAAGCCACCTTCACGTCCAACGCCAGAAGCTTTTACGCCCCCAAAGGGTGTTCTTAAATCGCGCATCATCCAAGTATTTACCCAAACAATTCCTGCTTGCAGTTGGTGACTTAATTTCATGGTGCGTTTTAAATCATTGGTCCATAGTGTCGCTGAAAGTCCGTATTTAACTTTGTTTGCCATTTCTAATACGTCGTCTTCAGTATTGAATGGCATAATAGTGACGACAGGTCCAAAAATTTCTTCTTGGTTAACTCTGCAGTTGTCATTAGGAACTTCAATAACTGTTGGTTCTAAATAATAACCGTTTTCATAACCTTTAACAGTAACTTCATTACCACCACATAACACAGTTCCGTTTTCTTCTTTAGCGATTTCAATATATTCCTTTACTTTCTCTAAATGAGGTTTAGATACTAATGCTCCAATATTGGTGTCTTCATTCGAAGGATGTCCAACTTTTAATGCTTTTACTTTAGCGACAAAATCAGTTTTAAATTTTTCATAAATAGAGGCTTCTACAAAAATTCGACTGCCACATAAACAAATTTGCCCTTGATTAGCAAATGATGAGCGAACCGTTGTATTCAGCATGTCTTCATAATCACAATCTGCGAAAATGATATTTGGATTTTTCCCGCCTAATTCTAAGGATAATTTTTTAAATAGTGGTGCGGCAACTCTCGCAATATGTGCTCCTGTTGCTGTACCTCCTGTAAAACTAATGGCTTTAATATCTTGATGTTCAATTATGGCTTGTCCTGTTGAGGTTCCTAGTCCGTGAACAATATTTAACACGCCTTTTGGCAAACCTGCTTCATTACAAATTTCGCCTAACAAATAAGCGGTCATTGGTGTGACTTCACTTGGTTTGGCAACGACGCAGTTTCCGGCTGCAAGCGCTGGTGCGATTTTCCAAGTAAACAAGTAGAGTGGAAGGTTCCAAGGTGAAATACAGCCCACAACACCAATGGGTTGACGTAAGGTGTAATTTATGGCTTGTTGTCCTATGGATTCATGACTTTCACTAGCAAATTGTGTAATCGCATTTCCAAAGAATCTAAAGTTACTTGCTGCTCTTGGGATATCAACTGCTTTAGCTAAACTTATTGGTTTTCCGTTGTCTTTACTTTCTGCTTCTGCAAAACGCTGTAAGTTGGCTTCTAGTAATTCTGAAATTTTAATTAAGATTCTGCTACGTTCTTCTAGTGTAGTTTGCGACCAACTTGGAAATGCAGATTTTGCTGCTTTGTATGCTTTTTCAACATCTTCTTCTGACGAGTTTGGTATTTGCCCGTAAACCTCTCCATTAGATGGATTATAATTGTCGATCCAGTTATCTTGAATTGGATTTTGGAAATTGCCGTTTATGTAGTTTTGAATTTTCATTTATAGTGCATCACAATGAAATATTAATAATATGCCTTTATATAGTAGAGATTCTTTTTTTTCTTTAAAATAATTACTGAGTTCATCATCATGTTTGGTGAAATCGTCTTCAAATGACTTTATTTTTTCTAAAATGTCATTTCTATGGTTTAATAATTCAGTATCATTATTCCAGGTCATTAGTATTGTACTACAATTTTCAGCATAATTTTCGTTGTAGATTCCTACGGAATTAGGTTGATTGATTTTGATTAAATCATATTCCGCATCAGTTAATTCAAAGATTCTGTCTGTCACTCCAAAATCTAAATAATCGTTTATACTTACTTTCCAATAGTCGGAAAGATTTATTGTTTTTTTGAAATCAGTTTTTGTAAAATCTAAAGCTAGGTTTCCTATGGATATAGTTGAAATTGAAGAATATAAAGTAATAATATCTTTACCTAAAAAATCTTTAAAATCGTTATTTCTTCTAAATTCATTTTCAGTGTATAGATAATAGTATCCGTTTAGTGTATCACCTTTTTCAGATACAAGATTTAAATGAAAACGATAGGCATAGCCTGCATCTGCAAATGAATAGCAGCTGATAAATAGAAATAAGATTAAAACTATTTTCTTCATTTTAAGATTTCTTATAAGCCATAACCTTTATCTCAACCACCAAATCTGGATGTGGTAATTGATGCACAGCAACCGTTGTTCTCGTTGGTCCTGTTTCTTTTTCGAAGAACTCTGCGTAAGCTTTGTTATAATCGGCAAAGTCATTCATGTTGACTAAAAACGAGGTGACATCAACCACATCTTTTAAACTAGCTCCAACTTTTTGAAGGTTTTTATCGATGTTTTTTAAGACTTCTTGGGTTTGTGTGTAGGCATTTAAGCGTTTTGTTCCCATCTCGTCAATGATATCTACGCCTGCGATGCTGTTGTCTGGTCGACGAGAACTTGTGCCTGAAACGAAAATAAAATCGCCAACTTGTTTTACGTGTGGATAGGCTCCTCTTGGTGTTACTCCTGTCCCTGCAGAAGCAGGACTCTTATCATTTGTTTTACTCATGTTTTCTTTTTTACTTGTTCATTTTGTCTTGATACAACTGCGAAGCACATCATGAGCTCCATAAAATAAGCATCTGCGAATAAACGAACCAAAAAATCACGATCAATCTGAGGAAATTCCTTCGGAACATTCGCTTTCAGAATTCCGTGCTTGAAGCTTCGCTTCGCATCTACATTAAACTTCGTTTCTACCTTCGATTAAAATATATTTTACTCTCTGTAATGCTCATTATTTCTGCAGATTGATGTTCAATTCTTTGAATTGATTTGGGACATTCTTATTTACTAATTATTGTTTTCAATCCCAAGTTTTTTTAATTTTTTGCTAACAGCTAACAGCTAACAGCTAACAGCTAACAGCTAACAGCTAACAGCTAACAGCTAACAGCTAACAGCTAACAGCTAAC
>NZ_JABFDI010000030.1 GCF_013403915.1 Winogradskyella pacifica
TGAAAAATTCATTAAAATTTCAGTTAAGTTTGAGTTAGTTTTTCGGTTTCGGTTCGTTTTGGGTAAATGCACCACAACGTTTATGTATAAGAATAGTTGCGGGTTTGTATGCGAGGAATTTCCGAAGGAAATTCAGACGTTACAAACACGCAACGACCTTTGATTAAGCACTAAACCGCAATTATTTTTATACGGTGTTAGCCACAGTTATTTATTCGGTTGTTGTTTCGGTTTTATTAATTTCATTAGCTCTTTCTTTTTGTAAGGCATTCTCATTGTTCTTCGATTACTAATAAATCCGTAATCATTCCACATCAATTCCGCACCATCTTCAATGTCTTCATAAATCGGCAACAATTCTCCAATTCCAACAAAAATCCATTCCATTTCTATTTTGTCAGAATTCGTGAATTTATATTCTGCTTCTTTTCCAAGCTTTACAGCTTTATCAAATGCTTTTTCTGGTGAATCGGCTTTAATTAAATGATGATTTCCCCAAGTTGTAACTCTTCGCAACTCTTGCTTTTCATTTCGTTCAACAGGTTCACATTTTTCAATAATTTCGACTATGTACCAATTCCCATTTTTATTTGAAATCTTTTCTGCTTTTTCCATTATTCTATTAAATATTTTGAAAATACATTTGCATAACGGTCGTCAAAACTCAATTTTGTTATATCCTCAAAATTGTGCTTTGTGTTTTTCTTATCCAAAATACCTTGAGCATTAAAATATCTTATCGAAATGGATTTTTTATTAATTCGCTTTAACTGTCCAATGCAAAAAAAGTTTTGTTTAGGATGTTCGCATTCTGATATAATTGTCAATTCAGTTGCTTTAATATCTTTCACGATTGAATTCCAATCCGTTAAATCAACTTTATATTTAGCTTTAATTTCACTTATTAATCCTTCTTCTTTTAATATCCGATGGATTGTTTTGTCGTTCTTATTATATCTAACGTGTTTGATTGTTTGAATCGGAATAACTTGATAGCCTAAAACTCTGAATTCGTCTGTTTCTTGAAGTAATATAAAATCAGGCGACTTATCGAGAATAAATCCAGTAGAGATTCCCTCAAAACTACCTTTTTTCCTTGTCAGTCTAACGTATAGTTTTTCAGAACAATGTTTGTCTAATTTTTCTATTACTTTCTCTTTTTTCACGGTTCTGTTTTAATTGTGGCTAACGAGTTTGTGTATGGTTAGTTGCGTGGTTAAGCAACTAAGTTAACAAACATTTACGAACCCGTGAAAATTCCGCAGGAATTTTCGCAAGTAGGCTAGAACCAAGCAATTAATTATACACGGTGTTGTCTATTTGTTGTACCTATATAATCTTCAATGCTTTAAAAAGCCTATAAATAAAGAATTTACATAAAATATTAATGCAACAAAGTGCAAATAAATACACGTAAATGCATTGATTGTTGTACCAATTGTTGTACCTTAGTATTCTATTGCACCAGCTTGCACACTATAATACAAAGGGAAATTATGGCATCCGTTAAAATAATTTTAAGAAAAAATAAGATAGATAAAGCAGGTAACGCACCATTATATCTTAGGCTTATCAAAGACCGCAAACCTAAATTTATATCATTAGGTTTTAAAATTAGCCCATCTGAATGGGATGAAGACAAGCAGATAGTAAAGAAAAATCATAGTAATTCTGCACGCCTTAATAAATTCTTATCTCAAAAGGTTGCAGATGCACAAGGGCAAATAGCAGACTTAGAAACTAAAAATCAATCCACATCAGCGAGAAAACTTAAAGAGGCCATAAAAGGTAAGCCTATGGTTAATTTCTTTGAGTACTCTTATAATCGTTGCGAGAAGCAAAAGCACACACTTGCGTTATCTACTTATAACAACTATAAAAACTACCTTAAAAAGTTTGAAACTTTTATAGGTCATAGAGAAGTAATGTTTGATGATATTACGGTTACTACATTAAAAAACTATGCAGGATATTGCAGTACTACGTTAGGCAACAATAACACGACTATAAATTTTTCTTTAAAGATTCTTAACTTAATGTTTAAAGAAGCACAGAGAGAAGACCTAATACCTTTAAATCACTTTCCATTTAGCAAGTTTAATGTTAAGAAGTCAAAAAGTACAAAGCGTTATCTTAATGATGAACAGTTTAAAGCATTAATAAATTTAGAAGTATCAAATAAAGCTAAAGCACAAATTATAAAAGATATGTTTATTTTTTCAGTCTTTTCTGGTGGTTTAAGGTTTGGCGATGTAATCGAATTAAAATGGAATAACTACAACGCTAAAGAGCAAAAAATAACTAAAGTTATTCGCAAAACTAATAGACAGCATAGTATTAGAATAGGGCAAAAAGCGATTGAGATTTTAGAGAAGTATAAAACAGAAGAAAGCAAAAACGGAGATATAATATTTCCATTTGCAAAAATTGACAAAGAGTATTTCACAAATAGAGAGCATAGAGCAAAATTAGTACAAAGAGCAATCGCATTAAGTGGTATGTATTTAACTAAAATGGGTAAAGAATTAGAATTGCCATTTTCGTTAACCTTTCATATTAGCAGACATACTTTTGCGACCAGGGCATTAAATAACGGTATGAGAATAGAACACGTATCAAAACTAATGGACCATACAGATATAGGTATCACACAAGTATATGCAAAAATAGTAAGTAGCGAATTAGATAAAGCAGTAGACCAATACATCAATTAAGTTATGGGAGAATTTTCAAAAGAAGAGTTATTAATACTCGATAAAAGTATTGAGCAAATAGAACTACAAATTTCATCTGGTATTTATGAGAATGGAGATAAAGACAGAATGCTATTCGCTTCTTGTCTTAATGACGAAGAAAAAGAAGATTTAACCAAAAAGGAAATTAAGAAACATCAAAAGAAATTAGCAAAGTGTCCTGCTGATATTTCTGCATATATAACAGCTTATATTAATCCAAGTAAATTTGATATTGGTGATGATGATTATCATCAATATAGAGAACGCATAATTAAAAATTATGTAGCCTCTACATTCATTGAAGTTTGCGATAACCTATTAGAAAATAAATTTAAAACTATTGCTGATATAAATGCGGAAGATGATTCTTTTTGGGAAATGCTTATTGATTCTAATTATTATGGTATTGATTATAATAGTATAACTGCTTTCATTAAGTTTTTGATTATTGCTGATAGATTAGTAGGCTACAAATCAATATTAGATACTATTGAAAAAGAACGTTTTGAAGAAGAATATGCGAAAATGACAGAAGACGAAGGTAATGAGATTTACAAACTACTTGATGGTGTAAGGTCAAAAGACCATACAGGATTACAGTTATTTAATATTGTAAAAGAGCAAACCAATTTAGATCCTACATCTTTAAAGTATTTCTTGCACGATATAGAAGTTTATGTATTTGCTGAAAAAGACGATTACGAAAGTAATTTTACTTGGGAAGAAATTGACGAAGCAATTGAAACTTTAAAGAAAAGAGGACATTCAGAAGAAGATATGTTGCGTTTAGGCTACATAACTAAACATAAATCTTTAGGATTAGCAGGACAAAAGGAAGGTGAAATAATAACACACATCAATAAAGAAAAATTACTCTTTCCTTTTGAATTTTATTCAATCTATGAAATGCAAGGAATAATAAAATCAGAATTAGCTAAACATAATAAAGAGCAAGTAGGAGAAAGTAATAATTCTAACAGTAGTAATAAACTAAAAGTAAACCTTTCTGTTCCGCAACTTGCGTTGCTCTTCAAAATGGTTAACGACCTAAAACCTACGGTTTTTAATGTGAAGTCAGAAGCAGAATTACATCGTTTTATTTCGGCAAATTTTCAAACTAAACAATCCAATCCAGAAAAAGGCATCAGCACTCAAAAGCTAAGAAATGAATTTAATAGTCCAGATTATAAAGCTATAGAGTTTTGGGAAAAACATATACGAACTATGCAGGCAGAAATTAAAAAATTAAAATAATTTTATTGCTACAAACTCAATGATAATAAGGGTTTTGGATGGGGTTATATAACCCTATGTAACTGTTTTAGTGTTACTCTATTACGCAAATTTACACCATAATTAATTGTTTAACACTCAAAAACAGCATTTATGGAAGCAGTAATTTTATCTAAAGACCAATACCAAGAACTTATAGGGCGTATTGATGAAATCAAATCTACAATCACAGATACATCTAAAAAACCACAAGATGTATTTTTGGACAATGCAGACTTTTTACAGCTTATGAATATAAGCAAGCGTACCGCTCAAACGTGGCGTGATGAAGGTAAAATATCATTCTCTCAAATAGGGAATAAAATTTATTACCGTATGTCAGATGTACAAACGCTTTTAAATAAGAACTATAATAAGGCATTTAAAAAGACACGCTAATAACTTCGGTTTTTAGCGTTTTTCTTTTAAAGGTTCTTGTGCTTATGCATTGGCTACTTTGTACGATACCATTAAATCTAAAATTATAATAGATAATCTACCTAATGAATTTTTAGCAGGAGAGCTTAAAAATTTAAAATGGGCAGGTTTCTTATGGCGTCCTATTCAGAATAAAAACGCATTTGTAATAGGTTATCAATCAGAATTACAAAATATCCATCTCAAAATGTACGGTAGTGAATTACAAATAGAAAATTCATTACAGAAATTCTATATGGGTAATAATTATCAAGATTTTACTTTTTCACAGGTTTTGACTGCGCTTGACAAACTCAATAGTAATCTTCCAATAGATCTTTATAAAACCACACTATTAAGAGCAGATATTGGTGTTGTAATAAAACACGATACCACGCAAGAAACAGATAGATGGTTAGATTATAAAGGCACTTTACCTATTCCAATGATAAAAGGAAATGTTATATATGGTAAAGAAATTAGGAAAACCAATTACAAATTTAAAGCCTATAACAAAACATTTGAAGCTCAAAAGACAGCAGATATAAAACTAAACGATAAGTTAATGCGTGTAGAGTTAAAAGGCAATAACAGGTATTTTAATAACCGTACAAATCCAATAGGATTATTTACTGTTCAAGATTTAATAGACCCTATAAAATACAGATTACTCGCAAACGAGTTACTCAATTTTTATGCAAGCATAAAAAAGAAAACCAATCTCAATTTCTCTAATTGGTCAACTAAAGAAACACGGTTATATGGCTATATGAACTATGTAGATTCTGCTAAAGCAATGAAACTGTATCACAAGGAAACTCATAAAAAAGAGCGTAGTCAGTTTCTAAAACTATTATCTAAACATCAAGATATTACACAAGAAAACATAGTAATAGATAAACTAAAATCTAAAATTGATTTTTCGATTAACAATTAAGTAATTTTTAAGACGTGTAGTATAGTCTAAAACAAGGGTAAAAATAAAGTTCTCTTTTTGGTAAAAGCCAAATAGTATAAATAAGAATCTTCTACAACCCTTATCAATCTTATAAAACAGTATTGTAATATATAATTATGTATAAAAACATAACGCAAAACGGTGTATTTTTAAGCAGATAAATGTATATTTAGAGTGTCTAAAAGATAAGATTATGAACAGAATAAAAGAAGTTCTGGAAGATAAAGGGATTAAGCAAGTGTGGCTTGCAGAGCGATTAGGCAAGAGTTTCAATACAGTTAATGGTTATGTGCAAAACCGCACGCAACCAAGTTTAGAAACCTTGTACGAGATTGCTACAATCTTACAGATAGATGCAAAAGAATTATTAGTTACAAAAGCGAGTAAATAAGATATGCCAACATTACATTGGATAGGAAAAGAAAAGGTAGTCAGTCATCATCAAGATGTGCCTTATAAGATATTAAATCATACTTATGGTTTTACAGAGAAAGGCGAACAGAAAACTGAAACAAAAAGCGGTAATAAAATTATTAAAGGAGATAATTTATTAGCATTAAAGGCATTATTGCCTGAATATGAAGGTAAAATAAAATGCATATATATAGACCCACCATACAATACAGGAAAAGAAAGTTGGGTGTATAATGATAATGTAAATCATCCTAAAATTAAAAAATGGTTAGGAGAGGTTGTAGGTAAAGATGGAGAGGATTTAACTCGTCACGACAAATGGTTGTGTATGATGTATCCACGTCTGAAGTTATTACATAAGTTACTTGCGGAAGATGGAGTTATTTTTGTTTCTATCGATGAAAATGAAGTTCATAATTTAAGATTAATGCTGAATGATATTTTTGGCTCAAATAACTTTATTGAACAATTAGTTTGGAATAAACGTGTTCCAAAAAATGATAAGGGAATTGGTAATATTCACGAGTATGTATTATTATACTCTAAAGAAAATCTAAAATCGCATCGATTTACCCAATTAAAAGAAGGTTTAGATAGTGTATTCGATTTAGTGTCAAAGCACAAAAGAAAAAAAACTAAAATATTAGAAGTAAAAAGTGATTTACAGAAATTATTTAAAAAGAATGGTTACGATAGAGGAATAACATTATATAATAATCTTGATGCTAACTATGATTTATTTGGAAAGATAAATTTAAGTTGGCCAAATGGTCAAACCAATGGTCCAAGATTTGATATTTTTCATCCTATCACTAAAAAACCTTGTAATGTTCCAGATAGAGGTTGGAGATGGAAAAAGGAAACATTTGATAGTTATTTAGATTACGATAATGTTGAAAAACTTGCTGATGGTTCATACAAATGTGGGAAAATTTGGTTCGCTAAAGATGAAAATACTCAACCAAGTTCGATTAAGTATTTATATGAAGTTAAAGATTTTTTATTAAGGTCTATAATTAGTTTAAAAAGTTCAGGAAGTATTGATCTTGAAGCTATTTTCGAGAAGGGAAAATTTGATTATCCTAAACCTGTAAATTTATTAGAGTTACTTCTAAATTCTTTTGATGATAAAGATGCGTTAATTTTAGATTCATTCGCTGGCTCTGGTACTACTGCTCACGCAGTATTAAATTTAAATAAAGCAGACGAAGGTTCAAGAAAATTCATATTAATTGAAATGGAAGATTATGCAGAAGAAGTTACATCTGAAAGGATAAAAAGGGTAATTAATGGTTATGGAAAAGATAAAAAAGAAGTTGAAGGAACTGGAGGTGCTTTTGATTTCTACGAATTAGGTAAGCCTATCTTTAAGGATAATGAAAATCTAAATGAAGAAGTAGGTGAAGATAAAATTAGAAATTACATCTATTATACAGAGACTAAGCAACCACTTACAAGGCAACAATCTAAAGAAGGCAAATATCTATTAGATAATTACCAAGATACAGGCTACTATTTCTATTACGAAAAAGATAGTTTAACCACTTTAGATAATAATAGTTTAGGTATCATTTCAGAGTTACAAGAACAATACATTATTTATGCAGACATATGTTTGCTTGATGAAGCCTATATGCTTAACAAAAACATCATATTCAAAAAAATACCAAGAGATATAAAACGTTTCTAAGAATGGAATTAAAAAAATACCAACAAGAGGTTATAAATGACCTTACTCAGTTTATAGAAGAGCTTGATACAACAAGACATCTTAGTAATGCATTTTCTAACTTTTGGGAAAGTAAAGGAATATCTGTACAGTCTTTAGAAGATGATTTTCTAAGACCTTATGATAATTCTATTAAAGGCGTACCAAGAGTTACTGTAAAAGTACCAACAGCAGGTGGTAAAACTTTTATAGCTTGTAATGCATTGAAACCTATCTTCGATAGCTTTCCATTAGATAAACCACAGGTTGTAGTTTGGTTTGTACCTTCAGATACTATTTTAAAACAGACTTATAAAAACCTAAATGATACTTCACATCCATATAGGCAAAAGATAGATGCACATTTTAATGGCAATGTAAAAGTCTATGATAAAGAAGCGTTATTATTTGGTCAAGGATTCAATCCTGTAGAGGTTAAAGAACAATTAAGCATATTAGTATTAAGTGTGCAGTCTTTTGTTGAAACCGTTAGAAAAGGCTTACCAAGAGCATACAGAGAAAATGAAAATTTAGCAGAGTTTGTATCTCATTTTAGAGACTTAAAAGCAAATCTTAATAATGTAGATGATACTGCATTAATCCAAGTTATAGCATATCTTAATCCTGTTATAGTAATAGATGAAAGTCATAATTTTGAAGCAGATTTAAGGATAGAGATGTTGAATAATATCAATCCAAGTTTCATATTCGATTTAACTGCTACACCACGTAATAAGAGTAATATCATAAGTTTTGTAGATGCTATTAAGTTGAAGAAAAACAATATGGTAAAACTACCTGTTATTGTTTACAATCATCAAGATACTACAGAAGTATTGAGTAGTGCAATACAAATGCAAAAGACCTTAGAGGCTAAAGCTAAAACACAAAAGGTAAATGGTGGTAAGTATATAAGACCTATTGTATTATTTCAAGCACAACCCAAAACTAAAGACGATAATATCACATTTGATAAGATTAAAAGCAGTCTTATGGAAATAGGTATTCCAGAAAGTCAAATTAAGATTAAGACTGCAAATAAAGACGAAATTAAAAATTTAGATTTATTAAGTCGTGATTGTGAAGTACGCTATATTATTACTGTAAATGCTTTAAAAGAAGGTTGGGATTGTCCTTTTGCTTATGTTTTAGCGTCATTGGCAAATAAATCATCTTCCATAGATGTAGAGCAGATTTTAGGTAGAGTGTTACGCTTGCCTTATGTAACTAAGCATAAAGAAGATTTATTGAATTACTCTTATGTGTTTACTTCATCTAATAACTTCTTAGATACCTTAGATAAAATTATTTTAGGTCTAAATAAGTCAGGATTTAGTGCAAAAGATTATAGAGTAAAAGAACAGCAAATAGAATCTAAAATTGATACTTCTACTGGTAAAGGTAGTTTTGAAGATTTGTTTGGTAAAGAACAAGAACAACCTACAGCTTCAACTAATGAGGACGATGTTACAGAAGTTACAATTAATGTAGATGATGTAAAGCAACTTACAGAATCAGAAAAAGGTACAAGCCAATTAGAAGACATCTTAAAACTTGCAGGAGATACTAATGCAGAGTTTGAAAAGAAGATGGAAGAATTGGAAAAAGAAGATAATTTAATACCAACCGAATTGAAAGAAAAGATAAAATCATTCCCAATCAAAGAGGTTTTTAAAGAAGATGCAAATAAAGAAGTAATACCAACATTTCATATTAAAACAGCGCCTTCACTTATAGAGCCAGATAATCTTATTCCACTAACCAAAAATCTATTATTAGATGGTTTTGAATTGGATAAGCAAAATAGTGATATAGACCTAACTCGTACAGCTTCTAAGATGGCAAGTATAGATCTCGCAGAAGGTAGAAAAGACGAATATGTTCCTGAGTATAAATATGTAGATAATCACGTAAAAGAAGCATTTGCAGAATATCTATCTACATTAACACCGGAACAAAAGATAAATCAAATTGCAGGTCGTATTACTAAAATAATAAAGAAGATTGACCAAATACCAGAACCCCAAATTATAGCATACGTTAAAAAGATTATTGCAGATTTAAATAGTGATAAAATTGCTGAAATCACTAATAATGAACCTTTCTATGCTAAGATTATAAAAAATAGAATTACTGAATTGTCTAACCAACATATGGAAAAGCAATTCGATAAATTATTAGATAAAGGAACTGTTTTATGTCAACCTTCATTTAAGTTTTCTAAAAAAATTAGTCCAAAAAACACGCTTAAAGGAATTACTAAAAATCTTTATATAGAAGAGGGCGAAATGAATGATTTTGAAAAGCAAGTCATTAATGAAGTAGCTAATCTTGATAGTGTTGTGTATTGGCATAGAAACTTAGAACGTGGTAAAGGATTATTAATAAATGGTTTTGTAAATCATTATCCAGACTTTATTGTAAAAATGAAAAATGGTAAAACCATTTTAGTAGAAACAAAAGGAGACCATTTAGATGGTTCAGACAGTCAACAAAAATTACGCTTAGGCGAAAAGTGGGCAAGTAAAGCTGGAGATAATTACCGCTACTTTATGGTTTTCAAAAGCGATAAGTTAGATGGTGCAAGAACAGTAGCAGAATTGATAGATATATTAAAGGATATGAAATAGGATTATATATGCAAGATTTTAACGGAGCAAGGTGGTATAAGTGCGATTTACATTTGCATACAACTGCAAGTAGATGTTTTCAAGATAGAGAGGTAACAGCTCAAGAATGGGTTGACAGAGCAATAGAACAAGGTTTAAACTGTGTTGCGGTTACAGATCACAATAGTCCTAATTGTATTGAAGCAATTCAAGAAATTGCAAAAGACACTAATTTAACAATCTTCCCTGGTGTTGAAATTACTTGTGATAGTTCTAAAGTTCATTTATTAGTACTATTTGACCCTTCTAAAAAAGCCACAGATGTTGGAGATTTTCTTATTCAATGCGAAATTAAGAGAGACGATTTTGGAAATGAATTAGCTAAAACTGACAAGAGTATTAATGAGGTAGCAGATATAGCATTCAAGAATGATGCAATGGTAATTCCTGCACATATTGATGAATTTAATGGTTTAGAGTCGATAGGTAATCAGAATCTTTTAGAATATTATAAACGTAATGATATAAATGCTGTTCAGGTGGTGCATAAGGTTTTTAATGAAAATGAATTTACTAATGCTAATATTAAAACAGTTCTACCTTATTTAAATGATTATTATGAAAACTCACCATTACCTATAGATGAAGCTACTGCGAAGAAGTGGTATAATACAGTAAAGCTATCTAAGGAAAATGATTTAGCATTATTAACTTTTTCAGATAATCCACACGAACCTAAAAATTCTAAACACGGTTTAAATGGTATTGGTTCAAGATTCACATATATAAAAATGGACGAAACACCTTCTTTAGAAGGGTTAAGACAGGCATTTCTATTGCCATCACATAGAATAGTTAATGATTTTGTTGATGCAACTTCTACAACAGATAAACCTGAATTTTGGATAAAATCAATAACCATAACGAATACTACATTAACAGGTACAGTACCTTTTAAAATTGGATTTAATCCACAATTAAATACTATAATAGGTGGTCGTGGTAGTGGTAAATCAAGTATTTTAAGGTTTATTAGAGGTGTATTTAATCGCACAAGTAATCTCGAAAATTTTGTAGATTTAGTAAAAGAACATAATAGCTTCTATAAAACTAATGAAGTAAAAGGTACAGAGTCTGTAGGTGTATTTAATGATTTGTCTACCATTGAAGTAGATTTTATTCGTAAAGACTTTTTATATCGTGTAAAAGCATCAAATATAAATTCTTCAGTTAATCAAACTATTGAAATACATAAATTAGTTGAAGGGGTTTGGGTAGAGATTGAGGATGAAGAGTTCTTAAACTTTTTAGAGTTTGAACAGTATTCTCAAAAGCAAATATTTGAAATTTCAAAAGACCCAAATGCTTTATTAGATAGAATAGATTTAAATGTTGAGGAAATTAGTCAACTAAAGGATAAAAGAGAGGTTGCTAAAGAGAATTTCTTGAAGTCTTGTAGCACCATAAGAACACATCAAGTAAGTTTAAAATCAAGACTTAAATTAATAACTGATATTGATGACTTAAAAAAGAAGTTAGAGACTTTAGATAAAGCAGGTATTAAGGAATTAATGGCCGAAAAGAAGGCGTTTGCAGAAGAAGAGAAATTACTAAACGATTATAAAGAACAAATTCAAGTATTAGTTAATCAATTAAATAGTCTAAAAACTGAGTTTGATATTGAACAACCAGATGAAGCAGATTTTTCTGAAGGTAATAGAGAAGAACTTAAAACAATCTTATCTGAGGTAAAAGAAGCTCTATCTACAAAAGCAACTGAGTACGAAGCACTAATAACATCTATATCACAGATAAAAACTGATTTAGAAACTAAATTAACATCTTCACAATGGAAGCAAGCATATACTACAGCAATAACTAATTATGATGTAAAGAAAGCTGAACTTGAAGCAGAAGGTGTAGAAAATATAGACCAATACGAAGCTATATCAAAAGATATTGAAGCTAAGGAAGAAGAATTAGTTGCACTCGATGTTATAAAAGAGAAAGAACGTTTAGAACTTATAGAAAGAGCCAAATATCAGGAGGAATTTGTTCAATTGTCTAAAGATGTAACAGATAAGCGTAAGGCGTTTATTGATGATAATGTAACTGATGATAAAATTAGAGTTAAAATTAAACCTTTCAGAAATCAAACAAGTTTCGAGTTACAAGTACGTAAGATTATTGGTAAATACACATCTTTTGAAGAAGATTTTAAGAAGTTAAAAGAGTTATGTTTTCAAGGTAACGTAGAACAGAAAATAAAAGAAGTAAAAGATGTATTCCGCAAAAATTACTTTGATGATAATGCAGATATAATTGGTGGTCATTTTAAAAATGCAGTTAAAGGTATAACTGATGCAGGTATGGATGAATTAGAATTATTTATGCCAGAGGATGAAGTAGTTGTAGAATATAAACCTGAAAACGCTGTTACGTTTAAATCGTTGTCTACTGCTTCCGCAGGACAACGTACTACAGCAATATTAACTTTTTTACTTTCATTTGGTACTATTCCATTATTGTTAGACCAACCAGAAGATGATTTAGATAATAGGTTAGTCTATGATTTAATAGTAGATAGATTAAAAGTAGCCAAAGGTAGTAGACAAATTATTGTAGTTACTCATAATGCCAATATTCCTGTTAATGGCGATGCTGAATATATTATCTCTATGGATTCTGAGAGTCAATTCACATCGGTTTTACATTCAGGTACAGTAGAAAGAGAAGAGATAAAGAAAGAGATTTGTGATGTAATGGAAGGAAGTGAGAAAGCATTTAAAATGCGTTCTGATAGATATAAATTAGTTTAAGTAGATATGAAAGGATTTAAACTAATAGCATTAAAAACTGGAGCAGAAAAAAAACGTTTTATTACTATACCAAAAAGTAAAAATAAAATAGATCCTTACAAGGTACTTAAACAAAATACAGTTTATCCATTCTATTCTAATTTTACTTTTCCTTCAAATAATTTTAACGAATTAGATATTGATGATAAAGAATTAATTGATTTATTTTCAACAACTATTGATGGTCATTCATTGAGTGTAAATATTAATGCTATCGTAGGTAAGAATGGTTCTGGTAAGAGTTCATTAATTGAATTACTTTATTTAGCTACATATAATATTGGTTGTCGTTTAAAACTTTTAAGAGACCCAAAAACGAACCGAGTTCTTTCGCCTTTTAAAGAATTAGAATTACAATTATTTTACAGTATTGATAATAAGTTTTTCTTAGTAAACTTACTTGATGGTTTTGTTTCTAAAAAAGAGTATGTATTAAAAAATAACAAACTCACTATTGATGCAGAAGAAGGTAAACAGTTTACTGTTTTTGATTTTAAAGAATATTTCTACACAATTACAGTTAATTATTCTCATTATGCTTTAAATGATTTAGAAGTAGGTCGATGGGTTAATTCTTTATTTCATAAGAACGATGGTTATCAAACACCTATTGTACTCAATCCTATGAGAGATAATGGTAATATTGATATGCTTCGTGAAAACAGACTTCTAAAAAGAAGACTGCAAGCTAATTTATTGCAAGATATTAAAGACCAAGACCCAAAATTATCTTTACGTAATATTGCTAATGGTAAGATTGCAAAAACGATTGAGATAGTTTACAATTCGGGCAAACTTCAAGGTTATGAGTTAGAAGCACAATATAATAGTGAAATTAGAAACAAAGTAGTTGCCTCTATCGAAGATGCGTTTGATTTTCAAATATCCAAGCAGGATTTAGATTCTAACTTATTTACTAATATTTGTGTAAACTATATCTGTAGTAAATTATTAAAAATAGCTACATACTATAGACCATATCATAAATATTTTAATGAGGTTGATGATAAAAAGTTTTTAAGAAATATAAATGCTTTAATTAAAGATGTTAGAACAAGTAATAGTCATATTTTTTTCAAAGTTAAAGGTGCTATTCTTTACTTGAAATATTATGATTGGTTATTAGGGAACATAAAAGATATAAATTCAAAAAAGAATGAGTTAGTCATTGAGGATTATGCAATAAAAATTCAAAAAATAATAGACGAAGAAACTGTTTTTGTTAATACATATATGTTAGCACCGCCTTCATTTTTTGATACTGATATTATATTAGAAGATGGTTCAAGTATAGATTCTCTAAGTTCTGGAGAAAAGCAAAAAGTACATAGTGTCAGTTCAATAATTTATCATATAATCAACCTTAATTCTGTTTCAGATTATAATCGGAGAATAGACCCAGAAAGCAGATTTCATAGTTACAATTATCTGAATATTGTTTTAGATGAAATAGAACTCTATTATCATCCAGAGTGGCAGAGAACCTACATTTATGATTTGTTAAATTCTATTAGTAGAATAAATCACTCTAATATATCATTTATCAAAGGGTTGAACATAACTTTTCTAACTCATTCGCCCTATATACTCTCAGATATTCCTGTGTCTAATGTTTTAAAATTAGATGAAGGTGTTCCTGTTAGTTCCTTAAATGCACCTCAAACTTATGGTGCTAATATTTATGAATTATTGACGGATAGTTTCTTTTTAGAGCATTTCTATATTGGTGAATATGCAAGGAGAGAAATACAGAAATTAATAAATACTCTTCAATTAGATGAAAAAGAAGTTGATGGCGATATTTTAAATGAAGAAGAAGAAGTTATTAGACTTAGAATAGAGATGATTGGTGAGGTTTTTTTGAAGAAAAAGCTTATGAATATGTTTTATGATAAATATCCCAATTCAAGAAATCTAAGAAGAATAGAATTAGAAAGGGAGCTTAAATTATTAGAAGAAGAAGATGATTCCAATAAGTAGGTCTGGCAGTATTAAAATTAATAATCATTTTAAGGACGTATTTACATCATTGTCCAAAAGGATTAAATATGTTATA
Organism: Winogradskyella pacifica; assembly: GCF_013403915.1. Lineage (GTDB taxonomy): Bacteria > Bacteroidota > Bacteroidia > Flavobacteriales > Flavobacteriaceae > Winogradskyella > Winogradskyella pacifica. Next base: position 15,028 of record NZ_JABFDI010000030.1, read on the forward strand.
AAAAATGGTGCAAGAGTTAGAGGTGCTACGTGTAATGCCTCTATTGTTAATGCTCGGTTTTTAAAAAGGTTAAACACAGAACCTTTTTTAAAAAGGTTAATAACTGCAAGCCCTGAAGATATTGATAAGATAATTTCAATATTCATAAATTTTGATGCAGATATTAAATTGAAAAGCAATAATTTAAATCAATTATTGACAGCCATTTTTATAAACACAGAATATCCTAAAATGGATAATACTAAGTTTTTGAAAAGATTAGAAATAGATACTTGCCCTTATTGTAATAGAAATTATATCTATAGTCTTTCTAAATCATCTAAGATAAAGCCAGAGTTAGATCACTTTTATCCTAAAAGTAAATATCCATTCCTGGGTTTAAGTTTTTATAATTTAATTCCATCTTGTCAAACTTGTAATGGTTATGGTGCAAAACACGAATTTGATCCTTTCATAGAAGGTCTTAAATCGCCTTATTTGATAAATGATAATGATTTCTTGTTCACATACTTACTTAAAAGACTTGACTATTTATCCCCATTAGAAGGTAATAGTAGTGTGTCAATTAGGTTTAAGAAAAAAGTAGCTGGTAATAATAAAATTTTAAAGCTTACAAAACTGTATAATAAACACGGAGACCACATATTAGAACTTATAGTTAAGGCTAAACTGAATTATAGTGATGATTATAGAGAATATTTGAGTTCTTATAATGGGTTGACGTTTACAGATACTGAAATTGATAGACTGTTAATTGGTAATTATACTTCATTGTCTGAGCTTCACAAGAGACCTTTTTCAAAATTATATAGAGATATAGCATTAGAATTAGGTTTGATTATTTAATAAAAAAAAACAATGTTATTTGAAAACAGATATTTTAGTTCGTCTTGCATATAGCAACGTATTCTCTCAGAGACGTTCTATTAAATCACTTCAAAAAGAAATCAATGTAAAAGATGCTCTATTTGTCTTATCTACATTAAACAAGTATGAATATAAATTAAGAGAAAAAGATAATACAGAGTTACGTTTCATACTAAATGAATGGCTCTTAAAAGACAATCTTAAATTAAGAACTGATATAGTTAATGCATATGCTAAACATTCTGAAAAAACAATAAACAATCAGCGTTTAAAACCAAATCTAAAAACTGTTGTTTTAATTAACAGAATTTCAACGTTGAGAGTTATTGAGATTTTGAGTGCAATTAGTATAGATAATCAATCAGCATCACATATAGAGTTATCAAAAAGTAGAGAAAATCTATTAAAATTATATCTATTAATTAGTGATGAGATTGCAAGTCGGCAGGATATTGTTTTTCGTAAATATTTCAAGAAGAAACCAAGTTACCTTGATGAGGTACATCTACATTTATTTTTAGGGATTACACAGCCTTTTCAGCATTACTATAAAATAAGGTCACTTCAACCAGAAGTTTATAAGTTTTTACTTTTTGAAAAATGGTTAAGAGTTAGCGATAAATATTCTGATTTATCAAAGATGTATGTTGAGCGCATTGGTCTTGATAATTGGTATCAATATTTTAGTGATGTTTTTCATTTATGTCAAGTAGCAACTGAGTCTAATATTATTTCATTTAAAAACTATCCAGTTCTTGAAACTTTAGCAGAACATCTTTTGATTGATACTAATAAAAATCCCAAATGGAGTGAGTTTGTATTTCTAAGAAAAAGTCCATTAGTTAAATTAGATGATGAACGTTACGCTGTATTAGATTTTGAATTTTTATTAAATAAATTTTTTAGTAGTCTTTATCACGACTTATTGGCTTTTAGTCAAGAAAGAGGTTTAAAAAGATTCTCGCAAGACTATGAAAAAGAATTTATTGAAGGTGTTTTGTTGAGTAATACATTCAAAACATCTTTTGGTAATTCATATATTCAATTTACTGAAGATGAAATTAAAAGTAAGGGAAGTAAAGGAATAGAAAATATTGGTCTTCCAGATTACTATATCAGAAATGGAAGTACAGTAATGCTTTTTGAATGTAAAAATTCGTTTATTTCAAATGCTAATAAAATAGCTTTGAACACAGATAAGCTACTTAAAGAATTGAAGGATAAATTTTACTATACAACTAACTCTAAAACTGGAAAGAGAAGAGGTAAAGGGGTGCTTCAGTTACTTGATTTTATAACTAATTCAATCGGTGGTAAGTATCGTTTTTTTGACAATCTTAAACGACCAGAAAATCTTAACTACTATCCCGTTTTATTGGTTATGGATGCTACTTTGACTTCAATGGGCTTTAATCAATTATTAAATCATTATTTTCAAATAGAACTTGAAGATTCTGTTATTAAAAAAAAGTATAAGATTAAACCATTAACTATAATTCATATAGACGACTTTTTTATTCATCAGGTCAGATTAAAGCGGTTATCAAAACTAATAGTGAGCTATCATAAATTTTTAAAGAGCAAGAAATCTTTTGATTCAATGATTTCATTTTCAGATTACTTGAATACATTTAAATTTCCTAAATCATTGACACCACGTAGGGAAAATGTCTCTCATATAATTTCAAATTCCTTACTACCATCGGAATAATAAGTCCCCACACAATAAAACCCAGTTTTTTCGTACCTCAAAATCCTCTGTGTTTTATTGTGTTCCGCTCGCCACCGCACAGTAGTTTTTAAGTCACGGTAATTGTAGTCAACACACAAATAGCACATTCCTTTTTTGTCGTACCTAAAAAAAGAAAAGAGCTATTGCCAACGCTCTAACAATTACAGCGCCATAAAAACAACCCAAAGCTATGTTACATAATAGAAGTTATAGTAGCAAAAACCTTTTCAAATGTTGCCTACGGCGTGTTATTATGTTTTGGTAGCTATAACTGCTATTATGTAAAATATCCGCTCATCCAACGCATAAATCCGAACGAAGAATAACATTTTGAACTAACAATGAACATTCGTAAATATTTGCATTGTTTTTATAAGTGCTTTTTTAGTTTTATGACAACAAGCGTTTTAATATTGGAAATTAGTTTTTGTTCAGACCATTTGTAAAGCACCTATAAAATCAAAAAATCCCAATAAGAGTATTACCCTTTATTTGTCAAAAACATTAATAAAGTTGTTTTCACTAAAAGTGGATGATAATCGCATCAATTTTAAAGTAGGTTTTAAGGTTTAGTAATTTGTTATCATAAGGAAGTTTGTAGTATCCACTTTTAATAAAACCAATAAAAAATATAGTAGAGAACAAATAAAGGGCAATACACTTATTTCCGCTTCTGCCAGCGCACTACGTATTTAATTATTGTTTTTATTTTTTATCTCATTCACCTGCACAAAATCATCGTTAAGTCCAAGTATTCCTTACCTCAAATCTTTGTTTGTTTCATTTCACTAAAAAATAAAAATCGTCTGACATCATAATTCCGTTTCAAAAAATAATAAAAAAGAAATCAAAGATATGTAGCTTCCTTCAGCCAACGCTCAATGCCGAAAAGGTCAAGCCCTACGGGTTTTGAATAAAACTTTTTCTAATAAACATTTGTAAAAAGGTTGATGATTCTTACTAAGAAAAACTTTTACCCAAAAACCTTGTCGTCATTACCCACGCCACAATTCTATATTGCTTTCTTTTTTTTCATTTTTTCTTTTAAAAATATATAAGGGCAAAGTAAAAAGGTGTAAGCCAATGCAAACGCAACCAAAAGGGTTTAAATCCTTGCAGAAGATTTTATATTTGCTTAAAGGTCAAAACGAAAGTATTGTTTAGTCCGAGTTAAGTCCGTACCAAATCCGAATAAGTAATTATTAAATTTATATATGTTATGGGCAAAATCTCACAAGGAATCTTAGGTGGATTATCTGGTAAAGTTGGAAACGTTATCGGTGGAAACTGGAAAGGAATTGATTACATTAGAATTAAACCTTCAAGTGTTGCGAATCCAAGAACGGAAGGACAAGTAAACCAAAGGACCAAATTTTCAAGCGTGTTGGAGTTTCTTCAACCTAACAAAGCCTTTTTAAAGGTCGGCTATAAGAATTTCGCTAATAAGCGAACAGAATTTAATTCTGCAATGTCTTATTTGCTAAACAATGCAATCACCGGTACTGCACCCAATTTTACAGTTGACTATAGTAATGCACTATTAAGTAGAGGAAGTCTCTCAGGTGTTTTAAATGGTGTGACAGACTTAACTAATGCAGGTCAAGTGGATTTTAGTTGGGGAGATAACTCAGCAGAAGGAAACGCAAACGTAGATGACAAAGCAATGGTGTTGGTTTACAATCCATCAAAGAAAGAATCTATTTATCTGCTTTATGGTGCGATAAGAACTGCAGGAACTCAGACAGTAACAATTCCAAGCACTTACGCAGGAGATACAGTAGAGCTATTTATGGCATTTGTTTCGGCAGATGGTAGCCAAGTATCAAATAGTATCTATTTAGGCTCTGGTACGGCAAGTTAAAAACGACTAAATAGAAGTAAAGAAACCACTCTCAAAAGGAGTGGTTTTTTCTTTTTAATACTACTTATACAAGGGTATGATATAAGGTTTAAAAAGTTGTACCTATGTTGTACCTTTTTTGTTTTACCTAAATTTTTATCAATAAATATAGGGGTTACAAGATTTTATTTAGATAACACGGTGTTGCCAGTAGTTTTTATTCCACTTTAATTGTTTTCTCAAACGGAATGTCAAATTTTTGTTCTCTATGATAAAATCGTAAAATCCCGTTTATTTCATAAATTCCAGTTTGCAATGAATCTAATTCAATATCCGCAATTGAATAGTTCTCTTTTAGTTTAAAATCGACTTTTTCCTCTTTTCCATTGAACTTAATTTTATTAATTAAAATGTGTCGATTTTCTTTTATGGGTTGTCCAAATCTTGAAGTCAAAGTAAGTTTAATTCCGTTGTCAGTTTTTTGTGAAATAACGCTGTCTACGTCTACTTTATACAATCCGTCTACTGAATAAGTTTTTCTACTTGCATACTCGAAAACATAAGCCATTCCAATTACAAGTCTATTCTTAATATATTTTAGGCTTAAATCATCAGAGTCAGATTTCGGCTGTTTAAATTCAGGTAATAAATAATCTTTTCTATTATCTACAAGTTTCGGAATTTCGCTGAGAATTTCGTTTGATTCCGCAACAATGCTTTTCAGATTATTTTCTTTATTTGTGATTGCACTGTCTATTTTAGAAATTAACCGTTCAAACTGTGAATCTAATTGATTTAATTTTTCAATTTTCCGTGTAGGCATTTCTTCGATTATCCGATAATAATCTCCTTTGTTCTTATTTAAAGTTCTATTATTAAATTCATAATTAGCTTGTAAAAACGAATTCATTTCGGTCAATTCTGCTTGTTGGTTATTACAAGAGAAAAGCGCGAAAATGGCTAGAAAATAAACTAAAATTCGGTTTTTCATTTAATCAATAAATATCAGTGTTCTCGGTTTTGTCAAATTACTGGCAACGGTCTTGTGTATGATTAGTTGCGTGGTTAAGCAACTAATTTAGCAAACTTTCACGGACCTGAGAATATTCCGAAGGAATATTCCAGATGAGCACTTACAAAGCAATTAATTATACACGGTGTTAGCACCAGTTTTTATATTTTAATTTTAGATGTCTCATCAGCTTGGTATCCAGTAATATTTTCACTTTCCATTTTCGCTTTTAATCTATCCGAGATAAATTTTGAAATAGTATTCAAATTATGAAATTCAAATAAATCAAATGCAGGAAATTTCTTCTTTAAAAAAATAGTTTTTGGGTTTATACTGCACCATTCATCGATTTTCCTTAATTCTTTAGTTTTTTCTTTAATTTCCTTTTGAGAATTGATTTCAATGTCCTGTCTAGTTTCAGGCAAATCAATTATTTTTTTGTTTTTATAAAATGTCGATTTCTTATAGTCAACATATTTAGTTGAATCATTGGAAAACTGTAAATAGTAATAGTTAGTATATTTTGTGTCTTTATGTTCAACAATTATTGGATAAAACCTATGTTTACCAATGTTAAAATCATTGAGTAAACTTTTTACTTTTCCGCTTATAATCCAACCGTTTCCAGATAAATAATCACCACTAATGAAATCAGTAATTTTGGCGGACTTATATAAGGTTACATTTCCAATGTCAGTATTTTTTGGTGGTAGGTTAAAGTCGGCGAAAAGTCTCTGTAAACGCGACATAGTCGGTTCGACCGATTCATCCATTTCAATTACATACTGTCCTTTCTCGTTTTTGTAAATTTTGCTTTTAGGACGTTTGGCATTTGGAACATAATGGTTTTCAACTTGCCAAGCAGTTCGAGTTGAAGTAGGTAATTTAAATTCATAAAAATCTTTTGATTTAGCTATATTAATATAATAGTCTAAATTATCTTTCTGCCATTTTAAGGCTAATCTTTCAAATATGGATTTTGGTTTTTTCAAATGTCTTGCCCTGAAATATGGCTACAGGTTAAAATTGATTTTATGCGGTTAATTTATAGACCATATTTGGTGTTTT
>NZ_JABFDI010000031.1 GCF_013403915.1 Winogradskyella pacifica
TCTGAACAGCTTAAAATAGTCAAGAAAAGTAGTAGGAAAGTTATTCTCATAGTTTTTGGGTCAAATTGGTGCCAACGTGATTGTGTATGGTTAGTTGCGTGGTTAAGCAACTAATTTAGCAAACTTTTACGAACCCGAGAAAATTCCGCAGGAATTTTCGTAAGTAAGCGTATAAAAAGCAATTAATTATACACGGTGTTGCCAACAGTATTTTATTCAATTTTTCCTTTTAAATATCTCGTATTAATTAATTCGCTTCCAGTCTTTCCTCCATACTTCTCATAGACTTTCAAAGCTATTGAATTATTGTCAATCCAAATAATTTCTTTAATTCTCCAATCAGAAGTATAGAACGAATCGAATTTTCTTAATTCTATTTTTTTAGTTTCCACATTCTCTTTGTACAAAGCTATAAATGATTCTCTATCGAAAACAGAAGATGAGAATGCTATTAATTTATCCTGACTTTTAGATAAAGAAGGTACTTCACATTCCGAATCAAATGGACTTTGTAAAAAATTCCTAACGCCTGTATTTTTGTCCAATAGAAATGTACCGCAATAACCTTTTCCACAAGAAGTTAGAATATATTTGTTCAATGAACTTAAGAAACCTTTGTAGTAGGTACAGTCGTTATAGTCTATATCACAGCCAAATTTTTTATCTGCGTTTTTGAGAGCAAGAGTGAAAGAATTTCCTGCTTCATTAACTATTGTTTTGTCAACTGTAATTCCATTAGAATATTTTTGCTTGTAATCTAAATAATCAGTCGAGTCTATTTTAGTAAATTTTATTTTTAATTTATTCTTATTTTCCTTAATCTCTTGTTCCTCTGAAACCTCTGAAACCTCTGAAACCTCTGAAATTTCAGAACTTGAAATCGCTTGAGTATTTTCATTAGTTATTTTAGGTTCATTTTTTTGTTCAATTTTAGAACTGTCAACCAATGTTTCTGTTTTCAGTTTTTTTTGCTCGACATTCCGACAACTTATAATTGAAAACAGTAATAAAATTAAGTAAATCTGCGTTTTTTTCATATTGTTGGCAACTCGTTATATAAATCAAAACACCTCGCTTATCTCATCTTATTTTCCGGATATCAGTAGTTTATATGTTTTAAAATTACCTAAAATTAATTAATCCTATATATGTAAAGTCACGTATTTTTCTTTCATAAAAAATAAATAGTATCAGTAATTCAATGGCGCTAATAAACTTAGATTGTTTAAGTCTGTAAAAAGCCTAAAAATAACACTGTTTTAACATATTAGTAGTTTTAAATCGCGCTTAAAATTCAGTATTTTTATGGCCATATTCAAAACAATAAACATGAAGAAAATTTCCCTTACAATTATTGCCTTTATTATTTCTTTTTCGTCCGTAATGGCGAATGAAGGTATGTGGTTTCTAATGCATATAGAGCGTTTAAATCATCGCGACATGCAAAAAATGGGTTTACAATTAACTCCCGAAGAAATCTACAGTGTTAACAACCAAAGTTTAAAAGATGCTATTGTGCAATTCAATGGTGGGTGTACAGCTAGTATCGTTTCAGATAGTGGACTGGTCTTAACAAATCACCATTGTGGTTATGATGCTATTGCAGAATTATCTACAGCAGAACAAAACCATTTAAAAAATGGCTATTGGGCAGGTTCTTTGGCAGAAGAAATGAAGCCAGAAAGTTTATATGTTCGCTTTTTTGTAAGAATGGACGACGTGTCTAAACGTATGTTAGCGCAAGTCAATGATAGCATGAGCGAAAAAGAACGTAGCGCAGCACTTAACAAAGAAATTGCTAAAATAGAACAAGAAAATAGCGAAGGCGGTAAATACACCGTTTCTGTGCGTTCGTTCTATCAAGGTAATGAGTTTTACTACTTTGTTTACGAAGATTATAAAGATGTACGTTTAGTAGGAACACCTCCAGAAAATGTAGGTAAGTTTGGTGGTGACACTGATAACTGGGAATGGCCAAGACATACTGGTGATTTTTCATTATTCAGAGTCTATGCTGATGCGGAAGGACAACCAGCTGATTATTCTACAGACAATGTACCTTTAAAAGCAAAATACCATTTACCTGTTAATATTGATGGAGTAGAGGAAAACGACTTCGCCATGATCTTAGGCTATCCTGGTCGTACTAACCGTTGGATGCCAGCACAAGGTGTAGAACAAAATGTAAAATTCGCTTATCCTGCTTGGGTTGAAGGTTCAAAATTAAGCATGGATGTGATGAAAAAATACATGGATGCAGACGAGTCTGTAAACCTTATGTACGCTTCTGGTTATGCAGGTATTGCTAACTATTGGAAAAATAGAGCAGGAATGATTGAAGCCTTAACGCAGCACAAAACCGTAGCGAAAAAGAGCAAAACCGAAGCTAAATTTGATAAGTGGGCAAATAAAAAAGATAACAAAGCCATGTATGGAGATGTTATTTCAAATATTAATACCTACTATAGCTTAACAAACGAAAAAGCAAAACAAACTAATTACTTATTAGGCATTTTACGTTCTAGTAAATTTGCAGTTTTACCTTATAGAGTAGGATCGGCTTTAAAGCAGTATGTTGGTGCTAATGAAGCAGAACGTGCAAACCTTTTACCAAGATTAGAAGCGTTTATAGAGAGTTCTTATCAAGGTTATCATTTGCCTTTAGAAAAAGAAATTTTAGCGAAACAATTAGGATTGTTGGCTTCTAAATCTAATTATTCTTTACCAGAATTGGTAGCTGAATTAGGACAGAAAAATGACAATGATTTTACAGCCTACACCAATGCTATTTTTGATTTAAGTTTATTTTCTTCTAAAGAAGGAGCTTTAGCCTTTTTACAATATCCTGATGAAGCCATTTTAGAGAATGACCCAATGTTTAAATTATCTAATCAATTATTAGATAAGTATAGAGAAAGTCCGGAAGCATTAGAGCAGCCAGAAAATGATTTTGAAGCGTCTTTCCGATTATTAGTAAAAGGTTTACGCGAATCTGGATTAAGTGATATTCAATATCCTGATGCGAATTCTACGTTGAGATTATCTTACGGAAAAGTGAGAGCGTTACCAGCAGATAAAAGAAATGATGCTAAAGTGAACAATTATACCACATTTAAAGGTATGATTAAAAAGTACAAGCCGAATGATAGTGAGTTTGATTTAGACCAAAGCATGTTAGATATCTACGAAAAGAAAGATTACGGTCGTTATGCTAATGAGCGTGGTGAATTGTCTGTAAACTTCTTAACCGATAATGATATTACAGGTGGAAATTCTGGTTCACCAGTAGTAAATGGAAAAGGAGAATTAATTGGTTTAGCGTTTGATGGTAACATTGAAGCGATGGCTGGTGATGTTATCTTTGATAAAGATTTACAACGTACCATTAATGTGGATATTAGATATGTACTTTGGTTAATTGATAAGTACTCTAATGCCAAACATATTGTAGATGAGTTAACGATCATTACCGCTAAGTAATAAAAGAAACCATAAATAATAAAAAAAGCGATCTGAAATTCAGGTCGCTTTTTTTGTGGTAAATTTTAGCCAACTATATTGAGGCTTGTTTTTGTATTTAAAAAAGAGCCTTTGCGTTATTAAAACAAAGACTCTATTTCTTAATGCTGAAGATTAAATATTTTCAACGGTTAAAATTTCTAGTTTTCTTTCCCCATCCTTAAAAGGCCAATCGATAATATCGCCTACTTGTCTACCAATTGTGGCAACAGCAACATCACATAAAATAGATAATTTTCCTTTTTTATTGTTTGTTTTAGTGGTCGCCACAAACGTATATTCTTTTTCTTTGTTTTCCGTATAATCTTTAATTTTTACACGTCTATTTACCGTAACAACATCATTTGGCAAGTCGCGTCTAAGGACTTGTTTGGCGTCTTTTAATTCTAGAAGTAATAGTTCTTCTTCTTGTTTAGTTACTTTTTTTCTTCGAACATGATCTTTAATCATATCGTATATTCCGGTTGTTAAAATTACATTTTTTGACATACTATTTTTTTTGAACTTCCGACTTAAAACTATGTTGTTGTGACTCAGTCATTCAAAATAGTGCGTCATATATTGAGCTCCTGTTTTGAGTGCTAACGTCGTGTTAAGAAGAAAATAAGATTAAAATTTGAGGATAATAAAGTGTAGCCCTGTTTTGAGTCGTAACAGGGATTAATTAATGAATTCTTTGGAATTTTTCAAAAAGATATCGTCATGCAAATAAGATAATGACCGCGCGATCCCTAAAGTTTCTTTTTCAATGTATAGAAAGTGAAATGCAGTCATTTGTATTAAAATTAACGAGTTACAAAGCTAATGATTGTATTCAATACTTACAATTTTAAAGCTACTTAGGTAAATTAAAAGCAAGTCTTTAAAAGATTTAATAGAAGGTGTCATGTTTTAAAATCGAACGATTTTTATAGATTACTGATAACTCGTTATCTAAATATAAAACAGCGTGTCATCACACCATATATCGGGATGAAATTTTTTGTGTAAAAACGATTTAAAAATTCAGATGACTTTTTTTATAGTCCATTTTAGTGAACGGTGTTGAGGTTTGCTTTGTTGTAATGGTGTTGTTTTATTCAGATTCTTTGTTTTTCTTAAACTTTGATTCTGTAATGAAGACTAATACTACTGATGCTGAAATAATAAATGAAGATAAAATCAACGAACAATAATGCTTTGGTTCTGAAATATTAGAAAAATCAATAGTTAGAAGACTCATAATACATGATATTATTATTAAAATAGATATAAGGTTTCTTTTAATCATTTTTCTGTGTTTTTATTCGAGTATGTTCTAATGATAAGTGTTAAGGTGTTAATGTCGGATTAGTTACGGAATTTAAGCTCCTAATTTAATACATAAAAACCGTATATAAAATCGGTAAATTATGGTCTGAAACAATAAAGAGCAAACAATGACTTATAGTCCTTGTTTGCTCTGCTTATTTTTAGATGTCTTTATTTTGGTAGTCCTGTTTAATTTTTAAGGAACTTAAATGCACTGTAAGACTCTATATTTATAAAATAGGTGCCTTTAACCAAGTTACTAATATCAACACGATTTTGATTTTTAGACTGTCCTTTCATCACTTCTTTACCCGTAATATCAAAAATAGAATATTCAAACTCCTCTGACATGCCGTTCACTTGAATAAAGTCTGTTGATGGATTAGGATATACTTTAATTTGTTGTGTAGGTTCTTCAATAGTAACTATACTCAAAGTTTCATTTCTTGCTTGGATATTATCGATATCTAATGTAGCTTCAATAGGATCTCCATCCCAACTAGGTGTGTCATTATGAAGAATACGGAAGCCTTTAACGTTATCGAAAGTACTATTGTAACCAAGACCAGAGGTCGTGATATTGGTTAATGAGTTTTCATCAATCGGGAATACAATGGTTTGCCATCCTTGTCCTGGGATAACAGCAATAGGGTTGGTAGAACTCCATCTTCGACTAGTCGAAAATCCTTCAAAAGCCAATCTTAATATAATTATAGATGAGCCAGAATTTCTAACATCCATAGAAATATAAGTCACGCCAGCAGCATTATAATCTCCTTCCCATTGTGCATTATTAAATGTGACTAATTTAGAATCTGCATTGTTTCCTCCATTAGATTGTACTCTTAGAAAGTTATCGTCTGCACCATCAGGACCATCGGTTAAAATGTTTTGATTTGGTAATGTTGAGTTATCTCCTTTAGTCCAGTTCTCAGTAGTTACACCTTCAAAATCATCAATTAAATTTAAGGATATTTTAGGCTCACCTAAATCAGCTAAGCCCATATCATCGTTCCTTGCCTGCATATTATCGATGTCCAATATCGCCTCAATAGGATCTCCATCCCAACTTGGTACGTCATTGTGAAGAATACGAAATTCTCTAACATCATCGAAGGTACTATTGTAACCAAGGCCCGAAGTGGTAATATTAGTTAATGAATTTGCATCAATTGGGAATACAATGGTTTGCCAGCCTTGTCCTGGTATAACGGCAATGGGATTGGTAGAACTATATCGTCTACTGGTTGAAAATCCTTCAAAAGCTAATCGTAATAACATGATTTCTGAACCCGAATTTCTAACATCCATAGAAATATAAGTCACGCCAGCAGCATTATAATCCCCTCGCCATTGTGCATTATTGAATGTTACTAATTTAGAATCTGAGCCATTTCCACCATTTGATTCTACTCTTAAAAAATTATCATCTACGCCATCAGGACCATCAGTTAAAATGTTTTGATTTGGTAGTATTGAATTATCTCCTTTTGTCCAGTTCTCAGTAGTAATACCTTCAAAATCATCTATTAAATTTAAAGTTATTTTAGGCTCACCTAGGTCCGCTAAACCCATATCATCGTTCCTCGCAGTAATATTATCGATGTCTAATAGCGCTTCAATAGGATCTCCGTCCCAACTTGGTACGTCATTGTGAAGAATACGGAATTCTCTAACATCATCAAAGGTACTATTGTAACCAAGGCCCGAAGTGGTAATATTAGTTAATGAATTTGCATCAATTGGGAATACTATGGTTTGCCAACCTTGTCCTGGTATAACAGCAATGGGGTTGGTAGAACTATACCGTCTACTGGTTGAAAATCCTTCAAAAGCTAAACGTAATAACATGATTTCTGAACCCGAATTTCTAACATCCATAGAAATATAAGTCACACCAGCAGCATTATAATCCCCTTGCCATTGTGCATTATTGAATGTTACTAGTTTAGAATCTGCCCCGTTTCCACCATTTGATTGTACTCTTAGAAATTTATCATCTGTGCCATCAGGACCATCGGTTAAAATGTTTTGATTTGGTAATACTGAATTATCTCCTTTTGTCCAGTTCTTAGTCGTGTAATCTTCAAAATTATCGGTTTGATTCAGTGTTATTTGAGATAAAGCAAAGAATGGTAAGAGTAATAAGATGATACATGTAGATGTTTTCATTTTTAATAAGTTTGTGATTGATAGATTTGGTTATGGTATGTTTCGTCTGCGCATTGCGCTAGGGCGTTGCGAGATTAAGCACGAAAGTTAGTAAATATAAACTTAATAGAAAATCCATTAGAGGTTTCGTAAGTAGACTAGGACAATCTATAAATCAGAAACTAAGACATTTATTATTTATGTGTAGTTTTAATGCTTGTAAACAAAACAAGGCTTGCCGAGAACTTTATGAGCGAATCGTAGCTAAAGGAAAGAGCAAAAAATTAGCATTAATTGCCGTGTGTAATAAACTACTAAAACAGGCCTTTGCTATAGCTAAATCGGGATTAATATATGAAGGAAATTATAAAAGTACTTTAGTGAAAAATTAATGAATTTTTACTTGTTTTTTGCCACAGTACTTTGTTGTATGCAGTACTTTTGATTTTAAAAATGTGATAATACTAATTAACTAAACGCCTAAATTTATTCGAACTTTACAAGTCGAGAGTAAGTTTTATCAATTTCACCTTCTGGGCTTTTATAAATTTCAATTGATTCCAATTTGTCTTTGTTAATTTTAAATGTTAGTTTTTTCCGGATTTCTGGATGTTTTCCTTCATAGCTATATTTGTTCAAGCTATCTATTCGCCAACGAATTTCATTTTCAATCAATATCAATGAGTCTTTTTTTATCGTCCATCTACCATTTGAAATTATCGCACAAGTGCTATAAACAAAGCTTGAATCTTTTTTTAAGTCTAATTCAGAACCAACAGCTAATCCGTCGAATTTTAGTGATTTAAGAAGTTGTTCAGATTTAGAATAGTCATCATTTTTGTATAGACCCGTTATATCAGTTATATTTTTCCCACAACACAATAGAAAGAAGAATATAAAGATAAATATGTAGTTAGTTTTCAATTTCTGCTGTTTTTTAGGTATGTCTTGCCCTGAAATATGGCTACAGGTTAAAATTGATTTTATGCGGTTAATTTATAGACCATATTTGGTGTTTTG
>NZ_JABFDI010000032.1 GCF_013403915.1 Winogradskyella pacifica
TCAAAACACCAAATATGGTCTATAAATTAACCGCATAAAATCAATTTTAACCTGTAGCCATATTTCAGGGCAAGACATTTGAAAACCAATCTTGAGTGAAAGAATATTACTGCATTAATTTAAAATTCAAAAACAATGAAATTTCATCTGAAATCTTTCATTCTCATTTGTACGTTTCTGACAAAAAAATGTATTTTCAAATAATCGATAATAACCCAAATTCTCAAATTGACAGTTATTTTATGATGTCAAAAGGTGCACACGGACTATTTGAGGATAATTTTGAAATAACCGAAACTGAAATTGGACTTTTTCTTGATAAAAGTAAAATTTACAAAACAACCTCATTTCAAACTGACTTACAGAATACATATTTTACTATTTATGTGAGCAAAATCGCCATAGTATTTCCAAATAAGCACAAAGAATACATAAACGAGGGAAAAGCTTTTTTAAACAAAAACGGACTGAAAGTAGTAAATACTTTTTACTCATTTTTCACCAACCTGAAAGACAAAAATACTTTCTCAATTTCGAGAATGAATGGAATGTCTGAATACTACGAAGCAAAACCTCTTACCTTTAGACCTGAACTGGAATTCACAAATAACGAAACACGAGGCAGTGAAGAATTTACAGTTAAGAAAATACCTTCTATCAACTATAAATTTGATAACGCTGATTTTGAAAAAGCAAAAAGGACAATTCAAATAATCTGCAACTTTTTATCATTTTGTTTTGGAATTCGCATTATTTGTGAAAAACTGACTTACAGAACGGAGGAACAAATTTTTGTCTTTAGAGACACATCGCCAAACAACAAAACATTCGTTTCTGATTTTGCTGTAATCTTCTATCATTTAGAAGAAAATTATAACATTCAAAAAATACTCAAAACAGATTGGTTCTCTAACTACCTAAAAAATGAACAAAAATTTAATAAAGCGATAGATAATTATTTACATTCCAGAGAAGTTGATTTAAACGCATCTTTTTTATTGCTTTTTAATATAATTGAGATTTTTAATATTAAACAAGAAATTGAAAAATTTGATTTTAAGGCATCAAAAGAAGATAATTTCAATAAAGCATTAGAGTTAATTTCTCAAGCTTTAGAAAATAGCGAAGACAGTGAATTACTTAAAGACAAATGGAACGGATTAATTAATAAAATCGAAATAAAACCATTAAAAAGTCCATTGGAAGAAACTTTAAATTTGAACAACATCAATCCAACGGATTTTGGATATTCTTTCGGGAAATTAAAAAAGACTCGTGACAAACTAACTCACGGAAGTGTGAACTCGATAAAGGAAAAGGATTTGAAATCTCAAATTTACTGTTTGAGAAAAATAGCTATAAGATTAATTTTAGCTAACTTGGGACTGAAAAATGATTTAAAAAACGCCACACAACACCGTATATAATTTATTGCTAGTTCTAGCCTACTTACGAAAATCCTCGCGGATTTTCTATTCGGTTTTTATTTGCTAAATTATGTGCTAAACCACGCAACAAACCATATACAAACACGTTAGCAAACATTTTGCTGCAAATCAACAATTTCAAGGCTTTCACGAAGTTCTTTGCTTATTTGCTTCCGAAAACTACGCAGGATTTCAAAGCTGAACGTTAAAAAAATATTAAGCTGGAATTTCTTACTCTTGCGGAACTTTACGCACGAAATTTGGCTTGCCCAACTTTTGTTTATTAATTCGAAAATATTGCAATCCTCAACTTTTGGCTGATAAGCGGAATGTCAAAACGTACGGCTGAACTGTTAGCAGTTTAAAAAAATTGAAATTAGTTGTTTAAATCAATCGATTCTGATGTCACGAAAATTAGGATGAAAAACAAAACTGATTCTCTTTGCTGAAAAGAACGGAATAATAATTCAGAGATTTTTTTTGACATTTAAGTAAAAAAATGAAACAACGTTTGAAAAACAAATCATTCGGAAATACACAAAGGAGTAGTACGTAAAAAAGAAAAAACGTTAGCTAACAATGTATATAATTCATAGCTGCTTCTCGCCTACTGTCAGAAAACCTCACGGTTTTTCTATTTCCGTTATTATTTACTAACTTACTTGCTTAAATAACGCTACAAATCATATACGAGACCGTTGTAGGCAATATTGCCAACACTTTGAAAATTAATTACTAAATTTAAACAACGGAACTTATGAACAGAAAACCAATGAAACCATTTTTGTACTTGTTATTCTTCACTTTTGCATTTTTTGGATGCGAAAAAGACGACACTGTTACTAGCGAAAACTCTTCTGAACAACCAAAATTTACAATTAACCTAATTAGCAAATCAGAGCTATCAGAAAATAAAAGTGTAAAAACTATAGTAGAAACTCTACCAAATAGTAAAGATTTAATTTCTCAAAACGGCAATACCAACTTACAAGGAAAGTTGATTTACTCGGAAAAATATGACTTTTATGTAGATAATGAGCAAGCTTATCATATTACATCTGGTGATTACGAAAGTTACACCTTTGCTATTAAAAGACCTGAGAATAATGGACTTACTGAAAATTTAGTTTTAAGTAAACAAAAGGATGGCACTTACAAAGCATCTATAATGAGCTATGATTTAACTGAAACTGAAAGGCAATCTGTTATTGATGGAGTTATACCTGTAGGTATTGAAAATAAAACTTCAGTACAACCACTTCCTGAAGTTTCAAGTTCAAGTGATTCAGGTATTGTACCAATAGGCAGTACAGGCATATATTATGATACGGCTACTGGTGGTTGTGTAAAAATTATAATTGACCTTTCAGGAGAAACTATTGGTTACACCTGGAATCCTGTTAACTGTCCACAATATATTGTTGATAATGGTAATAGTGGTGGCAGTAACTCTAGTGGTAGTGCAGGTAATGACAATTCTGGCAACAATTCGGGTTCTGACTCTGGCTATGATTCGGGTTATGATCCAACAAATGGAAATACTACTGGCGGAGATGGTAGCGGAAATCCTAACGGTACAAATACTTCAACTGGTTCTGGTAATACTAATAACAACAATACCACACAAAATCCAGACGGTATTGGTACAGTAACAAAACCATTAGAGATAATGAACGTTGATGGAGTGCTTTGGGAATGTTTTGGATATGGTAGCCTTGCCTACACTAGAGCGCAGCTATTGGATGATGTACAACGTACGGCAATTGCTAACTATATTAATATGAATGGATGTAGTGAAGAAAATTCTAAATTTGCAAAAGAAGTCGTAAATGCTATGATAGATGATGGCGAAGTAGATTTTGAAAATAGGATAATTAAAAGACAAAGTTTTGAAGGTTCTGAAACTGAATGTGTTCATGATAAATTAATGGACGACACTATGAATAACTTTTATAAACAAATGTTAACTACCTTTTCTACTGATGATTTTGAAGTGCTAAATTTTGAAATTGGCACATTACCTAATGGAGTTTGGGGCTACACTTATGGGCATGAAGCTAATACTGCTAATAACCAATCGGGTATAAATCATAGTTTAGATTTCTATACAATAAGAATTAATTCCCAAATAGAGAATACTTCTAATTTGTCTCAAATGGTTGCGTTAAGCCACGAAGTTATTCATGCTTATATGTATAACACTTTAGATAATTTGGGTATACTTTCATACTATCCTAATGGTGACCCAAAATTTGACACAACTCAATGTACAATTCAACCAAATGTAAATTTAAACTCTCTGTCAGAAAAAGATAGGTGGATTGCATTAATTTGTGCTTATAACGCAAATAATCCAGGAGGAGGTGAAAATTGGACACACGCTTTGTTTAATACTGCAAATTTTGACGTAAATACTTATAGAGCTAAATTAGAAAACTTATTATTAAATAACCATAATTGGGATGATGAACCACTAGGTATAAAAATCTTATTAGAATCAGAATTTGGAAACAACCAATGGAAACAAAAAGCTTCCGAATATATGAGTTGGGCAGGATTAGAAAAAACAGATGAGTTTACGACTTGGGCACAAAATAATAATCTTGCTTCTACTACTAATGCTGATGGTGGAATTGAGTATATTTTATACAATAGTATTCAGTCAACACTAAAAAACGCAGGAACAAGAGATTGTTTGGAAAATTAATAATATCATGAAAAAAATATTAATTATTTTACTCTTATTGAGTAATTATTGCTTTGCGCAATTTGAAAAAGAATATGATATTACTCTAAAATTTGATTCTTCAAAAAATGAAATGATAAAGTATGGTTTTGAAGAAACTAATTTTAAGTATTTCAAATTATCAAAAAAAGAAAAAAAAGGCTACTTATACACTTTTGGTATTGACCAAGAAGGCAAGCTTGAAAAAAATATACGTAGTAATTCAGGAGAATGCTGTAGTATTGAATTTCAACATAATAAGAAAAAAAATAGAATAATAAAAAAATTAAAAATCAATTTAAAAAACACGATTACTTATAAAGATTTTAAGGAAGCAAAGTTTAGTAGCTTTTTAAAAGTTCTAGGAGAAGCCAGAAAAGTATATATTATTGATATCGCTGAACAAGAAGCTGAAAGTATCTATTATATTGTTTATGAGGTTTCATTTTAATGTATAACTTAAAAAGTTAAATAGTCAGTATTCAAGTTTAAAAAAAAAGATAAATACTGCCTACAACAATGTATATAAAAAATAGCAGTTGAGATCTAAACATTTGTTTCGTTCTTTTCTGCTATCTTTATTTTAATCTGAAAATTAACTGCACTCTTACCTGCTACTTTTCATATACGGAAACGCGTTACCAAACATTTAATGAAACTCATAGAATTCTTGCAAAATACAGAGAAAATTGACGAAGAATCTGTTCTTTACGTCAAAAGAATTGATGGTCAGTTTCTTTCCGAATCAGAAATTACAATCCTGAATTTAACTGAAGAAGAGTTAGAATGGAAAACTTATGAAGTAACCGAAAAAAAATGTCCTGGTTTTGAATATTTTATGGAGTCTTTCCTCATTAAAGAATTTATGGAAGATATATCATCACAATATCCTACTATTGAAAAAAAATGTAACCGATTAATACATTACGTGGAATTTGATGCTTAAACAATATTAAATGTTCTGGAAAAGAAAGAAAAATAAAACAGCGGAATTTAAATGTTCTCAATGTGGAAAAGTCCATTCGGAATGGCCTGCTTTGGCTTTTAATTCACCAGCGAATTACGATTTTCTGTCTGATAAAGAAAAAACAGAGATTGGAAAATTAGAATCGGACTTTTGCGAAATTCATTACGAAGACCAAATTGACCGTTTTATTAGAGTAACACTTACTCAAAAAGTAAAAGACGCTTGCGAAACGTTGGAATACGGACTTTGGGTATCATTAAGCGAAAATAGTTATTTAGACTATAAAGAAAATTACAATAATCCGAATCACGAAACTGGATATTTTGGTTGGTTATGCAGTAATATTCCTGTATATGGAGATACATCTTCAATTCCTTGCGACGTAATGACAAAAAGCGGAAATGATAGACCTGAAATTTTTCCTCACGAAGATTTTGAGCATCCATTTGTTCGAGATTATTACAACGGAATTTTAAAAACAGAAGCGGAAAATAGGATAAACCAAATGATAAAAAACGTTGGGTAACACCGTGTATAATTAATTGCTTCATTCTTCTCTACTTGTGAATATTCCTTCGGAATATTCACGGGTTCGTTAAAGTTTGCTAACTTAGTTGCTTAACCACGCAACTAACCATACACAAGACCGTTAGCAAAGATTTTGGTGCTAACTTGCAATTTCAAGGCAATCACAAAATTCTGTACTTATTTTCATACCAAAACTACGCCGGAATTTAAAGCGGAATCTCAAAAAGTATTGCGCTGAATTTTTTTCACTCATTCGGATCGTTACGCGCGAATTTCGGCTTGCCCAACTTCTGTTCTTAAATTCAAAATAATAGCAATCCTCAACTTTTGGCTGATAAGCGAAATGGCAAAACGTACGGCTGAACTATTCGCAGTTAAAAAAATTTAAAATTAGTTGTTTAAATCAACCGATTCTAACATCACGAAAATTAGGATCTAAAACAAAACTGATGCTCTTTGCGGAAAAGAACGGAATAGTAATTCGGAGTTTTTTTTGATATGTAAGGAAAAAAATAACGCAGGAAAAACAAATAGTTCGGAAATACACAAAGGAGTAGTTCGCAAAAAAGAAAAAACCTTAGCTAACAATGTATATAATTTATAGCTGCTTCTTACCTACTGTCGAAAAACCTCTCGGTTTTTCTATTTTGGTTTTTATTTGCTAACTTACTTGCTTAAATAACGCAACAAATCATATACAAAACCGTTGTGCAACATATCCAAGCGAACTCTGAAAACCATTTAGAATGAATAAAATAAAAATCCTCATAATATTATTATTTGGAATTATTGGTTGTGAAAAAACGGATTCCGATGATATTGAAAAAAGGTTTGCGGAAAAAATAGCAAAACACATAATTGAAAAAGATTATTTAAATATGTATAAATACTCTGGAGAAGTTTTATTGCATATTAAATCGGAGAAATTAAACGAAGGAAACTATAAAACATACGTCTCATTAAATGGTTTGAAATCAAAATCGACTAAATTTAAAACTGAAAAATTGAATATAAACGGATTTGAAACTATTATATATTATTCCGAATCAAAAACTGATTTGAGTTTGCCTAACTCATTTTTTGTACCTGATGCTAAAAGTTGGAACTTCTTGTCTGAAATTATGGACAATCATATAACCCTAAATCGACTAAATCTTATAATAACAGTAGATGAAACCGGAATTGAAGATCTGAATATAATTGACTTTTAAATAAAAAATACGTTGCACAACACCGTGTATAATTAATTGCTTTGGCAAGTGCTTATTTGGAAAATTCCTGCGGAATTTTCTCTGGTTCGTATTTGTTTACTAAATTAGTTGCTTAACCACGCAACTAACCATACACAACAACGTTACCTACAATTATGACTTGTACTGAAAAAAGGCTACATAATTTCAAACAATTATGTATAAAAATGACAAAGTAATTAGACGTTACAGTG
>NZ_JABFDI010000033.1 GCF_013403915.1 Winogradskyella pacifica
GATAAGATTTTCCTCTGAAGGACAATCCATTTTGGTAATTTCAAATATCGTTTTATTCACTTGGTTTCTGGGTTTTTTCGGCATTACTTACAACGGTCTTGTGTATGGTTAGTTGCGTGGTTTAGCAACTAAGTTAGCAAACATTTACGAACCCGTGAATATTCCGCAGGAATATTCGCAAGTAAGCTCAATAAAGCAATTAATTATACACGGTGTTGTAACACGTTTTTATTTATTCAATTATTTTTTTGTTCTTTCTCTAATTAATAAAAAAGTCAGAATTATAATAATTCCTATACCGACTACTAACAATCCGTATTTGAATAATCCTGTTATAAAAAAGGTCGGGAATCCACTATAACGCCCCTTTTCATTTAATTCAACGAGTTCAGATATGAGGGTAGAATTCTCTAATAAAAAATAGCAGACAATACAGATTAAACTAATAATGTAAAGTCTCACAATTTTTAAATTCTTTTTATGCATCAGTCATAATCTTTTTCATTAAGATACTTCAAAAGGTCAATCAGATGCTGTTCCGAGTGAGTTTTCATAGAAAAATTGAATTCCCAAAGAGCATCCATTTCACTTGTATTGTCCATTTTCCATTTAACAACTAATAAGTCTTTTATTATATCAGTTAGATCGTCTAAAGAGTCTCCAATTCCTATTTCCACATACGGTTCCATTTTGTTTAAATCCAAAACAGTACTATACCAATCTAAATCTGTAAAATTAGATTGGACATTTTCTCTTATCTCATCATAATTAAAATCAGGTGCTTCATCATAATCCGTTTCGTCTAATTCAAATTCTACATTCAGATATTCCGAGTAAATTCCAACTAATAGTTTTTTTAGGATATCAGTTTTGTCATTCAGTTTCACTTTTGGATTAATTCCGAATTCCGTGATTTTGTCTATTAATTCTCTTAATTTACTCAATGTTTCTTGATTTGGTCAAATGTGTTACAACGTTTATGTATAAGAATAGTTGCGGGTTTGTATGCGAGGATTTTCCGAAGGAAAATCAGACGTTACAAACACGCAACGACCTTTGATTTAGCACTAAAACCGCAATTATTTTTATACGGTGTTGTGTGTAGTTTTTTTGTTTTCCGCTTTTTTCAGATTCTTTATTAAGTCTGATACTTGTTTATAATTAGTCAAATTATCTAAAACATATTCGTCTTCGCTAAAACTAACTCCTCGTCCTGCAAATAGAGGTTCAACTTTTCCTAAAATTATATAACCTTTGTCGTTTCCAGAATTTTCATAAGTGACTTCGTCAATGTCATTTATATTTTTCTGTTTTTTAATTATTCCGTTTTTTATGAAAAGTATTCGTTTGTTACTAATTATGTATTCCATTCCATTTGTATTGTTATATCTAACATAAATAGCATATAACATAAAAGATAAACCTATAATTCCAACAATCAGAAAACCTATATGAGCAGTAAGTCCAATTAAAAAAGCAATAGTCAGAAAAAATAATCCAAAAATAATTTTAAACAAGTCATTTGCGTGAAGCATTATTCCTTTTTTTGGTTCAACCACCAAATTAATGTTTTCATCAATATCTAATAAAGACTTAAAATTCATAGTTTATTACTGATTTTCTTAAATTACACACAACGGTCTTGTGTATGAAACGTAGCGTCTAAATAAACGCTAACTTTTCGGATTTAGCACGAGCCGAATTTTTTATTTTTATGTTTAATTTTCCTTTTTAAATATAACCAAATAAAAAATTTGGCGTACTTTGTAAATATATAAAAACCTCTCGGAAAGCCTATAATAGCTATGTTTTATACACGTTGTTGTAAGTAGTGCTTTCACGTTCTGCTTGGTTTTCCGATGTTTGTTATTTAGTTCAAATGTGAGCGTTGGCAAGACATACTCTTTTGCAATTTTTGGCGTAGCGTTGGCTGTAGCGAATTGCGAATGTGTATGGCTTTGAGCGTTGGCTTTATATCAAACTATTAAACCATATTATTGATGCTTTTCCCTCAAGTAAAGCTACTTCGCCAACTTCTCTACTATGTCTAATTCCATTCCGCAATTCTCCGAGTTTGCTAAACTTCTCCATTACTTGCGATTTGTTTTTAAACATTGGCTCAAAAAATTCCCAAGTCTGTTTTGCTGTTATAACATCACAATATTCTTGTAAATCAAAATAGTCTAATTTTTTTCGAGTCGAGCTGAAATGTTCAAGGCTCAAACTTGGATTCTTTTTAAGTGTATTCTCAATACGTCTTGAAACTTTGTCTTGTACGTGTCCAGCAATAAATTCTTTGTATTGTCCATTGATTTTGGATGCAATTACATCACGAATTTTTAATTCCAATTCCTCTATTTGGTCATTAATAACTCTTAATTCGATTGGTAATTCTCTAAAATCGTCAATTATACTTGACTTTATATAAGACTTAACTGATTTTTCTCTCTCTGCAATAAATTCGTAATAGTCTTCTTTAGTAAATGGTTTACGCATTAAAATATCTGCCGATTTTTTAGAAATTAAATGCGATTCTAAAATCTTGTAAAATTTCTCAGAGCCATTATTTTCTAACATTTCTGCCAAATATTCATTTGGTAATCTGCTATTTATAATGTGTCTATTTGTAGTAGGTGATAAAGGTGTTTTGTTGAGTATTGAATTTATATCATTGCCTATGTTTTTCTTTCCCCAAGAATGTGGCACAATATGATGGTCATCTAAAGTTTCATATTCAGGAAGTTCAGAAGTATACCAATCTCTTGCCTCATTAAGTATTAAAATATTAAAAATAGCATTGTATATGGCACTTCCTTTTGAGTTTTGCTTTTGAAAACTTTGGTTTTCTAAGTCTTGAATGAATTTGATATAGTTCTCAGGTTCTTGTGTATCATCATCAAACCACTTTTTCATATCGATAAAGTCTTTTGCAGATGTGCTTTCTACTGAACTTGAATAGTTTAAAGTGAATATAGAAGACCAATACCATTTTTTAATTTTTGCATTTACATCAAGAATATTTTTATACCCTTTTTGCTCAACGTGTTTTTTGATTGCAGTAAAAGCTGGAATTATTGAAGGATAAGGAACAAAAGTTGAATTAATTGCTCCAAAATCTCTTGGATTCTTTAGAGTATAAATTGTTTTCTTCAGAGCCTCAACCGCAGAATTCCATTTTGTCTCAAACTCTTCTTTAGATTTAATTAAAACTACTTTCTTTTTTGAGCCATTTTCTTTGGTTGTTTTTACTGTATCTGGCACCAAGTAATAAAGATATTTTGATGAGCAATATGTTTGTTCTAAAATTGACATTACTTGAAAGACATAGATTTTCATTTTGTCTTGGTCAGTATATGAAAGTTCCTCTGATACATTTCGCCACATATCTTTTAGATAAATGTCGTAAGGTCGTAAGATTGCATTTAATAGGTCAAAGATGTTTAACGCAACTCCTTTGCTATTTATGTGAGTAAAAATATCACAAACTTTTGCTACTGAAATTTCTCTATCAAGCTCGATGTAACTTAGGTTGTAATCACTTAATAATTCTCTAAGTACTTTTGTGATTTCAGGTACAAAACCAAGGGATTCTTTAATAAGCAAAGTTCGATTTTTGTGAGATTGCTTTTCATCTTCATTCAATTCGGAAGTGTCTGTTGTAGTATTTAATTCTTGTTGAGTTTTCCAATAATTCTCATAACCTTTTAGCCAATCCATCATTTCCCAAGTTCCTTTTCCGATTACTTGTAATGGAAAGACATTGTGTTCATATTGTTGTTCAGGTGATTCCAGAAAGTCATTATACCATTTTCCTTCCCATTTATAGTAGAAAGCCTCTTCGTAGTTTTCTTCTACTAAAAATTTGATATTCATAAAAAAGTAGCATCTACTTTTTCTTTTTGGATAAACTATGTCAGGATTGAAAAAAGCAAAATACATTGCAGTCAGTCTTTGTTGTCCGTCCAAAACAATATGCTCAGGTTTTAAAGTTCCATTAAAGCCTTTTATTCCCTCACAACTTAGCACTTTTACATTTTTTTCACTTGCTTTCCAAAGTAGTAAAGTTCCAATGTAGTAATCCATAAAGATTGAAGCAATCAATCCATTTACGTCCCAAGGATTCCATTCAAATTCTCTTTGGAAGTCTGGAATTACATACTTTCCATCTCGTATGTCAGATATTATTTTGTCAAGATGTTTACTTTCGGCTTTTTCAATGTGTTTCATTCAATACTTGGTTTGTGTGGCTGGTAATTTAGCTCTTTTATTTTTTTGTGTTGGCTTTTGCGTTGGCAAAAAATAAATGTGCTAAATAGCGTTGGTTTTTTTAGTTCAAAAGTTCAATTTTAGCTCGATTTTCGCATTACTTACAACGGTTTAGTATATGGAAAGTTGCGGGTTTGCGTGCGAAGAATTTCCGAAGGAAATTCAGACGTAGCAAACGTGCAACGACCTTTGATTAAGCACAAAATAGCAATTTTTTATATACTGTGTTGTGCATAGTGTTTTTTATTTTTAATCAGTTTTATAATCAAAAACGGAATTCCAATTCCCAATCCAATAAATATTGTAGTGTACAATTCAAAGGGTTCAGTTACTATATATTGAGGCATTAAAGGATTTTCAGGTTTTCCAATGAATGTTAAAATCAAGAGTCCGATTCCAAACATTATGATTACAGAAAATAAAATGGTTACAATATCCATTATTAGTTCGGTTAACTTAAAATCAGTTCTTGTTGAGTTGTATAGCATTCCGAATATGGTAATCGTTGACAAAATCAGATAGTCAAAACGAGTGCTTGAGAACGCAAAAAAATAATTTGTTATTGGTAGTAACTTATTTGAAATCCCAATCATAAGTCGAATTCCAAAACCTGAATAAAGTCCAATAAAAGTCAGTAGACTAATACCGAAAATCAGATATTTTAAATTCTTTGGTATTTTATTCAATTCGGTCGGTTTTACGTTTGGTTTACATTATGCACAACGTGATTGTGTATGGTTAGTTGCGTGGTTAAGCAACTAATTTAGTAAACTTTTACGAACCCGTGAATATTCCGCAGGAATATTCGCAAGTAAGCTCAATGAAGCAATTAATTATACACGGTGTTGTACGCTGGCTTTTAATCCGTTATTTCTACTAATTTCAAGTCCAAGTCTTTTATCACTTGGTCAATGTCAAATTCAAAACCCTTTGGAATATTGACAGTCGCAATACTACCAAGGTCAACTTGCCAAAACCCACCTCTTTTTGTTAATTCCTCTCCAAGCATTCGATAGTCAGATTCTTTATAGTTTGGTGTTAATCCAAATCTACGTGTAATGTATTCCGATTCCTTTGATATTTTTGTTATCTCGTGTTTGTTTTCTTCGTTAATTTTCGTTTCGAATTCTGTTCCTAAAGTCAATTTAGGATTGCAAAAGTCATTGTCAGTCATCCGAAATTTATTTTCAGTTAACTGCTCAACATAAAGAGTAGTCGTTACTTTCTCTTCTTTGTGATAAACCTCAATTTTGACTTCTTTCATTCGTTTAGTTCTTTCCAACACTTTTGAACTTCTCTTTCAACTTCTTTTTTCATTTTCGGTAGTTCATTTAGAATCCAATTTTGACTTTCTTGAGTCAGATAACTTTTGTTTTCTGATAATTTGAATTTCATTGCACCTTTAATTAGTGGAATCAAATCCCTTGTTTCTGTATCTCCATTCGCAAAATTCGGTCCGATTAAATATCCTAAAATATCTTTCTCATATTTTGGTTTGTAATGTAAAATATGAGTTACAATTGGAAAATAGAAGTAGAAATAACTGTTAGTATTCGACTGGTATTGAATTTTATTAAACTCAGAAATTAATAAGTCAGATTGAGAGTCAGATGTATCAAAGTCCAGTTCAGAAAGCAATTCATAAGTCTTTTTTGCACTCTGTTTTATTTCTCCCATTCTCTTTAAGTCAGAAAATACTTTTTCAAATTCTGCCTTAAATTCTTTTTTCTTAATCCAATCTAAAATTCCCAATTCATTCTATTTTTCAGCTTGCGTACAATGGTAGGTGGTATGAATAGTGGCCTTCTCCATAAACTTGCTTTTTAGGCCATTATTTATACCACGTGTTGTCTGC
>NZ_JABFDI010000034.1 GCF_013403915.1 Winogradskyella pacifica
GCAGACAACACGTGGTATAAATAATGGCCTAAAAAGCAAGTTTATGGAGAAGGCCACTATTCATACCACCTACCATTGTAGCACATTTAAGAGAAACCTTGGAACTGATAGAAAAAGACATAGAAGAATGGATTAAACCTTACGCAACAATTGTTGGGAATAAAAACGATGTTGAGATCGAATTGAGGAAACAAAATCCAGCGGAATACTTTTTGAGACTGACGTTACCAAATAATTTTCAAGAATATGCAATTGCTTTGCATTCGTTTTGGATAAATAATAGAATTCCAAAAGAAAAAATTATAGTTAGAAAATTATCTAACGAAGAATATCCTGAAGACGATTTCTCTCGTGTTACTTGGATAGATTTTCACGAGCGAAAAAAACGAGAATTTGATTTAAACAAAGCAATTATGGAAAGTATTGAACATACTCATCCTTACGATAAGCAATTAAACAATGAATTATATCCTGGAGAAGGATTAATGGATAAGGAACACTTAATAAGTTTAGTAGAAGTTGTAAACGAAATATATGGAAATCAAGAAATTGAACTCTTTTATACTTTTCTTGCTACGAAAAGCTGGAAAAAGGATTTGGTTTATAGTGGAAAAATAAGCACACTTCCGAAACTATTTGAAAAAGAAAATTTAAGATTAACACCAAGTTTGATTTACCCAAAAGATAAAAATTGGGTTGTAAATACTGACTATGATTTAGCTTTTTCAACTATTGGAGGAGAAACTAAACTAATTTCGGAACTTACAAAGAGGAATCCGAATGGAATTATAAAAATAAAACGATAAAAAACGTGCTACAACAACGTATATAATTTATTGCTTGCTTCTCGCCTACTTACGAAAGTCCTAGCGGACTTTCTTGGTCGGTAAATATTTACTAAATTAGTTGCTTAAACACGCAACAAACCATATACAAACACGTTGGCAGTAATGCGAGCAACGAACTCTGAATTAAACAAATGAATTCTTTGAAACAACCTAATCTATTATTTATAACATTTTCATTTTTGATTTTTTGCAACCCTTTATTTAGCCAAAAATTAGACCCAAAAGGACGAGATTTTTTTAAACCAGACCATATCATTAAATCTGAAATTACAAATAAAGATTATTTAATTCATATGTCTTTTCCAAAGAATTATTCAATTCAGGACAGTATAACATATCCTGTGCTTTATGTTTTGGATGGCAAAAGCACATTTGGATATTTCGAATCATCTTACATAGATTTTGAGAAAATCGAAGATGTGATTCTCGTTGGAATCAGTCATAAGGTAAATGGAATGAAATCTAAAATTAATAGATTTAATGACTATACAGCATATCGTGATACAATAACTGACAAAAGAATTGAAAAAAAGTTTGATGTAGAAAAAAGAACTATCAAAACTGGTGGAGCAGTTAAGTTTTTAGAATGCTTAAAAAAGGAAATTGTCCCATTTATTGAGCAACACTATAAAACTAATTCTGACAGAGGAATTTCAGGACATTCTCTTGGTGGTTTATTTACAGCATACTGCTTTTTGAATTCCGACAATTACTTTACTCGATTTGGAATAAACAGTCCTTCATTTCAACTTAACGAAGAAATATTTTTAGAGCCAGCTATTGATAAATTTACAAATAATAAAACTTGGAATATTGAACCAACCAAAGTATTTATTTCAACCGGAGAAAATGAAAGCCCAATGATGGTGTCTAATATGATTAAGTTTAGTTTATATCTCAAAAAAAGTAACTACGAAAATATAGAAATGAATTGGAAAATATACAGAAATGAATCTCATACGTCTGTAATTCCGTTTAGTTTAAATGGAACGTTGACAAATTTATATGGAAAAGAATAAAAACACTACTGCCAACAATGTGTATAATTCATTGCTAGTTAGAGCCTACTTACGAAAGTCCTCGCGGACTTTCTATTCGGTTTTTATTTGCTAACTTTAGTACTTAAACACGCAACGAAATCATACACTAGACCGTTGGCAACAAGCTGAAAAAACGAACTCAACGAGAAAAAATGAACTCAAGAACAATCGAAAAAAATATTGGAAAACCGACAAAAATCGATTGGAAAAAACCGAAAGCAATTGGAAGTTCATCATTTTATCTAAAGTCTTTTAAAGCAAAAAATAATTCGACGGAATTTATAAAAGAAAACTCTAAATGTAGTTTTGAAAAATATTCAGATGGAATTCTTTTAAGGTCAAACTTGTCTAATAAAACAAGTGCGTTAACAATAAAAGAATCGGAAATCGAATACATAAAATTAATACGTGGAAAAGAAAGTGTTGAACCTCTGACTTTATCACCAATGTGGATTATGTTGAAATTAGGAGTTTCTAATCTAATTGCAAGATATTTTAGAATTGTACTCGGAGAATATTCAATCGACGAAATGAAATTAAAAATCGAGACCGAAAATCAAATTATGGAATTCACGCAAAACGGATATATATTTGAGAGACAATTGAGTTTCTTTAAAAACCTGAATTACGGGGAAAAATTAATAATTGAAATGAACGAATAAAATAAAAATCGGAACAAAAAAAGAAAGCCAGTTGCCAACACTGTATATAATCCATTGCTAGTGCTAGCCTACTTACGAAAATCCTCGCGGATTTTATATCTGGTTTTTATTTGCTAACTTTCGTGCTAACAAACGCAACGTATCATATACAAAACCGTTGGCAACAAGCTAAACAAACCAATGAACATTAAGGATAAAGCATTAAATTTTCAATACCAATACAGCCGAATTTTCACCTTTGGTCTGAATAGGAAAAAGTTTGTATGCTTACCAAAAAGCAATAGCTTGTACGCATCGAATAACTCGAAAAACACATTTCTTGCTCTAGGATTTACATTGTTTTCTTGTTTACTATTTTTTTCTGGATTTATAGAGTGGTATACAAACGGAACTAAAATTACAACGGGATTTATAATTGTTTTTTTTGTTGTTCATCCAATTGTTGCGACTATCGGATTACGACAATTTTTGTGGCTGATTAATGGACGACAAGAGTTACGGATTGAAAATGGAAAAATGACTTTAACAAAAAAAGGAACTTTTCTAACTAAAAAACAAACCTTTGAATTGGAACACGTGGAAAACGTTCGGAATGAAATCCAAGAAAACTCATTATCAACTTATGACAAAACATTACGGAATATCGCATTGAATAGAAAATTACTTTTTAGCCATATAATGGGAGAAATTATATTTAATTACAAAGGAAAGAAAGTCAAATTGTTTAATGATTTGACCGAAAACCAAAAAGCGGAATTAATAACTGAAATCAATAATCTAAAAGAAAAGCCTGTTGCCAACACCGTGTATAATTAATTGCTTTGGCAAGTGCTTATTTGGAAAATTCCTTCGGAATTTTCTCGCGTTCGTTTTTGTTTACTAAATTAGTTGCTTAAACACGCAACTAACCATACACAAAACCGTTACCACACATTTGAACAAAACCAGAAACTATGAAATACGAATACAACTTTTTTGACTTTAAAATTACCGAAACCCAAGAAACCGAAAATTGGATTAATAGAAAAGCGGAATATGGATTTAAAGTAATAAATATTCATTATTATAATCACTTAGATGAACAACACGTGAGGATTTTAATGGAAAAAGAACGCTAATTTTTTATTTTTAAAACGGTTGACTTGTACCATTTAGAAAAGTCGTTTATTGATTCCTCAGTTAAATCTAATCTGACTTCGACATAATGACAACGGATTTCGTTTTCACAATTAACATTAGATGATAATTTTGATACTGCAAATGTTTGATTTTTTTCCATAATGTTTGATTTTTAAAATTAAATTAGTCGCTTAAAACGGTGGACTAAATAAACCGAATTAATAATAATCTGACCAAAGCAAAGCGAAACTGTTGCGTGCGACTGACCTTTGGAACGTGAAATAAAAAACGTGTGGTAACACCGTATATAATTTATTGCTAGTTAGAGCTTGCTTACGAAAATCCTTGCGGATTTTTTAGCCGTTTTGTACTTGCTAAATTTGTTACTTTACCACGCAACAAACCATATACATCAACGTTGTGTGTCATTTAAGACACGTTAATCATTTAAACTAAAATATATGACATTAAAAGAATTAGACTTAAAACTGAAGCACATAGTTGAAATTTATAATTCAAAAGTTCCTGGTTTTAACACAGGAGACCCTGTAATCGATTTTGTTTCTCGGAGCAAATACGCAAATGAAAACAAGGATTTTATAAACGAAATCAATAACGTTGTCGACCTATATCTTACTGACAAAAACGACTTAACTATGACAGAAAAAGAACATTGGAAATTCCTAAAAAAATATCACATGAAAAAATATGAATACGGAATCAACTCGCCTTTTGGGGATGACCTTTATCAATCGTTATTTTCCAACCAGTAATCTCTTGAAATCTTGTTGTTAGCGGAACTAATTTTTCTAAAATATCTTTAAATTCAGCATCTTGATTATCAAGTTCTTTATTTGCTTTTGACCAATTAATTAAATCTGACATAATTCTCTTTACGCATAAAAGAATATTGCGGAACGAATAAATTTTTAATAAAATATGAAAACAATAGAATTAACACTTAGTAACGGAAAACAAATTACAGTAGTCAAAGAACATATATAAACCATAAAAATAAATCCAAATAAAAAAGGACATTCTTTTATAGGATTAACCTCTAAAAATACTTTATCTGTTCATTACACCGTTGATGAAATTAAGGAATTTCTTTCTGAACAATAGAATTGTATTCTAAAGATTCCAAAGCGAAATTTAAAATCATTTTAGCAGAGCCGTAAGTTTGACCTTTTAGCAATCTCAAAATATTTAATTCAATTTCTTTAACTTCATTTGTTTCTGAATTGTTTGGCATATAATAAAAAACGAACACACAACACCGTGTATAATTAATTGCTACTCTTTGCAACACCTTAATTATGGATTCTTTACCTTGTGTATTCTTAATTTTGAAAGCAATTTAATAATCAATCGCAACTAATCATACACGTAACACGTTGTGTTTAATACCCAAACTGCCCAATGGAAAAGACAAGGAAAATATGAAGGATAAATATAATTTAAAGCAAAATCTAAAAGGTAAATTAATAACTGGAATACCTTTTTTAAAAGTAAAAATAAAAGGAATTGAACTCCCTAAAGAACTTAGTTATTACGAAAATGGAATTGATGCTATTTTTGATACAGGTGCGAACAATACGCATATTACACCTAATTTCGCAAAAATATTAGGATTAAAATCAATAAGAAAAGATTATGGAAGATATATTGTTGAAAGCGGTCATTCTGAAACAAACGTTTATGAATTAAATTTTAAAATAAACGGAATAGATTGTGATTTTAAAGAAGATTTTAAAGAATTACCTTATGAATTTAATTATCCTTTAATTTTCGGAACTAGGTTTTTATTAAAATGCGAAGAGTTGAAAATGGATTTTATTAAAGAAGAGTATTTTTTAAAGATTTAGAATTGTATTCTAAAACGCAAATAGGAATTGTACAAATAGGAATATTTAGTGATTTTAAATATTTCCCATATTCAGTTAAATTAGAATCGTAAATATTTGAATCAACAGAAATTGCCATAAGTACTAAACACAACACCGTGTATAATTAATAAGGGTTCAGTGTTTTGTTAAACTTAATATTTATTTACTATCTAATCGATTTTGTGAATGGTTAGCTTATACTTAACCCTTACTAATCATACACAATCACGTTGTCTGCAATTACCGATACGGATCGGACACTTTTTTCTGGGTTGTATGGAGAACTTTAAGGAGTTGTTTGCTTTAT
>NZ_JABFDI010000035.1:0-3218 GCF_013403915.1 Winogradskyella pacifica
AAAAAAGGCGGTGACCTACTCTTCCACAGTAAAGCAGTACCATCGGCGCAAACGGGCTTAACTACTCTGTTCGGAATGGTTAGAGGTGAGCCCCGTCGCTATAACCACCTTAAGTTTTTATTCTGATTTTGGTCAGAACTTGGGTTGTTATAAATAATCAACACTAATATTGTTGACATATTGAAAAAATCACATGATATGTATCGTAACGTATACTTTAATAAAAAAACAGACTCGCTCATTAACCATTGCTGGTCGTCTGAGCGAAGTCGAAGTAACAATAAGCCTATGGGTTATTAGTACTACTTGGCTATGACATTACTGCCTTTACACCTATAGCCTATCAACGTGGTCATCTTCCACGACCCTTAAAAGAAATCTCATCTTGTGGTGGGTTTCGCGCTTATATGCTTTCAGCGCTTATCCCTTCCGAACGTAGCTACCCTGCAATGCTCCTGGCGGAACAACAGGTACACCAGAGGTTCGTCCAACTCGGTCCTCTCGTACTAGAGTCAGATCCACTCAAATTTCTAACGCCCACAGTAGATAGAGACCGAACTGTCTCACGACGTTCTGAACCCAGCTCGCGTGCCACTTTAATGGGCGAACAGCCCAACCCTTGGGACCTTCTCCAGCCCCAGGATGTGACGAGCCGACATCGAGGTGCCAAACCCCCCCGTCGATATGAGCTCTTGGGGGAGATCAGCCTGTTATCCCCGGAGTACCTTTTATCCTTTGAGCGATGGCCCTTCCATACGGAACCACCGGATCACTATGCTCTACTTTCGTACCTGATCGACCTGTATGTCTCTCAGTCAAGCTCCCTTATGCCATTGCACTCTACGCACGGTTACCAAGCGTGCTGAGGGAACCTTTAGAAGCCTCCGTTACTCTTTTGGAGGCGACCACCCCAGTCAAACTACCCACCAAGCACTGTCCCTGGTTAGAGGTTAGACTCTAGATAAGCAAAGGGTGGTATTTCAACAATGACTCCACAACGCCTAGCGACGCCACTTCAAAGTCTCCCACCTATCCTACACATTACTTATCCAAAGCCAATACTAAGCTATAGTAAAGGTTCACGGGGTCTTTTCGTCCCACTGCGGGTAATCGGCATCTTCACCGATACTACAATTTCACCGAGCTCATGGCTGAGACAGTGTCCAGATCGTTACACCATTCGTGCAGGTCGGAACTTACCCGACAAGGAATTTCGCTACCTTAGGACCGTTATAGTTACGGCCGCCGTTTACTGGGGCTTCATTTGAGATCTTCGAAGTAAACTTCTAAACCCTCCACTTAACCTTCCAGCACCGGGCAGGTGTCAGGCCCTATACATCATCTTTCGATTTAGCAGAGCCCTGTGTTTTTGATAAACAGTCGCCTGGACTTTTTCACTGCGGCCTTCCCGAAGGAAGGCGACGCTTCTCCCGAAGTTACGCGTCGATTTTGCCTAGTT
This sequence comes from Winogradskyella pacifica, assembly GCF_013403915.1. Classification (GTDB taxonomy): domain Bacteria; phylum Bacteroidota; class Bacteroidia; order Flavobacteriales; family Flavobacteriaceae; genus Winogradskyella; species Winogradskyella pacifica. The sequence continues at coordinate 1,460 of NZ_JABFDI010000035.1, forward strand.
CCTTAGCCATGAATCTCTCGAGCACCTTAGAATTCTCATCCCAACTACCTGTGTCGGTTTAGGGTACGGGCTGCTTCACTCGCTTTTCTTGGAAGTCGATTTGCTAGATTATCACCTTGACCGGAGTCTCAGTGTACTATCGCGGTGTTACCACTCGCTTCAACGTACTATTCCGTCAGTACGCACTAACTTTTCGCCTCCGTCACTTTTAGTGTGAGCAGGTACAGGAATATTAACCTGTTGTCCATCCACTACCCCTTTCGGGTTCGCGTTAGGTCCCGACTAACCCTCAGCTGATTAGCATAGCTGAGGAAACCTTAGTCTTTCGGTGTGCGGGTTTCTCGCCCGCATTATCGTTACTTATGCCTACATTTTCTTTTGTAGCTTCTCCAGCATCCCTCACAGAACACCTTCGACGACACTACAATGCTCCCCTACCACTTATTAATAAGTCCATAGCTTCGGTAATATGTTTATGCCCGATTATTATCCATGCCGAACCGCTCGACTAGTGAGCTGTTACGCACTCTTTAAATGAATGGCTGCTTCCAAGCCAACATCCTAGCTGTCTAAGCAGTTCAACCTCGTTTATTCAACTTAACATATATTTGGGGACCTTAGCTGATGGTCTGGGTTCTTTCCCTCTCGGACATGGACCTTAGCACCCATGCCCTCACTGCTGATTAACATTTTATAGCATTCGGAGTTTGTCAGGAATTGGTAGGCGGTGAAGCCCCCGCATCCAATCAGTAGCTCTACCTCTATAAAACTATAAATCAACGCTGCACCTAAATGCATTTCGGGGAGTACGAGCTATTTCCGAGTTTGATTGGCCTTTCACCCCTACCCACAGGTCATCCGAAGACTTTTCAACGTCAACCGGTTCGGGCCTCCACTGTGTGTTACCACAGCTTCACCCTGCCCATGGGTAGATCACACGGTTTCGCGTCTACCACTACTAACTAAAGCGCCCTATTCAGACTCGCTTTCGCTACGGATCCGTGACTTAATCACTTAACCTTGCTAGCAACGGTAACTCGTAGGCTCATTATGCAAAAGGCACGCCGTCACAGATCAAGTCTGCTCCGACCGCTTGTAAGCGTATGGTTTCAGGTTCTATTTCACTCCCTTATTCAGGGTTCTTTTCACCTTTCCCTCACGGTACTAGTTCACTATCGGTCTCTCAGGAGTATTTAGCCTTATCGGATGGTCCCGACTGATTCACACAGGGTTTCACGTGCCCCGCACTACTCAGGATACCACTATATCCACATTCTTTACTTATACCGGGCTATCACCGTCTACGGCTTGTCTTTCCAAACAATTCTAATTCATCCTGCTTCTAATATCGTGGTCCTACAACCCCAGCATTGCCGTAACAATACTGGTTTGGGCTAATCCAATTTCGCTCGCCGCTACTATCGGAATCACTTTTGTTTTCTTCTCCTCCGGGTACTTAGATGTTTCAGTTCTCCGGGTTTGCTCACCTTACGGTGTACTATATCTTCAATATAGTGGGTTGCCCCATTCGGATATCTACGGATCAATTTGTATGTGCCAATCCCCGTAGCTTTTCGCAGCTTATCACGTCCTTCATCGCCTCTGAGAGCCTAGGCATTCCCCATACGCTCTTATTTAGCTTATTGTGTACTTTTGTCTTTTTAATGAGTTACTATTTAGATTAAATCCGAAAATTTAAACTAAACTTTGTGCCTAATTACAAAGCTCGTAAGCTGTAATTAAACACTATTACTTTATA
>NZ_JABFDI010000036.1 GCF_013403915.1 Winogradskyella pacifica
GCAGACAACACGTGGTATAAATAATGGCCTAAAAAGCAAGTTTATGGAGAAGGCCACTATTCATACCACCTACCATTAGGTGCAATTTGCTCACTCAAATGAAAATACCGAAAATAAAAGGAATAATAGACAGACGAATTTTAATCAATTACCAAATTGATAAAGAAGTCTTGGAAAATTATTTACCAAAACCTTTCAAACCTAAATTAGTAAACGGAAAAGGAATTGCGGGAATCTGTTTGATAAGATTAAAAGAAATCAGACCGAAAGGTTTGCCGAAACAAATCGGAATTTCTTCTGAAAATGGAGCTCATAGAATTGCAGTTGAATGGACTGAAAACGGAAAGTTAAAAGAAGGAGTTTATATTCCAAGAAGAGATACTTCTTCAAAATTAAATTCTTTAGCTGGCGGAACTATATTTCCTGGAATTCATCATTTAGCAAATTTTAAAGTAAATGAAAAAGATGGAAACTACGAAGTCGGTTTTATCAGCGATGACAAAACTTCATTATCAATAAAAGCAAAAGAAACAAACTCTTGGAATACCGAAAGTGTATTTGAAAATTTAGAATGCGTTTCTGAATTCTTTGAAAATGGTTCTATTGGATATTCGCCTGACAAAAATGACTTTGACGGACTTGAATTAAAAGCATCTAATTGGAAAGTATCACTTTTGGAAGTTGAAAATGTAAAATCAAGCTTTTTTGAGAATGAAAGTATTTTTCCGAAAGGTTCTGTCAAATTTGATAATGCATTATTAATGAAAGATATTGAACACGAATGGATAGGACTAAAAAAAATAAAAACTGCACCTAACACCGTATAAAAATAATTGCGGTTTAGTGCTTAATCAAAGGTCGTTGCGTGTTTGTAACGTCTGAATTTCCTTCGGAAATTCCTCGCATACAAACCCGCAACTATTCTTATACATAAACGTTAGCAAACATTTGAAAAAAAATTGAAATACCTATTTAACGACATAGAAAAAAACATAATTGAGAAATTAAAAAACTCACAACCAAAACGGATTTGGTACGAATTTGTGACAGTCGTTTTTGAATTTGATGATTTTTATATCGAGTTAGAATCTGTACCTGAAATTGCTGATTCTCAAAACAAATTTGACGAAGCAATGACTGCAAAAATTCGTAAAATTAAGAAGTCTTATAAACCTTCAGAAAATGCAAAGCTAATTTGTGAAAACAAGCTTATAATTGAAATAAAAACTGTGAGAACATTTCTATATTTTACAGATTCAATATCCGAACCAAAAAAAGTAAAGAAATTAGACTCTAAATGGAATCGTTTTATGAGTAAAATAAGTAACGTTAAACAATCTGAAATTGAAAAAATTCTTGGAGGAACATCAAGTAGCTATCACAGTGTAATAACTTGTCGACCTAATTCATCTGAATCCAAAAAGGCACGTCCTAAATTTTCAAACATAATTGATGTTGGTTTAGTCCTTAAAATCGAAAATGAATTTTTGCCTGTTTTTGTTCAATCCAATAGTTTTGGGTTCGGACATTTAGAAAGAAAGTTTCTATTACCAGAAAGTGAATTGAAAGAAATAATTAATAATTACGAACTGAATTAAAAAACGTTTGCTAACACCATGTATAATTAATTGCTTTGGCAAGTGCCTATTTGGAAAATTCCTTCGGAATTTTCTCGGGTTCGTATTTGTTTACTAAATTAGTTGCTTAACCACGCAACTAACCATACACAATCACGTTGTGCTTAATATGAAAAAGAACATTGCATACATAATAATTCTGTTGTTTTTAACGATTGGTTCTTCCTATTCTCAATCGAAAAACAAGAATATTCCGAAACCAAAAATGCCTGATAGTTATGGAACTTGTGAATATGGAACTGAAAGAGCAAAAAAAGACGCGAATAACGGAATTTACAAGTCATTATCCTATGGTCTAATTGTTCGATTTGACTGGGAATTTCATAAATTTTACGCTGAACACATTAAATCAAAATATGGAATTACTGTTGGTGATGGTGGTTGTTTAGTGTCATCTGAATCCGAATGCTATTCAACAACAATGAAAGAGTTGATTTATAAAAAATTTGGAAACAACATTTTTGATAAGGCAAAACAAGAATCTATAGAATTATACAAATCAACTGAGAAATACAAAAATGAAATTAAACCGAAAATAGACTCTGATTTTGTCTTTACTTCTACTCAAGAAAATGCTCAATTTTCTGGAGGCAGAGATTCTTTGAACACATATTTCAAAGATAAAATTAAAAACATGAAGGATTTTAAAGGAACTGTTAGAGCTTCATTTATTATCGAAAAAAATGGAGAAATAACTAATGTAGAAATTTTACAAAGCCTAAATGAAAAAGCTAACAATGAAGTTATTAGAATAATTAAAGAAATGCCAAATTGGAAACCAGCAATTCACTTTGGAGAAGCAGTAAGAGTAAAGAGGACAAGAATTGTGAGATTTAAATAAAATACTAAGCACAACAACGTGTATAATTAATTGCTTCGGCAAGTGTTTATTTGGAAAATTCCTTCGGAATTTTCTCGCGTTCGTTTTTGTTTACTAAATTAGTTGCTTAAACACGCAACTAACCATACACAAGACCGTTGTGCGTCATTTGACAAAAATCGAGCGAAACAGAAAAAAATGAAATTTTATTTAAAACTACTTCTTCTCTCAATAACGCTTTTAGCTATTAGTTGTAAAGAAAATGCAACCAAACAAAAGACAGACAAAACTGAAAAGCAAATTGAAATAAAAAAGAAAAAAAAACTACTTCAAGATTCGGTGATTGCTCAAAACAAAATTCAAAAACCAAAATATTACATACATAAATTTGTTAATGCTAAGTCTGGCTTAAATTATAGAGATTCACCTAATGGAATTATTTTAGATAAATTTCCTTTAAATACACGACTTAAAATACTTGAAAATACAGAAATATTTGACCAAATAGAAGATGAAGGAAAAAAAATAAAAGGTGAATGGCTTGGTGTTGATAAAGACAATGATACGGTTTATGTATTTAGTACATTTTTGTCAGATTTTTACAACTATTCCGATATAGGGCTTTTTTACGCAAGTCCCTACAATAAATCTTATGATAAAACAAGTCAAGGTTTTGTTAATCTTTCCGAAATATATCCTTTAGACTTTAATGAGAATAAGAGCACTATAATACCAGAAAACGATTTGGGTAAAGACCCTGTGAAATTTAACAAAACCCAAAGAAAAAAGATTTTTAAGACAATGGAGATTTCGAATAGAGATACTCTTTACATATTTAACTTTGACAAAGATTCAATCTTTAAGTATCCAACAAGTAATTTAACTGCGATAGCATATGTAAATCCATATAGTAAGGGCGATAGAAATCTAACAGAAGACGAATATATGATTGGATTAAACTTAGAAGATAAATTCACAACAAAAGGGCAGAACTTTGCCTACATAGGAAAAACAAATCCTTTTCAGACTGGAAAAATCAAACCATTGATTTGGAACAGGACTGATAATCTTAATTTCCCCTTGAAAGAAACTATTATTGACAAACAGACAACTACAGATAATATAACTCTTGAAACCTACACTCTTTCGATATCGAAGTTTAAATATTTTATTCAAAGTCATATTTCTAATAAGAATAATCGCTCTCGTGTTCAAAAGCATCAACTTGTTGTAATAGATACAACTACAAATAAAATAACAACAGAACTAAATTATAATAGTAGCGAAAGTATAAACATAAGTCCAGTTTATAAATCATCTGATGACAAAATGGAACACTACTATAGTTGGACTGGAGAACTATTTAAAAACAAGCCACCAATGATTTATGGCCTTTATGGAAATTCATTTGGATGTTCGACAGTTGACTTCATTTACAAAAATGAACCTTCAATAAGAATATTTTGTGACAATAGACATTAAAAAAAACGAACGCACAACACCGTGTATAATTAATTGCTTTGGCAAGTGCTTATTTGGAAAATTCCTGCGGAATTTTCTCGCGTTCGTTTTTGTTTACTAAATTAGTTGCTTAAACACGCAACTAACCATACACAACAACGTTGTCTGCAATTACCGATACGGATCGGACACTTTTTTCTGGGTTGTATGGAGAACTTTAAGGAGTTGTTTGCTTTAT
>NZ_JABFDI010000037.1 GCF_013403915.1 Winogradskyella pacifica
GATAAGATTTTCCTCTGAAGGACAATCCATTTTGGTAATTTCAAATATCGTTTTATTCACTTGGTTTCTGGGTTTTTCGGCATTACTTACAACGTGTTTGTGTATGATTTCGTTGCGTGTTTAAGCACTAAATTTAGCAAATAAATCACAGATAGAAAGTCCGCGAGGACTTTCGTAAGTAGGCTATAACTAGCAATGAATTATACACGGTGTTAGCCATTGTTATTTTATTCAAATTCAATATTCCAATTATTTCTCAATGACTGTAATTTAGGAACAATACAAGATTTTTTCTCATTTTCAGGCGAGACGAAAATTGGAACAAAATCACCTTTTTTTTTGTCGCTCATAATTGAAAAATCAGTTGTAAATGATTCTCCAATAATCTTGTTTCCGCTCAATGTTTGATATTCATAATGCACAATAATCCCTTGTCCAGCGTTAGATATTGGAAGTCCAGATTTTGGTATCATAGAAACGATTTTTCCTTTAAGCACTTTTCCAAATTTGCAGAGTTTGACCTCTTTTTTCAAGTTTCGAATTGAATAAATTAGAAAAGGTAATCCAATAACCAGAAATGGAATAGGAAATAGTAATAAGAAACCTGATTCAAAATCATATGGTTTTAAGTCTTTCAATATCGAATTTCCATTAAGTTCTTTAATTTGTATACTGTTTCCAATTTCTAATTTTTCTATTTTTCTTTCTTCAAGAACTTTATATTTAGATTCAGTTTCTTTTCCATTCTCTGAATATTTGTATGATATAATTGTTGGATGAACGCCATTAATAGTAACATTATACTGTGTATCAATATCTGTTATTTGGGCTGTAATTTGTTTTCCTTTAGTATTTATTAATTCATAATCAACTTTTGGTGTTTCATTTCCAAGTGATAAAAATATTATTAATAAAATTGTAGCAATGAATAATGGAAAAACAGTGAAACCAAACCCAAAAATTATTGATATCGGTTTCTTTTTCAAAATATTAATTATAGTCGAAAAGTTTACTTTTCTTGGTGTATTATTCATTCGTGAGTTTCGTTTTTCTAATAATGGCTAACGGTCTTGTGTATGGTTAGTTGCGTGGTTAAGCAACTAAGTTAGCAAACTTTTACGAACCCGTGAAAATTCCGCAGGAATTTTCGCAAGTAGGGAAGAAAAAAGCAATTAATTATACACATTGTTAGGCAACGTAATTTTCTCTCCAACCATTAGTTTTAGCAATCAATTCTGGATATAGACAAGATGAGTTTCCATCTTGTGAAACCAAAATTTTAATTGAATCTCCAATTGATTTATTATTTGTCAAAGCAAAATTATTAGTTCTTGATTTCGCAACGTTATTTCCATATTCATAATGTACATCCATTGACGAACCAAATTTCGAAAATGCGAAACCTTTATTATGGCTTATTGAAACTATTTTTCCCTCCATAATTCTGCCTGTTTTATATATTAAGATTTCCTTATTTATTCGTGAGTATAGAAGATAGCAAAGAATTAGTCCAATTAACAGAACAGCTCCAGCTATGTAATACATAAAATCCATATTAAACGTGTATTGCTCAAATTCTGTCGGGATTGATTGTCCGTTCAAATGTTTAATTGGAATAATATCTCCAGTTTTTAAAATATCAGTTTTGTCAGGTTCAAATACACTAAACTTTGATTCCGTTTTTTGTCCATTAAAATCAAATTCATAGGTCAAGATTTGAGGATTATTTCCATTAATCGTAATGTTGTTAATTCCTTTGATGTTTGTCAGGACAGCATTTTCTTTTTCTCCATCAGATTGGATTTTTTCCACGTTTTCAACAAATGGGAAGCTATCTCCTAAAGAATTCATCATTAATCCCATTGGAAGAAACAATAATAGTGCAAATGCAATTCCTTGAAATGCAAAAAGCAGTAATATTGGTCTAATTTTAGCTCTTTGCCAAATGGTTTTGAAGTTGGTTTTTCTATCTGTCAATGTCGTTCCTCTTTATGTTGCCTAACGGTTTTGTGTATGATTAGTGGCGTGTTTTAAGCAACTAATTTAGTAAATAAAAACCGAATAGAAAATCTGCGAGGATTTTCGTAAGTAGGCGATAGCCAGCCATTAATTATACACGGTGTTGGCAATAGTTATTTTTTCTTGTTTTTTTTCGGAATGCTTAAAAAACATTCGCTAGTAAAACTAACTAATTGAGATTCTAATTTCCAATATACTTTATTTTCAAAACCCCAAGTCAAACATTCTTTATCGCTTTCTTTTATTAATTTTCCATTTTTATCGTATAATTTTAAATGGATAATACGTGAACTTCCGTCTCCAGCAATTGAGAACAGTTTTAGTCTTGATTCTCCATAAACCTCTAGTTTATAATTATTGTCAGGACTTTTTTCACTGTATATTAAGTATTGTGCGAAAAACAAATAGTAAATTCCATAAATTAAAAGAGTATAAGTAAATAGAACAGCAATATTGACATTCCTTAATCCTATAGAATTTTTTTTATGAAATTTAATAAGTTCGTATACCATAAATATTAACCATCCGACTATAACTAAACCAATTATCGATAGAAACATTAAGATGTTACCATCTTTTTCTTTGTAAAATACATTTTGCAATGAGCCAATTAATAAAGAAACAATTATTAATAGAATTGGTAGTGATAAAAATCGATAAAAAAAATGTAGAATCTGTTTCATTTGCGAGTAGTGTCAGAATGTAAATCTTCATTTGCTTCAAAAAAAGTTTCTTCTTTGCTAACTACTGGATACCAGTCAAACATAATAAAGTTATAAATTAAATATTTTTATTTTTAAATAGTTTTCACTGTCTATTTGCTCTCCATACTCATATTCACTTATAACATCTATAGGAAAAGCTTTTACAATAAATTCATTATCTGAAATCCAAAATATTTCGTTTTCACTTGGTGACCAAGTTTTAAATAATAGGCTTAATTCTAACTGCAATTCTGAATTTTTAATTATTTTAAAAATATTTAATTCGGCTTGTTGAGTGAAGCTGGAATTTTTAAGACTAATCATATTTTTTTTATTAATTGATATTCTTGGAAACCCAAGTAAATTCATTCCATTCTTTCTTGCTAATTGAAGTAGTTTTTCGTTTTCTGAATCTATTTTACCAGTTGACTTGTCTACTAGTATGAAGTCTTCATTCTCCCACAGATTTCGTAAAATGACATATTTATTAAGAAAATCAATACTTCCAATATATTTAAAATTTATTCGACTTTCATTGTCAATATTATTATCTATAAACTTGTGGTGTTTAATAAATAGAGTGTCTTTATTTCTGTGAACATTGGTTGAATCTCGATTTATATAGTCGATGTTTTTTTTCTTTAATTGATTAAAAATATCTTTTGATATAATTTCGAATTTCAAAAGGCTATCTACAAACATTTCTTTTCCACTTTCATAGAAAAATACTTCTGATTTTGGTGAGTATATTCCCTGAACTATAGACAGATTTTTTTTTATTAATTTAATATTAGACCCGATATCTAAAAAACTACTGAACACGTAAACTTTATTTGTTTTTTCATCATTATAGTTTTTAATCCCTAACCATTCTCCTTTAATAATTCTGTTTTCATCTGCAATTTCATCTTTTATTCCGGTATATTCAATGATTTCAACTTTTTCTCCATAAGGTAATTTACCTAAAATTATTCCATTAGGTTTTTTTCTGTAATTCAGCCCATTTCTCGCATTAACATATAATTTTTCTAAAATCTTTACTTTTTCGAAATCTAATGTACTGTTATTTATTTTTTGAATTTTATTTTCAGTTTGTTTCGTCTTTTTACTGCAACTCAAGATAGTTATTAGCAGAAAGATGGTTATGTATCTCAAGTTTTTCATAATTATTGCCAACGGAATTGTGTATGGTTAGTTGCGTGGTTGAGCAACTAATTTAGCAAATAAATCACAGATAGAATATTCCGCA
>NZ_JABFDI010000038.1 GCF_013403915.1 Winogradskyella pacifica
TTTTTGCATTGGTAATTCAAGGAGCATTTCGGATTTTGAAATTAAGTAAGTGAACGAAAAAAGCACTACTTACAACACCGTATATAATTTATTGCTAGTTCTAGCCTACTTACGAAAATCCTCGCGGATTTTCTATTCGGTTTTTATTTGTTAACTTAGTTGCTTAACCACGCAACAAACCATATACAAACACGTTGCCAACAAGCTAAAAAAAACGAACTAATTACCAAATTGGTAACTTTTTTTTATTATCTTTGCGTCAAACAATTATAATGTGAGAGTAATCGCAAAACGAACTTTACGAGATTTTTGGGAAAAACACGCTGATTGTGAAGAACAATTAAAATCGTGGTATAGAGAAACTGAAAAATCCGAATGGAACAATATTAACGAATTAAAAAGTGAATATCCGAGTGCTAGTATTTTAAAAGACAATCGAATTGTTTACAATATTAAAGGTAATAATTATCGTTTGATTGTAAAATTTAATTTTGAATACGGAATATGCTGGATAAGGTTTATCGGAACTCACGCTGAATATGATAAAATTGACGCAAATAATATCTAATTATGAAAATATTACCAATTAGAAACGAAAAAGACTATCAAAACGCACTCAACAGACTTGAGGAAATTTTTGATGCAAAAAAAGGAACGGAAGATGGAGACGAATTGGAAATCCTATCAATTTTGATTGATAGATATGAAAATGAACAATTCCCAATCGGAATGCCTGACCCAATAGAAGCAATTAAATTCCGAATGGAACAAATGGGAATGAAACAAAAGGATTTAGCAGAAGTTGTTGGATTTAAAAGCAGAGTTAGCGAAATTTTGAATAAAAAAAGAAAACTGACTCTAGATATGATTAGAAAACTCAACACTACTCTACATATCCCTACTGAAGTTTTAATTCAAGATTATTAATTAAAAAAAGCCAGTTGGCAACACCGTGTATAATTAATTGCTTGGTTCTAGCCTACTTGCGAAAATTCCTGCGGAATTTTCTCTGGTTCGTAAAAGTTTGCTAAATTAGTTGCTAAACCACGCAACTAACCATACACAAACACGTTGGGCTTCATACTGACAAAAAATCGAACTGAATCATATTTTTTGTACATTTGATTAAAAGAAACTTTAAAATGGACATCCGAACAACAAAACTTGAACTACTAAAAACGATTTTGGAGACTGAAAACACTGATTTTATCCAAAGAGTAGCTGACTTTGTCAAAAAAGAAAAAGTCGATTTTTGGGATGAATTGACTTTATTTGAACAAACTGAAATAAAACAGGGTATTGAGGAATTGGATAAAGGTAAAAGAGTTTCTTACGAGTCATTCCTCAAGAAAATTTCTTAATGAAAGTGTTTTTATCCGAACTTGCCGAATCAAAACTTCTAAAACTATCTGAATATTTAATCGAAGAGTGGAATTTAAAAACTCGTGACAAGTTTATCTCAAAGCTGAACGATAAAATCAAACAAATATCAAGTCAACCTGATAGTTGTCCGAAATCCTCGGAATTTAAAAATCTTTATAAATGTGTTGTAACAAAGCAAACGACATTTTTCTACAGAATAATAGCTGAACAAAAAGAAATAGAAATAATTACAATTTTTGACACACGACAAAATCCTGATAAATTACAAAAGGACATCGATTAAAAAGTACGAAAGCCCAACACCGTATATAATTTATTGCTACTTCTAGCCTATTTGCAATTATCCTTGTAAGGTTTAGTTTCCGTTTTTATTTGTTAAATTAGTTGCTTAAACATCGCAACAAACCATATACAAAACCGTTGGCAGCAAGTTGTGCCGATTTACAATTTTCCTTCTTCCTCTTATATTCTGTACTTGTTTTTTAGGTCCAAAAAATTTCAAGATTGCGCAGAAAAAATTAAATTTAAAAATATGATTCTTAAAAAAAAAATCAAAACTTGCGTCTGAACTCTGCACAAAAAAACAATCTGAATATAGAATTATTAATGAAAAAAATTAAACAATTCCTGGAGCTACCTTCCTTAAAAACGTACGAATAAAAAATAAATTTATCAGCATTTCGCAAGTATAACGGCTATTTAATAAAAAATTAAAACCTGCTGCCAACAATGTATATAATTTATTGCTGCTTCTAGCCTACTCACGAAAAGCCCTTCGGCTTTTCTATTCCGTTATTATTTGCTAAATTACGTGCAAGCAACACGCAACAAATCATATACGAGACCGTTACCTGCAAGCTGAACAAACCAATGAAAAACATTTTTAAATTTATTCTTATAGTATGTTTACTTACATCTTGCTCGAATCAAGAAAAGCGGATAATACTATTGGAAAAAGAATTAAATATTGAGCTTGGAAATGATTATAAAATAATACAGGATGACGATGTTTCTCATAATGGATTTGAAAGTGATTACACTCTAAAACTGAAAATAGAACTGAACAAAAATGACCTCGAAAGAATTGTTGAGCAAATAGAATCTGAACCATATTATGACCAACTTGGTAAGTTAAGAAGTGAAACTGGACGTTACAGACTCGCAGGACAAGAGAATATTGATTATTTTAAAAACGCAACTGACTCTTTGAAAAAAACAAAATATCGTGGAAGTTGGTTTAAAACAAATACTGGTTTTGAATTTATGGACTTGGGAAATAAAATGGAACCAATTGATGCGGAAATTAACTTAACGGAACTTACTCTGAAATTTGAATTTAGCCATTTATGAAAACTGAACTGATTAAAAAGCCAGCAGGTAACACCGTGTATAATTAATTGCTTTGGCAAGTGCTTATTTGGAAAATTCCTTCGGAATTTTCTCTGGCAAGTATTTGTTTACTAAATTAGTTGCTTAACCACGCAACTAACCATACACAATCACGTTGTAGCACATTATGACTTGTACTGAAAAAAGGCTACATAATTTCAAACAATTATGTATAAAAATGACAAAGTAATTAGACGTTACAGTG
>NZ_JABFDI010000039.1 GCF_013403915.1 Winogradskyella pacifica
ATTCCGAACAGAGTAGTTAAGCCCGTTTGCGCCGATGGTACTGCTTTACTGTGGAAGAGTAGGTCACCGCCTTTTTTTAAAACCCTTACTAGATAACTAGTAAGGGTTTTTTGCTTTTATAATACTTTGAGAACTTTACTTTAATCGTTTTTTAGTAACTTCAATCCTCATTTTATACGGACATGATTAAAGAAAATATAGAATTAGATTTAGCTTGGAACTTTGTAATTAATACCAATAGAAATATATTCTTAACAGGTAAAGCAGGTACTGGTAAAACAACGTTCTTGCATAAACTTAAATTACAAGCTAACAAACGAATGGTAATTGTAGCCCCTACTGGAGTTGCAGCTATTAATGCGAAAGGAGTAACGATACATTCCTTCTTTCAAATGCCATTTGGGCCTATTTTACCCAATGATGATTTACCCACATCTGGTTTCAAAGGAAAATTTAGTAAGACTAAAATTAATATTATTAAGTCTCTAGATTTATTAGTCATTGACGAGATTAGTATGGTTAGAGCTGATTTGCTTGATGGTATTGATAAAACATTAAGACGTTACAAGAATAGAAATGAGGTGTTCGGAGGCGTCCAAATATTAATGATCGGTGATTTACAACAATTATCACCCGTAATTAAAGACCATGAATGGCGTTTACTACAACCATTTTATAAGAATGCTTTCTTCTTTAGTAGCATATCTTATCAGAATTGTAACCCGATTACTATAGAGTTAAAACATATTTATAGACAAGAAAACCCCTTGTTTATAAATATTTTGAATGAAATTAGAAATAACAATTTAAGTGCTCATTTAGCAAATGAATTGAATAAGCGATTCTTACCAAATTTTGAACCTAAAGAAGATGAGGGATATATTTCACTAACGACTCATAATAATAAGGCTAGACAAACTAATTTATTAGAACTAGATAAGTTAAAAGGAAAGGTAACTTCTTATAAGGCAACTGTGGAAGGCAATTTTCCAGAGCATTCATTTCCCAATAAAGAAATCTTAGATTTAAAAGTTGGGGCTCAGGTTATGTTCATTAAAAACGACAGTTCTCCTGAGAAACGTTATTTTAATGGTAAAATTGGTAAGGTTATTTTATTAGAAAAAGATGAAGTTGTTGTTAGTTGTCCAGATGATGATTTTAATATCAATACTAAGTTAGAGACTTGGGAAAATATAAAATATACTGTTGATGCTGATACCAAAGCAATATCTGAAGATAAGATAGGTAGCTATACACAAATCCCTTTACGTCTGGCTTGGTCTATTACCATTCATAAAAGTCAAGGTTTAACTTTTGAAAAAGCAATTATTGATGCGCAAGGTGCTTTTGCACACGGTCAAACTTATGTGGCATTAAGTCGTTGTAAATCGTTAGAAGGATTAGTTCTAAAAAGTAAGATAGAATCTAATCAAATAATTAGTGATTATAATGTTATAGAATTTAATAAGAATGCAGAATCCAATCAGCCAAATGATGTTATCTTATTAGAATCAAAACGTAATTTTCAATTAGAATTAATTTCAGAGGTTTTTGATTTCTATAAATTTATCTATCCTGCTAATCGCATATTAGATATTTATTATAAAAATAGAGGGAGTATAGAAGGTACCGTAGAAACTCCTTTAATTAAGATTAAGAATAGTGTTACAAATTTGCTTAAAATAAGTAATGGATTTAAATCACAACTAAGAAGCATAGGAGGTCCTAAGGAAACACCTGAGTTGAGTTCAGCTACTCAACAGCGTTTTATAAAAGCACTAGCATATTTTAGTGAGCAAACTAAATCTACGATTCAAATTCCGTTAAAAGAATTAAAATTTACTACAGATAATAAGGCTATTCAAAAGGATATTGAAAAACAATTAGATGCTTTAGAAGAACTATTGGTGACTAAACTTTCTTATTATGAAGGATTAAAGGAAGGGTTTAAGGCAAAAGACTTTTTATCTTTACGAGCAAAATCGGTATTCTTAACTAAGGATAAACCTAAAAAAACGCGTGAATCTGTCATAGATGGCACAACCAATGTGGAACTCTTTGAATTATTGCGAGAGCTTAGAAATACTATAGCGAATAGAGAAGATTTAATCCATTATCAAATATTTACACAAAAGTCACTTTATGCTATGTGCGAGATTTTACCAACAAGTAAAACAGAGTTAGCGCAGATACATGGTATGGGTAAAACTAGAGTTGAGAAATATGGTGCGGATATATTAAAAGTAATCTTAGAATATTGTGATGAAAACGATATTGAAACTTCTACTGATAATTCGATATTTGAGGAAGTAAAACCAAAAAAAAAGAAAGGGGATACTAAAAAAATATCTTTAGATTTATATAAATCAGGAAAATCAATTGAACAAATAGCATTAGAAAGAGAGTTAAATACGAATACTATTTTCGGCCATTTAGCAAATTTTATTGCTTCAGGTGACGTTAAAGTTACCGACTTAATGTCGTTAAAACATTATAACGAATTAAAGAAAATTATCCCAACAAAAACCTTCGATAACCTTTCAGATTTAAAGCATCAAATTGATGATAAATATTCTTATGGTGAAATTCGTTTGGTATTGGATGAATTAACCTAAAGCTCAAAAAAAAAGAGGTCGTCTAAAAACAATTTAGGTGACCTTTTCATTTTTAATCATGTTGGTTTTATTGTTAAGATACTTGATTAATTATGTAATTAGTTCTTATTTAAAATATAGCAAAG
>NZ_JABFDI010000003.1 GCF_013403915.1 Winogradskyella pacifica
TTAAGATACGAAAATCAATGCTTCTTTGAAAATATAAAATATAAAAAAAGAGACTGCCTTTTTAGACAGCCTCTTTTAGTATTTGTAACTGACCTAAGTCAATAATTTATTTGTAGAGATAACATATCTACTACATCATGCCTGGCATACCGCCTCCGCCCATTGGCATAGCAGGTGCATCTTCTTTAATGTCTACTAAAGCACATTCGGTCGTTAAGATCATACCAGCTACAGAAGCTGCATTTTCTAAAGCGATACGAGTTACTTTCTTAGGATCAATAATTCCAGCTTTAAGCATATCTACATAAGTTTCAGATTTAGCATCATAACCAAAGTCTTTTTTGCCTTCTAATACTTTATTGATAACTACAGAACCTTCACCACCAGCATTTTCTACGATGGTTCTTAATGGAGATTCAATCGCTTTGTTTACGATTTGTACACCAGTTGTTTCATCTATATTCTCAGTAGTGATTTTTTCTAAACATTTCTTAGCTCTCACTAAAGCAACACCACCACCAGCAACAATACCTTCTTCTACTGCAGCTCTTGTTGCATGTAAAGCATCATCAACTCTGTCTTTCTTTTCTTTCATTTCTACTTCAGAAGCAGCACCAACATAAAGAACAGCAACTCCACCAGCTAACTTAGCTAAACGCTCTTGAAGCTTTTCTTTGTCGTAATCAGAAGTCGTCGTTTCAATCTGAGCCTTAATTTGGTTAACTCTCGCTTTAATATCATCAGCTTTACCTGCACCATTAACGATAGTTGTGTTGTCTTTATCAATAGTTACAGTTTCAGCTGTACCTAACATTGTAAGATCTGCATTCTCTAATGAGAAACCTCTTTCTTCAGAAATAACAACACCACCTGTAAGGATAGCGATGTCCTCTAACATTGCTTTACGTCTGTCTCCAAAACCTGGTGCTTTTACAGCAGCGATTTTAAGTCCACCACGTAATTTGTTAACTACTAACGTAGCTAGTGCTTGTCCGTCAACATCTTCTGCGATGATTAATAATGGACGTCCAGATTGTGCAACTGGTTCTAATATTGGAAGAATTTCTTGTAAGTTAGAAATTTTCTTATCAAATAATAAAATGTATGGATTCTCTAAATCAGCAATCATTTTATCAGCATCTGTAACGAAGTAAGGAGATAAGTAACCTCTGTCAAACTGCATACCTTCAACAACGTCAACGTAAGTTTCCATTCCTTTAGCTTCCTCAACAGTAATTACACCTTCTTTACCAACTTTAGCGAATGCTTTAGCGATTAAATCACCAATAGTATCGTCATTGTTTGCAGAAATTGCAGCAACTTGTTTGATTTTATCAGAATCGCTACCTACTTTTTGAGCTTGTTTTTCTAAATCTTTAACAATTGCCTCAACAGCTTTGTCAATACCACGTTTTAAATCCATAGGATTTGCACCAGCAGCAACGTTTTTAAGACCTTCTTTTACAATTGCTTGAGCCAATACGGTTGCAGTTGTTGTCCCATCACCAGCTAAATCGTTAGTTTTAGAAGCAACTTCTTTTACCATTTGCGCTCCCATGTTCTCAAGCTCGTCTTCTAACTCAATCTCTTTTGCTACAGAAACACCATCTTTAGTCACCTGTGGTGCACCAAATGATCTTCCGATAATTACATTACGACCTTTTGGTCCTAACGTTACTTTTACAGCGTTTGCTAATGCATCAACACCACGTTTTAGTCCGTCGCGTGCTTCAATATCAAATTTTATATGTTTTGCCATTTCTATTTTAGGTTTTAGCCATTAGCTTTTTAGCTTTTGGCTGCGTTTTAATTTTAAATTTTTGTGCTATAGCGAAAAGCCAATAGCGAAAAGCAATTTAAACAATCGCAAGAATATCACTCTCACGCATCATTAAATAATCTTTACCTTCTAACTTAAGTTCAGTTCCTCCGTATTTCCCATAAAGTACAGTGTCTCCAACTTTAACCGTTAAAGGTTCGTCTTTTGTACCATTACCGATGGCAACAACAGTTCCTCTTTGTGGTTTTTCTTTTGCATTATCTGGAATAATAATACCTGAAGCCGTTTTCGTTTCAGCTTCCTTTGGTTCTACAAGAACACGGTCTGCTAATGGTTTAATGTTTAAGCCCATTTGTTATATGTTTTTTTGTTATTTAATTAATAATATTACGCTTTAGCGTAGTTCGAAAATTATGCCAAGACACAAAATCTGACAAAGTTTCAGACCCATCTGCCGAAAAGTTTTTAAATAAAAAAAGCCAACTTAAAAAGTTGGCTTAATGTATTTGGTAATAATAAGTTTTGTATTATTCGCCAGATGTAGTATCTGTTGCAGGTGCAGTTGGTACTACAGGCATTTCAGTAGCATCATCAGCATCGTAAGCTTTAGATTCCGCAGAACCACCAGAACTGATAGTTAAATTAGAAGCTAAGATTAAAATAATTAATCCGGTAGCTAAGAACCATGTACTCTTATCTAAAAAGTCACCAGTTTTTTTAACACCTCCCATTTGTTGGGTGCCACCACCACCAAAAGATGATGATAACCCTCCACCTTTAGGGTTTTGTACCATAATTACTACAACAAGTAAAAAAGCTACGATTACGATTAGGACTAAAAATATTGAAAATGCACTCATTTTATATGGTATTATTATCTTTTAATTCTTTCACCAATTTTATTTGGTGTGCAAAGAAACTACTTTTTTCTGGATATTTCAAACTTAAAATTTTGTAAGATTGAATTGCTTTATCATAATTTTTTTGTTCGAGATAAATTCGTGCCAAAGTTTCAGTCATTAAACTATCAGAAACGGGGTTGTCATTGTTAACTAACTTTGGTTTTGGTGAATTGCTAGAAACGGGTTTTATCTTTGGATTTTCGCTTATAAACTTATCTATAATAGCAAGTTTTTTCTGAAGAGGAGATTGGCTTTCTTGTTCAGGCAGCTCTGTTTCAACGTTGTTTTTGGTTACAGGTTTAGCGTCTTTTTTAGTTTCGGCTTTAACGTCGTCGCGCACAATAGGTTTAAAACTGGTAATTTTTAACCATTCTGTAAATGAATGATTTTCAGTTTTATCAAATTCTAAAGGTGTACCAATTTTAAGCTCCTTTTCTGCGGTGATATTTTTAACATCAACAGCGATAATGGAATCTTCAATTTTAGCTTCTAACCTAGGTTTTGGCATTGGTTTTACCTCAAATAAACCTGGGTCTAAAACACCTTCTGTTGCTTTAATATGTTCTTTTAAAGCATCATCGATTGTAACACTTTTATTGACTGAAATATCATCTACAGCATTAACCTCAATAGATTTGATATACTCTGTGTTTTGTTTAATCTGTTCAGATATTTCATTTTGATTGAAAATGTCTGAAGTAATGTAATCAAACAACACGCTGCGATCTGTGGTGTGGGCAGCTGTGATTTTTAACGCGTTATTGTACTTGTAACTCTCCTTTTGTTTTAATCCTTTAAGGTATAAAGCTCTTAAGGATTGAAAATAAGGGTATTCTTTAATAGCAGAAGAGAGTAGTTCGGTTTGAGCTGCTGTAACCGCTTCTGGATGTTGTAATAAATATGTTATATCTTGAAGCTGCATAGTTTACCAGTCTGCTAAAGAAGCATTAAGAATATCTTGTGTTAAACGTTCTAATATTTCGTCGAAGGCGGTATCCTTTATACCACCTGAAAGTTGTTCGCTGGCACCATAATCATAAAAGAAGGAGAATGTGCGTTCAAAATCTTTTTCTTCATCTTTTGTGTTAATATAGCGCACTCTAACACCAATAGTTAATCGGTTTTGTGCAGCTGTATTTTCGGCCGTAGCGGTCATTGGTGCAATACGGTATTCTACAATCTCTCCTTCATAAATAACTTCACCCCCTGAATTTACTAATTGTGCACTGGTTTGATTTACAATAAGATCTTGAAGGGCATTTGTGAATAATTGATCCAAACCAGGTTCTACCAAATCCGCATTATTTTGAAAGAAATTAACTTGAAACGTTTCTGGTGTTTCTGTAATTCCTGTAAACGAATAATTAACCTTACAACCGTAGCATGCAAGGCAAATAGCAACGATGAAAATATATTTTAATGAATTCATTTAAATTGTGTTTGTTTCTTATTGATGAGGTTTTTGGCTCGTTAATCCGTTTTTAGTAAACGACTTATGGTTTAAGAATATTTCTATAGTTCTCCTAAATTTATCTTAAAGATCAAATTGTTTGATTTTTCTATAGAGTGTTCGCTCGCTTATACCTAATTCCGCTGCTGCTAATTTGCGTTTTCCACCATGACGTTCTAAGGATTTTTTAATCAATTCTAATTCTTTGTCATGTAAAGACAGCGTTTCCTCTTCTTCAATTTCTTCAGCAAAATGATATTTATCTTCGGTTTCTGAAGCCACACTCTCATTTACGTCAGAATGTTCAGCAAGAGATAACACCTCTAAATCTTCAACGGCTGCTTCAAATTCTTCATCTTTTTCCTCACCATAAATTTTCTGAATTAAATGTTCGTTGTCTTTTTGAACATCAGAATCACTTCCTTTTTTCATGAGTTCCATGGTCAGCTTTTTAAGATCGTTTAGATCGCTCTTCATGTCAAATAAGACTTTATATAAAATCTCACGCTCACTACTAAAATCACTTTCTGATTTAGAATTTTTAACTACAGCTGGTAAGTTGCTGCCTATACTTGGTAAATAGTTCTGAATTGTAATACCATCGATAGTACGGGTTTGCTCTAAAACGGAAACCTGTTCTGCAACATTTCGTAATTGTCTAATATTACCATTCCACCTATACTTTACTAACAAATTAACAGCATCGTCTGTTAATTTAATTGTTGGCATTTTATATTTTAAGGCGAAATCACTAGCAAATTTTCTGAATAATAGGTGAATATCTTCTTTTCGATCTCTTAAAGGTGGCAAGTTGATTTCTATAGTACTCAGTCTGTAATATAAATCTTCTCTGAACTTCTCTTTTTTAATAGCGTCAAACATATTAACGTTTGTAGCCGCTACAATCCTTACATTGGTTTTTTGAACTTTACTAGAACCGACTTTTATAAATTCACCATTTTCTAAAACACGAAGCAAGCGTACTTGCGTAGTTAATGGTAATTCTCCAACTTCATCTAAAAAAATAGTCCCTTCATCTGCAACTTCAAAATAGCCTGAACGCGTTGCTGTGGCTCCTGTAAAAGCGCCTTTTTCGTGCCCGAATAATTCACTGTCAATAGTACCTTCTGGTATAGCACCACAGTTAACAGCAATATATTTGCCGTGTTTTCTATGTGATAATTGATGAATAATCTTAGGAATACTTTCTTTACCGACACCGCTTTCTCCAGTCACTAAAACTGAAATATCCGTAGGCGATACTTGAATTGCTTTTTCTATGGAGCGATTAAGTTTTGTATCGTTTCCTATAATACCGAAACGTTGCTTTATAGCTTGAATTGATTCCATAATTAATTTACGTATGAAAATCTTTCGTTGAATTCAAATGATAACTCAGGTCCAAAATCATAAGCGATATCTCTACTTACTATTCGTCCTGCCGAATTATATTCTAAATCAAAATTGAATGCAGTACCACTGAAAGTGGCACCATTCCAATTATTTGTAGAAAGAAATTGTGCTATTTGTCCGCCGATTTCATCAGAATAATCATCCTTTAAGAAAGTTAAAATATAATTGTCTTCGTAAATGACTTGCAAAGGGTTTGTTTCGTTGTCAAACTGATAAGTGGTGTTGCTTTGTGTTTCTCCAGTTGTTGTGCTGCTTGTAATATTACCTGCTGCATTGTACGATACGGTTTCAACCTGAATAGAAAAATCACCATCAAAGGATTCTTTCTTAATAACACGGTCAGAACCATCAACGGTAAATTGCGTAGAAATAGTAGAACCAACTTCTGTTCTTGTAATAATGTTTCCGTCGTAAGTGAAATTGTAGTTATAATCGTCTTCGTCATCTCCGTAATACTCATAAGTGATATTAGATACTACGCCATTTATATAGGTTATTACAGTTTCGTTAGTAGTTGCCCCTGATGAATTCACAGATTTATCGTTAATAATTTGTCCAGAGCTATTACGCGTAATGATAAGATTTTCGGTTTCAAACGGACTGCCTTCTGCAGATAACGCATTAGTGCCAGATATAATTTTATCGTTAGCAATGTTGAAATCTGAATTGGTGATTGTTTCAATAGGAATACCAAAAAACACTAAATTAATCTGCGTGTCTAGCTCGTAAGTAGACATCGTTAAGTCTGCACTCTCGCTACCGTTGCCACCTCCTTGACTACCACCTCCTTGAGTGTAAGCAGGATCTAATGGTTCTACATCACAAGAGGTTATAAGAGTTAACGTGAATAATGCTAAGGCTAATTTCTTCATTTGTTTTTTTTATTAATTGTTCTTAGAATAGTCAATAGCTTTTCCAATAAGCGTTGCACTTGTGCAATCTGTTATAAGTACATTAACTAAATCACCCACTTTATAATGTTCTTTAGGGAAAACGGCCACTGTATTATCAGAGGTTCTTCCAGACCATTGCAAATCTGATTTTTTAGATGCTTTTTCTATTAAAATTTCTACTGTTTTATTGAGATGCGCTCGGGTATTAATTTCGCTATACTTTCGTTCTAATAGAATAATTTCCTTTAAACGACGCTTTTTAATATTTTCTGGGACATCATCTTCCATTTTACGACCAGCCAAGGTTCCAGGGCGTTCAGAATAGGTAAACATATAACCAAAGTTGTACTTTACATATTCCATTAAAGATAAGGTGTCTTGATGATCTTCTTCCGTTTCTGTTGGAAAACCAGCGATTAAATCGACACTTATAGAACATTCTGGGATGATACGTTTTATATTATCAATAATCTCAAAGTACTCTTCTCGTGTATGCAAACGATTCATTTCTTTTAAAATACGATCGCTTCCACTTTGTACTGGCAAGTGAATGTGATTACAAATGTTATCGTATTTCGCCATGGTTTCAATAACATCCATAGTAAAATCTTGCGGATTAGATGTCGAAAATCGAATACGCATTTTTGGTTGCGCTTTAGCGCATAACTCTAAGAGATTAGCAAAGTTTACAGCAGTTGCTTTCTGAAGTTCTGAAGCATTGTTAAAATCCTTTTTCAGGCCACCACCATACCATAGATAACTATCAACATTCTGTCCTAAAAGCGTAATTTCTTTAAAGCCTTTAGTCCATAGGTCGTTTACTTCTTCAATAATACTTTGTGGGTCTCTACTACGTTCTCTTCCGCGTGTAAATGGTACAACACAGAAGGTACACATGTTATCACAACCACGAGTAATAGAAACGAAAGCCGTAATGCCGTTGCTGTTTAATCTAACAGGTGAAATATCTCCGTAGGTTTCTTCTTTAGAAAGTATAACATTAATAGCGTCTCTTCCTTCTTCAACTTCGGCAAGAAGATTAGGTAAATCCTTGTAAGCATCAGGGCCAACAACTAAATCTACAATTTTTTCTTCCTCTAAGAATTTAGTTTTTAAGCGTTCTGCCATGCAACCTAAAACCCCAACTTTCATTTTTGGGTTTATGCGTTTTACGGCATTGTATTCTTGTAATCGTTTTCTAACAGTTTGTTCAGCTTTGTCCCTAATAGAACAGGTGTTTACTAAAACAAGATCTGCTTCTTCAAGGATTTTTGTAGTATTAAAACCTTGCTCAGACAGAATAGAGGCTACAATTTCGCTATCGCTAAAATTCATAGCGCAGCCATAACTCTCAATAAATAATTTGCGTTGGTTACCTTCTTTCTTGTCTATGATTAAGGTTTCCCCTTGTTTGTTTTCGTCTATAATTTTTTCCATCAGCTGTAGTGAATACTTCAATTCTCAATAAGTATGCAAAGGTAATATTATTTTATAGATTGTGACAAAGTGGCAGTCATAATGTTTAATTATAATTTAAAAGGTGTTTCGAGTAGTGTTTTTCTTGAATATCTAATAAAAATAGATTTCTTTTGGCGAACTAAATCATAAGACTAAAAATGAGCAGCACAGAAATTAAAAGCAAAATTCAAAATGCGAATGCACTAGATTTTGGAATTATCTTTAATCAATCCATAGAATTATTTAAAAAAGTTTGGGTACAAGGATTGGTAATGTTATTACTAAATATTGTTTTGGCGATACCAATAATAATGATTGTTTATATACCCTTGCTGTTTTTTGGTTTTGCTAATGCTTTAACTGTTGGTAGTAGTTATGACTCATATGGGTTTTATGGGGACTCCGGAATGGGGTTTGCTTTTGGGTTGGTGTTTTTTGTAGTTTATATTTTTCTCATTGTAGCTATGAGTGCAATTGGACTTGGTTTAAAAGCTGCCTTTTATAGAATATGTAAATTCAAAGATTTAGAGCAATCAGGGAAAGAAGACTATTTCTATTTCTTCAAAAAACCGTATTTAGGTAAAACGATTAAGTTGGGGGTTGCATTTACGGGGATTGCGCTTTTAGCAACGCTATTGTGTTTACTTCCTATAATATACGCAGTCGTTCCTTTGTCTTTTATTGTTGTTGTTTATGCTTTTAATCCTGATTTATCAGTTTCTGAAATTATTGGATTAGGTTTTGATCTTGGTAATAAAAAATGGTTAATTTCATTTGGGTTAATGTTTGTAACCGGATTTTTAGCCATGATAGTAGGATTCTTAATGTGTGGACTTGGGGTGTATGTTACTTCTTCATTTGGTTATTTGCCTTCGTATTTTATATATAAAGATGTTGTTGGCTTTGATGAAGAGGATGATCAAATGCGACGAATTGAACAATTGTCTACATTTTAACGCAACCCTTTAATCCGTTTTACATCTATACAATAAACATACTCTTATGAAACTTAGAAAAGTTATAATGTTTTCGTTGACCTCAATGTTATTGATGAATTTTCAATGCAATGAAGATGATGTAGTGCTATTACCATGTGGATTAGAAGTCGTAAGCAATAATGAAGCCTATGAAACAGCAGAGTCTGATAATTTTGATGTGTTAAATGTTGATTTGAGTGGTGATTGTTTAACAGTTGATGTGACCACTAGTGGTTGTGATAGTAACGATTGGGTGTTAACATTAATAGATTCAGGGAATATTGCCGAATCCATGCCGCCTCAGCGTTATTTAAAATTGACACTTTTTAATAATCAAGTTTGCTTAGTAGTGCTTGAGAAAGCTGAGACTTTTGATTTGTCTTCATTACGAGTCGATGGAACCAATGAGGTTTTGTTAAATATTGAAGGTTTACCAGAATCCGTTTTATATGCCTACTAATTAAGATTTAAAAATTTTTATAAATCGAAGAAGCCTTATAATTTGTAGGGCTTCTTCTGTTTTTTATAACATTTTAATCACGATAAAATGTATGGTATTTACGACCAAATTAGGATTGTAACTTAATTTTCATATACATTTGTAAACGCAAAAATTTAAGAATGTCAAAGAATCTCGTTATTGTTGAGTCACCTGCAAAGGCTAAAACTATTGAAAAATTTTTAGGAAAAGATTTTAAAGTGGAGTCCAGTTTTGGACACATTGCAGATCTACCTTCAAAAGAATTAGGAGTGGATGTAGAAGGAGACTTTATGCCTAAGTATCAGGTTTCTAAAGATAAGAAAGATGTCGTTAAGAAATTAAAAGAATTAGCAAAGAAAGCAGATATTGTTTGGTTAGCAAGTGATGAGGATCGCGAGGGAGAAGCAATTGCTTGGCATTTAGCCGAAACTTTAAAATTAGATAAAGAAAAGACGAAACGTATTGTATTCCATGAGATTACAAAAACGGCGATACAAAAAGCAATAGAGAATCCAAGAAGTATAGATTATAACTTAGTAGATGCCCAACAGGCAAGACGTGTTTTAGACCGTATTGTAGGTTATGAATTATCTCCTGTATTATGGAGAAAAGTAAAAGGTGGTTTATCTGCAGGTAGAGTACAATCGGTTTCAGTTCGTTTAATTGTAGAGCGCGAACGCGATGTGCAAGGGTTTAAAACAACCGCATCTTATAGAATAGATGCTGAATTTACAAACGAAGACGGAAATTCATTCAAAGCAAAACTGCCTAAGAATTTTGATTCTGAAAAGGAAGCATTAAAATTCTTAAATGATAATATGGGTGCTTCATACGAGGTGTCAGATCTTCAAAAGAAGCCTGCTAAAAAATCACCCGCTGCGCCATTTACAACATCAACACTTCAGCAAGAAGCGTCTCGTAAGCTAGGCTATTCTGTTAGTAGAACGATGACCAATGCTCAACGTTTGTACGAAGCTGGTTATATCACCTATATGAGAACAGATAGTGTAAACTTATCTGATGAAGCTAAAAAAGGAGCAGAAAACGAAATTACTTCGGCCTACGGTTCTAAATTTAGTAATCCAAAAAATTACAAAGGGAAATCTAAAGGAGCGCAAGAAGCTCACGAAGCTATACGACCAACAGATTTTTCAAATCACACCGTTAGTGCAGAACGCGACCAAGCACGGTTATACGATTTAATCTGGAAACGTGCTATTGCCTCTCAGATGAGTGATGCTAGATTAGAAAGAACCAATCTTAAAATTCAGATCAATTCTAAAAATAAAATTAGCGAACAATTCACAGCTAACGGGGAAATCATCACGTTTGAAGGGTTTCTAAAAGTATATTTAGAAGGAACAGATGATGAAGATGCAGAACAAGAAGGGATTTTACCAGATTTAAAAGTTGGTGAACCTCTTAAAAATAAATACATCACAGCAACTGAACGTTTCACAAGACCTCCTGCAAGATTCACAGAAGCTTCATTAGTGAAGCAATTGGAAGAGCTAGGAATTGGTCGTCCGTCTACTTACGCACCAACTATTTCTACAATTCAAAATAGAAACTACGTAGAAAAAGGAACGAATGAAGGTGATGAAAGAAGCTACAAACAATTAGTATTCGAAAATCAAACGATTAAAGATAACACGCTTTCAGAGCAAACAGGTTCTAATAAAGGGAAATTGGTACCTACAGATATTGGTATTATTGTTACCGATTTCTTAGTTAACCATTTTGAAAGTATTCTAGATTATAACTTTACAGCAAGAGTAGAAGATCGTTTTGATGATATTGCTGAAGGTAAGGAAGATTGGCGTGAAATGATGAAGGATTTCTACAAAGGCTTTCATCCTCAAGTCGAAGATGTACAGGAAAATGCAGAACGAGAATCTGGAGAACGGGAATTAGGTATCGATCCAAAAACAGGACGAACAGTTTTAGTACGACTTGGTAAATTTGGACCATTAGTACAGTTGGGTAAACCTGACGATGAAGAAGAGCCTCAGTATGCAAGTTTATCACCAGATCAACAATTAGGTTCTATAACTTTTGAAGAGGCTATGGACTTGTTTAAGCTTCCAAAAGCATTAGGTCATTATAAAGACGAGGAAGTTGAGGTTAATAACGGACGATTTGGACCATATGTAAAGTTTGGTAAAAAATTCGTGTCATTACCAAAAGGTGTTGATCCATTGAGTGTAGAGATGGACGAGGCTTTAATATATATTAAGGAGAAAGAAAAAGCAGATGCTCCTATATATATGTATAAAGATATAGAAGTTACAAAAGGAAAAGGGCGTTTTGGACCATTCATAAAATGGAACAATATGTTTATTAATGTGAATAAAAAATACGATTGGGATAATTTATCTGAAGATGATATCATTACTTTGATAGAAGAAAAAATTCAAAAGGAAATTGATAAGGTCATCCATAACTGGGAAGATGAAGGAGTAAGAGTAGAGAAAGCAAGATGGGGAAGGCACAACATTATAAAAGGCAAGCAAAAAGTAGAGTTGGCCAAAACGGTAGATGTGACTAAAATGACTTTAGAGAAAGCGCAAGAGATTCTCGAAAAAAACGCACCTAAAAAGAAGGTTGCAAAAAAGAAAGCCCCTAAGAAAACGGCGACGAAGAAAACTGCAACAAAGAAGAAAGCTACAACTAAAAAGAAATAATTGGATATGAATTTTAATTTCCTTACGCCTGTATCAGATGCGGTTTTAGCTCATAATGAACTAATAGCGCAACAAGCGCTAGGGAAAAAAATTAAGGTACATTCGCGTCAAAACGGTGTTCCAGATTTGGAAAACGTACAAATGGCGATTATTGGAGTTCAAGAAAATAGAAATGACGTCAATTTTATTGGTGCTCATGTTAATTTTGACTCTATTCGTAAAACACTCTACACGTTGTTTCCGGGTAACTGGCATACAACATTAGCGGATCTTGGTGATATTGAACCAGGCGAAACGGTTGAAGATACGTATTTTGCAATCCGTACGGCGATATCTGTTTTAGTAGAAAAAAGTATCATACCTATTGTTTTAGGAGGAAGTCAAGATTTAACTTATGCAAATTATCGTGCTTACGATTCACTCATGCCTATGGTGAATGTGGTAAGTGTGGATAGTAATTTCGATTTGGGTGATGCAAATCTTCCAATTAAGAATAATAGTTACGTAGGTAAAGTCATTGTAGAAGAGCCTTATAATCTATTCAATTATTCTACAATTGGCTACCAAACATATTTTAACTCCCAAGAAGAAATAGATCTTATAGAAAAGTTGTACTTTGAGGCCTACCGTTTAGGTGAAATATCTGGAGACATCAGTAGGGTAGAGCCATTAATGCGAGATGCCCATATTGTATCGGTAGATTTAAAGTCGGTTAGAGCTTCTGAAGTAAGTGAAAATCAGAAGTATTCGCCTAATGGTTTTTCAGGAAAAGAAATTTGTGCCATAAGTAGATATGCTGGTATTAGTAATAAAGTGTCATCATTTGGGATTTATGAATACCAAGGCTCTAAAAATGATAGCTCAACTTCAATGCTAATAGCGCAAATGATATGGTATTTTATTGAAGGTGTAAATTGTAGAGTTAAAGATGACGATTTTAACAATGAAAATCATTATCAAAAATATAATGTTTTGGTAGAAGATGATGAATTAATTTTTTACAAAAGCTTAAAAACAGGTCGTTGGTGGATTGAAATTCCTTTTTTACCAAACGTTAATAATAAATTAAAAAAGCATACGTTATTACCATGCATGCATTCCGATTATGTGCATGCAACTCAAGGTGAAATACCTGAGCGTTGGTATAAGGCTTACCGGAAGAATAGCTTTTAAAATGAACGTTTAATCCGATTTTAACACTTTTTTAATCGATGAAATGCTTATTTTCAGGGTAAAGTGCAAAAAAAAGATAAAAAAAGTTGTTTATTCGGAAATATATAAATATGTTTACGACCTCAAAAATAATAAGGACTAATTTAACCTAGAGTTACTATGAATATTAAGAAGTTTATTTTACTAACCGCAGTACTAGTTATGGTAGCCAGTTGTAATTCTGGAGATCGAGGACAATTGGTTGGTGTACAAGGTAAGAAATGGCATCCAGAAAAGCCCTATGGAATGACATTGGTGCCAGGTGGAGCTTTTATTATGGGTAAATCAGATGATGATTTAGCTGGAGTACAAGACGCGCCAACAAGAACAGCCACAGTTCGTGCATTCTATATGGATGAAACTGAAATTACAAATAGTGAGTACCGTCAGTTTGTAGAGTGGGTAAGAGATTCGACTCTAAGATTAAAATTAGCTGAGATGGCTGACTTAGAAGGGAAAACACCAGGAAGTGGAGATATTGGAGAATTTGCGTATTTAGATGCAAATCCAGAAGATCTTAACGCTTACGAAAGTTACATGGTGAATACCTATGGTAACGAACAAAGAAAAATTAATCGCGATGCAAAGTTGCATTTCAATACGGATGATTATCCAGATGAATTGTATGCGGAAGTGATGGATGGTATGTATTTACCATTAGAAGAATCATATAATGGCCAACGTACTTGGGATGTTAAGCAATTTAAATTCCAGTATACTTACATGGATATTCAAAAAGCAGCAAAGGATAGAGGTTTAAAACGTTCTGAGGTTGTAGTTCAACAAGAAGTTGAGATCTATCCAGATACAACGGCTTGGATTAGAGATTTTGCTTACTCATATAATGAGCCAATGCATAATGATTATTTCTGGCATGATGCTTATGGAGATTACCCAGTAGTTGGTGTATCTTGGAAGCAAGCGCAAGCTTTCTGTCAGTGGAGAACTTTATACCATAATGCAGATAGAAAGAAAAGAGGAAGACAACCTGTAAACTCTTACAGATTGCCATCTGAAGCAGAATGGGAATATGCAGCACGTGGTGGATTGCAAGGTGCAACGTATCCTTGGGGTGGACCTTATACTAAAAACGACAGAGGTTGTTTCATGGCTAACTTTAAACCTTTAAGAGGTGATTATGCAGCCGATCAAGCATTATATACAGTAGAAGCGGATTCTTATGATCCTAACGATTTCAACTTATATAATATGGCGGGTAACGTTTCAGAATGGGTAAACGGTTCTTACGATCCTGCATCTTATGAATTTGCGTCATCAATTAATCCAAATGTAAATGATCCTAATAACGCACGTAAAGTCGTTAGAGGTGGTTCTTGGAAAGATGTTGCTTATTTCTTGCAAGTAAGTTCTAGAGATTATGAATATGCTGATTCTGCAAGAAGCTATATCGGATTTAGAACAGTTCAAGATTACATGGGAACTGAAGTAACTAAAAACGCAGCAACAAATTAATTCAAACTTATTAAACTTAACTTAAACCTAATATTAATCCAAAATGAGTATTAACAACCAAGCTCATTTGAAAACAAAAACTTAAAATCATGGCACAAAAGAAATTATCAACAATGAATATGGTCTACGGACTTGGAGCTGCAATCGTAATTGTTGGAGCATTATTCAAAATTCAACACTGGCCTTATGGATCCCTTATCCTTACTATCGGTATGATTGTTGAAGCACTTGTATTTACACTATCAGCATTTGAGAAGCAAGGTGATGACTTAGATTGGTCATTAGTATATCCTGAATTAGCTGGTGGTCAAACATTAGGATCTAAAAAGAAAGCTTTAGAAGAGCCTAAAGATGCAGAAGGTATGTTATCTAAAAAATTAGATAACTTATTAAAAGATGCTAAAATTGATGGTGCGCTTATGGCAAGCTTAGGTGATAGCATTAAAAACTTCGAAGGAGCAGCAAAAGGAATTTCTCCTACAGTTGATTCTATGGCATCTCAAAAGAAATATAGCGAAGAAATGTCTTTAGCAGCAGCTCAAATGGCATCTTTAAATAGTCTTTATAAAGTACAAGTAGATAGCGCAAATCGTCAAGCTGCTATCAACGAAGAAGCTGTAGAAAATGCAACTAAATTAAAAGAACAAATGCAATCCTTAGCATCTAACCTATCATCTTTAAATGGTGTATATGGTGGTATGTTATCTGCAATGAACAAAAACTAATTGGTTTTTATAATCGAATTATTAATAATTAAAAACTAGTTAGAAATGGCAGGAGGAAAACAGTCCGCAAGGCAAAAAATGATTAACTTGATGTACTTGGTATTTATTGCTATGATGGCAATGAATATGTCTAAAGAAGTACTATCTGCTTTCGGATTAATGGAAGCAAAATTTGCTGATGCTAATGAAGCGACAGGAAATAGAAATGAAGCGATGCTTACAGATTTAAAAACTAAAGGTGAGGAAAAGCCTGAGGAATTTAAAATCCCAGCAGCAAGAGCACAACAAGTGCAAATTGCATCAGATAAATACTTCAAGTTTCTTGAAGGTGTAAAAGTAGATTTACTTAAAGCTGGAGAATATCAAGTTGATCCTAAAACAGGTAATTTACCTTTTGAAGCAATGGATAAAACCGATATTCTTGATGAGGCTTGGTTTACCGGTGATCGTTTAACAAAAGAAGGAGACAAAGTAATGGCTGCTCTTAACGATTATAAAACTGATATTAAGGCCATCTTATCTAAAGATGAAGCTTATAGAGGTGAAAGTGAAACTTTTGAAAAAACGTTTAGCACAGCACAAGAGGTTAATAAGGATGGAAAGAAAATTGATTGGTTAAATTATAACTTTCAAGGTTATCCAGCAATTGCATCTTATACGAAATTAACAGCAATGCAAAATGATGTTAGAGTAACAGAAGCTAACCTTTACAACTTGTTTTTAGGTAATACATTATCAGAAGCTACAACACTAAATAACTACAAAGCAATCGTTTTGGCTGATAAGTCTGCTTTTTTCGCAGGTGAAAAGTTTCAAGGACGTGTTGTTATTGGAAAATATGCAAATGTTCCTCCAACGAAATTAGTAGTACAGGGTAAAGAAGTTGATTTAAAAAATGCAATTGATTCAACAGGAGCAGCAACATTAGATTTTAATGTTGGTAATGTTGGTGAGCATTCAATTGAAGGTGAATTTACATTTATTGAAAATGGTAAAGAATTACCAATTCCAATCGTAGCTAACTATGTTGTAGTACCTAGACCAAACTCTGCAACTATTTCTGCAGATAAGATGAACGTTGTTTATCGTGGTGTTGCTAACCCAATGACAATTTCTTTTGCTGGTGTACCAGATAATAAAGTGTCAGCTAGTGGATCAGGTTTATCTAAAGGTTCTGGTGTTGGAAAATACACTATGAATCCAGGAACAGGTAGAGAGGTTACAATTAATGTATCTGCTACCTTAGATGATGGATCTAGAGTTAGTGATCAACAAACATTCAGAATTAAAGATATTCCAAAACCAACTGGTACTATTTCAGGTCAAGACGGTTTTGTTAAATTACCAAAACGTAACCTAGAAATAGGTACTGTTGGTGCTAAATTAGATGATTTTGTATTCGACTTACCAATTAACGTAACATCGTTCCAAGTAAAAGTACCTGGACAGCCTACTGTTAATGTTGCTGGTACTAAAATGAATGCACAAGCAAAATCTGCAATTGGTAGAGCACGTGCGGGTGATGTTGTTACTATTTTTAATATCAAAGCTAAGATTCAAGGAAATTCTAGCTACCAATTAAAAGGAGTTTCAACAATTACTATTGAGGTAAGTAACTAATAATAGATTGTTTATAGAACAATCATTATTAAAAGAAAATCCCAAATTATAATAAAAAATAAGATGAATTTAAAAAGCTTTTTATGTATAGGATTAGGTGTATTAGCTGCAAACAGTATGTTTGCTCAGGCTAATATCCTAAATGCAAAAATACCAGAAGAAATTGGTATGAAAACTGAAGCACAGTTACTTCTAGATAACGATAAGCCTTTAGAATACGGATATGTCGGAGATAGAGATATTTTATTTTCTAAAATGACTTGGGAAAAGATTGTTTTAGACGAACGTGCCAATTTTCCTTTATACTTTCCTATTGAAGACAATTTAGGTGATGATAGAAAATCATTGTATATGGTGCTAATGCAAAATATCAATGATGGTACTATTCCAAAAGTATATGCAGATGCATATTTTACTGAAGAACGTACTATGGAAGATTTAGCTCCTGCTTTAGTAATGGAACGAATCACAGATGTTGGAATTGATTGGATGAACGCTGAAGGTGTTACTGATACGGCATTAGTGCCAGAAGAATACAAGATTCGTAGAGAAATTGGTCCTGCGGATATTAATTCTTACTTAGTAAAAGGACTTTGGTATTTTGATAAGCGTCAAGGAGAATTAAAGTTTCGTATCTTAGGTATTGCGCCAGCAGCACCAGATGTAAACTTTATTGATTCTGACGATGAGTCAAATAAAGAACCTATCGGTTTATTTTGGGTGTTTTTCCCAGAAATCAGAGATATTCTTCATGAAGCGAAAGCTTTCAACAACAAGAATAGCGCTGTACCATTATCTTTCGATCATTTATTAAACAGTAGACGTTTTAGTGGTTCAATCTACAAAGAAGAAAATGTTTACGGTGATAGAGAAGTAAAGGAGTATGTTGCAGAAAATGCATTAATGCAGCTTTTAGAATCAGAACGTATCAAAGATAAGATTAGAAACTTTGAACAAGATATGTGGAGTTACTAGTTAGCTTTAGCATAAAATATATAGACGCTCACTTTTTAAGTGGGCGTTTTTTGTTGTTGTTATTCTTGCGAAATCAGGGATGCATTAATTAAAACTAAAATTAGATTCCTGCCTTCGCAGGAATGACAAACATTTATTTACTTTTGCTGTAATGAAAGACGTAGATTATATCATTGTAGGATGTGGCTTGGCAAGCATCGCTTTTTGCGAGCAATTAAGAGCCCACAATAAAACATTTGTAGTATTTAATGATGACTCTCAGAAGTCTTCTATAGTCGCTGCAGGATTGTATAATCCGGTTATACTAAAGCGTTTTTCAGAAGTATGGAACGCGAAAGAACAATTAGCACTAGCATTACCTCTATATTCTAAAATTGAAACCGAGTTAGATATAAAGATAGATTATAAACTACCAATATTAAGACGTTTCACTTCTATAGAAGAGCAGAATAAGTGGTTTACAGCATCAGACAAACCGTCTTTAGAATCGTATCTCTCACTTCAGCTTATTAAAAATGATAATCCTGAAATTGATGCTCCGTATGGATTTGGTGAAGTCTTACATGCCGGACGGTTAGATACAGAAACGCTAATAACTAATTATAAGAATCTTCTAAAAAAGGATGATTGTTTAAAGGAGCTATCGTTCGTTCATAATAATATTCAGTTTAAGGACGATGCTATTCATTATGAAAACTTCAAGACAAAACAAATTGTATTTGCTGAAGGTTTTGGCGTAAAGCACAATCCGTATTTCAATTCAATTCCGCTTACAGGCTCTAAAGGAGAAATATTAACTATTAAAGCTCCAAAGTTAAAGATTAAGTATGCTATAAAGTCTTCTGTATTTGTTATTCCATTAGGGGATGATTTGTACAATGTAGGTTCAACGTACAATAACGATGATAAATCTAATATACCAACAGAAGCAGCTAAGGAAGAATTGATTTCAAAATTAAAGACATTTATAAAGTGCGATTTCCAAGTTGTGAATCACATTGCAGGAGTTAGACCTACTGTAAAGGATAGACGACCGTTAGTTGGTAGACATCCAAAGCATCATCATCTTTATGTGCTCAATGGATTAGGAACACGTGGTGTAATGATTGCGCCTTACGTAGCGGATAGGCTATTTAAACTTATCGAAGATAATGAAAGTTTAGATGCTGAAATTGATGTAAATCGCTTTGGGTAATTAAGACTTAACCTTTTTTTACTTCCGGTTTTTCAGCTAGTTCTTTATCATAACTCATAAAGAGGTTTATCCAAATATTACGAGATAAACGCATAATTACAGGCATAAATCCAATTAAGGTAGCTATAATTGCAATAAAAGCAATTGTTAAAGACGATCCCAATATGTTGTAGCTAATAATAAATGCAGCTACAGAAAAAGCAATACCAACGGCATAACTTACATACATCGAGCCATAGAAAAAAGAGGGTTCTATTTCGTATTTCGTCTTACAATGAGAGCACGTTTCCTGCATTTTTATAACTTCAGAAAGTGCGTAAGGATTTGTGTTCTGATACATGGATTCTTGATGACATTTTGGACATACACCAAAAAGAATACTATAAAGTTTCATTCCTTTTCTAATCATAACTAAAACCTTTACTTTTGCGTTTTTCTAAGACACTGCGAAGATAAAATAATATAACTGATGCACTGTAACAATTGTAACGTAAAACACAATTGTAATATTCAAAAAACTTATGCTAAATATCCATAATCTTTCAATATCATTTCAAGGAGAATATCTTTTTGAAGAAATTACTTTTAAACTCGGTCTTGGTGATCGTATTGGCTTAATTGGTAAAAATGGAGCAGGGAAATCAACAATGCTTCGTATTTTATCTAAAGAGCAAGAAGCCGATTCTGGTCAGATTGCTGCCGATAAGGATATGAGAATCGGATTTTTAAAACAAGATATTGATTTCGATTTAGGTAAAACAGTATTAGAAGAATCTTACCAAGCTTTTAAAGAAATTAAAAAGTGTGAAGCGCAGCTAGAAGATATTAATACACAGTTAGCCGAACGAACGGATTATGAAAGTGAGACTTATCATCAGTTAATGGTTGATTTGAATGATATTCAGCACCAATACGAAATTTTAGGTGGGTATAATTATCAAGGTGAAACGGAGAAAATTCTTCAAGGTTTAGGTTTTAAACGCGAAGATTTTGATAAGCTAACCGATACCTTTTCTGGTGGTTGGAGAATGCGAATTGAATTAGCAAAACTGTTGCTTCAAAATAATGATTTATTACTTTTAGATGAGCCAACTAACCACTTAGATATTGAATCTATTATTTGGTTAGAGAACTTCTTAAAAGGCTACACGGGTGCCGTTGTTATTGTATCTCACGATAAAATGTTTTTAGATAATGTTACCAATCGTACGATTGAAATTTCATTAGGTAGAATCTACGACTACAATAAGCCTTATTCTCAGTTTTTGGTATTGCGTAAGGAAATGAAGATTCAACAATTGGCAGCTCAGAAGAATCAGGAGAAACAAATTCAGCAAACCGAAAAGCTTATTGAAAAATTTAGAGCTAAAGCGTCTAAAGCGACCATGGCACAATCGCTGATTAAAAAATTAGATAAGATAGA
Source organism: Winogradskyella pacifica (assembly GCF_013403915.1). Taxonomy (GTDB): domain Bacteria; phylum Bacteroidota; class Bacteroidia; order Flavobacteriales; family Flavobacteriaceae; genus Winogradskyella; species Winogradskyella pacifica. The sequence goes on from NZ_JABFDI010000003.1 coordinate 20,662, forward strand.
TCGTATTGAAGTCGATGAAGATGACAATAGTGTAATGTCTTTAAAATTCCCCGTCTCTATTACGCCAGGTAAGGTAGTTGTAGAATTGGAAAATGTGTCTAAACGCTATGGAGACTTGCAAGTATTGCATAATGTGAATTTAGCAGTTCCTAGAGATATTAAAACGGCTTTTGTTGGACAAAACGGACAAGGGAAGTCAACTTTAGCTAAAATTATTGTTGGTGAAATTAAGCACGAAGGAAAATTAAATCTAGGACATAATGTTCAAATTGGCTATTTCGCGCAAAACCAAGCAGAGTATTTAGATGGTAATAAAACCGTTTTAGATACGATGATTGATGCAGCAAATGAAACCAATAGAAGTAAGGTTCGTGATATTTTAGGATCGTTCTTATTTAGAGGTGAGGAAGCAGAGAAATACGTAAGAGTACTTTCGGGAGGGGAACGAAACCGTTTAGCTTTAGCGAAGTTATTGTTGCAGCCATTAAACGTCCTTATTATGGATGAGCCAACAAATCACTTAGATATTAAATCTAAAAATGTATTAAAAGAAGCGTTAACGCAATTTGAAGGCACTTTAATTTTAGTATCTCACGATAGAGATTTTCTTCAAGGGTTGACAGACACGGTGTATGAATTTAAAGATCAGAATATCAAAGAATATTTAGGTGATATTGATTTTTACCTAGAACAACGTAATCTCGAAAATTTAAGAGAAGCTGAAAAAAGAACAGTTATAGCAGACAAACCTAAAGAAAGTAATAAACAGAGTTACGAGGATCAAAAGAAATTAAAGTCTTTAAATAATAAGTTGAGCAATATTGAATCTAAAATTAATCAACTTGAAAAAGACATTAAAGCTGATGATTTAAGATTGGCAACGGATTATGATAAAACTGCTTCAGACCCTAAATTTTTTGATGATTATCAGAAAAAGAAGAAGTCTTTGAGTAAATTAATGGAAGATTGGGAGTCCGTTCAGTTTGATCTAGATGCTATTTCTTAAGAATAATTAAGATTTTTTTAACGGCTTCAGTTGGCTTTAAAGTTAGCTTTGTAAATTATTGACGACCAACGTGCTTATGTTAAGAAAAATTATTTTATCCGTTTTAGGAGTTGCATTAATAATTGGTGCAATCATTTTTGCAAATTATCTTATAGATAATAAGCATAAACCGAAACCTGTAATACCAAAAGTTGTTAAAACAGTACTCGTAGATACTGTGAAAAACAGCACAATCCCCATAGTGATTGCTGCAAATGGAAACTTAACTGCTATGCAACGGGTGGAGTTGTACTCTGAAGTTCAGGGATTGTTTTTAACAGGTTCAAAGCTATTTAAGCCAGGTCAGAAATTCAACAAAGGGGAAACATTAATTCGCTTAGATGCATCAGAATATTATGCTAGTGTGCAATCTGCAAAAAGTGATTTGTATAATAGTATTGCAGCTATAATGCCAGATTTACGTTTAGATTTTCCTGATGTATTCCAAAAATGGCAAACCTATCTAAATGGATTTGATTTAAATAAAACCACTCCAAAATTACCTGAAATTTCAGGGGAAAAAGAAAACTACTTCATTACTGGTCGAGGCATTGTAAGCGCTTTCTACAATGTAAAGAACCTAGAGCAACGCTTAACAAAATATAGAATTATTGCACCATTCTCGGGGATATTAACAGAAGCCTTAGTTACAGAAGGGACGTTGGTCAGAAATGGTCAGAAGTTAGGTGAGTTTATAAATCCTTCAATTTACGAAATGGAAGTTGCTGTTAGCAAGTCTTTTGCTGATATACTAAAAGTGGGTGAGAACGTTGCTTTAACAAGCTTAGATAATACCAAGACTTATGAAGGTAAAGTGTCTCGTGTTAACGGAAGTATAGATGCAACCACACAAACCATAACGGCTTATATTGCCGTTGAACATTCGGATCTTAAGGAAGGAATGTATCTTGAAGCAAATTTGAATGCAGAAAAGGTTGAAAATGCTATTGAGATTGACAGAAACTTGTTATTAGATAGTCAAGAAATATATATAATTAAAGATAGTTTACTTGATGTTATTGCGGTAAAACCAGCCCATTTTTCTAATACAAGTGTCGTTTTAAGAGACGTTCCAAACGGAACTATAATTTTAAGAAAACCAGTTCCTGGTGCCTACGCAGGTATGCATGTGAAAGCTGCAAGTAATGGTGATAAAACCTCTGACTCTATTCAATAATGAGAAAAATAATTGAATATTTTATAAGGTATCATGTTGCAGTAAATGTATTAATTCTTGCATTTGTTATTTTTGGTATAATTGGGGCTTTGTCTTTAAAGTCATCTTTCTTTCCTCTTACTGAAACAAAAATTATTACTGTTAGTATTACCTATCCTGGTGCTTCACCTCAGGAAATAGAAGAAGGAATTGTACTTCAAATTGAAGATAACTTAAAAGGTTTAAAAGGTGTTGATAGAGTGACTTCTAAGTCGTTAGAAAACAGCGGATCCATAACCGTAGAGATTGATAAAGGAGAGAATATAGATTTCATGCTTCTAGAAGTTAAGAATGCGGTAGATCGTGTACCATCATTCCCTACAGGTATGGAGCCTTTAGTGGTTTCAAAACAAGAAATTGTAAGAGAAACCATTTCTTTTGCTATAAGCGGAGAGAATATTCCTTTGGTTACTTTAAAACAATTGGCTCGGCAAGTTGAAACCGATCTAAGAGGAATTGAAGGTATTTCTCAAATTGAATTGTCTGGTTTTCCTGAAGAGGAAATAGAAATAGCGGTTAATGAAATAGACTTATTGGCTTATAATCTAACTTTTGAGGAGGTGGCTTCGGCAGTGAGTAATGCTAATATTTTAGTGACAGGCGGAAATGTAAAAACCGTTGCCGAAGAGTATTTAATTAGAGCTAACAACAGACAGTATTATGGTAAAGAACTCTTAAATATTATTGTAAGAGCATCTTCTGATGGAAAAGTAATTCGATTAAAAGATGTGGCAATTGTTCGCGATCGTTTTTCTGAAACGCCAAACGCGACTTACTTTAATCAGAATTTATCTGTAAATATTGCAGTTACAAGTACTAATAATGAAGATTTAATTTCTTCTGCAGACAAGGTAAATGAATACATTGAAGGGTACAACCAAATGTATAACAACGTGCAATTAGAAGTTGTTAACGATAGATCAATTACCTTAAATCAGCGGACACAACTATTAGCCGAAAATGCCATTGCAGGTATGTTGTTGGTATTGCTGTTTTTATCTATATTTTTAAATACAAGATTAGCGCTATGGGTTGCTTTTGGTTTGCCTATTTCGTTCTTGGGTATGTTTATTTTTGCATCTCAATTTAATGTTACCATTAATGTTTTATCACTTTTTGGAATGATTATCGTTATTGGTATTTTGGTGGATGATGCCATTGTAATTGCAGAAAATATTTATCAGCATTACGAAAAAGGGAAATCACCAATTCAAGCTGCGATAGATGGTACTATGGAGGTAATACCACCTGTAGTATCCGCAATTATTACAACGGTTTTAGCATTTTCATTATTCTTCTTTTTAGATAGTAGAATAGGTGAGTTTTTTAGTGAGGTTGCTGTAATTGTAATTTTAACGCTTATTGTGTCTTTAATAGAAGCGCTTATAATTTTACCAGCGCATTTAGCACATTCTAAAGCGCTAAGAGCTCAGAAAGTAGACGCAAACCCTTCAAAAATAAAACAGTTTTTCTCTTTTATGAAAAACCTTAATAAGGCAGGAGATCGATTTATGTCTTATCTAAGGGATAGAGTTTATACTCCGACTTTAAACTTTGTCTTAAATTTTAAAATTTTATCACTAGGTATATTCGTTGCCTTATTAGTCTTAACACTTGGTTCGCTAGGCGGGGGTGTTATTGGAGTCACTATATTTCCGAGAATTGCGAGTGATTCTGCTAATATAGAATTGGTAATGCCAGCAGGTACGAATGTGGAAATTACAGATTCTATAATTTCTTTAATTGAAGAAAAATCATTCATCGTTAATGAAGAACTGACAGAGAAATATCTAAAAGGCACCGGAAAACAACTATTTGAAAACACAATCGTTGATATTAGTAATAGCTCTAATGCACGATTAAGAATTAACCTTTTACCAGGGGAAGAGCGACCAGACGAAATAAAAGCAGACTTAGTAACTAAGAGATTAGAAGAATTGGTTGGCCCAGTAATAGGAACAGAACGCCTTATCTATGGTTCTGGCGGTAATTTTGGGGGGAGTCCTGTGTCTGTATCGTTATTAAGTAATAATATTGAAGAGCTTAAAGCTTCTAAATTAGAACTGAAAAAATACTTGGAAACTAACCCATTACTTAAAGATATCGGAGATAATGATCCTGCTGGTATAAAAGAGATACGATTAGAACTCAAAGAAAGTGCTTATTTATTAGGTCTCGATTTAAGAACGGTAATGGCTCAAATTCGTTCAGGATTTTTTGGATCACAAGCACAACGTTTTCAACGTGGACAAGATGAAATTAAAGTTTGGGTACGTTACGACCGAGAAAATAGAAGTTCTATTAACGATTTAGATGACATGCGAATTGTAACTCCAACAGGAGAGCGTGTGACTCTAAAAGATATTGCTAGTTATAGTATTGCAAGAGGAGATGTTGCAATTAATCACTTAGAAGGTAAACGAGAGATTCAGGTTTATGCCGATTTAAAAGATCCAAGTACAAGTAATACAGATATTTTAGAGGATATTAAAACGGTTTTTATTCCACAATTGCAATCTAAATATCCAACTATTAATGCCTCTTTTGAAGGACAGAATAGAGAAAAAGACAAACTAGTTGGTTCTTTAGGTGTTGCTGGTCCTATTATTTTAATATTAATTTATATCACTATTGCATTTACATTTAGAAGTTACTCGCAACCGTTTTTACTCCTTTTGTTAATTCCATTTAGTTTAACAGCTGTAGCTTGGGGACATTGGTTGTTAGGTTTTCAGGTTAATATTTTATCACTTCTAGGGATTATTGCTTTGATTGGTATTATGGTGAATGATGGTTTGGTTCTAATAGGAAAGTTTAATAGTAATTTAAAAGAAGGGATGACTTTCGATTTGGCATTATCAGAAGCCGGAAAGTCACGTTTTAGAGCTATTTTCTTAACATCATTAACTACTGTTGCAGGTTTAGCGCCTTTACTATTAGAAAAAAGTAGACAAGCACAGTTTTTAAAGCCTATGGCAATTTCTATTTCTTTCGGAATTGCTTATGCTACTATTTTAACCTTGTTGGTACTGCCTTTATTTTTATCGTTTAGTAACAGTATTAAACAGAATAGTAAATGGTTGGCTACAGGAAATAAGATTACCAAAGAAGAAGTAGAACGTGCCATAAAAGAACAAAATGAAGCAAATGATCACTAAAAGCAAACTTACCATTTTGTTTTTTGCATGCTGTCTTGGTTTGCAAGCACAAGAGGTGTTAACAAAAGAGCAAGCCGTTGCTACTGCTTTAGATAATAATTACGGAGTAAAAATCGCAAAGAATGCGGTTACAGTTGCTGAGAATAATACCAGTATTCTTAATACAGGCTTTCTGCCAACCCTTACTGGTAACGCAGGCGCAAACTATAATTTAGATAATACAGAAGCTGAATTTTCAGACGGAAGACCAGATGCGGTCTTAAATAGAGCCGAAAGTTCAAATTATAATGCCAGTTTGAGTCTGAATTACACATTATTTGATGGCTTAGGTAGGCGTTATAATTATAAACGATTAAAGGAGCAATACCAATTATCAGAATTACAAGCTAGACAAACTATAGAAACGACCATACTTCAGTTATTTTCTGTGTATTATAATGTGGCTCAACTTTCGGATAATTTAAACGCTTTAGAAGAAACGTTGAATAATACAAAAGATAGATTGATAAGAGCTGAATATCAATTTGAATACGGCCAAAACACCAAATTAGAAGTTTTAAATGCGGAAGTTGATATTAACACCGACAGTATCAATATTATTAATACAAAGCAAGATATAAAAACGGCTAAACGCGACTTAAAATTAGTTTTAGGAGAAACATATTCTAATGATTTTAATGTTGAGACAGAAGTAGAGTTTACACTTCAGTTTCAAAAAGATAGTTTATTTGAAAAAGCAAAAACACGTAATGTCGCATTGCTTCAAACTGAAAAAAATATTTTAATTAGTGAGCTCGATATTAATTCGGGTAAATCAGCATATTTACCAACTATAGGTTTATCGGGTACTTATGGTTGGAATAAGAATGATAATAATGCCGTAGCACTTTTGGCAGTTTCTACAAATACAGGCTTGTCCGCAGGTTTAAACTTAAGTTGGAATTTGTTTGATGGTGGATCTACTATAACGAGAGTGAGGAATGCTAAGGTAAATCTTGAAACGCAAAAGCTTCAAAAAGAAAGTATCTTACTCAGTATAGAACGTGACTTTAATAATGCTTGGGATAACTACCAGAATAAATTAGAAATTTATAATATTCAGGAAAAGAATATTAAAACGGCTCAGAATAATTTTGACCGTACACAAGAAAAATTCAAAATAGGACAAGTTAATTCTATTGAATTTAGACAAGCGCAAGTCAACCTTCTTAATGCTGAATTAAGTCGGAATCAGGCTAAATTTTCTGCTAAACTATCTGAGTTAGAAGTGCTTCAAATTAGTGGGGAGTTATTGAATGTTGAACTGTAGATGTTATGGAAGAACATTTTTTTCAGTGCCCTTATTGTTGGGAGCAAATTTCAATGTTGATTGATTTATCTCAAAGCCGTCAAAGCTATATTGAAGATTGCGAAATTTGTTGTAATCCCATTCAACTTTCAATAGATATAAACAATCAAGAAATTGTAAGTTTTCAATATGAAAACATCGAACAATAAAAACTGTTAATGTGTTCTTTTTTAGTGCTTTGTGTTTTATGAGTGTGTAGTTCGTCGAAAAAATTTGCAGTTCGTGGTGATAGTAGTTATATTCGTGCTGTTATTGTGTCCCTCCACAAAAAATCAACCACTATGAAGACACTAAAAATAACATTACTATTCTGCTTGGTTTCAATATTCTCTTTTGCAGAGGTTTCTAAAGATCAAAAAACAGCGCTTGTAGATTTATACAACGCAACCAATGGAGATTCTTGGACTCAATCATGGGATTTAGACCAACCCGTTTCAAAATGGCATGGAATAACCATAGACAATGAAAATGTTGTAGCCATAAATTTAAGTTTTAATGGTTTGAATGGAACACTTCCAGAATCAATTTCAAAATTAACACATTTAAAATCTCTTAATTTATCGTTTAATAAAATAGGTGGTGAATTACCAAACACCCTAGTGAGTATGATTAACTTAGAAGAGTTAAAATTATTTTCTAATGTATTTAACGGTGAAATTCCTACTGATATCGGGGATTTAGGGAAATTAAAGTCACTAGAGTTATTTAATAATGACTTTGTAGGTGAGATTCCTTCATCAATAGGGAAGCTAACAAAATTAGAAAGTTTAATATTAAGTAGTAATCAATTAATAGGTCATCTTCCGTCTAATTTATCTAATTTAAAATCCTTAAAAGTTTTAAGCGTTTTCGATAACAGATTACTAGGAACAATACCTTCAACAATAGGAGGATTAGCACAATTAGAAGAATTAGTATTATCAAATAATGCATTTTATGGTGAGTTACCAAGCGAACTAGCACAATTGACTAATTTAAAAACATTACTATTAGGACAAAATCAATTTAAAGGCAATTTCGCAGCATTGAAGGCGAAGTTCCCAAATATTGTAGACTTTGACTTAGATGATGTCAATAGAAACAGTGCACTAGCGACATTAGATGCAGAGGAAGAAGACGAAAATTAAGCAATAGTTATAGATAATATTTAGTGACGCTCAAATTAATTTAATATTTGAGCGTTATTTTTTTGTTTATACTTTGGTATTCTAAAAAAAGTATTATCTTTGCAGTCCCAAAACGATATGTCGGCATTATGGACCGAAAGTTAAAAGCTAAGAAAATCGTTTTTTGATTAACATCGCGGGATAGAGCAGTAGGTAGCTCGTCGGGCTCATAACCCGAAGGTCACTGGTTCGAGTCCAGTTCCCGCTACTAAGTAAGACAAGGCTTTCGAGAAATCGAAAGCCTTTTTTTTGACTTCCTTTCACTTCTTCCTATAATTATACTATCATCAATAGCATCAATAATTAATTGTATTGCATTAATTAAGAATGCCTAATACGCCTAATTTTACAATAAGAAATTTAGAGATGGTTAAAGCTGTTTTGTTTTCATACTCTCTCTAAATAAATGTTTAACCAATAAATTTAAAATTATGAAAATTAGAAATTCTATAGTAACGATGGCATTAATGTTTGTAACCGTATTTGCATTTGCTCAGAATAAAGATGATAAACGTGTTATGAAGGATGCCGAAAAAGCAATCTCAACATTGAAGAGTTATGATGTTGGCTTAGAGAAATTTTTTAGTAATTCCTCTGGTTATGTTGTATTTCCAAATGTAGGGGAAGGAGCATTAATTATAGGGGCAGCTTCAGGTAATGGTGTTGTTTATGAAAATGGAGTTTCAGTAGGAATGGCTGATATGAAAAAATTAGATGTCGGTCTGCAAGCAGGAGGAGAAGCCTATATGCAAGTTATATTCTTTGAAACTGAAGATGCTTTAAACGAGTTTAAGCAAGGAAACTTTGAGTTTTCTGCTGAAGCAAAAGCTGTTATAGTAGATAAAGGAGCTAGTAAAAATGCCAATTATAATGATGGTGTTGTCATTTTTGCAAAATCTAAAGCTGGTGCAATGGCTGATGTTTCAATCGGTGGTCAAAAATTTAATTATTCAGAATTTTAATTGAGTAATTAAAATTTTATCACAAGAAAAGGCCGATTATCATAATCGGCTTTTTTGCATTCTTAAAAGGCTCTAGTTGTAGACCTAATTATTTATTCTTCATATTTTAATAATTCACAAAAATAACATAGTGAAATATGCGAATTTTAATATTAAATTTGAATAGTGATTAAAGCGTTCAACCTAAAGAACAATACTACAACATGAAATTATTACTGAAATTTGATTTTACTAAGGTTTGCAATACTATTTTAAAGCAAAAGTTAGAAGCACACCAATTCAATTATCAGCAAACTGCATTTGGTGAAATAGAATTGATGGCTAAGGTCTCTGAAGAACAATTAAAAAGATTTCATGATGATATAAATGATTTTGGGATAGAAATTATAGAAGATCCTAAAAAGATTGTGATTCAAAAAATTAAAGATGTTATTGTAGATATGGTCTTTAATGAAAGGGATGTAAATGTTAAGACTTCAGTTTATTTAGCAGAACAGTTAGAAGAGAATTACAATTATTTATCTAATCTGTTTTCGGAAGTGACGTATACGTCCATCGAAAATTTTATTATCTTACAGAAAATAGAATATACTAAGATATTATTGACAAATGAAGAACTTTCGCTCACCGAAATAGCCTTTAAACTCGACTATTCTAGTGTTGCGCATTTAAGTAAGCAGTTTAAAAATACAACAGGCATTACGCCGTCTGCTTTTCAGCGAATTATTGCTAAAAGAAAACAAATAAATTAAACTAACCTTAATTTTGAAGTATGAATAGCGATTATATTAATATAGCGTTGGCTGATGATGATGAAGACGACAGATTGTTTTTTACAGAGGCTTTTGATGAATTGAAACTTAAAAGTAAAGTTCTACTTTTTAAGGATGGTATAGAATTAATGGAGTATTTAAATGATGGAGACAATACACTTCCAAGCCTTTTGTTTCTCGATTTAAACATGCCAAAGAAATCAGGATTAGAATGTTTAAAAGACATCAAAGCTACCGAACGCTTACGAGAAATGGTAATTGCCATATACTCTACATCAGCTTCTGAAGAGGATATTGAAAATACCTTTGTTAAAGGAGCCAATGTGTACATTAAGAAACCCAATGATTTTGAAAAACTTAAAAAAGTTCTTTCAGAAGTCGTAACAACCAATTGGCAATATCAAACCAGTGGTTTAAATAAAGACAATTTTTTATTAAGATTATAATCTATGCCTACACCTTCTAGCAGATATCTAAGAACCGCGTTTATTGTTGGTCTTTTCGTTATTTTATGTATTGGTGGTTTTACATATAAACATATTAGTGAGCTCTCTCAAACATCAAAAGTTGTTAAAGATAATTATTCATTAAGAAGTGAGCTAGAACTCATTATTTCTAATCTTAAGGATGCCGAAATAGGACATAGAGGCTTTTTGCTCACACACGATTCTTTATTTCTGAATCCGTATGAAGAAAGTTTACAGAAAGTAACTAGCAACCTTCATAAATTAGATACACTGATTGTCTCTAATGGCGAGCAAGTAGAAAAACTGAAGGAGTTAAAGGAGGATATAAAGAAGCGATTCAATAATTTTGATAAATCATTTAGTCTTGCTAAGGATGATACAATTCTAACACAAGACTTATTATTTTTACTGCATGAAGGTGAAATAAGGATGGACAGAATTCGTGCAGATATCACTGCAATGTTAGATTTAGAGCAACGTCTGTTAACACACAATCAAGAGATAAATGAGAAAAAGATAGGGCTAACTCCCTTATTATTTTATGGCCTATTAATAGTTACGTTAGTTATTCTTTTATTGGCTTATTTTAAAATGAGTAAGGATTTAAAAGCTCTTAAAGAAAATAATATTGAATTAGAAATTTTTGAAAAATTAACCAAGCAATCTGAAATTGTGAGTAATACTAGTACTTGGGTCTGGTATATTGAAGACAATGAATTTGAATTTTCAGATAATTTATACCGTTTGGTAGGTGAAGAACCACAAAGTTTTGAGCCGACTTTAGAGAATTTTTATAAATACGTACACGAAGAAGATATTAATCATTTGGGGCAGCAAGTTAATATGATGATGCGAGAAGAGGAATTGCCTTTTACAACGTATCGTGTAGTTCATAAAGATGGAACCATAAGACACTTAAAGGCTTATTCTAAAATGATGGATGATACAGAAGGTGATAAAAAAATGTTTGGTGTCACTATTGATGTTACAAATGAATTAGAAAATTATCGAATCATTGAGCAGCGCAACCAAGAATTAGAACGTACTAATAAAGAACTGTCTGCATTTAACTATGTTGCGAGTCATGATTTACAAGAGCCGCTAAGAAAAATTCAGACCTTTATGTCGCGATTAGAGGCTAAAGAAAAGGATCATATTTCCGAAAGTGGGCAACTTTATATTCAAAGAATGAAATCTGCATCTGCCAGAATGCGAATGCTTATAGAGGATTTGTTACAATATTCTCGAACAAACACATCAGAAAAAGAGTATTTAAGAACAAATATGAATATGCTATTAGAGCATGCTAAAACAGAGCTTTTAGATAGCATTGAAGAAAAACAAGCTACAATTATTTGTGATGATTTACCGACAATGGATGTGATTTCATTTCAAATTCAACAATTATTTATTAATATAATAAGTAATTCATTAAAGTATAGTCGTGAAGGAGTTCCGCCAATAATCGAAATTACACACCAAGAGGTGCTATCTAAGGATGTAGAAGAGATTAAAGACTCGTTATATAAGTTTCACCATAAGATTACCTTTAAGGACAATGGTATTGGGTTTGAGCAAACGTATGCCGATAAGATTTTCTTACTATTTAATAGGTTACACGGTAAATCTGAATATTCTGGTACCGGTATCGGTTTAGCAATTTGCAAAAAGATTGTAGAAAACCACAAGGGAGTTATTTTGGCGGAAAGTATGCCCAATGCTGGTGCCTCATTTATTATTTACTTGCCGTTTTTAAAATAGTATAAACATTTTCTGAAATTGTATAACATGCTCTATTTCTAATTGAGCATATTTGCTAAGAACTGACCGTTATTTTATAATTGCTTAAAAGTTTGTTTTAAAATTGTTTGAAGCAAATTTCCCTATAAAGTTGATGCCCTTAATTAAATCGTTTTTCTACCATGAAGACTTTTATTTATGCTTTTTTAGTATTACTAGTTATCCTTTGGGCTATTGGATTTTTTGTCTATGCATTATCGGCCGTCATTCACTTATTGCTAATATTGGCTATTATTTTACTTGTAGTGGTTAATAGAAATAATTCTAAGGAGTAACAGAAACCTTATTCAAGGTTATCTCAATTCAAATTTTTATTTAAGTACATTTTTCTATTTCTCAACGATGTCTATTTACGCTATGTTATAAGTGTAGCTTCAACTTTTGATAGGCTGATGTCTAACTTTTTGGGCATCTCATTAGCGCTTTTTTAAGTATTGTTTAACAGTAATTCGGAATAATATAACAAAGCTAGGGAATTGTATAACACAGTAAGCCTAAAGAGTTCGTTACTTTGACATAAGAAAATTAACCTAATCCATCACACCATGAAAATATCATCTAAACACTTACAAAAGCAATTTGCTAGAGTTGGAAGAATTTTTCCAAAACGCAAAATTGAAGTTGCATATTCAGAACTGGAGTATTCAAAATTGAATGCTATAGTAAGCTCCAAAAAGACCTTTTAAACTTACAAGATTACCATCCTACTTAAGACTAATAAAATTACTGTCTAACCAAAAAACAAACACATATGAAAACTATAGAGATTAAAGCAAATAATTTACAATTTATGTTTCACGCTTTAAATAATGAAGTTGGTGGAACTTTTACAACAAACCGAAGAGAGGTTGAGTTAAAAATTGATAATGAGTTAGGCGTAGGGATAATTAGAGGTATAGAATTAGAGAGACATACAGTTTTTATAGAGTTTGATGTAAAATTTAAAGAAGACGTAACGTTCGTAGTTGAAAGCTCAAAACGATCAGTTGTAAACTTTTTATATTGTTCGGAAGGAAAATTAAAACATTCTTTCAATAATGATAGGAATTCAAACATTGTGGAGACATTTCAAACAGGTATTTCCGCTAATATTGAAACTAGTGAAAACCATATCAGCTTCTTTAAAGATATCTATGTTAACTCTACCATTATTTCGGTTAACACGTCTGAGAAGAGTTCAGCTAAACACCATATAAATAATATGGTTTCAGAACTTTTCATTTCAGGGAACACAGCAGATTATAGTTATGTAGGCTCATATAACTTAAAAATTGCAGAAAACATTAAGCAATTAAAGGCTATAAAACAAGATGGTGTTGTAAGAACATTACTAATCCAAGGTTTAGTAAACTTTATATTAGCAATGGAAATAGAACAACACTCAATGGATGTAAAAAGTTCTCAAAACCCTACAGGATCATTAACTAGTTTTGAATTAAAACAAGTAAAAGAATTATCAGATTTCATTAATAATTTTCCTGAAACCAATTTGAGTGTTACAGAATTAGCAGCAAAGATTTCAATAAGTCCGGCTAAAGTTCAAGAAGGATTTAAACTGATGCATGGTAAAACGTTAAATAATTTTATCAGATCGGTGAGAGTTAAAAAATCTGAAGAGCTAATTAAAAACACAGATTTAAATATTTCGGAGATTGTATATTCTCTTGGGTTTTCTAGTAGAAGTTATTTCTCTAAAATATTTAAAGCGCAATATAATTGCTCGCCAATTGAGTATAAACAAAACATTAAGTTAGCTGCAACAGCATAATATATACTAATAAAATTGACTATTTGAAAAAGAATGAAGAGAGAAAGGTCACATTGAGCGCAGTCGAAAACTTATAGGGATTTAATTCTTCGACTGCACTCAAGCTGACATAAGTTAGAAATGTATTATACTAAATGTATGTAAAATATTATAAAGATTAAGTTAGCTGTAACAGCATAATATATATCAGATGGAGGTTGTATAAATATTAATTAAAATATTTATACAACCTCTTTTTTTTATGATTTTGAATCAAAAAATAATTCAAATTTTTATTTTTGAGTCATGAATGATAATTTTACAAATGAATTCTTCGGAATTGGAATTCAGAATGGAAAAACACCAGAAAATCTTGGGGTGCTTTGGAGATCTGCTCAAAATTTAGGGGCGAGTTTTATTTTTACAATAGGAAATCGTTATGCTAAACAGGCGTGCGATACGCACAATGCAGTGAAGTCCATGCCTTATTTTCATTATGAGACCTTTGAAGAGTTTTTTAATAATATCCCTAAAGGAGCAAGGCTTGTTGGTGTAGAATTAACGGAAGAAGCTGTGCCTTTAGAAACGTTTAAACATCCTAGACGTTGTGTTTATTTATTAGGAGCAGAAGATCATGGTTTGTCTAACCAGGCGATTGAAAAAAGTCATTTTTTAATAAAATTCCAATCCCAACTAAGTCTTAATGTGTCGGTAGCAGGTAGTATAGTGATGTACGATAGAGGTATTGATAAACCTAGGGTTTAATTCAAATAAAAAAAAAGCATAAAAAAACCTTGAAAGCTAATTTCAAGGTTTTTTTAGTTTTATATATTCAGGCTATTAGCCATTCATAGAAATTAAGAACTCTTCATTGTTTCTTGTTTGCTTAAAACGGTCATTAATGAATTCCATAGCTTCAACTGGGTTCATATCTGCAAGATACTTACGCATCACCCACATTCTTTGTATTGTAGTTGCATCTAATAAAATATCATCGCGTCTTGTGCTTGATGAAGTTAAATCGATAGCAGGGAAAATACGACGGTTAGAAATCTTACGATCTAATTGTAGTTCCATGTTACCCGTTCCTTTAAATTCTTCAAAGATAACTTCGTCCATTTTAGAACCAGTTTCTGTTAATGCTGTAGCAATAATAGTTAAAGAACCACCATTTTCAATGTTACGTGCAGCTCCAAAGAAACGTTTTGGTTTGTGTAAAGCATTAGCATCAACACCACCAGAAAGAATTTTACCAGATGCTGGTTGTACAGAGTTATAAGCTCTTGCCAAACGCGTAATAGAATCTAATAAGATCACAACATCGTGTCCACATTCTACTAAACGTTTTGCTTTTTCTAAAACGATATTTGCAATTTTTACATGCTCGTGTGCTTCTTTATCAAAAGTAGAAGCGATAACTTCTCCACTAACATTACGTTGCATATCTGTAACTTCTTCAGGACGTTCGTCAATTAATAAAATCATTTGATAAACCTCAGGATGATTCGCTGCAATAGCATTGGCAACATCCTTAAGTAACATTGTTTTACCTGTTTTTGGTTGCGATACAATCATACCACGTTGTCCTTTACCAATTGGTGCGAACAAATCCATAATACGCGTAGAAATTGTTGCTTGCTTTTCGGCAATATTAAATTTCTCTTGTGGAAATAGTGGTGTTAAATGTTCAAAAGCAACTCTATCTCTTACCACATTAGGCAATTGACCGTTAATTTTGCTAACTTTAATTAAAGGGAAATATTTTTCACCTTCTTTTGGTGGACGTACATTTCCTAGTACAGTATCACCAACTTTAAGACCAAATAAACGAATTTGAGATTGAGATACATAAATATCATCAGGAGACGATAGATAGTTATAATCTGAGGATCTTAAAAATCCATAACCATCTTGCATAACATCTAAAACACCTTCACTTTCAATAATAGCATCGAATTCAAAATCTGGCTCACGATAGCGATTTCTGCTATCTTTATTACCATTGCTTTTTGAATTATTACCATGAGTATTACCATCTTTAGAACGTGGTTGCCTATCGTTTTGTGGACGACGTTTATCATCTTTACGAGGATTAGGTTTCTTTTGTTCTTGTGGTTTGTTCTGAGGCTTCTCTTTTACAGGTTTTTCTGTATTAGATTTTTCCTCTTTATTCTTAGTATCCTGCGGTTTATTTTCCTGTGGCTTACGCTCTTGGGGTTTACGAGGATTTGGTTTATTTTGTACTTGAGGCTTTGCTTTAGAGTCTTCTTTCTTGTCAGCAAACTCTATAGATTTTTGCTCTTCACTCTCTTTAGGTTTTTGTGGAACTCTAGCGCGTTTTGGAGCTGGTTTAGTCTCCTTTGCTTCAGTTGCTACTGATGTCTCAGTTGCTACCTTTGCCTTTACAGCACTAGGGTTAGCTGCTTGGTAATCTAAAATTTGATAAACCAAGTCTAGCTTTTTTTGTGTACGGTATTTAGGTACGTTTAGTTGTTTTGCTATCTCCTGTAATTCAGGAAGTTTTTTAGCCTTTAACTGAGAAATTTCAAACATTCTATATGTTGTATATGTATTATAATTTTGATATTATTAATTCAATATTTTCTAGATGAAATAAAAAGAAAAAAAGTGAGATTAATTTGGAAGATTAGGAGGATGCAACTCAGTACGTTACTTCTTCCTATTGCAATAATACAATTTTATTTTAAAATAATTTCTATCTTTTTAAAAAATAAACTCCTAATTTTGCAGAGCTTTTTCAATAAAAGATATGATTCAACGCATTCAAACTCTATATTTACTTTTAGCTGTTATCATTTCAGCAGGCTTAATCTTTGTCTTTCATTTATGGACGGACAGTGAAGGAGTAAAAGTATATGCTTTAGATAATTATTTGTATTTAGGTTTGTTTTTAGGCTCAGCTTTATTAGCTTTGACATCAATATTTAGATTTAAAGACAGGAAATCTCAATTTGTTTTGGGACGACTTAATATCATATTAAACTTTATTTTACTAGGAATCTTTGTATATCAATCGCTAAGCTTATCTGGAGAAATTAACATTTCTGAGAAAGGTATTGGGATTCTTCTTCCTATTTTTTCTATTGTGTGTTTAGTCTTGGCTAACAAGGCTATTAAAAAGGATGAAGATCTCGTGAAATCTGTAGATCGATTACGATAGACCTAAAATCTTAGTAGTATTAGTGTGAAAACCCAGACGCTGCCGTCTGGGTTTTTTTTGTCTTTTAGTGAAAAATATATTTGTTTTAGAAAATTTTGTAATTTAGTTGAAGGCTGTAAATGCCTTCAATTAACAAACGATATAAATGAGAAAACAAGTTATTTTACATGTATTAGCCGCTTTAGTTTTAAGTTTCTTACTATATAAATTGGCTTCATTTACTATGGGAACGTCACTATTTATAGGTGTAGGAACCGCTCTTTTGGGATTGATATATAGTGCAAGGGGGGCTAAAAAGTAATTTAATCTCAAAATTACCTAGTTTCAAACTCTATAACTTCTAAGTCCTTAATTGCTGCACCGTCAATTTTAAACCGCAACATCGTCCGCACGTTATGAAACCCATGCTTTCCAGCTGCCCCAGGATTCATATGAATTAAATTTAGTTTTTTATCTGGCATCACTTTTAAGATGTGAGAATGCCCTGTGATAAATAATTTTGGTGGATTCGCAACTAATGCATCACGAACATTGCTGTTATATTTTGGAGGATAACCACCAATATGAGTTATCCAAACGTCAACATCTTCGCACATAAATCGGTTATGAAGCGGGAATTCAGTTCGTGCTTTAGCATCGTCTATATTACCGTAAACAGCTCGTAAAGGTTTTAAATTTTTAATTTGATCAGTAACCTCTAAATCTCCGATGTCGCCTGCGTGCCATACTTCATCAGCCTGTTTTACATGTTTAAGAATGGCGTCGTCGATGTAACTGTGTGTGTCTGATAAAAGGAGTATTTTTTTCATTATAACGCTGAACTTAATTCAGTATGTTTTCCTGTATTCTTTCCTGAAAAAAGAAGGTTTATATCTCTAATGTTTTGTTAAGGAGATTCCTGCCTTCGCAGGAATAAAGTTATCTTTGTAGATTCCGAAGCAAAAATAATGTAATCTTTTGAGATATTTTTTAGAGTTATCATATAATGGTAAAGCATATCATGGTTGGCAAAATCAGCCCAATGCTATTTCTGTACAAGAAGTAATAGAAAAAGCGCTTTCTACCATTTTGAATACTAAAATATCTATAATGGGAGCAGGTAGAACAGATACTGGGGTGCATGCTTCACAAATGTTTGCGCATTTTGATTATGAAGGAGATTTTAAGTCTATAGATATCGTCTATAAACTGAATTCATTTTTACCAAAAGATGTGGCAATCACTTCTGTTTTTGAAGTGAAGCCAGAGATACATGCTAGGTTTTATGCGGAAAGTAGAACGTATAACTATAAAATCTCGACGTCTAAAAATGTATTTAATTACGATTTTGCCTACCAAATACAATCACCTTTAGATCTTGAAGCGATGAATGAAGCTTGTAAAATCTTATTTCAGTATAAAAATTTTCAATGCTTTTCAAAAACGAATACTGATGTAAAAACGTATAATTGTGATATAAAAGAGGCACATTGGACAAAAATCAATGAGCAACTTGTTTTTACAATTACTGCGGATCGGTTTTTAAGAAATATGGTTAGAGCCATTGTTGGTACAATGGTTAATATTGGTTTAGGAAAAATGAAACCTGAAGAATTGCATGCTATTATTGCTTCAAAGAATAGGAGTGAAGCCGGGTTTTCAGTTCCTGCACATGGCCTGTATTTAGTAAATATAGTGTATCCTAAAACGATAAGAATAGAAAATTAAATTGAAGAGGTTCCCCGTTTTTAGGGAAATAAGTATGACAGATAAAAAGAAAAAAATATTTGATGTATCGTTGTTTACACGATTGTTGAAATACATAAAACCGTACCGTACGGTTTTTGTTATTTCATTATTTTGTGTTGTTGGCTTGGCGGTATTCGGTGCTTTTAGACCTTATGTTTTAAAAGAGGCTATTGACGTTAAAATTGCAAATAAGGAGTATAATGGCTTTGTAATTTACATGGTTATAATGCTTGCATTATTAATTTTTGAAGTTGTATCGCAGTTGCTTTTTATCTATTATGCAAGTTGGTTAGGACAATCTGTGGTTAGGGATATTAGGGTGAAATTATTTAAGCACATGCTTAAGTTTAAAATGACCTATTTCGATAAATCCTCAGTTGGTGTTTTAATAACAAGAGCTGTCACGGATATGGAGCGTATTGCTGATATTTTTGGTGAAGGTTTATTCATGATTTTTAGTGACATTTTAAAAATGATTGTAGTCGCAGGATTTATGTCATTTATAAATTTAAAATTGAGCCTTATTGTTTTTGTTACAATGCCAATAGTTTTATTCGCCACTAAGATTTTTCAGAAGTATATGAAAATTGCTTTTGAAGACGTGCGTACGGAAGTTTCAAATTTGAATTCTTTTGTTCAAGAACGTGTTACAGGTATGAAAATATTACAATTGTTTACACGTGAAACTACTGAATATAAAAAGTTTAAAGCTATTAATGAACGTCATAAAAAAGGATGGTTAAAAACGGTTTGGTATAATTCTATTTTCTTTCCTATTGCAGAATTTTTAGCGTCATTAACAATGGCGATGGTTATTTTGGTAGGTGGTTTTAATGCTATTTCTGAAAATGCAGGTACAACATTGGGAGATTTAATTGCTTTTACGATGTTTATACCAATGTTGTTTAGACCTTTAAACCAAATCGCAAATAAGTTCAATACGCTTCAAATGGGAATGGTCGCTGCAGATCGTGTTTTTAAAGTGTTAGATACAACCTCTAATATTGATGATTCTGGTACTATTGAAGCCAGTCATTTTAAAGGACATATTTCATTTGAAGATGTACGATTCTCTTATATTAAAGATGAAGAAGTTCTTAAAGGTATTTCGTTTAATGTTAAAGCTGGTGAAACCGTTGCTATAGTTGGGGCAACAGGAGCTGGAAAATCTACTATTATTAATTTATTGAATCGTTTTTATGAAATCAATTCAGGAACTATAAAAGTTGATGCTATCGATATTAAGGACATGACCTTAAGCTCGCTTAGAAGCCAAATTGCAGTAGTGTTACAAGATGTGTTTTTATTTGCGGATACTATTTTAAATAATATCTCGCTTAATAATCCTAACATTACAGAAGCCGATGTTGTAAACGCTGCTAAAGCCATAGGAATTCATGAGTTTATTTCTAGTCTTCCTAATGGGTATCATTATAATGTAAAAGAACGTGGTGTCATGTTATCTTCTGGTCAACGTCAATTAATTTCTTTCTTAAGAGCTTATGTGACTAATCCGAGTATATTAATTTTAGATGAAGCCACATCTTCTGTAGATTCCTATTCTGAGCAACTTATACAAGATGCAACCGATAAAATCACAAAAGGAAGAACCTCAATTGTAATTGCTCACCGATTAGCTACGATACAGCAGGCTGATAAAATTATTGTGATGGATGCAGGAGAAATTGTTGAAATTGGCACGCACAAATCACTTCTGGCAAAAGAATCAGGGTATTACAAAAACCTTTATGAAGTTCAGTTTTTAAAGGTTGAAGTGGCTTAATTTGCTTTAGAAGCTTCTTCTCCTATTTTTTTGCCAGCTTCAAAGGCTGGTCCAAATGTTTCTTGTAAATCACCTGTGAAGAACAATACAACAAACACAATTATTGTAATAATAACGAAGGTTATTCCTAACACAACAAAAAACAATAATGTTCTAACTATAATATCAGAAGTGCTAAGTTCTAATAGTCGTTTAAGAACGTATGCTGAATAGATGATCATTAATGGCACCATAAGCATTCCAACAATGCTTGAGCTTATTCCTAAGACTCCTAAAGTAATTATGACTATTGCACTGGCTATTGATATTTGTGCTTGTATATACATAAAAACAACAAGCAACTCTGTGTAGTTGTATTTTTTGATATTGAAGAATGTAATCCGAGCCATTAAAGCATACAAAGGCACATATAGCATCATTAGTATGGATTGATACTCTTCAATAAATGACATATTCTTTTTCTGAAACTCTTCTTGACCAGAAATAGTCATTTGAGAAAAATCGAAGGTTTCGGGAAAGAATTTTTTAACTATTATAAGGTAAAACCCAGATATGGTTATGGCTAATGCAAAATAGCTAATGACATTAACGTATTTTTTTCGTGTACCATTTACGTAACCATCTATAACATCTTCCGGTTGTTTAAAAAGTTGAACAAAAGTTCGCAATAACTTGTTATCATAATTGAAAAACGTTTCACTAATATGCTCAAAAAGATTTCTAAAAGTCAAACGATTTCTAATCACTTTACCACCACAGCATTTACAATAATCATCTTTTGTTGATAGCTCTGTGTGGCAGTTTTTACAATTCATAATTTAAATTTTAAAATAACCATTAAAAAATAAAACTATAGCCGCGATTATAATTAGGATAAAATAGATAACCATATAAAAAACCATCACAATTAAAAATTTAGCAACTGTATTCCAAAAATCTTCTTTAAATACTTTTTTTAATACGTATGCTAAATAGATAAAAGTAGGTAAGCCAAGAATAGTTGATACGATTAGATAATTCATACCAATAACTAAGAACAATATGCTAAATACAGCTGTTATTATGATGATTTGAGCTGAATAATAAAGATTTATAACGAGGTGTTCTGTAAAATTAAAGCGCTTATCTCCAATAATAAAATAGACTAGCCAAGTTGCTAATGAAGAAACCGGAACACCCAAAATATATATTAAACCTTGATGCTTTGTGAAGAAATCGGGATTAAAACCTGCCATAGAATTGATGTTTTTCTCTGGCATGTTTTCTATTGCTTTAGCAAACTCTGGCGTAAAATCTAAGGCGTCTCTAAAAAATGTAGTAAGTAAAAAGACCTGAATACCAGCTAATGTTAAAGCAATTGCAAAATATTGAAGGACATCAATATACTTTTTTCGAGTACCATTAATATAACCCACGATTACAGTTTCTGGTTGTTTAAAAAGATCAATGAATGTGCGAAGAAATTTATTGTCTATAGAAATAAACTGCTCATTAACTTGTTGTGCTAATACTTGTGGTTTTAAGCGATTTTGAATGATTTTCGCGCCACATTCATCACAAAACTTCTGTGATGCTTTAAGCGTGTTATTACAATTTTTACAGTTCACTAACCTAAATCGTGTTTGATTTTATCTCTAAGTTCGTCCGTGTTTTTAAACATTTCAAATTCTCCATTTTTAATATAAGAAATCTGACCTGTTTCTTCACTCACACAAAGTGCAATGGCATCTGTTTTTTCTGTAATACCAATGGCTGCTCTATGACGTAAACCAAAACGTTCCGGAATATTCTTCTCGTTATTAACAGGAAGAATAACACGTGTGGCTTTTACCACGTTTTTATCGATAATAATGGCGCCATCATGTAATGGGCTATTTTTAAAAAAGATACTTTCTATAATGGGCTGAGACACTAAAATATTCATCTCATCTCCGGTGTTTGTTAAGAAATCTAAATTGTTGTTACGCTCAATAACAATTAAAGCTCCGGTGTTAGACGCTCCCATTTTATTACAAGCATTAATAATAGAATCCACATCGGTTGTGGTTTGATCGTCGTTTTTAAGAAACTTAAAGTTTTTAAACAGATTTCGCTTTCCGCTAATATTCGTAGAACCCACCATTAAAAGAAACTTTCTAATTTCGGGTTGAAATACGACGATTAAAGCGATAATACCAACTTTCATAAAACCATCAAAAATGCTGTAAAGCATGTGCATATTGAGGTAATCTGTTAATCGCCAAGCAAAATAAATGATTAGAATACCAATAAAAATATTGATGGCAACCGTACCTTTTACAAGCTTGTAGATGTAATAGAGTAGGATAGCCACAAGGAAGACATCCACAAAGTCTATAAATCTAAAATCCCAAAGTTGTAAGTTTTCCAAAAGGCTGGTGTTTCTGCTAATTTAGTAATTTATGTTAAGTACGTAAGTAAAAATAATAATTGTTAGCTCATTTACTTTTTCGATATTAAAATATTTACACCCCTAAAGTCCCCTCAAGGGGACAATCCAAGAACGTTTAATTTGTCCGTTGTCCCCTTGAGGGGACTTTAGGGGTGTTTTTTCAAAACGTATAAATCTTTTTTTTATTTAATAAATGAATTCGTTAAAATCCACCGAAATTAAATCTGAATTAAGAGAATTAATTTTTCTTCTAATTGTTATATAATCTTGAAATGATAAATTCTCATCGAAGTAGAGTTGTAAATGAATTCCGATAAAATTAATTTCCGTCAACTTGTCGAGTTTATTTTTTAACTCATAGATTTTTGATTCTTGTTCACCAATTTCGAAGTGATTACTGTCTTTAAAGATTAATGGAATTGTTGAGCAGGCATGGAAACCTGCAACTCTTTTCAAGTTTTCTTCGGTAGGTATGTTGTATTTATGATAGACCGTATCAATTTTGATATTTTCTTTAAATACCACATCCGTAAACTCAATAAACCCCAAACTCCCGATACTCGTATCATTACAAGTAAAATAATTTTTGGCATTCTCGTTTTTGTGCATTTTAGCATTTCGCTTTTTTTCTTGCATCAATATAATCTTAGGAATCGCTTGTTTTAAGGTTAAGCGCTTATCTACATTCACTAACCAATTGGTTGTGCTAATTAAATTTTTGCGATTCAATAATGTAGAATCGGGCGCTGTTTCATCATAAAAAATATAAGCAGGTGACACGTCTAAGACTTCGGTGATTTCGGCATTTTCGATTTCAGGCAAGTATAAAAGGCGTTCGTTATTGCAACTAAAACAGCATAAAATAATAAGTAAATAAATGTAACGCATAGGTTAATTAGATTTCAATTGGTTATAAATTGTTACACATTCCATCGCTTCTTTGACGTCGTGTGCACGTAAAATTTTCGCGCCTTTTTGTAACGCCACCATATGTAACGCAGTGGTGCCGTTGAGGGCCTTTTCAGACGTTGAATTTAGCGTTTTGTAAATCATAGATTTTCGAGATACACCAGCTAAAATAGGTTTGTCGGTAAGTTGAAGCAATTCGAGTTGATTGAGTAATTCAAAATTTTGGTCTACTGTTTTTGCGAAACCAAATCCAGGATCAATAATAATATCATTAATTTTTTCTTGGTGTGCCGCTGCGATACGTTCTGCAAAATAAGCAATCACCTCTTTAGTTAAATCAGTATATGTTGTATGCTGTTGCATGGTTTTGGGATTCCCTTTCATATGCATCATTATATAAGGGGCGCCTAATTTTCCAACGGTAGAAAGCATATTGTCATCAAGTTTTCCTGCTGAAATGTCATTAACTAGTGCACCTCCTGCTTCAATACTTTGTTTAGCAACCTCACTTCTAAAGGTGTCAATAGAAATTAAAGTATCCGAAAAATGTTTCAAGATTAATTTAATGATAGGAATGACGCGGTTTAATTCTTCTTCCTCACTAATAGCATCAGCATTTGGTCTAGAACTATAACCACCAATATCAATAAAAGTAGCTCCATGGTTTAGCATGGTTTCAACTTGATTTAAAATAGCAGTTTCATCTTTATATTTTCCACCATCAAAAAACGAATCTGGCGTAACATTCAATATACCCATCACTTTTGGTGTGGATAAATTGATTAATTTTCCTTTACAATTTATATTCATGTTTACTCTAAAAAAGGCGTTAAGAAAACTTTAAACCCCAAACTTTGAACTTCTAATTTATTTATGCGAAATTTACGGAAATTATAACGTAATAGATGCAAGATACTTCAAAACAATACGATGCTGTTATCGCTAAATGTAGAGCGCTTTTTGTAAATAAAATGAGTGATTATGGGAGTGCATGGCGCATTTTAAGATTGCCATCTTTAACCGATCAAATTTTTATAAAAGCACAGCGCATTAGAGGATTGCAACAAAATGCGGTTAGAAAAGTAGATGAAGGAGAGGTAAGTGAATTTATCGGTATTATTAATTATTGTTTAATGGCTTTAATTCAGTTAGAAAAAGGTGTTGTTGAACAACCCGATTTAAACACTGAAGAAGCGGCTAAACTTTACGATGAAAAAATTGCACTCACCAAACAATTAATGCTCGATAAAAATCACGATTATGGTGAGGCTTGGAGAGATATGCGTGTAAGTTCGTTAACGGATTTAATCTTACAGAAATTATTACGTGTAAAGCAGATTGAAGACAATGCAGGAAAAACACTAGTAAGTGAAGGTATTGATGCTAATTATCAAGACATGATTAATTATGCGATTTTTGCTTTAATTCACTTAGGTGAATCAAAGCAATGATCAAAATAGAATTCCGATAGTTATCGGAACTAAATTCCAAGAGATTTGGGAAAAGATAAAATTTACAATTTAGAAGATAGAACCTTTGCGTTTGCTAGAGACTGTCGTTTTTTGGTTCGGAATTTAAAAAAGACAATTTCGAATTTAGAAGATTGTAAACAATTGGTGAGATCGTCCGGTTCAGTTGGGGCAAATTATATTGAAGCTAATGAAAAGTTAGGGGATAAAGATTTAAAGTTTCGATTAAGAATTTCTAGAAAAGAGGCAAAAGAAAGTGAGTATTGGCTGAAGCTTTTAAAGGAATTAAACGAAACTCATAAAGACAGAATTGAAGAATTAATTTTAGAAGCGAGCGAACATAAGAAAATTCTCTCTGCCATTATAAACAAATTGAAGTAGAACAATAAAGTTGAATGTTAGGTTTTTTGGAATTTAGTTTTTGATTTTTGGAATTAAAATATTTATGAAATACATTGTACATCTTAGCAGAATTTTTACAGGAATATTATTTATTATTTCAGGGTTTATAAAACTGAATGATCCGCTTGGTTTTTCATACAAACTAGAAGAATATTTTGGGTCTGATGTTTTAAATTTAGAATTCCTAATTCCGTATGCCCTTGGTATTTCAGTTATTGTTGTGGTTTTTGAAGTCGTTTTAGGAGTCTTCTTATTAATTGGCTATAAACCTAAATTCACAGTTTGGAGTTTGTTATTGATGATTGTCTTTTTTACGTTCCTAACGTTTTATTCGGCGTATTTCGATAAAGTAAAAGACTGTGGTTGCTTCGGTGATGCCTTAAAATTAACACCATGGGAAAGCTTTACCAAAGATGTGGTGCTATTAGTGCTTACTTTAATTTTGTTTTTCGGTGTAAAACATATCAAACCTATATTTTCTAAATTGCCAACAACAGTGATTGCACTATTGAGTTTTGTTGTGTCGCTTTGGTTTGGGTATCATGTATTAATGCATTTGCCATCTATAGATTTTAGAGCCTATGCGATTGATAAAAACTTATCTGAAGAAATGGCTATTCCAGAAGATGCTCAAAAACCAATTTTAGAATACACATGGACATTTAATGTCAATGGAGAAGAGCAAGAGTTTGTGACCAATGGAAGTTATCCTAGTGTAGATGGTGAGTATGTTGGAGTAGAAACTAAGACTATAGACGAAGGGTATATTCCTGCCATTCAAGATTTTTCTATTGAATCTGATGAAGAAGATTTAACAGGGTATTTCTTAGAACAAGAAAAATTAGTAATGGTAACCATGTACAACGTCACCAAAGGCGAAGCAGAAGGTATGGCAAAGTTGAAATCGTTTACAGATGAGGCTATTAAAAAAGGCTATACTGTAATTGGTTTATCGTCATCTGGTGCTGCGGATAAAGCGCAAGCAAAAGCAGAATATAATTTTAATTTCGATATTTATCTCTGTGACGAAAAAGTAGTTAAAACCATTGTGCGTGCAAATCCTGGAATCATCATATTAAACAAAGGAACTGTTGTAAACAAGGCGCATTGGAATGATATTGAAGATATTGAGTTATAGTTTATAACGTAGTATTTTAGTGTCAATTTTTAATTAAATGATGTTTTAACGGAGTTTTATAACAACCTATTTTTTTGATAAGATATTTAATCAATAAAATCTTCTATGCCTTTATCACCTTACTAGGTGTTATAACCGTCATTTTCTTTTTATTTAATAAACTTGGTGACCCTGCAAAAATGATGCTCGGACAAAACCAATCAGAAGAACAAGTCGCTGCGGTAAAGAAGAAATACGGATTTGATAAGCCTATCGGAACGCAGTTTTTATATTACCTGAATGATTTGTCACCAATTTCGTTTCACTCTAAAACGGAAAATGATTATACCTATTTAAGCCCAAATAAGTATACAGCAACAGAACTATTCAGCTTTGGGAATACCACTACGGTTATAAAAGCGCCGTATTTACGAGAGTCCTTTGCTAAACAAGGAAAGAAAGTAAGTCATATTATTGGTGAAACCATTCCAAATACGTTTGTTTTAGCAATTTCTGCTATTATTATCGCCATTGCCTTAGGTATTGTTTTCGGTATTATTTCGGCTTTATATAAGGACACTTGGATCGATAAAACAATTCAGATTTTAAGTACGTTTGGTATGAGTGTACCGTCCTTTTTTAGTGCCATTTTATTTGCATGGTTATTTGGTTTTGTATTACATAAATACACCAATTTAGAAATGACAGGTAGTTTATACGAACTCGATGACTTTGGCGAAAAGATGCGTATTCAATGGAAAAACTTAATCCTTCCAGCAATCGTTTTAGGGATTAGACCATTAGCCGTTGTGATTCAGTTAATGCGAAACTCGCTATTAGAAGTTTTAAACCAAGATTATATAAGAACGGCGCGAGCTAAAGGCTTGAGTGAGTTTCAGGTGATTAAAAATCATGCGGTTAAAAATGCTTTAAACCCTGTAGTTACTGCAATTTCAGGTTGGTTTGCATCGATGTTAGCAGGAGCTGTTTTTGTGGAATATATTTTTGGGTGGAACGGCTTAGGGAAAGAAATTGTAAATGCACTTAATACTTTAGATTTACCAGTAATAATGGGAGCTGTTTTAGTGATAGCGATTATATTTATTACGATTAATATTTTTGTAGATATCATTTATGCTTGGTTAGATCCAAGAGTGAAGTTATCATAATGAAATACTGACAATTGTCAATTTACTTTCATCTTTATTATGTTATTTTTGTGTACTGAAATTAAAAATTTAATATACTTATATTATGAGAAAACATATCGTAGCCGGAAACTGGAAAATGAATAATGATTTACCGCAATCGGAACTTCTGATAACAGATTTGTTAAAACAAAATCAAACATCAGATGCTGAGGTTATGATTGCACCAACGTTTACCAACTTATGGCAAGCGTTTGAATCTTTAAGACAAGAGTCTATAGAGGTTATTGCTCAGAACATGCACTTTGCTGAAAACGGAGCATATACTGGTGAAATTAGCGCTAGTATGTTAAAAAGTATCGGAGTTAAAACGGTTATTTTAGGTCATAGTGAGCGTCGTGCGTATTATAATGAAACGGACGAATCGTTAGCTAAAAAAGTGGATGCCGCTTTAGCAAATGATATGAGAACAATCTTCTGTTTTGGTGAAGAATTACAAGATAGAAAATCTGAAAATCATGAAGCTGTTGTAGAAGGTCAGATTAAAAATGCATTATTTCATTTAGAAGCTGATGCCTTTAAAAATATCGTATTAGCTTATGAGCCAGTTTGGGCCATCGGAACAGGCGAAACTGCTAGTCCAGAGCAAGCACAAGATATGCATGCCTTTATCAGAAAAACACTAGCTGATAAATATGGTAACGATGTTGCTGATTCTGTTTCTATCCTTTATGGTGGAAGTGTAAAGCCAGGAAACGCTAAAGAGATCTTTGGAAAACCAGATGTAGATGGTGGTTTAATTGGAGGAGCCGCACTTAACGCAGAAGATTTCTATGCGATTGTAAATGCATTCTAAAAAATCTTAACTTAGAAACTAAGTTTATAATAAATTAAAAAGTCCTTAAACCCTTGGAGATATCCAATGTGTTTAAGGACTTTTTTTTGCTTGAAATCTAAGTTGTTTTCTAGATTTCAATAAGTGTGAATTAGACTATATCCCTATTTCAACCTGAAATCTTAAATACCAATTGCTAGTAGTGCTAGAATCTAAATAGTTTAACTCTGTATTTGTAACTTCGGCTTGTAATTTTAAAGCATGTTCCCAAATATACTTCGTAACACCAAGACTGTATTGATTGGTTTGTGGTGTTAATGCTTCAATATCTTTGTGTGGTTCTTGGTAAGAATAACGGCCAATAACTTCGTAGTTATTGTCAAAAATATAACTCAATTGGGTGTCAAATCCATTTCCTGTAAAAACGTATTGAGAATCTAAAGCATCATCCGGATTAAACGTTATGGGATCATCAGCAGTTCTCTGCATATAAGCCGTTTGAAACGCCCAGCCATTATATTTTACAATAGCATCTAAAAATAAGGATTGTATGTCGCGTTGCGCAAACAACTCATCACCAATAGTACCACGTGTTCTTCGGGCATTATTATTGTAATGGTAAACACCAGAGAGCATTAATTTTGGTCTTTTTTCACGTTTTATATCTCCTTCAAATAACATGCCGTTACTTTTAAAAGCACCAAAAGGAAAGAGTTCTAAACGCCCTGTAAACGCTAATCCGTTATCTGGTTCCTTCGTCCAGTTTCGACCTTCACCAGTACTAATCGCTGTTTTTACATTATAAGAAAACTTGTCTTGTAAATCATTTAGATAGTAGACTTGTAAACCAAAATCTCTGTCGATATTAAAACGTGCATTGTTTATAGAGCGATCCGTAAGTTGTAAAGCTCCAGAGGAATTAATACGTTGCCTATTTCCAGGAAGTTTGGTTTGTCCGAATCCAATATTCCAATGCTCATCGGGTCTATAAAATACAATCGCATCTCTAATAATGTTAAGATTGTCACCGTCCTCAATAGCACCAACATCATTTGGTGAAAACGATAATTGAATAACATAAATAATGCTTGGGTCACCAACATAACCATCAAAACGCAAACGCAAACGTCTAATCATGGCTTCATATCCATCTTCCTCATCTTCATTATATAGAGATGTGAATCGATTTTGCATTCTAAAACGAATGTTGAGTTTAAAAATACTATCCGGTGATGTAATGCCTAGACCTTTACCATAGCTATAATACGGTAATGCAGATAGTTTAATGTCGTTGTCATCTTGAGCAATGGTTACTTGAGATAGAGCCAAAAATAGAATGCCTATAATATATTTATTCATATCATTTTAATTTGAAGCAAAAATACTAGTAACTAAATTAATGATTAGTAAATTTGCAAAAAAAAAAGATTAATGTCCGAAATATATATAGGTTACACGTTTAAAGTAAGTCCTTTACAGCCAGCAGTTGAGATTTTAATTGCAGAATTAGGTTATGCTGGTTTTGAAAGCTTTGTAGAAAATGAAGAAGGCGTCATAGCGTATATTCAAAAAGAGGAATGGAATGAAAACATTCTCGATGCTATTTATATTTTGAGTTCAGATGAATTTAAGATTGATTATACGTTTGAAGACATAGAACAAACCAACTGGAATGAAGAATGGGAGAAGAATTTTAATCCGATCGTCGTTGATGATTTGGTTTCTGTACGTGCGCCATTTCATGAGAAACGAGATGATGTAAAATATGATTTAATTATTGAGCCAAAAATGAGTTTTGGTACAGGGCATCATGAAACCACGCACATGATGATTCAACATATATTACAAAACGATTTTAAAGATAAGTCGGTTTTAGATATGGGTTGTGGAACTGGAGTTTTAGCCATATTAGCAGAAAAAGTAGGTGCTACTAAATTAGATGCTATTGATATAGATAATTGGTGTTATTTAAACAGTTTAGAAAACGTAGAACGAAATGATTGTAAAAACATTTCGGT
Organism: Winogradskyella pacifica; assembly: GCF_013403915.1. GTDB lineage: Bacteria > Bacteroidota > Bacteroidia > Flavobacteriales > Flavobacteriaceae > Winogradskyella > Winogradskyella pacifica. Next base: position 51,344 of record NZ_JABFDI010000003.1, read on the forward strand.
TTATGAAGGTGATGTAACGTTATTAAATGGCAAAACATACGACAGTATTATTGCGAACATCAATAGAAATATATTATTGGCTGATATATCAGAATATGCCAAATGTTTAAATGAAAACGGATCTTTATTTTTGAGTGGTTTTTACGAGCAAGATATTCCAATTATTGAAGCAGAGTGTAATAAGCAGATGTTAAAGTTGACTAAAACTCTGCAAAAAGGACAATGGGTGTCGTTAAAATTTATAAATTAGTAGTAATTAAAAATAGAGTCTGTCACACTAAGCACTGTAGATGATGTGCTTAAAAAGATATCCACTATGACAAAAGAAAAATATTCAGAAGAACTACTTCTAGAAGAAGAAGTATTAAAACAAAACGAAATCGTATTATTTAATGACGAAGTCAATACGTTTGACCATGTTATTGATACGCTTATTTATGCCTGCGATCACATGCCAGAACAAGCAGAGCAATGTGCACTGTTAGTGCATTATAAAGGTAAGTGTACCGTAAAAACAGGTTCTTATGACGATTTAGAACCACGCTGCTCTAAGCTTTTACAAGCAGGACTTAGCGCTGAAATAGTTTAAATAAAAAATCCCACATCATGTGGGATTTTTTATTTTAGAATTGATCCGTTTAACTTTTTACAACGTTGACGGACAAACAAAATCCGTCATTTTTAAATCGGTGTCTTTAATTGCGCCAAATCCACCAGCAATATCAACAAGCTTATCAAATCCTCTTGCTTTTAAAATAGAGGCTGCAATGACAGAACGGTAACCACCTGCACAATGTACATAGTACGTTTTGTCTTTATCAACCTGATTCATGTTTTCATTAATAAGATCTAGTGAAAAATGTTGAACGCCTTCTAGATGAGTAGATTGGTATTCTCCATCTTTTCGTACATCTAATACATTAAGTTGATTTGCTTTTGCTCTATCTGCAAATTCTTCTGCAGAGATAGAATCTAAAGTTTCAATATCTTTTCCTGCTTTTTTCCAAGCGTCTAATCCGCCTTCAAGATAGCCCAAGGTGTTATCATAACCAACACGAGATAATCTTGTAACAGCTTCTTTAGATTTACCCTCAGGAACCACTAATACAATAGGTTGTTTGATGTCTTTAATTAAAGCTCCAACCCATGGTGCAAAACCACCATTCAGCCCAATAAATATAGAATTTGGAATATGACTTTTTATAAAATCAGCTTGTGTTCTAACATCTAGTACTAAAGCAGATTCATGATTTGCCATCGCTTCAAACGCTTCTGGACTAAGAGGAACGTTTCCTGTTTTTAAAACCGTATCAAACGCATCATAACCCATCTTGTTCATCATGGCATTTTTCGCAAAGTATTGTGGAGGTGGTGCAATACCATCTAAAACTTCTTTTACAAATTCAGCTTTCGTCATGTCTGCTCTTAACGCATAATTTGTTTTTTTCTGTTCACCTAAAACACCGACAGTTTCTTTACTTAAGTTTTTTCCACAAGCAGAACCAGCACCATGTGCGGGATAAACGATAACATCATCTGCTAAAGGCATAATTTTATTTCGAAGTGAATCGAATAACATTGCGGCTAAATCTTCTTTTGTTAAATCAGATTTAATGGCTAAATCTGGCCGTCCAACATCACCTAAAAATAAAGTGTCACCAGAAAAAATGGCGTGATCTTTTCCATTTTCGTCAATTAGTAAATAAGTAGCGGATTCCAAAGTATGGCCAGGTGTATGTAAAACCTTTATAGTCACATTTCCTAGTTTCAATTCTTCACCGTCAGTAGCTGTATGGATGTCGTATTCTGTAGTTGCGCCTGGGCCAAATACAATCGTTGCACCTGTTTCTTTAGCTAAATCCACATGTCCAGAAACAAAATCAGCATGAAAATGAGTTTCTAAAATATATTTAATTTTTGAGTTATTCGCTTTTGCTTTATCAAGATATTGCTGAATTTCCCTAAGTGGATCAATTATAGCAACTTCTCCTTCCGATTCAATATAGTAAGCACCTTGTGCTAAACAGCCTGTGTATAATTGTTCTATTTTCATTATTAATTTATATGTATTACAAATTTACAAAACTTCATTTTTTTGAACTGTGATAATTGTCACAAAGAGTGTTAAAACAATTCTTTGAAAATTATATAGATTGCCATGACTATGGTAAAATAGCCAAATCCACGTTTTAATTTTTTAGGACTAATTTTTTTCGACAATGCTAATCCGATAAAAATCCCAACTATTGAGATCACGGTAAACGTAATTAGAAAGCGCCAATCGATAGTTAATGTTTTTAAATCACCTAAAAATCCTATTAGGGATTGAATGGCAATTATAAACAACGATGTGCTAATGGCTTTTTTTATAGGAAGTTTTACTAATAATACTAATGCTGGTACTATTAAAAAGCCTCCTCCAGCTCCAACCAAGCCTGCCAATGCACCAATTCCTATAGCTTGCGTACCAATGGCGAAATAGTGAGTGTTATCAAATTTTGTTACGACATTTTCCCGATTGACAACTTTAGACTTAATCATTGACCAACCTGCTAAAAGCATAATAATAGCAAATAGCAACATAATAAAAAGTGAATTTGTCAACTTGAAATTACCCACAGAAAATAAAACCTCTGGTAAATTAGGGATTACTAAACTTCTTACCGTAAATACAGTAAGTATTGATGGAATTGCAAATATAATAGCCGTTTTAAAGTCTATTGTTTTTTTCTTAATGTTGCGTACAGTACCAACTAGAGCGGTGCTGCCTACAATAAAAAGAGAATAGCCAGTTGCAATTATGGGACTGAAGCCTAAAAAATAGACTAAAATTGGAACCGTTAAAATAGAACCACCTCCACCTATTAGACCTAATACAAGTCCAACGATTAAAGCGCCTATATAACCTACAATTTCAATAAAATCCATTTTAATGTGGTAGTTTATCTTTTAATAACCCATAAACATAAGTGCCTAATAAGGCCGCAGCAATAACAATTATAATTGAGAAAGCGCCTGTGCCAATTAAAATATACATAGGTCCTGGGCAAGCTCCTGATAGCGCCCAACCCAAACCAAAGATTGTTCCTCCAAGGATATAGCGTGTAAAGCCACGGTCTTTTAAAGGAACTCTTAAGGTGGTGCCTTCTGTTGTTTGTATATTTTTCTGCTTAGATATTAATAATAGAATCACACCGGTACCAACGGCAGTGCCAATAATACCATACATATGAAACGATTGAAATTTAAACATTTCAAAAATGCGATACCATGATACTGCTTCGGACTTTACTAAAACAATTCCGAAGAAAATACCGACTATAAAAAACTTTATATACTTGCCCATAATTAAAAGAGTATTGGAAAAATAAGATGAATCATTATGAGGCCTCCTAAAAAGAAACCAATAACAGCAATTAATGATGGTAATTGTAAACTACTTAATCCTGTTATAGCATGGCCAGAAGTACAACCACCTGCGTAACGTGTACCGAAGCCAACAAGAAAACCGCCTACAATAAGAAGAGACATACCCTTGATGCTAAATACAGCATCCCAACTAAATAACTCTGGAGGTAATAAACTTTGGCCAACATCGTTAAACCCAAGTTCAGTTAAGTCTTTAACCGTAGCTTCGCTGAGATCCATATTAATAGGGTTAGATAATAAATAGTGCGCTATAAAGCCACCAACGATAGCCCCTAATACAACAATGAGATTCCATTTTTGACTTTTCCAATCAAAATTAAAAAAGGCGACACGTTTACCTGCGCCTCCTATAGCGCATAGCGTTCTAAGATTAGAAGACATTCCGAAAGTTCTACCAAAATAGAGTAGTAGATACATTATGATTGCAATACATGGACCCGAAACATACCAAGGCCATGGTTGTAAAATAAATTCCATACGTTTAATTTGATACAAAAATAGCTTTATGATTTTAAGACTATGTGATAAATGTTACTAAAAGTCTAAAACCTGGATTTTGTTTCTACCGAGTTCAATTTTATTTTCTCGTTCTAATTGTTTTAATAATCGTGAAATTACAACACGTGAAGTATTTAAATCTTCGGCAATTTCTTGGTGGGTGACTTCTAAATTAGTTGAGGCCGATAATTTAACTTGGTCAGTGAGGTGTTTAAACAAGCGCTCATCCATTTTCATAAAAGCGAGCGTGTCAATTGTTTCTAGCATCTCATCGAAACGGACTTGGTAACTTTGTAATATGAAGTTACGCCAGCTTTCATTAGAATTAAACCACAGTTTCATATTGGCAATAGGAATCATTATAACCGTAACGCCTTCATCTGCAATGGCTCTAATTTTACTGGTTGATTTTGACATACAACATGTTAAAGACATCGCACAAGTATCTCCTGTCTCTAAAACATAGAGTAAAAGTTCGTCACCATCAGTGTCTTCTCGTAAAACTTTAATATTTCCTTTAATTAAAAGGGGAATAAAATTTAAGTCTTGACCTATGTCTATAATAATATCAGCCTTCTGAAAAGTTTTAAGAAACGCAACATTGGCGATGCTATCGATTAGTTCTGAGTCGAATAGGTAATTAAATGGTTGAAGTAATTCTTTAGAAATCATACTTCAAAAATAGTAATTTAAAAATTTGAAATAAATAGTTTGGCTATCATTTAATAAATGTATTATATTTGCACCCACTTAAAAAAATACCATTAGGTATTATTAAAGTGAAAATAATGGCCTCGTGGCGCAACTGAATAGCGCACTTGATTACGGCTCAAGAGGTTACTGGTTTGAATCCAGTCGAGGTCACTACTAAAACCAATACTTTCAAGCAATTTTGAAAGTGTTGGTTTTTTTGATTTATAGAATGTTTGCCTGTTTTATACAATAAAACCACGATGATCATAAAGATATACGTGGTTCTATTAATTATTTTTTAATAAATTTATTAGATCGGAATCTTATTCATCAAGTAATAAATTTAAAGTTACTGTAATATTATCGCGTGTTGCTTTACTAAAAGGACAGGCTTCATGTGCTTTTTCTACGAGGTCTTCACCTGTTTTTAAATCGACTCCTGGGATATAACAATCCAAAGTGGCTTCTAAGCAAAAGCCATCGTCATCTTTACAAAACCCAATAATAGCAGTTACACTTAATGCGTCATTATCTATTGCGATGCCTTCATTTTTAGCGACAGATTGTAAGGCTCCACCAAAACATGCTGCGTAGGCGGCACCAAAAAGTTGTTCTGGGTTTGTGCCGTCTCCACCTTTGCCTCCCATAGATTTAGGGACAGAAAGATTGTGATCTAAAGGTCCATCTTCTGATGTGATATGTCCTGTTCTTCCTCCTTCTGCTATTGTGGTTGCTTCATATAATGTTTTCATGGTCTTTTTGTTTTTAATGTTAGTATATTAAATATAATACGTTACAACTATCTAATAAAATCTTCGGTCTTAAATTTCTCATAAATTTAGATAATGATAAAAGAAAACTTTAGTTATTGATTTGTCTTGGTAGGAACGAAAGATAGAATACACCAAAAAAATTAATTAGCCTAGCGCATTCTTAGTCACATAAACACGCCAACCTATTATAGCAAGTTGAAGCTTAGAAGCTTTGCTAAGGTCTAATTGTTTTTTAGTGTAAGAAGGAAGTATGGCTTTGTTCAGTTTAGCCAGAATTTTAAAGATTTTAGTTTTCATAGTAAATTGAATAATAAATCTTTAACAAAAATAGTAAAACTTATTCTAGAACTAAGCTTTACTTTTTTTGGTTGGTAATTTAATTGGTTTTCATTTAGATTGAAGAAATAATAATTTCAATAATCAATTTAGTTAATGTCATCATAGTTTTTAAGTTTAGAGGTTAATAAATTACTTCGTTTGTTTGATTGAGATTTCAATATATAATCTAAACAATGTTCCGCCAAATGATTTGGAATAAATCGATGAATTTGGATTCTAATTTACAACTAAAAAGACCATTTGTGTTTCAATATATTGTGACTTGTCTATGATTGTGTTTCATTTTATTGTTTTAATAGTGGTTTGTGGCTTCGTTTTGATACTTTTATAGGGGTGTTTTTGAATAGGTGTCTAAATCGTAGGGGGCTTTCGTCCTGAAAATGACTAAATCTCTACGTTTGGTTATTGTTCTACATATTTTTCATGATAATTTTCACGTTTTATTTGAAGTGTTTTTCGTATTTAATACTACCGTAACAGATAGACATAATAATAGAACTATCTTTGTGAAAAAGAAAGCGATGAATAAAATTACTATTGTAGTATTACTATTAATTTCAGGATTTAGTTGGTCTCAAGTTTTAGTGATTAATGAATTAGAACCTGATAGTCCTAGTATAGATACTGACGAGTTTATTGAAATAAAATCAACAACTCCGAATTTTTCAACAGATGGCTACATATTAGTATTCTTTAATGGATCGAGTAGTGGCGGCGATAGCAGCTATTTTACATATGATTTAAATGGTTTAACAACAGATATTAATGGTTTGTTGGTTGTGGGTAGTGCGAATGTGACTCCTTTTCCACAAGCTTTAATGTCCGAAAATGTCATTCAGAATGGTCCAGATGCCGTAGGTATTTATCAAGCTTCAATAAATGATTTCCCAGAAGAAACGGTAGCAACTCAAACGAATCTAATTGATGCTATGGTGTATGGAACTAATGATTCTGATGCTACTGGTTTATTAGATAAGCTGGGTGAAACACTTCAGCATAATGATAGTGGTACTAATGCCAATCCAAAATCTATTCAACGTTATGTCGATGGTATGGGAAATGAAACGTTTTCGTCTGCAACTCCAACACCAAGAAGAGAGAATGATGGATCTGGTATTGCTATTACTGCGATTGCAATTTCAGTAACAGAAACACAGATTGGGGAAGGTGAGGCTTTTGATATTTTGTTTACATCAGATACAGAGATTACTTCAGATATAAATTTCAATATAAGTTTAGATAATTACGGATTTAATACCTCAGATTATACGGGTAATACAAATATTACAATTTTAGTTGGTGAGACTACGGCGAGTACAACAATTACAATAATTGATGATGCGGATGATGAAGGTGATGAGGTTTTAAAAATTAGATTTTTAGATTTAGTTGAACCTATCATTGCTAATAATGGTGATATTGAAATACGAGTTGTAGATAATGATTTTACAGTAGCAGCTTGGGGGACACCATTAGAGCCAACATATGGCATTGTAGAAAGTACACAACCAAATGGCTATTATAGTAATTTAGATGGTTTAGCTGATGTAGAATTGCGACAAGCATTACAAGATATTATAGCCGATCCAAGTGTTGTTAGAGCGCAGACGTATGCTGATGTTATTGATATTCTAAATGAGGCAGATCAAAACCCAGAACATAGTAATGAGGTATGGTTGGTTTATTTAGAAGAAGGACGTGCTAAATTAGATATTCAAACAAATTCTTTAAGTACGGGGAAGTGGAATAGAGAACATACATTTCCGAGATCTCGTGGTGGATTTGACAGTATAGAGGATGATGAAATTGCAGATGGGATTGATGTGTATTGGACAACCAAAGCAGACTCGTTACGTCATGGGAATTCTGATGCACATGCGTTAAGAGCTGCAGACGGACCAGAAAATAGTAGTAGAAATAACCAGTTCTATGGTCAGTATAATGGTCCAAGTGGAACAGCAGGTAAATTTAAAGGAGATGTGGCAAGAGGTGTATTCTATATGGCAGTACGTTATAATGGTTTGGAAATTGTAAACGGCTTTCCGGAAGGCAATGTTGGTGAGTTTGGCGATTTAGCAACCTTATTAGATTGGCATAGAAATGATCCGCCAGATGATTTTGAAATGAATAGAAATAACGTAATTTATAACTGGCAGAAGAATAGAAACCCATTTATAGATCAGCCAGATATGATAGAATATATTTGGGGAAATATGATTGGTGAAGATTGGGATCAGACATTAAGTGTTACTGATAATACAGAACTTAAAGTAGCTATATTTCCTAATCCTACAACAGGACGTGTTTATATTTCAGGATTAAATGCGAGTGCAGATGTTGAGGTCTATTCTATTGATGGAAAACTTTTAAAGCAATCGCAATCTGTAGAGGAGTATATAGATTTAGATGTGGCTTCTGGCTTGTACCTTTTAAAATTATCGAGTAATAATCAATCCGTGATAAAAAAAGTTATTGTAGATTAAGTAAGGTGTATTTATAAAAAAAAAGCCAAACTAAATGATTTTAGTTTGGCTTTTTTTTAGGATTAGTAACCATCGAGTTCGAGGTCACTAGTCCTTATTATTAGTTCATTTTCAGCTATTCCAAATTCTATATTGGGAATGCCATCGTTATTTCTATAGCTTGCACTACTTTTCTTTCCTTCTTTATTGTTAAGACTGATTTTTATACTTATAATCTCACCTAATTTATTGCGTTTTAACTTTGTGTATTTCACTGAGATATCCTGATTTTTCATAATGTTTTTTTGCGCTTCTAAAATGTAATTTTGACTAGTCTTTGAAATGTAAACTAAAGATGCACTTTTTGAGATGTCTTCTGTATCAATATAATTTGTGCTATATGATATGCTCCATGGATTGTCTTTTTTATTGCTTTCTTCGTTTGGAGTAAAAATAAAAGTTTTACTCTCTGTAGAGTCGTTTTTGTTTTTCGATATAACTTCTACAACTCCGTTTGTACCTTTTTCTCCGTATTTTTCTTTGGCTTCTTTTCCTTTTAAAACTGAAATACTCGAAACCGTTTCTTTAGAGTATACTTTTAATAAATCTGATTTAGATATTTCTTTACCATCAAGAATATATAATAGGTTGTCCTCATTTGGAAATTGGGCGTTCGTATCAGTATGTCTATAACTTCCTTTTACAGTGTTATTTGATTTTGTAGTAAGAACAATGACACCATTCTGCCCTTTTTTACCATAAACTTCTAGAGCGTTTTCGCCTTTTAAAACAGTCATGCTTTCAATATCATTAGCATCGATAGTTTTTAAATATTCTGACGTCGCAGGTTTGCCATTTACAATTATTAATGGTTTTGGATTCTGAGAACTAAAACGTGAGTTGTAAATTGCCTTATTGGATGGGTTATGAATTATGACTTCTTGACTGATAATTTTAGGTTTAGATCCGTCTTCATAATAAAAATCAGATTTTTTGTTGATTTGACTCTTAATCTCTAAGGAATCCATAGAGGAATGAATAGTGTCTTTATTAAAACTTAATTGACTAATTTTAGTCTTGTATTCAGGAGTTTGAGTATTAAAATAGATACTGTCTTCGATTATAAAGCTTGTATTTTTATGATCATTAGGTTGAACGACTTCAACTCCAAAACTCCCGTCATCATCCATTTTAAATTCAAAAGGAGCAATACCATCTTTGTCTTTAACATGGTAATTTGTGGTGCCATTTTCGGTTTTAAAATCAATATTTAGATTCGAAATTTCGCTGTTACTGTTGCGCTTTATATGTTTTATGGTCATGGTTACACTCTTAGACTTTAACAATGTTTTCATTTGGTCTAAGCTTTCGTCACTCATGTTTTTTGTAAACTTAACCTTGATGCTTTCGGTTGTGATGCTGTTAATAAATTCAGTGGTATTGCTATTGTTTTGAGCTTCAACATAAACAGTTTCCGTATTCATACTCATTAATAAGCCAGCTAAAAGCGGAAGAATTAAAAGGTACTTAAATAGATTTTTTTTATTTGATCTCGATTTGTTTAACATAAGTATTCGTTTTTTGATTGATGAATTATAAAAATTATTAGATAATATAGTGGCGTGATTGGCAACGCTGGTTTTTAATAATAAATGTTGGTATTCTTTTGTGGTGTTGGTAAGGGATTGTGTTTTAGAATCTGCGATATATTCTAAGTTTTGGCGCACTTCTTTTCTGTACAACCAAATTAAGGGGTTGAACCAAAATAGAATACAGGCCAATTGTGTACAGATAATATCTATAGAATGCAATTGGTTAACATGAACTTTCTCGTGTGTTAGAATAAGTTGAAGTTCTTCTGCTTCATACGATTCCGGATTATAAACAATCCATTTAAAAAATGAAAAGGGTGAAATTTTAGTATCTACAATCACATAAGTGAAATGTTGGTCTTTGTGTTTTGGATTTTTTAGAAGGAGTAAAACTAACGAGCCCAACTGAAAAACAAACTGAATAGCAAACACGATCAACCCAATACCATAGAGTATTGGAATAAGTTGAAACCAATCAAATGCGACTTCAGTTGGAGTAGTAACAAAACTTGAAGGTGTAGATGATATAAAGGTTGTTACTTCATTTGCTATAGGTTCAACAGGGATATAAACAGGAATTACGATTAAGGGGAAAATTAACGCAAGTACTAATCCCGTTAAAAGAAACCATCGGTTGTGCTCAAAAAAAGTTTCTTTTTTCAAAAAAAAGTAAAAACACACATACATTATGGCAATTACGGAGGATGCTTTTAATAGATATTCCATAATTATTTTTTGTTTTCTATTAAGGCAATAATCTCTTTTAACTCATCGACACTAATTTTTTCTTCCTTAGCAAAAAATGAAACCACATTTTTGTATGAGCTATTAAAGTAGTTTTCAATAGCGGTATTCATAAACTTGGTTTTATAGTCTTCTTTTGTTACAATAGGGAAGTACTGATGTGTTTTGCCATAGGCATTATAACTAACATAGCCTTTTTCTTCTAGATTTCTAATAATGGTAGAAAGCGTATTGTAATGTGGTTTATCAACCGATATCTCTGCTAATACATCTTTTACAAAAGCTTTTTCCAACTTCCATAAAATGTGCATTATTTCTTCTTCTTTATTTGTTAGCTTTTGCATAAACGTAAAATCTAGTGTTAGTCTTTAATTCAAATGTATAACTATTTTTGTAGTTATACAACTGTAAAAATAGTTTTATAACGAAAATTATAGTTTTAGTAGGTGTGAAAATGAAATATTATCTTTGCGCTTTTAATGGATATAAGTAATTAAAAATATAAATAGAGATGAGTGTGTTAATGGTTGTTGCAGGGTTAGCGTTGTTAGTAATTGGTGGAGATTTTTTGGTTAAAGCATCCGTTGGATTGTCTTTTAAACTTAAGCTGTCTAAGTTGGTTATTGGTATGACAGTTGTGTCTTTTGCGACGTCTGCACCAGAATTATTAGTGAGTTTGCAAGCTGCTTTAGAAGGGGTTTCGGATATTGCCTTAGGAAATGTCATCGGTTCTAATATTGCAAACATTGGCTTAGTATTAGGAATAACGGCTATTATTTCTCCATTAGCTGTAGATCGTGACTTTTATAAACTGAATTGGCCAATGATGATGTTATTGTCATTTGTACTGTATTATTTCTTAAAAAATGATGGAGTTTTAACCGCTATTGAAGGCTTGTTAATGATGATTTCTTTAGTTGTCTTTTTAGTTATTTTAATTAGAAGTTCTAGAAAATCAACTAAAGCAAACGTTGAAGAGGTAGACGATGCACTTGCTGTAGTTTCTAACTTTAAAATAGTAATGTGGTTGCTAATTGGTGCGGCAGGTTTATATTTTGGTTCTCTTTGGTTAGTAGATGGAGCTAAAGAGTTAGCGATATCTATAGGTATTAGTGATTATGCCATCTCTGTTACCGTAATTGCTATTGGTACAAGTGTACCAGAATTAGCAGCTTCTGTTATTGCGGCATTAAAGAAAGAAAAAGCTATTTCATTAGGAAACCTTATCGGTTCAAATATATTTAACATCGCTTCAGTATTAGGTCTTACAGCAATGATAAAACCTATCGTTGTTAATCCTCAAACTCCAGAGATATTATCAACAAATATATTTTGGATGATTGGTTTTGCTGCTATTTTAATTCCGTTTATAATCATCCCAAAACGTTTTGAAATAGGAAGGTTTAAAGGAGTGTTATTGTTAGGGTCTTATTTGGTGTTCATATATATGGCGCTTAAATAGATGTTGAGGTAAATTAGGAATGTACGTTGTTGATGAAGGTACGATTACCTTCTCTTAATTAGCATAAAGCATAAAGCATAAAGCATAAAGCATAAAGAGAAAGCCTCATGACCTTATAATCCGTGAGGCTTTTGTATGCGCTAGAATGGTTCATTAATTCTATTATTTCTAGCGAATAACTCAGCAAGCACTATTTTGAGTTTCTTGTTGTAACCTCTACAGTGGTTGGTCTAACAACTAAATTCTTAGCATTAAATTTAGCCTCTTATACTCGCTAGGGTAAGTTTTTAATTATATGAAATGAACGTTATGACTATTGAGTCGTTGAGGTATTAAAGCTCATTTTACACCTGTCCTCAATTGAACATAACGTCTAAAAAGTAATAGAAAAAAAAAGCCTCCTGAAAATATTTCAGGAGGCTTTGTATATAGTAATTGGAATTACTAATATGTTGCTTTACTTATTTAGTAACAACAAACTTCTTAGTAATGCTTGAGTTTCCAGTGGTAACTTTATATACATATAATCCTGCAGCTAAATTACTAGAATTAAATTCTGCTTTGTATACTTTACCTGGGTAAGCTTCCTCATTGAATACACGACCAACATTACGACCGTTAATATCAAATACCTCTATCGATACGTTACCAGTTGCTTGAGGTGTAAATTCAATATAAGATACACCATTTGTTGGGTTAGGGTATGTTCTAAAGCCTAATTCTTCAGCATTCACTGTATTTACACTAAGTAAACGTTGTTGTTCAGCGTAAGCCTGGTAATCAAATTCTTCACAAGTTCCTATAGCAATTACACCGTCAAGGTCATAACCGTCTTCCGTTGTTGTTAATTCGTCGTTATTTACAATTTTCACGTAGTAAATAAAGTTAAACCCACCAGCGTCTGAAATATCAATTGTATTATCTGATTTACATACAGTACCAGCAAAATGATAATTGATATCATCAGCAGACACATAAACATTAGCAAACTCTTTGTAACTGTCACATCCTAATGAATTACCAAAAGTAGTTTCAACAATTACTAAGTCTGGACCTTCTTGGTTGTAAACAGCACCACCAAATGTTAAAGTAACTTCTCCACCGTATCCTAATGATGTAAAGACGTAATCATCAGTTGATTCTGGCTCACCAAGTACATTGTTAGGCGTTTCAGTTCTAATAGCGTCAATAACACCACCATTCTTTTTAGTTCCTTCAACATAGTTAAAGTAATCTACAGCATAACATCCTGCAGGTGTAGGTAAAATAGGTTCTTTACAACCCGTTAAAGCAACAACACCATCTAAGTCAAAACCATCAGCAGAAATAGATCCACTAGGTGTTGTATCTACAATCTTCACCTCTGTAATATAAGATAAGAAAATAGGTGCATTGCTAATATCTAAATCGCCTGCGTCATCTGTAAGAACTGATCCAATAAGGTAAAAATCGATACCGTTTTGAGATACATAAATATCAGCAGATTCTGGGTAGCTAGCGAATGATGCGTTACCAAATGTAGTTTCAACAACTTCGATATCTGGACCTTCATTATTGTAAACAACACCATCAAAAGTTATTGTAACTTCTCCACCGTAACCTAATGATAAAAAGTTTAATGAGTCATCCATCTGAGGTTGACCTAAAGCTTTATTTGTGTCCATGCGCTCAGCAACTGTTAATGCATTTCCATTGTTATCTAATCCTGGGATATAGTTCATAGCTCCTGAACCATAACAAACATCAAGAGGAATGTCTTCACAGCCATTAACTGCTTCAATACCATCTAAATCGTAGCCATCTCCAGCTCCATATGTTATATCTGTAATTCTAATTTGAGTAACGTAATCTAAAGCAACACCTTCAAGGTCTATTGCTCCATCACGACAAACTGTACCGTATTCGATCCATGTTTCACCGTCTTGAGATAGCTCTACTAATGCCATTTCATCATCATATCCACTGCAGTTATCTCCAGAGAAAGACGTTTCATAAATCATTATATCGGTTCCGCGCTCATTGTATACAGCTCCGCCTAAAGCAAGAGTAATGCTTCCTTTCATACCTAAAGTATAAAATCCGTTAGCAGCGTTTGATTTGTCTGGTGCATTTAAAGCGGCATTAACATCTGAACGACTCGCAAGTACCGCATCACCATTTGATTGAGTGCCTTGGGTTGAGGCAATCACTTCGACAGCATTACAGCTATCTTGTGAATTACCTTGGAAGGCATTCATATTAATTGACATAAAAGTAGCAGCTCCGCATAAAACAGGAAGTAGGTGCTTAGTAAAATTTTTCATAAGTATTTGAATTTGGTTAATAACAATACAATATTATGAAGGTGTGTATTGGTAGCCCAAAAAAGGCGAAGACTATCTCAAAAAGTCGATAAAATGACGTAATTTACTATGAAAAACAGATTTTATCGTTGTAAGGGAATACTCCTTAGTTCTTATGAAACTCATAAGTATGAGCGAGATACAGTAATAAGTGAAGTTGTTTCTTGAGAAGTATGTTGCTTACTTGTAAATAAACATGAGATTAAGTGTGTTTTAATCTTCACATGTAATAAGGAGTGAAAAAGTCGTCTAGAAAAAAAAATTCTAGACGACTTTTAAAATATATAATAGTGGCTAATTAAGAAATGTCAGCACTTTTTACAGTTTTAATAATTCTACCTGCAATTTTGTATGGATCACCATTAGAAGCTGGTCTTCTATCTTCTAACCAACCTTTCCAGCCTTTCTCAACTACGATAATAGGAATACGGATTGAAGCTCCTCTATCTGAAACTCCCCAAGAGAAATCATTAATAGATGCCGTTTCGTGTAAGCCTGTTAAACGTTGATCGTTAAATTCTCCATAAACAGCAATGTGTTCTTTAACTACAGGACGGAAAGCTTCACAAATTTTTGCATAAGTTTCTTTATCTCCACAAGTTCTTAATACCTCGTTAGAGAAGTTGGCGTGCATACCAGAACCATTCCAGTCCATATCTCTACCTAATGGTTTTGGATGGTATTCAATATAGTAACCATATTTTTCAGTTAAACGGTCTAGTAAGTATCTAGCGATCCAAATTTCGTCACCAGCCTTTTTAGCTCCTTTAGCAAACAATTGGAATTCCCATTGTCCGGAAGCAACTTCTTGGTTAATACCTTCAAAATTTAAACCAGCATCAATACATAAATCAGCATGTTCTTCAACTAAACCTCTTCCGTGAGTATGTAACCCACCTACAGAACAGTAATACATACCTTGTGGTGCAGGGTATCCGCCTATAGGGAATCCTAATGGTAACTGAGTTTTAGTATCCATAATAAAATACTCTTGCTCAAAACCAAACCAGAAATCATTATCATCATCATCAATAGTAGCTCTACCATTAGAAACGTGAGGTGTTCCATCAGCATTTAAAACTTCTGTCATTACTAAATAACCGTTGATTCTGTCTGGATCTGGATAAATAGCTACTGGCTTTAATAAGCAATCAGAAGATCCACCTTCAGCTTGTCTAGTAGATGATCCATCAAAAGACCACATGCCTAATTCTTCTAAAGTACCTTTAAAGTTTTCGTGCTCTTCTACTTTGGTTTTACTTCTCATATTTTGAGTTGGGAAGTAGCCATCTAACCAAATGTATTCTAATTTAATTTTTGCCATAATGATTGTTTTGTTTATCAGATAATAATGACACAAATATTGTTATTTTTTTTTACCCATCAAAAAAAATGGGGGTATTTAGTTTAAAAGTGTTTAATTATTGTAGACTACCCTAATTTTGTGTAGGTAATTGTCTATTTTTTAAATATTTTGTATTTTTGACCTTAAAAACTAACAATATGTCAACACTCAGATTTCATGCTGTAAAAGCATCTTTAAAAAGGAAGCCGTTAAAGATTAAGGAGAAGAAACGCCGATCCGAAATCTTTGGCTCTAATGTGTTTAACGAGGTAGCGATGCGTCAATATTTAACTAAGACCGCTTTAAATAGTGTTTTAGAAGCCGTTGAAAAAGGAACTAAAATAAACCGTCTTGTTGCAGATCATATTTCTACAGGAATGAAAGAATGGGCAATCAGTAAAGGAGCAACACACTATACACATTGGTTTCAGCCATTAACTGGGGCAACAGCTGAGAAACATGATGCATTTTTTGAAACTATTGGTGATGGACTCGCTATTGAAAAATTTGGTGGAGATCAATTAGTACAGCAAGAACCAGATGCTTCTAGTTTTCCAAATGGTGGTATTAGAAACACGTTTGAAGCTAGAGGTTATACAGCTTGGGACCCTACATCACCTGCTTTTATATATGATAAAACATTATGCATTCCAACAGTTTTTGTATCCTATACAGGTGAAGCATTAGATTTTAAAACTCCACTTTTACGAGCTTTGCAAGTGGTAGATAGTGCTGCAGTTGCTGTGTGTAAATACTTTGATAAAAACGTAAAAAGCGTCAGAACCTCTTTAGGTTGGGAACAAGAATATTTTTTAATAGATACGGCATTGGCATTATCTAGACCAGATATCTTATTAACCGGAAGAACGCTATTGGGGCATTCGCCAGCAAAGGGTCAACAATTAGATGATCATTACTTTGGTACTATTCCGGCAAGGGCGATGTCGTATATGCGCGATTTAGAACACCAATGCATGCTATTAGGAATTCCTGTTAAAACAAGGCATAATGAGGTGGCACCAAACCAATTTGAATTGGCTCCCATATTTGAAGAAGCTAATTTAGCAGTGGACCATAATTCATTGTTAATGGATATTATGCAGAAAATTGCCAAACGACATAGTTTTACAGTGCTTATGCACGAAAAACCATTTGCAGGTGTTAACGGTTCAGGTAAGCATAACAACTGGAGTTTATCTACAAATACAGGTGTCAACTTATTATCTCCAGGAAAAACACCGATGAGTAATCTTCAGTTCTTAACCTTCTTTATTAATACGATTAAAGCGGTACAGACGCACGAAGAGTTATTAAGAGCTGCGATTGCTTCTGCTAGTAACGATCATCGTTTAGGAGCTAATGAAGCACCTCCTGCGATTATTTCTATATTTATTGGAGATCAACTAACAAAAGTGCTCGGGGAATTAGAAACAGTAACTAAAGGGAAATTATCTCCTAAGGAAATTACAGACCTAAAACTTAATGTGGTTGGTAAAATACCAGAAGTGATATTAGATAATACAGACAGAAATAGAACCTCGTCATTTGCCTTTACTGGTAATAAGTTTGAATTTAGAGCAGTGGGTTCTACAGCGAATTGTGCTAACCCAATGACAGTTTTAAGTACGATAGTTGCAAAACAACTAATGGATTTTAAAATTGAAGTCGATGAGTTAATCGATAAGAAATCAATGAAAAAGGATGATGCTATTTTTAATGTATTGAGAGAATATATTAAAACATCTAAGGCGATTCTTTTTGAAGGTAATGGTTATAGTGAAGCATGGGAGAAAGAAGCTAAGAAGCGTGGGTTAAGTAATAATAAAACGACACCTGAAGCATTAAAGATAAAAAAGGCTAAATCTACAATAGAACTTTTTGACAGCTTAGGGGTGATGAATAAGGTGGAGTCTGAAGCGCGTTACGAAATCGAAATGGAAGATTATATTCACCATGTTCAAATAGAAAGTAGAGTCATTGGGGATATTGCCAGAAATCATGTAGTGCCAACTGCTGTGAGGTATCAAAATATTCTGATAGAAAATGTAACAGGTCTTAAGACTATTTATGGAGATCGTTTTAAAGATTTTGCGAAAGCACAACTGGTTCTTATCGAGCAAATATCAGAACATATTGAAACGATTAACTCAACGGTAACTAAAATGACGGAAACGCGAAAAGCAATTAATAAAGAAGCGAGTCTAGAAAAGAAAGCTGATGGATATTGCAATGAGGTAAAACCATTATTTAAGGATATTAGATATCATTGTGATAAACTAGAATTAATGATTGATGATGAGTTGTGGCCTTTAACTAAATATAGAGAGCTTTTGTTTACTAAATAATTCATATAAAATGTCTTAGAGGTGTTTGAGTAGGTAATTCTATGCGATGAAATACGTATATATACGTACAACTTACAGTGCTAAAATTGTGTTTTGTGCAGTTTGTCGATAACATTAAACTAGTTGTCGAAAAGGTGATGGTATCATGCGAAATAATTGGGGGTGGACCTTTTAACGATACGTTTGTTTAGTATCTTTGTAGGGCTATTAATCAATATTTGTAAAAATGAAAAAGTTACTACTTAGTGTAGCAATTCTTGTTGGAGCAACGCTTATTTTATCTCAAGACAATTCTAGCGAATTGAAAAATGTTAATAATGATGAAGTTGTAAGTGTACAAGTAAAGCTACCAGCAGATCTTAAAAATTAAGATAAAATTATTAGGTAATATTTGCCTTCTAGGCTATAAGATAAAATCGATGTTTCGGTTTTATCTTTTTTTTTGCTTTAATTGATTTCTTCCAGTAAACATATAGTGTGCTTATAGTTAAGTAACTATTTATCGGTATTGTCAATCTCTCGTTAAATCTGTAATAGAATATACAGATCTTCTAATTTAGGAGTATATGATTTCTAAACTCCAAGCTATTGCTTTGGGTATAGTATTGACTTTTTTTCTAATTCAGAGTTTTCTCAAGAAATTAGTAAAAAAAAAGTAAAAAGACTATCAATCGCAAATATGCTTTTTTTGATTACAGATATCCTATTTCTGTAGATTGAGCAACTGTTTCAACAATGATGGAGGGCGATTATCCAGAATCAGAGTGTGAGTTGTTCTTCAGAATAGGGTGCAAGCATCATATTACAAGTCATCTTAATATATATATCACATAGAATAAATACAACGTTGCTGTTAAGGCTGTTTTTAACGAAGGATTTATGTCTTTCGATTTAAATTTAGAAATCCTATTTAGTCCCTATACGAGATTTTTACCATTTTTATTTGTGGGTGGTGGTTGCAATGTATCTAATTCTTTTATAAGTACAGTTGCAAGAGCACAAGGAGGGTTTGGTTTTGAGGTTCTACTCACTAAAGGTGTTGGCCTAATATTATTTGGGGAATATAATTATATGTTTATCGAGGATCATTTAGTTTGTCTTATGGCAGATGAAACAGATGACGTTATTGAGAGGTGGATTAAGCTCTAATTTATACTTCGGTGGTAAAAAGAAAAAGGAAGCATTATTTAGAAAAATGAAAACTGTTATTAATTACAGCTTAATCATTCCTTATAATTAAACGCAATTCTTACTTTTGCAATATCAATACTAATAAACGATACAATGAGTAATTCGGTGAGTAAAAGATATGCGCAAAGAGGAGTTTCTGCTTCAAAGGAAGATGTCCATAATGCTATAAAGAATATCGATAAGGGCTTGTTTCCTAAAGCGTTCTGTAAAATAGTTCCAGATTATTTAACTAATGATTCTGATTATTGTTTAATAATGCATGCCGATGGAGCTGGTACAAAATCGTCTTTGGCATACATGTATTGGAAAGAAACTGGAGATATTTCAGTTTGGAAAGGCATCGCTCAAGATGCGTTAATTATGAATATTGACGATTTACTCTGCGTCGGAGCCACAGATAACATAATGTTGTCTTCAACCATTGGAAGAAATAAGAATCTAATTCCTGGTGAAGTCATTTCAGCAATAATTAACGGAACAGAAGACTTAATTGAAGATTTAAAGTCTTTTGGAGTTACGATCCATTCAACTGGTGGTGAAACTGCAGACGTTGGCGATATAGTAAGGACGATTATTGTCGATTCTACAGTCACGGCACGTATAAAGCGCTCAGATGTTATTGATAACGCTAATATTGTTGCAGGTGATGTTATTGTCGGTTTAGAGTCTTTCGGTCAGGCCTCTTACGAAACCGAATATAATGGAGGTATGGGAAGTAATGGATTAACATCAGCAAGACACGATGTGTTTTCAAAATATTTAGCCGAAAAATATCCAGAAAGTTTTGATGCTGCTGTACCAGAAGACTTAGTGTATTCCGGACAAACAAAATTAACAGATACTGTTGAGAACTCACCAATCGACGCTGGTAAGTTAGTGTTATCGCCGACAAGGACTTACGCGCCAATAATCAAAGAAATTCTGAATACATATAATAGTGATTCGGTTCACGGCATGGTGCATTGTAGTGGAGGAGCGCAAACAAAAATTCTTCATTTTATTGATGAACTTCATATTGTAAAAGATAATATGTTCAAAGTTCCGCCGTTATTTAAACTAATTCAAGAACAATCTAAAACAGATTGGAAAGAAATGTATCAAGTGTTTAACTGTGGCCATCGTATGGAATTGTATGTAAAGCCAGAAGTTGCAAGTGCTATTATTGAGATTTCAAAATCTTTTAATGTAGATGCTAAAATCATTGGTCGCGTAGAAGCTTCCGATAAAAAACAACTTACTATTAGCAGTGAATACGGCACATTTAAGTATTAATTTATTTCAAACATGAAAAACTATTCTTGGTTTATATTTAGCGTATTTGTCTTATGCTCTAGTATCCTTTTTGCTCAGCCAGATTCTTTATATTTTCAAAAGAAAAAGAATGAACCTATTCAATTAGGGTGGAGAACTAAAAAAGAAGTTGGCTTAACGCTTAATCAGGTGTCTTTTACAAACTGGAATACAGGTGGAGCTAATTCAATCTCGGCTATTATATCAGGTAAGGCAGAGGCAAAATATAAGCAAGAAAAATGGTTTTGGAATTCTAACTTTAACATCCGTTATGGTTTAAACAAGCAAGAAGATCTAAACATTAGAAAAACGGAAGATGTTATTGAGGTAATCTCTAATATTGGTTTAGAAAAAGACCCCAAAAGTAATTGGTTTTATTCTTCAAAATTTAGTTTCAACACGCAATTAGCAAATGGATATAATTATCCTAATAGAGATGAGCCTATATCTAGAGTTTTAGCCCCTGGTTATATGTTTTTTGGTTTGGGAATGGAATATGGAAGGTTTATAGAGCGCATGTCCTTTTATGCCTCACCATTTACCTTAAAAACAACATTTGTTTTAGATAATGATTTAGCAAATAGAGGTGCTTTTGGAGTAGAGCCAGCTATTTATGATTTAGAGGGGAATATGCTTAGGGAAGGTAAAAAGGTGAGACAA
Organism: Winogradskyella pacifica; assembly: GCF_013403915.1. Taxonomy (GTDB): domain Bacteria; phylum Bacteroidota; class Bacteroidia; order Flavobacteriales; family Flavobacteriaceae; genus Winogradskyella; species Winogradskyella pacifica. The sequence continues at coordinate 72,509 of NZ_JABFDI010000003.1, forward strand.
GAATTGGGTATATTATTAACTAATAAATATGAAGAGGAGCTTTTTGAGAATATTAAAGTGTCAAGTTTATTACGTTTATATACGGATTATATTAATAGTTTTGGAAACGTTGATTTAGAATGGGAACTCAATTTGGACATGAAAGTCAATAGATTTGTAAAGGCTACTTTAGGCTCCCATCTTAGGTATGACGATGATATTAAGGTAGAAGTTGAAACCAATGAATTAACCAATGAAGAAAGTGTTATTGTAGGTCCGAAGTTACAATGGAAACAAATTTTGGGTGTTGGTGTAGTGGTAGATTTAGATCAAATTATTAAAAGTAATTCATCATCTTAATTCTTTTATAAGGTACCTTCACTTAAATATTTATAATCCTCAAGTTCTGTAAGCTTTTCAATTTTTTTTGTGGAGCCATTATTTAATAAGTAAATATGATCTGATGCCTCAATAATGTGTTGATACATATGGTCGGAGATAATAATAGCTTTTTCTTTTTTTTCTTCTTGAATAAGCTGTTTTACAGTTTCAATATGTAAAGGTGATAAATGAGAAAATGGTTCGTCTAAAAATACGATTTGACTTTTGGTTTTTAGAATAATATAGGTTTCAATAATACGTCTTTCCCCACCTGATAGTGCGTTGAATCTCGCATTTTTATAGATAGAAAACGCTTCAAAACTTTCAATAAAAATAGCCCAATCAATAGCATATAATTTAAATACAAAAGACAAGGTCATGTCACCAGGAATAAAATTATACTGTGGCAGATATATGGCAATTCCTGTAGAATATAAGGGCTTTAAAAGAGGTTTGCTATCTAATCTTACCAACATGTATTTTGGTTTTAAATTCCCAAAAGCAATATTGAGCAAGCAGCTTTTGCCACAGCCATTTCTACCTAAGATAGCTGTAACCTCTCCCGTTTCAGCTTTGAGGTAAATACCGTTTAAAATGCGTTTGTTTTTAAAGTAAAGTTCGACATTGTCTAGTTCAAATATCATTTTGTTATCAAGTGAATTCCTTAAATATGGTAATAAAAATAATGGTTAAAATACAGTCTAAAATAAATATAACAGAAAAAAGCTTTAAAGTAGAAATACCTAAATTTTTATAAAAGGTTAATTTCCGTTTATTATTAGTTTCACTCACATAATACCATGCAAAAACCGTAAGAAATAATTTGGTCACTAATGCTGGTACTATTAGTGGATTGAAAAATCCGATAATAGCATTCGCCGTAAAAGACCAAACCACAAACGGTCTGTAAAATGTAAGTATAGCTAGGAATCGATACATAGTTTTATACTAACGTTATTTATGGGGAGTTTATTTTTACCTGTAATATTGAATTTGTATTAGCATTGAAAAGAATCAAGGCCGCTCTGCTTTTAGAGTCAAGAATAAAGATTTTATAGTAAAGCGACATTTTCTATGTTTTAATACTGATAACAATAATACTAAAAGAATTTATTAGTATTAAAGTAACTTAATAGAAGCTAACTAGATCATTGAAAGTTACTGATTTATCAATATTTAGGTCTTGATTCTTTATTCTAGAAGCGCAGCGGTCTAATATCTCAAAAAAAACGTATTTTTGAAATCCAATTTTGAAGAGAGATGTTAGAGAAAATACAGATTATAAAACAACGTTTTGATGAGATCAATGATCTTATCATTCAACCAGATATTATATCAGATCAGCAGCGCTACACCAAGCTGATGAAAGAATACAAGGATCTTAAATTAATTGTAGATAAAGGTGAAACCTACAAAGAATCCTTAGAAAATATTTCTGAAGCTCAAGAGGTTCTTGCGGATGGCTCTGATGCCGAAATGGTAGATATGGCTAAAATGCAACTTGAAGAAGCAGAAGAAATCATTGAAAAGCTTGAAGAAGAGATTCGTTTTATGTTGATTCCTAAAGATCCAGACGATGCTAAAAATGTCGTTGTTGAGGTGCGTGCGGGTACAGGTGGAGACGAAGCTAGTATTTTTGCGGGTGATTTATACCGAATGTATTCAAAATATTGTAGCGATAAAGGTTGGAGAGTCGATGTTGTAAGTCAAAGTGACGGAACATCTGGTGGTTTTAAAGAAATTATTTTTGAAGTATCAGGTGAAGATGTTTATGGAACTTTAAAGTTTGAAGCTGGTGTACACCGTGTACAACGTGTGCCACAGACAGAAACTCAAGGTCGTGTGCATACAAGTGCAGCAACGGTTATGGTATTACCTGAAGCGGAAGAGTTTGATTACGAATTAGATATGACGGAAGTTCGTATAGAGCGTACCACATCAACTGGTCCTGGGGGGCAGTCGGTAAACACAACCTACTCTGCTATTAAGTTACATCACGAGCCAACGGGAATGATTGTAAGTTGTCAAGACCAGAAATCATCTCATAAAAACTTAGAAAAAGCCTTAAAAGTGTTACGTTCGCGATTATACGATTTAGAATTAGCGAAGCAACAAGCAGCCGATTCTGAAAAACGTAAAAGTATGGTGAGTTCTGGTGATAGATCTGCTAAAATTAGAACCTACAATTACCCACAAGGACGCGTAACAGATCATAGAGTACCAGGTTTAACCCTTTACGATTTGCAAAATATCATTAATGGTGATATTCAAAAAATAATAGACGAATTAATGTTAGCCGAAAACACAGAGTTGTTAAAGGCTAATGATGATGTAATTTAAATTGAAGCCTCTTTACTGAGGCTTTTTTTATACTATGACTACACAGCAACTTATAGACCAAATTAAAAAAAAGAAATCGTTCCTTTGCATAGGATTAGACGTCGATTTAAATAAAATTCCAAAGCATCTATTAAAAGAAGAAGATCCTATCTTTGCTTTTAATAAAGCTATTATTGATGCGACACATCATCTTTGTGTTGCCTATAAACCCAACACAGCATTTTACGAAGCATACGGTATAAAAGGCTGGCAAGCTTTAGAAAAAACAATCAACTATCTTAACGAAAATTATCCTGAAATTTATACGATTGCAGATGCGAAACGTGGAGATATTGGGAATACAAGTACGATGTACGCTAAAGCATTTTTTGAAGATTTAGGTTTTGATAGTGTTACTGTTGCACCTTATATGGGAAAAGATTCAGTAGAGCCTTTTTTAGCTTTTAAGGACAAACACACCATACTTTTAGCATTAACTTCAAATGAAGGAGCTTTTGATTTTCAAACAAAGTCGGTTGATGGAGTAGAGTTGTATAAACAGGTTTTAGAAACGTCTAAATCTTGGAAGAATTCTGAAAACTTAATGTATGTGGTTGGTGCTACTAAAGCTGAGTTTTTAGCGGATATTAGAAAAATTATCCCAGATAGCTTTTTATTAGTGCCTGGCGTTGGTGCGCAAGGAGGAAACCTTCAAGAGGTTTGTAAATATGGTATGAATAGTTCTGTTGGCTTATTAATTAATTCGTCTCGAGGCATAATTTATGCGTCTCAAGAAGAAGACTTCGCGGAAGCTGCAGCTCAAAAAGCTAAAGAATTACAACTACAGATGGCTGTTGAATTGTGAACTGTCATTCCGAGGACGTAGGACGTGGGAATCTCTTGAAACAGAACTATAATTAAACAGATTGCTGTACTCAGGTTTTACTGAGCGGGGCCAAAGTATTCATAATGACATATATCGATCAACTTAAACGAGACATCCAACTCAACAAAACACCCAAGCGTATCATCTCTTTGGTGCCTTCGCAAACCGAATTATTGGTAGATTTAGGTTTAGAATCCTCAATTGTTGGCGTCACTAAGTTTTGTGTACACCCGAAGCATCTTAGAATGTCTAAAGCTGTTGTTGGTGGCACAAAGAAAATCAATATTGAAAAAATAAAAGCACTTCGTCCAGATATTATCCTTTGCAATAAAGAGGAGAATACTAAGGAGATTATTGAAAGTTTAGAAGAAATAGCTCCAATTCACGTGAGTGATGTTTATAACCTCGACGATTGCTTTGAGCTCATTAAGATGTATGGGGCGATTTTTAATATTGAGAGGACAACGTCAACTTTAGTAGCAAATATTCAATTAGAACGCGAAGCATTTCAAATTACACTTCAAAACACGGATAAGTTAAAAGTTGCTTATTTTATTTGGAAAAAACCCTGGATGATTGCGGCATCAGAGAATTTTATAGATGCTATGATTACAGAAGCTGGTTTTGTAAATGTGTTTAAAGATGATAAACGTTATCCGGAAGTCGACATAAGTAATCCAAAATTAAAAGAGGCAGACCTCATTTTACTATCAAGTGAACCTTTTCCGTTTAAAGAAGAACATGTCTTAGAATTAAAAGCTCAATTTCCAGAGAAGACTATAAAAATTGTCGATGGTGAATTGTTTTCTTGGTATGGGAGTCGTGTACTGAAATCTTATAGCTATTTCAAAACCTTTCATAATTAAGCATAAAAAAAGTCGATACCTAACTACAATATCGACTTCTAACTAACTAATGTAAGATCTAACTAACTCAATCTTTTGCACTGCAAAGATGGTGAGTTTAATTAGCTTCGAAGTTAAGAGAACGTTAGGGTATAATTAAGTGTAATTTAATAAGTTAGGATTAGTGGACTTGGACTTCCGAATTGTGCACAACAAATCCTAATTTATTAATTTTATAAAGAACTTTAGTGGCTTTGTACTCAGAGAAATCACTTAAAGCGTGATCTGTTTGTCTTAAATTATAAGCGTCTTCAATAAGTTGAAGGTACTTTTTCTTAAGCTTTATTCTTTTTTTTATTATTTTTTCTGAATTGCTCACAGCTAAATTTTAATAAATACCTTAGTAAATTACTAAAATTTAGCTAGAACAAGTGTTTTTTTAAGTAAAAGATAACAAAATCTATAGCGTAATGCTGATTTAATCTTGCATAGCAAAGACCTTCTTCAATAAATCACTACTACGAGAAGATACTTTTGTTCTTATTTCTTTTTCTTCAACAGCAATCATAGTATAAACACCTTTTAAAGCTTCTTGCGTTACGTAATCCGTTAAATCAGGGTTCACATTATTTGTCAAAGGAATGTTGTTGTATTTGGTAATAAGGTTAGACCAAATTTGATCAGCACCTACTTTGCTAAACGAATTATTTATAACAGGCTTAAACTTGCTATATAATTCCGTTTGCGTTTTTGATGTTAAATACGATGTTGCAGCGTCATCTTCTCCTAAAAGAATGTTTTTGGCATCATCAAAAGTGATGTCTTTTACAGCATTAACAAAAATTGGAGTCGCTTCAGATACGGCATCTTCTGCAGCTCTGTTAAGTACCTTTAAACCTTCATCAGCTAAACTGCTTAATCCAATTTTACGAAGTGCGCTATCTACTTTTTGAAGTTCTTCTGGTAAAACAATTTTTACCAATTCATTTTTAAAGAAACCATCTTCTGCGGTTAATTTAGTTACTTGTTTTTCAATCCCTGTGTCTAAGGCTTCTCGTAATCCGGCTGCAATATCAGCATTACCTAAAACACCACCAGTTCCTTGTGGTAAAGAATCGACAACTTGCTGTAATTCAGCACAAGCTGTTAAATTGAAAATAATCAGTAGGGCAAAAATTCTTTTAATCATCATTTAAGTTTTAATTTTTGGTAAAGATAATTTATATAGGCAAAAAAACTTCAAGTTTTAGGCCTAAAATAGACATCTCAACTTATTATTATAGACACATTTAAGTTGCAATAGTCACTATAAAATTGTTTTTAAGTTGAATTTGTATCTGTAAATTAGTATTTAAGAGAAGACAATGGTCTTATTATTATAGACCATAACTTTTCTATTGGCGTGAAGTTTAATAGCATTAGATAAAACTATCTTTTCTAAATCGCGTCCTTTTGCTATTAAATCTTTAATTGAAAAGGTATGAGATACATGTGCCACATCTTGTTCTATAATTGGTCCGGCATCTAATTCTTCAGTGATATAATGACTTGTAGATCCAATAATTTTTACACCGCGTTTGTATGCCGAATGATACGGTTTTGCTCCGACAAAAGCAGGTAAAAACGAATGATGAATATTGATAATCTTATTAGGGTATTTATCAATTAATGTTTCAGAAACAATTTGCATATAACGCGCTAAAACGATAAAATCAACCTGATGCGTTTCAAGTAAATTCAACTGTTCTTGTTCAGCTTCATGCTTTGTCGCTTTGGTGACAGGCACATGATAAAACGGAATATTGAAACTATCGGCAATTGGTTTTAAATCGAGATGATTACTAAGAATGAATGGGATTTCAAGAAATAATTCACCCGAGTTATAACGGCCTAAAATATCATACAAACAATGATCGTATTTAGAAACGAATAATGCCATTTTTGGTTTCCTTTCAGCAGAATATATTTTCCATTTCAATTGAAATTTCTCGGCCAATTCAGAATTGAATAGGTGTTTGAATTTTTCAAGTGAGAACGAATTTGATGCAAATTCACATTCCAATCGCATAAAAAATATGTTTTGCTCTCTGTCGACATGCTGATCGATATAGACAATATTTCCATCGTTTGAAGCCATAAAAGTAGTCACCGAAGCAATAATATTCGGTTGATCTACGCAATGAATAAGTAATGTGATTTTATGCATAAAACTAATCTTGAATGAGTTGATAAAAGTAATTAAAATTGTGTGCCATTGCCACTTTCTCTGCGTTTTAGATAATTGATGATTATTGCCTTAGATTTTTGAATATTCCTTAAATTTGCCATTCAAATAAGCAAGATTTTTAAGAATGGAACAAGTTGCACCTTATAAGCCAAAATATAAAGTACGTATAGTAACAGCCGCATCTCTTTTTGATGGACACGATGCAGCCATAAATATAATGCGTCGTATCATTCAATCGACTGGAGTTGAAGTGATTCACTTAGGTCATGATAGAAGTGTAGAAGAGGTTGTGACTACGGCTATCCAAGAAGACGCGAATGCCATTGCATTAACATCATATCAAGGGGGTCACAACGAGTATTTTAAATATATGTATGATTTGCTGAAAGAAAAAGGAGCTGGTCATATTAAAATCTTTGGTGGTGGAGGTGGAGTTATTCTTCCTGAAGAAATCAAGGAATTAATGGATTATGGGATTACCAGAATCTATTCTCCAGATGATGGAAGAGCGCTTGGTTTACAAGGCATGATTAACGATTTGGTTCAACAATCAGATTATGCTATTGGAGATTCATTAAGTAACGAAGTAGATCTACTTCCTACTAAAAATCCAAAAGCAATTGCTAGAGTGATATCTTCTGCAGAAAACTTTCCAGAAGTTGCAAAAGCGACATTAGACAAAATTCATATAAAAAATAAAACATCTAAAACACCAGTTTTAGGAATAACAGGAACGGGTGGAGCAGGAAAATCGAGTTTAGTCGATGAGCTGGTTCGTCGTTTTTTAATTGATTTTCCAGAAAAAACTATAGGTTTAGTATCGGTAGATCCTTCTAAACGTAAAACAGGAGGTGCACTTTTAGGCGATCGTATTCGTATGAATGCAATCAACAATTCAAGAGTGTACATGCGTAGTTTGGCAACACGTCAATCTAACTTAGCATTATCCAAATATGTAAACGAAGCCATTGAAGTTCTAAAAGCTGCAGAATACGATATCATCATCTTAGAAACTTCTGGTATCGGTCAATCGGATACTGAGATTATGGAACATTCTGATGTGGCCTTATACGTTATGACTCCAGAATTTGGTGCAGCAACACAATTAGAGAAAATTGACATGCTAGATTTCGCCGATTTAGTAGCGATTAACAAGTTTGATAAACGTGGTTCTTTAGATGCGTTACGCGATGTAAAAAAACAATACATGCGTAACAATCATCTTTGGGATGTTCACCAAGACGATTTACCGGTTTACGGAACGATAGCTTCACAATTCAACGATCCAGGAATGAATACGCTTTATAAAGCGATTATGGATAAATTGGTTGAAAAAGCTAATTCAGAATTAAAATCGACTTTCGAAATTTCTAAAGAAATGAGCGAGAAGATTTTTGTGATTCCACCGTCTAGAACACGTTATTTATCTGAAATCGCAGAAAGTAATCGCGCTTATGATAAAACCGCAGATGCGCAAGTTGAAGTGGCTCAGCGTTTATACGGCATTTATAAAACATTAGAATCTGTTTTAGAGGCAACTCCAGAATTAGATAAAGCAGGAATTGCTTCAGAATCGATAGTGTCTAATGAAGAGAATAAAGATTTTGTAAAACTTTTAGTTAGTGAATTCGACCGTGTAAAATTAAACTTAGATCCTTACAATTGGGAAGTGATTACTGGTTGGGATGAGAAAGTTAATAAATACAAAAATCCAATTTATAGCTTTAAAGTAAGAGATAAAGAGATTAAAATCGAAACACATTCGGAGTCGTTATCCCATTTACAAATACCACGAATAGCGTTACCAAAGTATCAAGCTTGGGGAGATTTATTACGTTGGACATTGCAAGAAAACGTACCAGGAGAATTTCCATACACCTCAGGATTATATCCTTTTAAACGTACAGGCGAAGATCCAGCACGTATGTTTGCAGGTGAAGGAGGACCAGAACGTACTAACAGACGTTTTCACTATGTAAGTGCAGGTTTACCAGCAAAACGTTTATCTACTGCTTTCGATAGTGTAACACTTTACGGAAACGATCCAGATTTAAGACCAGATATTTACGGTAAAATTGGTAATGCAGGGGTTAGTATTTGTTGTTTAGACGATGCTAAAAAACTGTATTCTGGTTTTGATTTAGCCAATGTAATGACCTCGGTAAGTATGACGATTAATGGTCCTGCACCAATGTTATTAGGGTTCTTTATGAATGCGGCCATTGACCAACAATGTGAGTTTTACATTAAAGAAAATGGTTTAGAAAAAGAGGTTGAAGCCAAAATGGCTAAGATTTATAAAGGCAAAGAACGTCCATCTTATAATGGAGAGCTACCAGAAGGAAACAATGGTTTAGGACTCATGTTATTAGGTGTTACTGGAGATAAAGTATTACCAGCAGATGTGTATGCCGAAATAAAAACCAATACCATTGCTCAAGTTAGAGGAACGGTTCAAGCAGATATTTTAAAAGAAGATCAAGCACAAAACACCTGTATTTTCTCTACAGAATTTGCATTGCGCTTAATGGGAGATGTTCAAGAGTATTTTATTGAAAATAACGTCCGTAACTTCTATTCCGTTTCTATTTCTGGATATCATATTGCAGAAGCAGGAGCCAATCCAATTACGCAATTAGCGTTGACCTTATCTAATGGTTTCACTTACGTGGAATATTATTTAAGTCGTGGTATGGACATCAATAAATTTGGTCCAAACTTATCGTTCTTTTTCTCAAACGGTATTGATCCAGAATACGCAGTAATAGGTCGTGTGGCACGTAAAATTTGGGCAAAAGCAATGAAGCACAAATATGGCGCCAATGCAAGAGCACAAATGTTGAAATATCATATTCAAACCTCTGGGCGTAGTTTACATGCTCAGGAGATTGACTTTAATGATATTCGTACTACGCTTCAAGCTTTATATGCTATTTATGATAACTGTAACTCACTACATACTAATGCGTATGATGAAGCTATTACCACGCCAACTGAAGAATCAGTTAGACGTGCCATGGCAATTCAGTTAATCATCAATAAAGAATTAGGATTAAATAAAAACGAAAACCCAATTCAAGGCTCTTTTATTATTGAAGAGTTAACAGATTTAGTAGAAGAAGCTGTGCTTTTAGAATTCGACAGAATTACAGAACGTGGTGGTGTTTTAGGTGCTATGGAAACGATGTACCAGCGTAGTAAAATACAAGAAGAAAGCTTGTATTATGAAACCTTAAAACACAACGGGAAATTCCCAATTATTGGAGTGAATACCTTCTTAAGTTCTAAAGGGTCTCCAACGGTTGTGCCGGCGGAAGTAATTAGAGCAACAGAAGAAGAGAAGCAATTCCAGATTAAAACGTTAGCGAATCTTCATGAAGCAAATGATACAGCAGCATTGTTAACAGATTTACAACAACGTGCCATTAATAACGAAAATATATTTGAAGCTTTAATGGAAGTTTGTAAAGTATGTAGTTTAGGTGAAATTACGGCTTCGCTATTTGAAGTTGGAGGTCAGTATAGACGAAACATGTAAGTAGAGAGCCCATTTTTCCTTTTTTGAAAAATGGTGCGAATCACTTATGCTGAGCGTAGTCGAAGTATCTCAGAGAGCCACTTTTTGCTTGTCGAAAAAAGTGTGCGAATCGCTTATCCCAAACTAGTTTTGGGATCTCAATAAATAATAATAAGATAAAAAAGCGTTTCAATCTGAAGCGCTTTTTTTTACATCAATTAAAATAACACCATGTCTATAAAACACATCTTTAAAGCAACCGTAAACTGGACAATTAATCAAGGCGAAAGCACACAAAACCCAAGAACTTTCAGTCGGAATCATGAGGTGTTAATAGATAATAAAACAACGCCATTACAAGTGTCGGCAGCAAAACCCTTTAGAGGTGACGACGCCTTGTTCAATCCGGAAGATTTATTATTGTCAGCTTTAACATCGTGCCACATGATGTCTTATTTATACGTTTGTGCTCAAAATAATATTGAAATCTTAAGCTATACAGATCATGCAGAAGGCGATTTAGAAGTTATGGCTTCAGGAAGTGGAAGTTTTAAATCGGTAAGGTTAAAACCTATGGTGACTATAAAAGATGAGGCACAAAAAACACTAGCACTAAGTTTGCATAATAAGGCAAACAGCTTATGTTTTATAGCTAATTCTTGCAATTTTCCAATTACTCACGAAGCAATTATATTGGTGAAATAATTCAACATCAATAAATAGTGTCATCTTTTTTGCATCTTTTTAAAGATTCTTTCGTCTATTATATGAACTAAAAAAATAGATATCATGAAAAATAAAGAATGCACTTGCGACTGTGATAGTTGCGCAAAAGGAAATTGTTTTGACTGTACTTGTAATAGCTGTGCATGTACAAACTGCAATTGTTAAATTAGTGTTAGTTCGGATACAAGATTTTGTGTCCGAACTAATTTTAATTAATTTAGAGTATGACTACAAAAGATGTTTGGGGACTATATGCAGAAGACATAAGACGCTTTATACTAAGTAAAGTAAAGAATCCTGTGATTACAGAAGATATTCTTCAGGAAACCTTTATAAAAGTTCATACAAAGTTGCATACCCTAAAAGACGAAGATAAACTGAAATCATGGTTGTTTTCAATTGCTAGATATACGGTTTTAGATTACTTTAGAGAAAATAAACAAGAGTTTCCTGTAGACGATTTAGAAATAGAATCAGAGCCAGAACCTAGTGAACATTCGGAGCAAGATTGTCTTAGAGGTATTATAAAAAGCTTACCTAAAAAATATAGAGACCCTTTGTTTTTATCTGATATTAAAGGCTTAAAACAACAAGAGGTCGCTAATCAATTACACCTTTCATTACCAACGGTAAAATCTCAAATTCAGCGTGCAAGAAAACAGATTGCACAGGGTTTTATGGATTGTTGCGGCTTTAAAATGAATGATGAAGGTCATTTAGTTGGAGAAATACAAGACAAAGCCGACTGTAAAGTCTGTCATTAATGGTATCTTTGCAGTCCTTAGTAAATTTTTAATTTACTATTTAAAAAATGCATTCATGTCTTTCAAAAAATTACATCCTTTATTAAAAGAATCTTTAGAAAACGCTGGTTATGAAACTTCAAATCCGTTTCAGAAAAAAGTACTTCCAATATTAAAAGGGGGCTCTGATGCTTATATCATTGCACCAAAAGATAGTGGGAAAACAACAGCGCTTATTATTGCGACTATTCATAAGCTGAAAGCTGAAGCGTTTGAGGATTCTCCACGTGCCGTAATCATTGTAAAAGATAAGGCAGATACTTTAGCTTTAAAAGATGAATTTGAGCGTTTTACTAAAAACACAGATTTAAGGGTTTATGCGCTTTACGATGAATATGATATTGAAAAGCAAAAAACGGAAGTGTATTACGGTCAGGATATTGTGATTGCCACTCCTGCACGATTAAGTAAGTTGTATTTTTTAAATGGTATTCATTTAGGAGAAATCCAATTATTTGTTATTGAAGATGCGGATTATGTAGGTAGAAATAACACCTATAATCTCCTATTACGCTTATCAGAAAGTGTTGGTAAAAGTCAATTTGTAATTATAGCAGATGCCATGAGTTCTAAAATTAAGAATTATCAAAATTCTTTTATGAGCAATGCACAACTAATTGAAAAAAAATAACGTCTTAAAGCGTCAACATCCAAGTGCGTTGTAATTTTCTAAACTTTCTTAATTCTCCACGAAGAATAGGTAGATAATCTCTTCCGTTACTATTAGATTTTTCTAGTCTTTTGCAATTGCTGTATAGACGCGTTGTTAAACGGTCTAAGCTTTCTAGATGCTTACTCTTTTTATGAGAACAACGTTCTTGTTCAGCACTAATAATTTGAGGGGCAAGATTTGTAGATTGTTGAACAATATCTCCTGAGAAATAAATATGCTCATCCTCTGAACCATCAGCATTCAAGTATGATAAATCTTGATTGAGATAGGTTGAGATACTTCGAGACAACACAATAATATCTATTGCCTTCTGGTAAACAGGCAAATGAGAAAAATGCGATGGTAGGTTATAATTCATAATTTCAATAGCAATTACTACGAAATTAAGGACTAAATACGAATTTAAACTTTAAGATTTAAAGTGATTTTGTATATTTACTTTAATAATAATGTTATTATAGTTAAATTTCTTTAAATGAAGATAGATAATTTAAATTGGAAGATTTTAAAGTGCTTACAACAGAATGCGCGCATATCTAATGCCGAAATCGGAAGACAAGTTGGTATAACGTCGCCAGCAGTTTCGGAACGTATAAAAAAAATGGAGGATGCTGAAGTTATTCAAGGGTATACCACATTCGTTTCTCCTTTTGAAGCGGGTTATCAGCTTAAGGCTTTAATTACATTACGAGCGTTTATGGGGATGCTAAAACCTTTTTTAGAGAAGGTGAAAACCTATGATGAGGTGGTAAATTGCTATCGTATTACGGGTAACGAAAATATAGTAATGGAAGTGGTGCTAAAAAATCAGAAGCACTTAGAGGTTTTTATTGATCAGTTAATTAGTTATGGTGAAACTAAAACCCAGATTGTACTATCTCATGTTATTAAGTACAGTGAAATTAAACCTGTGAAATAATTACTCTAGAGAAGCCTAGATTCGTAAGTCCGTTTTCTTTTAATAATTATATAGTTTGCTCTATATGATTAGCAATCATTTTGGCATGTACTCTAGAGTTTTCAATAAACCATTTGTGCGTTTCTTTTCCTCCACAAATAACTCCAGCTAGATAAAGGCCTTTAACATTAGATTCCATTGTTTCTGGATTATAATTAGGAATGGATTTTCCATCTGTAGAAAATGCAATTCCAGCCTTCTCTAAAAACTTAAAATTTGGTCTGTAACCTGTTAATGCAATGACGTAATCGTTGGTTATTATTTTTTCGCCTTTAGGAGTATTAACGATAATTTCTGAAGGTTTTATTTCTTTGATTTCAGAATTAAAATAAGCTTTAATACTACCTTCTTCAATTCGATTTAAGATATCTGGTTTGACCCAATATTTTACACGTTCTCCAATGGCGTCCCCTCTTACAATCATAGTAACATTACCCCCTTTTCTATAAATTTCTAAAGCGGCATCCACCGACGAATTACTTGCACCTACAACTACAATATCTTGTAAAGTAAAAGGATGGGCTTCTTTATAGTAATGAAACACTTTTGGTGAATCTTCACCTTCTACATTTAAGAGATTTGGAATGTCATAAAACCCTGTCGCTATGATGATTTTCTTTGTGTTGTATTCTGCTTTATCCGATTGAACTTTAAATCCGGTTGGTGTTTTGTTGACGTCTATTACCGTTTCATAAAGATTAATATTTAAAGCGTTAGATGTTGTAACACGCCTGTAATATTCTAAAGCTTCATTCCGCGTTGGTTTAGGGTTGTTACTAATAAAAGGAATGTTGTCAATCTCTAATTTTTCAGATGTTGAAAAAAAGGTCATGTTCAACGGATAATTAAATAATGAGTTGGTTAAAGCTCCTTTTTCGAGTACCAGATAATTCAAGTTTCGTTTTTTGCATTCTAACGCACAGGCAATTCCTATTGGGCCAGCTCCAATAATTAAAACGTCTAAATCTAAATCTTCCATAAGTGTTTAAAATTACATTTAAAGTAGATGATTATAAAATGTATACTATTAAATATCTCATAAAACTGAAATGAAATTCTATATGTTGTATTTTTGAAGTTTAAATCATAAAATTATGCGCATTTTAGTTGTTTTAATTACGGTTTTGTTTTGTTTTAGCTGTGCTCAGGAAAAAAAGGTTTTAAAATATGAAACTCCATTTCAAGAAAAAATGAATACTGAGTTTAAGGATGCGTCAAAATCCCCTTTAAAAGCGAAGGATTTAAAGAATTTTGAAGGTTTAGATTTCTTTCCTTATGATTCGACTTATGTTGTAATAGCTACTTTAAAGCGCACGCCAAATAGCGAATGGTTTTATATGAAAACCAGTACAGATCGCTTATCTAAAGAACGTGTTTTTGGTGTTTTAACTTTTGAATTAAAAGGTGAATCTCATCAATTGAATGTTTACCAAGGAGAAGAATTGATGCAAACGGAAGGTTTTGAAGATTATTTATTCTTGCCTTTTTTAGATCATAGTAATGGATATTCAACTTATGGTGGTGGTCGCTATATAGATTTAGAAATTCCCGATGGCAATGCATTAGAAGTAGATTTTAACTCTGCATATAATCCGATGTGTGCTTATAATGAGAAGTATTCTTGTCCTATTGTACCCGGTGAAAATTATATTAAACTAGAAATTGAAGCCGGAGTAAAAGCTTATAAAAATCACTAGACATGATGCCTCTATCTACTGTATGATTTTTACTTTATAGTTGCTTTTCTACCAGGTAATTTTCAAAGCCAGCGCCTTTAACATTCTTGTTTTGTTTTTTAAGAACTTCAAAGTATTTATTGTCAAAAAAAGGTAAAGCTGTTTTGCTGACGTCAGATTTCAGGACTTCAAAATCATTCATCATCACTTGAGATTCTATAATCCGTAATAGTTTTGAACCCACCCCTTGGCGTTGATGGTCTTTATGAACAAATAATCCATCTAAATAATTGCCGTTTTTTAAGTAGGCAAAACCAACCATATTGTTTTCGATTTCAGCAATAATAAAATAGAATTTATCGATTCGTTTTTCCCACTCTTCAACATCGTCAGCACCAGAAGACCAAGCATTAATTTGCTTTTCAGAATAATGTTTCTTATTAATATGAGTAATAGTATCTCTAAAAAGTGAAGTGATTTCAGGAATATCTTCTAATGTTGCGGGTCTTATTTGTATCATTTTTTTAATTTAAATATACTACCAAAAGAGACAACACGCTGAAAAAAGTAAAAACTTTGCTCTGCATGATCTGCTGAATCATTGGTTGTTCTTATATTATTCATATCAATATAGCCACCTTTTGCATTTAATTGTATAAAAAAGTGTTTAAAGAATGTGAGATTTAATCCAATATTAGCAGATAATCCATAACCTGACACATGAAATTGATCATATCTATCCTTTTGTAACAGTGTTGTATTCGTTCTAGGAAATAAAAGACCTCCTCCGATACCTTCGGTTATATTGACTTGAAATTTATCTGTATCGTTTATATGAAATAATGATGAAATATCATCATATCTTGCAATTTCGGTGTAGATAAAGTTGAGACCGTCCGTGTGTTCAAATTTTAATAAATCACTAGAAATAAATACATTTTCATCATTAAACTCACCGTTATAATTGCTTCCAGGTTCATTGTCTGGTAAATTAATATAGCCGTTTACATTTCTATTTCTGTCTCTATTCATAACATATTTCATGTGGTCTAAACCAATTGAAACGGTGTAATGATCTGAAATAAAATAACCCAATTTGGCATTTGTTTGAGGGATGGTCATTCGAGTAGGATTTATATAATCGATATGCCAACCTTTAGGTTTGTCTTTTGCTGTAGCATCACTTATCGTAAAATCGTAATCTTCACCTTTAAAGCGAATATCCGATTTTGAATAGGCTCCTCTATTTCCGCCCCAGCTAATAAATAATTTTCCTTTATTAGAGGTTGAGTATTTTAGTGTTCTTTGAGTTTGGCTGTATGTTATTGTACATAACAAAGTGAATCCTAAGTTTAGAATTCTATTTAAATAGTTCATAAGATAACTTCCGTAAGGATAAGGGTAGACGTTAATCTAATCCCTTACTTACAATAGTTGTGAAAATAGAAGTTATAATGAGTTAATTGTTTTTCTAATAGCAACTAAATTAGATAATAAGCTTTCCAAATTATCTAAGTGTAACATGTTGGCTCCATCACTTTTTGCATTTGCGGGGTCAAAATGTGTTTCAATAAATAAACCATCGACGTTATTAACGACACCAGCTCTTGCAATTGTCTCAATCATATCTGGTCGTCCTCCGGTAACACCAATACTTTGATTAGGCTGTTGTAATGAGTGGGTAACGTCTAAAACTGTTGGGGCATATTGGCGCATGGTTGGGATACCTCTAAAATCTACAATCATGTCTTGGTAACCAAACATGGTACCACGATCTGTAATCCAAGCTTTATCATTGCCAGCATCTTTAACTTTTTGAACGGCATGCTTCATCGCTTCAGGACTCATAAATTGTCCCTTCTTTAAATTAACAACTTTTCCGGTTTCGGCAGCAGCAACTACTAAATCTGTTTGTCTCACCAAAAATGCAGGAATCTGTAAAACATCTACATATTCTGCAGCCATTGCAGCATCAGATACTTCGTGGATATCGGTTACTGTTGGGACGTCAAAAGTTTCAGAAACTTTTCTGAGAATTTTTAAGGCTTTTTCGTTTCCAATACCTGTAAAACTATCAATTCTACTACGATTCGCTTTTTTGAAACTACCTTTAAAAACGTAAGGGATTTCAAGTTTATCTGTAATTTTTATAACTTTCTCGGCAATACGAAGTGCCATATCTTCACCTTCAATAGCGCAAGGGCCGCAAAGTAAAAAGAAGTTATTGGAATCTGTATGTTTTAATTTTGGAATTGATATCAAAGCTTTAGACTTAAAATTAGTAAGGTACAAAGATACGATTATGTATGTTTAGATGAAACTATGATTAATGGATATTAAGTTTCAAAGTTTCAAAGTTTCAAAGTTTCAAAAGTTCGATGCTTTGCGTTTTTGCAAATTTGTTTTTACTTAGCCATCAATAAGTCTTCCGTATTCAATTAAAAGACCTTCTTAATACTATTTCTCACAATCCATAGTGACATTACAAAGTTTCCAATAACTAAAAGCCCTCCATAAAATAGTAGTTTTTTTGAGGTTTCTGACCAATGAATAATATGGAGTAAATCAAATACATAAGCTAGAATTAAGTAAGAAGACAAGCACACAAAAATAATTCCTAAAGAGAAATTTAATTTTCTATTTGGTTTAATTAGTTGCCATAAAAACGGAATTCCAAATAATAATATAGGATAAGCAGAAATGCCTTCACTTTTATTCATGGTTGTAAACCAATATATAATTACCGACAAAAAATAGAGGTAAGGGATAAATTTGGTGTATTTGCTAAGAGTTTTCATCTGTTAATTTTTTAGAGTTCAGATTAGCCTAAAAAAGGCAGTTTTAGTTGCCTAGTTAGCGGTAGGTTTTGTAGGGAAGGCTTTACCTGTTAATCAATTATTTAACGTAAGATACGGCTTCAAATTATTTGATAATAAAATTATAACATATAATTAACGGAAAAAGAAGAATAAAACGTACATTTGCACGCTTAAAAATCAGCATCAGTTATGACCAAGATTAAAAATATTGCAATTATTGCGCACGTCGATCACGGAAAGACAACATTGGTAGATAAGATTATGTATCACTGTCAATTATTCCGTGAAAACGAAAATACAGGAGACTTAATTCTAGACAACAATGATCTAGAAAGAGAAAGAGGTATTACAATTACTTCTAAAAATGTTTCTGTAGTATACAAAGATACTAAGATCAACATTATTGATACACCTGGTCACGCCGATTTTGGAGGTGAAGTAGAACGTGTATTAAACATGGCTGATGGTGTTGTGTTATTGGTAGATGCTTTTGAAGGGCCAATGCCACAAACACGTTTTGTATTACAAAAAGCAATTGATTTAGGTTTAAAGCCTTGTGTAGTTATCAATAAAGTGGATAAAGAAAACTGTACTCCAGATGAAGTACATGAAAAAGTTTTCGATCTAATGTTTGAACTTGGTGCTGAAGAGTGGCAGTTAGATTTCCCAACCGTTTATGGTTCTGCAAAGAACAACTGGATGAGTGATGATTGGAAAAATGAAACTAAAAATGTTGAGCCATTATTAGATATGGTAATTGAGCATGTGCCAACTCCAGAATTTGAGAAAGGAACAACACAAATGTTAATTACATCTTTAGATTTCTCTTCATTTACTGGTCGTATTGCGATTGGTCGTGTACAAAGAGGAAATATTGTAGAAGGACAACAAATCGCTTTAGTAAAAAGAGATGGTTCAATCGTAAAAAGTAGAATTAAAGAAGTATTCATTTTTGAAGGTTTAGGACGTAAGAAAGTTCAAAGCGTTGAAACTGGAGATATTTGTGCACTTGTTGGTGTTGAAGGATTTGAAATTGGAGATACTGTTTCGGATTTAGAAAATCCTGAAGGTTTAAAATCTATTGCGATAGATGAACCAACAATGAGTATGTTATTTACAATTAACGATTCTCCTTTCTTTGGTAAAGACGGAAAATTTGTAACATCTCGTCATATTAAAGATCGTTTAGAAAAAGAATTAGAGAAAAACTTAGCGCTTAAGTTAGGTGAAACAGGTAGTGCAGATAAATTCATGGTTTTTGGTCGTGGTGTATTACACTTATCGGTATTAATCGAAACGATGCGTCGTGAAGGTTATGAATTACAAATTGGACAACCACAAGTAATCATCAAGGAGATTGATGGTGTTAAATGTGAACCAATTGAAGAGTTAACAATTGACCTTCCTGAGACGGTATCTGGTAGAGCTGTAGAGTTTGTTACTAAGCGTAAAGGTGAGTTACTAAGTATGGTAACTAAAGGTGAGCGTATGATTTGTGAGTTTATGATTCCTTCTCGTGGTATTATTGGTTTACGTAACCAATTACTAACAGCAACTGCTGGTGAGGCAATTATGGCACACCGTTTTAAAGAATACCAGCCTTATAAAGGTGATATTCCTGGACGTATTTCTGGATCTTTAATCTCTATGGAAAACGGAACAGCGATTCCTTATTCAATTGATAAATTACAAGATAGAGGTAAGTTCTTTGTTGAGCCAGGAGAAAGTATTTATGAAGGACAAGTTATCGGAGAAAATTCTCGTCAAGATGATATGTCTGTAAACATTACAAAAGCTAAAAAGCAGAGTAATGTACGTAGTTCTGGAGCAGATGATAAAGCTAAGATTGTACCTGCAATTAAGTTTTCTTTAGAAGAAGCTTTAGAATATATTCAGAAAGATGAGTATGTTGAGGTAACTCCAAACTCTTTAAGATTACGTAAAATCTATTTGAAAGAAACAGATCGTAAGCGTAATAAAATATAATCTACTAAGATTTATTATATATTTTGAAAAGAGAAACATTGAAAAATGTTTCTCTTTTTTTGTTTTATAAATTCAGGAAAACAAACACGTTAATCACTCATTGGGTTTTGCTTATAATGTGGTTAATTATTTCCTTGTCGCTTCAATAATTACTCTGTATTAATAAACTTAACTCATAGTTTTTTGTTTACTTTGGTGTCTAACTAAATAGTCAACATTATTTTCTCAGTAAAAAAATATCACTCTAGCTTACAATCGGAATGGGATGCGTTTGTGAAAGAGGCTAAGAATGCGACATTCTTGTTTCAACGTGGTTTTATGGATTATCACAATGATCGTTTTGAGGATTTTTCAATAATGATCTATAAAGATGATCAGTTGTATGCGTTACTTCCTGCAAATAGTGTTGAGGATAAAGTAATTTCTCATCAAGGCCTAACTTACGGGAGCTTTGTGCTTCAAGATAAATCTAAATTCTTTTATGCTTTTGAAGCCTTTAAAGCGATGCTTGCTTTTTATGAATTAGAAGGGTTTAAGCAACTCGAAATAAAAGTGATACCCACGTTTTATAATAGTATGCCAGCAGATGAATTGGACTATTTCCTTTATAAAGCTAACGCACAATTATTAAAAAAAGATGTGCTAATGGTCATTGATTATGCCCATAAATTACGTTTTCAAAAAAATAGAAGAGAAGGTATCAATAAAGCCTTAAGATCTGGACTAAAACTTAAAGTAGATACAAATTTCAGCGAGTTTTGGAATTCAGTTTTAATACCAAATCTAGATAAGAAACATGGTGTAAAACCAGTCCATTCTTTACAAGAAATAGAATTATTGGCGACGCGTTTTCCAGAGAATATCAAACAGGTCAACATATATAAAGATGATAAAGTTGTCGCAGGATCAACCGTTTTTTTAACTAAAACAACTGTTCATCCTCAGTATGTTTCTGGTAATGCTGATAAAAACGCGTACGGTAGTCTCGATTTGGCTTATGATTTTATAATCAATGAAATGGGCGATGATAAGCGTTATTTTGATTTTAATATTTCGAGTGAAGACAACGGGAATAAAATTAATGAAGGTCTCATTTTTTGGAAAGAAAGCTGTGGTGCACGAAGTTATACGGCTAACACATATCTGTTAGAAACGTCTAGTCATAAAATTTTGGATATACCTAAAACATAAGTTTATTTTTCTTCCTTATAATTCAAATAATTATGAACTAATTAAAATGAGTATTATATAAGGTTGTTGAAATCTAATTAATTAAAGTTTTAATTTAATCAATTGTTGTTTTATATTTCACAGACTTATCTGATTAGTTAATTGTACAAAGAAGAGATATGTCCTTTCAATTTTTAAATTTATGATTAAGTTTTTAGATTTATATAAGATCAATAACCGCTTTAGAGACGCGTTTCAAGCGTCGTTTAGTAAATCTTTAGACGATGCCCATTTTATTCTAGGAAATAACGTTACCAATTTTGAAAACGAGTTTGCCAACTATTGTGGTACAAAATTCTGCATTGGTACAGGTAATGGATTGGATGCCTTAACTCTGATCTTAAAAGGCTATATAGAACTCGGTAAGCTAAAAAAAGGAGATAAGGTTATTGTACCTGCCAACACATTTATTGCAACAATCTTATCGGTTATACATGCGGATTTGATTCCTGTTTTGGTGGAGCCCAATCCAGATACATATACGATTTCTGTCGATACAGATAAGGCCATATTTGTTGATGCTAAAGCCATTATAATGGTTCATTTATATGGTCAATTGGCAGATGTTGAAGGCTTACAACAAATAGCTAAAGATTTTAATTTACTTTTATTTGAAGACGCAGCCCAAGCACACGGAGCCATTTTAAATTCCAAAAAGAATAGTTCAAATTCGATTGCAGATTCAATTTCAAATTCAGCTAAAGCAGGTAACCTTTCAGATGCAGCAGCATTTAGCTTCTATCCGAGTAAAAATTTAGGAGCACTTGGAGATGGTGGAGCCATTACAACTAACGATTCAGAATTAGTTACTGTCATTAAGTTATTGCGAAATTACGGTAGTGAAGAAAAGTACACGAATAAAATTATTGGTTTTAATAGTCGTTTAGATGATATGCAAGCGGCATTTTTAAGTATAAAATTGAAGACCTTAGACAACGATAATGATAGACGCAGGGAAATTGCTAAGGCTTACTTAAATGGCATTAAAAACCCAAAGCTAAAATTACCACTTTATGATGGTAGCAAGAATCATATATTTTATGCTTTTGTCGTTGAGGTTGATGATAGAGCTGATTTTATAAAGTTTTTAGATGCCAATCAAATAGAATGGTTGATTCATTATCCTATACCACCGCATCAACAAGAGGCTTTGCGTTCTTTTTCGTGTTTTAATCTTCCACTTACGGAAAATATTCATAAAAGAATTATAAGTTTGCCTATGAGTCCTGTGATGATAGATAAAGATATTCAGTCGGTTATCTCGGCTTTAAACACATATTAATTGAAAAAGTTTTTTAATTACATCAATAGCGAAGTTTTAGTAAAGGCAGCAAGTTTAAACTTAGCCAATATTAGTCTCAGAATTTTAGCAGGTATTTTAATTTCTAAATTTATTGCTGTATACATTGGTCCACAGGGGATGGCACTTATTGGAAATTTGCGAAATTTTATGAGCGGTCTGCAGTCGTTATCGATTTCAGGACTTTATAAAGGTGTTGTTAAGTTTGTAAGTCAGGTTAAAAATGATTCGGTTGAGCTTACAAAAACCTTATCCACTGTCTTTTATTTAGGGTTTTTCTCGTCTACTTTCCTCGCTTTTTTATGTTATTACAATGCTCAGTTTATAAATGATATTATTTTTTCGTCAAATTATAGATATACATATATCATTAAAACGCTTGCCATTATTTTGCCTTTCTATGCTTTAAATATGTTTACCTTTTCTATTATGAACGGGTTTTCTAAGCACAAATATTTGTTGCTTATAAATGTTTTAGGTCAAGTTCTTGGGCTTTTAGTAACGCTAATTCTCATATATCAAGAAAATATAGATGGTGCATTAATAGCCATAGTGATTACGCCTGCGCTTAATTTGCTTATAACTATTGTTGGTATAGCGTTTAGACGCAGTTTAATGTCATTTGTTAAGATTACACAAATAAGTCTGTCGGTCTTAAAGAAATTAAGTCCTTATATGATTATGGCGTTGGTTAGTGCTATTGCAATACCAATTGTGATGATTATAATTAGAAATTATCTTATTGACGAAGTTGGTATTAAAGCCGCAGGCCATTGGACAGCAATGACAAGAGTTTCAGATTATTATTTGATGTTTATCAATTCGTTGACGGCACTTTATATTTTGCCTCGTTTTTCTGAAATTAATTCTAAACGCGATTTTAGAAAGGAAGTATTTAGTTTCTACAAGAGTATTATGCCTGCATTTTTGGTATTACTATTAATTATTTACTTAAGCAGATCTCTATTAATAAACATATTGTTTACCGAAGATTTTAGACCAGTAGAAGATTTATTTGGGTATCAGATCTTAGGTGATATTGCACGTGTACTTTCTATGGTTATAGCCTATCAGTTTTTAGCGAAAAAGATGTTTGCACATTTCTTAATTCTAGAAGTGTTTTTATTCATAATGATGTACTTTTCTAGTATCTACCTCATTGATGAGTTTGGATTACAAGGAGCTGTAATGGGACATTGCTTGAGTTATTTTATGTACTTCGGAATAATATTATTACTCTTTAGTAGTTCTTTATTTGGGGTTTTAACTGAAGATGGTATAGAAGGATATTAAAAGCAAACACGTGAAACTTCCAAAATTTATTAGTAGTAATATAGTGCTTAAAATTACCTCGCTTAATGCAGTGGTGATTACTATTAGACTAATTGTTTCTGCATTTGTTCAGCGTTTACTTGCGGTTACTGTTGGCGAAGCTGGTTATGCAAGTATTGGTCAGGTACGAAATGTATTGGCGATGCTTACAAGCACATCTACTTTAGGGACTTTTAATGGAGTTGTTAAATATGTCGCAGAATTTAAAAAGGATCAGCCAGAACTTTCTAAGCTATTTTCTACTGTTAGTGTTTTTGCAATAGTTGGCTCATTGCTTTCTGCGGCGGTATTATTTTTAGGAGCATCGTTCTTATCCGATTATCTGTTTCAATCTCAAGAGTATATTTATATTTTTCAATTGTTTGCTGCTATTGTACCATTTATTGCTGTTGGTAGAGTTACCAATGCGGTGGTTAGTGGGTTGTCGGATTATAAACGCTATGCTAAAATTGAACTCATAAGTTATCTTCTAGCAACAGTGGCCCTTGTTATTGGTGTATATACTTCAGAATTAAAAGGAGTAATCATTGCTATTGCACTAGCACCAGTAATTCAGTTAGTTGTTTTGGCTTTTGTATTTGGAAAAACCCTGAAAACCTATGTGAAATTTAAGTCTTTAAATTTCAGTCTCATTTATAAAAATAAATTATTGGCATTTACATTAATGTCTTTTATTTCTACGTTTTTGTTGAATTATATTGAGTTGAATATAAGAACTCTAGTCACTGATGAATTAAACATTAATGAAGCAGGTTATTGGACAGCAATTACATTTATTTCTAAAAACTATATGGTGTTTGCTACAGGATTATTTACACTGTATGTATTACCAAAATTCGCGAGTATCCATAATAAGCATGAGTTTAAGATTGAAGTACTCAATATTTATAAAACCATTTTGCCGATTTTCGGATTAGGAATGCTTTTGGTTTATATCCTGAAAGATTATATTATTCTATTAATTTATCCAGATTTCACAGGAATGGAACCTTTGTTTAAATGGCAATTATTAGGTGATTTTGTAAGATTAGGAGCCTTAGTCTTATCACATCAGTTTTTAGCGAAACGTTTAGTAAAAAGTTTTGTAATTACTGAAATAGCGTCTTTAGCATTGTTTTTTGTATTGTCTAAAGTGTTTATTCAGTATTATGGTACCGAAGGGATTGTAATTGCTCATTTTGTGAGGTACATTCTTTATTTTATAATGGTCTTTTTTGTTATAAAAATATATTTCAGTAATCAAAAAAATAATTTCACCGATGGAAAAAACATGTAAAATATTTATTGATAATCAACCTTTTGAATTTAAGGTTGAAGGTGATTTTTTTTGGGGGAAACCAGAATTACTTTACCCACAGGAAGATAATGTTTTGTCTAAAATGTCGTGGGAAAATGATGGTTTTAATATCGTGGAAGCATTTGAAAATCAAGATTTTTTAAAGCTTCAAGAATCTGTAAAAAATATTATAATTGATGCTTTAAAGGCTAATAATGTCGCTGTAGATAATGAAATATTTGACTTAAAGGATTATCACAAATTTGTGACTACAGATGCATTACATAATCAGGTAATTTCTATAACTCGTAATCTTGAAACCTTAGATTTTGATTTTGATATTGACTTGTTAGCAAAACGGTTTGGGGACATTTTGGGTTACAAATTGACATCTTATGTAGAGGAATTAAAAAAATCACATATTCAAATAAGAATAAGCAGACCAAAGTCGTTGGATATAAATCCACCACACAGAGATGGTTATTTGAGTTATTGGGAAGATATTATTAATGTTTGGTTACCTGTAGCAGGTTGTAATGAAAAATCGTCTTTACCAGTAGTAGCAAAAAGCCACCTTATACCAGAAAACGAAATTTTAAGAACAGAAAGTAAGGGCGCAAAAATTAACGGTAATATTTATTATGTGCCCTGTATTTTGGAGACAAAATCTGGAGTCATAAAGATGACAAGACCAAACCCTAAGGAAAGTGAAGCCTTATTATTTTCTCCATTTTTAATTCATGGTGCTGCCGTAAACGAAAATGAAGATATCACAAGAGTTTCTTTAGAACTTCGATTTCCAAAACAAAAAAATTAAGACCATTTTTCTAAAAATAATTTCGCATTCTCTGTATGGTCATGATACTGTTTTACAAACTGACGTGCATTCTTAGAAATGTTAATTATTTTTTCAGGGTTTTCAATTAGCCATTCTAGTTTAGAGGCAATCGCCTTAGCGTCTGGTAACGCATTTATGGCAATAGTATTGGGTGTAACATTATAATAGTCCTCCCATTCCTTTTCAGCGCCTGTAAACACTACTTTTCCTTTTGCCATAGCTTCTAAGGCATTATAGCCTTGGTCATAAGCATAGACTTGATCTAGTAAGATATGAGCAGTGTCAAAAGCTGTAATGTATTCTTTATAAGGTAAATTTTCAACTTTAATTATATTGACTTTTGTTTTGTATTTGGCATCAATTAGATCTAATGCAGCATCAAAAATATCATTTCCTTTTTTATAATAGTTGGCTCTGTTGATGCCATGAAAAATAGTTATTTTTTCATCTAGATTAGGTGCCTGATAAGGTATACTATCTACATTTATAACATGAGGAATCATTCCTAAATGTTTTTTATGGTTTTGTAAAGGAATATAATAATCGAGATCAGAACTAATAACACCTTCAATTTTATCATAAATATGATGGTGTAATTTTACAAATTCAGGTGTTAAATATTTTAAACCTAACGCGAAATCTGTAGGCTTTACACGACCTTCAAAATAAGGGGTATGTATGGAGTATCTAAATTTTTTATCTATCGAGAATTTTACGCTAGAGTAGTCTGTACCACAAGATAATATGTATGCTTTCTTGTTCCAGCTAGTTAATAAATCAAATACGTTTTGTTCATCTTTAGCCGAACAGAGAAAAGAAGATTCATTTATAAATTGGACAACATCAAAGTTTTCTAATTGCGCTTTATGTTTTAATAGTTGCTTCTTTACATCAATAAAATGTAAGTCTATTTTAAACAAACGGATCATTAAAGATCTCACTTTTTGTAATGGTCCTATTCTAAATTTTTGATTTATTTCTATATCAACATCAATTTTTTTGAACCCATCATCCATGCCAACAACAATTGCTTCATGTCCTAAATTTTGCAGCCCTTCTTTTAAATATCTATGTGACCTGTTGTATTCGCCAACCAATAAAACTCTCATGTGTAGATTCTAATTATTGTAATCAAAGTTAAGGAACATCTCAAGAATAATCTAGTTAGAATAGCATTGAAATATAGATGTTTCATTTATATCGTTACATTTGTCTTAAAGATAATCGTTAATGCCAAAAGTTAAGAATAAAAAGATTTGTATTGTTGTTTCTTCCTTGGGTAAAGGCGGCGCAGAACGCTCTTCTGGCTTATTATCGCAAATACTTTTTGATGTTGGTTATGATGTGCACGTAGTTAGTGTGCTTAATGATATAGAATTTCCATACAAAGGGAAACTGCTTAACCTTGGAGAATTAAAGGATGAAAATGATACCACCTTTGGAAGATTTAAAAGATTAAGAATTTTAAAAGCCTATTTAAAACAGCATAACTTTGATTATGTCATTGATAATAGAACAAGAATTGGGACTTTAAAAGAATATATTATTTCACAGTTCATCTACAATCCTAAGAAAACGATTTATTGTGTTAGAAGTTATAATGTAGATTTATACATAAATCCTAATCGATTTTTAGGAAAATTAATATATAGTAATGCCTATAAAATTGTTGGTGTTTCTAAGCTTATTGCTCAAAAAGTAAAGGAAGATTATGGGGTAAGCAATGTCACTTCTATTTATAATGCAATTAACTTTAAAACTGAAGTGATAACAACGGAAACAACTGAGGACTATATCCTGTTTTTTGGACGCTTAGATGATGATGTAAAAAATATTTCGTTGTTGTTAGATGGCTACTCAAAATCAAAACTACCGAGTCAGAATATTAAACTTAAAATTTTAGGAGACGGTAAAGATTTAGAGAAATTAATAAGTAAAACTAAAGATCTTTATTTAGACGCTTCTGTAGAGTTTCTAGGTTACAGTCCTAATCCTTCAGCAGTAGTTAAATCGGCGTTGTTTACAGTATTAACAAGTAGGTATGAAGGTTTTCCTAGATCGATTATAGAATCCATGGCGTTGGAAACTCCTGTGATTTCAGTCGATTGTAAATCTGGTCCAAATGAAATTATTCAAAATAACCACAATGGTCTTTTGATAGAAAATTATAATTCAGATGCATTAGCAGAGGCGATGAACCGCCTTTTTGAAGATAAAGATTTATACTTGCATTGTAAACAGAATTCTAAATTGAGTGTTTCGCAGTTTTCGGAAGAAAATATAGCAGCACAATGGCAATCTATTTTAAAGTAAAACCTTAATATGAATACAATAAACGACGTAAAAATAATTGACATTCCTAAGGTACATGATGAGCGTGGTTTTTTAGCCGTAATAGAAAAAGACGCTATTCCATTTGCAATAAAACGTGTGTATTATTTATACGATGTACCAAGTGATAGTTTTCGAGGTGGACATGCGCATAAGGAACAAGAATCGGTGATTATTGCTTTGAGTGGAAGTTTTGAAGTTCTTATAGACGATGGTAAGACTAAAAGACGAATCATGCTTAATAAACCTAATCAAGGCTTATATATACCCACAGATATTTGGAGAGAAATCGATAATTTTTCTTCTGGCTCTGTTTGCTTAGTGTTAGCTTCTACAGAATATGATGAAGTTGAATATATAAGAGATTACGATGATTTTAAAAATCAGCTTTTAGGATAAATTAAACGTTCTCCTTTTAATGATTGTAATTTAAGCAAGAGTTGAAGCAACCATTTAGGTGACTTAAGAAGCAAGCGCTGTCTAGTACTAATATTCTTACGGTCTAAATGTGATGTGTAATACAAAAAACTCTTATTATCATTTTGTAACTTACTTAATACGGCCATCGAGTATCTATTACGATCTAAGAAATCTTTTAAAGAATTATTGGTTTTTTCATATTCAAAATAGGAGTCAAAATTTGGTTTTTTTTCTAAATCGAAATTTGTATTCGATAGGCTATAATCGTCATGGTGATAATAGGTCAAGAGCTTATTAATAAATAGGATCTCAAAATGAAGCCCAAACCTAATCCACATGTCAGTATCTTCTCCGGTAATAAGTGATGTATCAAAAACTCCACTTTTCTCTATAACTGATTTTTTGAAAACGACACTAGAACTTGTAAGAAGTGTGTATTTCTTGCTGGCTTTAAAATAATTATAAACTCCGTAAAGTTCGGTTTGTGTGAAGCTATATGGCACAGGAACAACTTTATTCTCATATTTTTGAGCTATAGCAGCAGAAAAAATATTTATGTTAGGAAATGCGGTGATAGCATCAAACATGTATTGCAAATAGGATGCATCCCAAGTGTCATCTCCATCTAAAAGTGCAATATAGTCAGTGGTTGCCGTTTTTATTCCTGTATTTCTAGCATTTGAAGCTCCTTGGTTTTTAATGCTTAGAAGTCTTATACGATGGTCGTCAAAACTGTTTATAACGGCTTCGCTCTTATCTGTAGAACCATCGTTAATAATAATAACCTCAAAATCTTTGAAACTCTGATTCAGAACACTTTTAATGGTGTGTTGAATATAGTTTTCCTTATTATAAACCGATATGATTACAGAGAAAAATGCCATTTATCTTTTCGATTTTAAAGTGCAATAATAACTTAATCGGTACAAATCAAAAATCATGAGCGAAGGGTTTTTACCAAGTAGGTTCTTTCTGAAAGTAGCTTCAAACTTATAATAAATAGAGGCTAGTACTTTTGAAATGACGTTATCCTTAACTTTTGAATAGATATTTGTAATTCGAGTGTAATTAGATGGTAATAAATCTTGATTGATAAATAGATTTATCGCTTCAACCGAGTCTAATGATTTTTGTAAAAAAATCTTACTGTCTTCAAGACCAAGATGGTAAACAGGATTTTCTATATGTTGTATTCTAATGTTTGCTTCCTTTAAATTATAGGAAAACAAGGTGTCTTCATGCCGTAAGTTAGGAATATCTTCATTAAAACGAACCGTATCAAAAACACGTTTATGTATTAAGAAGTTTAAGGTTAAAAAGCTCAAATATGTGTTTTTGTTTCGAACTTCGGCAGATAAGGCTTCTCGTTTATTTCCATAAATCCAACGTAAGAGTTGAGCATCATCTACATGTTTTTCTTGATATAAAATACCACCATAAATAACATCTGATTGTTCAGAAATAGATTTAAGATAGGTACTTATAAAATCATCATTTTTGGGAATGACGTCTGCATCTAGAAAAAGGCACCAGTCGTATGTTGCCTTTTGAGCAAGCTTATTTCTTATAGCACTTCGGCCGATATTCTTTGGCAGAATATGATACTCAGAATGTGAAAGTGTATTTATAATGTTATTATACTCCTGAAATTTAATATCGTTAGAACAGTCATCATAACACAATATTTCAAAAGGGGTTTCCGACGTAATTAACTGCTTATGTACTTCGGAAACGAGTTCTGAAATATTATAATTATAAACAGGAATTAATACAGAAATCATAAGATTTTACAAAGGTTAACCAAGAACTTAAGAGCGTTACATTGAAGATTTAACTCTTACGTTGTACAACTTCAAAAACTTTGTTCTCGTCACATTTTAATGTTTTGCTCGGATACTTTAAAAGTAAAGCATAATCGTGTGTGGCCATTAAAATAGTATTGCCATTTTTATTAATATCTTGTAATACTTCCATGACTTCAACACTGGTTTGTGGATCTAAATTCCCGGTTGGCTCATCGGCTAAAATCAATTCAGGATCATTTAACAATGCACGTGCAATAGCAATACGTTGTTGTTCTCCACCAGAAAGTTCATGAGGATATTTAAAGCCTTTGGTCTTCATTGCCACCTTATCTAAAACTGTATCTATACGGTCTTTAATACGGTCTTTTTCTTTCCAACCTGTTGCTTTTAACACAAATTCTAAATTTCCAATAATCGTACGGTCTGGTAGTAATTTAAAATCTTGAAAAACGATACCCAATTTCCGTCTTAAAAAAGGGATGTCTTTTTCTTTCATGGTTTTTAAATTGAAATCCACAATTGAACCTTCTCCTTCTGTTAATTGTAAATCACCATAAAGCGTTTTCATGAAACTACTTTTTCCACTTCCTGTTTTACCAATAAGATAGACGAAATCGCCTTTCTTCATTTCAAAATTCACCTTAGACAGCACCATACTGTCACCTTGATAAATTGTAGCATCTCTAAGTTCTAAAACTGTTTCGGACATATTATAGATATAAATAATTGGTAACTGTAAATGTATTGCTTAAAATTTCAAATCCAAAACATAAGTTTTAAATTCCAATTTAGAATTCTATTTTCAACCAACAACTACAAATCAAAATAATCAATATAGTTCTGCAAATCCTTATCACCACGACCAGATAAACTAATCACCACAACGTCGCTAGGTTTAAAAGTTTTATGTTTAAAAATAGCCAAAGCATGCGAACTTTCAATAGCCGGGATAATACCTTCCAACTTTGTTAATTCTAAGCCAGAGTTCATCGCTTCATCGTCGGTTGCTGAATAAAATTCACCACGACCTGTTTTATACAAATGTGAATGTAGTGGTCCAACACCAGGATAATCTAATCCTGCAGAAATCGAATACGGCTCTGTAATTTGTCCGTCTTTGGTTTGCATTAATAAGGTTTTACAACCATGAATTATACCTTCTTTTCCTAATACAGAAGTTGCTGCACTTTCACCGGAGTGAATACCTTTTCCTGCAGCTTCTACAGCAATAATACCAACATCTTCATTGTCTAAAAAATGATGATAGGTTCCTGCGGCATTACTTCCTCCGCCAATACAAGCCACAACGTAATCCGGATTTTCTCGACCTTCTTTTTCCTTTAATTGCCATTTTATTTCTTCGGAAATCACCGATTGAAATTGCGTAACCATGTCTGGGTAGGGATGTGGACCAATAGCAGAACCAATAATGTAATGGGTATCAACCGGATTGTTAATCCAATCGCGAATAGCTTCATTAGTGGCATCTTTTAAAGTTCGACTACCAGATAATGCAGGTACCACTTTGGCGCCTAACATTTTCATTCGGGCGACGTTGGGTGCTTGACGTGCAATATCAATTTCTCCCATATAAACCACACAGTCAATACCTGTTAAAGCACAAACAGTAGCGGTTGCAACGCCATGTTGACCAGCTCCGGTTTCGGCAATAATTCTGTTTTTGCCTAAACGTTTTGCCATCAGAATTTGACCAATGGTATTGTTGATTTTGTGGGCTCCAGTATGATTTAAATCCTCACGTTTTAAATACACTTTGGTATTGTATTTTTCTGAAAGACGTTTCGCAAAATAGAGTGGAGAAGGACGACCAACATAATCTTTTAAAAGTTGATTGAACTCTTCTTGAAACGAAGGTTCAGCCATAATCTTTAAATAGTTTTGACGCAATTCTTCTACATTAGGATAAAGCATTTCGGGAATGTATGCTCCACCGAATTCTCCGTAATAGCCTTTTTCGTTAATTTTGTATGTGTTTTTCATAAGCCTTTGTCATTCCTGCGAAGGCAGAAATCTATTATTTTCATTGTGGATCACGCTTTTTTGCGTGATGTGGCAATCTGTTTCTTTATTTCTTTCCGTTCATTTTGTCTTGAAACACTATTAAATAAAAATTGTCCAGTGGACGATTTTTGTTTAATACAAAACCAAAAATTCAAAACGATTTATTAGGAAATTGCTAAAGCACCATTCGCTTTCAAAGCTACATGCTTGAAGCTTCGCTTCGCAGTTCCGCTTTTTCGCTCTTTATTTCTGAAAATCGTTGTTTCCGACGCTGTCGGAATTTGGGACACTCTTATATGCTAATTTTTGCTTTCCTCCCAAGTTGTTTTAATTTTTGCTAACAGCTAACAGCTAACAGCTAACAGCTAACAGCTAACAGCTAATTACATTATGTTTAAACGTTTTCAATTCCTCCACATTCTTCAATCCAGGTTCTATTTCAAATTTACTATTCACATCAATAGCATAACAGAACTTTGAAGCCGGACTTTCTTTGAATTCTTTTATTTTTTCAATTTCATGTAATCCAATACCTCCACTTAAAAAATAAGGTTTGCTTGATGGATACTTTTCTAATACATTCCAGTTGAACGTGTAACCGTTTCCTCCTGGTAATTTTCCTTTGGTATCGAATAAAAAATAATCACAGACATCTTCGAAAGGTTGAAGCACATCAAAGTTGAATTCATCTTTAATGCTAAACACCTTTATAACCTCAACAGTATTTATAGCAGCACAATATTCTGGCGATTCGTGACCATGAAATTGAACGGCTTGTAAGTTGAATGTCTTAATAGTGTCTTGTACAATTTCTAGTTCTTCATCCACAAAAACACCAACTTTTTTAATTGATTTTGGCAATTCAGGAATACTAGAATCAAAATGTCTGGCTGATTTTTTATAAAATATAAAACCGAGATAGTCAGGTCGCAAATTAGCCACAGTTTCTAGGTTCTCCTTATATTTCATGCCGCAGACTTTTAGTTTCATATATTCCAGCGAAAGCGGGAATCTCACCACGCTTTTTAATTTTTGTCATTCCTGCGAAGGCAGGAATCTATTTATTTCTTTTCGATATAATTTTTTCGTACTTCAAATAGCACTCGAAGTGACGTTAAAATTAATTTGTTTCTTTTCTATTTTAGACCTGCTAGGTTTTATAAACCTGCTAGGTCTTTTATAAATTGAGTAGCACTGGCTCCAGGATTATCTGTTTTCATAAAGTTTTCGCCGATTAAAAAACCTTTAAATCCATAAGGCTGTAATTCTTTGATGGCGTCCACCGAACTAATACCTGATTCTGATACTTTTACAAAATCATTTGGTATCAATGCACTTAATTGTTTTGAGATATCTAAACTGACTTCAAATGTTTTTAAATTTCTGTTATTCACACCTAACATATCTAAAGATGGCATAATGGACTTATGTAATTCGTCTTCGTTATGGACTTCTAATAACACATCAAGTTTTAGGCTTTTAGCTAATTCAGAAAACTGCTTAATCTCAGCTTTAGTTAATATGGCTGCAATTAGTAAAATAGCATCTGCACCAATGGCTTTGGCCTCAATAATCTGATATTCATCAATAATAAATTCTTTTCGAAGCAAGGGCAATTCGCAATTTTCTCGGGCAATCATTAAGTCGTCCATGGAACCACCAAAATAAATCTCGTCTGTTAAAATAGACATGCCACATACTCCTGCGTTTTCGTAACCAATGGCAACATCTTCTACCAAAGCAGTATCATTTATAATGGATTTAGAAGGTGACTTACGTTTAAACTCTGCAATAATACCAGTCTGACTTGCTCTTAATTTTTCTGACAATGACCTTGTTTTCATTCCGAAATAAGGTAGCTGTTCATAAGCTTTTATAGGAATTAGTTCTTTTTTAAGATTAACCTCCTTGCGTTTGTCTATTACTATTTTGTCTAAGATGTTCATTTGCTCAATTCAATTAGTTTATCTAAACTTTGTTTTGCTTTTCCACTAACAAGAGATTCTTTCGCCAATGCAAATCCTTCCTTGTGTGAAATTTGCTTGGCTGTAGCAATGGCTAGTCCGGCGTTAGCACACACCACATTGTGCTGTGCTTCTGTACCTTTATAATTGATAACACTTTTAAAAATTTCAGCAGCCATTTTGATACTGTTTCCGCCAAAAATTTCAGATTGTTGGATTTGTTTGACTCCTAATTCATGCGGTTCAAATAAGGTTTCTGAAGTATTAGAAATCACTTTCGTTTTTCCTGTTAACGAGATTTCATCATAACCATCTAAAGCATGTACAATCGCATAGTTTTTATCAGATTCTTGATATAAATAACTGTATAATCGCAATAATTCAAGATTAAAAACACCAACCATTTGATTTTTTGGAAATGCAGGATTGACCATGGGGCCTAACATATTGAAAAAGGTTTTTACACCCAATTCTTTTCGTATAGGAGCTACGTTTTTCATAGCAGGATGAAACAAAGGTGCATGTAAAACGCATATTCCGGCTTCATCTATACTACGTTTTAAAAAGTCGGTATCACTTGTAAATTTAATCCCTAAATATTCCATAACATTCGAAGATCCACAAGCCGAAGACACACCATAATTACCGTGTTTAGTAACATGAACTCCAGCACCTGCTGTAACAAATGATGATAAGGTTGAAATATTAAAAGTATCTTTTCCGTCACCTCCGGTTCCGCATAAATCGATAGTCTCGTAGTTATCTAAATTTACTGGAATACATAATTCTAATAATGCGTCTCTAAAACCTCGAAGTTCTTCTGTGGTGATACTTCGCATCATATAAACGGTTAAGAATGATGCAATTTGACTTTGATTATATTTTCCTTCGGATATGTTGACCAAGACGTTTTTGGCTTCTTCACTAGAGATGCTTTCTTGGTTAATGAGTCTGTTTAATAATTGTTTCATATCAATGCCTGCGAAAGCAGGTATCTTTTTTTTATTTGTTCTTATTTTCTTTTGTTCATTTGCCTTGATGCAAACGAACCAAAAATCACGATCAAAATTAGGAATTACTCGTCTATTTATATTTTTTCAATAAGGAATTCGTGAATGCAAAACATTTGCTAAAGCATCATTCACTTTCAGAACTTCGTGCTTGAGGCTACGCCTCGCATCTTCGTTCTTTCGTTCATTATTTCTGATTTTTGATGTTTCCGACTATGTCGGAATATGGGACATTATTTTTTACTAAATATTGTATTCTTCCCAAATTATATTTTAATTTTTTCTCACTTCTCACTTCTCACTTCTCACTTCTCACTTCTCACTTCTCACTTCTCACTTCTCACTTCTCACTTCTCACTTCTCATTTCTCACTTCTCACTTCTCACTTCTTACTGTTTACCCAATTTTCTAAAATCTGTTTTCCATTAGGTGTCAACACCGATTCCGGATGATATTGCACACCTTTAACGTCGTAAACTTTATGCCTTAATGACATTATTTGTCCGTTGTCGTCAAAAGACGTAGCTTCTAAACAATCAGGTAAATTGGCATTAACGACCCATGAATGATATCTGCCCACTTCAAAAGTTTTGCCTAAGCCTTTAAAAAGGGATTCGTCATCAACTGAAAGTGTAATGCTAGTGGCTACACCATGATACACATTATCTAAATTTTCTAATGAACCACCAAAAACTTCACCAATAGCTTGTTGTCCTAAACAAACACCTAAGATACTTTTGGTTGGAGCATAAGTTTCTATAATCTTTTTTAATAAACCGGCTTCATCTGGGACTCCAGGTCCTGGAGATAACACAATTTTATCAAAAGCATCGACTTCTTCTAGTGTTAGTTTATCGTTTCGTTTTACGGTGACTTCACAATCTAAATCTTCTAAATAATGAACTAAATTGTATGTAAAACTGTCGTAATTATCTATGACTAATATTTTTTTCATCGCAATGTTCCGTGAAACGGAATATCTTTTTAATTATACTTCAATTTTTTAAATAGATCCCTGCCTATGCAGGAATGACAGCTAACTCAAATTTCCTCAGCCTGTTCAATCGCTTTCGTCAATGCTCCTAATTTATTATAAACTTCTTGCAATTCACTTTCAGCTTCAGATTTGGCAACTATTCCTGCTCCTGCTTGCCAAAATAATTTATGATTCTGACTTAAAAATGTTCTAATCATGATGGCATGATTAAAATTGCCATTAAAATCCATAAAACCGATAGCTCCTCCATAATAACCTCTGCTTGTTTTTTCATACCTTTCAATCAACTGCATGGCTTTGTGTTTTGGTGCTCCACTTAGAGTTCCGGCAGGAAATGTGTCTGCAACCACTTGCATGGTATCGGTATTTTTGTGAATTGTACCTGTAACTTTACTCACTAAATGTATCACGTGAGAGAAGAATTGTACTTCTCTATAATTTTCGACAGTAACATTGCTTCCGTTTCTACTTAGGTCGTTTCTTGCCAAGTCAACTAACATCACATGCTCACTGTTTTCTTTGTCGTCTTTTATTAATTCTTCAGCTAATTGAGCGTCTTTTAGGTCGTTTCCACTTCGCTTAAAAGTACCAGCAATAGGATGAATTTCGGCTTTACCATCACTAACCACTAATTGTGCCTCTGGAGAGCTGCCGAAAATTTTAAAATTCCCATAATCAAAATAGAATAGGTAAGGGGATGGGTTAATACTTCTTAAGGCTCTGTATACATTAAACTCGTCTCCGCTAAATTGTTGCGAAAATTGTTTAGACAATACCAATTGAAAGACATCTCCACGGCCACAATGCTTTTTTGCGAGTTCTACATTTGCTTTATATTCCTCATCTGTAAGATTAGATTTAATGTCTCCTTTGGGTTTAAAATCGTAAGAGGCATATTGTCTCGTTTGGATCAATTGTAAAATGTCGTCAATGTTATTTTCGCTATGAAAACAATGCGCAAAAATATAAGCTTCATTTTTTTGATGATCTATAGCGATGATATTTTGATAAACAGCGTAGTATATTTCAGGAATAGAAACAGAATTGTCTTTTTTTGAAATTTCGATATCTTCAAAATACTTTACCGCATCATAAGCCGTGTATCCAAAAATTCCATTATTGATAAACTTGAATTCTTTGTTTGAATCTACTTTAAAACGTTGTGTAAACTTATGAATCTCTTCAATGACACCAACGGTTTGAATTAAATTGCTCTTAGAGCTTCCATCAGGATAGGTTTGAGAAATTGTATCACCTTCCACTTTTATAGAAGCGATGGGGTTGCAGCAGATATATGAAAAATTGTTGTCGTTTGCATGATAATCACTACTCTCTAACAGAATACTATTTGGGAATTTATCTCTAATTTTAAGATAAATACTAACTGGCGTAATAGTGTCTGCTAATATTTTTTTGTAATGTGTGTTTAAACTAAATGTTTTCATCTTTGCTGAATTTATTTCAGTATTCGGTTAAATTAAAAAAGGCTTGTCGTGAATGACAAGCCTTTTTTTTATATAAGTATTACATACCAAGGATTAGTTCACGAACGTAAGTTTGAGAAATTCCACCACCAAGTATGATTTGTATTTATTTTCATCTGAACATCAAAGATAGAAATCAAAATTCGGATTTCAAACACTTTAGGAAAAAAAGATTCCTGTTGCGGTAAATTTCAGGCAGACAGGAATCAAAATTTAAATATTACTAAATGTATTTATTTTGGATTAAAACTTAAGCGTCACATTTAAATCAAATTCGTCATAAATTGCTTTATCTTTTATCGTTTCTAAGATAGAAGGTGATTTGTAAGTAATATTATGTTTCGTTCTGTCAATCTTTAAATTTGCAGTTGCTGTGTTATCTTTAATTAGTAAAGGAAAAGAAATAGCTTCTGTTTTTCCTTTAATGGTAATGTTAGCTTTTACGTTGAAATTTCCATCTTTACCTGTAACAGATGTAATGTCTAAAGTCGCCGTAGGGAATTCTTCTACACCAAAGAAATCATCAGATTTTAAATGGCTATCTAATTTCCCTTTGTATTCTCCATCGAGATCTGTACTACCAAGAGTCGTCATATCGATAGTGAAGTTTCCTCCTGTTAAGGTTTTTCCATTAAAAATTAATGAACCACTTTTTAAGTCAATAGTTCCGGTATGTTCGCCACCTACTTTATAGCCTTTCCAAATTACTGAGCTCTCTTTAACTTTTACGGTTTTGTCTTTTAACGTTGTGTAAGACATAAATGATAATGCTAAAATGAATAGCATAGCAATGTTTGAATTTCTGTTTTTCATAATTATTTCTTTTTAAGTTTTATTAAAAGGGTATTCAATTGTATTAACTCTTTTTGAGTCAAGTTTTTTGTGATGTTTTTTTCTGTACGATTTATAATTGGGTCCACTGTTTTTAAAGTTTCTAAACCCATATCTGTAATGACGATTTCAACTTTTCTTCTGTTGGTTTTACAAATGGTACGGTTTACAAATTTTTTTTTTATTAGCTTATCAACTAATCTTGTGGTATTACTCATTTTACTTACCATACGTTCTTGTATGTCTTGTAAGTTTATAGCATTTCCATTTTGACCTCTTAAAATTCTAAGGACATTAAATTGTTCTAAGGATAAATCGAAAGGTTTTAGCTCTAATAATAAATCATCCTTCATCCATGTTGTGGTGTGAAAAATATTTATGACTGTCGCTGTTGGTATTGGCAAATCAGCTTTTGTTTTTAGTATGTCGTTTAATTCTTTCATGTACAACAATTGTATATACAAATGTATGTGTTTTATTGATATGTGAAATTAATATTTTGTTAAATTTAAAACGTGTAGGTTTTAATTATTTTGAAGTTCATGACTTTCAAAAAAAGATGTACTAAAAGAATGATACAAGAGTTATATATAGGATGCTATTAGTCTAATACTAAAAGAACATCGTATAAAAATGAATAAAAAGCGAGTAATTAGCTGTATTATTACAATAGATTCTTACGATAAAGGCAGAATATGTTAAAAAATGAATCTGAAATGTAACACTTCTGATTTTTTTACGTCTATATCATAATGGAATGTTAATTTTGCTAAAAATTAAGAATAAAGAATGGCTGATTTATCACAAGAAGAATGGACAAAACAACTCAAAGCAGACGATAATGCAGTTGTTTTAGATGTAAGAACACAAGATGAGATTGATTTAGGGATGATTCCTAATGCAATTCATATAGATATATTTAAAGGACAAGGATTTATACACGAAGTAGAACAGTTAGATAAAACAAAAAACTATTATGTGTATTGTAAATCTGGTAATAGAAGCGGACAGGCTTGTGCTATTATGAATCAATTAGATATTGAAAATGCTTATAACCTCTTGGGTGGTTTTAGCGAATGGCAAGGTGAGGTTGCCCACAATCAATGATTTTAAAACACACAAAAATGTATAGAGTATTTGTAATATGTTGTTTGTTGTTAACACTAGGCGTTAGCACAAGTTGTTTAGACAGTAGTCCGGCGGACTCTGAAATAAAGCTAATAACAGCTGACGAAATGCAATCTATTTTAGAATTAGAAGATGTGCAATTAATTGATGTAAGAACCCCCAAAGAATATGAAGGTGGTTACATTGCTAATGCGCAAAATATAGATTTTATGTCACCTACTTTTGATGATGACATTACAAAATTAGATAAAAATAAACCTGTGATATTGTACTGTAAATCTGGAGGTCGAAGTGCTAAATGTGCTAAGAAGATGAAAGATGCAGGATTTAAAAAGATTTACGATCTTAAAGGAGGAATTTCTAAATGGAAATTTTCCGATGGAATCAAAATTGAAGAAAAATCGTAACAAACTAACCGAACTTAATGTTCGGTTTTTTTATACTCACAATTCTCTTCCCGAATTCTTAAGATTTTTATAAATTAGACGATTGTAATCCTAGAATAGAAACCCTTCTGTTACATTTGCAAATTAACATGTCGTTTATGAAATTTAATAAAATACTTCTACTTTGCCTTTTGGCATTTACGTTTTCATTCAATTTATTTTCGCAAGTTTTTGATCCCGTGAAATGGGAAACTAAAGTTGAAAAAATTTCAGATACAGAATACAATCTTATTTCAACAGCAACGATAGATGCTGGCTGGCATTTATACTCGCAAAATGTGCCAAACAATGGCCCTATTCCTACAACCTTTGTTTATACCGAATCTAAAGATTTTGAATTAATAGGAAAAACATCTGAAGAAGAAGGTGAAACTATTGACGATCCTGTTTTTCAAATGCGAATTAAATATTTTGGTGAAAAAGCAGAATTCTCACAACGTATTAAAGTTCTTAATAAAGAATTGTCACTTGTTGAAGGTGAAGTGGAATTTATGGTCTGTGATGACGAAAAATGTTTACCACCAACTTATATAGATCTTACGTTTAACCTAAAGGATGCTGAAGATACTAAGGAGATTCCTGCAGGAATGGCATTAAATTTAACAGGTAATACCACAAAAATTCTTGAGCCTGTAAAATGGAGTACTTCTGTTGAAAAACTAAATGATACCGAATTAATTTTAGTGTCTACTGCAACTATTGATAGTGGCTGGAAATTGTATGCTCAAAATATTGAAGAAGGAGGTCCAATTCCAACAAGTTTTGACTATACATTAAAAGACGGTATTGAGCTTGTAGGTTCTACCAACGAAGAAAAGGGTGAAGAAAGTATAGATAAGGTCTTCGATATGAAGATTAAATACTTTAAAAATACGACAGAATTCAGACAGAAAATTAAAGTTTCAGATGCTACAATTTCTTCAATCGTTTCTGAGGTTGGTTTTATGGCTTGTGATGATACACAATGTACCGCACCAACTTATATCGATTTAGAATATGATTTAACTAAGACAGTTGTGGCTTCTTCTGATATTTATGAAAACTCTGAAGCAGATGACGATGAGTCGAGCGAAGGCTTATGGTCTATATTTATTATCGCTTTCTTTTCAGGATTTGTAGCATTATTAACACCATGCGTGTTTCCAATGATACCAATGACGGTGAGTTTCTTTATAAAACAAAGTCAATCTAAAGCCAAAGGCATCCGTAATGCTATTATTTATGGATTATCAATAATCGTCATCTATGTCTTATTAGGTACAATCATAACAGCGATTTTCGGTGCTGATGCGTTGAATGCATTAGCAACAAACGTTTGGTTTAACCTTATCTTCTTTATATTATTAGTGGTTTTTGCCATTTCATTTTTAGGTGCTTTCGAAATTGTATTACCAAATTCATGGGCAAATAAAGCCGATAAGCAAGCCGATAGAGGCGGACTCGTTGGCATCTTTTTTATGGCTTTAGCCTTAGCAATTGTCTCATTTTCTTGCACAGGTCCAATAGTAGGAACTATTTTGGTTGAAGCAGCTTCCAAAGGAGGTATCGCACCGGTAATAGGAATGTTAGGCTTTTCATCTGCAATCGCATTACCATTTGCATTATTTGCTGCTTTCCCGGGTTGGTTAAATTCTCTACCAAAATCAGGAGGCTGGTTAAATACAGTGAAAGTCGTTTTAGGATTTTTAGAACTAGCTTTAGCATTTAAATTCTTATCGCAAGCCGATTTAGTATTGCAATTACATTTCTTAGAACGCGAAGTATTTATAGCAATATGGATTGCCATTTTTGGAACCTTATCCTTATATCTTTTTGGGAAAATTCAATTACCACACGATTCTCCACTGAAACATATTTCCGTAGGACGCTTATTATTTGGCTTACTAACGTTGACCTTTACGATTTATATGATTCCAGGACTTTGGGGCGCACCTTTAAAAATTATAAGCGCCTTTCCTCCTCCATTAGATTATTCTGAATCTCCGTATGGAGTCGGTAATTCAAAAGCTGGTGGCGCAAGTATAACAGATATTCCTGAGGGTGCCCATTTATTAGCACCACATGATATTTTAGCATTTAATGATTACGAAACCGGTTTGGCTTATGCTAAAAAAGTAGGGAAACCTGTGATGCTAGACTTTACTGGATGGGCTTGTGTGAATTGCCGTAAAATGGAACAAAATGTTTGGGTAGATCCACAAGTATTATCTAAACTTAAAAACGACATTGTGCTTATTTCTTTATATGTCGATGAGCAAATCGATTTTCCTGAAGGTGAAGCACCAGATTCAAAATTAAGACCTGGTAAAAAATTAAAAAACCGTGGTCAGAAGTGGAGCGAAATGCAAACTATTAGGTACAAAACCAATACACAACCGTATTACGTATTGATGGATCATAATGAAGAAAATCTAAACGAGCCTGTTGCTTACACTCCAGACATTGAGGAATACGAGGCATGGTTAAAAGAAGGGATTGGGAATTTTAAAGATTGAGAAAACGAACGTTTTACGCTTTTTATTACCAGCTTTTTTGTGATAATCTGACTTCTCCCTTTAAGAGTTATTCTGCTGTATTTTCTATTAGGGTTATAACCATAAATGTAATAAAGACACACTACATGGCTTTTGAGTTAAGCGATGTGGTGTTAAAGAATTTACTTTATAATTCATTAACAGGAATGGCATCATGTACTACAGAAAAAAGCATGGCAAGGGCTTTCGCTACGTCGATAGCTCTAATAATACGATTAAAGATAAAGATCTAAAAGAATGGTTTAAGTCTTTAGTTATTCCTCCGGCTTGGACGGAAGTAGAAATCGATTCTAAGAAGACAACTAAAATTTTAGCGACAGGTAGAGACGATAAAAACAGAAAACAATACATCTACAATCCTAAATTTAGAGAAAAACAAGATCAAGAAAAGTTTGATCGCATTCTTAAGTTCGCCGACAATTTAGAGCATATGCGTCGTGTTACTGGGCAGCATCTTCGTAAGCGTAAATTAGCTAAGGAAAAAGTGCTTGCGTGTATGGTTCGCCTTTTGGAAGCGGCTTATTTTCGTCCAGGAAGTGATCGTTATTCCAAAGAAAATAGCAGTTATGGTTTAACAACGATGAGAAGTAAACACTTACAGATTGATGGAGATGAGTTGATTTTTCATTACATCGGAAAGTCTGGTAAAGAACAAGAACGGCATATTGTAGATAAAAAGTTAGCTAAAATAGTACAAGAAATCGACGACTTACCGGGTTACGAAATATTCAAATTTATTGATGAAGACGGTGTAAAGCAAGACGTGAAGAGCGATCATCTCAATGCATATATTCGGGATGTGATGGGAGACGAATTTTCAGCCAAAGATTTTAGAACATGGGCAGGCACTGTAATTGCTGCTATGGCATTAGATGAGATTGGCTATTCTAAAGAACAAGATCAAAAAGAACTGGATAGTAATATTCGCAATGCTGTTATAAAGGTTAGTGAAAGGCTAGGGAATACGCCTTCGGTAGCACGTAGTTCTTATATTGATCCACGTGTCATTGATGAATATATTGATGGTAAAACCATTAATTATTTTCAAAAGGAAATTTTGCGACTTTTGAAGGTCAACGAAAATCTTTCAAGAGAAGAAATCGGTGTGTTATGTATGTTGAAAAAGAAGTTAAAATAAGCGGTTAATTCCAACTGAGATCACTTCGCTCTTGCCAATAGTCTTGAGGATCTACAGTAAGCGATTTTAGTTTTAAAATCTCGTCTGCTTCTAGTTTTAAATTAAAAGCTTTCAAATTTTGTTGAAGCTGATTAGTGCTCGACGCACCACTTAAGATGAGGCTTGGTTCTAAACTATCCATAATAAAACGAATGGCTATAGCATCTGCGTTAACGTTGTATTTCTTGGATAGCGCTTCAAGATAGTCATAAGCAGATTTATAATTAGGAAACGTATCGTTTTTGAAAATTCTACCATTAGCTAAAGCTTCTTTAATGATTACGGTTTTATCTTGTGCTAATAATTCTTTTAAAATTTCAAAAGTAGATTGTTCAAATATATTGAAAGTCACTTGATAGCTATCAAATAGA
The DNA here is from genome assembly GCF_013403915.1 of Winogradskyella pacifica. GTDB lineage: Bacteria > Bacteroidota > Bacteroidia > Flavobacteriales > Flavobacteriaceae > Winogradskyella > Winogradskyella pacifica. The sequence goes on from NZ_JABFDI010000003.1 coordinate 116,800, forward strand.
TTTTCACCATTAAAACTAACTTTTCGAGCTTCTTCTATAATTTTTACCTGCTCAGTTCCGCTAGAAGACATTCCGATTTTAAGTTGATGCTCTTGTTTTAATTCGTTTAATCTCGAGAGTACAGCATCATTGGTTAAAACACCACTATCTAATGTTGCTGAATGAATTTGATAGATTTTTAAATTAGGCAATAAGGCTTTTGAAACGTCCCATTGTTCGTTCAATTTCTCTATAGAATGTTCTTTTATTTCATGCTTACCTGAAAATCCAACTTCCCAATTCGCAACATAGGTATACCCAAATTTGGTAGAAAGATGAACGTCTTTGTGGTTTCTAGAGTCATTCCAATCTTGCAAAAACTGTTCACCTAAACCATAAGAAGGAGCCACGTCAAAATCACGAATTCCTAAGGCGTAGCTTTCATCTAAAACCTTTAAAGCATTTGCCTTAAAACTCTCAATAGACTTATTTATGTTTTGCTCTGGTCTTATATTTATATAATCTGGTCGGCCTAAAGCGGCTAAGCCTAATCCAATTTTTGTGTTGCTCATCTGTTAATTATTCTGATGTCGATTGTAATGTTTTAGGAATAAAGTCTGTATCAATATAATTTGAAAAATCCTTTAATAAGAGTCTCAATTTAGGATTTATAAAGCGTTCGCAGAAAGGTTTTTTAGGATTTTTTTGATAGTAACTCTGAATGGCTTCACGAGACGCTTTAAATTCGGAAAACGGATAGGCTTTAGTTATTAGTTGGTTTCTATACTCTAGTTGAAATGCATTTAATAAAGTTTCAGTTTCTGCTTTCTGATCCTCTGAGAAATAATAGATGGCAGAACGGTATTTGTCTCGCATAGAATGTGCAGATGTACTTTTGTGTGTACGTAAATGAATTTCAATTAAAACTTGAAGTGAAATAATATCAGAATCAAACTGTAAAATTACCGCCTCGGAAAACGAGCTATTATTCTCGGTAGAAGCAATAAAACCTTGTTCTACATTATAGACTCCTTTCAAAGATTGAAATACAGCTTCGGTACACCAATGGCAACCACCTCCAAATGCTATTTTAGTTGGTCTATCCATTTTATTAATTCTGCGTCCGATGGGTTTCGTAATTTTTTAGTTCCTAACGTGAGTGTTGGAAAATTAAGTTTTTTATTGGTATATAAGTTTCTTAATTCTTCAGCATAATCTTCATTGATGTCTACATCTAAAAATGTATATGATAAACCTCGCTCATTTAAAACCTTTATGTAATGTTGGGATTTATGGCATCGCGATGTGCCATATAACTTGATTTTTAAAATAGAAGACATGTGTTATTCGCGTGTTTTTTGTTGATAAAAAAAAAGCAACTCTCAATAGAAAGTTGCTCTTAAATATTTGTTTGTTATTTTAACTTATCTGAATGCAATTTTCTGAGCTTCGCTAATTTGGGATCTATAACGAAACTACAATAACCGTATTCCGGATTGCTTTCATAAAAATCTTGATGCTCTTTTTCTGCTTCATAAAAAACAGGAGCAGAAGTTAATTCGGTAACAATAGGTTGTTCGTAATAAGGTTTCATCTCCTTAAGTACAAGGTCCGCAATGTCTTTCTGTTTATCATCATGATAATAAATTACAGAACGGTATTGTGTGCCACGATCGGCTCCTTGTCTATTCAGTGTTGTAGGGTCGTGCGTGGTCATAAAAATGACTAGAATATCTTCGTAGCTAATGACGTTAGCATCAAAAGTAACTTGTACAACTTCAGCATGCCCCGTTAAACCAGAACAAATTTCTCTATAGGTTGGTCGTCCAGGAACAGTTCCACCCGAATATCCAGATATCACTTCTTCCACACCTTTTACTTCCTGAAAAACAGCTTCTGTACACCAAAAACAGCCTCCGCCTAGGGTTGCTATTTGTAAATTTTTAGTTGTCATTAGGCAGTCTCCGTATCTAAAATCATGGATTCTGAATTCACGCAATAGCGCAATCCGCTCGGTTCGGGTCCATCTGGGAATACATGACCTAAATGCCCATCGCAAGTGTTACACATCACTTCTACGCGTACCATTCCGAAAGTTGTGTCTTTTTCATACTTAATGGCGTTTTCTTTTATGGGTTGCGTAAAACTTGGCCAACCTGTGCCTGAGCTAAATTTTATGGTAGAATCAAACAACGGAGTGTCACAACAAACACAATTGTATTTGCCTTCGTCATAAGCTGTACAGAGCTCACCTGTATGTGCGCGTTCTGTACCTTTCTGTCTCGTAATTCTGAATTGTTCAGGAGTTAATTGAGTCCTCCATTCTGCTTCTGTTTTTTCAACTCTTTTATCTGGAGTTGGATTTCCATTTACGGAAAAGTTGATGACTTCTTTCCAAGTTAACATAGTTAATGGTCCTTTCTTGTTATAATTGATTTGTCTATCTGTTTTCAAGATAAAGGTAGTCGAAATGTTTTTCAATTTCTTACAGTTATAGAATTATAAGTGCGTTACCTAGGTATCTTTCTAAATTTACATCAAACGGTTAATATATCACGTTAAGTTTTTCTTAAATACACCGAAAATATTAGGTTTCATTCTTTATTCTGTCTTAGAAATAATAGTTTTGCAGCTTAAATAAATGAAAACAAGAAGTATGAGTATAGTAAAAGAAAATGATACAGTAAAAGTTCATTACACAGGGAAGTTAAAAAACGGACAAATCTTTGATAGTTCTTTAGAACGTGAGCCATTAGAGTTTACCTTAGGTAAGGGCATGTTGATTCCTGGTTTTGAAAATGCTGTCATTGATATGAAAGTGAACGATAAGAAAACTGTGGATATTCCTGTAACTGAAGCTTATGGTGAGGTAAAACAAGAATTATTTCATAAAGTTGAAAAAACACAACTTCCTGAAGAAGTAAAGCCAGAAGTAGGTTTAGGTTTAGTATCTAAAGATGCGCAAGGTAATGAGCACCCTTTTAAAATTGTAGAAGTTAATGATGACCATATAGTAGTAGATGGAAATCATCCATTAGCAGGACAAGAGTTAGTATTTGATCTAGAATTAGTAGAGATTAAATAAGTGTCTGTCTGAGCGCAGTCGAAGACCTGATGAAAATTATTTTTAGTGGTAATTCGAATGCTCCCATGTGACAAAATAAAAAAAACCTGTAAAGTTCAACTTTACAGGTTTTTTTATTAAAAATCAAGGGCAAAAAGGCTATTTATTTTATAATGTGTGCTTCACACCATGCGTCGTATGCGGTTTGTAATTCTTTAACTATTTCAGGATGCTGCGCTGAAACATCATTGCGTTCTCCTGGGTCAGCTTCAATATCAAACAATTTCAGAGTTAAATCATCTCTTATTGGCGCGATATATTGTGCCGATGGTTCGCTTTTCCAATGATTTTCCTTAGCATTTGTTATTTTCCATTTTCCTTGTCGTGCAGCCCAAGTTTTTTGCCATTTCCAAACTAATAGGCGCTCTTCTTTTGGTTCAAGTAAACTAATGCCATCAATATCCTTATCAGTGATTGTAATTCCTGCAGCGTCCGTTAACGTCGGTAGAATATCTAATGCAGATACATAACGTTTTTCAATTTTGCCAGGATCCACATGTCCTGGCCAACTTACTGCCATTGGCACTCTGATGCCACCTTCCCAAAGAGAGTATTTACCACCTGTTAATGGTGCGTTATTTGCACCTGTAAGAGGAGAACCACCATTATCTGATACAAATACAACTAAGGTGTTTTTGTCTAATCCGGTTTCATTTAGAGCATCTAAAACACGGCCAATATTATCATCTAAACAATTCAAATTGGCTAAGTAGTATTTTCGTAAGTCATTTGTATTTATGGCGCCAACTCTAGAGTATTTATCGTAGTACGCTGAGTAACTTCCTGGTTTATGATTTCCAAACTCTTCTAAGTTGTCAGGGTCGTAGTTAGGAATCTCTTTAACATTAAACTTATCTAAATATTTTTTTGGCACTTCGTGAATTAAATGATGAACAGCACTGTAGGATAGTGTTAAAAAGAAAGGCTTGTCGTGTTTACGTTTTAGATAATCTATAGACTCGTCTGTTAAAATATCGGTAAGATAACCTTCTTCGTAACTTTTTTCACCCATATTATGCATTAAAGGTCCCAATAATGCACTCGTGCCATAGGGATCTGGAGTGCGATCTTTTATACTTTGAGAATTTGCCCAATAATCGTGAGCGTGTGCAGAAAACCCTAAAAACTCATCATAACCATGTTGTAATGGATATTCTCTAACATCATTTTTATGAAAATTACGGCCTAAATCGTTTTTGCCAATACGCGCTGTGTGGTAACCGGCTTCTTTTAAATACTCAGGAATTGTTTTTACATCGTCTGGTAATCCTGGTCCCCAACTAGCTGGTTTATCCCAACGGAATTGATTTTTTCCCGTAATAATTCCTGCTCTAGATGGACTACAAACTGGTGCTGTAACGTAAGCCTGTGAGTACACCGTTCCGGATTTTCCTAATCGTGCGATATTTGGACTAGAAACAGAGGTGTCAAAATTGTCAAAAGGCGAAAAATCCGCATAACCTTGATCATCGATAACAATTAAAAGAATGTTTGGTTTTTCATTCTGCATTGCCATATTTTCTAAAGAAGTTTCACTTTTCTTCTTTTCTGAATGACATGAAAATAATAAAGCAAAAACTAGTAATGTTACGACGTGTTTCATTTTAAAAGTTGTTTAGGTTAATTCAAATTTATAAGCCATCTACAATCGTGACTTTGATTTCTTTTTCTTCTAATTTTTTTCGTTTTATATCGGAAATACCACTGTCTGTGATAATTTCATCCACACGTGAAAGATCACATATCCGAGCAAAGCTCTTTTTTCCGAATTTTGATGAATCCGCCAAAACAATCACTTTTTGAGCTGCATTTAGCATTTTCTTGTTTAATTCAGCTTCTTCTAAGTTTGTAGTAGAAAGGCCGTATTCTAAATCAATCCCGTCAACACCTAAAAACAATTTACTGCAAGACACATTTTGTAAAATATATTCCGCGTAATTCCCAATAACAGAAGCAGAACTGTGTCTTATGTAACCACCAAGTTGAAGGATTTCAATATTTTTATCATGTATAAGGTGTAGAACCACATGAAGTGAAGACGTAATTACTGTCAGTTTGTTTTTGGGTTGAATGTATTTTGAAAAGGCTTGTACGGTTGTTCCAGAGGCAATTAAAATAGAGTCGTTTTCAACAATACGACTTGCGGCCAATTGCGCAATGCCATTTTTCTCTTCTACTGAGATTTTTTCTTTATCTAAAACCGTACGTTCATTAATGTATGGGTTTTCTAAAGAAGCTCCGCCATGAGTTCTGTGGAGTAAACCTTTTTGTTCTAGAAGTTTTAAATCTTTTCTAATAGTTACTGCAGAAACATTTAAAATCTCACATAAGTCTAAAACTTCAAGGTGTTTTTCTTTCTCTAACCGGTCTAGTATGTCTTGATGTCTCTTCATGTATTGAATTTTGATGCGATGTTTTTTTTGATAATGATAAGGCTTGAAAACAAACAAATATAATAAAACGAAACAAAATGAAGCTGGTGTTTTTTGATAATCTTCATTATTAGAGAAATATAAGTTTCATTTTGTTTCATTTTGAATTAATTTATTTATATTTGAAACTAATTGTAATACAAATACACTATTTTGTTCAAAAGAGAAACGTTATTAGATCAGTTAAAAACGACCGAAAATTGGGATGTTATTATTATTGGAGGAGGAGCAACAGGATTAGGTGTTGCCTTAGATTGCACAACCCGTGGTTATAAAACATTGCTTTTAGAGCAGGTAGATTTTGCTAAAGGAACTTCGAGTCGAAGTACAAAATTAGTGCATGGTGGAGTTAGATATTTAGCGCAAGGAAACATCGATTTGGTTCGAGAAGCTTTGTATGAGAGAGGGTTGATGTTGCAAAATGCCTCACATTTAGTAAGTAATCAGTCTTTTATAATTCCAAATTATAGATGGTGGGATAATTTTTTCTATATGGTGGGAATGAAGGTTTATGATTTTTTATCCGGAAAATTAAGTTTTGGTAAGTCGATTAGAATTAAGAAGAGTGAAACCATTGCTAGGTTATCAACTTTAAAAACAGATAAGTTAAAAGGTGGTGTTGTTTATCACGATGGTCAGTTTGACGATTCTAGGTTAGCCGTAAACATCGCTCAGAGTTGTATTGAAGAAGGTGCGACAGTTTTGAATCATGTTAAGGTGAAAAACCTTCAAAAAGACGATAACGGATTAGTTAATGGGGTCGTTGCTATAGATACCGAAACTCACACTGAATATACCTTAAATGCAAAAACAGTTATCAATGCAACAGGAGTGTTTTCTGATGAGGTTTTGCAAATGGATAATAAATCTGCAGAGAACAGTATTCGTCCAAGTCAAGGTATTCATTTGGTATTTGATAAATCATTCTTACCAGGAAACGATGCTATAATGATTCCGAAAACGGATGATGGTCGTGTGTTATTCTTAGTACCATGGCATAATAGAGTGGTGGTCGGAACAACAGATACTTTATTAGATAGTCATAGTTTAGAGCCAAAAGCTTTAGATAAAGAGGTCGATTTTGTTTTAGAGACAGCAAACAGGTATCTTAATAAAAAAGCGAGCAAAGCCGATGTGTTAAGTATTTATGCCGGACTAAGACCTTTGGCAGCACCAAAAGATAAATCAGAAAAAACTAAAGAAATATCTAGAAGCCATAAAATAATAGTTTCAGATTCTGAATTGATTACAATCACAGGAGGAAAATGGACTACGTACAGAAGAATGGCTCAAGATACCGTGGATAAAGTCATAGAGTTAAAGAAGCTGCCGAGCTCAAAATGCAAAACACAAAACATTAAGATTCATGGTTCTAACGGAGCTGTAGATCGCGCAAATCATCTTTATATTTACGGAACAGATCAAAAAGGTATTGCTCAGCTTGTTAAAGAAAATCCTGAATTAGGAGAACTTTTGCATCCAAGATTAGAGTTTACAAAAGCAGAAATAATTTGGGCTGTAAGACATGAAATGGCGAGAAGCATTGAAGATGTGTTAGCAAGGCGTGTGCGAATACTATTTTTAGATGCAAAAGCAGCTATAGAAATAGCACCGCTTGTTGGCGAATTATTAAGAGTAGAATTAAATGAAACTGATGATTGGAGAGTTGAACAAATTTCAGAATTTATACAAATTGCAGATCAATACATATTAAAATAATATTAATTTATTCCGAACTCTACTTCGGTAAACTAATAAATAAACTAATAAATTATGGGTAAATATATTCTGTCCCTAGATCAGGGTACAACAAGTTCTAGGGCGATAGTTTTTGATAAAAAAGGTGGTATTGTTTCAATAGCTCAAAAGGAGTTTACTCAATATTTTCCTAAGCCAGGTTGGGTAGAGCATGACCCTATAGAAATCTGGTCTTCACAAGCCGGAGTTGCAGCAGAGGCCATTGCTAAAAATGGATTGGATGTTGAGCACATCGCGGCTATTGGAATTACAAATCAGCGTGAAACTGTTGTGGTTTGGGATAAAAACACGGGGAAACCTGTTTATAATGCGATTGTTTGGCAAGATAAAAGAACTTCAGATTACTGTGACCAACTAAAAAAAGAAGGTAAGGCAGAACTTATAAAGAAAAAAACAGGTTTAGTTATAGATTCTTATTTCTCAGGAACTAAAGTTAAATGGATTTTAGATAATGTTGAAGGCGCGAGAGCTAAAGCCGAAGCTGGAGATTTAATTTTAGGAACTATTGATTGTTGGTTGGTTTGGAATTTTACAAAAGGTAAGCAACACGTCACAGATGTTACTAATGCTTCTAGAACCTTAATGTTTAATATCAATACCATGGAATGGGATGATGAATTGTTAGAGTTATTGACCATTCCTAAAAGTATGTTGCCAGAAGTAAAAGCGTCAAGTGAAGTTTATGGTCACACGACATCGACATTTTACGATACTAAAATTCCCATTGCAGGAATTGCAGGTGACCAACAAGCAGCATTATTTGGGCAAATGTGTACCAAACCAGGCATGGTTAAAAATACTTACGGAACCGGTTGTTTTATGTTAATGAATATCGGAGATAAACCAATCGTTTCAAAAAACAACTTGTTGACGACTGTAGCTTGGAAAATTAACGGAAAAACAACCTATGCCTTAGAAGGAAGTGTTTTTATTGCAGGAGCCGTTGTGCAGTGGCTTCGCGATAGTTTAAAAATTATAAGAAATTCTTCAGATGTCGAAAAATTAGCAGCTTCGGTAGATAGTACAGATGGTGTCTATTTTGTTCCGGCTTTTGCTGGTTTGGGAGCGCCACATTGGAATCAGCATGCAAAAGGTACTATGTTTGGATTGACAAGAGGGAGTACAGATGCACATATCGCTAGAGCAGCTGTAGAGTCTATAGCATTTCAAACTATGGATATTTTAAAAGCCATGGAAGCTGATGCCGATATATCTATAAAAGAATTACGTGTAGATGGTGGTGCTACAATTAATAATATGTTGATGCAGTTTCAATCGGATGTTTTAAACACTAAAACGGTAAGACCAAAAATAGTAGAGACCACTGCTATGGGAGCGGCGTTTTTAGCAGGTTTGGCTGTTGGTTATTGGGAAAGTCCTGAGGAAATTCAAGATATTTGGCAGGCGGATAAAACGTTTAGTCCAAAAGAGGACAGAACGGAAATTGAAACCAATATTAAAGGTTGGTATAGAGCTATTGATGCTTTGGAGTATTGGACTAAAAACATTTAAAACAGCGTTTAAATTATGACACCATTTATAGCAGAAATTATAGGTACAGCGATTTTAATTTTACTAGGTGGAGGCGTTGTGGCTAATGTCGTCCTCAATAAAACCATTGGTAATAATAGTGGTTGGATAGTGATTACAACAGGTTGGGCTTTGGCTGTTTATGTTGCTGTGGTTATTGCGGGGCCTTATAGTGGAGCGCATATTAATCCAGCAGTTACAGTTGCTGTGGCAATCGCTGGTAAATTTCCCTGGGCTGATGTGCCGATGTATATTTTAGCGCAAATGATTGGAGCTATGATAGGAGCTTCTGCAGTTTGGTTAACTTATAAGAATCATTTTGACGAAACAGAAGACGCAGATTCTAAGAAAGCCGTTTTTTGTACTGCGCCAGCGATTAGAAATACGTTTTCAAACTTTTTTAGTGAAATGATCGGGACGTTTGTCTTACTCTTTACCATATTTTATTTTGCAGATGCCAGTATTACAGAGACTGAAGCCGTTATAGGTTTAGGGGCTTTAGGAGCTTTGCCTGTTGCTTTTTTGGTTTGGTCCATTGGCTTGTCTTTAGGAGGTACTACTGGTTATGCCATTAATCCGGCAAGGGATTTAGGGCCGCGACTTATGCATGCTATTTTACCAATTAAAAATAAAGCAAAAAGTGATTGGTCGTATGCTTGGATTCCTGTTTTAGGGCCATTAACTGGTGGAGCGTTAGCAGCTTTTTTAATGCTTGCGTTGTCATAGCTTAGTATTTCAAGTTTATAATTTTTAATGTCAGTTCATAAAGAGCTGGCATTTTGTTTGTTCATTATCTAAAACTATCTTTACGAAACAGATGAAACACTTCATATTTATATTATTTCTAAATGTATTCTTGATGCTTCCTGCGCAAGAATTACCGCCTATTGAAAAATTTACAGCGTCAGATTATGGTGGTGATAATCAAAACTGGATGATTTCCCAAAGTGCAGATAATTACATTTATGCTGCAAATAATAAAGGCCTTTTAGAATATAATGGTTCTAGTTGGGTGGCGTATCCGTCTCCAAACAATACTATTTTGAGAGCAGTAAAGGTTATTGGAGATAGAATTTATTCGGGTTGCTATGAAGATTTTGGGTATTGGGTAAAGGATGAAAAAGGATTACTAAATTATACATCACTAATTCCAAAACTAAAAGAAGCCAATATTAGCGATGATCAAATTTGGAACATTTTAGACCTTGGAGAATGGGTGCTTTTTCAATCGGGTCACGCTTTGCATTTTTTCAACAAGGAAGCTGAGACTTTTAAAATTATTACGTCACAACAAATTATTTACAAAGTATTTAATATCAATAATCATATTTATTATCATGTGGCTAACGAGGGGATTTATCTTATAAAAGATGGGCAACCTAAATTAATAATTAGTGATGCTGTCGTTATAGAAGATCGGGTTATTAATATGTTTTTTGTAGATGACCTTCTGACGATTCTTACCAGGAATTCTGGTTTTTTTCAGGTCAAGAATAATCAATTAGAACCATGGGAGATTACCGCAAATGAGCGGTTAAAACGATTAAACATATTTAACAGTATTAAGCTTGAAGATAACAGTTTTGTGATTGGTACAATTTCTAATGGAATTGTGAAAATTAGTAATGCAGGTGAATTTGAATATGTTATAAATCAGAAATTAGGATTAAGTAATAACACCGTTTTAGCTTTGTTTGAAGATGCGAACCATAATGTTTGGGCAGGATTAGATAACGGTATTAACTGTATAAATATCACATCACCAATACAAACATTTATAGATTACGAAGGGGTTTTAGGAACCGTGTATTCTACCATTATTTACAAGGATTTACTTTATGTAGGGACTAATCAAGGACTGTTTTATAGGCCGCTAAAGTCTAGAGATGAGGCGTTTCGTTTTGTAGAAGGTACAGCGGGTCAGGTATGGAGCTTATATAATCATAATAACGAAAGTTTGATATGTGGTCATCATTTAGGAACTTTTAGTGTTGATGGAAATCAGATAGAAAAAATTAGTTCAGACTTAGGGGCTTGGAACTTTAAGAAAATTCCAAATCATGATAATCTATTGCTTCAAGGAAACTATGATGGCTTATATGTTTTAGAGCTTAAAAATAAAACTTGGACGGTCAGGAATAAAATTGAAAACTTTAAAAACTCATCGCGCTTTTTCGAAATTAACAATGCCAACCAAATCATGGTAAACCATGAGTATAAAGGAGTTTTTGTTTTAAACATGAATTCTGATTTTACTCAAACTATAGATGTGGTAGATGTTTCAGAATTAACTATTGGAAATAGTTCTAGTTTGGAGAGTTATCAAGGAGACATACTATATACTTCAAAAAATGGCATATTTAATTATAATGAAGCTGAACATAAATTCGTTAAGAATAGTGTTTTAACAGATTTGATTGCGTCCAAAAATTTCACTTCCGGAAAAATGGTGGTCGATCAGACAGGTAAATTATGGCTGTTCTTCAAAAACAACATTAGCTATATTACTAATGACAATCTTACTAATAAACCCCAGATTACAGATATTGCAATTCCTTCAAGTTTAAGAAAAGGGGTTTTAGGATTTGAAAATATACAGCACATTGAAGGTGAAAAATATATTTTAGGAACAGTAAACGGTTATCTAACGCTTGATTTAGCAAATATTGAAGCTGACACCCCCCATTCAATTCATTTTAATACTATAATGAAAAAGAACATAGATGGGAGTTCAAATCATTTGTCTCTAACCGAAAATGGTTCATTTGAACACGAGAAAGGTATCGTCTCATTTGGGTTTTCGGTTCCGGAATACAATAAATTCCTAGATGTTAGCTATAGTTATAAAATTGAAGGGCTTTCTGACAAATGGAGCGATTGGTCTCACTCGTCGAGTGTGCAATTTGAAAATATATCTTTTGGTGATTATACTTTAGAAGTTAAAGGAAAAGTTGGAAATCAACTTACGGAGAATACAATTGTATATCATTTTGAAGTGAATAGACCGTGGTATATTTCCAATTTAGCGATTCTGGTGTATGTTTTAATTTTAATAGGAATTGCATTTTTAGTTAATAAGGTTTATAAATTTTACTACGAACGAATTCTTAAGCATGAACACATCAAAAGTGAACGTGCACTCATTCAAATAAAGAATGAAAAATTAAATCAAGATATCGAAGGAAAAAATAGAGAGTTAGTGATTTCTACAATGAGTATCATTAAGAAAAATGAGTTACTCAATAAAATAAAGAAGGAATTAAAAAAGAATAGAAATAATAAAGATATTGAAAGCGCCGTAAATCTAATTGATACCAATTTGAACAATAATAAAGATTGGAAATTCTTTAAAGAGGCATTTAATAATGCAGATAAAGATTTTATGGATAAAATTAAGGCCGCACATCCAGATTTAACACCAAATGATTTGAAGTTTTGTGCTTATTTACGGTTGAATTTATCCTCTAAGGAAATGGCTCCATTGCTTAATATCTCTATTAAAAGTGTGGAGACTAAGCGTTACAGATTACGTAAAAGGTTACAATTAAATCATGATGACAGTTTAGTTAACTATATCTTAAAATTCTAACACCTCGACAATACCATTTTCTACCACGACTTTACCTCGACAAGTGTGTTTTTAGGCTAAATTTTTGGTTTTTTTTAAGAAATTTTAAGTTCTCTAGATTACTAATGTTTATAATACTTACCGAGATTTTTTCAAGATTTATTATTGTTAAATTTTATGATGTTCGTTTTTTATCGAGGTATCGATTGTCAAATTAGCAATTATTTGAGGTTAAATTTACAAAAGCTTAACATTGCATCTCATTTCTACATGTTTTGAAATGATAGTTTTGGGCTTTAATTTTTAACTAAATCAATCATTCATGAAATTCAAATTTCAAAAATCAAGAATTGAAATATTCTTCTGTCTCTTTTTATTGTGCAGTTCGTTTTCTCTGATTGCGCAGACCACAGTAAAAGGAAAAGTGCTTTCTGCTTCAGATAATATGCCTTTGCCAGGTGCGTCTGTCATAGAAAAAGGAACTTCTAATGGAACACAAACAGATTTTGATGGTGTGTTTACTTTAGATGTTTCAAATGAATCCGCTATTATGGTGGTATCTTATGTAGGATTTAAATCTAAAGAAGTGGTCTATAGTTCGGGAGAAATCTCGATAACTTTAGAAGAAGATAGTGCTTTAGAAGAAGTTGTAGTTATTGGTTATGGTTCACAAAAGAAAAGTGATATCGTAAATGCTGTGTCAACTACAGACCTAGAGAAAGCAACCTTATCACCAACATCAGACGTTAATGAAATGTTGAGAGGTAGAATTGCAGGCTTACAAGTTAATGTCGGCGGAGGTACGTTACGGCCAGGTGGTACATCTGATATTATTTTTAGAGGGCAAGGTTCTATAGAAGGTAATGTAAGTGCGATTTATGTTGTAGATGGTATTATTAGAGATGGAGGTATTGAGGATATTGACTCAGATGATATCAAATCTATTGAGTTTTTAAAAGATGCTTCTGCTCAGGCTATTTATGGCTCTAGAGGTGCTAATGGTGTTGTTTTAATAACAACTAAACGTGGCTCTGAAGGTAAAGTAAGTGTGAGCTATCACGGTTTTTTAACAACAAAAAGTATTGAGCGGAATTTTGATGTTTATAGCGGACAAGAGTTAGCGCAATTACGAAGAGAAGCTTGGAGGTCCACAAGAGCAGACGATAGTTATGCTGATGATGTTGTCGATAATGTATTTACAGAAGTTGAATATGATAATCTTACAAACAATCGTTTCGTAAATTGGGAAGATGAATTAATGAGAAATGGTTTCGTTAATAGTCAGGCAATAAGCGTTAGTGGTGGTACGGAAATGACTAAGGTTTTTGGTAGTATTAATTACTTCAAAGAAGATGGTCTTATACCTTCATCTAGTTATACAAGAAAAACGTTACGTTTAAATGTAGATCAAAAAATATCGGATAAATTCTCTGTAAATTTCGATATAAACTTATTAAATGATGATACTGATAGAGCTGCAAATGTTAACGTAATTACCACATCTCCATTAGGTAGTGCTTATAACGTCGACGGAAGTATTACACGTTTTCCAAGTGGTGAAGAGTTGTCAGCTGTTAACCCACTGTGGAATTTAAGAGAACAAAATCACGAAGAAAAAGGTAATGATTATGTTGTTAATGTAACACCAATATGGCAGATTACTAATGATTTACAATACCAGTTAAAGGCTAATTTAACAAGAAGAACTTCAGAAAGAGGGCAATACCAATCTTCTTTAAGTTCTGCGGGTGACGATGTTAGAGGTATTGCTAGAATTGACAATCAATTACGTGAGTCGTATTTAATAGAGAATATTTTAACTTATGACAAAACCATAAATGCTAATAATAGTCTTAATGTAACCTTAGTGCAATCGACGCAAGAAAATGCGTTCACAAGAACCTTTACCGAAGGTCAGGGGTTTGCTAATGAAGATTTAGGGTATAATGGTATTTCAAGTGCCATAGGTAATGTTACTGTAGAGCGCGATGGTGATCAATTTAGATATTTAGGGTATTTAGCCAGAGCACGATATTCATTATTAAATAAATATACTTTTGAAGGTACTGTGAGAGCTGATGGTGCCTCTTTAAATGGTGAAGGTAATAAATGGAGTTATAACCCAGCGGGTTCTTTTGCTTGGAAAATTCATAATGAAAACTTTTTAGAAGATGTAAGTTCTATACAAGAATTAAAATTTAGAGCAAGTTATGGTTCTTTGGTTAATGATTTAGGTCGTGCTTATACATCACTATTTACAGCAGATTTCCAACCTTATATATTTGACGAGGAAACTGGGTCAGGATTCTCACCATCGACTATTTTACCTAATCCAGATTTGAAGTTTGAAAGAATCACCACTTTAAACCTTGGTTTCGATTTTTCAATATTCAATAGAATATTAGTAGGTAGTATTAACTGGTACGATGCAAGAACTACAGATTTATTATTAAGAAGAGGTGTGCCGCCAGTTACAGGATACACGTCAACATTCTTTAATGCAGGTGAAATGCAAAACACAGGTGTTGAACTTAGTTTAACAGCAAATATTTTTAATACTGAAGATTTTAAATGGTCAGTTTCTACAAATTGGTCTAATAATAAAAACAAAATATTAGAACTTTATGATGATGGAAATGGTAACGCGATCACTGAAGATAATTCATTTAATTATTATGTTGGTCAGCCAGTTGGCGTTATTTATCAGTACGCTTTTGATGGGATTTGGCAAGAAGGTGAAGATTTTGAAAATGCACCTCAAGCTAATTCAGAATCAGCAAATCCTCAAACAGATTTAAGGCCTGGTGATATCAAAATTAAAGATGTCAACGGAGTCGATGAGGACGGTAATATTATCGCTGGACCTGATGGTAAAATTACACAAGAAGATCGTGTGTTTATCGATCCTAATCCAGACTGGTTTGGGTCATTATCTACAACAGTATATTATAAAGGGTTTGATTTACTTGTCGATTTCTATGCTGTAGAAGGGGCTACAAAAGTGAATCCATTCTTAAATGAGTACAATAATGGTGGGACTTTAAGAGGAGATATAAACGGTGTTAAAGTAGATTATTATACACCAGAAAATCCGTCAAATTCATTTCCGCGTCCGAATAAAGATGCTGCCGATCAGTATTTAAATGCTTTAGCGGTTAAGGATGCATCTTACCTTAGATTAAGAACGGTGAGCTTAGGATATACTTTAGCAGACAAGTTTACATCTAAATTAAATTTTGAGCAGATTAAATTTTATGTGACTGCAACAAATTTATTTACAAACACAGATTATATAGGTTACAGTCCAGAGGTAAATATTAGATCTACCTTTTCAAATGCTGATACGGGTTATCCTGATGCAAAGTCATTCACATTTGGAGTAAGAGTTAAATTTTAATTATAAAAAGAATAATATTATGAAAATGAAGTTTTTTTATTCAAAAATAAAAAGTGGATTTCTGCTAGCCACGGCGTTATTCTTTGTTGTTACTTCTTGCGAAGATTTCTTAGAAGAACAACCGAGTACGCTAATTGATGCGGATTATGTTTATACTACTGAAGGAGGCTTAAAATCTGGAGTAGTAAGTTTATATAAGTTTGAAAGAGATCGTTATGATAATAGTACTGAGGATTTCATGGGATCGGTATTGATGTCTTCTCGGGGTGATTTAACCTTTTCAAGATCTGGATATACTGGTTTAATGGGGAGATATGAAAGAGGTACGTCTCCAGTAGATCAGGGTACTAATTTTGCGTCTTCATTATTTTGGAAACATTTTTATAATATGGCTAATAAAGCGACTGCAATAATAAATGCAGCTGAAACTTTAGAGGGTATAGATGAAGATACAAGAGCGCAAATTTTATCTGAAGCAAAGTTTTTTAGAGCACATTCGTATTTCTACTTATACAGAATGTACAATAATATTTATGTGACGACAGAAACTATAACTGTGGATAATGCTTTTGATGTTATTAATGATAAATCTACAGAGCAAGAAATTTTCGCACTTATCAATAGTGATTTAAACTTTGCGATAGACAATTTAGAGTGGTCAGATACATTTGGACGTGTTACTAAAGGAACAGCAAAGCATGTAAAGGCTAAAGTAGCAATGTGGCAAGGTAACTGGACTGAAGCAAAAAATCAAGCGGTATCCTTAATAGAAGAAGGACCTCATGGTTTGGTGTCTAGTACCGCAGATGTGTTTGCTGGTGATAGAAATAATTCTGAATCATTATTCGTTATTCAATCTCAAGATGATTTACTTGGTGGTGGTAACACAACCATGATGAATGCAAATTATGTCACTCAATATTTTCAGATTTCAGGTATAGAATCTAATAATGAACAAGGAGGTAGAGGTTTTTCTAGAATTTTGCCAAACCTATATCTGTTAAATCTTTTAGCAGAAGATCCAAACGATACAAGAGATGATGATACGTATTTTCGATTAAAATATTATTATACATCTGGAGATAGAATTGGTGAGGAAGTAGATGATTATGCGGCAATCACGGATTTAGATAATCCAAGTAGTAACTACACATCATATTACCAAAGAATGCACCCTTCTTGTATAAAATTTTCACAAGAAGATGGTAATGAAGAATCTTATTTAATAAGAGGTAATGTAACGGTTTACAGATTAGCTGAGACATATTTAATAGCTGCAGAGGCTATTATGAGATCTTCAGGTGATCCTTTACCATATATAAATGCGGTAAGAACTAGAGCTGGTGCTACGCCAGTGACCACCGTAAATCAACAAACCATTTTAGACGAACGCGCTAGAGAATTAGCTTTTGAAGGGCAACGTTGGTTTACTTTAAAACGAATGGGACAATCGGTTATCGATTTCCAAATGACCAATTACGCTGGTGATGGGGAATATTTTCCAGCCAATTTAGGATCTAAAGATCCTAGAGAGAATTGGAGATCACATTTTATTAACTGGCCAATATCTCAAAATGATTTAGACCTTTTAGGTCCAGGTTATCCTCAAAATAATGGTTACAATTAATAATTATTTGAATTAGTCATTCTATTGAAACAAAAGGGCAAGTTCACTTGCCTTTTTGTTTTCTTAATATTTAGACGTTATATATTAAAAATACAATTTCATATGAGATATTTAACTGTTTTGTTGTTGTGTATAGGATTTGTTTCATGCAATTCTACAAGTAAAGACACTGAAATTACTTTTGCAGATAACCCTGTCATTGCGCACAGAGGCGCATGGAAAACTAAAGATTTACCAAAAAATTCAATTGCGGCATTAAAAGAGGCGATTAGTTTAAAGTGTACAGGCTCAGAATTTGATGTTCGTATGACGGCAGATGAAATCCTAGTTGTTACTCACGATGCCGATTATGAAGGTTTAGATATTGAATCTTCAACCTATGAAGAACTTGCTAAACACAAATTATCAAACGGCGAAACACTGCCAACTTTAAAAGATTTTATTACTGCGGGCATGACAAATAATACCACTACAGGTTTAGTTTGCGAAATAAAGCCTTCTAAAACTGAAGGACGTAATGTTCTTATGGCAGACAAAGCTGTAGCCACAGTCAAAGAACTTAAAGCAGAAGCGTATGTGTCTTATTATATCAGTTTTAGTTATGAGGTTATTAAACACATTAAAACAATAGAACCTAATGCTAAGGTCTTATATCTAGATGGTTCAAAAGCACCAGAAGACTTACATAAAGATGGAATTACCGGACTCGATTATTTAGTTTGGAAATTAAAAAATAAAGAAAATTGGATTACAGAAGCTAAAGATTTAGGTCTTAAACTAAATGCATGGACGGCCAATAAAGAAGAAGATATTGATTGGTTATTGAGTCATGATTTTGATTATATTACCACAGATGAACCAGAATTGGTGTTTAAGAAATTAAAAGCAAATTCTAGTAGCACAAACTAAGCGTTGCTATCAGAGATTATTTTTATGCTGTCGATAATTTATTTTAAAAGACAGAGAGCATAAGTTCTAAACAAGAAATAAATGAAACAAATTAATTTATTTATTATTAGCCTTATACTTTTAGGTTGTAGTTCTAATAAAAGTAAGCCTGAAGCTAAAAATGAACAGTTTACATTAAAGGCAATGACTTATAATATTCGTTTGGATATTGCTTCAGATGAAGAAAATGCATGGCCAAATCGAAAAGATTTTTTAAGTTCTCAAATATTGTTTCTTAGTCCTGATGTTTTTGGAGTACAAGAAGCACGGCCGAATCAAATTGAAGATTTAAATGCCGCTTTGCAAGATTATAAATTTATAGGTGAAGGAAGAGATGGCAACGGAGAGGGCGAGTTCTCTGCAATTTATTACAATTCAAACAACTTAAAGGTTGAAGAACAATTCACCTTTTGGTTATCCGATTCGCCAGATAAAGTTTCTACAGGCTGGGACGCTGCCTATCCTAGAGTTTGTACGTATGGTTTATTTTCTTCAAATAAAACGGGTAAAAAGTTATGGGTGTTTAATACCCATTTAGATCATGTTGGTGCGGAAGCGCAAAAGGAAGGTGTAAAACTTATTCTAAAAAAAATAGCTTCAGAAAACATCCAAAACTATCCTGTTCTGCTTATGGGTGATTTTAATGTAGAACCTAATAGTCTGGTCGTAGCAGAAATTTTACCAACCATGTCAGATTCAAGACAAATAGCCACATTAAAGTTTGGACCGGAGGGAACATTTAATGCCTTTCAATATAATGAACCCGTAACGCGACGCATCGACTATATTTTTATTTCAAAATCTCCTAGCATTACAGTACATAAGTATGCCGTATTATCTAGTGCTATTGATTTCAAATTCCCTTCAGACCATTTTCCTGTGTATACAGAAATGGAGTTAAAATGATTTTAGTATAATGATTAATACAAAAAAAACATTCCTATTTGCAGTCGTTAGTGTAAAGGCTGCTGTTATTCTACTTGTTACTTGTGCTACAGTAGATTTTGATACGTCAGTAGAGGCTAATTCCGGATTTATAAAACACACAACGTCTTTAATAGATAAGCGGATTGAACTCAAAGTAGATTCTGTATTAGCATTAATGACCATTGATGAAAAAATAGGCCAACTAGTACAGTATAGTGGTAAATGGAATGCGACAGGTCCATCAACTTCAGAAAGAGATCAGTATAAGTACAACAAACTAAAGAAAGGTGAAGTCGGCTCTATGCTGAATGTGGCTTCTGTAGCTTCAATCCGAGAAACACAACGGATTGTAATGGAGAATTCTCGATTAAAGATTCCCCTTATTTTTGCGTATGATGTTATTCATGGTTACAAAACTATATTTCCTATTCCTTTAGGTGAAAGTGCGAGTTGGGATTTAGATATTATAGAACAATCGGCTGCAATTGCAGCAAAAGAAGCATCTGCATCTGGTTTAAACTGGACGTTTGCACCCATGATCGATGTTTCTAGAGACGCACGTTGGGGAAGAGTAATGGAAGGTTCTGGTGAAGATACGTATTTAACTACAAAAATTGGAGTAGCGAGAATAAAAGGGTTTCAGGGAGACGATTTATCGGCAACACATACTATTGCGGCATGTGCAAAACATTTTGCAGGTTATGGTTTTGGTGAGGCTGGTAGAGATTACAATACGGTGAATATTGGTGAGTATGAACTTCATAATACTATTTTACCTCCTTTTAAAGCTGCTGCAGAAGCCGGTGTGGCAACATTTATGAATGCTTTTAATGATATTGATGGCATACCAGCAACAGGACATAGGCATTTGCAAAGAGATTTGTTGAAAAACGAGTGGAATTGGCCAGGTCTAATGGTTTCCGATTGGGGAAGTATAGGCGAAATGATAGCACATGGGTATGCTAAAGATTTAAAGCATGCTTCAGAAATTGCTATTAATGCAGGGAGTGATATGGATATGGAATCGTATGCTTATGAAGCTTCGTTAAAAACATTGATAGAAGGAGGTAAAGTTTCAATAGATGTCATAAATGATGCTGTGAGTCGTGTATTACGAATTAAATTTCAGCTAGGACTGTTTGATGATCCTTATAAATATTGTGATACAGAAAGAGAGAAAACTGAGATCTATTCTAAAGAGAATTTAGAAATTGCTAGAGATGTCGCTAAGAAATCTATTGTATTACTTAAAAATGATAATCAAGTCTTACCACTTTCAAAAGACATAAAAAGCATCGCTGTTATTGGGCCGTTAGCTGATGACAAAAATGCGCCTTTAGGGAATTGGCGAGCAGAAGGTGACTATAATTCTGCGGTATCACTATTAGAAGGCGTAAAACAGGCGGTATCTAAGTCAACAACGATACATTATGAAAAAGGAATTGAGTTAACGGTTCCAACGGTTAAGCCAGGCGAAAATCAGTTTTTAATACCTTTAGAATTTAATACAACCGATAGATTAGGAATTAAAAAAGCAGTTGAAGCTGCTAAGAAAGCTGAGGTGGTTTTATTAGCTATAGGTGAAGACGCCTATCAGACGGGAGAAGGACGAAGTCAGGTAGATATCGGATTTAAAGGTTTACAATTAGAATTGTTAGAGGCTATTCAAAAGGTGAATAAAAACATTGTAATTGTGCTGATGAACGGCCGTCCAATGGATTTAACTCGTGCTTCAGAAGTGGCTCCAACTATTTTAGAATGTTGGCATTTAGGGTCGGAATCTGGTAATGCCATAGCAGATGTTATTTTTGGGGATTATAATCCATCGGGTAAATTACCAGTGTCATTTCCGCATCATGTAGGGCAAGAGCCGCTATATTACAATCAAAAAAACACAGGACGACCTCACGGATTGAAACAAGTAACGTATTCTGCTTATAGAGATGCACCGAGATTTGCGTTGTATCCTTTTGGACATGGATTGAGTTATACCACTTTTAAATATGATAACTTAACATTAGATAAAACTGAAATAAAAGCGACTGACAGTATCAATGTTTCTGTGTCTATAACAAATGCTGGAGATACAGATGGAGAGGAAGTTGTGCAACTATATATTAGAGATTTAGTTGGTAGTTTGGTAAGGCCAATTAAAGAATTAAAAGGTTTTAAAAAGCTAATGATTAAGGCAGGTGAAACTAAAACAGTCACGTTTACAATTAATGCTGAGACACTTCAGTTTTATACAGCAAATAAAAAATGGGAGGTAGAGCCTGGTGCATTTGAAGTTTGGGTTGGAGGGAGTTCTGTAGCCACTTTGCAAAAGGGTTTTAGTGTTGTTGAGTAGTTAGTGTTCAGTTATACTGATAATCTTAATTTTTAAGTTTTACTAAAAGATTGGAGTTTTTGATTTGCATCTTTTTAATTCACATTAATAGATAAAACAGCCTTTATTTTTATTTTGGGTTGTTGTACGTCCGAATTTTCGACTTTAATTTCTAAAAGAACCATAACCGATTAGGCTCCACAAAATAAATAGTCCAATCAATCCTATAGTGGCGTATCCGAGGAGCACTCCTGTTAAAAGTATGAGGCTGATTATCAGTATTAGCATTTTTAATGTATTCTTGTTTTTGCCTTTAGATTTATATCTGTTATAACGATAAGACTGATCTAGAAATATTTCATCTGATTTTTTTAAATAATATTGAATTTCAGAATCATCAAAACCACTCTCTTTCATTTCCTTTTTTATGTCTTTTGAATCTAGTCCTTTTTCTCTCAGTGAGATACTAAAATCGAGTTTATTCATGGAGGTTGCAATAGTGGTTAATATGTTTTCTATAATGGTTAGTTGCTTGGTTATGACCGTAATTTAGTCAATAAATCACAGATAGAAAATGCATTAAGGCTTTTGTTAATGTATTGTGAATGAGCGATTAACTATGCCTAATTTTGTTGGTTATTTTTATTATTCTACTGTCAATTTCATTAATTCTTTCGGTCCAATATTCCACTGCTTTTTTTAAATCAGTATATCTTTTCTTTTTAGTTCCAGTTGTAAATTCTCTAGGAAGGCTGAATAGAAAGTGACTGTTCTTATCCCAATCTTTGCTTTTTTCACTTTCATTTTTTGGTTCTAATCTTGTCGTCCAAAACCTTAGATTCTCTACATAAATGACTTTTTTCTCATTGAGAAACTCAATCAATTTGTTTTTGTCTCTCGGAATATATCCAGGACCAGTACAGCCACACGAATGAAAGGTAATCCCTGTTTCGTAAAGAGATTCCATGTGATTCCAGGCTTTTGTGTCGGGCTTTTTTGGTGATTCAAAGTCAAATCCCATATTCGCGGTTATTCCGCCACATTCAGGACATTTATAAGATTGTTTTTCAAATTCTATTGAATCTCTATCAATATCCTTCAGTAATCTTCTTTTGAAGGTTTTCCGACATTCAAAACAAGCGTAATGTGGTTTATATGTATTAATTCCGTATCGGCACATTTTCGTTTAAATGTCTTGTGTATGATTAGTGGCGTGTGTAAGCACCTAATTTAGTAAATAAAAACCCAATAGAATATCTGCGAGGATTTTCGTAAGTCGGCGAGAACTAGCCATTAATTATATATGGTGCTGTGGGTAGTTATTGCTTATAACAATTAAATAAAATTAGTTCAAGTGTTACAATTTTCGTTATATCTTCTGAATGTTTAAATTTATAAGTGATTATTGTTTTAAATTTTTCTTCTACAAACGATTCGAAAAGTTCGTGTTCCTCAATTGTTTCTTTTGCAATTTCAATAACTTTTGCGAAATCTTTATTGTCCTTGTTAAAAATAATAAGCGCAATTTTTTCATCTCTCCATAAAACGTATCTTTCTATAAGTTGATTAATTGCTGAACTTAAATAAGACTTCCCTTTCCATAGTTTGCATTCCGCAACAAAGGTATTTATAGCATTCATATCCTGAATTAGGATATCAGTTTTCCCTTTTTTATTAAATGTTTCTCCAGTTGCTATATGTTTTTTTGATATTTGAGTTAAATGAGGAAGAAAATAATCTCTAAAATCTTCTTCTCCAAATGAGCTATGAAGGTGTTTTAATTTTTCTAAACTTTGTCCAAAAAAGAATATTTGTTGAATTAAAAAAGAATGAAAGTTTTGTTCACTAATTTTATCAAAAATAGGCTTTAATTCACTAATAAACCCTTTTTCATTTTTCAACCATTTTTTTAGAACTTTAATGTATTTTAATTCGTTTTTTGAGAAGTTTTCTAATAGCAATAATTGCCCTAGTTTGTGCTTCTCAGCAATAATTTGAATTTCATATTTTTCTTTATCTGTAAGATTTAAACTTTTGTAAACATTTTCAGATGTTAATTGAAATAAGATTTTCTTTGTATGATTAACAATAATTTCAATTAATTCACTTTGTGTTCTACCTTTGAATGTTGTTAATCCTGTAAACCTATTGTATTCTCCATCATACAAGAATAAATTCATAGGTAGTTTACCTTTATAAGCTATTTTTATAGAATTAAATACAGGAATTTCGGGAATGAATTTTATCCAATTTTGAAAAGTTGAATGTAATAGGTTTAAATCAGTATTTTTTTTAACTTTCTTCTCAGTTTTTGATTTAAAGTAGTCTAATAGTTGATTCCTTTTCCATTCAATTTCTTTTGGTATTTCAAGACTGTTTTTTACCCAATATTCAATAACACTAAAAAACCTTTCTCCACCTATGCTTGGTGTTCCAAAGCTATCAATTATATAGTCTATATAGTCGGTTATTTCTTTATACCAATTATCTTTTTCAATACTATGCTCAATAAAACTACTTGTGTAGCTAACTGAATTGAGTACTTTATTTGGAATATCAGTATATAATTCTTTTTTAAACCATTTTTTCTTAAGCAGAGCTTTGTGATTGTCACAACAATTTGGGAAAGTATTAAACCAGTCATTTAGGTTGGAAAGAATGCTTTTATGGTATTCACAACAATTTGGAAAATCTTTAGGCTGTGTATAGTTGTGATGTGGTATATTAGAAAAACCTAAATCCCAAATATCACTTCCTGGTATTTCTACAAATTTTTTGTTTTCTATATCAGAAATGAACTTTTTAGGATTTGAAATTTCGAGATTTATATTTCTATTCATAAAGTTTTTTTTTTCTAATTACCCACAACAATTAAATATAAACAATGGTCCATATCTAAATCACAGCAATTTACATAATAATTCGATTATATCATTCGTGTTATGTGTGAACTATAAATAGAAAACCCTGTAAGTTAAAAACTTACAGGGTTTAAAAGTGGAGTCGGAGAGATTAACGTCGTTGTTCTCTAGTGAATCCCATCCTATAAATACAACTTTTTGTGCTTTCAGCCCAAATGCTTTTAAACAACAAAGCTCAATCAAGTAAAACTTGTTGAGCTTTTTATGCTTAAAATCACAACAAAGTTGTGCTTAATTGTGGAGTCGGAGAGAATCGAACTCTCGTCCAAACAAGTAACCAAAAGGCTTTCTACACGTTTATTCTTTTCTTGGGTTTTCGACTAAAAGCTGGTTAAAGACAACCCACTTTTAGCTTAGCTTCTTAATCTCGAAAAGGTATCAAAGCACTACCTAATCTAAGTCAATTTTTACGATGCCTAAAAAAGAACGCCATTAACTAAGGCTTTCTCGAGACATTTAGCACTCCTACCTAGTAGGACGAGGCTTAATCTTACTATAATTCAGATTATGCAGCTAAAGCGTAGTTATTCTCGCCGTTTAAAATTTGGTCTAGCCTTTTACGTGTATCAATGCCATTACACGACGTGCTTACAATCTAATTAATCTCGCTGTCAAAACCAGTCGACCCCATTTACTTCCCACGAAAGTGGGAATCTCTTTAATAAATTGATAATAATTTTTTGAGCGTTCCCTTATCAGGTCGGGCTGTCCGCTATATCTTTTGCTAAAAAAGCAAAAGGATGACGCTTCCATCCCTAACGCGCTAAACCAAGAAACTGTATTGGTGTTTCAAGGGCTGCAAAATTACTAAAAATAATAATGCAAAGGCTATACCAAACTTGTTTTATATGTATTTGCAGAAATAGTGTCAGTAGATGTCATAATCGCGATGCATAAGAACGACGTACCACGTTACTCATAAAGTCAATTTTGTATTAATAAGAATCGATAATTACAATGCGTTTATTGCTTTAAATTTCTAAGCGATTTTAATATTTTAAATAGCATATAAAATTTTAAATTAACGATGGTTTTAAAGCTTACTTTTGTCGGCTTCTAATTAAACCATGTACTCATGACAAAACCAAGAATAGCACTTGCGGTTGGCATTATTTGTATTTCAATATTTCCTATTTTGGTGAAGCTAAATCTAACGCCAGGATTGGTTTCAGCATTTTACAGAATGGCTATTGCTTCTGTTTTTATTGTGCCCTACGTATTGATCACAAAGCAGTTTAAGGTTAGGTCTAAAAAAGCAGTCCTACTTTCTGTGATTTGTGGTGTTGTATTTGGTTTAGACGTTGGTGTTTGGAATATTGCGATTCAACAATCTACTGCAACACAAGCGACATTGCTAACTAATTTATCACCAGTTTGGGTTGGTGTTGGTGCCTTTTTGTTTCTAAAAGATAAACCGAAACAGAATTTTTGGATGGGTACTATTGTGGCCATTATTGGTATGGTACTCTTAGTAGGCTTTGAATTGTTTCTAAATTTTGATTTTAATCTCGCCTTTATTTTTGGTGTCTTATCAGGTATGCTCTATGCCATTTATATGTTGTTGAGTAAACATATTTTAGAAGATATGGAGGTGATGACCTTTATGACGATTAGTCTCGTGTCTTCAACCATTGCATTGGGAGTGCTTAGTTATGCTTTTAATGAGCCTTTTACAGGGTTTTCAGATGCAGGCTGGTTGGTATTAGTTGTTCAAGGTATAGTATGTCAGCTTTTGGCGTGGTTACTTATTAGTTTTGCAACAAAGCATATGCGAGCCACAAGAGTTTCTGTGAGTCTGTTAGGGCAAGCTGTATTGGCTTCCATTTTAGCTTGGTGGTTATTAGATGAGCAAGTGTCTTTACAAATGGTTATTGGCGGTATTGTATTACTTTTTGGCATTAGACTTACATTTTATGAAAAGCCTTTGCTGAAACCTAAGATTTAAAATTTACCTGAGTAATAGTTGTCTACTTTAATAACTTTTAGTGGTTATAGAACATTTAAAAAATGCAGATGAATCTTGTCTTAAACCAGATTTCTGTAATATTTAATTAATGGTGTTCCATACCATAATATCATGTAAATATTTTAACCGAAGAATGTTTGCTAAAACATGCAATTCCTCTTATTTTCGTGAAAATATTTTTCAATATTAAATGCTGAATTTAAAGTGTTTCTTTACACAAATCACTAATATATGTGTTACCTGAAAGCCTAAGTATTTAATTTCGAAATATCTTAATTTTAAAATATAGCTATGACATTCGCCATCATAAAAGAACGTAAAAATCCACCAGACAGACGTGTGGTATTTTCTCCTGAACATTTAGCAGTAGCGAGAACGCAATTTCCGGATGCTACGTTTATTGTAGAATCTTCGGATATTAGAATTTTTTCGGATGAAGCTTATAAAGCTTTAGGTTTTGAAGTGTTGGACGATGTGTCGCATGCCGATGTAATGATTGGTGTAAAAGAAGTGCCGATTGAAAATTTAATTTCAAATAAAAAATATTTCTATTTCTCACATACCATTAAAAAGCAGCCTTACAACAGAAAATTGTTGGTCGCTATGTTAGAGAAACATATAGAAATGTTTGATCACGAAACTATTGTTAGAAAAACGGGTGCGCGTT
This sequence comes from Winogradskyella pacifica, assembly GCF_013403915.1. Classification (GTDB taxonomy): domain Bacteria; phylum Bacteroidota; class Bacteroidia; order Flavobacteriales; family Flavobacteriaceae; genus Winogradskyella; species Winogradskyella pacifica. The sequence continues at coordinate 143,970 of NZ_JABFDI010000003.1, forward strand.
TAATTGGTTTTGGACGTTATGCAGGTTTGGTTGGTGCATACAATGGGTTTAGAGCTTTAGGATTACGAGATGGTTTGTTTGAATTACCAAAAGTTGAAACACTTGCAGATTTAGATGCCGTAAAGACAGAATTAGATAAAATCACCATCCCAAATATTAAGATTTTACTCTCTGGAACAGGAAAAGTGGCCTATGGTGCCAAAGAGATTTTAGATCATTTAGGTATTAAGCAAATTAGCGATGCGTTGTATTTAACATCGCAATTTTCGGAGCCAGTCTATGTTATGGCAGATGTTATGGAATATGCCAAACGAAAGGACGGTAAAGTAGGAGATAAGTATAAGTTTTATAAAGATCCATCAGGTTATGAAAGTAATTTTATGCCTTATGCTAAAGAAACGGACTATTTTATAGCAGGTCATTTTTATGGAAATAATGCCCCTTATTTATTTACAAGGGAAGATGCCAAACATCCCGATTTCAAAATTAATTTAGTGGCTGATATATCTTGCGATATCGATGGGCCAGTAGCTAGTACAATCAGACCTTCAACTATTGAAAATCCTTTTTATGGTTACGATCCTAACACAGAAAAGGAAGTCGCTTACGATGCAAAAGGAGCAATAACCGTGATGGCTGTAGATAATTTACCATGCGAATTACCAAAAGATGCTAGTGAAGGTTTCGGTGAAACATTTTTAGAACACGTTATTCCTGCTTTCTTTAATAACGATGAAAGAGAAATCTTAAAACGTGCTAAGATGACTGAAAATGGTAAACTGACTAAAAGGTTCAGCTATTTGCAAGATTATATAGATGGAAAGTAAGTTACAACGGATTGTAATTAATAATACTTAAGTCTTCATTTTCTAAATTAACATAGTGATAATTAACCTTGTCATTTTTGTAGAACTCACCATTTTTGTTGGTGTCAGATATGCTTTTAAAGTATAGTCTTTTGAGTTTTGGTATCACTTCCCAATCGACTATTTGAGCTAAATTTGGTGTTAGTTTTTTTAAGTTAGTGCCATCAACATGACTTATATATAACGTTTCAACATCGTTAGAATCTAGCTTTGCATCTTTGTTTGTGTCAGCATCTCTAATGGTGTAAACTAAATATTGAAGTCCTGTTTGTTGTCGGATATCTTCAAGAAAATGAACAGATGTAATCTCTATGATGTCATCAGTTAAAGTGGTTAGTTGTTCTGAATTAATATGTTGGAATTTAAGAGAACTGAAGTCACCAGATATTGAAAAATTATTATAACGCGATACCGAATAAGAGGTATAATCACGTCCTTTCTTATAGCTAGAAGATCTCGAATTATAGTCTGTAATATTACCTACAGGATGAATTAAATAGTCCGTACTATCAATAAGAATGGGTAAATCTGCAATTTCGATTTTTGAGCTGTCTTTTTTGATTTCAGTTGTAATGCTATCATCATGACTGATGGTTTGTGGTTTTTCGTCACAGCTCATTATAAATAAGACTAGACATAATGTTATAAAAATTGATTTCATGATTTTAATTTTTTTCTAATTGATTTAAGTTCTTAAACATCCAAAAGCCAACCACTAAAAATGTTCCAAAACCTAAAGTGAATAACCACGCTTCAAAATGTTGAAATGGTGACATCATAATAGTGATAATATCCATAAATAAATAGTGTGGTCCACTTATAATTTCCCAAGAATTGTAACGTAGAAACCGACCTAAGTAAACTCCAAATCCACATAAAAAGATGATGGCAATAGTAATGTTTTCAACAGGGAGTTTTTTAAATTGAGAAGTTACGAGGTTCTGCATATCCATTATAGAAATATAGAATAGTAATAAACCACTAAGTGCAAATGATAACACCACCAGCACATCGAGCCATAAAAGTGAATCGTTTCCTATTCTAATATGAATAAGATCAGTAACAATATAAGGTGCATTAGGCAAAAAGGCTAACCAAACCATAAACCAGAATCCAAGTTTTAGCTTACTCAAATTTTGTGAGGTATTTAAATACATCGTTATGGCATAAGGTAGGATGGCCAAAAACACATTCCAGATTAAAAATAGAAAGAAATAGGACTTGTTCAGTTTCATGCGGACCATGAGTAATATAACACTAAACAGTAGGGCTACTGTAATTAATGATAGGGTTTTAAAACGATTAAGAATTAGTGTTTTTAGAACTTCCATAATCTTATATTTTGCTTGTTTTGTAATTTGAAAATCGACGATTCAACAGCTAAAACAGTCAGTATTCCTAAAGTGTAAGCGAGCAAATCTGTGACATGGAATGTGCTACCGAAAATGAGTTTAGCCGTAAAACTATCTTGTAAATTAAAGTAGGTTAAGAATGGGGTGAGTTGAAGCAATTCGATACCATAAGCAATTAAGAGGACGACCAAACTCGACGCCCTCACATTCAAGTTGGTGCATCCTCTAAAAATTGCATATAATAAAATAACAACGAGATAATCGCCAAATGTGTAACGAATAAATCCTGTTTTGATGATGAAAGCGATGGCTAATTCTATAAGGAATAGGCTATGTGCGAGTACTAAATATTTTTTGTTGAATTGAAATTTCATGGTTGTGTTTTGAGGTTTTATTTAATAGCTATTTTGTCGCCTAAAAATTTAGGTGTTACATTAAAAAGTAAGTCTAAACTTGCTTTGGTACGTGCTAAATATTCGCGTGGAGGTGTTTTGTAAACATCTTTGGCATTGTAAGCTATAGCGTCAATACCATAATGTTGAGCGATATAAATGGCGCGCTGGTTATGGAACTTCTGCGAGATAATAGTAATCGTATTTTGGCCAAATATTTCTTTAGCTCTTACTATAGAGTCTAAAGTTCTAAAGCCAGCATAATCTAAAAATATACGGGCTGCAGGAATCCCTTTTGCAATTAAATCGTTTTTAAAATCTGTGGGTTCATCATAGTCTTTTCTGCCATTGTCACCACTGACCAAGATGTACTCTATTTTTCCGGCTTTGTAAAGTGCAACCGCAGCATCTACTCTGTGTTTGTAGAATAAGTTGATGTTGCCGCTTGGCGCAAATTTGCTTGCTCCAAGTACAAGTCCGACGTTGTTCTTAGGGATATTATCAATAGCGTCATAAGTCAATCCTTTAGCTTTAAAACTCACCCAATGAAAAGTGGTAAAAACACCTAATGCGATAAATAATCCTGTTATAATTAATATTTTAAATGTTTTCATACTGAAATGAGATTAAGGTTTAATAAGTCATGCTTCGGAAAAATGGCATCTCTAAAATCTGAAATGGAAATATGCATAAGTTTCCTGTAATCAAAATGATGGAATGCATTAGCCGCTTTTCCTATTTTGAAAGATTTATGGTAATACTTATAGTAATCAGGAAGAATAGCAACACCAAGAATAATGGCTCCATACAAATACGGACTGCGTTTCCCGTTGCCATAACAAAGACATTGTAACGCAATTTCATCTTCAACTTTAGTGCTGTAGCCACAAAGCACATGATAGCAATCGTGACGTTCAACCTTTGGAATTAGTTCAAAATTGTTTTTATCCAAGAATTCGCCTAAATGTCTTCCAAATGTAGGTTTCGGTAGATTTAGTAAATCCGTTTTGGTGAGGTTCCAAGGTTCATGATTTTTAAACATGTTGGTGTAAATGCGTTGTGAATGTTCAAACAACCAAATGATAAATTGCTTTCGTTTTGCTTTTAAAATTTTAAATAGGTTGTTCATGGTAATTCGGGTTGATGTGATTCTACATTGTTGTTGTTGTTTATAGGCTGTATTTTTCTACTTTGTATGAGTTCATATCTCCATATAAAAAGCGACAAACTGAACACGAAACTGAAATAACAAGTAGCAACGATACTTTGGTCTAATCCAATAATAGCTGCAATACAAAGCGTAAATAAACTAATGATATAATACGGGAAATAGAGTTTAAACACACGCGTTTTATCATGTCTATATTTGGAAGCCCAAAACACGCACGACACACTTAGTCTTACCATAACTACCGTTAGTACACCTGCAAAAAGGGACAAAAAAATAATTAATGCGATCATTTTATTTCGTATTAATTTTGAAATTGTCGTATTGTAATTCCTGCCAATTATTCGTTTTTAATTTGTCGATATAACCGTAATATTTTTCTTCAATAAGATATGTGAATCCTCTATCGAGGTCTTTCTGATCTAACTGCTCATTTAATAATAAAGTGTTGTTATTAGAGAGGCCGATGACATAATTATAGTCCACTGATTTGGCATAATTAAAGTTGTAATTGGTAATATGATAGTCCCAATTTATAGTGCTAGAAACAACTAGAATTATAAATGCAGCTTGAGTATTGAGCCTAAAGAGAAACCAATTATTTTTTGCGCTATTAATCTTTAGAAGTGTTGTAACCAGTCCGATTGTAGCTAGTAAAAGATAAATGACAACACCAATACGCTTATACGTTAAACCAAAATTATAGATGTATTGAGCGTTTTTAAATACAATGCTTAGAACCAATAGAATATTTAAAATGATCCAGGTAAAAGCAAGACGTTTTAATGTAGTGTTTTGCTCGTAAAAATTAAGATTGCCTCTAAATACATATAATAGAATCATAATAGCAATAAGAATTGAGGCAATAAGTGCATTAATACCACTATGAACCTGAGCAGAATAAACAGAAGCGCTAATATCTTGCTGCGTTGTTAAAAAGGTGATATCTGTTATTAAGTACATTACAATCAATACGTTTAATAGCGAGATAAGAACGACACCAAGTTGGTTTTCTTGTTTTAATTTTGGAATAGAAAAGGCTTCGGTTTTATGTAAACTGTTTTCGGTTTGTAAATCAATTTCAGTTGCGGGTTCGACTTCAATTGGTGCATAAATATTATTGAACAAATAGTACCCTAAACCTGCCATTAATAACCATTGAATATTTATAAAACCGAAATCTATTTTTTCTATTAAGTTGCTAAAAACAGGGTTTCCTTCTTTGTAGAGTGCAATGAAGGTGATTACAATAACGGCTGGAATTAGAATGATTTTAACCCAATGTAAATAATCAATGTCGATTTTTTCTTTTGTGTCTTCAGGATTAGTTTTTGATTCAACGATAGCAAAGTTGCGATGAAAAAAACCAGCAATTGTAGTGTATAAGCCGTTAAGCCAACTGACGTAAATAGACGATTTAGTCTCAGAGATCTGACCTATTAAAGTGAAGAATGCTACCAGATTTGCAATTACAGAAAGTGTAGAACTATGGAAAAAGATGGTTAGTCCTGTGATGAAGTAGGTTATAGTGTAGATTTGGGTTTTCCGATTCTTAAACTGAGACTTGTTATTAATAAAAAGGATAACAACAGTAAGAATATTGAATAAAAAGAGGTTAAGTCCGATAGTTTGGTTGTAGAAGAAGGTGCTAAATAAAAGGGCTGCAATGAATAAGATTAGTTTTTTCATGATTGATTATTTTAAAGTACTTTGAATTTCAAAGTGAATGATTAAAAAAAATGATATAATAAATAGAGTAGGTGTTTTACGTTTTGCTTATTAATTTTTCTAGGGCTTCAATATGTTTTTGAAATTCTAATTTTCCGAGCTTTGTGACGCTGTATCTTGTATTCGGTTTTCGACCTATAAATTGTTTTTCAACTAAAATGTATTCTGCTTTTTCTAATGCCTTAGTATGACTTGCTAAATTACCATCTGTGGCACCCAATAATTCTTTTAGCATATTAAAATCCGCATACTCGTTTACCATAAGTACAGACATAATGCCGAGTCTTATCCTATGATCAAAAAGTTTATTTATGTTGGTTATTATGCTCATTTCACTTCCTGCGAAAGCAGGAATTTTATTTTTTTTAATTTCAGTATTCAGTTTGGAAATTAAGATAATTAATATTCCAATAGTTTGTCAATTCCTTAAAAATCTCTGTCAATCTCCGCGTAATCTCTGTGCATCTCTGCGTTATTTTTTTTCTTTGCGCCTTTGCGAGATCATTTTTTCACTTTACATCATATTTAAAATGCATCCAAGTGCCATATACAATATGCATGATACCAAAACCAATCACCCAAAGCCAAAACCCATAGCCAGGATATAGTGTTGCAATAAGCCCTAAAGCTATCTGAATAAATCCTAAATATTTAATATCTCCAATACTATATTTTGAGGCATTGATTAAAGCTAACCCATAAAAGATAAGCATTAATCCACCAGTTTGCCCGTATTTACCTTGACTCAAGATAATTAAAATATATAGACCTCCAGAAATCAAAGGAATTAAGAAATTATAGATTAAGCGTCGAGATGATTTATCCCAAATTTTCTCACCATTTTTTTTTGCTTTGCGAGTTGTAAGAAAAACACCACTAGCAATACTAAATAATGCAACTAAGATTAAGACCAACATTACGGTTCTAAAAATCCAGCCATCAAGCAAAAGAGTTCCATAGCTGTACGTGTCGACTAACCAATATGTAATTGCTGCTCCAATTAAAGCGTAAATACCTGCGAGAATTCCAGATAATCCACTCAAGGAAATAAATCGTGACGATTTATTCATAAGATTTTTAATCTCACTGATGTCTTTTAGATAATCTTTTTCACTCATGTTAAAGTACTTTGAAATACAAAGTAAATTAAATTAATTGGTTTGGGCAAGTTTATTTTTGAGATTTGGTTAAATTTATATTCAATTAATTAAACCGTAATTAAAATATGATTGAATTACTTTTAGCGATAGCAAATATGTCTGGAGGCATTTTACTTGGTCTAGCAACTCTAGATAAATGGGATGGTGAGCATAATTTTTTCAACAAAATTGCTGGTTTCTTAGCACCATTTGATACCATAATAGGACTTGGTCTTATCATTTTAGCGATATTAGAATTTTGGGATGGTCTGTTGTTTAACATCGTAAGTATCCTAGGGGGGATTTTACTTTTAACACACGTGTTCGGTAAAGTACCTGCTTTAGAAACAAGTCTGAGAAAACTCTCTGCGAAGCTAATGCCTTTTAAAGCTATTATTGGAATTGGACTTATTGTTATTGGTTTGATTAAATTGTTTTAAAGTAGACTAGAAATAAGGATTGATTTTATGGTTATAGAATTATTAGTCTTTTAATAGTTTTATTTTGAACTTCATTAATACCATCTGACCGTCAGATATAGCTAAATTTCTTCGTCTTTTGAAACTGTAAGGTATGCTTACTTTATATAGTCCATCTAATTCTATAAATTTTATTTTATCAGATTTACTTATACCATCAAATGAGTAATAATAGTTTTTTTTAGTATCAATTTTAGTAAAATATAAATTAATCATAGAATCGGTTTTTGTGATAATATAACCAACCGTTCTATCCTCAAGCTTCAGTTCAGATTTATGATATGCTTCATATACAGCAGGAAAATTAAAATAGTCAACTCTTGAAACTGGTTTTTCTAGTAATTGCCACTGACTATCATCTGGAAAATGAGATAGAATTAATTTTTCTGGGTTAATCATAAAATAAGTGTCAGAAAAATTAAAAAAATTGTCATTATAAATACTATTTCCTGTGGACCAAGTAACGTCCATTAAATACCATTTTTGGTCTATTTTTACAGCATTCCAAGCATGATTGGAATTACTTCTTTTCCTTCCTATTTCATTAGCAAACTGTTTGGCATAACCAGGAACAACAACGGATATGATATCTAATTCAGATAATGTATAATTTAATAGTTGAGCATATCCTTCACACATAGCAGATTTCTTTCTTAATGTTTTCTCAGCAACCCTTTGATTATATTGATATAGCTTTAATTCATAGTCTCGTTTTGATTTAGCTCTTATTTTTTTAATTTTCTTTTTCTTTCTTAAAGATTTGTAATCGTAAGTAATATTATTAGCAAGCCAGTAATATACAGCTCTAGTTCTCTCTAAGTCTGTTTTAAAATCTGTTCTAATTCTATCAGCAAAGCTTTCAATTGATTTAAATTTTGCAGGATAAGTGTTTACAAGCGAATCGATCGTCTTGTAATTTTGAGAGCAAACAAGTTGTATTGAAAATAGAAAAAAGACTAGCAGAAATGTTTTCATATTACTAAATTAGACAAAAATTGTTCCAGTTTTGAACCCAGCCGAAGCACATATCCTAAATCAACCAGAACCGTACAAATCCATATTTATACATTTGCAAGTATTGATTGAGCATACCTTGCCAGAAGCCGATTTATTATACAAATGGAGAATGCCGTGTTACTACATGGATAAACGACCAATGTGCTACATTAATAAAGCCAAAGACTATGTTGATGTTGGTTTTTGGCATTCCGCACATTTATCAAAAAAATGGGATGCTTATTTAGTAAGTGAAAAACGGAAAGTGGTTAAATCGCTACGTTATAAAACACTCGATGATATTGATGATGCCGTTTTTATTGCAATTTTAAAAGAAGTAGAAGGGGTGAAGGCGAAGGGTTTTTATAAGAAAGGGTAGGTTTTAGTGCTCAGTGCTCAGTGCTCAGTGTTCAGTGTTTAGTCTCAAGATGGAAAATAGTTATATGATATTACACCTCCAAGTAATTTCTGCTTTGCGTCTCAGCGCCTTCGCGAGAAACTTTTTTACTCTGCAACTTTACATCTTTGCGCCTCAGCGAGAGCTAATTTTAAGAAAAGACATTCAACCAGTTTCCATAAAGACTCTGCGAAACCTCCGTACAACACTGTGTTATTCTTACGCGCCAACTTTGAGCCTTTTAAAAGCTTTGTAACTTAAGAAATTCACTTCACCAAAAACATCCCCAAAAACACAGCCAAAAATCCAACCACAAAACTAGCAATCGTATAAATCGCAAAACTCGTAAAGTCACCCGATTTTAAAAACACATGATTCTCATAAGCAAACGTAGAAAACGTGGTAAAACCTCCACAAAACCCTGTTGCTAAAAGCAAGGTCTGACTCTGAGACAATGTTTCATTTTTAGCAGCTAAACCAAGAATAATTCCAATGAGTAAACTACCAATAATATTAGCCGCAAACGTACCGTAAGGAATCCCGGTTTCAGAATTGTTAAGCCATTTTCCGATGATAAAACGAAGCACGCTACCAAAGCCACCTCCAAGAAATACGAGTATAAGTTGTTTCAATTGTTTTAGTTTTTAGTTGATAGTCGATGGTTGCTGGTTCGAAGTATATTATTGTCAATCATCAGTTTCAAACTAGGGAATTAAGTTATTCAATTATTACGTTATTTAGTCGTATTCTTATTCACGATTTAACGAGATTTTTTTAGCTTCACACTTCACACTTCACACTTCACACTTCACACTTCACACTTCACACTTCACACTTCACACTTCACACTTCACACTACTTCACGGCCAAATAAATCTCTGTTCTCCAATCTGCAGGATTAGGATAATTCTCAGGTAACGTCAAATACGTTTGAATCATCGGTCCACCTTCAACCACTTCCAGATTATTCGTTGCAATATAATTCAGTGTGGCATCCCAGGCTTCCTTCATATTAGAAAAATCACCTTCTAAAACCGTTTTTACAGTTCTAAATGATTCTAGTTGTCCTGTTAAAATTTCAGATTCATCAGAAAGTATTTTAGAATTTGTAGGAATACAAGCCGAGAATATAATCGCATCATTTTCAGCATCCCATTTATTGTATAGAATAAACGGTTTCCCGGCCATAGAAATATTATGTGTAATGGCATAAGCACCAACTTCGCCTAACATGGTTTTCGATTTTTCGTCAAAATCATTGAATTTAGTAGACGTCGTGTTGTACAAATAATAACCTCCACTGTGTTGCGTGATGCCTTCAACATTAATTGTGTAAACTTTCATGTCGGCTTCAACCACACTGTCTAGAAGCTCTAAACTGCGTTCGTACTCAGGACCAACTTGCTGTTCCATGCCACCAGAAAACGCTGACCACATTTTAAATCCAAAAGGCAAATTATCTCCAGAAATTGTCCAAGTCACATCCGTAGTACCATCTTCATTAGCTTTAAAATCCCAATTCACATCAGATTTCGGATACCTTGCAAATTGCATCTCTTGTGTAATTGAAGTATTAGGATTTGCTCCTGTAGTGCTCATATAGCCTTCATCACCATCCTCATTCCATGTGTATGAACCTCCAACACCTTTGGTGGTATCGCCTAGTGTCACCACTATTTCAGGATTAATTTCAATCCAAGAACGCCACGAATCCCAAGTCTTAAAATCCACCACAGTGTTATAGATAACAGATGCTGGTGCTTTTATGGTTCGTGTTCGTGTCACTTCGTACGAATTTGGCTGCACAGCAATATAAATTGAAACACCAATGACAAGGATGAGTAATAATAAGAGTAAGGATTTAAATGCTTTCATTTATAGGGATTATATTTAGTGGTTTATCAAAGATAGTCATTTTATGATATGTGATATATACATTACATTTGTGTACAACTAAATAAATAAACACATGAATTTAAAATCATTATTTAAAATTTGTCTTTTTGCCCTATTAATCGTGGCATGTAAGAATGAAGTAAAAGAAGAGCCAGTAGAAACTGTTGAAACTGTTGAAACGGATTTTAGTTTTAATGTTGAAGAATTTGCTGACATTAAAATTTTACGCTACCAAATACCAGGTTGGGAAAATCTAAGCTTAAAGGAGCAAAAATTAGTCTATTATTTAACGCAAGCAGGTCTTGCTGGTCGCGATATTATGTGGGATCAGAATTACAGACATAATCTTAAAATTAGACAAGCTTTAGAAAATGTATATACCAAGTTCGAAGGAGATAAAACAACTGACAATTGGGCAAGTTTTGAAACTTATTTAAAACGTGTTTGGTTTAGTAACGGAATTCACCATCACTATTCTAATGCAAAATTAGAACCTGCTTTTGATAAGGAGTATTTAAATGAATTATTAGCAGCAACCAATACCACTTTAGAAGGTGAAGCTTTAGACGTTTTATTTAACGATAAAGATTCTAAAAAAGTAAACCAAGCTAAAGGTGTAGATAATGTATTAGAATCTGCAGTTAACTTTTATGGTCCGGATGTAACGAATGCCGATGTTGAAAATTTCTACAAAACTAAAATATCTCCAAATGCAGATAAGCCATTATCTTATGGTTTAAACTCGCAATTGGTAAAAGAAAATGGAGTGTTAAAAGAACGCGTTTATAAATCTGGCGGATTATATGGTGCAGCTATAGACGAAATTGTAAAGTGGTTAGAAAAAGCACAAGGAGTTGCTGAAAATGAAGCACAGGGCAATGCTTTAGAATTGTTAATTAAATATTACAAAACGGGAGATTTACAAACTTGGGACGATTACAATGTCGCTTGGACAGCTGCAACTGAAGGGAATGTAGATTACATTAATAGTTTTATTGAAGTGTATAACGATCCATTAGGTTACAGAGGGTCTTACGAGAGTATTGTACAAATCAATGATTTTGACATGTCTGAGAAAATGGCTGTATTGTCTGAAAACGCACAATGGTTCGAAGATAATTCACCGTTAATGGATGCGCATAAAAAGGACAGTGTTGTAGGTGTTACATACAAAGTGGTTAACGTTGCTGGTGAATCTGGAGATGCTTCTCCAAGTACTCCAATTGGTGTTAACTTACCAAATGCAAACTGGATTAGAGCTGCCGTTGGAAGTAAGTCAGTATCTCTAGGGAATATTATCCATGCCTACAGCAATGCAGGAAGCACTGGACGATTATCTGAGTTTGTACATGATGCTGAAGAGTTACAATTAGAGGAAGAATACGGACAATTAGCAGATAAATTACATACCGCATTACACGAAGTAATTGGTCATGCCTCAGGACAATTAAATCCTGGAGTTGGAGAAACTAAAGAAACGCTTAAAACGTACGCGTCTACTTTAGAAGAAGGTCGTGCAGATTTAGTTGGTTTATACTATTTATACGATTCTAAATTACAAGAACTTGGTTTAGTTGAAGACTGGAAAAAAGTAGGTAAAGCAGCGTTTGATGGTTACATAAGAAATGGTTTAATGACGCAATTAATTCGTTTAGATTTAGGTGATAATGTTGAAGAAGCACACATGAGAAACAGACAATGGGTTTCTGCTTGGGCTTTTGAAAAGGGAAAGGCAGACAACGTTATTGAAAAAGTAACAAGAGACGGAAAAACATACTTCAATATTAATGATTACGATAAGTTACACGATTTATTCGGACAATTATTAAAAGAAACACAACGTATTAAGTCTGAAGGAGATTACGCAGCTGTTGAAGCGTTGGTTGAAGGTTACGGTGTAAAAGTAGATCAAGCCATTCATGCTGAAGTTTTAGAGCGTAACAAGCAATTTCCATCTCCGCCGTATAGTGGGTTTGTAAATCCTGTTTTAGTTCCAGAAATGAATGATGCTGGCGAAATTACGGCGATTAAAGTCACACAACCAAATGCATTTGCAGAGCAGATGTTAAACTACAGTAAGGATTACAACAACCTTCCTGATGTAAATTAAGTTGTAAATTATTATAAATTTCAAAAAAGCACTTACAGTTTTGTAGGTGCTTTTTTTCTGGAATAGAATTACAAATATGAATAGCAAACAACAATTATCAATTATGTTATAACGTTGATTAATTTTAAAATTGACTATATTTAAGATAATAGGAGGTAGTCGTCTTTAAACACGGTTAATATTTTGTGTTTAAAAGCGACTCTAAACAAAAAGAATAAAAGCATTTTAAAGAAAAAGAGAGCCATCTGTATTGGAAATAATGGAAAATATAAAATTTTATAACCAACTAAAAAAATCAACGGATACACTAACTGAGTTATTGGGAAATGAATCTAATTTTTCTAATGTACCAGATACGTGGCACGTTGTCATCGTTGATATTTTAAATTCCACACTAGCAGTTGATGAAGGAAAACACCATCAAGTGAATCTAACAGCTACAGGAGCCATAATTTCGGTTTTAAATTTTATCAGAAAAGAAAAGCAAAACATAGAAATACCTTATTTTTTTGGAGGTGATGGTGCTACATTTATGATTCCCACGGTATTCTTAGAGCCAATCATACAGATCTTAGATAATTATAGTCTTCATATTAAGAATCACACCAATTTAATACTTAGAGTCGGTCATATTTCAGTTAATTATTTAAAGGGTCAGGACTATGGATTAAAAATAGCGAAACACCAATTAACCAATCAATTATCGATTCCTATTGTATTAGGTAGTGGTTTAAAAATGGCTGAAGACCTAGTAAAAACTAATTTTGAAGAGAGTAGAACTAATTTCGAAAAAGCCCTTTTAAATTTGGAAGGCATGGAGTGTCGCTGGAAAGAAATTAATCCTATTCAAACTCAAAAAAAAGTAGTTTGTTTATTATTAGATGCTATAAATGAAGACGATCAAAGACGTATTTATAGAGATGTTATTACACAGATGGATATGTTTTTTGGTGCTTTTGATAATCGGCAACCTATAAAATCGAATAATTTAAAATTAAATTTTAGTATTCGTAATATATGGGAGGAAATGAAGATTAGCCTCGATCAACAAAAATTAAGTTACCTAGTTAAAAAATGGATGTCAACATTGATAGGTAAATTCTATTTAAACTTTTCAAATGATGGAAAACACTATTTAAAACAAATCGGACAATTATCTCATACATTTATGCTCGATGGCATGATTAATACGGTTTTTACAGCAGAACAATCTAAAATTGATCTTTTTATAGCGTATTTAAATCAACTCGAAAAAGACAACAAAATCATTTATGGTATTCATATTACGCACGCCTCTGTAATGTCTTGTTATGTGTTAGATCGAAAGACCAAACATTCTCACTTTGTAGATGGTACCGAAGGAGGTTATACATCTGCCGCTAAGATGTTTAAGCAAAAGTTGAAACAGGTGTAGCATCTCCATTTGAAGTTTTAAACACCTATTAAATCTAAAAAATCGTCAGTTCGATTGCATTGGATTCTAATGTACGAGAGGAAATCAAATTATAGTTTTACCTAAAAGTTTATTTGGTTCGATTGTCCCCTTGAGGATTAGTGAGAAACAAAATATTTTTTGTTTTGAAACTACCGAGCGAAGCTTATTAGGGGTGTTTTTAAAGTGAAGCAAAATAGATTATAAATAAGCAGTGATGATATAAAACCACCCAAAATCGTGAATAATTTTGCAGAACTAACAAGTCTGTTTTACTAAAACTTCCGCATCTTTGCTTCAAATTAAACACTGTGAATTTTAAAGACAAAGACCTTATTATATTCGATTTTGATGGCACGCTAATTAATAGTATTCCAGATCTTACCTTGGCCGTAAATAAAATGCTGAAGCATTATAGTTTACATCCCTTAACCATAGACCAAGTCACGCCTTATATAGGCAATGGCGCAAAACCTTTGGTGCGTAGAGCGCTAGAATATAGGATGCAAGATAAAGCGCTGCCAGAAGCCTTGCTAAAAGAAGCCTTTGAAATCTATTTGGGGGCTTATAAAGAGGCCATTTGTATAGATACGTTTATGTATCCTGGTGTTTTAGAAACCTTAAAAAATTTAGATAAAAAAGGCTACAAAATGGCAATATGCACCAACAAACCGTTTGGATTTATAGAACCAATTTTAGACACCTTAGAGATTACAAAATTCTTTAAAAGCTGGATAGGTGAAGATTCCTTAGCTGAGAAAAAGCCAAGTGCAGTACCATTGTTACACTTAGCAAAAGAACTGAATACAACGATAGAAAAAAGCATTATGGTTGGTGACTCTAAAAATGATATTCTAGCCGCTCAAAATGCAAACATGGCCAGTATTGGTGTGAGTTATGGTTATAACTATAATGAGAATATTGCCGATTATAAGCCAACTGTAGTGGTTGATGAATTTGCTGAACTTACAAAGTTGTTTTAAAGAGGTAAAACTTAGAAAGCATAAATTTTGAAAAAGCACTTACAGTTTTGTTGGTGCTTTTTTGGTTGAAAATAGTACGTGATTTTACGTATATGAAAGTTGAAAATATTTAGTAAATTTAAAGATAACTAAAACAACATAAAAGTTGCTGTATCCTGACTTATTTATAGGATATAGTTAATAAAAGTTATTATATAACGAATTGGCAACAAGCTGAAAAATGAAACTTTACAAATATTATCCCGATACAAATTATTCTTATAAATCTCTATCAATAAAAGGTCTATGGTGCCATTACCCTAATAAAATGAATGACCCTTTTGATTGTTTGGGTTATATTGATAGAAAGTTTGATGCAGAACAAATAGCTAATTTTAAAAAGCATTTGGACATTAAAAATCAGACATTACAAAATTTGTTGAAATGGGATGATGATAAAATATCCAACTTCATTAACCAACAACGCAAAACTACAATAGAAAAATTCGCTTTTTGTTCACTAAGTAAATCAGTAGATGATATTTTAATGTGGTCTCATTATGCTTCTGGACACACCGGTTTTGCTTTAGAATTTGAATTTGATGAAAAAGAAATTAATTCCAATTTTCAAGAAGTACAATACGTTAAAGAATTGCCAGAATTTAGAACGGACAAATTAGCCAAATTCTTAAGCGGAGAAAATGAACATTTGGAATATTTACTATCTGACATCTCTATAAAAGCAAAATTATGGAAAAAAGAAAAAGAATTAAGAATTTGGAGAAAGCAACCAACTTATTACCATTACAAATTGGAGAATTTAAAAGCTGTTTATTTTGGAATAAATTGTAGTGTAGAAACCAAAGCTATTATACTGCATTTGTTGAATGAAAAGGATAAAAACTTCCCGTATTATATAATGAAAATAAAAGATAATCCAATTAGATTAACATATAAATAAAGCCAGTTGCCAACACTGTGTATAATTAATTGCTATGTTCTTCTCTACTTGCGAAAATTCCTGCGGAATTTTCACGGGTTCGTAAAAGTTTGCTAACTTAGTTGCTTAACCACGCAACTAACCATACACAAAACCGTTCTCCGCAATTTGGCTACGTTACCAAGATTTGGTATATTTGAGTAAAATTATAGTCAAAATGGGAAAAAACACATCAATATCACTCGGAAATCATTTTGAGGATTTTATCAGAGAAGAAGTAAATTCTGGTAGATATGGTTCGGTTAGCGAAGTAATTCGTTCTGCATTACGTTTGTTAGAACGTGAAGAAAAAAAAGAAAGAGAACTGATTAAAGCTCTAGAAGTTGGAGAAAATAGCGGATTTGTTGAAAATTTTGACCCAAAACAGCATCTAAAAGAATTGCATCGTAAACACTTATGAGCAAAAATAAATATCGCATAAGCCAACAAGCGATTGAGGATTTAGATAAAATTTGGATTTATACGCTTAAGAAATGGTCTAAAGAACAAGCAGATAGATATTACGATTTAATAATAGCAGAAATTGAATTTATTGCGGACAATTACCTGACAGGAAAATCCGCAGAACAAACTCGAAAAAACTATCGAGTTACGAAAATCAAATCCCATCTCCTTTTTTACAGAAAAGTGGATAATGGGATTGTGGAAATCGTTAGAGTTTTACATCAGAGAATGGATATTAAAAAACGACTGAAATAAAAACTGTACACAACAATGTGTGTAATTCATGGCTAGTTAGTGCCTACTTACAACAGTCCTCGTAGACGTTTTATTCAGTTTTTATTTACTAAATTATGTGCTTTACCACACAACCAATCTAACACAACTTGTAACCACCCAGAACAACAGAAATATCCCCTTTGCAAGCAAACATAAATAATACAAGACTAACCTGTTACAACTGTATGAGTCCTAAAAGCACCTGTATTTGTAAACACATTCATGCGTTACATACTAAGACGCGTTTTATTATTCTGATGCACCCAAAAGAGTACAAGAAAGAAAAAAATGGAACGGGACACATGACGAAGCTTCAACTTGAAAATTCAGAAATTATAGTGGGCGTCGATTTTACCAATAATAAGCGCGTTAATGATATACTAGCTAATGAAAAAAATAGTTCTTTTTTATTGTATCCAGGGAAAGATAACTTCAACTTATCTGTAAGTGATAGTTCAGAAGTAAAGTCTTTTGTGGGACATCATCCACACCTCTTCATTCTCGATGGAACATGGCCTTGTGCTCGTAAAATGCTAAAACTAAGTAAGAACTTGCAAGGCCTAAAACGAGTGAGTTTTGATAATGACATCAAATCAAAATTTATCATTAAGCAGCAACCAGAGTCACTTTGCCTCAGTACAATTGAGTCCGTCCTTACGGTATTAAATTTACTTAAAGAAGGAGACGTTGAACACTGTGACACAAAGGATTTCCTGATGCCTTTTGAAAAAATGATTGCACATCAACTCGACTATTTGCGAAACCCAAATAATAAAAACTATCGTTCTACAGCGGACAATGAGATTGCTGTAAAGAACCTATATAAGAAAACTGAAAGAAATACTATTTTTGAAGTAGAGCATTAATTGTAGTCGTGGTCAATGTTAGTTATTAAAGGTTTTCTATTTAGAAAATCCCATGCAGACGTTCTATTCCGTCTTTATTCACTAAATTAGTTGCTTTACCATTCCTAAACACACATATCAGGCTATTCTGATTCAAATTATTAATCCATTACAATGAAATTAAACCTATTATCATGCGACGCTCAACGGCCAGACAAAAGAGCCATCGCCAACTGTATTACTGAGATTTCTACTAATGGGAATGCATCACTATCTAATGAGCTTACAGAGATTCTTCTAGACGGAGATCCTGTAGATATTGAGGTTGCAGATAAAAATTCTGGTTCTGCTTTAAGAGCCTTACGAAAGCTAGATGTCGATTACGAAATCGTTGAATAAAAGTTGAAAACAAAATGATTCACCTCATAGTAGGAAATACAGGTTCAGGAAAAACGACTTACGCCAACGAACTCAAAAGAAACATCAAAGGTGTTGTGTTTTCAATCGATACGTGGAATAATGTGTTGTTTCTTCCAGATAAAAAAGAAACGGATGGTTTAGAGTGGTTTTTAGAACGCATTGAACGTTCAGAACGGATGATGCTTGATCTAATTCATCAGTTAGAACATTTAAAAACAGATGCGATCCTAGATTTAGGATTGTCTAAATTCGGACATCGCGAAAAGTTTAGGAAATTTGCTGAAATGAATAATTACAAAGTAAAGCTGCATTTTCTAGATGTTTCTAAAGCCGAGAGGTTAGACCGCGTGATGAAACGTAATACAGAAAAAGGTGCCACGTTTGAATTTGAAGTGACAAAAGACAACTTCGATTTTATGGAAACTTGGTTCGAAAGACCATCTGAAAAAGAACTTAGTGATGGTTTTGTAATTTCTGAATAGAATAAGAAGCAATTAAATAATCAGATTATGGATAAGCGAGAAAACGCAATTGAAATTAGTAAAACAGAATTTCGAAAAATGGGTTATCAGCTCATTGATACCATTTCTGAGTTTCTCGATGATATTTCAAATCAACCCGTCACAACAACCAAAACACCCTTAGAATTACAAGAGCTATTAGGGAATTCACCGTTACCAAAAGAAGGAGTACCAGCTGATCAACTATTGGCATCAACGTCTAAGTTATTATTTAATAATTCGTTATTAAACGGTCATCCTAAATTTTTCGGATTTATAACATCGTCAGCAGCTCCAATTGGTGCCTTAGCCGATTTGTTAGCCGCTTCTGTAAACCCCAATGTTGGTGGGCAAATCTTAAGTCCGATAGCCACCGAAATAGAAAAACAAACCATTAAATGGTTAGCCGAATTTATAGGAGTAGATCCAAGCTATGGTGGGGTTTTAGTCAGTGGAGGTAATATGGCAAATTTTACCGCGTTTTTAGCGGCAAGAACAGCGAAAGCACCAAAAAGCATCAAAGAAGATGGACTTTCAAATACTTCAAAACAGCTCATTTCATACTGTTCCAAATCAACGCATACATGGATAGATAAAGCTGCGATTTTATTTGGGCATGGTAGCAATTCTATTCGTTGGATTCCGACGGATGCTTCAAACAAAATGAATATTGAAGCTTTAGAGCAAAGCATTAAAAATGATATAAAACAAGGCCATCAACCCTTCTTGGTTGTTGGAACTGCTGGTGATGTAAGTACAGGAGTTGTGGATAACCTTGAAGCTATTGCTGCGACTTGTAAAGCTCACGATTTATGGTTTCATATCGATGGTGCTTATGGTATTCCTGCAGCTGTTATTCCTGAGCTAAAAGAGGTGTTTAATGGAGTAGAGGAAGCCGATTCCATTGCGTTAGATCCTCATAAATGGTTATACAGTCCTTTAGAAGCCGGTTGTACGTTGGTTAAAAACCCAAAACATTTAATTGACACCTATAGTTCGCATCCCGACTATTATAATTTCAGTTTAACAGAAGAAGGAGGATCTCTAAATTTCTTTGAATATGGACTTCAAAATTCGCGAGGTTTTAGAGCTTTAAAAGTGTGGTTGGCTTTACAACAAATAGGTCGTGATGGTTATGTTAAATTAATAAGTGAAGATATTGTCTTGTCAAAATATTTTGCAGAATTGGCAGCACAGCATTCAGAACTAGAACCTGTAACTCAAAATTTGAGTATTGCTACCTTCAGATATATGCCACAAAATCTTGAAGTAAAGGATGAAAAAAGAGCAGAATATTTAAATACATTAAATGAAGACTTAGTAAATACACTGCAAGCAGGAGGCGAATTGTTTTTATCTAATGCTATTATCGATGATAAGTATTGTATGAGAACCTGCATTGTTAATTTCAGAACAACTAAAAAGGATATTGAGGAGTGTATTGAGATAATTATCAACGAAGGTCGAAAATTACATGCCTCACATAGTTTCACTTAGATAAACATTACAAGTGACAAAGTCGCTAATTTAAAAACGAAGGATGAACGTTTACTTAGCCCAATAAATCGTCTAAAGCAGGTCTTAAATTCACATAAGTATAATTAAATCCTTCAGCTTCCACTTTTTGAGAACTGACACGTTGACTTTCAAACAAAAGAATATGCATGTCTCCTAAAACGAGTTTCATCGCAAATTTTGGAATATTTGGTAAAATTAAAGGCCGATGTAAAACCTCCGCTGAAACTTTTGTCAATTCTTTATTCGTTACCGGATTTGGAGCTACACCATTATAAATACCTTCAAATTTATTTTGAACGGCATAAACAAAAAGTGAAGCTAAATCTTCAACATGAATCCAGCTTTGCCATTGTTTACCACTTCCAAAAGCTGCGCCAACACCATATTTTATTGGTTTTACAATTTGTGGTAATGCGCCTCCATCTTTGGCTAAAACTAACCCGATTCTAATTTTAGCGACTTTACAGCCCAAAGCTTTAAAACCATCAACAGCAGCTTCCCATTTATGCACAACTTTACCTAAAAATGTTTCTGAAATCTCAGAATTTGTTTCTTCGTAATAGTTTACTAAACTCGTTGGATAAATGCCAATAGCACTCGCAGAAACAACGTGTTCAATGTTATAATTATGTTTTTTTATGGTGTCTTGTAGAAGTTGCGCTGTTTTTGTGCGACTTTCAATAATGACTTCTTTATAGTCATCAGTCCAGCGTTTGGAAATAGAAGCGCCAACCATATTTATAATGGCAGTAACACCTTCAAAACAGTCGTGATCGATCTCGTTGTTATCCGGATTCCAATAAAACCCTTTGTAATTGGGTTCTGTACTCAATTTGGATTTGGAAGTCGTTAAATAATGAATGTTAATTCCTGCAGAATGACATTGGTTTACAATTTTCTGTCCAATTAACCCAGTTGCTCCTGTAATTAAAACGGTCATTTTTCTTTTTATTTAAAGATACGAAAGGTTAAAGGGTATTGTTAGGAGTTTAATTTTGATTTAACGTTTGAGGAACAAAACTTTTAAATGGTATCGTTTTTCAATTCGCTTTTTGGCGCAGCTGGAGTGTAAGCTTCGAGTTTACTAGAAATATATTGAGAATCTTAGCTTAAAATAAGCCTCTCTATAGTCCCACTGAGCGCAGTCGAAGTGTGAAATTTCTGAAAAACGGAATTTCACTCGAAGTGACGATTATTAAATAATGAAATTTAGGATTTAAAGCATTTGGTGCATTGAATCTCACTGAATGTTACTTTCCCTTTTTCTGGGCTCTCAACATTTAATAAACTATTCGTTTACTAAATGTTTCGTTGCTCTCAACATTTCACGTTTGCCTGGAGGTCCAGGTAATCGTTCTACAATAAAACCAACAGCTTGCATAGCGCGTCTTACGCTGCCTTTTGCAGAATAGGTGACTAATACGCCATTTTCTTTCAAAGCATTAAACATAATTTCAAAAATATCTTCGGTCCATAAATCGGGTTGCACACGGGCACCAAAAGCATCAAAATAAATAATGTTAAATTGGTCTTTGGCATCAATATCCTTGAAGAATTTTTGTTGTTTTTCTAATTCAAAATTCGAAGTTATTTGGCATAATTCTTCCCAGGGAGTTTCATGTAACTTTTCGAAAACAGTGTCGTGTTCTTTAGAAATTAATTCAATATAATTAAGTTGTTTTATTTCGTCTAGTTGAACAGGATACGCTTCTACACCAATATAATTGATGTTCAATTTTAATTTTTCAGCTTCCACTAAAGTTAAAAAAGCGTTGAGACCTGTCCCAAAACCAATTTCTAAAATTGATAAAACACTTGATGGAGAGTTAGATTCAGTATGATAAGTGTCATTATAAAAATGTAAACCATGTTTCATAAATACATGATTTGCTTCTTGTATGGCACCATGAATAGAATGGTATTGCTCGTTCCATTCTTCTATTTGAATGGTTTTAGAACCATCGGATGTGGTAATTATATGTCTTTTCAAATGTTTTTGGCTATTCGGTTTTTGTCACATGATGCATCTGATTTTCTTTGAACCAAATATTTCAGTTTAAATAAAAATACATCTGTTTGTCATTTTGCTAGAATCAAGTCTTGATTCTAAAAGCGACTTGTGCTGAGCGAAGTCGAAGTAAGCGATCTTATATCTTTTTTTACTGAATCAGTAGTCTTTTAATCTTTGGAATTGGGCCTGTACATTCCGTTTTGTGGCAGCTTAAACAATTATTTATTGCTGCATTATATCTAATCTTTAATTCAGCATTAGAAAGTGTATCTACTACCGCTTCTTGCGATTTAATAAAAACGTTTACAAAACTCTCCCAATTCTGAGTCCTAGATTTACCATCTGTCATTTCCGCAGAATGCAGTTTTAATAAATCTAACGGTAAGTTAGTCGGCGTTTCACCAGCGACAATTTGTGCTTTTAATTGTTGATTGTAAGCGTACATAGCATTCATAAAACCAGCCATTTCAGAAGGTTGATACATGTCGTATACAACAGCCTTCTTTGTCGGTTCATTAGATGCTTTTTCTTCATTTTTACAGCTAACAAGCATTGAAAATGAAAGAATAACTATGCTTAAAAGTTTATTGTTTAAGTAAAACTCCATCAGCTTCAAAACCATATTCAAATTTAGGATCTGTAATCGCAGCAACTTCTTCTGCAGTCTTACCAGCATCTTCTGCGTAATGTCTTAATTCTTCAATAGACGTTTCAGAAACATAAGCTTTTCCGTTCATTACAACATCACCTTCAGCATTTAAAGGCATAAAAAAACCGTAATCTTTAAATTTTACCATCACTTGGTTGTCTTCACCCATATCTAAGGTCATCCAACACCCTTTTTTAGAACATACTTCAATGATTTTTCCTTTCACTTTAGAGGTAATAGTATCACCAGTTTTTAAGGTTTTATATTGCTCCATCATACGTTCAGAAGTTAGAGCATCTGTATCATTAATTTCTTCGCCGAAAGAAGCATAAGCAATTTCTTGTTTTGCTTCTTCAATCTTAACTTCTGTAGTTTTAGAATCGTCTTTGCAAGACAAAGCAAATAAGCTAATTGCAAAAAGTAAAATGATTTTTTTCATTATTAATAGGTTTTGATTTGAATTACTATATAATTACAAATTTAGTCAATTTAACGGAATATAACCTTTTATTAACCGTACTGATTATGTACTTTTGTTTTAAAATCACATATAATTATGGCCAATCATACCGATAAAATCAGCGTTGAAACATCTGAAACTTCTAAAATTAATACTGTAGATTTTAGTAACTTAGACTTTGGTCGTGTGTTTACAGATCACATGTTTGTGTGTGATTATGAAGATGGGAAATGGCAAGATCCAAAAATTATGCCTTACCAAGCCATGACTTTTGAGCCTTCTGCTCGTGTGTTTCATTATGGGCAAGCAGTGTTTGAGGGGATGAAAGCCTATAAAGATGACGATGGAAAGGTTTTTCTATTTAGACCAAAACAAAATTTTGAAAGAATTAATAAATCATCTGGTCGTTTGGCAATGCCTGCGTTTCCTGAAAATTATTTTTTTGAAGGTTTAGAGGCTTTATTGAAATTAGATAATGATTGGATACAATCAGGAGTCGGTAACTCATTATATTTAAGACCATTCGTAATTGCAACGGAACCAGCGATTTCTGCGTCTCCTGCAAATTCGTATCGTTTTATGATTATTTGTTCGCCTGCAAAATCGTATTACAACTCAGCAGTTCGTGTTTTAATCGCCGATCATTATAGTCGTTCTGCCAATGGTGGTGTTGGCGCTGCTAAAGCCGCAGGTAATTATGCTGCTCAGTTTTATCCGACAAGTTTAGCACAGAAAAAAGGGTTTCAGCAAGTCGTTTGGACGGATGCAGACACGCATACACTTCTTGAAGAAGCCGGAACAATGAATGTGTTTTTTAGAGTAAATGATACCTTGATTACAGCACCTACAAGCGATAGGATTTTAGATGGTGTTACACGTAAAAGTATCATTCAACTCGCTGAAGATTTAGGAATTACTTGTGACGTAAGAGCAGTAACCGTTGCGGAAATAAAAGAGGCAGCGAAAGATGGTAGTCTTAAAGAAATCTTTGGAGCCGGAACTGCTGCAGTTATTAGTCCGATTTCAGCATTTGAGCATCAAGATGAGTTATTTGAAATTTCTGGTGTTGACGCTGAAGATTCTTATGCTAAATTATTTAAACAGACCTTATTAAATATTCAACACAATTTATCTGATGATAAGCATGGTTGGAGACATGAAGTAAAATAAAAGTGTAATACTATATAAAAAAAGCAGCCAAATGGCTGCTTTTTTTTATGATTCTAAAATGTCTTTAATATGTGGTTTAAAGTAATTAGGGCCTTTTAAAACTTTGCCATCTTCACGATAAATAGGTTCACCGTCTTCACCTAGTTTACTCATGTTACTACGTTGTATTTCTTCAAATACTTCTTCTATTTTGTGTTGCATACCGTGTTCTATAATAGTACCACACAAAATATAGAGCATATCACCTAAAGCATCCGCAACTTCAACTAAGTCATTGTCATTTGCCGCTTCAAGGTATTCTTCATTCTCTTCGCGCATTAACTTATAGCGTAGCATGTTTTTATCAATTCCTAAGTCTGCTTTTGGTGTTTCGCGATGTCCTATTTTGAAAGCCGTATGAAACGCTTTTACCGCATTAATTTTGTCTTGCATAGTTGTGGTTTTAATCCTTATTTTTGCATAAAAATAAGAAGATGTTTAGTACTGGTCAATTGATTTTTGGAATATTATTTTTTATTGCATTTGTAATTGTGATTGCATTTCAGTACCGTAAAGATCTTCAACTTCATAAGAAGCATTACAAAGGTACCATCTGGGTGCTTATTGCTTTTATTGGTTTCATAGGTATGATTGCATCAATTAAGTATATTTTTATGTAATCATCTGTTTTTTAGTCTTTTTGTCTAGAGATTAGTTTACAATTCAAATTTTATCGCTTATTTTCAGAAATATACCTTTTATTAGGTATGTTTTGGTGTGCTTTTACTTTGCATCTTTGACTTGTTAAATCTTTTTTACATAAAAATGTAATTTTGAAATTATATATTTCTAAAACCTTTGAGATTTTATGGTAATAAAATACATGACTACAAATTTTACGATTATACTCTGTTTTATACTATTACCATTGCTATGTTTTAGTCAAAAACAACAAGATTCTTTATTTGTAATCTGGGAAAACACCAAACTAGCGGATACTACAAGAGCTAGTGCTTACAGAGAATTTATTTATAAAAATTATTTTGAAAGTAAAACAGACAGTGCTTATGCGATGGCATTACGTTTAATGGATTTTACAGAATCGCATCAGTTAAAAAAACATAAAGCAGATGCACTCATACTCTTAGGAGAAATAGAACATACTTTTGGTGATAATACGACGGCCTCAAAGCACTTTGGGTTGAGTTTAAAACTTTATGAGGAATTGAATGATAAGAGAGGGCAAGCAAAAGCTATTAATGGCTTGGGTGTTTCTTACAGAAAAGTCTTTAATCTCGATGAAGCCAAAGCGTATTACGAGAGATCATTAGCGCTTAGTAAAGAAATAAATGATACTATTTTAATTTCTCAATCTTTAGTTAATATTGGAAACATCTATAATTGGCGTTACAAATCGGATAAAGCATTAGACTATTATCAAGAAAGTTTAAAGCTGTCTAAAGCGATTAAAAACAAAAGAAATGAAGCTTTAGCTTTAATTAATATTAGTGATTCCTATATTCAGAAAAAAGATTATAAGCGAGCAAAAAAGACTATAGACAAAGCTATAGAAATTGGCGATTCTATGGGTAATATTAATACGTTAGCTCATGCCTATCGCACGCTGTGTTCTAGTTATTTTAAACAAAAGGATTATGACAAGATTATAATTACGGCGAATAAACTGCTAGATTATGGTCAAAAGTTATCGAGCAATGAAATGATTGATGGTGCTTACTTTTTTCTTTTTGAAGCTTATAAAGGAAAAAGAGAGTTTGATTTAACCATAAAATATCAAAATTTAAGACAAGATACTAAAACGACTATAGATGATATTAGTGCTGTAAGAATATTAGAGAAAATAAAAATTGATAATCACCGAACAAAAGACAGTCTTATTCATATAAACGAGACACTAAAAACAAGAATAACGCATCAAAATGAGAAAGCGAATCTGTTTTTGGCTTGGGGCGTGAGTTTAGCTGTGCTTTCAATTATCGCTTTTTTAGTGTATAGAAATATAAAGCAGAAACAATATAAGGCAGAACAAGAACGTCAAGATGAAATTGATGAAAAAGAAAAAATTCTTAAAGATTTAGAATTATCTACAATTGATGCCATGATTGAAGGTCAGGAAAAGGAACGTCACCGTTTGGCCGCTGACTTACACGATAGTGTTGGTGCTACTTTAGCCGCAGCTAAATTACAATTTGATTATTTTGTAAAACATCAAAATGATGTTGAAGATTCAGAAGAGCTAACAAAAAAAATTAGCACATTATTAGAAAATGCATATGTTGAAATTCGCGCAATGGCGCATCTAAAAAATTCTGGTGTCATTGCAAAAAATGGTTTGCTTCCGGCTGTAGAAAAACTAGCAAAAAATGCTTCAGGAATAAACGGATTGGAATTTGAAGTTCAGAGCTTTGGTTTAGAACAGCGCTTAGATAATTCCTTAGAAATTTCAATTTTTAGAATTATTCAAGAATTAGTAACTAATATTATAAAGCACGCAAAAGCAACTCAAGGAGTGATTCATATTACTAATCATTCTGATAATCTCAATATTATGGTCGAAGATAATGGAGTAGGTTTTAACCCAAAACAACTCTCAAAAACAAAACCAGGAATGGGAATTACTAGTATCGACAAGCGTGTGGAGTCTTTAGATGGGAAATTCACCATTGAATCAGAGATAAGTAAAGGAACAACAGTAATAATCGATTTACCATTATGATAACAGTAGCTATAGCTGAAGACCATCAATCTTTTATAGATGGTATAAAATTACTTTTAGAATACGAAGAGGATATTACAATTGTAGGTACAGCAAATGATGGTGAAGCACTTTTAGATTTAGTACGTCTAAAGCAACCAAGTGTTGTAATTACAGATATAAGAATGCCAAAAATGGATGGTATTACAGCTGCAAAAAAGATAAAAAAAGAATTACCTCAGACAAAAATATTAGGCTTTACAATGTTCGATCAAAAGGATGCTGTTAAGCAAATGTTAGACGCTGGAGCTTCTGGTTATTTATTGAAAAACTCACCTTTAGAGGAAGTCTTAAAAGCCATACGAGCCGTGTATAATGGTAATACTTATTTTGATGCTAATATTGAAATAGAGGCAAAAAACGACACTAATAAAAGCGCTAAGAGCATATTGACCAAACGACAAGTTGAAATCTTAAATTTCGTAGCACAAGGTAAAACGTCTCGTGAAATTGCAGATGAACTTTTTATAGGTATACATACGGTTGAAACGCATCGTAAAAACATGATTCGGATTCTAGGACTTCAAGGTAAAGGTGAATTAATGCGCTATGCC
Organism: Winogradskyella pacifica; assembly: GCF_013403915.1. Lineage (GTDB taxonomy): Bacteria > Bacteroidota > Bacteroidia > Flavobacteriales > Flavobacteriaceae > Winogradskyella > Winogradskyella pacifica. The sequence continues at coordinate 171,489 of NZ_JABFDI010000003.1, forward strand.
TTAGAAAAGAAGTATAAATTTTAAGGTTCTGAAATGTATTGATTTGAATGTAAAAGCAAAAATATACCCAGTTTTGGGGATGTAATGATAAGTATAAAATTTTAACCTTTGAAAAAGGTAATATATCTAGAAAAAAAATCAATTAAAATTTTAACTTCGCTATTAACCAATCTTAATTTATTATGAAATCTATTAAACTATTCAACCTATTTCTTTTTCTTTTAATCCTTAATTTATCCTTTGGTCAAAGCTATGTTGGCCATTCTATCGATAATTATTCCGGTATACAGGGGGTTATTTATAATCCATCGAGTATTGTGGGTTCTGGCCTAAGAGCTGATGTTAACTTAGTATCAGGTAGTGTCTTTGGAGGTAGTGATTATTTTGGGATTAATGTCAACGATATTATGAACTCTGATGGTAGTTTTGATTTTGAAGACGACACTAAAAAATTCCCAAGTAACGCCAATAACTTTTTTTTAAATGCAGATATTGTACTTCCGTCGTTTATGTTCAACCTTACTAATAAGAGTAGTATTGGTATTGTAACTAGAGCAAGAGCAAACTTTAATATTAACAATATAAATGGTGAACTTTATGAAGCCATTGCAGATGACTTCGATTCAGATGATAGTTTTAGATTTGATTCTAAAGACTTAAATGGTACCGTACATGCTTGGGCAGAGATAGGAGTCGCTTATGGAAGAATACTTATGGAGAAACCCAACCATGTCTTAAAAGGAGGGGTTACGTTAAAGTATCTTCAGGGTGCAGGTAGTATGTTTATGAGCAGTCCTGTTTTAGCTGGGGATTATGATAATCCTTCAGAAACATTAACAACTAGCGGGCAATTAAACTATGGAACAAGTCAAGATTTTGATGACGATGATATCGATTTTAGTAATCTTACTTCTGGTTTTGGTTTAGATCTTGGTTTTACATACCAATGGTATACGGATCGTGAGAATGATAATTTGCCTACTTATAAGGATCCTTATAAATTAAAAATAGGTATTTCGGTAACAGATATTGGTGCTATTAATTATGATAACGCCACAGTTACCCGTTACGATTTAAATGCTACTGTAAATACGGATGATTTTGATGACGATACAGAAGATTTTTTAGATTCTAACTATGCAAATACAGAAACTAATGAGTCCGCAAAAATAAACTTGCCAACTGCGCTACATTTACTTGTAGATTATAGATTGACAAAGAAATGGTTTGTGAGTGCACAGGCAGATTTATCTATGGTGAAAAAAGGATCAGAATTGAGTACTTCAGCTCTTAATACCGTAACTGTGGCTCCTAGATTAGAAACTAAATGGTTTAGCTTTTATGCGCCACTTAGCTACAGGCAATATGATGATGTGTCTTTTGGCGGAGGTATTCGTTTAGGACCATTAACCGTAGGTTCTGGGTCTGTTTTTACCAATCTTTTATCTGATAGTTCTAAGACTACAGATGTTTATGTAGGATTAAAGATTCCGTTATATAGATAATATTTGAAGAAAATAAATTAAAAATACCCATTATTGGGTATTTTTTTAGTTTATAGTGTTTTGTAAGTTTACAATGCTATTAATCAGAACTTGCTATTGTGAAAATGCTCCTTGTTTTTTTGGCACTTTCTATAAAGCAATAATTATTTATTGATAACATGAGTTGGCACTACTAGTTTTAGGGAATTATGAAAGTCAACTTTTATTAAAAATCCTCTTTATGGGGATTTTTTTGTTTAAGATATTCAATTTTTAATTATAGAGGTGACATCGACGCGTGTGCTATTTTAAAGCTATGCCACTATCAAGCAAAAAAAAAGCAGCCATTACAATGGCTGCTCTTCGTAATAAAATAAGTTCCTTTTATGCTTTGTTTGCTGTTAAGGTAATTTTCAATTCAATATCATCATTAATGAATTGATCACCTAGGTCATCAAAAAATGATTTTGAACCATATTTAATATTCCATTTAGAACGGTCTATTGTAAATGCTTCACTTGTTAATGTCACGGTGTCTTCATTTAAAGAAACTGCTACAGGAAAACTGATATTATTTGTCGTTTCCTTAATCGTTAAATTACCAGAAAGCATAGATTTTCCTTCTTTAGTTTCCATCCCAGTAACTTCAAATTTTGCAGTAGGGTGCGATTCAACATTAAAAAAATCGGCACTCATAAGGTGACCAGTTAGTTTTGCATTATCTTCTTCTTCAACAGGAATGTCGTTAACCACAATACTGTTCATGTCAACAACGAATTTCCCATATTTAACAGCGCCATCAATAACACTTAATTTACCAGCGCTTAAGGCAATTATACCATTATGAGTACCGGTTGGTTTAAAACCTTTCCATTCAATTGTAGATTTATCTGTATCTACAGCATAATTAACAGAACTAGATTCAGCAACTGGTGCATCTTTAGCCTTTGTGGTATCGGCTTCTTTGGCTTTGTCTCCACAACTTGAAAATGTAATTAGTGCAATTAGCGTAAAAAACTTAAAAAAATTTGATTTCATATTTAGTGTTTTTATTTGAGTTGATAAAACAAAGATATGAAATACTGCCTTTAAAGTATGATAAAAAAATGTTAATGACATTTTGACATTTTCGTAATAATGGCAGTACTTTTGCCAATCTAATTGAAAGTAAAAAAAGAACTCAAAATGAGTAAAAAAGATAAAAACAATAAAGTTGAAGATCCACAAGTAGAGGATCAAGCAACAAGTACAGCAGAAGGCGATGTTGAAACACAACAGGAAGCACTAAAATCTCCAGAAGAACAATTACAGGATCAATTGGTTGCAGAGAAAGATAAATTCATGCGTTTGTTTGCTGAGTTTGAAAACTATAAAAAGCGAACAACTAAAGAACGTATCGAATTATTTAAAACAGCAAGTCAAGATGTAGTAGTGGCAATGTTGCCAATTCTAGATGATTTTGAACGTGCTTTGTCGCATATTGAAGACGACAAAGAAGCTGAAGAATTAAGAAAGGGAGTCTTGTTAATTTATAACAAATTACAGAATACCTTAGAGCAAAAAGGTTTATCTAAAATAGATGTAAGACAAGGAGATGCCTTCAATGCAGATAACCACGAGGCTGTAACACAAATTCCGGCACCAACTGATGATCTTAAAGGAAAAATCATTGATGTCGTTGAGCGCGGTTATAAATTAGGAGAAAAAGTTATTCGTTTCCCAAAGGTGGTAATCGGACAATAATATTGAAATACGAATTTGCACGTTTCTGTGAAAATTAAGAATTAAGTAGTTGATGAAAGAAGATTATTACGACATATTAGGAATAAGTAAAGGAGCAACTGAAGCTGAAGTAAAAAAAGCTTATCGAAAAATGGCATTAAAATATCATCCAGATAAAAATCCTGATGATACGGAAGCCGAAGAGAAGTTTAAAAAAGCGGCAGAAGCATATGAGGTTTTAAGTAATGCTGACAAAAAAGCACGTTACGACCAATTTGGTCACCAAGCCTTTGATGGCAGCGGAGGCGGAGGCTTTGGCGGAGGTGGCATGAATATGGACGACATCTTCAGTCAATTTGGCGATATCTTTGGAGGCGGAGGCTTCGGAGGTGGAGGCGGATTTAGTGGCTTCGGTGGTGGCGGAAGACAACGTGTTGTTAAAGGTAGCAATTTGCGTATTCGTGTGACATTATCTCTAGAAGATGTAGCTAATGGAGTTGAAAAGAAGATTAAAGTAAAACGTAAAATACAAGCACCAGGCACAACATATAAAACATGTGCTACTTGTAATGGTGCAGGTCAGGTTACTAGAGTTACCAATACTATTTTAGGTCGTATGCAAACGGCTGCGGCGTGTCCAACTTGTGGTGGGGCAGGTCAAACTATTGACAAAAAACCGGCAGATGCAGATGCACATGGGTTAAAAGTTTCTGATGAAACCGTTACTGTTAAAATTCCAGCAGGTGTTGTAGATGGTATGCAGCTTAAAGTTACAGGAAAAGGTAATGATGCACCAGGTAATGGTGTTGCAGGTGATTTGTTGGTCGCAATACAAGAAGAAGAGCACGCAACCTTAAAACGCGAAGGTGATAACTTACATTATGATATGTATGTAAGTTTGCCAGATGCGGTTTTAGGAAACTCTAAAGAAATAGATACCGTAACAGGAAAAGTGAGAATAAAAATTGAACCTGGCGTGCAGTCTGGTAAAATTTTAAGATTACGAGGTAAAGGTATTCCTAGTATTAATGGTTATGGTAAAGGTGATTTGTTGGTTCATGTAAACGTTTGGACACCAAAGACTTTAAGCAAAAAGCAAAAAACATTTTTTGAAAGTATGAAGGATGACGAGCATTTTGAACCTAAACCAGAAAGCTCGGATAAATCTTTTTTTGAAAAGGTAAAAGATATGTTTTCATAAAGGGAGCCTATTTAATAAAAATTAGTATATTTGATTTATCGCTAATCTAATTAGCGGTAATTTTTCTTTTTCATAGCAATTTTTTCCCATCCTTGTCTAACCATAAGGGTGGGTTTTGTTTTTTATGACCTAATGAGTTGGTTTTGAGTCTTATTTAATGTTGTCTTGCACTTAGAAGCTTTCGTAAAAGCAATTGTGACGTTCTCATATGTCTTTAAAATTCTTTAGATTTATTAAAATTTGTTGCAGTCTGAAGCTTACTTTTCAAACTAGTTAAAGAAATATACTATAATTACCGAAATAGTAACATATTCTTATTTTAGAATCTATAACATTTAATATATTTACGTAATAACCATATCCTAAAAATTTAGTTTCATATGAATGACTTATTAGTTGCTAATTCCGTCTCAAAAAGTTTCGGAGATTTTAAAGCACTAAATCAAGTATCTATTGCTGTACCAAAAGGTAGCATCTTTGGTTTACTTGGCCCAAACGGCGCAGGTAAAACCACATTGATCCGTATAATTAACCAAATTACCATGCCAGATGAAGGTGCTGTGCTATTAGATGGTCAGCCGCTAAAGCCAGAGCACGTTAGAGATATTGGTTATTTGCCAGAAGAACGTGGGTTGTATAAATCTATGAAAGTAGGTGAACAATGTTTGTATCTAGCGCAGTTAAAAGGATTAACGAAAACTGAAGCAAAAGCAAGATTAAAATATTGGTTCGATAAATTAGAGATAGGAGATTGGTGGAATAAAAAGATCCAAGAATTAAGTAAAGGTCAAGCCCAAAAAATACAATTCATTGTAACTGTGCTTCACCAACCAAAATTATTGATTTTTGATGAACCTTTTTCTGGTTTTGATCCTATTAATGCTAATCTAATTAAAGATGAAATCTTACAGTTAAGAGACGAAGGAGCTACAGTAATTTTTTCAACTCACCGCATGGAATCTGTTGAGGAATTATGCGACCATATCGCCTTAATTCATAAGTCGAATAAAGTCTTAGACGGAAAATTAAACGATATAAAACGTCAATATAAAACAAACACTTTTGAGGTGGGATTAGAATCCTTAGATAGAGCAAAAGTGATTTCTGAAATTCAAGATAAATTTGAAGTGCTTCCAGCAACTTTCAGAAACTTAAATGATGATATTAAGTTGAATATTAAAATAAATGAACAAACATCTCCTAATGATTTACTGTCATTTTTAACCTCAAAAGCTCAGGTGCATCACTTTGTAGAAGTGATACCTTCTGCTAGCGATATTTTTATTCAAACTGTAAAAAACAACCAATAATGAATCATTTACCATTAATTATAAAACGTGAGTACTTTACAAAAGTGAAAAACAAATCATTTATTGTAATGACGTTTTTAAGTCCGTTAATAATGATTGCGCTTTTTGCAGTAGTGGCCTATTTATCGCAATTGAATAACGATAAGGAACGTACCATTTCTATTTTAGATGATACAGGTTACTTAGAAGAAGTATTTCAAAATACAGAGTTCACCACATACACTAACTTAAACGGGTTAAGTCTAGACGATGCCATTGCTTTGGTTAAAGAAAAAGAAGATTATGGTTTATTATATATTGGTAAAGCCAGTTCTCTTGATGATGTTTCAGGTAATGTAAAATTTTATTCTGAAGAATCACCTTCTTTAAGTGTCATCTCAGGTTTAGAGCTACAGATTGAAAAACGACTAAAAGAAAAGAAACTTGAATTAGATGGAGTTTCTTTAGCACAAATTGAAGCCTCTCAAACAGATATTGAAATTGGACAAGAAAGTTTTGAAGGAGAAAAGAGTTCTAAAATAGATAATGTTGTAAAACTTGCATTTGGTGGGGCTGCCGGTTATTTACTATTTATGTTTATTGTTATTTATGGTAACATGATTATGCGTAGTGTTATAGAAGAAAAAACAAGCAGAATTATCGAAGTTATTATATCCTCTGTAAAACCTATTCAATTAATGATGGGGAAAATTATAGGGACATCATTAGCCGGTATTACACAATTTGTAATTTGGGTTATTTTGGGCGGTGTTTTGTTGGTTGTTGTTTCTGCCATTTTTGGTATCGATTTAACACAAGTACAAACACCACAGCAAGAAATGATGAACCAAGCTATGCAAGCAGATGGTACGCAAGCGATGGCTGAAAACTTAATTACAGCAATAAGCAACTTACCGTTAACGAATCTTATTATAGCGTTTTTATTCTTTTTTATTGGCGGTTATTTGCTTTACAGTTCGCTTTATGCAGCTATTGGTGCGGCAGTAGATAATGAAACGGATACGCAACAATTTATGTTGCCAATTCTAATGCCGTTAATTTTAGCGGTTTATGTCGGTGTATTTACGGTTATTGAAGATCCGCACGGTACGATTTCAACGGTATTTTCGTTTATTCCATTTACGTCTCCTGTGGTTATGTTAATGCGAATTCCGTTTGGTGTTCCATTATGGCAACAAGGTTTATCTCTGTTACTTCTTATAGGGACGTTTATCTTTGCAGTATGGTTTGCAGCTAAAATATATCGTGTTGGTATTTTAATGTATGGTAAAAAACCAACGTATAAGGAACTTTTTAAATGGTTGAAGTATTAGATAATGGAGCAAGATTTAAGTGAAATAGAAGATAAAATAACAGAGAGTGGTGCTTGGCAGACTATAGTGGATTTCCTCGGGTTACACGTAAATCTTGGTACAGATATTAGTATTTCAATTTTTGATATTCTAATTATCATTACCGTCATTTTTGTTACTACTATTGCCTTAAGAATAGTTTTAAAAATCATGACCCGAAAGGTGCCTGAAGAGAACAAGGGTAAATTTGGTGTTGTTTATGGGTATTTCAGATGGCTTGTATATATTATTATACTCTTAATAACGTTGAACAGCGTAGGTGTTAATGTAACAGCAGTTTTTGCAGCTTCAGCAGCACTTTTAATCGGGATTGGTTTAGCATTACAAACCTTGTTTCAAGATATTATTTCTGGAGTTTTTATACTAATTGATCAATCCGTACATGTTGGTGATATTATTGAAATAGATGGTAAAGTCGGCAGAGTAGATGAAATTAAATTACGAACCACAAGGGCTGTTACTATTGATAATAAAGTTTTAATAATTCCTAATCACTTGTATTTAGAAAACAGTTTGTATAACTGGACGCAAAACGGAACTACAACTCGTGAAAGCGTTGAGGTTGGTGTCGCTTATGGAAGTGATGTGCAATTAGTAAAGAAACTGTTATTACAGGCTGCAAGTACAAATAAGAGTGTGCTTTCCGAACCAGAACCAGGAGTTGTTTTTACAAATTTCGGTGACAGTTCTTTAGATTTTAAGGTGTCATTTACATTAGCAGATAGTTTTAAAGCACAGTTTCCTAAAAGTGAAATTAGATTTGAAATAGATCGGTTGTTTAGAGAAAATAACGTGTCTATTCCGTTTCCGCAACGCGACATACATATTATTCAAAAATAAAATAGGTTTATGATTTTACACGATTCAAAATACAATGTAGTTTGAATCATAGCATGAGTTTCAAGTGTTAAAACCATATTCGAAAAAAATAAAATTATGCCAAAAATATTAATAATTGAAGATGAGGCTGCTATACGACGTGTATTGGTAAAAATACTTTCTGAGGAAAATAGTACCTACCAAGTTGAAGAAGCAGAAGATGGTTTAGTTGGAATTGAAAAAATTAAAAAAGAGGATTACGATTTAGTGCTTTGTGATATTAAAATGCCAAAAATGGATGGGGTTGAAGTATTAGAAGCTGTTAAAAAGATTAAACCAGAAACACCAATGGTAATGATTTCTGGTCACGGTGACTTAGATACAGCTGTAAATACCATGCGTTTAGGTGCTTTTGACTACATTTCTAAACCGCCAGATTTAAATCGATTATTAAATACGGTTCGTATTGCTTTAGATAGAAAAGAACTTGTGGTAGAGAATAAAATGCTTAAGAAAAAAGTAAGCAAAAACTACGAGATGATTGGTGAGAGTGAAGGTGTAGAACGTATTAAAGACATGATTGATAAAGTGGCGCCAACAGATGCTCGTGTATTAATTACAGGACCAAATGGAACAGGAAAAGAGCTTGTTGCACATTGGTTACATCAAAAAAGTGAGCGCTCTAAAGGCCCAATGATAGAAGTTAATTGTGCGGCAATTCCTTCAGAATTAATTGAAAGTGAGTTGTTTGGACACGTAAAAGGGGCTTTTACATCTGCAGCAAAAGATAGAGCAGGGAAGTTTGAAGCGGCTAATGGAGGTACCATATTCCTAGATGAAATAGGTGATATGAGTTTATCCGCTCAAGCCAAAGTATTGCGTGCCTTACAAGAAAGTCGCATTCAACGTGTTGGAAGTGATAAAGACATTAAAGTGAATGTTAGAGTAGTGGCAGCGACCAATAAAAATCTTAAAAAAGAAATTGAAGAGGGCAACTTCAGAGAAGATTTATACCACAGATTAGCGGTGATTTTAATAGAAGTACCTTCTTTAAATGATAGGCGAGTAGATATTCCATTATTAATCAATTATTTCTCAGAAAAGATTTCTATTGAACACGGAACTGCTCAGAAATCATTTTCAGATAAAGCCATTAAGTTACTTCAGAATTATGATTGGACAGGTAACATACGTGAATTACGTAATGTGGTAGAACGCCTTATTATTTTAGGTGGAAGTGAAGTAAGTGAAAGTGATGTCAAAGCTTTTGCTTCAAAATAAAACCTAATTATTATGAAAGATATCAAGATAGACGATTTCGAAATTTCATCTCAAATCAATATTAAAGATTTGCCAACAACATTCGATTTAGATGCAAGTGAAAAGAAAATAGAAAAGGAATTAAGAAAAGTCAGTCGCGATTTAGCAGACATCCAAAACCGAATGTATGCGCATGGAAAATATGCTGTGCTTTTTTGTATTCAAGGTATGGATACAGCTGGTAAAGATAGTTTGATTCGCGAAGTTTTTAAAGAGTTTAATGTTAGGGGAATTGTTGCTCATAGTTTTAAAAAACCTACAGATTTAGAATTAAAACACGATTATCTTTGGAGACATGTCAGAGCTTTACCTGCAAGAGGTAAGTTTGGCATTTTTAATAGAACACATTACGAAAATGTATTGGTTACAAGAGTACATCCTGAATATCTAATGTACGAGAATATTCCGAATGTAACATCGCTAAAAGATGTTGATGATACCTTTTGGGAAAAACGATTCAATCAAATAAATAACTTTGAAAAGCATATCGCAGACAACGGTACCATCATTTTTAAATTCTTTCTGAATCTTTCAAAAGAAGAGCAAAAGAATAGATTATTAAGACGTTTAAATAAGCCTAATAAAAATTGGAAATTCTCGCCAGACGATCTAGACGAGCGTGAGCATTGGGATACTTACCAAACGTGTTATGAAGATGCGATTAATAAAACGTCTAAGCCTCATGCACCTTGGTATAATCTTCCTGCAGACGACAAACCAACAGCGAGATATATCGTAGCAAAGATTCTTTACGATACACTTAAGGAATATACCGATATTCAGGAGCCAGAATTACCAGATAGTCAGAAAGCGAATATAGATTCTTATAAGCATCAACTCGAAAATGAATAGGATGAATATTCTGATTATAAGAATTCTATTAATTTGTAATATTATAGCCCCAATGTTTAGTGACGCTCAAAATAACGATGACCTTCCGTATTATGAATTACCTAAAGCACCAGAAGAGTTTACAGCAGGCACTATGGCAGCGCGTATGGTTGATGCCTTAGGATTTCGGTTTTACTGGGCTACAGATAGTTTAACGTCTAAAGATTTAGCGTTTAGGGCTAATCAAGAAGGTAAATCAACCGAAGAAACTATAATTCATATTTATAGTTTGTCTAATACTATTGTAAATTCAACTTTAAAGCAATCAAACAGCAAGGTTAAAGAGAATCTGTCTTATACAGAATTGAGATCTAAAACCTTACACAACTTAAAAACTGCTGCAGATATTTTAAGAACGAGTAAAGATATTTCACAATACAAAATTATTTTTGGTGACCGTGAAATCCCGTTTTGGAATCAAATTAATGGTCCAATAGCGGATTCAATTTGGCATTGTGGGCAAATAGCAATTAATAGACGCACAACAGGTAATCCTATGAATCCTAAAGTGAATCATTTTACAGGAAAGATCGGGTCTTAAATTGTCTGTTGCTTTGTCTTATCACGTTTCATCTTTATCTTCCTTCTTCATTTGAATATACTTAAATACGAGCCGCACTTCTAATCTTGAAAAAAGGATTACGGCAAATACCATTACTATATCTAAACCTGTTATGTGTTAATTTCCCTTTGCTGGTTGAGGAAACGGAGGAATTTTAACCTCTTTTTTAATACTTAATTGTTTCATTAATTCTTCGATGGCTTTTTCAAGCTGTGGATCTTTTCCGATAGATAATGCTTTTGCATCTTGTCTAACTTCAATATCAGGCGCCACTCCTTCATTCTCTGCAATCCATTTGTTATTTATAGGGTCAAACACAGCATTGTCTGGTGACGTTAATGAGCCTCCATCAATTAAAGCATAATGCGTTGAGGATTTTACTAAACCTCCCCAAGTTGTCATACCAATTAATTTACCAACATTTTGCTGTCTAAATACCCATGGGAAGAAATCTCCACCAGAACCCGCAAGTTCATTAATTAATAACACTTTTGGACCTAATATACCAGCCGGAAGTGTTAACGGTTTACCATTTGGTACTTCATTAGTTAAGCCAGCTCTTAAGCTACGTGTCATTAAATCTACCATATAATCATCTAATAAACCACCACCATTAAAACGTTCGTCAATAACAGCTCCTTCTTTATCTTGTTGTGCAAAGTAATATCTATTGAAAGACACAAAACCAGGACCTCCGGTATTTGGAACCCAAATATATCCTAAACGACCATTCGATAATTTGTCTACCAATCTACGGTTGTCCTCAACCCAAGTGCGTTGTCTTAACGAGTTTTCATTAGAAATAGGTTCAACAATTTCTTTCCAGTTGCCTTTAAATTCAGGTTTATCATTAATATGAAGAATGGTTTGTTTTCCTGAAGTACCATCTAAATATTCATAAAAATTAGTATCGGCTTTAATTTCCTTTCCATTAATACCTACAATATACTGGCCCTCTTTTATGTTTAATCCAGGGGCATCTAGAGGACCAGTTAAACCTGGATTCCAACTTTCAGTAGTAAAAATACGATCGATTTTCCAGTGGTTTTTGTCGGTACTCATATCAGCACCTAATAAACCTGTTGTAGATCTTTCAATATCTGGATAATCGCCTCCTCTAACAAAACTATGACCAACAGATAATTCACCATTTACCTGATCTAAAATGTAATATAAATCGGCACGATGCTTTATAAACGGAACCAATGGAGCGTAACGTTTGTAAACAACATTCCAGTCACGACCATGCATATTTGGATCGTAAAAATAATCGCGTTCGTATCTCCAAGCTTCTTCAAACATTTGTTCCCATTCTGCAGAACGATCTAAATTCATTTGTAAATTAACTTTAAGGCGTTTGCCTCCTTTGGCATCTCCTCCTTTGGTGCTGATTACTTGCCAATCACCATTAATCTGAGCTAACATATGTTCTCCATTTGTGGTAACCGAAACCGAACGCACACCAGGTGTAAATTCTTTGTTTTCTTGTTTTTCAAGATCAAATTTATGAAGTAGTGCTCCTCTATCATTTGGGACATATTCTGAAATAAACATGGATCCTTTTGGACCAGCAATGATATATCCATAATTTCTTGTAGGTATTGGTAATGCTAGTGTACGGCGACCAATATTTTCAAAATCGATATGCATTGCTTTATGGTCATCTTCCTTTTTCTCTTTGGAATCTTTATCCTCTTTCTTGTCATCAGGTCTCTCTTCACCCTCATTTTTAATGTCTTCTTCATCACTTTTCGGTTTAAAAGGAGAATCATCATTAGCATCCAAATTAATAACATATGCAGCATAGGCAGGATTGGCCGTCATAGAACTTGTATTCGCCCAACCAGAAGCAAGAGCTACGTCTGTACTGGCTAAAAAGTAAAGTTGTTTTTTATTTAAATCCCAAGCAGGTGAGAAGGAATCTGCAAACGCATCTGTAATTGGTTTGGTGATATCTTTTTCAATTGAGTAGATATAAATTTGTCTAAAGTTATTAGACGCTGATTTCTGATAGGCAATCCAATTACTATCTGGGGACCACTTTAATTCAATACTGTTACGTTCTAAATTAGTGCCTCCAATGTCAATTGTTTTAATTTTTTTAGTTTCTAAATTAACAAATCGTAAGCGCACATCATCATCAACAAAAGCAATATACTTTCCATCTGGAGACCATGTCGGGTTCCAAGCCAATTTAGATTCTCCAATAGAAATAGTTTCAGGTTTTGATAAACCATCCTGATCAGAAATCATTAACGCATAATTCTTTCTATCGGCATCAGAAAACCAAGCGATTTTATCACCTTTTGGAGACCAAATTGGTCGTCTGTCTGCTGTGCCAGAACTTTCAGTAATATTTCTAGAATCACCAAATTCTACAGGAATTGTAAAGATATCTCCGCGAGATTGCATAATGGCACGTTTTCCGTTTGGGGATAAAGATGCTGAACGGGTGGAATTAGAAACATCTTCCCATTTGGTTTCTGACCATGGAAAATCACCAACCACAGTAATTGATAATTGGGTATGTTTACCTGTTGAAATATTCATGGTATGTAAATAACCATCGCGTTCATACACCAAAGTGTCATCATTACCGCTTAGCCATTTAATGTCAGAACCTTTAAAGGTTGTAATTTGTTGCATTGATTTTGTCTTCGGATTGTAAGACCAAATATTAGCGACTAAATCGCGATCAGACAGAAAATAAATGTTTTCACCTAACCACATCGGTTGGATATCGGTGGTTTTTTCATTTGGGAGTAAAACTTCATTTTGTGTTTTTAAATCCAATATAATAAGTGGCGTATTTTGGCCTCCTCTATAGGCGCGCCATTCTTCATCCCAACGATCCATTTTGTCTAAAATCAATTGCGTTCCATCTGGTGAATACGACCCATCGTTACTCCATTGTTTTGTTAAGAGTTGCGGTGCTCCGCCTTCAACTGAAATCGTATAAAGTCGATTGTATGGTCGTGGTGCCGTTTCTCTGTTACTTGCAAATAAGATATGTTTACCATCGTTTATCCAACCTCTAACCGTAGAGCCGCTAGGATGCCAAGTTAAGCGTTTTGGTTCTCCACCGTTTTTAGAAACCACATACACGTTGTTTGTGCCAGCTCTGTTAGAGCTGAATGCAATCCAATTACCATCTGGTGAAAAGTATGGGTTAGATTCGCTAGCTGCCGTTGAGGTAATCCGTTTAGCTTCGCTAGAATTTAATGCAGAAATCCATATATCGCTTCCGTAAGTATAAGTAATATGAGTCGCACTTATATCGGGTTGACGAAGTAATCTGGTGTCTTGAGCAAATGTAACGAAACTTGAAAGTAGAAATAAAATAACGACATATGGGGTTGTGAGATGTGTTTTGAATTTCATGTGATATGATTGATTAAATTAATAAGATTGATATTATAAAGTTACAAATAACTAAGCCACCATTTGTCTTTATTGTTGGTTTTGTATTGCATATATGTTTTGCAAATTGGATATAGAGCCAAAACAATAACTATCCAAATAAGGTACACCGTAACTAAAGAATAGCCATAACCTTGTAAAATTCCTGAAGTCATCGTTTCATTATCTAGTATCATGAGTTTCCAGTCTTTTCCTGTAAGTAACAAGCCTAGAATTGCCCCTAAATGTATAACGAAAATGTGCAACATATAATAAAAGAAAGGCACCCTTCCAAAAACGAGTAAAAAATTGGTTGCTGTGTTTTTTATCGTTTCAATGAAATATAAAAAAAGTAAAGCAGGTCCTAAAGTGATTAAAAGATATGCGAGTGATGGTGGGTATTTTGTAACATTGAAGAATGAAATTACCGTCTTTTCACTTGTTTCTTGTAGAGTCCACGGCACTAAATCAGCGTAAAAATTAAATCCTCTAAGCATAAAAAAGGATATAATTGCGGATGTGCCAATATATAACAGCCATTTTTTTCTAAATGCTTTTGATGTGTCTTTTGTATAAAATTTTCCAAAGCAATAGCCTAAAACTATAACACCAATCCATGGTAAGATAGGATAAGAAAATGATACATAATGTCCTTCTGCAAAACTGAGAAACTGACCTTGATGAAGCATATACCATAATATGGATGAGATACTATCTCCTTCTTTAATAATACCATCTAAAGCGTTATGTCCAAATACAATTAGAAGTCCGAGGGCAAGTATGAGTCGTTTTGGGAGATAAATAATAATACCCAGCACAATCATACATAAGCCAATTGCCCAAATGACCTGAAGATTAATAAAACCAAAGTTCACATCAAACCACCAAAGAAAATTATTTATAAAAATTTCCACGAAAATGAGCCATAACCCCCGTGTAATTAAAAATTTTGAAAGTTGTTTTTGGGGTTTGTTTTGACCATATAAAAAAGCCGATGTACCGGCAAGAAACACGAATACCGGCGCGCAGTAATGCGTAATAAAACGCGTTCCAAATAAAATGATGTTTGTAGATTCTAAATTTTCAGGATAATTACCTGTGAATGCGTTAATATGAAAATAATCCCTTACATGATCTAAAGCCATAATAACCATGACTAATCCTCTTAGAACGTCGATGGATTCTATTCTGTTTGATTTGATTGATGACATGAGTCTTAATTTTTTAAAAATCGAAGACCTGAGGAATCATAAATATATAAATATTTGCACTGTATGGCTCCTAAAGGTCGGCATTACTTATTTATCTCGAATTATTTTTAGTTCAGGAATTTCTACCTGTTTTAGGTCACTTGTTTTTCTGCTGTATTTTCTTCCATTTAAGAATTTGCCAATAAATGTATTTCTAACAAAAAAATGATACGTCACAAAACAAATGCAACTAGTTGTTAGCATTACAAATAAAAATTTTAAGACTCCAGATATATCCCAATCGGCAATTAGAGCAGGAATTATAATCGTCAAAGGAAGGTGCAGCAAATATACCCAATAGGATGCATCAGAGATATATCGCATTCTCGCAGAATGATGACTTGCGTATCTAATAAAAAGTCCTGTGATACCAAAGATGAGTAACCAACAGGCTAAAGATCGTATACTCATAATGATTAATAAATCCAATTTTGCGGTGTCTAAAATAAAATACCATGTAAAAAGCGCGGTTCCTAATATGGTAAAAAGCCAATCGTGTTTCATAAAAGTTTTCAAGAATGATTTTGACTTATATAATAACCAACCAAACATGTAGAAAAATAAATAGAAAATAAACGTATTGAATTCCAGGATAAAACTTGTTGAAGTATTTACCCAATATTTATCCATAAAAACGAGGATTAACACGGTTAGAAATGTAAAGACAAAAAGTCTTAGGACGGAATTCTTCAATATATAATGGAACGTGTTATGAATAGACCTTGAAATCTTAGGTAATTTTTTAAACAGTAATCCAAGTAAAAAGGAAACCACAGAAAACATAATGAGATAATATAAAAACCATAAATGCATGGTTCTAGTTGGAATAAAGCTTTGTGCTGTTGAAAATTTCTCTAGTGTGTTTTCTATGACATCAGGATTCGAAGCAAATACCTCTAAAGTATAGTTCATGCCACCAACTACGGGAACAAATAAAATGATTACAAAAACCAAAAAAGGTAAGGTGATGCGATTCATTCTATTTTTAAACATTCGACGAGCACCTCGTTCATAGAATAAAAGTGCAGCAAAAAAACCTGCAACTACCATAAAAATTGGCATTCTGAATACATGAATTAGAGATGAAATCCACTCTAAGTTAGGATTGAAGTTATTAGGGTCTCTTATAGGCCAAGCTTCATAAGGTTCTCCTCCTATATAGGTTATTACCGAATGTAGCACAAGCCCTAAAAGCATCATTATGGCTCGCAGAGAATCTAATGCATGTATGCGTTCTGTTTTTTGTCTTACGGTTTTCATTTTAATCAATTGTTGTAAAACAGACAAATCAGTAATGGCTTTATCATTAGCTAATTGCAATAAGCTCAAAACACTAAAACTTTCCTGAAGTGTGTTTTATAGCTATTACTGATTCTATCTCCATTTAGTGCCTGTTTATTATAGTTGTTATTCTAGTCTAATGTGACTTGACGTGTAACTAATGTTTTGTTTAAAATTTTAAAGCTACCTACTTTTGTTCTGTGTTTGTTAAAATTGATAAATGGCATCATAATACCCATTATTAAAGGAAGTACTGCTATAAAGAGAAACACATATTCCCAACTAAAATGCGTTTTTAATACACCTAATAATGTCGCTCCTGCTGCTCGTCCCATATTAGAAATTGCCATATATAATGTGAATTGTGTCGCAGCTACGGTTTTCCAACACAGATGCATTCCTGAAGCAAAAACAGCAATACATAAAAAGGTATATAAGGTGCTGTAGATTAATATAAATCCGTACATCACGGTAGTATTGCTCCATAGATTAGTTGAAAATGCAAATACAACTATTAGGATGGTAATAAGCGTTAAATAGTACATTAGCATTTTTAGCTTTCCAAAGTAATCTACTAAGTAGCCTCCTACAAACATTCCTAAAACTCCTGCTATAATTGAAGTAATTGCAAATACCTCAGAAAAGGACGTATTTGTCCATCCCAATTCTTGTATGGTGAAAATTGGTAAAAGGGTATCTATTAAACCATACATGGTACCAATTATAAACGAAGCGAAACAAAAAATGATACTAGATGGTAATTTTACAACGCGGTATAAACTTTTTAAAATTTGCGACCAACTTCTTAATTGTGTTTTTATCGATTCTTCAACAGCTTGTCCTTTGGTCCACGGCATTATTTTTTCGCCAGGTCGTTCAGTAAAATAAATTGGTACAAACATAATTAATGCGACAACAATAGATAATGAAGCAATGGCTAGCTTAAACCCAATACTATTTATTAAAGCAGTCCCAATGACCAACGCTAGTGAAGTTCCAATGGTTTTACTTCCCCACATGAGTCCATTTGCTCTAGCTTGTTCATTGGCAGGAATTACATCAACAGCCATACCGTCAGTTGCCACATCTTGAAACGCTCCGAAAAAACTAATCAAAAAACCTGTAATCATTAGTCCAGAAGCATTATTTAGCGGATCAGAAACAAAGCCAATACTCAGAAAACTTAGTATTAATCCTAATTGCCCAAAAATTACCCAAGGTCGCTTTCTTCCCATATCGAGAAACGTAAATCGATCCATTAGTGGTGCAATTAAGATTTTAAAACTCCAGGGTATGGCAATAACACCAATAAATGACGCAATTTCTAAGGGAGATTTGCCATTCATTGCCAACCATGCAGGTATTGCAAAGAAAGTAATGCCTTCTGGTATTCCCTGAGCGGTATATAAGGCTGAAAATGAAAAATACCTAGATAAAGCACTTTCCTTTAAACTTCTGCTAAATTTTAAGTTTAGATTATATTTAGTCATTATAAAGGATGATTTAAAATGTTTTAAATATTTGAGGCATTCAATATCAGGGTAAGGTCAATCCCTTTTGTTAAACACGTAAGTGTCTTTTATCTATATAAAGAGTGCTAGGGTAATAATTGTTTTTTAACAATAAACAGGCACATCAGTAACAACAAGATTATTTACTGATCGTAAAACTTCAAAACACTAAAACCTTTTAAAGTTGGTATCGTTATTACTGATTCTATCTCCAAATAGTGCCTGTCTGTAATTTTATTGTTCTTCTATCTCTGGTAGATTATTTTGCGCTTCGATGTCTTGAAGCCCTAATACAATCTCTGTTTGATCCCACATACCAACGATTCTTACAATTTTTCCATCAACAAAGCGATAGGTTAAATGAACTGGCATGTCAATAACTTTTCCATTGCCTTTTAGTGTGCCTTGCCAATCTAACCAGACGTTAACCCAAGTATGTCCATCGTCGGTTAGAACCATTTCATAGTCTTGATCTTTCTTTGCGAATCCGCGTTGTGAATAATGGGCATCATTACCTTGATGATAAGCCTTGAGGTTCTCTTTTAATATAGGGTTGTCTTTAGTGTTAAAAAACACTTTACACGTATCTACTAGGGCGTTTACGTTGTAATTCATTGCGTTATAGTTAGCTATCTGCGCCTTTACAATATCAATTTCGGGTGATTGTTGTGTATAACGCGACTCTTTTTGTTGGCATGCTACAAACATTGAAATAGCGAAACCTATTAATAGTAGTTTTTTCATCTTATTTTGGTTTTTAAGTGCTGAGATCTATTATCTAGATTTTTTTAATTCATGCTTAATTCAGTTTCTAAAGTAAAAGCGTAACTCCATTGGTCGTCAACAGCATCTTTAAATTTTTGACGTAAAGCTTCAGCTTTAGATTTGCCATTTGCGTCTTCATATAATTTCCAGATACTTTCTTGGTCTTTATCGAGATCCGCAAAATCTTTGAAAGGTTCAGAAATAAAAAAGTCGGCATTTTCACCACCCATAACACGGTACCAGTAACCACGATTATCACCTTCTTTTTTACTTATGGCAGAACTCATTTCTTTTACAGCTTCATTAAAAGCTTTATAATCGCTGACTTTAAAGTTGGTTACCCAAACCATTCCCAGGTCCTCAAAAGCTGTTTTTTTGCTAAACTCAGGTATAGATCTTGTGGTGTTGTATTCAAAACTTTCAATATTGGGTATAATGAATTCTAACGCTGTAGCAGTACAAGCTTTTCCTGCGGCATCAGTTTCAGCCATTTCTGCCCAATTTGCCAAATGCGATTCTAAGACGTAAATATTACCTTTCCCTTGTAAGCGATGCCAAACATTCCATTTGTTTGTACCATTATTTTCTTTATAGCATTTATTCCATTTTTTTACACCTTCAACAAAAGTTGAATTATGACCAAACTTAATAGTGTACTCCGTTAATTGCATGATATTACTTTCGTCTTCTTGGGCTTGTGTTGCGGCAGGAAGCAAGAATGCAAAACATGCTGCGAATAAAATTCTTTTAATTGTTTTCATGATTAATAGTATTTAAATGGTTAATGATAAGAGAACCCATAAATTGAATTCTCTTCTCAAGTAACTGTAAATCAATTGAAAAAGAAAGTGATGTAGGACGAACTCGGGATTTTGTTATCCGAAAAGCATTATTCTCTTATCGAAGGAAAATAAAAGAAAGAAAAATTAAATAGTTTGAAGTCGTTTTAGGAGTTCATCTTTTAAAGATTTACTAATCGGAATGACTTTTCGTTCAATAACAATATGACTGTTAGCTATTTCGTTGATTTGAGATAGGTTTACAATGTAAGAACGGTGGACTCTCAAAAAATGTTTTGATGGTAATTTCTCTACCATATCTTTTAAAGTCATTACTAAGACATACTCCTTGTTTTTTGAATAGATTCTGCAATAATTACGCTCAGCTTCAATATAAAGAATATCAGTAATACACACTTTTACCATAGAATTTTGATGGCGTACAAAAACACAGTCGCTTAAAATTAAGGACTCCATGTTTTGAAGTGTTTGATCGTTGTTGGTTTTAGAAGAAATTTGGTTTACCGTTAATTCTATAGCACGTTGAAGATCTAGTTTTTTAAAAGGCTTTGAAATAAACCCATAAGGATGTGTTTGTTTGGCTCTGTTAAAATGGTCATCGTTAATATTTGCCGTTAAATAGATTACAGGGATATTATGTGTTTTCTGCATGGCTTCTGCAGTTTCAATACCATCTAATTTTCCTTTTAAATTAATATCTAGAAGTAAAATGTCTGGTTTTGTATCTTTAATATGAAGCAAAGCATCTTCTCCTCTTGGCATAATACCAGTAACATCATAACCTAATTCTGTGAGTTGAAGCGAAATGTTTGCGGCAATAATCATTTCATCTTCTACAATTAATATTTTTGTCTTTTCGATCATTAGGCTGCTGTATCTGTTAAAAAGTCAAATTCTATTATGGTACCATTTTTAGTGAATTCAGTCATTTTTCCATTGAGTTGCTGAGTGAGTAAATTAACTAGCTGTGTACCAAACCCTGTGCCTTTTGGTAAAAGTCCTTTCACTTTACCAATACCATTATCAGCAACTTTTAGAAGTAAGTGGTGGTCATTGGTTTTTTCTAAACTGATAGAAATCAGCCCTTTTTTGTCTTTCGGAAATGCATATTTTAAAGCATTGGTTAGTAGTTCATTTACAATTAAGCCAATCGGAACAGCGGTATCAACATCTAGGTCGAGATTGTTCATAGCACATTCAATTTTTACTTTGTCATCTGCATTAAAGGTGTCTAAAATACCTTCGCTGAGGTTTAGGAAATAATCTTTCATTTCTATACTTCCTAAATTTGTGCCTTGATATAATTTCTGATGAATAATCCCCATAGATTGCACTCTGTTTTGACTCGCAATCATGGCGTCTTTACTTGCTGAATCTTCCATCTGGGCAGACTGCAACGCAATGAGACTTTTTACCATTTCGAGATTGTTTTTTACACGATGGTGAATTTCTTTTAACAATAATTCATTTTCAGCATTTTTAGCGCGAATGATTTTTGTGGCCTTTTTGTTCTTGTTGAAAAAGTAGAGTAGTGATAAAAGTAACAATCCTAATAATGCAGCAACCGCAATAATTAAGCTTTGGGTTTTACTTTTTTGTTCAATTAGTAGTGCTTGGGAGGCGAGTGCCTCGTCTTTTTTACCAGTTTCGTATTTAATTACGGCTTCAGTTTCAAGGTTCGTAATTTTATCTTCAAGGATTTTTGTTGCATTCGTATTCGCTTTATCCTTATAACGTATAGCATTTTCAAAATCACCTAATTTAGAATAGGTTTCAGATAAGTCTAAATACTGTTGAATAATGCCATTTTGACCTTTTTCCTCGTAAGCTTTTACACCAACAGACAAATGTTCTAGTGCCTCTTCATAATTATTTTGCAGCAAATAAACTTGTCCAATCTCCGTCCGGAATGTAGCGCAGCGTTCTTCACCAATATTAGCTTTACATAGCTCCCAAGCCTTTATAAAATCTTTTAAAGCATTATTATAATCTTTGGCTTTTACATAAACATCCCCTCTATAAGAGTGTGCCCTAACAGGAATAAATACTTCATCTGCAGCTTTAGTTCTTACAATTTCTAAGCAATAATCAGCAGCTTTATAAGCTTTATCAAACTCTCCTAATTCACCATAACTCGTAATTAAATTAAATTGTGCGATGGCAACGGAAGCATAATTTTTTGTATTTTCTAAAATAGGAATCGCTTTGTTGGTGTATGCAATGGATTTATCAAAATCTTCCATTCTTAGATAGAGAGAGCCAAGCGTTCTATATGCATTTCCTAATCCGCTTTCGTCTTTTAATTCTTCATATATAGCGATCGCTTTAAATAAGACATCTTGAGCCTTATCCAATTTTTGGACGTTTATATAATCTATGGACAAGGTTCTATATGTGTCTGCAATTTTGGTTTTATCTTTACTTTGAATGTAGTATTCTAATGCCTTTTCTGAATGTTTTACAATGGAGTCTGGTGAAAATGTGCCATTATATCCAAACCAATTTGCTAACGTTTCATGTATGTTAGCGATGGTTTTAGGATCTTTAGTTTCAATACTTCGCTTTAGGGTTTGTAAACCAATGGCATGAAAATTATCGAGATTTTTTCCTGTATACGCATTATGTTCCATCCAAGATAGACACGAGTCAATGGAGACAGATTTTAAGTCTTCTGGAGTTGAAATATGAGATTGCGAAAAACAAGGGTATGCAATATAGCATACAATTAAAATGGTGGAGATAGTTTTATTCATAAGTCTTTAATAGTTGAGATTAAAAGACTTAGGGTGCTTTAAAGATAATAAAAATGTTTGTGACTTGTTAAAACGAGGATAAAAAAATAGAATTATAGTATTAGTTATTAATGGATTTGCTGTGAATCACCGTTCAAATTTTTACCATATTCCTCTTTATATATTCTAACTAAGGCCATAAAAATACTGATTAATAATGGTCCGAAAATTAATCCTATAAACCCGAATAACGGCACACCGACAATAACACCAATCAAAGTAATTAAAGGGTGGACATTATCTAATTTCTTTAGCACATACAGTCTTATAATGTTATCGGTTAAACCGACCACAACCACACCATAGATTAAAATTCCCCATGCCTGAAATGAATTTCCGGCGGATAAGGACAATATAAATACAGGTATGATTCCTATAAATGTTCCAATAAACGGAATCATGGACCCGATGGTAACAATAACAAACCAAAAGAACGGTTCTTCGATACCAAAAATTAGAAAACCAATTAATGCAATTATACCTTGAGCAAAAGCAACTAAAGGAATACCAATAGCATTAGACTTTACCATGGCTTGTACTTCTTTGCCAATTTCATTAACATTATCTGTGTTTAAAGGCAGGTAATCGCGTAAAGATTGTCTTAATTCTTTTCGATTGGTTAGCATAAAAAATAGTATGAAATACATTAAACCTATCGCTATAAGTAGGTTAAATGTGTTACCAGCCATACTTTGTAAACTGTCGGAAAGCCATGTGGTTATGCCTTGCGTATCAATTTGAGAGTTGATATCAATACCAGTCTCAAATTTTACTTTGCTCACCTGATCTTTAAAAGCATCAATAACCTTTTCACTATTGCCAGCAACATCAGAAATTTTATTTCCTAACATAATACCAAAGCCCGTAAGTGGAATCATTA
This sequence comes from Winogradskyella pacifica, assembly GCF_013403915.1. Lineage (GTDB taxonomy): Bacteria > Bacteroidota > Bacteroidia > Flavobacteriales > Flavobacteriaceae > Winogradskyella > Winogradskyella pacifica. Next base: position 194,828 of record NZ_JABFDI010000003.1, read on the forward strand.
TTACTATAAAAGATGCCAACATAAGGGTTGCAGCGGCTAATGCAGGTCGCCAATTATACTTATTTACCAATTTTTTCATTGGCTTTCTTAAAAGAATATAAAATGTTATTGCTCCTAAAACGCCAGTCAAATACGGTAACATTTCACGAAAAATCAAACTACCAAAGAGTAAGATTAAAAGTAAAACAAAGATTTGACGAATTATTTTAGGAGGAATATGATTCATATTGATGGCGTTTACAATTACTCAAAGGTAATTGCAAACACAATGGAAACATGCTCTAAAACAAAAGAATATTAACGCAATTAAGTTAATTTATAGAACGATTTCTACTTGGTTATTTAGGATGTCATCAAAAGTTTCGCGCTTTCTTATTAAATGCGCCTTCCCCTTGTAAAGTAATACTTCAGCTGGTCTGTAGCGCGAGTTGTAGTTGCTGGCCATAGAATAACAATAAGCACCTGCATTTTTAAAGCATAGAATGTCGTTTTCGTTGATTTCAGAAATACGTCTGTTATTTGCAAACGTATCGGTTTCACAGATGTAACCAACCACAGAATAAAAACGTTCGCGTCCTTTTGGGTTTGAAATGTTTAAGATATCATGTTGAGAGCCGTATAACATTGGGCGTATTAAATGATTAAAACCAGAATCAACTTGAGCAAAAACTGTTGAGGTGGTTTGTTTCACCACATTGACTTTAGCTAAAAACACACCAGCCTCACTTACTAGAAATTTGCCAGGTTCAAAGGCTAAGGTTAAATCTTTGCCGTATTCTTTACAGAATTCGTTGAAACGTTGTGATAATTTTTCGCCTAATTCTTCAATATTGGTTTCAATATCTCCTTTTTTATAAGGCACTTTAAATCCGGAACCGAAATCTATAAATTGAAGCGTTTTGAAGTTTTTAGCCGTATCAAATAAAATTTCACTAGCATATAAAAAGACATCAATATCTAAAATATCACTTCCGGTATGCATATGAATACCGTTGATATTCATATTCGTGTTTTCTACAATACGAAGTAATAAAGGAATCTGATGAATTGAAATCCCGAATTTACTATCAATATGTCCAACAGAAATATTGGTGTTTCCACCAGCCATAACATGCGGATTTATTCGGATACAAACAGGAACTTTAGGATGCTTCGTTCCAAATTGTTCTAAGATTGAAAGATTATCAATGTTAATCTGAACCCCTAATTTAGCAGCTTCTTCAATCTCTTCAAGAGACACACCATTGGGAGTAAAAATAATATCTTCGGGTTTAAATCCGGCTTTTAAACCTAATCGTAATTCTTGAATGGAAACCGTATCAATTCCTGAACCCAACTTATTAAATAATCGTAACACAGAAATATTAGACAATGCTTTAACGGCATAGTTAAGCTTCAGATTTTTCACCTTACTAAACGCTTTTGTTAATCGCTTGTATTGAAATTCTATTTTTTCAGCGTCATAAACATAAACAGGACTTCCAAAATCCTTTGCAATTTGTAATAAGGTACTATCTTTCATTCTTTCTTTGTCTTTATGTGAGATGGCGAAAATATATGTAATCCACATAATAAACATAAAAATGACAAAAAATGGTTATTTTTACACAAAATGTTAAATAGTTAACAAATTGAAACGCGTATTTAAAAGTTGAATATTTTCTTTAAGTAATATTGAAGCTTTTAAATGCGAGAACGAAGTGGTTCCACACGTTCTTAATTTTATAATTATTTTTCTTTAAAATTATCAAAATTTTAAACGTGTGAAAACTATTGCCTCCTGTGTTCAAGATATTATTGTGGCCAGTCCTTTTTTAGAAGAAGGCTTATCTAGAGAAATTATTAATTTTTCTGCTTTAGCAAAAGAGTTGAATGATCCGATTTCTAAAATGCTGCGGAAACCTATAAAAGATGGCGCTATTATGATGGCTTTACGTCGTTATCAACAACCATTAAATCTAGAAAATTCTAAAAGTTTAAAGAAAACTTTTAATGAATTAGGCGATATTACGGTACGCTCTAATCTAAGTGATTTTACATTTCAGAATTCAAAAACCTTAATACATAGTCATTCTCAGGTCTTAGAGAAAATTAGTGACAATCATCAAACGTTTTATGCCTTTACGCGGGGCATGTTTGAAAGTAATATAATTATATCCACCTCTGAAAAAGAGAGTGTTCTCAAAGCATTCAAAAAAGAAAATCAAATAGGATTACAAGAAAAACTGTCTGCCATTAGTATTTATTTACCCAAGGGAAATTCTAAGATAGTGGGCTTATATTATCAAATTTTTAAGCGTTTAGCATGGGAAAATATTACCTTATATGAAGTGGTTTCGACGACTAACGAGTTTACCATTGTAGTTGAGGACCATTTGGTTGATAAGGCATTTTCTGCTATAAAGCGTTTAATTGATTAAACTTCTAGAGCGTGTGTTGTAAAGCGTTAAATCAATTTTAAAAACTATTGGTAAAAACTATTAGTATGCTTACTTTTGTCAGACCATTAAATTTCTGATCAAAAATGAATTTACACGAATATCAAGGAAAAGAATTATTAAGCAGTTTTGGAGTACGTATTCAACGTGGTATTGTAGCTCAAAGTGCTAAAGAAGCTGTTGATGCAGCAAAGCAATTAACAGCTGAAACTGCTACAGGTTGGCATGTTATTAAAGCTCAGGTTCATGCAGGTGGACGTGGAAAAGGTGGAGGCGTAAAATTGGCTAAGAACCTTAAAGAAGTTGAAGAAATTGCAGGACAAATCATAGGAATGGATTTGGTTACACCTCAAACTTCAGCAGAAGGAAAACGTGTTCATCAAGTTTTAGTTGCAGAAGATGTTTACTATCCTGGCGAAAATGAGCCAAACGAATATTATATGTCTGTTTTATTAAATCGTGCTACAGGAAGAAACATGATTGTGTATTCTACAGAAGGTGGAATGGATATTGAAACGGTTGCAGAAGAAACTCCAGAATTAATACATAACGAAGAAATTGATCCTGCTACAGGGATTTTACCTTTTCAAGCACGTCGTATTGCTTTTAACTTAGGTTTATCAGGTACAGCTTTTAAAGAAATGACAAAATTTGTTACGGCTTTATATACTGCTTACGATAAATCAGATGCCTCTTTATTTGAAATCAATCCTGTTTTAAAAACAAGTGATGATAAAATAATGGCTGTTGATGCTAAAGTAACTTTAGATGCTAACGCATTATACAGACACAGAGATTTAGCGCAATTACGTGACTTACGTGAAGAAAACCAAATTGAAGTTGAAGCAGGAGCTTTAGGTTTAAACTATGTAGACTTAGACGGAAACGTTGGTTGTATGGTAAATGGTGCTGGTTTAGCAATGGCAACCATGGATTTAATTAAGCAAGCAGGTGGTGAGCCAGCTAACTTTTTAGATGTTGGTGGTACTGCAGATGCAGCTAGAGTAGAAGCAGCATTCAAAATCATATTAAAAGATCCTGCTGTAAAAGCAATCTTAATCAATATTTTTGGTGGAATTGTAAGATGTGATCGTGTTGCACAAGGTGTCATTGATGCTTATAAAAACATGGGTAACATTACAGTGCCAATCATTGTACGTTTACAAGGAACAAATGCAGACATCGCAAAAGAATTAATTGATAATTCTGGTTTAGATGTAATGAGTGCAACTGAATTCCAAGAAGCAGCTGATAAGGTGCAAGAAGTATTAAATAAATAAGTATCCGATACGGTTTTTTAAACCTGACAGGTATTATTACATATATGAAAAGAGCAACATTAATTTGTTGCTCTTTTTTTGTCTCTATAATTATAGAATTTAATCTTTCTTCTTTTCCTCTTTCTTTTTCTCTCCTTTTTTAGGCATTGGTCCTCGTAAATGAATAATTAAACCATTCAAAAAATTACGAAGTATTTGATCTCCACATTCCATATATTTCGGGTGATCTTCATTTCTAAACATAGCATTCAACTCACTTTTAGAAATTCTAAAATCTACCAATTCTAAAATTTTTACGATATCATCGTCTCTTAATTTGTGAGCAACTCTTAACTTTTTAAATATGTCGTTATTTGTCATTTTATAATTTATTTATAGATCTTTATATTGGAATCTGTTGATTTTTATTTTTTTTGTAAAACTAGTAAAATCTAAGAGGTTTCTTAATACAACCATAGATAAGCTTGCTCAAAATGAGTCGCCCAAAGTTTTTCATTATGTTGACCACCTTTAATATGATGACTTTCAAATTGCGATTCATTCACACCTTTAGATTGAAGTAATTTAATCATTTCTTCTAACTTCGGAATCATGGTTTCACCTTCATCGGTACCCGCCAGAAAATAGAATTTTGATGTTTCTGGAATTTCAGAGGCTTTCACGAAATCGTAAATCTCAGGATTAATCCAAAAGGCAGGGGAGAAGACTCCAGCTTTACCAAATGTTTCAGGATATTTTATTACGGCATAAAACGATAGTAAGCCACCTAACGACGAACCGAAAATAGTGGTATGTTCTGCGTCTGATTTAGTTCTATAGGTCTTATCGATGTGTCGTTTTAATGTGTTTTCTATAAAACTTAAATAGGCATCACCTTTTCCTCCTCCATGTTTTTTATGCGAATATGGAGTGAGTTCGTCTGTGCGTTTAGCGTTGCCGTGTTCTATTCCAATAATTATACTTTCGTTATCCGTTAAGGTATCCATATATTCATCAACTTCCCATTCTCCAACAAAGGATGTTTCGGCATCAAATAAGTTTTGTGCATCATGCATATAAATGACAGGATAAGAATTTTCGGAATTTTTATAATTTGTAGGTAAATACACCCAAATAGTTTTTACGGAATTTAGTTGAGGAGCTGCTATGGTGAATTTTGTAACTTGTTGTGAAGCAGTGTTTTGAGCTGTTATTCCGCTCGCTATAAATGCTGAGATTAGCAAATATAAATACTTCAATTTCATTGTTTTAATGTTGTTTTTGTGTGACAAAAGTTTAAAAAAATCGACCAATTACATTTAATTTTTCGACAAGATACATTATATCAACGACAATAAAATAAACTACCTCTGTAACTTTACACTATAAATTAATCCCCATATAATCATGATTAATCGTGTTGAAAAACTGAGTTTGCTTTCCGAGATGATTGCCTTCGCTCAAACAGATGAAAATATAAAAGCTATAGAATATAAATTTTTATATAGTATTGCTAAGCAGTTGGAGATTTCAAAAGAAGATTTTAAATATCTCTTTGAGCACCCTGTAACTTACGTGCATTTAAAATCGCATAGCGAACGTATTGTTCAATTTCACCGATTAGTATTACTTATGAATCTCGATCATAAAGTAGCTCCAAAACAATTAGTTAAAATTCACAACTTTGGATTACGAATGGGATTAAGTCATGAATCAATTAACAGAGTTCTCGATTTAATGGATAGTTTTCCTAATAAAATTGTACCACCAGATTTCTTGATTGATATTTTTAAAGTGCAGTATAACTAGTCTTCAGTATCTAGTATTCAGTTTGCAGTCTCAATCGTGATTTTCAAAAGCTATCCTATTTAAATATATGCTTAATTTTTAGAACAATCTCTCTGTGAATCTTTGTGCCTTCTCTGTGTAACTTCGTGTAATAGTTTTCAGTTTTAGTCTCAGTCTCAGTTTTTAATCTTGAAATTTAATTATTGCGTTTCGGAATGTTTACTCTTTCGCAACTTTTTGTAAAATCTTCCAACCTTCCGTTAATTTTTTTTTAGTTTCACACTTCACACTTCACACTTCACACTTCACACTTCACACTTTTTACTGACTACTGACCACTGAATACTGACCACCGTTTCACACCTTCAACTTCTCTAACTTACTCTGATAAGCAGTTATCTCATCTCTAAAACGAGCGGCTTCTAAAAAGTCTAATGCTTTTGCAGCTTGTTCCATAAGTTTACGACGTTCTCTAATTTTCTTTTCTAATTCCCCTTTATTCAAATAATCACTTTCTGGTTCAGCTGCTATTTGTGCATCCAATTCTGTTCTGTATGTACTCACTGAATTTTGAGTTAAAGCACTATTTAAACTCTTATTTAAAGCTTTAGGAACAAGGTTATGTTTGGTGTTATAGGCGATTTGTTTTTCACGACGATATTCCGTTTCGTCCATTGTTTTTTGCATGCTTTTTGTGATTTTATCAGCATACATAATCGCTTTCCCATTTAAGTTTCTTGCGGCTCTACCAACGGTTTGCGTTAAAGAACGTGCCGAACGTAAAAAACCTTCCTTATCGGCATCTAATATGGCAACTAAAGAGACTTCAGGTAAATCTAAACCTTCACGCAGTAAGTTGACACCTACCAAAACATCAAAGACGCCTTTTCGTAAATCTTGCATTATTTCTACTCGTTCCAAAGTATCTACATCACTATGGATATATCGGGTTCGAATTGAAATTCTGGTTAAATATTTGGTCAATTCTTCAGCCATTCGTTTCGTCAAGGTAGTCACTAAAGTCCGTTCGTCTTTTTCAACGCGGTTTTGAATTTCTTCAATTAAATCATCAATCTGATTTAGACTTGGTCTGACTTCAATAATAGGATCTAATAATCCTGTTGGTCGAATGACTTGCTCTACATAAACACCATCAGTTTTTTGCATTTCGTAATCTGCTGGAGTGGCAGACACATAGATCACTTGATTTTGAAGGGCTTCAAACTCTTCAAACTTCAAAGGTCTATTGTCCATGGCTGCGGGCAATCGAAAACCATAATCAACTAAGTTGACTTTTCTACTTCGGTCACCTCCGTACATGGCATGGACTTGTGAAATGGTCACGTGACTTTCATCAACCACCATTAAAAAATCATCCGGAAAATAATCCAATAAACAGAACGGACGCGTTCCTGGAGATCTACCGTCTAAATATCTTGAATAGTTCTCAATACCAGAACAATATCCCAATTCTCGAATCATTTCTAAATCGAACTCTGTACGTTCTTTGAGTCGTTTGGCTTCAAGATGTTTACCTATTTCTTTAAAGTAATCGTATTGTTTTACTAAATCGTCTTGTATGTCTTTTATGGCGCCGTTCAACACATCAGGAGACGTTACAAACATATTTGCAGGATAGATGTTTAAGCGATCATAACGTTCTATAATTTCGTTGCTTCTAGCATCAAAAGCTTCAATTTCTTCAATTTCATCACCAAAAAAGTGAATTCTAAAGGCGTGATCTGCATAACCAGGAAACACGTCTACGGTGTCACCTTTTATTCTGAAGTTTCCGTTTTTAAATTCAGATTCTGTTCTAGAATATAAACTTTGAACCAATTGATGTAATAATTTAGTACGAGAAATAACTTGATCGCGTTCTATAGAAATCACGTTCTTTTGAAATTCCACAGGATTCCCAATACCATATAAACAAGATACGGAGGCGATGACAATCACATCACGACGACCAGAGAGAAGGGAAGAGGTGGTGCTTAAACGCATTTTCTCTATTTCCTCGTTAATAGATAAATCTTTCTCTATATAAACGCCTGAAACCGGAATATAGGCTTCGGGTTGGTAATAATCATAGTAGGATACAAAATACTCAACAGCATTCTCAGGAAAAAACTGTTTGAATTCAGAGTAGAGTTGTGCAGCCAAAGTTTTGTTGTGTGCCAAAACCAAAGTTGGTCGTTGCACTTCTTCAATAACATTGGCAACGGTAAAGGTTTTACCAGAACCCGTAACACCCAAAAGCGTTTGGTATTTTTCTTTTCCTTCAATACCAGCAGCTAATTTTTTTATAGCTTGTGGCTGATCACCAGTAGGTTTAAATTCGGACTCAATTTTAAATCGCATATTGCAAAGTTACAATAAAGCGCTTATAATTTAATTGTGAAGTGCGTTACAATTGCGTTAAAATAAAATGGACTTCAAGGTTTAAAACCTGAAGTCCATTTTATAGATTGTTCTGTATAGATACTACTTAACTGCTAGAAGTATTAATTACACGCTTTAATGCTTTAACGCAAAATGACCTCGAAGCTCTTCTCCACTTTTTAAAGTAATTAAATACCAGAAATCATTTGACTCAAGCATTTTTCCATTGTAATAACCATCCCAAGAGTAATTCGAAGGAATTAATTGTTTAATAAGTTTACCATATCTATTAAAAATAAGTATCTCTTTTACAATTTGATTTCTATCAATAACGGTCCATGTATCATGAGCATTGTCGTTATTTGGTGTAAAAAACACAGGGATAAAAAGATCTACTTCAATTTCAAAATTAAACGTTTTTAAAACACAGCCGTTTCGGTCTTGTACATATACGACATGTAGACCTCTTCTAAGGTTATTGAATACGTTAGAGGTTTGGAAATCCGAACCATCGATAGCATATTGGTAATCTATAGATGTATCTGTCATATTCACTGTGAGTGTTCTGTCATTTACAGTAATATTAAATTCATCCAAGGTAAAATCTATTGCTTCATTGATTGTGATGTCAAAACTACTTTCATTAGAGCAGGTATTTGGTGCTGTTCCTATGTCGTTATAAATGTATAAGGTTTGAGAAGTGGTAATAATATCTCCTGCATTTAATTGGGTTCCTGTTCCATTTGCACCTGTAAAATAGTTACCATTGGTTAGTGTAGGCAATGCATATTCTGCACAAATAGTTTGATCGGTAAGCGTATCTACATTTGGCGCACCAGTAATTGTAATATCAAAGCTACTTTCATTATTACACGTGTTTGGAGCTGTGCCAATTTCAACATAAATGTAGATGGTTTGAGAAGTCGAAATTACATCTCCAGCATTAAGTGCGGTACCTGTGCCATTTGTCCCCGTAAAATAATTACCGTTAGAAAGTGTTGGTAACGTGTATGACCCACATTCCGTTTGATTAGAAAGGGTATCAACATTAGGACTACCACTTACGGTTACCTCAAAACTACTTTCATTAGAGCACGTGTTAGGGGCTGTTCCTATTTCATTGTAAATATAAATGGTTTGTGTTGTAGAAATCATTTCACCAGCATTGAGCTGTGTTCCTGTTCCATTAGTGCCTGTAAAATAATTACCATCTGTTAGTGCAGGCAATGTATAATCTGAACACACATCTTGGTTAGCAATGGTATCCACGTTTGGTGCACCTGTAATTGTCACATCAAAACTACTTTCATTTGAGCAGGTGTCAGGAGCTGTACCAATTTCAACATAAATATAAATGGTTTGTGAAGTCGAAATGGTATCACCAGCATTGAGTGGTGTACCTGTGCCGTTTGTCCCTGTGAAATAGTTACCGTTTGTAAGTGAAGGTAAGGTATATGCAGCACATTCCGATTGATTAGATAGTGTATCAACATTAGGATTGCCACTTACGGTAACCTCAAAACTACTTTCGTTTGAACAACTATTAGGTGCTGTTCCTGTTTCGTTATAAATGTAAATGGTTTGTGTTGTTGAAATAATTTCACCAGCATTGAGCTGTAATCCAGTACCATTAGCACTTGTAAAATAATTACCATCTGTTAGTGCAGGCAATGTATAATCTGAACACACATCTTGGTCTGCAATAGTATCCACGTTTGGTGCACCTGTAATGGTGACATCGAAGCTACTTTCATTAGAGCACGTATTAGGAGCTGTTCCTATTTCGTTATAAATATAAATGGTTTGTGTTGTTGAAATAACAGCACCAGGATTAAGAGCTGTTCCTCCACCGTTAGTTGCAGTGTAATAGGCTCCGTCAGTTAAGGTTGGTAAGGTATAACTAGAACATGTAGTTTGATTTGAAAGTGTATCTACAGCTGGATTTTCAATAAATAGTTGGGCCGTATTCGTAATTAAGGTACATGCATCGTATGTAACTTCACAGTAATATTGATTTTCATTAAAACTTAAAGGAGCATTAGTGATACTTAAGGCGCTAGTTTGAGTGCCCGAATATGGACTAGCGTTGGGAACGTTAACCCAGTTTCCTGAGGCGTCAAGAACTTTCCATTGGTATTGAAAAAGACTAGTATCTAAAGTCGTGCTAAATGTTACAGTACCATTCTCACAAATGGTTTGAGTAATAGGATCTGTAATATCTGGTATGTTATTCGTAATCGGATCTGCTGTGTGTGACCCTAAATTAGAACAGTTTTCACTAGATTGAATAGACCAATCGTTACTATCGTAAGTTGTTTGTGGTATGGGTGCATCTGCATTTCTGATAACTGTATAGCCTCTTTCGTTTGGTGCATTTACAGTATCAATAAGGTTTCCGTTTTTAAATAATTTGAATTCATCATTATCGTTAATACCTGTAGGGATATTGAAATCAACAGTTAGAGGAGAACAATTTGTACCGCTTCCCATTTGAATGATAAAAGTACTTAGTGGTGGAATTGTCCCTACAATGTCAATAAAGGTATTATTAGGTGTTGCATTTCCTACATCTCCGTAACGTTCTATGATATAAATATTATCTATAACTACAGGGGAATTTGTGGGATTATAAAGTTCTATAACCGCATAATCGCCGCTATTGGCATCATATATTTCTGAAATATAAATATCCGCAGGCTCACAATCTGAAGCTATCACTGTAAAATCTATAGCAGATGTCCCCGTACAGCCGCCATTACTTATAATAGAAATGCTAGAAGTGTCGACTGCACCAGCAGGTATAATAGCTGTAATTTGAGAATCGTTAACAATTGTAAACGTAGTAGAGACTCCATCAACGGATACAGAAGCGGCATCATTAAAATTACTCCCGTTAATCGTAATCAATGTGTTTTCTGGTCCACTAGCAGGTGTAAACGTATTAATTATGGGGGCAGGGCAAAAGCTGTTACTTTTTATAATATCGCTATCCACGGAAGCATAAACGTTCGTTATAAAAAATAAACTTAAGACGTAGGTATAGTGAATTAATAAATTAATGCGTTTCATTGCTTCAAATTAACGGTGAGAAAAATAATTGGTTTTATTTGTTAAGATAAACCCAACCTGTAAAAGGCTTAGAACTTGTATTAGGCTCGTTTAAATATAAAACGTAAAAGTAGGTTCCTACCGGTAGTACTTTATCTGTGTGCATTAAGCCTTTATTCGCTATTCCGAACCATTTATTACTATTGTTTCCTTCAAATATTAAAGTTCCGTAGCGGTTATAGACTTCTAATTTATGATTGGTGTAAACATCATATAAACCTTGAATGTTAAACCAATCGTTCTTCATATCATTATTAGGTGAAAACCCATTTGGAATAATGAGCTCAACGGTTGACGTTGTAGTTTCAAAATCGATAGATTTAATTATACAACCATTAGCATCTTGTACATACAAGGTATGTGTACCTTCAGAAATATTTGTGAAGGTATTTTCACTTTGAAAACTAGAACCATCAATGGCGTATTCGTATGCTATTGATATATCTGTCATTGCTATCGTTATAGTACTTCCATTGATTTGAATGTTTGAATCCGTAAGCGCAAAATCAGTAGACGGATAAATTGTAACATCAAAGCTGCTTTCGTTACTACAAGTATCTGGATTTGTACCAATTTCATTATAAATAAAGATGGTTTGCGATGTTGAAATACTAGCGCCAGCATTAAGTTGCGTTCCTGCTCCGTTGGTTTCCGTAAAGTAGTTCCCTTCTGTAAGGTTTGGTAAGGTAAATTCTGAACAAATTGAAACGTCAGAAAGTGTATCTACATTTGGAGTTCCGGTTACACTTACATCAAAACTACTTTCATTAGTACAAATATTAGGAGCCACTCCGGCTTCGTTATAAATATAAATCGTTTGAGAGGCAGATATAACATCTCCGGCATTTAAAGGTGAACCACTTCCATTTGCACCTGTAAAATAATTTCCATTAGTGATACTTGGTAACACATATTCAGAACAAACAGTTTGATTGGCTATGACACTTACAAGTGGATTTCCACTAATAGAAATGCTAAAGCTAGATTCATTTTGGCAAGTGTTTGGCGCGGTACCAGAAACATTATAAATATAGATGGTTTGAGATGATGTAATAACATCTCCAGCGTTAAGTTGAGTACCAGTTCCGTTAGTTCCTGTATAATAATCCCCGTTAGTTAAAGCAGGTAAGGTGTAGTTAGAACATACCGTTTGGTTGGATAAGGTATCTACTTCAGGGTTTGAAACTTCAAGTTGAGCAACGTTCGAAACCAGATTACAATCGGTAGATGATATCATACAGTAGTATTGAAAATCATTAAAACTCGCAGGCGTATTTGTAATGGTTAATGTACTTGTTGTCGCTCCAGAATAATTACTGTCGTTAGTCACGTTAACCCAGTTTCCAGCAGCATTAAGAACAAGCCATTGGTAAGTATATGATCCGGTATCTACAGACACTGAAAAAGTAGCTGTACCGTTTTCGCAAATATCTTGACTGTTAGGATGTGTAATATTCGGAGTAGAACTACCACCATTAGCCGTATGAGCACCTAAATTAGAGCAATCTTCATCTTCTAACAATAACCACTCGTTAAGGTTAAATGTTGTACTCGGTGCCGATGCATCTGCGTTTCTAATAAAACTGTAACCAATTTCATCATCTGTAAACATTACATCGATGACAGCCCCATTTTTTACTAATTTAATTTCATCATCCTCGTTAATACCAGCATTAATCGATACACCAGCCGTTAAGCCACTACAAGTATTACCTGTGTTACCCATTTCAATAATATAGGTGCTAAGAGGAGCAATAGAACCTTCTAGTGGAATTGTAGCACTTGGGGCAGCATCACCAATATCTCCAAAACGTTGTACTTCGTAAACAGTATTTAGACTTATAGTTGCATTGGTTGGATTATAGAGTTCTATAACACCATAACTTCCTCCATCGGAATCATAAACTTCAGAGATGTAAATTTCATCGGCAGAATTACAATCAGAATCAATTAGGGTAAAATTTGAAGCGGTTGTAGTGTCACAGCCTCCAGAGGTTGTAAGCGTTATACTAGATGTGCTAGAAACTCCAGATGGAACACTAATAGCAATTTCAGTATCACTTAGTATTGTAAAGCTTGCATTTACACCGTTAAAGTCTACTGTCGTAGTCGTCGTAAAATTACTTCCATTAAGTGTGATTTCTGTATTTACAGGTCCACTTGAAGAATTCAATGTGTTTATGATTGGTGCCGGACAAGTAATGCTTTCGGCTTTGTAGGTTGAATAATTTGTGTTATTAATTAAAAAATAACCGTTAAAAATTAAAACAAGAGGGAATAATAAAAAAGTAGAATTTTTCATTTAGTTTAGATAAAATAGTGGGCAAAAATATGTAATAAAATACTTTCGTTTGTTAAGTAATAGTTACGTTAATTCTTGCTCAAATAAAGGTTGAGTTAGTTATCACAAAAATAGAAGATTAAGTGAGAACTTAAAATATGAAGAATACTATTTTTAGTGTGAAATGAATCAAGTACTTAACGTCTTGTTTTTGTTTTTTATGTATTGTTTCGAACTTTGAAAGCGTTAGATGTAGGTATTTTCTGCTATGAATACATAAAATTAGAATGTAAAGTTTGTATTGGTACTGTATAGTGGTATCATAAATCTATAATTTGAATTTTTATAGGTCTAAACGAAAATTGATATAGAACAATAGACCGATAGTTTACATTTAAAGGAGAAGTTTACCCTTAATAAAGCAGAGTCTAGAATAGAGGAGTAAATACTAATTATCGTCTCAAAGCAAAATGACCAGTGTAGATCTTACCATCATAAAAATTAGCTTTAAACCAATAATCGTCACTAGGAAGTGGTTTTCCTTTTAGCATGCCATCCCAACTACGATTGGCATTTGTGAGTAGTGTTATCAATTTACCATAACGATTAAAAATCTGAATAGATGCTATTTGATCGAATTGTGCAGCTGTACCAACAACTTGCCAAGTCGGATTGTCGTTATCTCCATTTGGAGTAAAGAATTTTGGGAAGCCTAAGACTGAAATAATTTCTTCTTGAGTACCACAACCATTTTTATCTCTTATATAAACGGTATGAAAGCCTCTAGAAACATTTGTAAATACAAAACTATCTTGGTAAAGTCCATTGATATCATCTAGCGCGATTTCGTAATCACCTTCACCTGAAAGTGTAATGGTAACCGTATTATTAGGAGCAACACCAACAACGCTAACACCATCTATAGTTGCTAATTCTGAACCCAAAACTGTAATTGTTCTACTAGAAGAACAGCCATTTGGGTCTGTAACAATGACCGTATAAATACCAGGTTCTGTAACATCATAAAACAAAGTGTTGTTCGGTGTTGTAGTTCCATTAAATTGCCATTCGTAATAATAATTGTTTGGCAAATCGTTTAACACACCACCATATATTGTAAGTGGTTCTGGGAACGTATTTAAACAATATAAAACGGTTTCATCAGGTTCTAAAACTGGAGTATAAAGCACATTTAAGCTGGCAGTAGAAATACCATAACACTGATTGTTATTTGTGATTTTTACGTAAATAGTTTGGGTATATGCTACCGTATTTTCAAAACTAACAGATAATTGATTAGAGTCACTTAAAGCATCTTCTTCTGTTTCATAATAGCGTACTACAGCACCTGTCGGAATTTGGTTTTCAATAGAGACTTGAATATCAGATAAATCAAAAGTGGTAAATCCATCTATAACCTCTCCGTCACAGGCTTCTAAATTAGGGATATCAACCGTGTTATTTGAGGTTTGTAACTCTAACTCTGCAATGTCAAAACAATTGGCCCTATTTATGACTCTAGCATAAATAGTTTGAAATGGAGTCGTATTTTGAAACGCTTCCGGATTTGTAATCGGATTTATATTGGCAATAGCATCTGCTTCTGATAAGAAAAATTGATCAACATATACGTCTTGGTTTGCACTGGTTAAATCTGAGGAGGCATCAAATAAATCATACATAGTTAACCCGTCCTGGCTACTATCACATTCAATTAAAATAGAGTCAACTCCAATAGGTAATGGAGCATATTCAATTATAACCTCTCCGTAGGAAATACAGCCGTTGGCTAAGGTAACTTCAACAGTGTAGGTGCCAACTTCTGTAACAGTATAGGTTTCGCAAGTAACACAACCTAAAGCTCCTTGTACTAAAACACCATCTTTAAACCATTCATAAGAGTTTTGACCATCTTGGTAAGCATTAAGTTCAAGCGTTTCACCTTCACAAAGTGCATTGTTTGTAGCAAGAAGTAAATTAGGACCTATGTCTGAAGAGAGTTCAAAACTACTAGCCTCTAAAAAAACAGCAGAGTCATATCTGTAATTCTGCTCATCAGCAATAACTAACTTAACATGGTAAGTGGTATTCGGCACTACATTTGCTGTAGCCGTTAAAATAGCGGTTTGGCCATTAAAATTAATAGGAGCATTACTATCATTATAATTGCCAAAATAGGTTTCGTTTTCTGGTGGGCAACTACCTTGAACGCCTGGCATCACTGTCGTCACTTTAACAGGCGTGTTTGTGTTTGGGACTAAAGCTATATTTTCATAGGCTTGCTGTCCGGTTGCAGGTCTAATTAAAAAGCCAAACAAATCTGAGTACCTACAGGTGTTAGAATTATTTTCTTGATATTCTTCTGAGGCAAAAATATACCTAAAACTTATCTGTGAAGCAACAGACGTAAACTCAAATTCTAAAATGGTAGCGTTTATGGTGCCAGATTCATTTAATGCATTTTCAAGATCTCCATCTCCAATCCAATTAGGCGCATTATCATCACTCAAATTATTATTTGGTCCAGGCACATTATTCAATCGTCCTGTACTTAAAACAATACCACTTTCAAATGGGAAATTAGTACCAGTAGCATCAAAATATCCGTAGCTTTGATCCGTTCCTCCAAAATCACCACCAACCACATTGGTTACAGTAACATTGTCGATACAGTTACTATCAATCAAAATATTTTCTATAAGCTCTTGAGGACTATAAGTCTGACTATCTACTGAAATATTTTGAGCATAATTCAATAGAGAAAAAAAAAGGACAATAGCGAGTAGTGTTTGCTTCATTTTCGTTTTAAGGGACTGCAAAGATACACTACTAAGAATTATCTAAATTCAAATAAGATGTTAAAAAAGATGATATGGTTTTATTAACGACGAAGCGCAAAATGACCTTTGACTTCAAAAGCAATGGTACCTTGTTTTATTTCTGCTAAAAACCAATAATCGCTAGCTGGTAGATTGTGTCCATTGTAAGTACCATCCCAACCTTGGGTATTTGAGCCTAGTTTTGTAATTAATTTACCATAACGATTAAATATGTAAACACTACTTCCAGGCAAGGTTTCTATACCTATAATATGCCAGGTGTCGTTTTTTGTATCTCCATTAGGTGTAAAAAAAGGAGGAGCATCAATGACTAAAACTTCTTTGGTAACTTCCGCACAGCCATTTAAATCGATGATAGTTACGATATGGTAACCTAAAGACACATCTTCAAAAACATTAGATTCTTGCGGGGCACCATCATCTAATATATAAAGGTAATTACCAATACCACTAATTGTAATTGTAATATTATTTGGGTCAGAGAAATCTACAGTTTCCGTTAAATCTATAGTTGCAGATTCTGATGCTGTAACATTAAAGGTACATGTTGTTACACATCCTTGTTCTGAAGTCACAGTCACCGAATACGTGCCAATTTCTGTAATTTCAATTTCAGAACTATTTTGATTTGTGGACCATAAATAAGTATCGGTAGCATAAAACGTCTCAGCGGAAACGACCAAAGGTAAATTATCGATGCAAACAACCTGATCTGGAATATCTACCAACGGTTTAGCATTGACGATTACTAAAAAATCAACAAGTTCAAAACAACCTGTGGTTATGTTTTCTATACGTGCTGTGATGCGGTCGTTGTTAAATCCACTGTAAGCCGCGTCGTTTATTGGGTTTATATTTTCAATTGCGTCAATAGCATTACTAAAGTAAGTGACGCTGAAGTTTGACGAATTTTGAAAGCCTAAAATACTTGCCGTCTGTTGATTTAAATTGAAATCAAAATAACCATCATAATCGTCATCACAAGCAATAATGTTTGGTGGTTGATTTGCTATAGGTAATGGATTTACTCTAAGTTCAAAAGGGTGAATGTAATAGCAATGTGTGGTACTGAATTCTACACGAGCAAAAAGGATATCATTTGTACTTGTATACGTGTAATTTGTGTCTAGGGGATTTTGATTGGCAATAGCATCTGCTTCTGAAGTGTAATAACTAAAGAGTACATTGTAATTGGTATCTACAATAACCTCGTTAATCGTAGACAAATCGAAGCTGTTGTTCTCGTTTTCGCAAGTATCAAATAGGTCAAAAGTATTTGTGGCAGGCGGAAGATTTACATTTAATTCTAATGGCACAAAAGTGAAACAATCTGCAACAGAATTAAACACCTTAATATATACCGTTTGCGGATTGCTAATGTTAGTATAATTTTCAGGATTTAAAATAGGATTGTTGTCTATTTCTAAATCGTCTACGGATGTGAAATAGGAGATGACATTATTAGGATTTGGTGTTGTGAACAAATCGTCTTCGGCAGTTGTTAAATTGAAAGGTGTATTGGCATCATAATTAGTGTCACATTCTAAAAGCGGCTCAGGTATCTCTGGATGCGGATTTACAATTAAAGTAAAATTAGTTACACGATAACAACCCGTGTCGTTGTTTTCAATTCGGACTATAATCTGTTGTTGGTCTGAAGTGGTTAATGGAGATATAATGGGATTATCGCTATCTATAGCATCGGTAAGGTTTAAATGATACGTTACTGTGAAATCATCAGAATTTTGTGTGCCTAAAATAGTATCGGTTTGGGATTCTAAATTAAAAGAAGCCATACCATCATTAGAATCATCATCACAAGCCTCAATATTATTTGGTGTATTTGCTATTGGTGAAGGATTAATTTGAAGTATAAAATCATAAACGAAAAAGCAGCCCGTCTCAGGGTGTTCAATACGAACAAAAATAACATCATTTGTTGTTTGATAATTATAATTTAAGGCTAATGGATTTATACTGTTTTGGGCATTATTATAACTTTCAAAATAGGATAAAGTGGCTTGTGTACTTGGATTAAGTAAGATAGCTTCAATTTCTGAAAGGTCGATACTATTGGTCGGGTCATCACAAATTTCATAAACTTCAAAATCATTGAAGGGTGGAGGAAGATTTACAATTAAATCTAATGGAACGTTAACATAACAATAACTGAGTGTATTGGTTATTCTGACATAAGCCGTTTGTGGATTACTAATATTATCATAGTTTTCAGGATCTAGAATTGGATTTGTATCAGCTTCTAAATCTTCTATAGTTTCAAAATAAGTGACTTCAATATTGTCTTGTCTTACACCAAGGATTTCAACTTCAGAAACGGTTAAATCCCAAGTTAAAATACCATCGTAATTGTCATCACAGCGTGCAATTGGTGTTGAAGAATTAACAACAGGTGCTGTAATAACATTAATATCAAAAGCTGAAATTCCTTTGCAGTAATTGCCATTATCTACTCTGGCATAAAGCTCTTGTGGATTTGTTGAATTGGTGTAAATTAAAGGGACTGGATTACTATTGTTAGTCGCATCAAAAGCAGATTCATGAAATGTAATATCTAATGTTTCTGGACTACCAGCAACCATTTCGGCTATCTTATCGTTTAAATCAATGGTTATAAAACCGTCGTTACTAATGTCATCGCAAACAAAAATGCTTGTTGCAGCATTAAAAATAGGAATAGAACCAACTTCTATCTCAAATGAAGAGGTGCCAAAACAATTAGAGTCTGTAAGGCCTTCTACTCTAACATATATCGTTTGAGGGTTAGAGGTGTTATTATAAACTGAATATTTATCTATAACATTATCGCCAGCAAGGGCATCAGCTTCTGTTCTATAATAAAGGACTTGTTTATCTGGTTGACCGTTAAGGATTTCATCATCTTTTAAATAGAAGTAAAAATCAGCAACTCCGGTGATATCTGCTTCACAATTTTCAAAGTTTGAAATAGGAACAAATTCAGGTAAGGTATTTACATAAACGTAAAATCCAGACAAGCTGAAACAGCCGGTGGTTTCGTTTTCAACACGTGCATAAATGTATTGTGTTGCTGTGGTATAATCTTCTGGTGTTGTTATTTCATTTTCACCTGATATAGCAAAATTATAATCATTGTAAAATGTAATTTCAAACCCTGTTGTAGCACTTGTTATTTCTGGAATTTTAGAAATTAAATCCACATTAGAAATGCCATCTAGGTCATCATCACAAACAATAATAGCTTCAGGATATGCAATTGTAGGTGCGCTAACCACGTTAACCTCTAGAGTGGAAATGTCATAGCATCCGGTTTGAGAATTGGTAACTCTTATATAAAGCAATTGGGGGTTAGACGTATTGTAGACATAATCTGGAAGTATGTTTTCATTATTTATGGCATCGTTTTCAGTTAGGTAATATTTAACGTTTACAGCAGGCACACCTTGACTTGCAACACCATTAAAAGTATCCATAACTAAAGTGGTGAATCCATCATTATCTTCATCGCAATAATCAACAACTTGAGGTGTTAAGATAATGGCCGGAGCAATTTGCAACGCAATATCTACAAAACCGTCACATTCGCCATCGGCCATAGTGGCATATAAAATTGTACCATTGTCAATGACATTAAACGGAATAAATTTATCTAATGCATTGATGTCATTCTCTCTATCATCTTCGGTTAAATAGAATGAAACTTCAAATTCGTCATAGTCATCTTTAAGATCTGCTTCAATAGCATTCAAATCAAAATCAGCGATGCCATCATTAGTGTCATCATCACAAACAATAAAAGTAACATTAGAAAATGTGTTTTGTATGATATTAGAATGCAGTTCTAATTCTATAATTGTATTACATCCTGTAGCAGGATCTTGCACGCGTATATAGATTATTTGAAAGTTTGGGGTTGTGTTTATATAATTTTCAGGATCAGCTATGGGATTCATGTTATTTACAGCATCTGCATTAGTGGTATGGAAACTAATATCTAATCCTACAAGACCTTGCAAAACATCATCGATAACTGTTGTTAAATCAAAAGTTTCAAAGCCATCGTCATCTTCCTCGCAGGCATTAATCCATTGGTCATCTAAATTAATATCGGGGGTTTCTTGTAATTCAACAGAAATTGAAGTTGTAGAAAAACAACCTGTAAGCGCATTATAAACTCTAACATAAAGCGTTTGGGAGATGTTAGCGTTTGAGTATGGTGAGAAAATGGGATTAATACCTAAATCTGCTTCGGGTTCTGAATAATGATAAGAGACAAATAAATTAGCATTCCCGTTTATAATTTGGTCGTTAGCAACGGTTAAATCTACTAGGGTAGAACCACTTAAAGTGGGATCTTTACAAACGATGATGGGATCTGAATCTTCATAGTCTGGTTTTTCATTCACCACTAAATTGAATGTAGAAAATGCCAAACAGCCGTTTACTGTATCTTCAATTCTAACATAAATGGGTTGTGGAGATGTGGTATTTTGAATAGTGCCAAGAATTGGGCTATTGCTGTTTTGAGCTGCATCACTAGAGTAGTGGTAGCTAATATTGTAGTTTGAAGGAGGTACAGAAGCTAATACTTCATTGTCTTTAGTGGAAAGATCAAAATTCTCGACACCATCATTAGAGTCATCATCGCAATACACAATATCTGAAATTTGAGTAGACGGTTGCTCTGTATTGAGTGTCACTTCAACAGTATCTTCAATGACGCATGAAGTGGCGTTGAGTTGAATTGTAATTTCGACTTTATACGTGCCGGAAGATTGTGCATCTAGCGTTGGATTATTTTCACCAGCGATGAGTATATCATTTTGAAACCATTGGTATGAGGCTTGTGGATTTTGAATATCTCCATTCAACAAAACGGAATCTCCACATGTGGTAATATTGGGACCAAGATCCACATTGGCATTAAAACTATTACCTTCTATAAAAACAGCTGAATCAAAATTATTGTCCGTTTGGTCTGCAATAATCAGTTTAATTTGATATTCTACGTTAGGTTGAATTGCTGCTGTTGCGGTGAGTACAGTTGTTCTTCCATTATAATTAGTGTCACCAACGTTGTAGCCTTCAAAAAACGTTTCATTTTCTGCAGCACAAAAGCCTTCAATTTGGTCGTGAATAGTATTTGTGTTTACAGGTGTAGCTGTACCAGGAACCAAGGCAATGTTCGAATATGGTGCAGAAGAACCTGCTTCGCGAATTAAAAAAGCAAAGCCATCTGAATAAAAACAGGGGAATTCTTGCTGGTATTCTTCCGAGGCTAGTAAGTAATTAAACTGAATCTGATTAGCTACTGAAATAAAGTTGAATTGTATGGATGTGGCATTTTGAGTGTTAGAAATGCCTAAAGCATTTTCTAAATCTGTATCCGTTTGCCATGCGTCATCACCTTCATTTAGAGGATTGCTGTTAAGAATATTACCTGCGGAGTTGACATTTCCTGTGGTTAGTAAAATACCATTTTCAAAAGGGAAACTAGAATTTGCGCGTTCAAAATAACCGTAGCTGTTAAAGCCATTTATAGAACCATTAACAGGTGATGATATATTAGAGATTTCAACACAATTCTGTCCTAAATTTTGTTGAATAAGTTGTTGTAAAGGCAAAGAATCATCTGTTGTTATTTGTTGAGAATAGCTACAATTAAGTGCTATAAAAGTAACAATGAGAGAAAATACTACGTTTAGTTTCACGGTTTTATATTAGAAAAAAGCTGACATAAAATTTTTAAAATTTTATGTCATGCAGTTTTAGGAGAAAAAAATAGTGAAAAATCAATAGTAATATTGGTTTTAAGGGTAACTAACCTTTTTAATTGGACGAATGACAAATAGTTAAGTGCTCTCTTTATTATGTAAAAATGTCACAGTTACAAACCGATAATCGCCAACAGACCTATTATTACCATTATAAGTGCTATTCTAATTGTCAGTGCTATGAGGTGCTATATATATATTAATAAGAACCATATTTTTAAATACAAAAATCCCCTTACCAAGATGTAAGGGGATTGTTGTAAATTAAAATTGAATATAATGTTTATTAATGCTTCAAGGTGAAATGCCCTTTAACTTCAAAAGCAATTGAACCCCGTTTTATTTCCGCCACAAACCAAAAGTCACTTGTTGGAAGTATTTTTCCATTGTAATAACCGTCCCAACCTGGGGAGCTAGACGTTAACTGTTTGATGCGTTTACCGTAGCGGTCAAAAATATTAATAACAGTTCCAGGTAAAGTTTCAATACCTACAATATGCCAAGTATCAAAATCACCATCGTTATTAGGTGTAAAGAACTTCGGAATATCAACAACTAATACTTCCTTAGTAACATTAGCACAACCATTTAAATCTATGATTGTAACGGTATGGTAGCCCATTGCTACATTTTGAAAAACATTTGATTCTTGAGGTTCAAAATTATCTAATTGATAAAGGTAATTACCAATACCACTAATGGTAACTGTAATATTGTTTGGATCTGAGAAATCTACAACTTCTGTTGTTTCTATAGTAGCTGCTTCAGATTCCGTGACTCCAAAATAACTTGTATTCTCACAACCATATTGAGACGTTACAGTCACCCAATAATTGCCTACTTCAGTCACCTCAATTTCTGGAGTAGCTTCTCCAGTAGACCATAAATAAGAATCACCAGTATAATTAGTATTTGCAGATACAAGTAAAGGTGTATTATTTAAACAAATAACTTGATCGCCTACATCAACTACAGGTATAGGGTTTACAATGGCCGTGAATGACGTTATACTATAACATCCTGTATTGCTATTTTCTAAACGTGCATAAATAACTTCACCATCAAAAGCCATATAATCCATTTCTAAAGCTGAATTATTTTCATGTGCTTGAAGCTCTGTATTATGATACGTCAGCGTAAATAAATTAGAATTTTGTCCTCCTAAAATACTTGCGTTTTGTTGTGCTAAATCAAATTCTAAAATACCATCAAAGTCATCATCACAAGCCTCTAAATCATTTGGTTGGTTAGCTATTGGTAAGGCATCTACTTTTAAATTGAATTCGTAATAAGTGGCACAATGTGTAGTGCTGTACTCAGTTCTTATAAACAACGTATCAAAATTACTTTGGTATGTGTAATTAGTATCTAGCGCATTCGTATTAGCGATTGCATCGGCTTCGTTAGAGAAGTAGCTATATAATACGTTATAACTATTATCAGTTGCAATTTCATTAATTTCTGTTAAGTCTACAGTATTAGTGTCATTCTCACAGATTGTATAGTGTTCAAAATCATTAATGATAGGTGGTTGATTTACGATTAACTCTATCGGAAGCGCTGCGTAACAATTAGAAACCGTATTGGTTACTTTCATATAAACCGTCTGAGGATTTGATATGTTTGTATAGCTTTCAGGATTTGGTATTGGATTCGTTCCTGCTTCAGAATCTTCAAAATTAGCGTAATATTCAATAACAATGTTTTCTTGTCTAACATCTGTAATATTAGATTGTGCGCCAGTTAAATCAAAAACTAGGGTGCCATCTGTGTCATCATCACACTCTATCATTGGTTCTGCTAAAGTTACGTCTGGTACTTTAATGACATTAACCACAAATGATGTAATAGATTGACAAATTGTACCATTATCTATCTGAACAAAAATTTGTTGTGGATTTACAGTATTTGTATACTGAAGTGGAATTTCATTAGTGTTATTTCTAGCATCATTTTCAGTTGTAAAGAATTTTACAGATTGAATATCTGGAATGCCTGCTTTTACTTCATCAGCTATACTTGAAAAATCAAAGAGCTCAGAGCCATCATTTGAAATATCATCACATACAAACCAGTTTGTTGGTTCGTTGTAAGTTGGGTTGGTACCAACCTCAATTGTAAATGAAGAGGTCGTGTAACAAGATTCGTCTGTAGTATTATCAATCCTCACATAAATTTGTTGTGGATTGCTAATGTTTTCATAGATGCTTGTTTTATCAATAGCATTCGTTTTATTATCGGCATCAGTTGGGTTAAGGTAGTAACTTACTGCTTTTCCTGTTTGTCCGTCTAAAGCTTCGCTATCTTTGTTTTCAAATACAAATTGACCGATACCATCCGATACATCTTCACAAAACGTATATTGTTGTACATAGTTAGATAAATCTCCAACATATGGTAAGGTATTTACAATAATATCTAACGCTTCAATAGCATAACAACCTGTAGTACTATTTTCAACACGCATGTAAACAATCTCTGTTTGTGCGGAATAGTTAGCTAAACCTTGAATTTCATTTTCATCAGAACGCGCATCCGCTAAACTATTATGAAAGCTTACACTTCTATTAGGTGTAGCTAAAATAGAATTAGGAATACTATTGTTTAAGTTAATAATTGAAAAACCATCTCTATCCGCATCACAAATAATAATGTCTAAAGGTTTTTCGCTTTCTGGTGCTGGTAAAACCGTAACTTCAAATGAGTTATAATCAAAACAACCAGTTTCAGAAAATGTAATTCTAGGATATAATGTAAATGGGTTACTTACATTTACATAGTTATTAGGTAATGCATTGGTATTATCAATTGCATCTTGCTCTGTAAGGAAATAGGTGACTTCAAAACCATCTTCACCATTAGTTACATCAGCATTTAATGTGGATAAATTCGTAGTTGTTAAACCATCTTGGTCTTCATCACATACCGTTAAACTCACCACAGAATCAAATTGAATGATAGGATATAATACCAAGTCAAATTCAGCCACTTCAGTACACGTTAGACTTTCTAAGGTAATATAAATGGTTTGTGGGTTGCTTTGAGAATTATATGTTACACTTGGGTCAATAGCGTTAATTCCATTATCTCTATCTGTTTGTGTTTCATAAAATACGACGTTTACATCAGGCAGTTCATTGATGATGCCAACCGCAATATTTTCGAAATCAAATCCTTCTGTCCCATCGTCATCAACATCACAAACTGAAATATCTCTAATATTAGTCGCTGTTAATAATAGGTTGGTATGCAGCTCAATTGGTGTCGTAGAGGCACAACCAGAACTCGTGTTTTGTACTCTTATATATACAAGTTGTTCTTCAAAGTTGATATTTGCATAATTAGTATCATCTGCAATTGGGTTTAATCCAGAAAGTGCATCCTCTGGTGAGGTATGAAACGTTACTGTAACATCAGTTAAACCTTCTAGAACTTCTGGAATAATAGTGGTTAAATCAAAATTAGCAAAACCATCTAAATCCGTATCACAAGCATCGATATAATGTACTTCTGTGTTTATAACCGGACTGTCAATTACACTAACATTTAAAGTAGTAGTACTAATACAACCTGTTTCAGTATTTTTGACACTTACATGTATTATTTCTGTTGGGTTGGTATTCGTATAAGGCATAGAATAAGCGTTGATGCCAGAAGTAGCATCTGAAGCAGAACTATGATAGCTAACTACAAGGTTGGGTTGTGAAAGTGTAATTTCAGAATCTTTATAAGCGTTTAAATCCATCGCCACTCTTCCGCTAACAGAACCCGCACTACAAACCTCTAGGTCTGTTGGGTTTGAAATTATTGGCAATCCATTTACAATTAAGTTAAATGTTGAAAATGCTAAACAACCATTTACGGTATCTTCAATTCTTACATGAATAGGTTGCGGATTCGCCGTATTTTGAATCGGACTTGTAATAGCGTTACTATTGTTAATAGCATCAGCGTTATTATAATGATAAGAAATGGTATACGTTGATGAAGGAACAGAAGCAATAACTTCGGCATCTTTGGTTGATAAATCAAACGTTTCTAAGCCGTCACCACTTAAATCATCACAAAGTAAAAAGTCTGTTAAAGGATCCGAAGTTTGTGTAGAACTTAAAGTAATATCAATAGCATCTTCTATAACACAAGAATTTCCTGCAAGTGGTAATTGAACCTCTACACGATAGTTACCCGATTGTGATGCTGTTAAAGTCGATTGGTTGGCTGAAGGAATTTGTGAGTTATTGAAAAACCAAGAATAAACAGCATTAGGGTTGTCTATGTTTCCATCTAATTCAACACTGCTCGCACATGTAGAAAAATCTTCTCCTAAATCTACTGAAGCATTAAAACTATTTCCTTCAATAAATACAGCAGAGTCATAATTTTGATCATTCTGATCTGCAATAACAAGTTTAATTTGATATTGTACGTTTGGTTGAATAGCTGCAGTTGCAGAAAGTACAGTGGTTCTACCATTATAATTAGTGTCACCAAGATTATAACCTTCAAAATACTCATCATTTGAAGCAGGACAAAATCCTACAATTTCATCGTGAACCGTATTAGTGTTAACCGGTGTTGTGGTTCCTGGTATTAAAGCAATGTTGGTATAAGCGTCAGTAGTGCCAGCTTCTCTAATTAAGAAAGCAAAACCATCAGAATAATCACAAGGAAAATTACCAAAATATTCTTCCGAAGCTAAAATATAATTAAACTGTATCTGATTTGAAATTGATATAAATTCAAATTCTATTGATGTTGCATTTACAGTACCTGATATTCCTAAAGCGGTTTCAAGGTCACTATCTGTTAACCATGTTGCATCTCCTTCGTTTAATATAGTATTGTTTTGTCCGTTACCAGCAGATGTTGCATTTCCTGTGGTTAAGACAATTCCGTTTTCGAAAGGAAAGTTTGAATTAGATCGCTCAAAATAACCGTAACTACCAATTCCAATAGAAGATCCATTTGACGGAGAGTTAATGTTTGAGACTTCTACACAGCCTTGTATTAATGTGTTTTGAATTAAGTCTTGAGGTGAAACAGAGTTATCTACGGTTACTTGTTGTGAAAAAGAAATACTACAAATTAATCCAATAAATAAGCAGAGGGAGCGGTTTAAATAAGTCATTAGTTTCGGTTAAGGTTTACTATGTTAGTGTAGGGTAGATTTGGAGTCAACGCACACACGTTATTTAATATGGGCGAAAAGTAGATTAAAATAAGATGAAATACAAAAAAATACGTCAAACTACACTAAATGTTAACGTTTAGAGCCGAGAAAGTGGCTTTTAAGCTGATATATACAGCAAAAAGAGATTATTCTTACATATAAAATCATGACTATTTCAAACAGTTACGTAAGAAATATCTTAATTTGTATGCCAGTAATTTAATTTCATAATAGTGTTAAATCTAAAATATAATTATAGATAATAATTAACTATTAAAGTTTGTGAGGGAATTTTTAATATGTGGAGGGAATTAGTAAAGAAATTTCACTAACAGGTATAAAATTAAAGTAACTAAAGGGTAATTGCAAAAAAATAAGATGAATGGACTAAAACTTTAACAATTCTTGAAAATTAAGACCTATTCTAGTAGTTTATGTATACCCATCCAACGAAAGGTTTATAATTTGGGTCATTTAAATTTAAAATATAATAGTACGTACCCACCGGTGCTATGTTGCCTTTATTGTTAAGTCCTCTATTTATTTTACCGAACCAAGGTTTTTCATTATGCCCAACAAAAATTAAAGCTCCGTAGCGATTGTAAATTTGTAATTCGTGTTCTGTGAAAATATCATACAGCCCTTGAATATTAAACCAATCATTCTTTGTGTCACCATTGGGCGAGAATCCTTGAGGAATATACGGTGGACAATTTTCAACGGTTAAGTCAAACTGAAAAATCTCATAACAAGGATCGCTTATTAATCTAACATATATGGTTTCAGGATTAGAGCCATTATTATAATCTGATGGGATAATAATCGAATTAACATTCATTTCTAAATCCTCTAATGAATGGTAAAACGTAATGTCGTCTTCATTATAATTTAGTGTGCTTAGGGCATCAAATAAATTGAAACTCGAAATTTCTAAACCTTCATTACAGCCCATTAGGTTAGGCAGTGGTATTATTTCAGAAACAATAAGTAAGTCAATAGTTTTAAATGTACTATTGTTGTTTTCATTAGATTCTGTAACCACACCAGTCATACTGCCATTATCATCCACTATGGCCACAATGGTAACATTAGGATTTATACTATCAGGTAACGTGAGGTAAACGGAATTACTTTCACTACCATCTATAGCAATATCATTTAGAGTTGCACTTGTATCAATAAAAAGACCATCACTATAGAATGCAATTGGAGTATTGGCAGGCAAAACATCGGTGCTATTTGTGTTATATACGGTGTAAAATAATTGAATGGTATTATCTCCGCAACTGACAGTGTTATTGTCAATAGTTATTGTGGCATCTGGTAGCTGACTATTTAAAACGGTGATAATATTATTTATCATTACAAAATCTTGACCAGAGGTAAGTGAGATCGTAGCTGAAGTATCACCAATATTGATATTATTCTGAATGCTATAAACATCAATATCCATATTGTATAGATTTGAATCACCTGTAAAAGAATTAGTACTATTAAAGGCGTTGTTTGCAGGATTTAAGGGAGGGTTGCTAATAACACTTCCGTTAATAGTTAGTTGCTCATTAACGGCTAAAGATTTGTCACCTTCCCAAGCAATGAAACCAATTTTAGCATTTTCATTATCTAATACGTTTAAATTATCTAGTGTAATATTTAGGACATCAGGGACACTTTGTAACCCATCATAAACATTAAGTTGGTTTAGAGGTAAGTTATTATCTTCATAAATAATAGTTATTGCCCAGCCTCCAAAGTTGGTGCCTGTAGAACAGTATGGACCAATATCATTGGTAAGATCAAAATTAGAAACGCTGTAATTTGTACTGCCTTGATCTAAAATTATTGAAGTCACATCAGCAAATGCAGCAAAGAAAACACGGTCAGAATCTAAAGCATCACTAAATGTGCGTTCTGCAGTAATATCTATATTGTTTAATGAAATATTAAAATCCCCAGTATGCGAACCTGCCCAATATAAATAGGCCGCAACTATATTTTGGTCACTATTTAATGATAAGTTTGCTGATGATGAGGTTAAAATGGTACAAGGTCCAAAACTACCATTCTCAACGGTATTCATTGTATTGCCAATAGCTGTATAATCAAATCTGCCGTTAAATTGCTGGTACAAGGAAACATCTTGAGCAAATAATGGTTGTGTTATGCTAAATAAGAATAAACATACTATGTAATAAATGTTTTTCAAATTACGAGATTGGTCAAACGAAAATACAATTTTTAAAATTACCGTTTCAACGAAAAATGATTGGTAAATGTTCGTCCATCTTGAAGGTCAACTTTAAACCAATAATCACTATTTGGCATCACTTTACCGTTAAATGTTCCATCCCAACCGACACTAAGCGGATCTAGCTCTTTTAATAGTTTGCCATAACGGTCAAATATCAACACAGAAGAATTGGATTGAAAAAGAGACGAAATCCCCTTTACTTGCCAATGATCATTTTTGTTATCGGCATTTGGCGTAAAGAATTTAGGGAAACCGATCACAGAAACTAAGGCGTCTGCGACCCCGCAATTATTTTTGTCTCTAATGTAAACAGTGTAGAGTCCTGGAGCTACATCTTGGAAAGTCGTGGCATCTTGGTAAGGACCATTACGATTATCTAGCGCATATTCATAATCTCCTTCACCACTTACAAAAACGGAGATCGTATTATTCTGAGTAGCATCAATAACTTCAATATCCGAAACTGTAGCAATATTTGAAGGTAAAACAGTTACAGTTCTATCTTTAAAACATCCATTCGTATTGGTGACTCTTACTGTATAAGTTCCTGGTGCATTGATTTCTATGGTAGAGGTGTCTTCTCCCGTTGACCAGTCATAGTAGTAATTGTTAGGAATATCATCAATAAGCCCACCATTAATAGTTATCGTGTCGGGAAAAAAGTTGAGACAATATTGTGTTTCAAATGTGGTTTCAATATTAGGGAGTCTAAAAACAGTAAGTTCTATTTCGCTAATTCCATAACAGGCATTAACATTTTCTACACGTCCATAAATGGTTTGATTATAAGCCACAGTATTAGTGAAAGTAGTACCAAGTGGATTGCTTTCAGTTAAAGCCTCTTCGTAAGTTTCATAATATACCACATCTAAATTTGCAGGGGAGCCAGCTAATATCTCAGCGTTGCTATCACCAAGATTAAATTCCATAAAACCGTCTTCAGTGCCATCTGTATCACATAACGCGATGTTAGCGTTGTTAGTGGAGGTTGTACTAACTTCTAGAGAAATTTCACTAAAGTTAACACAGCTTGTATTATTGTTGGTGACTCTAGTATAAATAATTTGTGGGTTAAAAAAATTATCAAAAGAACTACCGTCAATAGCGTTTGATTGATTCTCAGCATCAACCTGAGAGAGGTAATATTCTATAGTTGCATTTGGGTCTCCTTGTGTAATTTCATCCGATGCTTGCGTAATGTTAAATGTTGTAAATCCTTCAGGGATACCATCTTCATCACACTGTATAAGTGAAACGTTATTAGCCACTGGTTTAGGGTTGACAAAAACATTAAAAGAGGTAAACCCAATACAGCCAGAATCTAAATCTTCAATTCTAACAAATATTTCAGTTGGAGTAGGTGTAGCAGTACTATAATTAACGGGTAGTGCTGACATTAATGTTTCTGCATTTGCTTGGCTTAAATGATAGCTAATAGCATAATTGGTACCTGCAATGCCGTCAATAATTTCTTGAGACTTCACATTAAAATCAAATGTAGAAATACCGTTTTGGTCGTTTCCATCTAAATCATCATCACAAATATTATAATCTGTAGTGGCATTAAAATTAGTAAGTACCGAAACATTTATATCAAAATCATTAATAATATAACAACCCGTCGTTAAGTTTTCTATTCTTACATATATAGTCTCATTACTAGATGTGTTATTGAAAATATTGCCTAAACCATTTACATTAATATTGGCATCACTTTCAGATTTATGATAGGTTACCATAACATCTGATTCTCCATTAATAATATCTTGAGTTAAAATGTTGAGGTTAAATTCTGTGATATTATCATCATAAGGAGCTGTAGAATCGCAAACTTCTAGGTTTGGTAAACTGATTGTAGTGGTATTATTAACCAAAGGGTTTGAGGGTGCTTCTGGAAAAGAAGCTGTACCAGTCCACTCTAATGAAAACGGACTATTACCAACCGGTCTATCAATAACAATAAAGTAGCTTTCACCAGCTAAGACGTCGATATCACTTACAAAACTATCTCCATCTGCACCTGGTCCATCAGATGTTTCTGTAGATGTAGCGTTTAATCCTGTTCTATTATTTCCTTGGTTAGCTGCCGCAGGATTTGTAGTGGAACATCTAATGGCTTGTCCGATATTACCACAGCTTACATTAGGTCCAAACACGAAGAAATCATAATCTTCACTAATATTAGAACTACTCGGAGTCAGAGTAAATGCCAGTGTCCCATCCGTAGCTATATTAACTTCTAGCCAAATACTATTGTTTTCTTGACTTCCACAGGTATTAGAATTGTTTAGTTCTTGCGTACCAACACCATTTACATCTAAACTAAAATCAGAATTGCCACATACTGTTACGGCAAATTGGCAATCATTAGGTTGTTGGGCATAAATAAGTGTACTAAAAAAAAAGCACCAAATCAATACTATAGCTTTTTTTATGAAATTAGGGGTATTCATCATCGTTTTAATGTAAAGTGATTTGTAAATATGCGTCCGTCTTCTAAGGTTACTTTAAACCAATAGTCGCTTGTTGGCATTTTTTCTCCGTTGAAGGTACCATCCCAACCAAGACTTAGAGGGTCGAGTTCTTTTAAAAGTTTTCCATATCTATCAAAAATTAATACAGTAGAATGTGCTTGGAAATCATTAGTAATACCATAAACCTGCCAAAAATCGTTTTTAGAATCATTATTTGGTGTGAAAAATTTAGGAAAACCAATAACCGAAACTAAATCTTCTACAATGCCACAATTATTTTTATCACGAACATAAACGGTATATAATCCTGGTTCAATATTATTAAAGGTATTGCTATCTTGGTAAGGGCCGTTAATAGCATCGATCGCATATTCGTAAACTCCTTCGCCATTCACCATTATAGAAATAGAATTGTTCTGAGACGCATCAATCACTTCAATTTGTGAGATGGTGGCTATATTAGATGCTAAAACAGTAATCGTTCGGTCTTTAAAACAGCCATTGGTATTAGAGACTCTAACATTGTAAGTTCCTGGCGCATTTATTTCAATTTCAGATGTGTTTTCTCCGGTAGACCAATTGTAATAGTAGTTACTAGCAGAATCGTTTATAATCCCTCCGTCTAACAGGATTGTTTCTGGCGAGAAATTCAAACAATAGAACGTTTCAAATTCAGTTTCAATATTTGGTAATTCAAAAACAGTTAAGGCGATTTGACTTATACCATAACAAGCACTGGCATTTTCTACTCGTGCATAAATAGTGTGTTGGTAAGGTATGGTATTGGTATATGTTGCACCGATAGCATTAGTTTCTAATAAGGCATCATCATAGGTTTCATAATACACTACATCTAACCCTACAGGGGAGTTGGCTAAAACTGTAGCGTTAGCATCGGTAAGATTAAATGTCATAAATCCATCTTCGCTGCCGTCTGTATCACATAAAGATAAACTTGCGTCGTTTGAAGAGGTTGTACTAATTTCTAAAGTAATTTCACTAATGTTGGCACAGTCGGAATTTGAATTTGTGACTCTTGCATATACGGGTTGAGGGTTGAAGTAATTGTAAAAGGCATCCGCATTAATCGCGTTTTCTTCATTTTCAGCATCAGTTTGAGAGGTGTAAAAATCAACACTTGTATTTAATGCGTTATCTGTAATCTCGCCGATACTTTCTTTCAAATTAAAAATAGTGAAACCTTCAGGAATACCATCTTCATCACATTGAATAATTGTAATATCATTGGCCACAGGAATAGGATTAATTACCACATTAAAAGAAGCTGTATTAAAGCAATTAGTGTTTAGCGTGTTTTCTACTCTAACAAAAATAGTGTCGTTAATTGCGTTTGTATTGGTGTAATTAAGTGGCAATGCGCTGGTGTTTGTATCTGCATCATCTTGTGAACCATGGAATGTGATATTAAGGTCTGTTTCCGGTTGAGCGTCTCTAAGCGTTGGAATGATATCTCCAAGTGCTATTGTGGCAATACCGTCCATAACATTACCGAGATTATCACAAAACTCAATGGTGTTTAATGTTGGAATTTGAGGTGTATTAAATACTTCAATATCAAAAGAATTGACCGCGAAACAATTGGTGTTACTTGCGTTATCTACACGGACAAATAGGGTTTGTGGATTAGCCGTATTGATGTATGGAAACGTTAATTCATTTTCCCCAGAGTTTGCATCCTCGGGTGTTTCATAGTAGCTTACATTATAGTCTAAAGCGTCTTGGGTCAATAACGCTTCAGGATTTTTAGTTGTAAAATCGAAGCTTGTAAATCCGTCGTTGTCATTATTATCGCAAACGAAAACATCTGAAAGTGGATGTGCCACAGGAATTTCAAAAACACCAACAACAGCACTACCTGTTATTGGACATTCACCATTGTTCTGTTCAATATAAACTTCATAAAAACCAGGAGTATCCACTCGTAATTGGGCTGATGTTTCAGCTAAAGGAACTCCATCAAAGGACCAAACATAATCCGCACCAGCAATGTCATCAGCTTGTAATATGTAAGTATCATTGGTGCATAAT
The DNA here is from genome assembly GCF_013403915.1 of Winogradskyella pacifica. Classification (GTDB taxonomy): domain Bacteria; phylum Bacteroidota; class Bacteroidia; order Flavobacteriales; family Flavobacteriaceae; genus Winogradskyella; species Winogradskyella pacifica. Next base: position 228,639 of record NZ_JABFDI010000003.1, read on the forward strand.
TTTAACTCGGTAGTACTAATACCATTTCTAATAATATCCGTTTCAGAATTAAATAAAGATTGGATAAATGGAGGTAATCCAATTGTACTAGTGTTTTGATTTGAGCCATTAATATCCAATAATATCCCGCGTTCATTGTAGTTAGCTGCCGATCCATCAGCTTCAGGATTATTAATGATACCTAAATATTTTGAAATTGTGGGATTGCCATTATAACTTAGATTTGCTCTATAAATACGTCGATCAATACCTAATTGCAACGCACCAGCAGAAACATCGTTAGAGGAATGAATGACTTGTAGTGAATTAGGAATATCATCGCTTTCTAAATTCCATTGTAATATATGGCTGGTACCGTCACCAGAAGCGCCTTCGCTCATTGTGGCATATACTTTTCTACTTTCTGCAGAAAATTCTACACCATAAGGACTATTTCCGTTTAGTGAACTGTAAAGTTCTAATGGATTGGATATCGTTCCGGTTTCGTTATTAAAATCGTATAAAAAAACATTGCCAGGCGCATTGTTACCCGCAAGTATAGCTTCACCATAGTTGGCAGCAACTAGTTTAGACCCATCAGGTGAGGATTTAATGTATCCTAAAGAATTTCGTCTATACCCTTCAATAGGAATATAAGGACCAACTTCTGAGATAACAGGCGTAGATTGTACGCCATTGATGCCAATTCTGAATGCGTAAAATTTATTACCCAAATGCGTAATCACCCAAAAGGATGAACAATCTTCTGCACGAACAGCCGTAATTTTTTCTGAACTTTTATATTGAACTTCTAACGGAATAGATGCATCATAGGTTACTAAATGTATATTCTTTTCTACGGCATCTACATCTCCTAATCCAGCATTTAAAGTCATGTCTATTAATGAATAATTAAAACCATTGTTATAGCCATCATCTTGAGACGGAATAGTTCCTCCTCCTTCATAAGTACCAGTGTATTGATTAGGATATGTGCTTGCATTATTATGATGCGGTTCATCTACGGTAAAAAGGTAATACTTATTGGGGTCTTCAGGTTTAGGAACAATGAGACCAGAAGAAGTACTAGATGGATCGCCTAAAAGCCCGGTGCCACCAAAGTAATCACCATTTGCCATAATTTGATGATTTCTATTCCATACGGTTCTTCCGTCAGAATAAAATAATAAATTCCCATCAGAATCGGCAATAGAAGTACAGCCCTCTAACGTATCTACTTGGCCATTAGTTATTGCAGTTACAGTCCCTGTTTCGGCATTAAATTGTAGACCAGCGTTACGGCCAAAATACCAAAATGAAGCCTCACTTTGAGCAAAAAGATGAGCACTAATAAGTAATAATAAAATTAAAAAGGTCTTTTTCATAAGAGCTTAATGTGAATATTACACATCAGGCACACAATATAGCAACTAGAACATAAAAACCCTAAGATTTAACGGTGTATAATTGTAAAGGAATTTTTACAAATCTCTCTTTTTTAGCAACTGAAAAGATAAAAACACGAATAATGCCGTCCAACCTAAAACGATAGCAATCTCATACCAATGTACAGCATAGTCATACATAATATCCGTTTTTTCAGGGAATTTAGTCATTACAATACGTTGTATAGGTTGGTTGATAAGGTTGTACATGGATTCTAGAGGTAAAAAACCTTTGATCTTAAATGCTGTTTCTACAGTTCCGGATACATAGACTGCTGCCCAAAATATTAACCACTCCACGATGTAAAGCACTACCAAGAACGCTAAAGCAAATGCAGAACGTTTTACCAACATGCCGAAAAATAAACATAGACTGAAGAATCCAACGAGCTTTACAAAATAGGCTAGTAAAAATTCAACTTCTCTAAAAATAATAGTGGCTTCCGTATAACTTGAATAGTACATTCCAATTAAAAATGTTGCAGCGCCAATAAGTACGGTGGCACACAATGAGAAAAATACAATTGTATAGAATTTAGAAAGTATAAATTCTTTCTTACTTAAACCATCTATTAGGTTCTGCTTTAAAGTTTTGTTACTGTATTCGTTACCAATCATACTTACGACGACAATAGCAAAAAAGAACTTAAAATAAGAGGCGAAAAAGGTAGTGATATGCCAAATAATTGGAAAATTAAAAATACCTAACTCACCTAATTCAAGAGTAAAAAAGCCGAAAAAATTTATTTTAATGGATGATAAAATAAGTACTGTAAATGGTAAAATAAAGGAGATAAATATTAAAACAAGGCTGACTTTATTAAGCCAAAGTTTTTGAAATTCTATTTTTATAAGACGTAACATATTTGATTGGTTTTGCGCACTCTCAAATGATGAGAATTATGCTGTTCTTTGATTGGTTTATTGGTTGTCTGTGAGTTGTAAGAATTGCTCTTCCAAACTTTCTTTACGTTTTACGAGGTGTGATAGTAAAATACCTTTGTCAAACATTAATTTATTAAAATCGGAAGCCGACATTGGTTCGTTTAAGAAAGCAGTAATCAATTCTCCTTCAACTTTTATTTTACCAATATTTGAATGTAACTCTAATAGGCCTATAAGTTCTTGATGTTTTTCAGATTTTAATTCGAAAAAACCGTGACTATTAATCATTTCATCTACACGACCTGCATATAATTTTTCACCTTTACGAAGCACAACCACATGCGAGCATACTTTTTCAACTTCATCCAAAAGGTGAGAAGCCAAAAGAATAGTCGTACCATTGGCAGCAATATCTTTTATAATTTGTCGTATTTGATGGATTCCTTGTGGATCTAAACCGTTAGTAGGCTCATCTAGTATTAAAATTTCTGGGTCATTAAGTAGGGCAGAAGCGATAGCTAAACGCTGTTTCATCCCTAAAGAATAAGTTCTGAACTTATGATCTTTTCTATCTAGCAATCCGACGACAGCAAGTTTTTCTTCAATTTTACTTCGATCCACTCCTTTTATACGGCAAACTAATTTTAAATTTTGTTCAGCCGTCATGTACGGATAAAAGTTTGGACGCTCAATGATTGCACCAACTTGCTTTAAGGCATCGTGAGTTGAGGTATTTCCGTCAAACCAATGAAAATCGCCATGTGTTTTGTTCACCACATTTAGAACGATACCTAAAGTTGTAGATTTACCACTTCCGTTAGGACCTAAAATGCCGTAGACATTGCCTTTGTTAATTGTAAAGCTTAGGTTTTTAACGGCAGTGAGATAACCGAATTTCTTTGTAAGATTATTGATAGTAAGGATTGGCTCCAAAATGACTGGTTTTTGAGATGCTGAAGTAAGTTCAGCAAAAGTTGGTTATGTTTATAAGACGATTAATGCTTTTATTTGTTACACGGATTTTTATTTTATAATAATTAATTGGTCAAAATGATTGATTTAATTCGTTTCTAGATCTTTGAAAGATAATTTAATCAAATTTAAAAGTAACTTTTATTATTCATTTTAAAACCCTTAAATTTATCACATGAGTGAGGATTTAAAAATATCAAAACGAAAACCAACATACCCTGTTTCTGAAAAATTGGATACGTATTTATCTAAATATAGAAGAAATATAGATTTACCTATTTTCTATTCTGATTTATTACGCTTTCAAGGTTCTGTGGTTGTTTATGACAAAGATGATGTTGATACGCTTTGGGTACGTGTATACTACAATGGATTTGAACGCGAAGAAATTGATATTAGTTTAAAACAAGTATACTCAAATTTAATTTCAGATGGAGGTACTAGCATCTTAAAATACCTTAGTGTTGATGCCATTGATTTTTGCACATTCGGTAATTCTAAACCCTTCAGAATAAAAGTGAGGAACATTCTCAATGATAATTTCACATATTTTTACGTCAAAACAGCTGATGCCTCACGGGTTTATGGATTAGAACTTGAGCAAATGTTATCACCATATCAAATTAATTTTTTGGTTTGTAAGGATACGTTGATTGAAGAGCATATTGCAGGTATTCCGGGTGATGAGTTTATAAAGAATATGTTGCCCAATTGTAGTTCGTCTGAAAAAGCGCAAATAGCAAAAGAGTTTGTGAAGTTTAATGAACGTTGTTTAATACGACTTTTGGGAGACATGCGTTCTTATAATTATGTCATTGTTCCAACACACGATTTTGATCATGTCGTTTTTAAAATTAGAGCCATTGATTTTGATCAGCAATCGTATGAGGGTAATCTAAAGATTTATAGGCCTCAATTTTTTAAAGAGAATTTTAAAATGGTAGAATTGGTGCGTGAAAAAATTCAACACGAATCCATAGATCAGTATAAAATTGAGGAACGCTCTATAGTTGCCAAGCGAATGATTAGTTACCGCTCGCGATTAAAAGCATTATTAAATTGTATGGAAGCGGACGAAATATCTATTCCAAAACATATTGAAATACTAAAAGAAGATATTTACAACTACACCCTTGATATTAACTTTAAAAAAAGCAAAAACATGGGTGAAGTTTTAAAAAATGCACTTGATTTTGTAAAGCGCAACTATGAGGATGTTAATTTAAAGCGATTTAGTTAATTCCAATTTTCGTCAAAATCTAAATCACTGTAATCATCAATATCTAAGTCGTCTTCAAATTCATTATAGTCGTCATCATCTTCTTCAGCTTCAAACGTTTTTTCTGGAGCTTCATCAGGAATTTGACCATGAACAAACATTAGATTCGGGTAATCCGTACCTTCTGCTTCTTCGACGATTTCACCTAGTTCGACATAAAACGTCCACATATTCATAAAATCGTAAAGGTATATGAGACGTGTAGATGCTTCGTGAATAATAGAGTTGATAACCGTTTCGTTCATCATCTTTACTTCATTACCAGCTTCGCTCATGTCCATCATAGCGATTTCTTCACCTTGATTCCACTGCTCATCACTTACATAAAATGAAGCCATTTCCATACCATCAAACCCAAAAGATTGCGTAATGGTATTGTGTAAATCTTCCATAGTGTCATTTTCGCGTATTTCTATATCGCGGAACACATCATCTTCGGTATCGTTATCTAGGATAATTCTAAATCTATAAATCATGCTGCAAAGTTAAATCATTTTTAATTATTTCGTAAAGCGATGTAAGGTAAATGTCATAGCACTTAACAAAATAAATGCACCTACTTGATGCAGTACACCTAACCATACCGGAACTGCTAGTAACAACGTAAAAACTCCTAATAAAAATTGAACACCTACCATTACTAATAGTAAGTTAATCCCTTTCTTCTGAAAACCGGTAAGTGTCATTTTATTAGCTTTGTACCAAATGGCGAGTATAAAAATCACCACGACATAAGCCAAAGTTCTATGCACAAATTGAACACCACTTTTACCTTCTAAAAAGTTGAGGTAAGTTGGGGTGTGTTCAATATAAACGGTTTCGTGAATCCATTTGCCTTCACTCATTAATGGCCAATGGTTATGAATCCATCCAGCATCTAAACCAGCTACAAAAGCACCATATATAATTTGAAGAATAAGAACGGCTAAACCAATTCTAATAAAATTTCTAAATTTTTTATCAATGACTTTTTTCTCAGGAAACATTAAATCTAAAGCCACCCAAAACGTATAAGCAAACGTTAAGAATGCGGTGGTTAAATGTGCTGCTAATCTAAAATGACTCACATTAGGCTCATCTACTAAACCAGATTTTACCATATACCAGCCCAAAAAGCCTTGAAAACCTCCTAAAAGAAGTAGCACAATTGATTTTTTTATAATAGATGCCGAAAGGCGTTTTTTGATTAAAAAGTAGATGAAAGGAATTATAAAAACTAAGCCTATAAATCTCCCAATAACTCTATGAATCCATTCCCAAAAATAAATATCTTTAAACTCTTCTAAACCAAAGTGATTATGTAGTTTTTGATATTCAGGGTATTGTTTATAAAGTTCGAAAGCTTCATTCCACTCTACCTCATTCATTGGTGGAATGGTTCCTGAAATTAACTTGTAATTTGAAATAGATAAACCTGAATGTGTCAGTCTGGTGATACCGCCAACAATAACCATTATAAAAATTAAAGCACAACCTGTCAATAACCAATATATAACTGCTTTATTTTCTTTTTTTATTTTCAAAGTTTCAAAGTTTTAATGTTTCAAAGTTTCAAAGTTTAGGCTTTGATTTTTCTGATGAAACTGGTTAACATTCTTTCAATCTCTCTTGTATCGGTATATAGTTTGTTAAAACTAACCTCATTTAAAAATTTCAAATTATAAGAAATCTCTAATTGCGTCTGTAGTTCAAATAATGAGCTTAGCGCAATATTTAGAAATCTTAAGTAATCTTTTTTTCCATCTCTTCCATAGGCTTCAGCGATATTACTTGGTATTGAAGTTGCTGATCTTTTGATTTGAGATGTTAAAGCGTACAATTCATCAGGAGGAAAAACTTTAACTTCAGTATAAATTTCCGTTACCAAAGCCATTGACTTTTGCCAAACTAAAAGTTGACGATAAGTGTGGTCGTTTTTCATCTTTGTTACTTTGAATCTTTGCTGCTTTTTAACTCAGCTCGCAATCCTAATGCCTTTCCCTTTTCTAACATCAACTCAAAAGCCGCTTCATAGTCATTTGGAATCTCTCCTTCTAAAATGGCTTCTTTTATCGCCTCTTTTATGATTCCGATTTCTCTTGAAGGCTTTAAATTAAAGGTTTCCATGATTTCTTCTCCAGAAACTGGTGGTTGAAAATTACGAACTTGGTCGCGTTCTTCAACTTCAACAATTTTAGCTCTTACCTTCTGAAAGTTATTATGATATTTTTTGAATTTTTTTGGATTCTTTGTAGTGATATCAGCTTCACATAGCGTCATTAAATCTTCAACATTATCTCCTGCATCAAACACCAAACGTCTTACTGCGGCATCTGTTACTTCGGTAGCTAGTACTATTGGTCGCGAACTCATAAAAACCATTTTCTGAACAAATTTCATTTTGTCATTCAAAGGCATTTTTAAACGTTTGAAAAGTTTATAGACCATTTTAGATCCTACAAATTCGTGAGCATGGAACGTCCAACCGATTTTTTTATGAAATTTTTTCGTTGGCGCTTTTCCTATATCGTGTAATAATGCAGACCAACGCAACCAAAGATTATCAGTGGTTTTAGCAATATTATCAACGACTTCTAGGGTGTGATAAAAATTATCTTTATGCCGCTGGCCTTCAATTTCATCAATACCTTTTAAGGCTGTTAATTCTGGTAAAATATAATCTAATAATCCTGTTTTTTCTAAATGGATAAATCCGATAGAAGGTGTTTTACTCTCTAGAATTTTGTTAAGTTCAACGACAATACGCTCTTTAGTAATAATGGTTATACGCTCTTTATTATCGGTAATAGCTTTAAGAGATGCTTCTTCAATTTTAAAATTTAGCTGTGTTGCAAAACGAATCGCTCGCATCATGCGTAACGGATCATCACTATAGGTAATATTCGGATCTAAAGGAGTACGAATAATCTCTTGGTCTAAATCACTAAGGCCATTAAAGGGATCTAGAAGCTCACCGAAATTGCCTTCATTCAAACTTAAAGCTAGAGCGTTAATGGTAAAATCGCGACGGTTTTGGTCATCTTCTAAAGTGCCGTTTTCAACCACCGGATTTCTACTGTCTTCATTATAGCTTTCCTTACGCGCACCAACAAATTCAATTTCAATATCCTCGTATTGTAACATGGCTGTTCCGTAAGTTTTAAAAACTTGAACTTTTGGTTGATTCGGTAAGTTTTTAGCGACTTGTTTTGCTAATTCAATACCACTTCCAACAGCAACCACATCAATATCTTTAGCATTTCCACGTTCTAAAAAATAGTCGCGTACAAAGCCTCCAATAACGTAACTTTCTACCTGCAATTCTTCTGCAGATTGAGTGATATATTTAAAAATAGGGTGTTTTAATCCTTGTTTGTGATTCATAAGATAATTGAAACTACAGGTGCTCAATAAATGAATTAAAAAGTAACTGTATTTTTAGCTGTGCAAAGATACGACACGTGACTAATCTTTTAAAATGAATACTGCCCTTTTTGGGGTACACAAATTAATTTAAGATTTAGCGATGAAATAGGGGAGTGGAAAAAAACAATGCACTAAAACTTTAAATGTTTAATATCTTGTTGTGCTTTTTCAAAATCTTCAGGTTTTCCGATGTCTAACCAATAATTTAAAATCGGGTAATTGACAATTTTTTTATTCTTAGCCAATAAGATTTCAATTAAATCTGTAGCATCAAAAAAGTGGTTTTCCGGAATAAACTCGAAACACTCTTTTTTAAACATATAAATACCAGCGTTTGAATAATAGGTGTAAGATGGTTTTTCCTTTAAATCGGTAACAAAATCAGCTTTGGTTTCAACGACTCCATGTGGAATATTAACTTTATAAGGTATGGTTGCAATTAATGCATCTCCTTTTTTTGAAAGAAAATTATTGAAAACCGCTTCGAAATTGACGTTAGTGAGTAAATCTGCATTCATCACTAATATATAATCATTTGTAAAATGTTCTATAAGTTTTAAAGCACCAATAGTCCCTAAAGACTTTGATTCTTTTATGAAATTAAAATGAATTTTATGTTTATTGTTTTCTTTAAAATAAGTGATGATCTGCTCACTTAAATAATTGACAGCGATGTTTATGTTCTTAATTCCGGAAGATGCAAGGTGATCTGTGTTATATTCAATTATGGGTTTATCGCCTATTTTTAAAAGCGGTTTTGGAGTGTTTAGGGTGAGTGGCATTAAACGTTCCCCTTTACCACCAGCCATGATTACAACATCAATTTTGTTATGCATCAGTTACATTTTATGATCTAAATACTTACCTGTTTCCTTATGGTTAAAGTTCGGTAATATTTTATAAAATAATTGGGTTAAATCTTCTTTTGTCCAAGATTGTTTTATCTGTAGTTCTTTTATGCCATTTAAAAATGTATCGAGTTCTTTACTGTTATCGCTTACAAGTTTGTTTTCGATTATACCAATGGCATTAAAACGTTCTACGTCTATGGTATCTTTTTCTGTAAAGAATTCTTCAAAATCCTTTTCGCCTGTAGTATCACTTTTTGTCAATAAATAAGGCCATTGTCCTATTTGAGGTAAGGATTTGGAGAGTAACCTTGCTTCATTTTCATTGTGGCATAAATAAGGGTCGTAACCAAGTGCCTTAATGTATTTTATAGCAATATCAGCGAAGCTAATTGAGTGTAAGTGTTCGTTAAGTTGTGGGAAAAATATTTCATTATTCTCGCCAAAAACACACGACATTAAACAAAGTTCACCAGATTCTTTTGGTGTGATAAAGTATCGTTTTATATCGTTTGGAGCTACAATAGGCTGTTGTTTTTTAATCCGTTGCTCAAAGCTATATAATAAAGACCCATCGGAACATGCCACATTTGCAAAACGCGCAGTAGAAATAATGATGTCTTTGCTTTTTTGCATTAGAAAAAGTTCCATAATGCGTTTTGACGCTCCCATCATATTTACAGGATTTGTAGCTTTATCTGTGGAGACACAGAAATATTTTTTTACGCCGTGAGCAATGGATTGTTCAATGGTTTTTTTAGTATTCAAGATATTAACATCAATCATGCGCATTAAAGTAAAAGCATCTTCTTCGCTTCGCACATGTTTTAATGCAGAAAGGTTTAATACATAATCATAATTACCGTCTGAAGCAATAAACGCATCATATGCCATAGAGCCAATATCTAAAGCGAAGGTTTTAAAATCACCATCAATATAACCATAAGAACTTCGGATATCCCTTACCAATTCAACCAAATTATTTTCACTAATATCTACGATGTGAAGTTTCTTCGGTTGACGGTTAAAAATTTCTTTAGTAATGGCTTGGCCAATTGTGCCTGCTCCACCAAGGACTAGGAATTTAGAGGAGGAAATAATGTTTTTTAATGCGTCAGTGTGCATCTCTACATCATGTGCAAATAATTCGTTCTTTCTACCGATAAGATCTAACAACTGCATTTAAAGTATTATTTATTGTAAATTTAAGATAATGATTTTATAATTTTAGGGAATAATATTAGGAGTTATTAAAACGCCTAGTTTTAAAGTAAAAATAGCGATTTCGATTTAACTTGTAAATACAGAATAGAATATAAAAATATGATTATTTTTGTCAATTAAAGTGACTTATAATAACACGTAAAACAAGTGATTAAACGGTTTAACTATCGTTGATTATACCTTTGTGAATAGAACAAAAAACATACACGATAGTTTTAAGCAACATGAAGCGTTTTTAGACGATATCATTACTAATTATGATATTAAAGGCGAAGATTATGGCAATCAAAAAAGAAATTCTTTAAAGCTTTTTAAACTCGAAGACAAAACACTCAACGTAAAGTCTTTTAGAATACCAAATGTCGTTAATCAGGTTGCTTATCGATTTTTACGAAAAAGTAAAGCGCAACGCTCTTTTGAATATGCAAAAGAACTTCAGAAATTGGATGTAGGAACTCCACAGCCTGTTGGGTATTATGAATACAAATCGCTCTTTCTGTTTAATAAGAGTTACTATATTTCAGAGCAATTAGAATGTGATTTAACCTACCGAGAGCTTCTTACAGATTTTAATTATCCCAATTACGAAGCTATATTACGAGCATTTACAAGGTTTACATTTCAGCTACATGAAAAAGGAATTATGTTTCTAGATCATTCTCCAGGTAATACCTTGATTACCGTTGATAATGATTCGTATGAGTTTTATCTTGTAGATTTAAACCGAATGAAATTTTTACCAATGGATTTTAGTGCGAGAATGAAAAATTTCGCAAGACTATCTAAGTACAAAAATATGGTGGAAATTATGAGTGATGAATATGCCAAATGTTATGGAAAACCATATGATGTTGTATTTCATGCAATGTGGGAAGAAGTACAAGAGTTTAGATCAAAAATAAGACGTAAAAAGAAGATGAAGAAGCTACTTAAGTTTTGGAAATAGATGTTGTTTTTCTTTTTTAAGTTCTCTTAATTTTGCATATTTTAAAAAGGTAAGATGACCAGTTTGATAGCAGATCATAAAACCATTAAATCCATCTAAAAACCCGAAGCGTAACACATACGCCTTAAAAAATGCCCAACTAGGATTCCATATTAATTTATAGAAAGGCGCTGTTTTACCAAGCTCGAAATAGGCATTTGCAGAAATGGATGAAAAGGACTCCATCTTTAAATTAAATTCAGAATATGATTGGTAGGTAAGATGTAGTATATCTCCTTTAAGGTGTCCCGTTTTTCCCAAGGACTGAATAACAATCCTGTCATGTGGATTTATACCTTTCCATTGCGCTTTTCGTTTATCAAAAACGCGTAATTTTTTGTTAGGATACCAATCAGAATGTTTAATCCATTGTCCACAAAAATTATTAAAACGGTTGGCATAGTAACCGTCAAATATCCAATTCGATTTGAGGTCAATTATAGATTTTTGTAGTGTTTCAGACAAGGATTCGTCACCATCTAATGATACTATATGGTCGTAACTAGCTTGTGATAATGCAAAATTCTTTTGTTCTATATAACCTAAAAATTCTTGTTCAATAAACACAACATTATATTTGGTGCAGATGGCTTTCGTTTTGTCTGTTGAAAACGAATCAACAACTACAATTTCATCTGCAACATTTATAAGAGACTTGAGGCACTCTTCAATATACCGATCTTCGTTAAATGTTATAATGACAGCAGATAGTTTTATCATGGGTATTTTTTATTGCGTGTAAAATTAATGATTTTTATGGTTATGAAGTTGATGGTTTCATATTGTAAAAGGTTTCTCGTTTTTTTTATTATAATGCATTATTGTTTAATTGTATATGGCTTAGAATAACTCTTTAATGTAAAATAGCCCAGGCGTTTTCTAATTTTATACTTACGAATTAAATTGAGTGGTTTGTTTTTTAAATGACTTTTATCTTCGTGTAGAAAAGATATACAAGTTTCAACAACGCGTTTGCTAGATTGGCCATCAAAATACGGGTGTAATTGATTAATAAATGTATTAATATTTGTAATCAACTCTTCAGGATAATTTAGAGCTTCATCAAAAGCGCTTTCTATAGCATTTGCAGTTTCAATATTTATTAAATAGTCATGATTAAATGTATGTCTATAAGTCACTACAGGTTTTAGTTGAATTAAAAATTCTTGAATAGCAGACGTCGTATCTGCAAACATAATATCGGCTTTTTTTAACAGAGGAGCTAAATCGGTAGTGTTATAATAGGTGAAGTGATTACCGTTTAAATTTTCCCATTTACCTTTTATATCATTAGGCAACTTAGGGTGAAGTACCATGAGAAAATTATATTTTCCTGAGGTAGCTAATTGTCGAATGGTTTTAAAAACATCATCATGAAGTGCCAAACTCAATCGTTTGCTAAATGTAGAAGCAATCATTATCGTTGGCAAGCTGTTTTTTTCTTTTTCAACAATAGGGAACAAAGGGTCTACCTTACTCCAACCTGTTTCTTTCACTTCGAAATATTGGTATTTTTTTTGTAGTAATTTAAAAACAGAAGTAGTTGACGGTCCTTGCGTACAGTATAAATCGAAAAAACCACGTAATCTAAAATGGGCAAATTTATTATTTCCCTCTGGTCGTTTTTGAGCATTAAAGCCATGAAAAATTTGCACTTTCAAACCCGAAATAAAATCAGGAACATCATTGGTTGCCGCCAGTACAATATCAGGCTCATAATTTACGACACTTTTAATAGTATCTAAGACATTGTTTTTTCCTTGTAATGCCGTTTTACCATCGTCAAGGTCGCTAAACCACATCACGCTATCTCCTCTGCTTAAAATTTCTTTTTCCAAAGGAGTCCCTATAGGTAAAGCATAACTATAAGATATATATATTAAAAATTTATAATGCATTCTACTTTTATCTTTAATGCCGTAAGTGTTTAGCGCATACGCTTTTCTAACCAACCTAAAATATAATCTAAAATGTGTGGAGGACTACGATCTAAACTTTGAAGTCCTAAGAATAATTTCCCTTTAGACTTTACATTCAATTTGAATCGGTACCAATACAACGGTTTTTTATACGATCTAAAATACATGAGTTGTAAATCACTTTGGAAGTGACAGGTCTTATTTTTTATTTCTAAATGATTTGCTAAGCCTTGAGGTGTAAACTGAGTTGTTTTTCTAAAACGATGTTTAATGTTTTCTATAAGGACGTCCTCGTTGGCATTAAAATAGGTTTCAAATGTCGATTTTCTTAATGGATGCGGAGTGTGCTTAAAGTTATAATACTTGTTAAAGCCCGCTAATTTAGCTGCGTTTTGTTGAATAGATTTATGTCCAACTCTAGTTTTTTTAAATTTTTTATAAAAAATATCGTTGTCAAACTTTAGCCATTTCCCTCTTAAAATAGGAAGGCCGTTTTTAAAGAAATCAGTTGGTTTAGTCTCATTTATTAAAAAGAAGTCATCATTCATATAAATAAAGTGCTCTGCCAAATCTGGAATTCTGTACAAACAGGTTTCAATTGGTCTGCAATTAAAAGTAGGTAGGTATTCTTCATAACCTTTAAAGACGACCTTGTGATCTACTATAGAAACTTTTTTATAAATCTCATTATTATTGTTTTTTAAAAAATCTGGTGCTTGATTATCTGTTATAATATGAATATTTCTAATATATGGCGCATACTTTAAAATAGAATCAATGGTGAACTTAATTTCATTGACGTGGTCATAACGTGTTCTAAATTTTTCAGAATTAATTTTAGTTTTATCTTCTAAAAAAGGTAGCATTTTAGCTTTATGGTGCTCGTCATTACCATCTACCCAAAGAATTACAGCATCAATAGCATGTTGGTCTACTTTTTTATTCGTCATAATTTAAGTTCGAAGGTGCTAATTATTAGCTCTAAATATCTAAACGAAGTTAATCTATTTTAGTAATAGCTTGTTGTCCATCTTCTAATTTAGGGAGTATAATGTAATCTCCTATAATTTTATTGTATTCCTCTGGAATAAAATCTTTTCTTCCATCAGACGGATAAAACGTCATTTCTCCAAAAATGGTTTTGCCTTCTATAGAATAAAAATCAACACGAACAAAGGGGAAATTTGCTGCTAAAATTTCAGCAAATTTTATCATTTCTTCTAAATTGCTAGGTTTTTTTATATCCGAAGAAATACTCTTTTCAAGAGAAACATACCTATATGGTAAGGGTTTAAAATCGAAATCATAAAAGCCTCTTTTATGATTGTCAGCTCTATCTAAGTGTACTTCTAAAAACTTAGCCGTTCCGCTAAAACAATAAAATTTATAATCGATAAGCGAATTCTCTTCATCGTTTTTTAAAAATTTCTCAACGATTAATCTTGGCTGCACATCTTTATAAGCCCATTCTTGCCCAATTCGGTAATATTGATTTTTATTCAGCCATTTACGAAATGACTTAAGTGCTTTTTCCTTATTTAGATTTGTTTTGTCTGTAACAATTAAATTATGACTGCTGGTATGTGTGGCTTTTACCACAAATTTAGCTGGAAACTCATCAAAAGGAATGTCTTCTGGTTTATCATAAACACCGTAAATATCGTTTAGATATTGAGCTCCAATTTTTTCTTCAACATATGCTCTTACAGCATATTTATCAACTAATTGAGTTAGGATTTTTGGGTGATAAAACACCTTCATCCATTGCAATTTTGCATTAAATTCAATAGGGTTTTCTAAATCTAATTTTTTACCAGTATAAAATTCATAAGATATAGGTGTGTAAATTTTGGGCGGTAAAGAACGCATTTTTCGCAAGTGCCTTAAGAAGAATCGACGTATTTTACTTGGCATTATAGTGATGATTAAATGTTAAAATTAAGATTCTTGTCTTTGTTTCCAAAGGTTAGACCAATTTAAATCCTTAAAACATGGTCCTGTAGTGGCTTCACTTAGTTTTATTCCATTATTAATTCCGTTGACCTCTATAACTTGAACTTTTTCTAAATTATCTACCGTTAAATCCCAACCCAAACATCCCATAAAAGGAATGACACGATGCATCTCTATAGCCTTATCGACACATTTACTGAAATGAGGAATCGTTTTTTGATGGAATGAAACATTGCTATCTGGATGTTTATCTACTTGAAGCCAATTCATATAACCTACTGAATGAAATTCACCAGTATTAATATCTATCGGAATACTTATAGCAGAGTTAGACATGATATGGGTATCTTTAGTACGACCAAATCTAATATAAGATGCTCTTGCAGAAATATTTCCTAGCTCGTCTGACACAGTTGTAATTCTAATTGTAGCCACAGAGTTATCTGCAAATTCAGAAAAGAAAGGATGCTGTTGTATAAATTTTTGAAAAACACCATTCCCACACTTGTTTGAAGTATAGATGGAAGGATCAAAATTATTCTTGTTAAGAATATAAACCCCTTTACCGCGTTTAGAATTCTCTTTTTTAAAAACTATTTTATCTTGCTTTTCAAAAAGGTAATCTTTAACGGCCATTGGGTCGATAATTTTACTATCTGGACTACAAAATTTACCATTAATAAAATAGGTGACGTCTAATGATTCCATGCTAGGAAGTAGAAATGGAGTTATAAAGTTTCTGTCTGCAACTTTTCCGTAATCTCCATTTAACTTTGGTACGACTTCTTTAGCATAATAATTGTCCGGAATCCATCCGTCTTCAAAACGATTCTGAATAGCAGAATACACATATAACCATGGAGCATAGGCTTTATTTCCTAATACTTCTGTTGCATATTCATCTGATAGTTTTCGGAATTTTGGACTAACCTTACCGTTATAGCTTTCAATTATTTTGAGCGCCTTTAATGCACGACCGTTTGATCTTTTAAGTTTAAAATGCCAATATATATCATGCTTAAGTTGCTCCATATCTAATTCAAATTGTAAATTAATTTTTAAACCGCTACATCATACTCACGTAATGCATCGTTTAAAGATGTTTTCTTATTTGTACTTTCTTTACGCTTTCCAATAATTAAAGCACAAGGTACTTGAAATTCGCCAGCAGCAAACTTTTTAGTATAACTTCCAGGAATAACTACAGAACGCGCAGGTACAACACCTTTAGTTTCTACAGGTTCGTCTCCAGTAACGTCAATGATTTTTGTACTCATGGTTAAAACAACATTTGCACCTAAAACAGCTTCTTTTTCTACACGTACACCTTCAACAACTATACAACGACTGCCAATAAAAGCACCATCTTCAATAATAACAGGAGCGGCTTGTAACGGCTCTAAAACTCCACCGATACCTACGCCACCAGAAAGGTGAACGTTTTTACCTATTTGTGCACAACTACCAACAGTTGCCCATGTGTCTACCATTGTACCTTCATCTACATAAGCACCAATATTTACATAACTTGGCATTAAAATAGTGCCAGCAGAAATATAAGCTCCGTGTCTTGCTACCGCATTCGGGACAACTCTAATTCCTTTAGACGCATAACCTCGTTTTAGTGGAATTTTATCATGATATTCAAAAATACCAACTTCAAAAGTTTCCATTTTCTGAATCGGAAAATATAAAACAACTGCTTTTTTTACCCATTCGTTTACTTGCCATCCATCAGCTGTTGGTTCCGCTACACGTAACGTTCCGGCATCAACAAGATCTATAACGCCTCTAATTGCATCGATAGTGACTTGGTTAGTTAATAAGGAACGGTCGTCCCATGCATTTTCTATTACAGATTGTAGTTGTTTCATGTGTTTGTTTTTATAGTTTTTAATATATGACAGCTGCTGTTAGCTATTAATCATTCTTTTAAATGATAATGCTTTTAACATGGTCATTTTATCTTTTTAATCAAATTTAGACATCAAAGATACTTTTATAATAACTGAAGCTAAAATACTTTTCAAAAAAAGTGACCTTTTAATTAAGTTGTGTCTTAATAATAATTAAAGCTTTGATATCACTCATAGATATCTTAGAATTTAATTAATAGCTAATTTCGAAAACTCCTCTCCCCACATATTGAGGAGTTTTCTTTTTTTTTAGTTCTGATAAAATGTGACCAACAAAATATAGTTGTGTCTTAAGTATAATTATCACAGTGATTTATTTTTTAGAGGGAATATGTCATATGATTAGTTTGGGTTAAATTGATTTTTTTAAAAACGCTTCTTTTATTAAGAAGCGTTTTTTATTATATTATCTTTGTGGTTATGGGACGAATTTTAGCCATTGATTACGGCACAAAACGAACAGGACTAGCGGTTACTGACGAAATGCAAATTATTGCATCAGGACTTACAACTGTTAATACAAAGCAATTACTTGAGTATTTAACAACATATATTTCAACCGAAAATGTTGAAAAATTTGTAGTTGGCTTACCAAAGCAGATGGATAATACAGCATCTGAAAGTGAAGTTTATATTCAAAAATTCTTGAAGGAATTAACAAAAGCAATTCCGCAAATTCCTGTAGATCGTGTAGACGAACGTTTTACTTCTAAAATGGCGTTTCAAACGATGATTGATAGTGGGCTGAAGAAAAAGCAACGTCAAAATAAGGCTTTAGTTGATGAAATTAGTGCAACTCTTATTCTACAGAGCTATCTTTCTAGTCTTTAGTGTCTCTCAAAAAAATTGAAACTAAAATGTGTCTGCCTGATAGATTTAGTTTTTGTATTTAGTTTTTGAAATTTGAAATATTATAATAGAATTTGGTACTTTTGCACCCGAAAATAAATGAATTATGATTTTACCTATCGTAGCCTATGGAGATGCTGTATTGAAGAAGGAGGCCAAGGAAATAGACAAAGATTACCCAAAATTAAAAGAGCTTATCGATAATATGTACGAAACCATGTATGGTGCGTACGGTGTTGGTTTGGCAGCTCCTCAAATTGGTTTGGCAATTCGGTTGTTTTTAGTGGATACAAGTCCTTTTGCAGACGATGAAGATCTTTCTGAAAAAGAGAGTGAACAAATGAAAGACTTCAAGAAAACATTCATTAATGCTCGTATTTTAGAAGAGGAAGGTGATGAATGGGCTTTTAATGAAGGTTGTTTAAGTATTCCAGATGTTAGAGAAGACGTTTTTAGAAAACCAAAGATTAAAATTCAATATCAAGATGAAAATTTTGATACACATGTTGAAGAATACGATGGCTTAATAGCTAGAGTAATTCAACATGAATACGATCATATTGAAGGCATTTTATTTACAGATAAACTATCATCTTTTAAAAAGCGTCTTATTAAAGGACGACTGACAAATATTTCAAAAGGCAAAATAAAAATAGATTACAGAATGCGATTTCCTGCAATGAGCAAGAAACGTTAATATAAGATATATGAGCTTAGATAAAATTTTATCCATTTCTGGAAAACCAGGTTTATTTCAAATTGTAAAGCAAACAAGAACAGGTGCTGTTGTAGAGTCGTTAATCGACCAAAAACGTATCACGGTTGGTGCACACAGTAACATTAGTATTCTTAGTGAAATTGCTATTTATACCTTAGCCGAAGAAGTACCATTAAGAGATGTACTTAAAAAGGTAATGGAAAAAGAAGGAGGACAACCAACTTCGATTAGTCATAAAGACAGTAAAGATGTTTTAGAAGAGTTTTTCTTCGAAGTTTTACCAGATTATGATGAAGATCGTGTGTATCCTTCAGATATAAAGAAAGTTGTACAATGGTATAATTTACTTCAAAAAAACAATCTTTTAGCGTCACTTGAAGAGTCTAAAGATGACAAAAAAACTTCTGAGGAAGAAGAATAAAAATGTCTGATAAAGCAGCCCAATTAAAAGCCTTTGAGCGTTTGTTAACTATTATGGATGAGTTGCGAGAGCAATGTCCATGGGATAAAAAACAGACGATGGAATCCTTACGTCATCTCACCATTGAAGAAGTTTACGAACTTGGAGATGCTATTCTCGATAATGATTTAGACGAGGTTAAAAAGGAATTGGGAGATGTTTTGCTTCACATTGTGTTCTATTCTAAAATAGGAAGTGAAACCAATGATTTTGATATTGCAGATGTGTGTAACAGTATTTGTGATAAACTTATAAGCCGTCATCCTCATATCTATGGGGATGTCGTAGTTAAAGATGAAGAAGACGTAAAGCGCAATTGGGAACAACTTAAACTTAAAGAGGGTAAAAGTAGTGTGCTCGAAGGAGTGCCAAAAAGTTTACCTGCTGTTGTAAAAGCTAGTCGCATACAAGAAAAAGTAGCTGGTGTTGGATTTGATTGGGAACACCCAGAACAAGTTTTTGAGAAAGTAGAGGAGGAGATTGCCGAATTAAAAGTTGAAATTGCAAAAGGAGATCAAGATGCTATAGAAAGCGAATTTGGGGATGTCATGTTCTCTATGATTAATTATGCGCGTTTCCTTAAAGTAAATCCTGAAAATGCCTTAGAACGCACTAATAAAAAATTCATAAAACGTTTTCAATATTTAGAATCTAAAGCTAAAGATTTAGATAAATCTTTAAAAGACATGACACTTTCTGAAATGGATATCTTTTGGGAAGAGGCAAAATTACTGTAATGCTATGGCATTCCTGCAAAGGCAGGAATCCACTTTGAATGATGCTTTTAATTTTGTAATAAATTAAAAAAAATAAAAAGCTAAATATCAGAATTGTCTGTCAAAACTTGACACGAAAACTATAAGGAATTATTTCTGCTTAAAAATGAATTGCCTTTATTAAAGTGTCAACTCCCTTCTAAAGACGACACTGAAAACAAGCTATTTGTTAAAGTTTTCTAAAATTTATAATCCAAACATCCAAAAGTGCTTTCTGTGCGTAAATACTGTATATAAAAACAAAAGCGTTTTTATAATCTTAGTAGGAAATCTTAATTATTATTTTAAGCGGTTGTAATTAAGGTTAATTTAGTTTAGTTAGGGCAAAACCCACTTGTAAAGCACAAGTGGGTTTTGATATTTTAGAGATTGAATAAAAAAAATAGTATTTACAAGAATTAAGAAATTCACGCAAATACTATTTTAATAGATTTTCTTAGTTTTATTTAGCTATACATACCACGTACCTTAGTCAACTTAGATTTCCAAGTGTCTAATTCTTTTTTGTGGTTGGCAATATTCTTATGTACATCTTTTACCAATGGATTATCTGATTTTACATTAGAGAAAAACTGTAAGTTATTTTCTAATTGATTAATTTCAGATTTAATTTCAGTAATTCTTTTTCGGATAAAGTTTTGCTCATTATCTAGTAATCGCGTGTCATCAGAATCGGCTAAGTTTTCGAGTTTGCTCTCAAACTTAATCATTTCTAATTTCGATTTATCCATTTTAAGCTTATCGAATTTATCATCAATCGCTTTGTAGAATTTACCATCGATATAACGTTTGTTTTGCGGTACATATCCAATGGTTTTCCACTCGGCAATTTTGTCTTGTAGTATTTTAATATCTGCTTTAGGATCTTCAGTAAGCTCAAGTGTTTTTAACTCGTCAAGAAGCTTTACTTTCTTATCAAAAGCATCATAAAGGTGCTGGTCTTGGGCTTTGCGCTCTGTATGCATTTTGTCAAAATAGTGATTACAAGCGGCTTTAAATTGCTTCCAGATTTTATCGCTATCGCGTCTTGGAACATGACCAATTTTTTTCCATTCATTCTGAATTTTCTTCATCAATGGAGTTACCGTTGCAAAGTCTTCACTGTCTTTATTGTCTTCTGCAATTTGAATTAAATCCTTTTTCTTTTTAAGATTATCGTATTGATCTTTCTTTAAATCTTTGTAAAAACTGTTTTTACCACGATTAAAAGTTCTAACTGCTCCTTTAAATTTTGCCCAAGTACTTTCATTAACTTTTAAAGGCACTTTACCTGCCTTAAAAAAGGCATCTCTTAAAACTTCAATGTCTTTAATTTTTTTCTGCCATGCGCTATGTGAGTTGCCTTTGTCTTCTGCAACAGCCACTATTTGTGCAATGATTTCTTCCTTACGCTCAAGGTTTTTTTCGTGAGCCTTATCCATATCAGCATAGTAAGATTGACGCTTATCATGGATTGCTTTTGTAGCATTGCTAAAACGTTCCCAAATGGCTTCTCTGTGCTCTTTACCAACAGGTCCAAGTTCTTCTTTCCAAAGTTTATGTAATACTTGTAGCTCTCTAAAAGAACGGTTTGTATTTTCATCTTCTGCTAACTCTTCTGCACGTTCTATGATTTTTAATTTCTGATCATAGTTATGCTTAAAGTCCATATCTCTCAAATCATTATTGAGATGTAAAAAGTCATAGAAACGCTCTACATGATGATGGTAAGTATTCCAAGCATTATTGTATTTATCTCTTGGAATTGGTCCTGCATTACGCCATTTTTCCTGAAGCTCTTTGAAGGTTTTATAGGTTGTACCCATATTTTCTTCAACACTTAATAAACCTTTGATATCTTCAATTATTTCTAATCTAGTGTCAAGATTTTGCTTAAGGTTTTGCTCACGTTCTTTATAATAAGCATTTATCGTTTGCTTGTATTCTTTATAATGTGTGTTGAATTGTTTTTTGGTGTCATTGGTATAATAGAAATCTATTTCGTTACCACCATCTTCAATAAATTCTTCCTTTTTTTCATCTAGAAGTTCACTGTATTTCGCATTGAATTCGCCTTTAATCTCATTAACATGTTTAGAGATGGTCTGAATTTTATGAGTTTTCAAGAGTCTACCGATTTCAGCAGTTAACTCATCCATAGTCATGGCATGATAATCTTTTTCTTCTACCTCATGACGTTCAGCATTAGATTCATCTTCAGCATCTTCAGCGTTTGAAGCTTCAATTTCGTCAACAAGTTCATCTTTAGGTGCTTTAGTTGTAGGAGTGTCCTCAACGTCATCGTCTTCAGATTTTACGTTGTCTACAGCTTCAGTTTCAACCGTTTTAATTTCAGAACCTTTTTCAAGATCATTATTTACTTCAGTATCAACGGCATTCGTTTCAATTTCAGTTGGTTGTGTTGGAGTAGTTTCTGTTGATTCTACTTCTTTTTTTCCATCTGCATCTTGCAGGTTATCATTCTCAGACATATGTCAAATATATTTTTATAGATGTTAAAGATACTAACAAGTGGTTTAACTACAAAGGAAATGCGTGTAGAGCTTGTATTTTAGGATTTATTCCAGATCTCCCAAGATTTTTTAGCCTGTAAACTTAACATTTCTAGGCCGTTAATGGTCGTTGCTCCCTTAAGTTGCCCACAGTGTAAGAATTTAGTTTGCTCAGGATTGTAGATAAGATCATATAAAATATGCTCTTTTGTGATGGCATCATACGGAATATCTGGACATGCGTTAACTTTTGGAAACGTGCCAATTGGGGTGCAATTGATAATAATGGTATAATCCGAAATAATTTTTTCTGATAAGTCGGAGTACAAAAAGGTAACGTTTTCTTTTTGGGATCGTGAGACAAAATCATACTTAATTTTTAGCTTCTTTAGCGCATAAGCAATAGCTTTAGAAGCCCCTCCTGTACCCAGAATTAAAGCTTTTTTGTGATGTGATTTTAAATGTGGTTTTATGGAGTTTTTAAAACCATAAAAATCGGTATTATAACCTACGAGCTTTTTCTTTTTTGTAATCCGAATGGTGTTTACAGCTCCAATGTCTCTTGCTTTTTTGTTGAGTTTGTCTAGTAAAGGGATAACTTGTTCCTTATAAGGAATAGTGACGTTAAGACCTTTTAAGTTTGATGTCTTTTTTATGATTTCTGAAAGCTCGTCTATAGATTGTAAATCGAAATTTACATAGGAATTCGGTAGGTTTTCAGAGTCGAATTTATCTTTAAAATACCCTCTAGAAAAAGAATATGAGATATCTTTTCCTACGAGTCCGAATTTAAGCTTTGATTTGTCTTGTGCGTTTTCCATACCATTCTAATCCTAAAACTATAAGGATTCCAAGGGCAATATAAACAATTGCGATGTAAGTTTGGGTGCTCAATTCTGGTAAATACCGTTGGTAATTGGTAATGATTTGTTTTCCAGTGGAATCTAAAGTCGCTACACCTTCTACATTCGTTTTGTATATCGTTTCTTTCCAAGGCCATACAACCCCTAATGAACCGATGATAAAGCCCATGATGGTCGCAAGCGTTATAAATTTATAGTTTTTTAGAATATAACTTAGCATATGAGAAAACGTCACTAAGCCTGTTACTGAGCCCAAGGTAAACACCGCTAAGACTTTTAGCATGCGTATGCGATATGCGTTATTGATAAAATCAAAATTACCACTAAAAATATCGAACATAGTATCGTAAAGTGCATTTACAGAATCGACCAATAATAATACATAATTACCCAGAAGAATAAGTATAAATGAGCCAGAAAAGCCAGGCAAGGTCATACCTGAGACACTAATTATACCACAGAAGAAAACAAAAAAGAGGTTGTCATTTTCCGTTGCAGGATCTAAAAAGCTAACACTGATTCCTGCTATTGCACCAAGAACTAAAGCTAATAACGTAGTTCTGTTCCATTCTTTAAAATCTTTAGAAATATAATAGATGGATCCTAAAATCATTCCAAAAAAGGTACTCCATACATAGAGTTCATAATGCACAATGAGATAATCTAGTAATTTAGAAACACTAAAGTAACTCACTATCATACCCAAAAAAAGTAAGCTTAAAAATTTGCCGTTTATATAACGATAGAAGCTTTTAAAACGTGCATTAATTAAAAGCTTAAAAGCTGTTTTATTAACGCGTTGTAGTGAGTAGATGAATTCTTCATAAAAACCAGCAACAAAGGCAACAACTCCACCAGATACGCCAGGAACTTTATTAGCAGCTCCCATGGCTAAACCTTTAATGACCAAAAATAAACGATCGATTAGGGTTCTGGTACTTTGCATTACACCTTATTTTTTTGTTTTCCTAAGCCTTCTAATATAAGAATGACTGCAAACCCGATAACAATAAAAACAATTGCCATAACTAATTCATTATCTCCAATATAGGTTGTTGGTGAAATACTTCGATCTAATAGCGTCACCACTTCTCCTTCAGAATTTATACGCGTTTTTATAATCTCTTTCCATGGCCAAATTTTATTTAGAGAGCCAATCATAAACCCGGTTAAGATGGCTAGTGTAAGATTCTTATGATGTTTAAACATCCAATTTAAAGCTTTTGAGAATACTTTAAGGCCAATGATAGCACCCACAGCAAGCAATACAAATTTTAAAAAGGCATCTTTAAAGAGTTCCATGTTGCCGGTAAGTAAACCATCTCTTAAGTTATTAATGGTATCAATTGCGGTTTGATATGCCCCTAGAATTAATAAAATGAATGCACCAGAAACTCCAGGTAGTATCATAGCAATAATAGCAATGAAACCACAAAATAATAAATAATATGGACTATCGGGGGAGGCAAAAGGTTCCGCTAAGGTGATATAAAACGATATAATTGTAGTTATAATTATTGCAATAACCAATTTTACAGACCAACCTTTAATTTGTTTAGCGATGTACAAAATACTAGCTAATACAAGTCCAAAAAAGAACGACCAAAGTAAAATAGGTTCGTTGTGTAATAGCCATTTTATGATTTTAGCTAAGGATAAGATACTGATGGCTATACCAGAAAAAAGCGCTAATAGAAAGTTGCCATTAAAGGAGTTCCAAGCGGCTTTAAAACCATCTTGTTTCCACACTTTAATAACACTGAGGTTAACCTTATCAATGCTTTCAATAAGTTCTTCGTAAATACCAGATATAAAAGCAATGGTTCCACCAGAAACACCAGGAACAACATCTGCTGCTCCCATTGCAATGCCTTTAAAAATAATCACTAAATAATCTATAAATCGTCTTTGCATTCTTTGATAAAATAAGAATGCTAAGGTATGATTTTTTTTAGTTTGATGTCTTTTTAGCTTCTGAAATTATAGCTTTAATCAAGGGCTTGTCTGTAAGTTGTGGAAATAATTCTGAAATAATAAAGTTGTAATCAATATTAAGTCGGGTTCCATTTTTAAGGTGAAAACGGCCTTCTTCAGGCTGATGAACTGTGAAATACAAACCTGCTAATCGGTATTCTACTTCGGCATTTTCCGGATAAAATTCTGAAGCCTGAAGTAAATTGAATATAGCTGCATCGTGGTCTCCTAATGTTATAAGCACATCAGTTCTGTTTAACCACGTATCCAATTCAAAATTACCTAATTCTAAGCTTTGTTTGTAGCCACGCTCTGCTTCTTCAAGGAAATTTAAACGTTTATTTACAGCCGCATATAACTTCCAATAGGTGGCATTGTCACCATCTATAATAACCGCTTTATTAATATAGTATAATGCCTTTTGGTAATTAAGACGTTTCATGTAGAACTTGGTAATTCCAATCCAAGCTTTGTCTAACAAAGCATCTTCATCTATTGCTTTTTTGAAGAACTGAACAGCTAAATCTTCCTCATCGAGTTTAGCATAGCACTGACCAATACGCAAAAGCGCAAAAGAGGTTGGGTCGTCTAAAGCCAAGGTGATTTTGTAATTTTCAATCGCCTCTTCATACTGTTTTAATTTCTCTAATACTTTTCCTTTTTCAAGATAAGCGCCTACAAAGGTATCATCCGAAATTATGGCAAAATCTAAAGCAGCATTTGCTTTTGTGTAATCTTTAATTGTAAAGTATTGGCGACCTAGTTGATGCCAGCCAACCTCACAATACGGATTGGTATTTAGAAATATGTTTAAATAGTCAATAGCTTCTGTATGTTGATTTAAAAAATCATAACAATACACAATATTATGAAGCGCAGAATAATCTGAAATATCGCTTTCTAAGCATTTTTTAAAATATATAATAGCACTTTCAAATTGATCTAAAAACAAATACTCCATGCCTACCAAAGCATATAAATCGCCATCATCTTCTGGTGTATTAGATAAATCTATGGCAATTAATAAAGTATCTATAGCTTGTTGATGTTTATCTTGCTTAGATAATACATTTGCTTTTTGAATAAAGATTTCTTCGTTTCTAGGTTCTATATTATGAAGTCTATCTAAAAGATTATTGGCCTCTTTAAACTTGTTTTCAATAACTAAAATTTCAACTTGAAATAATCTTAGATTAATCGAAGAAGGGTGTTGTTCTAAGCCTAATTTAATGGCACGTTTAGATAGCGCAATCTTACCATTCTCTAAATAGTGGTGAATAATGTTTTCAAAATCGTTTGAATCAAAGAACAAAATATTGTTGGTCTTTAACATCGATTCAAATCGAGTAATTGGAAAGTTTTCGTCCTCTTGACTGTAATGCATAAATGATTTAATATTTCGCTGAAATAAAATTACAGCTATCCTTTAGGATACATCGTTTTTAATGGTAATGTTCTTAACAAAATAATTAACATTCAAACCCTTGTTTACGTAGTGGGTCTTAGATGCTTGATGTTAAGTGTGTTGGTGGGGTAGTGGTAGGGCTAAATTTCGTCTAGTATTGACGTTATTAAACGACATCCTTCTATTATTTCATCATTAGAAATGGTCATTGGAGGTGTAATTCGGATGGCTTTGGGTTCAAAAAGTAACCAAAACAAGATTAATCCTTGGTCTTGAGCTCGTAAAATTAGGGTACTTGTGAGTTCTGCACTTTCAGTAAAAGCGGCTAACATTAATCCGCGACCTCTAATCTCTTTGATGTGTTTATGCTGAAGATGTTTCCTAATTAATTGTTCCTTTTCTAAGGCTTCAGACATCAGATTTGACTCTGTAATTTCTTTTAAAGTAGCTAAAGCTGCAGCAGCGATTACAGGGTTCCCTCCAAAGGTTGTGATGTGTCCTAATTTTGGATTATCGCTTAAGCAATCCATCATTTGTTTAGAAGCTGTAAACGCTCCGATAGGTAAACCGCCTCCTAAACCTTTGCCTGTAACCACGATATCTGGTTGGCAATTATAGTTTTCGAATCCGAATAATTTTCCTGTTCGTCCTATTCCTGGTTGGATTTCATCTAAAATAAACACAGCTCCAACCGCATTACAGCGTTGTTGTACTTTAGTTAAATAGTTGTTGATTGGTTCAATAAATCCGGCTCCTCCTTGAATAGTTTCGAGAATAACAGCAGCTGTTTTTTCGGTTATTTGATTTAAATCGTCTTCAGAATTAAATTCAATGTGTTTTATATCTGGAATTAAAGGTAAAAAGGGCTGCTTGCGTTCTTCATAATCCATAAGACTTAATGAGCCCATCGTATTACCGTGATACGCGTTTTTTGCAGCAATAATTTCTGAGCGCCCTGTAAAACGTCTTGCTAATTTAAGGCTGCCTTCAATTGCTTCTGTTCCTGAATTGACTAAGTACGTTGATTCTAAGGGTTTTGGTAAATGTTTGGCTATTAACTTCGTTAATTCTAATGCTGGTTTTTGAATGTACTCTCCATACACCATAACATGAAGATATTTGTCTAACTGCTCCTTAACTGCATTTACAACTTTAGGATGCGAATGTCCTAAGCTACATGCTGAAACTCCTGCAACAAAATCGAGATAAGCTTTGCCTTTAGTATCGTAAATATAAGATCCTTTGGCATGACTTATTTCCATTGCCAAAGGGTGAGGAGTAGTTTGAGCCTGGTATTTTAAAAATGCGTCTTTCAATTATTCACCTTCTTTTTTAATAATCGTTTTTAAAGGTTTTGTCTTTGTAGAATCTGCTTTTTTGGTCGTAGATTCTAAAGGTTTTACCGCTGTTTTCTTAGGAAGGTTTCGGGCTGCTTTATTCTCTTTTTCTGGAGTTGCTTTTCCGGCGTCTTCTATACGTTGTGTAATTGCATCACCGATAAATGCTTCTGGTGGAACGTAGTCGTCTAAACCTTTAATTATTGGTAAGTCTAAAGGAGGATCGTCTTTGAATAAATCTTCAACAGATAGTGGTTGTTCTTCACCACGCCAATCGAAGTCTCTTAATTTTCTACCGCTTTTTGGAAAGTCAGATTCAGGAAAAATATTACCATCAATTTGGTTGATAAATCGGACTTCATCAATAGCCTGATCAATAATTTTAACATTAATACTTCCAGATTTTGACTTTTGAATACCTATCAATTCGCCATCATCATTTCTTAAATAACGAATGGTTTCAGCATTTTTAATGATGTCTACATTATAAAGTTCGTTGTCTCTAAATAATCCAATCAGCCGTTGTCCTTTTATTTGGTTAAAAGCATCTTCACTTATTGTATCCTTACTAATTAAAAAGGCGTTTTCAAATACTTTTAGAGAATCTAATTGTTCTGTTTTTGGATTAGAAATTAAGTGAATGGTATCTCCGGTCATTTGGTTGCCTATATTCCAAAGTACGGGTTTTCGTTTGGTAGCAAAAGCATCTGTAGAACTAAATCTATTGAGGTTAATCATTTGGGTAAGCCCTTCTTTATGATTAACGTGAATAGAATCGGATTTACCTGCCATATCACTTTTATATAATCGGGCATTATTATAAGCGCGCGTAATACGATTTTCGGGTTTACCAGTAACCATTAATGTATCTGCATGGATGTAAACAGAATCTTTTTCTTGAACCGTTATAGCCAAAGCACGTTTCGTAATATACATGGAGTCTTGTGCGCGCCAAACTTCTGCGTAATGACCTTTTACGATGCTTTTGTTTAAGGTGTCTGTAACCGTTATATTATTGGTCGCCGAAGCGAAACTATTATTTCTATCAAAATATAAACTATCTCCTTCTACAGTGCGGTTGTCGTAATCGATTTTGGCGTTACGTTGAAAATGTCCGGTATTGTTGTTAGTGTCATAAAAGCCACGTTCGCTATATATTTTACTAGTTTCTCCAACGATTGTTGAAGGTCCGAAAAGATAAGCATGACCATTTTCTGTAAAGAAATCGAGACGTTCGGTGTTTAGGGTGTAATCAGGATTTACGAGAACGACATCTTGAATAAATTGGTATTTACTAGCATTCATATAATACCTACCGATTTGACTTGTAATTGTTCCTGAAGTATCTCTAACAACAGTGCCTCTTGCATTGTAATAGGCTTCTTGCTTTATTCTGTCAAAATAAAGTGTATCGGTTTTTAATATAGATTGTGGTTCTGTTAAAACAACATCTCCTCTGGCAATAGCTAATTGCGATTTACCGCTATATTCTAAATATTTAGCCACCATATTTATGGAGTCACCTTGCTTCATTACAACGTTGCTAAAGGCTTCAATGAAATCTTGATCTTCGTAATAAATAGCTTTATCGCAAAAAAGATCTGCTCCTTTGTGAATAAAATGGACTTGCTGTGACTTGTTTCTTAGAAATACGATTGCTCCATCTTTAACGTCTGGTGACGTTGAAGTTCTACCAGAGTATTTGACAGTGATTTTTTGCTTTTCTTGTCCAAAGCTAAAAAAGACAGACAGGAGGCAAATGATAAATAGAAGCTGTTTAAATCGTTTCAAAGACATATATTTTTTACAAAATAACACTTATTAGATTTGCTTTAGTGTGTGTTAACGTTTTTTTTAACAGAACTGTGTAGCTTACCAAGTATTGTTGTAGATAAAAATATTGGTTTTTTTGAGAAACAGTTTAAAGCTTAGACGCTATGTCTTTACAGTAAATTTCACAAAAAAACCAATACTTTATTTAACGCTAATTATACCGTCTTACGAATAATCGTTTGTTTACGATCTGGTCCTACAGATACAATTGTAATAGGAATATTTAATTCTTTCTCTAAGAATTCAACATAACCATTTAAATTTTCTGGAAGTTGTGATGCTTCAGTCATTCCTGTTAAATCCGCAGCCCAACCTTTTAATTCAGTGTAAATAGGAGTGATGTTTTCCGCTTCAATATTATATGGTAAATGCGTAATAGTTTCACCTTTATATTTATAAGCGGTACAAACTTTCAAGGTTTTAAATCCAGAAAGTACATCACCTTTCATCATAATTAATTGGGTAACACCATTAACCTGACAAGCATAACGTAAAGCCACTAAGTCTAACCAACCACAACGTCTAGATCTTCCGGTTGTTGCTCCAAATTCGTTACCAACGCGGCCCATAGTTTCACCATCTTCATCAAATAATTCCGTTGGGAATGGTCCTGAACCAACACGTGTAGTATAAGCTTTAAAAATTCCGAATACTTCTCCAATTTGGTTTGGAGCAACTCCTAAACCTGTACATGCACCAGCTGCTGTAGTATTAGAAGATGTTACGAAAGGATAGGTTCCGAAATCAATATCTAATAAAGAGCCTTGCGCACCTTCTGCTAATATAGATTTACCAGATTGTTGTGCTTGATAAATATATTCTTCCGAGTCAATAAATTTTAATGATTTTAAAGTATCGATAGCTTCGAAAAAATCAGCTTCTAATTCTTTTAAATCATATTGAATATCTACGTTGTAAAATTCAATCATTGCTTCATGCTTATCAGCTAAAGCTCTGTATTTGTCTTTCCAATCGGCTAATTCAATATCACCAACTCTAATACCGTTTCTACCGGTTTTGTCCATATATGTTGGACCAATTCCTTTTAATGTAGAACCGATTTTTGCTTTTCCTTTTGACGCTTCACTTGCAGCATCTAATAAACGATGCGTAGGTAAAATAATATGTGCCTTACGTGAAATGCAAAGGGATTTTTTATAATCAACATTTTGCTCTTCTAACTTATCGAGCTCTTTCTTGAAAATAACAGGATCGATAACAACACCATTACCAACAAGATTCACTTTATTCTCGTGAAAAATACCTGATGGAATTGTATGTAATACATGTTTCTTGCCATTAAACACTAAAGTATGACCTGCATTTGGTCCTCCTTGAAAGCGTGCAATAATATCGTAGTTAGAGGTAAATACATCGACAATTTTTCCTTTGCCTTCATCTCCCCATTGTAATCCAAGTAGTAAATCTACTGCCATTTTAAAATTGAGTTAGTCGTCTTTTTTACGATTACCGTAAAAATATAATGAATGATTAGTTATCTGAATATCAAAAACCTCTTCTATGGTTTTTTTTATGGATTGAATGCGAGGGTCACAAAATTCTATGACTTCACCTGTATCTGTGAGAATCACATGATCGTGGTTTTTATCAAAATACGATTTTTCGTAATGTGCCTGACTTTGCCCAAATTGATGCTTGCGGACCAAAGCACACTCCAGAAGTAATTCAATAGTGTTATATAGCGTCGCCCTACTTACACGATAGTTTTTGTTTTTCATTTTGATATATAAAGACTCAATATCAAAATGTTCTTTGCTGTCGTAAATTTCTTGAAGTATAGCGTAACGCTCAGGTGTTTTTCTATGACCTTTATCTTCAAGGAATTGTGTAAATACACGTTTTACAATTTCCTGATTACTTTCTTCTGTGGTTGCATTCATAATTAAGAAGCAAATTTAAGGAAATTTTATAGGATATGAATTATAAATTTAGGTATTAAAACTGAAAGAAATGAACAAGTTTAAAATAATAGTTAATAACATTTATACGCGCGTCACTTTGTCAATTCCATTAATTTTTTTAAGCTTATCAATTAGCTTTTTAAGCATGGCCTGATTCTTAACCTGAACCGTTATTTTACCCGTAAATACACCATCATCACTAGAAAAGCTAATACTCTTCATGTTAACATGCATATTTTCTGAAATGAGCCTTGTGATATCGTTTACAAGGCCTAAGTTATCTATACCAGACAAAATAATCTGTGAAGTATATACTTGTTGAGAGGAATCTATCCATTTGGCCTGCATAATTCTGTAGGCATAATTAGATTGTAAACTTACAGCATTAGGACAGTTTGTTTTATGAACTTTTAAGCCATCGTTAATTGTTAAGAAACCGAAAACTTTATCTCCAGGAATCGGATTGCAGCAATTAGCTAAGGTATAATTAAGTTTTTCTTCTTCTTTACCAAAAACCAACATATCATATTTAGAAGTGATTTCTTCCTTATGAATATCTTTTGGAACGGATGGTTTGTAAATCTTATTTTTAAAATAACTTACAAAGGCATTGCTGCGCGATGAAGCAAAGGCTTTTAACTTAGTGTTATCGATACTACCAATACCAACACGATAGAATAAATCTAAAGAGGTGTTTAGTTTAAAATAACTCACCAATTCATTAATAGAATTTTCATTCAGATTGATTTTAAGTTGCTTTAATTTCCGTCTTAAAATCTCTTTGCCTTCTTCTGCTATTAGCTTAGTATCTTCGTTTAATGCCGATTTTATTTTACTGCGCGCTCTTGCTGTTGTAGCATAATCTAACCAGTTCGCATTAGGTTTAGCATTCTCAGACGTCATGATTTCTACACGATCACCACTTTGTAGCACATGACTCAAAGGCATTAATTTACCATTGACTTTAGCACCACGTGTTTTCATGCCAACTTCGGTATGGATACTAAAAGCGAAGTCGAGAGGAGTAGCTCCTTTAGGAAGCGATTTTAAATCGCCTTTAGGTGAAAAGACAAAAATTTCTTTAGAATATAAATTGAGCTTAAACTGTTCTACAAAATCTACAGCATCTGCTTCATGATTTTCTAAGGCTTCTTGTAAACGGTTAATCCATAAATCGAGATTATCTTCTTTAGCATCTGCATTTTTGTATTTGTAATGCGCCGCATAGCCTTTCTCTGCAATCTCATTCATGCGGGCACTTCTAATCTGAACTTCTACCCAGCGGCTTTTTGGACCCACAACTGTAATGTGAAGGGCTTCATATCCTGTGGATTTAGGAGACGAAATCCAATCTCGAAGTCGAATAGGATTAGGTGTGAAATGATCCGTTACGATAGAATATATTTTCCAAGCTAAGAATTTCTCGTTAGCCAAATCAGAGTTGTATACAATACGAACCGCAAACTTATCATAGACTTCATCAAAAGAAACCCCTTGTTTTACCATTTTTCTACGAATACTAAAAATCGATTTTGGACGACCTTTAATTTCGTAGTTTAAACCTTCGGTATTTAATGAGTCTTCAATGACTTTAGAAAACGCCTTAATATAAGCATCTTGATCTTCTTTACTATCTTGTATTTTGGCCAGAATATCGTTATAAACTTCTGGTTCGGTATATTTTAATCCTAAATCTTCAAGCTCTGTTTTTATGTTATAGAGACCAATTCTATGCGCTAACGGAGCGTAGATGTACAAGGTTTCAGAGGCAATTTTAACTTGCTTGTCTGCACGCATGGAGTCCATGGTCTGCATATTGTGCAAACGGTCTGCTATTTTTATAATGATAACTCTAACATCATCATTTAAGGTAAGTAGCATTTTTCTAAAGTTCTCAGCTTGTAAAGACACATCCATGTCCTTTTTTAGCGAAGAGATTTTGGTGAGCCCATCTACAATTCTAGCGACTGTCTCGCCAAATAACTGTTCTATATCATCTATAGTGTAATCAGGATTGTCTTCAACAACATCATGAAGTAAAGCAGCAGCGATAGATGTGGCATCCATACCTATTTCTTGCGCCACAATTCTAGCTACTGCAATCGGATGAAAAATATAGGCTTCACCAGATTTGCGTCGTTGATCTTTGTGTGCATCCACAGCAACCTCAAAAGCATGACGAATTAATTTTTTATCATCATCAGTTAAAGTTTGGTAGCTTACTTTTAATAATTCTTTGTAAGCTTTGGCGATTGCCTTATTCTCTTTTTCTATCGCTTCCTCAGTCATAGAACTAATGTAATAAAACCATTGGTAATGAGCACTATTTTTTTTGTGGGAATTTTATTTTTTTTTGATCTAATTTAGTATTTGGAAACGTTTTTAGATGATATGAATCATTTTAAGATATTAAAGATTCTTCATTTTTCTAAAAGTTAATAATGCGATTAATTCTTTTTAGTTAGCAGTTCTCCAAGTTCAATGCCGCAACCCCAAGCTACCGTAAATCCGGCACCGCCATGACCATAATTGTGGAAAATATTGCGGAAAGTATCATCAAATTCAAATCGAACACAACGTCGTTTTGGTCGTAAGCCTACAATCTCTTCTAGTATTTCTGGAGGATTCTCATTATAACCAATGGTGTTAAGTCGATTTAAAATTAAAGTAGTGTCAGAGGCCTCTACATTTCTATTCCAATCGTTTTCATAATCTGTTCCGCCAATTACACAGTCGTTACTTCTATTAATAATATAGCTAAGAGCTCCTTTTTTGGTGGAATCGGCAAAAGAAGGAGTATTCATTTTTTTACAACGTAAAATTTGCCCACGCATCGGTTGTAATTCCCTATCGTTGCATAGTTTTTTTGCGCCTAGTCCGGTACAATTAATAACTAAAGTATTTAGTGCTGCTAGTTCTTTAAGGTCTTTAATTTCACGTTCCTCAAAGTGACCTCCGTTTTTAATGAATTTTTCAAATAAATAAGGTAAATATAATCGGGGTTCTGCTAACGGAACTATGGATATGAATGCCGTTTTTATACCTTTAGGAAGCTCTGAAGGTTTCGCTTTTCTAACAGTTTCTTTAGGTAATGTTTGAGTCCAATCATTATTACTGTAGTTGTTATAAGCTGTTAAAAAAGGAATGAAAGCAACTCCGTTTTTAGGTTCTAGGTCATTTTGATAACGCTCATATGCAAGTGATGCCCATGTATTGGTTTTTTCTTTAGGTTCAATTTCAAATGGAAACCAAATGGCTCCAACTTTACTCGATAATGTGTCGTCAAAGCGCTCCTTTGCAACTATAGTGACTTCAAGTCCTTTTTCTTGAAGTATAATTGCGGACGTTAACCCCACAATCCCTGATCCTACAACAGTAACTGATGGCATGCTGATTTTTGTTCTTTGTGCTGGAATTCCTAAAAAATGAAAACCCAATAGCGTTATAATGCAATGAAGTTCGTCTTTTTATTTTAAATAATCAAACGTCTCATATTTGTGTGTATTACTAAAATTTCGAATAGTTTAGAAATAACAAAACCCACAATTAATGTAGGTTTTGTTATTTTGATGTTTGAAACTGAATTACGGATTAGTAGACCATAACGATGCATTTGCCATCATAGCGCGTCGTGGTAATTTTAAACCAGATACAATTAATTCTGCAAAATCTTCGGGTTGTAAAACGCTGTCTTCAGAATCTTTGCTAGCAATACCTAATTCTATAGACATATCTGAAGCAATCGTACTTGGTGTTAAAGTACACACTCTAATATTGTTTTTACGGACTTCTTTCATTAAAGATTGCGACATGCCGATAACTGCAAATTTTGAAGCTGAATATGCTGATGTTGTCGCATTACCGCTTAATCCAGCAGTAGACGATACGTTAATAATATCACCTTCATTTTGAGCTATTAAATGTGGTAAAACTTCTTTGGTGACATGATACATTCCCATCACATTGGTTTGTATAATTTGACTCCATTGGCTCACGTCCATATCATTTAATGATCCAAAAGCAGCAATACCAGCATTGTTTACCAAAATATCAATAGATCCTAAGGTTTCAATTAAGGTTTTAATGCTTGCTTGTACTTCCTCGTAGTTGCTAACATCAAATGCAGCGTAAGTAGCGTTTACACCAAATGCCTTTAATTCTGAAACGGTTTCTTTTAAAACGGCTTCATTTCTACCCGTAATAGCGACATCAATGCCTTCTTTAGCAAAAGCTATAGCCGTTGCTTTTCCTAAACCTCTTCCGCCTCCTGTAATTATTGCTTTTCTATTTTTTAGATCTGTCATTATATTATGTTTCTTTTTATTCAAAGTTATAAAAATTGGGTGTCTTTACTGTTATAATAATGTGAAGTTACTGCCTTAAATATTTAATACGTTCTAAAAGTGTGAGATGTCTATTTTTGATCAGTATTGGATATCAGTAAATGTTATTCACCATGTTTTTTCCAATAGGATTTGCCGTAGCTACAAAATACTTCTTCGCCGTAGTCTATATTTTTTGTGGCTTTTATGCAGACATTATTATCATCGTCTAAAGTAATTGCAGCATTGTTCTTAAAATTACTTTGCGATAAGCCTTCTGCATCATTAGCATACTTGGCGAAGCAATCGGTATGCATACTATCCATAATAGTACCATCTAGCAAATTAATAAAGTACCTGTCTTGGTGTTGTTCTGCTCTTAGTGCCGCTTCGTTGTTATCGATAATTTCGCCTTTAAACAACGAGATAATTTCATCTTCATAAATGTCAACTGCCGTAAATAAACCTTGTCCTGCCTGTTTAATTTGTGAAGGCTGAATAAACAAGTAATCTGATTCTGGAGCTTCAATGGTATTTGTGCTTATATAATGGTCTTCTGTATTGGAGTCGCTCAAGGTTTATGAGATTTATTAACGATGTTAGTTAGTAAAATTTAAAGCGCTTTTATTTTTTCAAATTCTTAACGCGTTCCAAAAGCGTAGGATGCGAATAATGCATAAATACATAGGCTTTATGAGGTGTTAAATTGCTCAAGCTGTTTTTAGATAATTTCTTTAAAGACGTAATTAATGGTTCAGCTTTATAAGTGTTTTTGGCATAATCATCGGCTTGGTATTCAAAAACGCGTGAAACGTAATTCATTATTAAACCTGTAATTTCTGAAATAGGAGAGTAGAGTAATCCAAAAGCAATCAGACCAACATGAAAACTCGGAATTTCAACACCAATGGCATTCGATAATAACGGATTTGAAATAAAGATGGATAAAATAAAAAGTGTTAATCCCGTAAGTAGAATAGAGGTCACTAAATTAAAAATGATGTGCTTCTTTTTATAATGCCCTACTTCGTGTGCTAAAACAGCAACAATTTCTTCATCGTCTAAATCGTTGACTAAAGTATCATAAAGTGTAACCCGTTTTTCACTTCCAAAGCCCGAAAAATAGGCATTGGCTTTAGTACTTCGTTTTGAACCATCGATGATAAATATCTTTTCGAGATTAAAACCAACGGATTCCGCATACGTTGAAATTTTAGTTCTCAATTCTCCATCTTCTAATGGGGTTTGTTTGTTGAATAATGGCACAATAAGTTTAGAATAAAACATATTCATAAACACGGTGAATACAGTTACAATTCCCCAAGCATATAACCAAAATTGATTTCCTGTTACCTGATAAAACCAAACAATAAGAGCAATGAGACCACCGCCTAAAAGTGCCATCATAACTAAACCTTTCAATTTGTCTAAGATGAATAGTTTCTTGGTGGTTTTGTTAAATCCGAATTTCTCTTCAATCACAAAGGTTTTATAGTAGCCAAAGGGTGTCGTAATAATATCGCTCGCTATCATGATGATACCGAAGAAAATTAAAGCGATGATTATTGGATTGTCTGAATAACTTCGTGCCATGTTATCGACGTATTCAAAACCATCTAAAAGTAAGAAGCCAAGAGTTAAAGCCAATGAAAACACGGACGTTACAAGTCCAAATTTATAATTCACAGTTTTGTAAGCTTGTGATTTTTTATATTCCTCAGCATCATACACATCGTTTAATACTTCTGGAATTGGATCATTATAATGTTTTGCATTTATAGCATCTAGCACTTTATCAATTATAAAGTTGATGACGATAATAGCTATGATAATATAGAATAGGATTTGTGCTGTCATAAAGAATAAAATTCCAATTTTGATAATTTCAAATTCCAAGTTCTAATCAGTAACGTTTTGGAATTTGCGTTTTAGTATTGAGATTCGCGAATTTTCTCAAAGAAAATTCCGCTGTCGTTTCGCTTCAAAAATAAGGATTCCTGCAGCGACAGAAACATTCATCGAGTCAATTTCACCTTGCATTGGGATGCTTATGTTTTTTGTCGCAGCTTCTCTCCATTCTTCTGATAAACCTGTGGCTTCTGTTCCAACCACAATGGCTGTTGGCAGGGTGTAATCTTGTGAATGATACGGTTCTGATTCCTGTAAAATAGCAGAAAATATATTGAAATTATATTTTTTTAGAAACGCAATAGCTTCATCAGAACTCGCCGTAGCAATTTCCGTTGTAAATACGCAACCAACACTAGAGCGAATAATATTAGGATTGTATAAATCTGATTTTGGATTCGCAATAATCACCGCATCTACATTTGCCGCGTCTGCCGTGCGTAAAATAGCTCCAATATTGCCAGGTTTCTCCGGTGCTTCGGCGACTAAAATCAGTGGATTTTTAGATTCAAATTTTAAATCTTCTAGCGTATGCTTTTTTGAATTCACAACAGCAATCACACCTTCAGTAGTATCGCGATGTGCTAATTTTTGAAAGACGTCTTTTGATATTTCAATAATCTCAATATTGTATTGTGACATCGCTTGAGCTTCGCTTTCAGAAAATAATTCAGGATAAAATAGTAAGGTGTCAATATTATAGCCACCCTTTATAGCTAATGATAATTCCCGCTTCCCTTCAATTAAAAATTGTCTTGTTTTTTTACGTTGTCTCGATTTTTCTTTAAGAAGCGCAAGTTGTTTTATGAATGGATTTTGAACGCTAGAGATGGATTTACTCATTACTATATTATTTAATCTATATTTGAGAGATACAAATTTAACCTATTATGAAACAAAAACTACTTAACCTATTTCTATTCTTAACAATCAGTACGATTTCATTTGCTCAGGTGGCTAATCAACCAAATGATTACGTGGTTTGCGATGATGACAATGATGGTTTTGCTTTATTCGATTTAACTTATGTAGATGCACAAGTTTTAGGAAGTCAGAGTGCCGTAGATTATACGGTAACGTATCACGAAACAATGAGTGATGCTATCAATGGAATTTATGCGATTAATTATTCTTATATTAATATTACCAGTTGGTTACAAATCATATATGTGCGATTAGAAGCTAATGCTATTGGGAATTATGCGCTTACTGAATTAGCCTTAGTTGTAAATCCAACACCTATTGTAACTGTAGCAACATCTATGATGTTATGTGATGATGATGCCGATGAGACCGCTGTATTTGATTTAACAGTAAACAATTTAGAAATCACACAAGGTAATACTGATTGGACAGTAGCGTATTATGAAACGCAATCGGATGCTCAGGCTCAGATGAATATGATATCTAATTCAATAGCTTATACAAATACCTCAAATCCGCAGACATTATTTGCAGCAGTTACGGATACCAATACGGGGTGTGTAGGTATAACTCCATTAACTATACGTGTATTACCAAATCCTTCTGGTGTTATGGGCACTCCAAGTGATATTATGTTATGTGATGATAATAATGATGGCATAGCAACGTTTGACTTAACTGTAAATGAAAGTGTTATTAATCCGTCAGGTGAGCCTTTTACACTATCTTATTTTATAAATGAAGCTGATGCCTTAGGTAATTTTGCTCCAATTTTAGATCCAACTAATTTTACAAACGTAAGTAATCCACAAACTATTTATGTTAGAGTTGAAACTCTAGACGGCTGCTATGCACTTACTAATTTTGATATTTCTGTTAATCCTTTTCCTGAAATATATTTGGAAAGTAATTATAGCTTTTGCACAGGCAGCACTTTGGTATTGGAAACAGGATTATCTGTTCTTGATTATTATTTTGAATGGGATCTTAATGGAAATACGATACAAGGCGCAAACCAATCATCACTCACCGTAACAGAACCTGGTGGATATGACGTTGTATTGTATTCTTTAGATTTTGGGTGTTCTAGCAGTACCTATATAATTGTAGAAGAAGTTAGTTGTACAGATACTGATGACGATGGAGTCATTGATAGTGATGAGGATATAAATGGCAATGGTAATTTAGAAGATGATGATACCGATGGTGATGACATTCCAAATTATTTAGACGATGACGACGATGGAGATGGTGTTGCTACTAATGTTGAAATTAATATTGTTTTAGGAAGAAATGTTTCTCATGTCTTTGTAGATACAGACAATGACCTAGTTGAAAACTATTTAGATGACGACGATGATGGCGATGGTGTTCTTACTATTGATGAAGATTATAATAATAACGGAGATCCGACGGATGATGATACCAATTTTAATGGTATCCCAGATTATTTAGAGAATTCAGTAGCGTTGAGCGTTAAGACATTTAATACGGTTGAATTTAGTATGTATCCTAACCCAACAATAAACGTGGTAACTATTAATTTAAAAACGTCTGAGATCGAAAATCTAAAAATTACCATTTATGACGTTCAAGGTAAACGTGTTGCTATTTCTAAACATCAAAATTTAAGTATTATTAATTTAAATACATCTCATCTTAGTTCAGGTTTATATTTTGTAGAACTTGAAAGTAATTCGAATAGAAGTATTCAAAAACTGATTAAAGAGTAACAATTTAAGCTTTATATCCTTAAAAAAGCTTCAGCTAATTCTTGAAGCTTTTTTGTAATGCTTCAAATTTAATTTCGTCAAAGACTTCAACTTAAAACTATATTATGAAAAAAACAATTTACGTATTACTATTAGCTATTTCAATAACTGCTTGTAAAAACGAATCAAAGCAAGAGCCTTCTAAAGCTGCAGAAGCTGTAGAGGCAGAAACTATGACAACTAGCATTTATCCAGAATCTATAACTAAAGTTTTCAATGCACATGGTGGTATTGATACTTGGAATAAAATGCAAACACTTTCTTTTTCTATTGAAAAACCAACAGGAATCGAAAAGACCGTTAAAAATTTAATGACTAGAGCAGAATTAATTGATACACCAACGTATACGCAAGGATTTGATGGTAAAACGCTTTGGATTAATGAAAAAGATGGTAATGCATATAGAGGAAAGCCTAAATTTTATAAAGGTTTAATGTTTTACTTCTATGGAATGCCTTTTGTTTTTGGTGATGACGGTGTGGATTATAAAGAAACAGAACCTTTAGTTTTTGAAGGAAAAACATACCCTGGAATTCTAATTTCTTACGAAGCTGGTGTTGGTGAATCTTCAGATGATCAGTATAAGATTTTTTATGATGCCGAAACCGGACAAATGGAATGGTTAGCTTACACCGTAACTTTTGGGAAACCTGAGGGAAGTCCAGATTTTCATTTCATAAGATATAATAATTGGCAAACTGTTAATGGTTTGGTATTACCGAAAAGTGTAGATTGGTATAACTATGAAAATAATTTACCAACAGAAAAGCGAAACACAGTTGAGTTTACAGATGTTATGCTTTCTGAAAAAGCTCCTGATCAGGCAATGTTTACAATGCCAGAAAGCGCGAAAGTGATTGATTAATTAGGAATTAAATTAGAGTAAAAAAAAGCGAGCCATTTGGCTCGCTTTTTTTTTGTATTAAGACGTTACGTAAACGTGCTGATGTAATTTAATAGTAACTTAACTTTGAAAGTAAAAACACCCGATAAGTCTCCTCAAGGGGATATTCCGCCCAAGTTTATTTTTTGGATTGTCCCCTTGAGGGGACTTGAGGGGTGTAAATTAATAATTATTAATCTTCTTGACTAGGTTTCTCAGAAAACCGTTTCCAAAGTTCCGTTTGGTGCGTTTCTAAGCTTAGTAGTCTACCATCAATAAAAGCATGCGTCAATTGGTTAGTTCGCATATCTAAAGCATCACCTTCACTAATAAACAGAGTCGCGCTTTTGCCAACTTCAAGCGAACCGTACATATTGTCTATACCCATAATTTTCGCAGGATTCTGCGTAATTAACTGTAAAGCTTGTGATTTTGTTAAGCCATGAGCAACCGTGGTACCAGCATAAAACGGAAGGTTACGAGAATTCATACGCTCCATTTGTCCACTAGGTTCTAAAGCAACTAAAACACCAGCATCAACTAATATTTTGGCTTGCTTAAAAGTGTAGTCGTAATCGTCATCTTCTAATTCTGGTCTAGAATGCACACGTCTTAAGAATACAGATATATCATTTTGCTTTAAGAAGCTTGCGATATTTCCGGCTTGATAAGCACCAACAATAGTGATTTTAGAAACCCCTTGTGATTTTGCAAAATTTACAGCATCGGTAATTCCTTTTTCATCATCAACAGTAACATATAAACGCTTCGAGCCATCAAATACGCCAGCTAAAGCTTCATACGGTAAGTGACGTTCAGTAGAACTTCCCATACTATAACTTTTAGATTCATTAAAATAATCGCCTAATTCCTTAACTTGAGTGGCATAGTTTTTATTCGGTTTCAATCCCGGATCTTCACCTAACCACCAACGTCCACGGCTAAAACTACTTGGCCAATTCACGTGAATTCCATTATCCATTTTTATAGCGGCATCCTCCCAGTTCCATGCGTCATATTGCACCACAGATGAGGTTCCAGAGATACGTCCACCTCTTGGTACCACTTGGCCTAGTAATACACCGTTAGGTCGCATCGATTCTGTGATTTTAGATTCTGTGTTATAGGCTATAATACTTCTAATATGTGGATTAAAAGTTCCTAATTCTTCAAGATCATCAGAGGCTTTTACAGCGTCTACTTCAACCAATCCTAAAGTCCCATTAGCCACAATAAATCCTGGATAGACATCTTTGCCTTTTCCATCAATGATATCCATAGCTTGTCTGGTCAGTGGAGTAGAAGCTTCTGGTCCAATAGTTGTGATTTTTCCATTACTGACTACAATAACACTGTTTTCAATTACGGTGCCATCTCCAATATGTGCGGTTGCACCAACAATAGCAAAATCTTTAGTTTGCTTTGGTGCAGGTGTTTGTTGTGCGAATCCAATAGTGATACACAACATCAATAACACACTATTTATTTTATATAAATTTTTCATTTGTAACTATTTTTTAGTTGTGTAAATCCATTGAATCACAATGCATTAATTTTTCCTCTTTCTTCTTAACAGGTTGTGTTTTTAATCCCTTGTTTTTATCTTGAAGCATTAAGTTAATGAGTTCGCTTTTCTCTTTTTTGATCGCTTCTCTCATTTCTTTGTCACGCGCTAAATCGAAATAAGTCACTCCTTCTATAATGGTTTTTTCAGCTTTAGCATAAATGGATAACGGATGATCTGTCCATAATACAACATCAGCATCTTTACCTACTTTTAGACTTCCAACACGTTTGTCTAGATGTAAAAGTTTTGCAGGATTTAAGGTGACAAATTTCCAAGCTTCTTCTTCGCTAACTCCACCATATTTTACGGATTTTGCAGCTTCTTGGTTGAGACGACGCGACATTTCTGCATCATCACTATTAATAGCTACTGTAACACCAGCGTTGTGCATAATAGCAGCGTTATACGGAATAGCATCATTGACTTCGTATTTATAACCCCACCAATCGCTAAAGGTCGAGCCACCAACTCCGTGAGCTTTCATTTTATCAGCAACTTTATAGCCTTCAAGGATATGTGTGAAGGTGTTGATTGTAAAGTCGAATTGATCAGCAACCTTCATTAACATATTAATTTCACTTTGCACATAAGAATGACAGGAAATAAAACGCTCTCCGTTCAAAATTTCAGCAAGAGTTTCCATTTCGGCATCATGTCTAAATGGTTTACCGCTTTTCTTTGCTTCATCATAAGCTTTTGCTCTGGTAAAATAATCGACAAACACTTGTTCCACTCCCATACGCGATTGTGGGAAACGTGAATTGCTTCTACTTCGCGATTGTTTAACATTTTCACCTAAAGCGAATTTGATAAACTTTGGAGAATTTTCATAGATTAAATTATCTGCCGCTTCTCCCCATTTTAATTTAATGATGGCCGAACGACCACCAATAGGATTTGCAGAACCGTGTAATATTTGAATCGACGTCACTCCACCAGCTAAATTGCGGTAGATGTCAATAGCTTCATCATTTAATACATCTTCAATAGTAACTTCTGCTGAAGAGTTTTGACCTCCTTCATTTATAGAAGAGGCAGCGATATGTGAATGCTCGTCAATAATACCAGCGGTAATATGTTTCCCTGTGGCATCTATTACTTTCGCGTTTTTACTAGAAAGGTCTTTTCCTATTTTTGAGATTTTACCGTCCTTAATTAGAACGTCTGTTTCCTCTAAAACACCTTCGCTTTCATTGGTCCAAACCGTTGCGTTTTTAAATAATAGCGTTTCTGATTTTGGCTTTTCGGTGAAACCGTATGCTAAGTTGGGGTAGGTAATAGGACTCATAAATGGAGTACCAGCATCGTCCTTATCTTTCTTTTTGTCACCCTTCTTTTCGGAATCTTCTTTTTCGATTTTATTAGCAAAAAAGGATAGCTCATTACCATTTGGTAAAATAGCTTTTCCATTAAGACTAGTGTTGCTTGTTGCATTGGCTACAATCCTAATGTATTCTTTTTTAGTACTGTCTGCCGTTTTAATTGTAAGGTTTAACCAGTCATCTGTATAACTCGCTTTAGTCCCTAAATTTTTAGCGTTACTCTCAATTTTAGCATCAGTTTTACTCGTGCTGTTTGAGATGGTTAATTTATAGTCGTCACCCGCAAGTTTAAAATCGTAATCGCCATCAATATCTTTAGTAGTCATGTTTTCGATAACATGCGCTGAACCTTGAACCCAATTTTCGTAGAGTTTTGTTTTCTTTTCAAAAATGTCTCCATCGGTAATTAAAAAATTAGCATAGCTTCCTGTTTTTAAAGTTCCTAAAACATTTGATTTTCCTAATAAAGAAGCAGGAACTGTAGTTAAAGCTTCTAATGCTCTTTGCTTAGACAATCCATTTTCAATAGCCTTCATTAAATTAGAAGAAAACGTTTTGTTCGATTTTAAACCATGTGTTGTTAAGGCGAATTTAATGCCGTTTTCTGCTAGTAATCTTGGGTTGTGTGGTTGTTGATTCCATGATCGCATATCACTTAAAGACAATGTGCTTGCCAAGAATGGATCATCAACATCATACGCCAATTGAAAATCTATAGGCAAAATTAGAGTAGCGTTTGTTCCTTTTATTTCATCAATACGTTCGTATTCATCGCC
Organism: Winogradskyella pacifica; assembly: GCF_013403915.1. GTDB lineage: Bacteria > Bacteroidota > Bacteroidia > Flavobacteriales > Flavobacteriaceae > Winogradskyella > Winogradskyella pacifica. The sequence goes on from NZ_JABFDI010000003.1 coordinate 273,553, forward strand.
ACCTCCAACTATAGTATATTGAATATTAAACGCATCACCAACTTTATCGGCACGCATTACATTAGCTCTACTTCCAGCTTCAAAAATTTGAAGTAAGTTTTTGTTTTTATTTAAGGCTTCTAAAGATAAATCTTTAGTGTCAATGTTTCCGGCTTGGTACCATTTTGCATCATCATACATTTGACGTAATAGTGCCATGCTTCCCATAATAGAAGATGGATACGATTGGCGAGACGTCACACTTTTACTAAATGATAAATGTTGTGTGGTTTCTCCATCCATAACACGCATAGAATTGTCAGCGTTATTGTTTAGTGCAATTAAAGCACCTGTACCACGAACAACACCATCTGGCATATGTGTATTAACAACACCAAAACCTAATTTATGAAGATCAGAAGCCGATTTAGCGTCGTATTTAAAACTTGCCATAACATCTTGCTCTGGCATAATATGGTCGTTCCAATAATAGCCACTTCGACTCGCACCATATTGTGGACCATTGCCACCGCGCTTTGGTTTTTCTACTCCAAAAGTGGTGTACATGTCAATAAAAGACGGGTAAATGGTTTTTCCGGTAAGATCAATTTTTGTGGTGTTCTTCGGAATGTTTACAGATTCACCAACACTAACAACTTTACCATCCTTTATTAAGAGTGTAGCATTGTTTATGGTTTCTGTTGGAGATACATGGATCGTAGCATTTGTAAATGCGATGTAGTTAGAGTTGTTTGCGATGACTCCAGAATTGCTAGGGAAGTAATCTTGTGCAAATACTGAAAAACTGCACATAAAAATGAGCAGTCGTAAATGGACTTTAATCATATGTTTTGGTTAGTTAGATTGAATTCTAAAGATAGGAATTATAGCTAAATGGCTGTGTTTAATGTTAATATTTTAACATTTTCTAAGCAGGAAAAAGGGAGTCTAACTAACCTTATAAAGGTTGATTTTCATAATAATTAACTAAGAGCGCAACGACATAGCTGTAGCTTTTCATGCCAGCGGACTGATTATTTGCTTTTAGAAAATTATCAAAAGTTTTTTCGAAAATAGGTTCTATTGGGTTTTCGTAGGCATCCCAAAATTCTCGAACGTCTTGGTAGTTTTTTAGTATGCCTGTATTCACAGTTAGAATTGCAACATCATAAAGTTCTGGGTCGCGCTTAAAGAGTTCACCTAAACAATACCGAAGAGCAAATGTATAGCCAGAATATTTAAAATAAACATCATCATTGTGGATAGCAGCTAAACTTCCAATGAAATTAGCTTCGTTTTCTGCGGCATAGCCCAGTTGGTGAGCTGCTTCGTGACACGCTGTTGTTGGAAATTTATAGGTCGAAATCAAGCCGTTGACTTGAGCTTCATTGGTGAAGGGATTTAAATAACCCGAAAAGCCCATATAAGTTAAAGGTAAACTGTATATAGATTTTTTGATGCTCTTTGGATGATATTCAAGGTGCGGATATACTTCTGAGAGTGTTTGGTATCCATCTGTTACCTTGGTTAAAATTTCAGACTTGGTATAAGGCATTTCAACTTTTAAAGTATCGTTGTTCGCGAGTTGAAGCTGTAATGTATTTGATTTTTGAATCAGTTGTTCCGTAAATGAAACTAGTTGTTCTATGGTGTAATCGGCTTCAAGGTTTAACGATTTGTAAAGCGGTTGTCTGTAATAATTAAAAGCCCAAAGGATATGAAATGCAAAATAGGCAATCGATAAGGTGGCTCCAATATCTACTAACCAATTCACAGTATCTTTAATAATACGTGTTCTGTTTACAATAAGCCATCTGATGAGATAGATTCCTGCTAAAGTGTAAAATATATCTCCAGCTGAAAAGGATATCCAGCCAAACGTATAGCGCATTAATTTTGAAATAAAAACGTAAAGTCCATTGCTGTAAAATTGCTCAACAAATTCAGGATAGTATTTTAATTGAGATAATAGTAGCAATTGAATTCCGAAGAACACAACAAGAATTAGTTTTTTGTTTTTGCGCATGATTCAAAAATAGGGAAAAGTTTGGATTGCGTTTTTTATTTTTTAATCAAGAGAACAGTGGTTTACTAGAAAGCTTTAGGTTCTAACGAATCCGAAACTATGCAATCACTTTCTTCTTTGCGGTAAGTATTGTGCGAATGTGAAATTTAGATTCTTATTTGTTTCTTATTAATTGTTCATTTTCGTGTTAATAACGAAAATGAACAATTAAATATTAGGGTTGATTTTATACTTAGTTAAGTACCAAATTACAACGTTTCCCTATTTACTTTTTAAATGAATCGTTTGAACAGCTTTAGGTGCAATTTGAGCTGTATAAGTTTTCGTTTCTAATTTGATTGATAGCTCATGTGCTTCTTCATTATTGTTATAAACAACAACTGCGATTGAGCCATCAGGATTTTTAGCCGCTGTATAAATTAGTCCGTTTACATTATCACCTTTTAAAGCAATTCGACGTGCGTCTGGGCGGATAAACTTGCTGAAATGGCTTAGTAAATAATAAAGTGGTGTGTAAATCACTTCGTCAGTGGTTGGATTGATAAGTACTGGAGCACTATTAAAATTATTATAAGGATTTGGTTGTCCTTTGTGGCTCAAAATACTGCACCATTCAATGTAGCCTTGAGTGCCGTGGTTTAAATCTGTAATGATGTCGTTAACGTACGTTTCAAAAGGTACAAACGTACCTGCGTAATCCGTACTTGCTCTCCAATATTGACCAATAGGATCCTTAGCATCAATATCTATGCTCGATTCCGTATGAATCATCCCTTTGTTTGGCCAGTTTTTTTGTAATTCGGCTAATTCTTTAGCATACCAGTTGTTATCTTTTAACTCAGAATTTGTGTACCAATGAAAAGCAGTTCCCCAAGCATACTTAGAAGCTTCAGGATCTTCATACGTTTTTTGAACATAGTCGTTCATCGTAGATTTGTTATGGTCATAAATCAAGACACGTAATCCAGATTCTAAATCATCAAGATTTAAATGACTATCTTTAACAAGTTGCGGACCAAGGTGATCTCTTAAAAAGTCACGACCTTGTTCTGGAGTAAATCCGTTACTATCCCAATGTGCATCATGGGCATGTAATGGTTCGTTTTGTGGTGTAATACCCCAAAGGTTAATGCCCTGTTCTTTGTATGCCGTCACATATTTTGACATGTATTTTGCCCAAAGGCCATAATATTCAGGACGTAAACTACCATTAGTCATTTCAGACGTTTCACCGGTTTTCATCCAAGATGGTGGACTCCATGGAGAAGCGATAATTTTAAAGTCTGCACCAGGAATTTTAGAAGCTTCTAAAATCATAGGAATAATATCATAGCTAGGTTCTACGAGTTCAATGCCACGAACTTGGTCGTTTTCATCACCACTGAATCCTTTCATGTCTTCATGAATACTAAAAGTTGAAAGATTTTCGTCACCTTCTTCAATATAGGTATAATGATTGTTTGAATAATCGCTACTGTTAATATGTGTTCGAGTAAGCGTGAAACCAGCTCCTTCGGTTGGACTAAAAAGTTTAGTTAAGACTTGTTTACGAGATTCCACAGGGATTGTAGCCAAATTCCATGCTGAGGACTCGGTAAATGAAGCACCGAAACCATAATATTTTTGAAACTCTTCATTAGGAAGTATTTCTAAAGTTACTTTCTTAATATCAGTGGAAGTTGTTTTAGTATCAGCACTAGACAATAATTTGAGGTTGTCCCCCGCTTGAGATGTTTGGTAAACATCCGAAACATAATCGTCGTAAGCGCTTTTTTTTGTTTTGTTAGATGTACAACCAACAAACACAAAAGCTATAACTAAGGCGTATAACCCTGTGGCTTTTGAAATGTGAATTTTGCGGTTTTTTTTAGTCATTATTACTTTCATTCTTTTAGAGATTTTACTATTAGTTTAGACTGATAAAGATACATAATGAATTTGTAAATTTCCTACAAGATTACAGAAAAGTAGAGCTAAAGATGAGTAACGTATGCGTAACAAATTGAATTCAGTATGACCTGATTTTTGATTCTGAAACAAGTTAAGAATGTCAATAAAGTGATAATCGTATTTTGTACCTTTGCAAATCTAAAAACAAGATTTATGAGTTCAGAAATAAGAGCCTTAGAGCCAAAACAACTATGGAATAAATTCGCAGATTTAAATGCTGTGCCACGACCTTCAAAAAAAGAAGAACGTGTGATTCAATTTATGAAAGATTTCGGAAAAAATTTAGGTTTAGAAACGATAGAAGACGAAGTTGGTAATGTCATTATCCGTAAACCAGCATCGAAAGGCATGGAAGATCGTAAGCCAATTGTAATGCAATCGCATTTAGATATGGTACATCAAAAAAACAACGATACCGTTTTTAATTTTGATGAACAAGGTATTGAAATGCATATTGAAGGAGATTGGGTAAAAGCAAAGGGCACAACGCTTGGCGCTGATAATGGTTTAGGAGTTGCTACTATTATGGCCATTTTAGAAAGTGATACTATTGCGCATCCTGCGTTAGAAGCTTTGTTTACAATTGATGAAGAAACAGGGATGACAGGTGCCAAAGGTTTAAAAGGAGGTTTACTTAACGGTGCTATTCTTTTAAATTTAGATACTGAAGAAGATGATGAAATCGGAGTTGGTTGTGCTGGTGGAGTAGATGTTACTGCAAGACGCGAGTATAAAGAAGAAGAAACTCCTGAATTTAAAATTGGATATACTATTACTGTAAAAGGATTACAAGGTGGTCACTCTGGAATGCAAATTCATGAAGGTTTAGGAAATGCCAATAAATTAATGAACCGTATTTTATTTGATGGTTTTGAAAATTTTGGACTGCGTATTTCTGAAATTGATGGTGGAAGCTTAAGAAATGCTATTCCAAGAGAAAGCAATGCAATCGTTGTTATTGATGCCATACATGAAGCGGCTTTTGAAGCTGAAATGGTAGAGTTTGCAGAGACTTTGAAAGTTGAGTTTAAAACTATGGAGCCCGATTTAGAAATTGTAGTTTCTAAAGCGGAGACTCCAGAGAATATCATGGATTTAGGTGTGCAAGAAGGCTTAACAAGAGCTTTGCATGCGGCTTGGAATGGAGTATATCGTATGAGTCCAGATATTAAGGACTTGGTAGAAACGTCTAATAATATCGCTAGAGTTATAGTGAAAGATGGTGCTATTAAAATAGGTTGTTTAACACGTAGTTCTGTAGAAAGTACAAAACTAGATTTAGCTAATACATTACGTTCTGTTTTTGAGTTGACAGGTTGTGAAGTAGAGTTTTCTGGTGATTATCCTGGTTGGGCACCAAATATGGATTCTGCCATATTAAAAGTAATGGTTCCTATTTATGAACGTTTAAATAATGGTGAAAAACCACATGTTGCAGCTTGCCATGCAGGTTTAGAATGTGGTATTTTAGGAACTAACTATCCAGATATGGATATGATTAGTTTTGGACCAAATATTAAAGGAGCGCACTCCCCAGATGAACGTGCTCAGATTTCTTCTGCACAGAAGTATTGGAAATTTGTTCTAGAAGTTTTAGAAAATATTCCTAAAGCTTAATTTGCATAAAAAAAAGACCTGTTAGGTTTTGAAAATCTAACAGGTCTAAATACATTAAAAAAAAGCAGCTCTCTAGCTGCTTTTTTTTATGTCTTATTGTAGGTGTTACCTATTTCTTAATGCTTGCCAATTCAATGTCAAAAACTAAGTTGGCGCTTGGTGGAATTACAGGAGGGTTTCCTCTTTCTCCGTAGCCTAAATAATAAGGTATAAATACTCTCGCTTTGTCCCCAATTTTCATGTGAAGCATAGCTTCTCTAAATCCTGCGATTAACCCAGCAGTTTCGTTGTAAGGCATATCAAAAGAACTGTAACGACCAGCTTTATCAGTACGCTCGTCGTATTTGCCATTTTTTTCAGCGACATCTTTCCAAGTGGTCCAGAACAACTCTCCATTTTCTAAATAACCAGCACATTCTATATTTACACGATCTGTAGCCTTAGGTGTTACACCTTTGCTTTCATGGGTAAAGATCATTGCCATTCCTGTTGGAGATTCAATTTTACGACCTTTTAACTCATCGTTCTTTTTTAAGAACGCAACTTTTGCTGCATCTGCTTTTGCTTTAGCTTCAATTTTAGCTTCTTCGGCTTTCTTTTCTGCATCAAGTTTAGCTTGTGCTATACGTTCTTTAATTTTTGGAAGTTCTTCTGTAAATACTTTAGGCGCATCAAATTTCTTTGCAGCTGAACCTATGCGAATAATATTTAATTTTTTAATGATAACATCTTCAAGTGGTTTGTTAGTTCTTGGTGCCACTTTTACATTTGATATCGTATCTAGGATATTTAAACCTTTTACTAATTCGCCAAATACAGAATGACAAGCGACTCTAGGGTTTTCACAATCTCTTAAAACACCGTTTTCGTCATAACCATCTAGCCATGGAGTGACTTTTTCTGTGATAAAAAATTGACTTCCATTAGAATTGGGACCACTATTAGCCATAGATAATATACCAGGCTTATCATGTTTATATTCTGCTACAAGTTCGTCTTCAAATTTATATCCAGGATCACCAGTTCCTGTAGCTGTTGGGTCACCTCCTTGTACCATAAAATTATTCATTACACGGTGAAACGTTAATCCATCATAAAAAGGCTTTCCTTTTAATTCTTCTTTAACTAACGGGTGATTACCTTCTGCTAATGCTACAAAGTTTGCAACTGTAACAGGTGCTTTTTCATAAAATAGTTTAGCAACCATGGTGTCTTTAGAGGTTACAAATTCGGCATAAATACCTTCTTCTAAATCAGGGTAGCGTTCTTGGCAAGACGTGTTTGATAATACTAATAGTGCAACGAATGCTGTAAGTGCTTGTTTAATCATTTTTTTGAGTTATAGTGTTTAAAGTTACTTCACAAATTAAAGGAACATTGGTTCCGATTTTATGTTCATCTCCATAATATCCAAATGCTTTTTGGGATGGGAAAATAAACGTTGCTGTCTCGCTTGGTTTTAAAAGTTTTAAGCCTTCGCGCAAACCCGTGAACAATTCTTCTTTGTCCATAATATAGGTTTTAGTAGTGTTGGCATAAATTTCGGTGCCTTCAATATCAGAGACATCGAAAGTAAAATTAACAACATCACCAAATTGTGGTTGAATGGTATCCATTTCAACTTTAGTATTGTAATAATACCAAAAGCCACTTTCTGAAGCGATATAATTGTTATCTGGATTACTTTTAATAATGTCAAGAATTTGTTGCTGCTCTAATTCATTAAGCTTTTTATTGCGCTCTGCAGATGCTTTTAAAAATGAGCCAGATTGTACAGATTCTGGTAGGCGTGCTTCAGGAGGTTTACAACTGAAACACAGTAATACTACAGTAGAGAGTATGAGTAGGTTTTTCATGTGTTTGTATTTATTGTTTTTTAACGGTCACATGCTGTTCGCTATTAATCATCTTTTTGAATGATTGGATTTTAAATATGCTCGTTTCATGTGTTTGTATTTATTGTTTTTTAACGGTCACATGCTGTTCGCTATTAATCATCTTTTTGAGTGATAATATATTAAACATGCTCGTTTCATATTATAATATTTTAATCGTTACCAATTTAGGGGTTTCATTGGTGCAAATCTTGTTTATACTGTGGTAATATACTAATAAATTTATTTAGTGTTGTTTGCATATCATCGTCGCTACGTCCTCCTGCTGCATTTGTATGGCCTCCTCCATTAAAATACGCTCGCGAAAATTCGTTTACCGAGAACTCTCCTTTACTACGTAATGATATCTTTATAATCTGATCTTGTTGACTTTCTATAAAGATGGCAGCAAAAATAATATCTTTTAATGATAATGCATAATTTACAAATCCTTCGGTATCTCCTTTTTTAAAGTTGAATTCATCTAACTCCGCCTGAGATAAGGTCATATAAGCTGTTCTTAATTCAGGAATAACTTTAAGGTTTTGCATGGCTCTACCTAATAGTTGTAAACGACTATAACTATTAGTATCGTATATATTATTATGAATTTGAGAGTTATCGGCTCCTTTTTCAATTAAATTTCCAATAACTTGATGCGTTCGGCTTGTGGTTGCAGGGAAACGGAAAGAACCCGTATCTGTCATAATCCCAACATAAAGGCACGTTGCTATCGTAGCATCAATTTTATCAGCATCGCCAAGCATTTCTATGAAATTATAAACCATTTCGCAAGTCGAAGACATACTTATATCCGAGTACATATATTTAGCGTAATCGTCTGGTTGCTGATGGTGATCTATCATTACTTTAATAGCAGTAGATGGCTCTAAAACTTCAGCCATTGCGTGTCCTGCGCGATGAAAAGCATTAAAATCTAAAGTAAAAATAAGATCAGCATTATTAATAAGTGTTGTGCTTTCTTCTTGTTGCGTTTCAAATTTTAAAACGGTATCATCTCCTGGTAGCCATTTTAAAAAATCGGGATAATCATTTGGTGCCATAACGATGGCATTATGATTGTGCAATTTTAGATAATGATACAACGCTAAAGTTGAACCCATAGCGTCTCCGTCTGGGTTTCTATGTGGAACAATTACAATGTTCTTAGGGACACTTAAGAGTGCTTTTATTTGTGGAATTTGTGCTTTAATCATAGATGGCGAAGATACGTTTTTTAGCTATTTTGAAGATGGCTTTTAATATGAATTATAAGATTGTTTGAGTTCTAAAATGTATGGCGAAGCAAAATTAATGGAAAATCAATTTTACAGGAACAGATAGCGAAACTAAAAAATGTGAAATTTTCTCAATGTGATTGCTGTTTATAATTGAATTTGAAAGATGCTTATTTGGTAACATTAATTTAATAAAAACTGCTCTTGATTAATTAAAGAAATACATTACTTTTGCACCTCATTAAAAAAAAATACATGGCAACTAACAGAACATTTACAATGTTAAAGCCTGATGCTGTTGAAAAAGGACACATTGGCGCAATATTAGAGAAAATTTCGGCTTCAGGATTTAGAATCGTAGCGATGAAATTAACACAAATGACTACAGCAGATGCTGAGGAATTTTATGCAATACACAACGAACGTCCATTTTTTGGAGAGTTAGTAGAATATATGACTCGTGGTCCTATCGTAGCAGCTGTTTTAGAAAAAGAAAATGCAGTTGAAGATTTTAGAACTTTAATTGGAGCAACTAATCCTGCTGATGCAGCAGAAGGAACTATCCGTAAATTATATGCAGCTTCTATTGGAGAAAATGCAGCTCACGGAAGTGATAGTGATGAAAATGCAGCTATTGAAAGTGCTTTTCATTTTGCTGGTAGAGATATGTTTTAATACACATTTTAACTTATAATATTATAAAAAGGCTGTCTTTAGGGATGGTCTTTTTTTGTTTTTAAGAGTCGCATTATTCATAGTAATTTGGTTAATTCTTAATGAAAAAATATTTTAATTTTCAAAGTAGGTAATAACAAGCTATTATTTATAGCCATTGTTGGCAGCCATTATTTAATTTTCGTCAAAATTTAATTTTTGGTTTTCCATGTCATTCTTCCAATTATAAGGGAAAATTCCATTTTCGTCTTCTGTTATATTTTTCATTATAAGTTGAACGTTGTCTTGAATTACTTTCGGTAGTTGATAATACGACTCATCTACTTGAGTGTTTCTCTCGAAATCCAGAGTTCCGTTTTGGTGTCTAATCGCGCTCTTTTTTCCATTATGATACACCAAAATTTTAATTCGCCCATCACTTGTTCCATTCATAGCAAAGGTTCCATACACTATTATCGGGTCAATGAATCCATCGTTGTCATGGTCATTTAACTCAAAATATTTTGTCCAAATAGAAATTGAATATTCCTCTGAGACTTCATTCCCTTTTGGAAGAATAAAGTCAGTCACATTCCATTCGAGATCGTATTGTCCGTTTTTATATAGAAGGCAAAATACCTTTATAGCGTCAAAACAGTCTTTTCTTTCATCACATTTTACTTTGTTTTCGGTCATAACAATAAAGTGCTTTCCACCTTTATCATTATACTCATACGCCCTATAAACAGAATAATTGATTTCAAGTTTGGTCTTTAATGAATCTGTGAAAATTGAATTAATTTCATGTTCAGTTAATGGGTTACTTGAAAGGATCGTATTTTGACTAAATCCGATAGTTGAGACTATAAATGTTACGAGTATTGTTACTATGGTTCTCATTGTTTCTTAAAAGGCTGAGGTCGTCTGTGTGACTAATTGTGCGGTTAAGCGAGTAAGTTAGCAAATAAATCACAGATAGAGTAGTCCGCAGGAATGTTCGTAAGTCGGCAGTGAACCAAGCAATTAATTATACACGGCTTAAGTTTACAATTCATTAAATTTAAGTATAAATCAGAAAATGAGAAACTTATTATTTATGTGCAGTTTTTATTCAGCTATTCTTTTCTTCAAATCTATTCTTTCGTGCAATATTCTCGTTATTTCAACATAATTTTCGTTCAAATTTCTGTAGAATATTATATGTCGATTTGCACTCATTCCGAGAAGCTGCTTTGATATTCCATCGTAGAATTTTCCTATGTCTGGGTTTTCTGCAATTTCTTGACAATTAGAAATCTGATCAGCGTAATATTTGTCAGCTTGTTTTTCCGACCAAATCTCAAATGTATAATCCCAAATCTTTGATAAATCCTCAACAGCTTTATTGGTCAACTTAAATTGAGCCATTCGAATGCTTTTTCGCTTTTAGAGATTCAAGATGTTTTTTGGGGTCAAAGTCGTGAGCTATTCCACTGTCAATTCCTTCTTGAATTGCTTTTTTCAATGCAATGACTTTACTTTCTTCTTCTTCTAAAAGTCTTAATCCTGCACGAATAACGTCGCTAACGTTTTTAAATCTTCCTTCACTTATGCTACTTTGCACAAATTGGTCGAAATGATTTCCAAGTGATATTGATGTGTTTTTATTCATTTGAGTACTAAATTGAATCAAATATACCAAAAATTGGTATAGTTAACAAATTCCCCAAGTTGCACACAACATTGTTGTGTATGGTTAGTTGCGTGGTTAAGCACCTAGCTTAGCAAACTTTTACGAACCATAAAAATTCCGTAGGGATTTTCGAAAGTAGGCGAGGACAAGCAATTAATTATACACGGTATCACAAACAGTTTTTATTTCAGATTATACCCAATACTTAAATTTAAGTACGTATTTCTTACATCAATAATATCATCACTAAACTCTTTCTCGACTTCGAGTAATGTACTAAATCCTTGGTAAAAAGTTATTTCTATCCTAAAATCTTCAATAGGATAACCAACCCCCATATTGCCTCCAATATCAAAATTTGATTTTAAATCTCCTAAATCTAGACTTCCATTATTTTGAGATAATAGAATTCCAAATTGTGGTCCGATAGTTAAGTATGGTTTATTAAAAAATTTGAAATTTAATGGAATCGATATATAATCTAACTTGTAATCAATAGTGCTAATATCTAATCCACGTCCTTCTCCATTAGCGAAATCTTTTTCTCTGTCGCCAATTTGGTTATAAATAATTTGCGGATAAAATTTAGTTTTTTCATTAATATCAAATTCTGCGAAAGCTCCAAAGCTAAATCCTATTGATGAAGAATTGATATAAGAGCCATTGACAGGTCTGAATTCGTCGGTAAAACGTGACATGTTTAGTCCCAATATTGTGCCAAATTCTGTTTGCGAGTAGCTTGATGAAGCTAAAAGCAAGTAAGTTAAAAAAAATAGTACCTTACTTTTCATATTTAAAGATTTCTTGTTGATTTTGAGGCACAGCTACTCCGTCAATTTCTGTTACTACGATTTCCAAGGTGTTTTCAGTCAATAATAGTATTTCATTTAAGAATGTTCCCTCTTGGGCAACCACAACTGCTATTTCGTTTCCATTTCTTGTCCAATTAAAAGAAACAGTAAAAAAATCACAGGGCGTTTGAGTGATTTCTTCTGGTGCTTTTTCTGTTCCAGTATTGTTTGCAGTAAAAATAATGTTTTGTTCAATTTGGCAGTCAACTGCAGTTACATCATTTCCTTGATTTTCAACGGATACTAAATTCCAGATACCTATAAGTTCATCCTGATTTGATTCGTTTGAGTCATCGTCGGATGAACAAGAGAACAACATGATTCCAATTAAAAATCCAAGTAGTAAGTTCAGTTTTTTCATTTCGTAAAATTTTAGTTTAAATTGTTTGTAACGTTTATGTATAAGGAAAGTTGCGTGTTTGTGGGCGAGGATTTTCCGCAAGAAAAATCAGACGTAACAAACACGCAACGACCTTTGATTAAGCATTAAACCGCAATTATTTTTATACGGTGTTGTGATGCGTTATTATTTTATTTTCCAATTTTTTAGAATTTTTTCCAATTTCAGTTTGGATAAACCCATTGTGTCAATTTCTAAATCATACATTCCTGTTCCGCATTTCCAATAACCCAATTTATAAAGACTATCAGACTCTAGTTTTTCCTTTTTAATTTTATATTCAGTTTCTAGAGTATCTAATTTAGAGAACCATTTTTTAGTTTCAAAATCATATTGAGTATATAGTTCTTCGTATTCTAATTTTGATATTGGGTTCTGAAAATAATCACTTTCCATTACTATCTTATTTTTCCAAATCCAAAAACTTTTTTGGTAATATATTTCCTTGATTTTATGAAATGCATTGGCAGTGTCTGAATTCTTATTCGACCAAATTTGAAGATAAATATCATTTTCAAATATTGAATTCGATTTAGTGGCTTTATTGTAATCATTCTTTAGAGAACATATACTGTCTAGTTTCCAATTTTCATTTAGATTCAATAACCCTAATTCAGTTCTTTTAGAATTCATTTTTAATCCATAATTATCAGAAAATTTTTCAGGTATAATATTTATTGTAATTAAATATATAATTCCAATTCCTATAATAAGATATATTATGTTTTTTCTTTTCAAATTATATTTCCGATTTTATTTCGAGTGAGCAATGCATCACAACGTGTTTCTTTAGTTTGTATTAAATATCTTTATATAGAAAAAGAGGAGAACTATAACGTGTTTTAGATTAGTGATCCCTTACACGTACGTATATGGTTTGTTGCGAGAAGCCAGCAATAAATTATATACGGTGTTGTAAACAGTTTTTAATTCAAATATGTAATTATAGCTTCATTATTTTCAGATGCTTTTTTATAAAATTCTTTAAATTCCTTAAAACTGTCAATTAGAAATTCGTGAGATTCTGATTCAGTCCAAATTTCAGGATAAATTCCAATTTCGTTCATTTCAGAACCATTAATTTTACTTTTTAAAACGTCATCTGTTATTTTTTCCAATTCAGAATATGTTTCTTTTACTTGATTCGGATTTAGGTATTGAGCTGGTCCATAACCAAGGTCTTGTCCTTCGTCAATAATCTGAAAACTAAAAAGTGCTCTTTGTAATTCATTCGGTTCGTTTTCAAGTCCTCCAATTATTTCTCCAGTCAGAATATAATTAATTCCGTCCCAAGATTTATCCAAATCAAGAAACCATTCAGCCTCATAACTTTCGTCTGCATAAATTTTATTTTCAAGAGTTTCAGAGTTATTCAAAAAGCCATTCAATTCCTCTTGAGATACTCTGATAACATTTCCAATCATTCCCATATTTCTATTTTGTTTTAGGTTGGTCTAAATTGTTTACAACTCGTTATATAGTAACTTCCATCACCAATACCCCATATTAATGTCGGGATAAGTATAACTTCTAGTACTACTTATCAGTTAATAAAATTACTGAATAATTTCAACTTTTATATACGTAAAGTCACGTATGCATTAATCTTCTAGTTTTCGTTTGGCCACAAACGTCCCATTGGGCTGTATAAATTTTACTTCATTAATACTTTTATCATCACTTGCAAGAAACTCAATCTTAAAGCCTTCGAGTGTTTTAAAATTAAATTTATGCTCTGCTGTTGGTATTAAGGCATATTCTGGTTGTCCGGGTACAAAAACATAAAGTACATTTTCGTCTTTAATGTAGGCTTTAATTTCTGTGCCCATTAAATCGTATTTGCCAACATACTGCTCTAAGGTTTTAGCATCTACATCGATGGTGTTTGGTGTACGTTTAAAAGCAATAGGATCTAATAAGCCTTCAATAGCGATGCGTCCATAATCGATATCTCCTGCAATGTTGGTGCTAAAGTTTATTTTAATTGAGTTACCAATGTCTGTGGTGTCTACTTTTCCATTTTTAATCTCAAGAAGTTCAAACGTGTCGTAATGAAAATGATTTAAGAATATTTTTTTTTCATTCAGTTTAGAAAATAAGGAATCGTTTTCAATTTCAATTTCAAACTTACCGTAGCCTTTCTCTTCATAAGTACCTGTGTAATCTAATTTGGTATGTGATGGTCTCGTGTTTTTTACATTAGAAGTTTCCTTATCGTCTTTAGCTTCTTTCATAGCGTCTAAGGACTTGTCTAAATCTTCCTTGTATTTTTTCGCCCATTCTGTTTTGTCAACATTCAGCATATAATCTGCCGTGATATTTCTAATAAGTCTTGGCACTGATGAGCCATTTTGATTCGTTAAAACCACAATTCCCAAACTATCTGAAGGATATAAGGCAACACTCGCTGAAAAACCATCAATATTACCACCATGTTCTACCATATAATGACCTTTATACGAATGCAAAAACCAGCCATAGCCATAATTAGCGAATTGTGCATCTGGTAATTCTTTAGAAGGAAAGCCTGCAGCAACAACCATTTGAGAACTCATGGCTTCTTTTACGTAATTTTCAGGAATAATTTGTTGGTCTTTGTATTTTCCTTTATTAATCCAGGTCATTAACCATTTCGTCATGTCATTAACACTACTGTTAATACTTCCTGCAGGTGACATACCGGCAATATCGTAATAATCCATTTTGGTGATATTTCTATCGGCATCTAACTCGTAACCAAAAGCGGCGTTAGAACTAGATTTCATGCCTGCAATGGTCGTTTTAGAACGAGCCATCCCCAATGGTTTAAAGAATTCTGTCTCAATATTTTCTTCCCAAGTTTTCCCAGTAATTCTTTCGGTAATGACACCTTGTAATAAAAAACCAAAATTGTTATAGTACCAGTGTTCACGCACTCCGGTAAAAGGTTCATGGTATTTTAGTTTAGTGACTAAACTGTCTTTACTATGACTTGGGAAATAATACCAAGAACCATCATGTCTTGGTAAACCTGTGCTATGACGCATTAAATCTTTAATGGTAATGGTGTTATCCATCTCATCATTGTAAAATTCTAATTCCGGAATGTGTTTTCTCGGACGATCGTTAAATGTTAGTTTGTCGTCTTCGCGATGTAATCCTAAAAGAGCCGATGTAAATGCCTTGGTCGTAGAACCAATGGCAAATAGCGTGTTGGCATCTGCAGGAATCTTATTTTCAAAATCAGCATACCCAAAACCTTTGGCATAAATAATTTTATCTCCTTCTACTATGGCTACGGCAAAACCTGCAGCTTTTGTACTTTCTAAAACAGCGTTAAATTGTTTTTCTATACCTTTTAGACGTTTGTCAGTTTGCGAAAACACAAAAGTTGAAACGAGAGTGAACACAAGAACTAGGATGCGATTTTTCATTTTTTAGTTGGTTTTTAGTGATGGTTATAAAATGTTAGTAGGTATAAGCCTCTGTAAGTTACTGATTTTTGACAGAATTTTTGAAAATTACAATTCGTCATTAAAAAATTACATTTCAGTTATTTCAATTTTTAAAATGAGCACTTGTATTCGATATTTGTATCAAACAAAACCATATACCATGAATATACTCATAAAAATGACTGTTATTGCTTTGATTAGCGTTATCAGTTTTCAGTTAGACGCCCAAGAAAAATATGCTATTACAGTCACTGTTGTAGAGGCTGATAATAATAAAGGGAAAATGTTTATAGCGCTTTATAATTCTGAAATTGATTTTTTAGAGACGTCTTATAAAGGTACCATGAGCAAAATAGAAAATAAAAAGTGTACGGTAACTTTTGATGACATTCCACAAGGAACTTATGCGGTTTCAATTTTTCACGATGAAAATGATAATGGTAAATTAGATACTAACTTTTTTGGTATCCCTACGGAAGATTATGGGTGTTCTAATGATGCCAAAGGATTTATGGGGCCACCAAAATGGGCGGACGCTAAATTTGAATTAAAAGACGATAAAACACTAACTATAAAACTGTAATATGAAAACTATAATACTCACTGCTTTGCTAATAATTTCAGGATTTACACAAGCACAAACTAATTTTGAAAAAGGCATGACAAAAGCCTTCGAACTTTGGCAAGCTAATAAAACAGATGAAGCCGAAAATATGTTTGAGCGTATTGCTAAGGCGGAACCAAAAGAGTGGTTGTCAAATTATTATATCGCACAGATTAATAGTCTAAAAAGTTGGACAGAAAAAGATGCGACAGTTTTAAAAGCACAATTAGACAAGGCGCAGCAACATATAGATGCTGCTATGTTGAAGAGTGAAAATAACACAGAATTACTGGTTATGCAGGCTCAAGTTTTTACAAATTGGGTGGCGTTTGATGGTATGACCTACGGTATGAAATATGGTGGTAAAATAGCAGAGCTTTATGAAAAAGCAACAGCTATTGATCCTACAAACCCAAGAGCGGCTTTAGGTAAGGCAGAGTGGGCCATGGGAAGTGCAAAATATTTCGGAAAAGACACAGCTCCTTATTGTAAAGACATTGAGGCATCTATAGAACTTTTTGATACCTTTAAAGCAGAGAGCGAATTGCATCCTAACTGGGGAAAAGAACGTGCAGAAGCGGTTTCTAAAGATTGTAAATCCTAATAAATTATGATGAAGTCATTAAAAAAAATTAGTCTAACATTCGCCATTGGATGCGTAGTATTTGTAATAGGTAATCTATTATCTGATGGTTTTAACTATGACTCATTTAATGACTTTATTATTCAATTTGGATTTTACCAACTCTACGCCTTTGTTTTAGGGTATTCAAATATGGCGTTTTTCGATTATATGGAAAGACGAACATGGAGCAAAGGAGATTATATTAAACGCATACTTATAGGTATTATAGGGAGTACATTTATCACTTTAGTAGGTCTCTTTCTTTTACGAGCAGGAACATCAGTATTTTATTATGGGACTGACTTTGATGTGTTTATACAAAAGGAATCCTGGAAAGCCTATTCGTTTGGCATCTGGATAACACTAAGTATTGTATCTGTTTTTCATTTTGTTTATTTCTATAATCGCTATCAAAAAAACAAGATAAAGGAACAGAAGGTAATTGCTGGTACAGCAAGTGCAAAGTTCGATGCTTTAAAGAATCAGTTAGATCCTCATTTTTTGTTTAACAGCTTAAATGTTTTAACGAGTTTAATTGAAGAGAATCCTGTAAATGCACAAAAATTTACCACCTCATTATCTAAAGTGTATCGTTATGTTTTAGAACAGAAAAGTAAGGAATTAGTGACTGTAGATGAAGAATTGAATTTTGCGAGAACCTACATGTCGCTTTTAAAGATGCGCTTTGAGGATAGTATCATTTTTGAGATTCCAGATAAAGCGTCAAATCCAGAAAGTAAAGTGGTGCCATTGTCATTGCAATTGTTGTTAGAAAATGCGGTAAAGCATAATATGGTGACATCGAGTAAACCTTTGCATATCAAAATATATGAAGATGATAATTATTTAGTGGTGATGAATAATCTTCAACCAAAACAAATTGTAAAGAAGAGTAGTGGAGTTGGATTAGAAAATATAAAACAACGCTATCAGCTTTTATCAAATAAAAAAGTACACATCAATCAACGAGAAAAGGATTTTGCAGTCGCAATTCCTATGCTCACAAAACAAGTATCAATCATGAGAACAGCACAAAGATCACAAGAGCGTCTTAACGACGATTATGTTAGAGCACGCAAGCGTGTAGAAGAATTAAAGGCCTTTTATTACAGTTTAATATCCTACATATTCGTCATACCGTTTTTAGTATTTATATGGTATACGTATTCTTCCATGACCATCCAATGGTTTTGGTTTCCTGCTTTTGGTTGGGGATTGAGTTTAGTGTTTCAGGCATACAGAGTATTTGTAGATGATGGAGCGCTTGGCTCAGGTTGGGAAAAACGAAAAATTGAAGAATACATGCGTAAGCAAGATGATAATACACGTTGGAATTAATCTAGATAGCAATGGAAAAACAAGATTCTGAATTAAAATATTTAAGAGCGAAAACAAGAGTTGAAAAACTAAAAGCATTTTATACACACGTTACGGTATATTTTGTAATAAATACAGTGGTTACAGCGGTTAAGGTAATGAACAATATTCATAATGGA
Source organism: Winogradskyella pacifica (assembly GCF_013403915.1). Taxonomy (GTDB): domain Bacteria; phylum Bacteroidota; class Bacteroidia; order Flavobacteriales; family Flavobacteriaceae; genus Winogradskyella; species Winogradskyella pacifica. The sequence continues at coordinate 291,973 of NZ_JABFDI010000003.1, forward strand.
GAAACCTATAGTGAAGCCTTTTTTGATTTCTCTACGGTTGCATCATGGTTAGTTTGGGGAGTCGGACTTGCTTTACATGCCTTTTCGGTATTTGGACTTCCTTTAATTTTGGGAGAAGACTGGGAAGCGCGTAAAATAGAAGAGTATATGAATGATGAGTTACAACAAGATAAAAGCAGCAAATGATGGAGAAATATAGTATAGAACCTTATAGTGAAACAGAAGATACATCTGACTTTAGAAAAGAAGAAGCGTATTTAAGAGCCAAGAAAAAAGTAGATGCACTTGTGGGTTTTTATTGGCACTTGGCGAGTTATGTGATAGTCAATCTCTTTTTAATTATACTGATTGGAGTGAATTCTAATAATGGTTTTACACAATTCGGAACGTATGCCACTGCATTATTTTGGGGTATTGGTTTAGTCTTTCATTTTCTTGGTGTTTTTGGTCCAAATTTCTTTTTTGGAAACAACTGGGAAAAACGAAAAATTGAAGAGTTTATGAATAAAGAAGAGCAGAATTGGGAATAGGTTTTAGTTATGAGTTAAGAGTTAAGAGTTAAGAGTTAAGAGTGAAAAGTGAAATTGAAGAGTACAACTATAAATAACATGAATAGCGACAAAAAAGAGCAATTACGAAAGGCTAAAGATCACCTTAGAAAAATTAAACTTTTCTATATTCATTTGGCCGGTTACATCGTTTTTGTAGCGCTTCTCTTGTATAACCTATATATTGTTGCAGGACCATACAAAAATAATATCATCAGCTTAAACCTCAGTTTAATTGTCGCTTGGACCGTTTTTATTGTTGTGCACGGCTTGAATGTTTTTAAAAGCAAACAGATCTTTAAGAAAAGTTGGGAAGACAAAAAAGCAGAAGAATTCTTAGAGGAAAAAGATAAGAAAACAACCTTTTGGGAATAACCCGTTTTGTAAATTTAAGAATCAAAACATATAAATTATAAGTCATGAATGTAATCATAATAGAAGACGAAAAACCATCAGCAAGGCGATTACAACGTATGCTAAAAGTTGTAGATCTAAATGCAGAAACCATGTTACATTCGGTTGAAGAGTCTATAGAATGGTTTCAAAATAATGAGCATCCAGATTTGATATTTTTAGATATTCAGTTGAGTGATGGTTTGTCTTTTGAAATCTTTGAAGCTATCGATATAAAGTCCGCCGTAATTTTTACAACAGCTTATGATGAATATGCCTTAAAAGCCTTCAAGCTAAATAGTATTGATTATTTATTAAAACCCATTGATGATGAGGATTTAAAAACGGCTGTTGAAAAATACAAAGGCAGATTACCTCAAAAACAATCCGTAACCTTAGATTTTAATGATATTAAAAATTTATTAGTGAATCCGATTGAGCGTGAGTACAAAAAACGCTTCTCGGTAAAAGTTGGTCAGCACCTAAAACTTATAAATATTGAAGATATCGAATGTATTTACAGTGAAAATAAAGGCACTTATGCATTTACCACCGAAGGTCGTAATTATCTTTTAGATGCGACTTTAGATGATTTAGAAACGGATTTAGAACCCGATGTGTTCTTCAGAATTAGTAGAAAGTTCTACGTGAATATTAATGCGATAAAAGATATGGTGAGTTATACCAACTCACGACTTCAAATAAAACTCAACCGTTTTAACGAGCAAGATATTATAGTCGCTAGAGAACGTGTTAAGGATTTTAAAAATTGGTTAGAGTAATATCGGATAGGTGTATTTTTGTAACTAACCGACAAAAATTGTATCTTTGTGATATGTGGGACGTTAATACAGCATATAGCAACGATTTAGAGGCTACATTTAGTAGGTTGTTAGACAAGGTTAAGGTTTTAAATGCAGCCCGACCATTGCCCAATATTGTATTGCAAAATATTAAAGAATCACTCCTTATAGAGTGGACTTATAATAGTAATAGTATAGAAGGTAATACGCTTAGTTTAAGAGAAACTCAAATGGTATTACAAGAAGGTATTACCATAAAAGGAAAATCACTACGAGAGCATTTTGAAGCTAAAAATCACGAAACGGCTATATATAAGTTGTATTCTTTAGTAAAGAATGATTATGTTCTAAATGCTAACGATATTTTAGAACTTCATGGTTTGGTATTGCGTTCTATAGAAGATGATTATGCAGGGCGTTTACGAAACGCTGCTGTTCGTATTTCTGGTGCTAATTTTATACCTCCAAACGCTCGTAAAGTTTCAGAATACTTAGATACATTAATAAACTATATTAATACAAACCCACAAGGGCTTAATCCTATTGAGTTAGCCACGGTTTTTCATCACAAATTTGTATGGATTCATCCATTTTTTGATGGTAATGGTCGCACCATTCGGCTTGCCATGAATTTATTACTGATGCGCTACGGTTTTCCCCCAGCCATCATTCTTACTAATGACAGAGCTAAATATTACGCAGCCTTAAATCAAGCTAATAAAGGAAATTATAGCAAACTGATGCTATTAATGGCTCAGGCTTGTGAGCGCTCAATAAATATCTATATGAGTGCTATTCCGGGTTCAGATAACGATTATCAGGCAATTTCTAATATTGTTGAAGAACCAGAGGTGCCATATAGCCAAGAGTATGTGAGTTTATTGGCGCGCCAAGGTAAAATAGATGCTCATAAAGAAGGTCGTAATTGGTATACGACTAAAGAGGCCGTTCTTAATTATATTAATGCTAAAGGAAAATAAAGTTGATGTTTTGAATGACAACAGGGATAGCTAATTGTAGTATTAATCGACCTCGCGGTTTTTATATAATTCAATAGCTTTTACATAATCTATAGCACCTTTCATACTTAAATCGTGAATAAACCCATCCATCTCAGGGTGGTTAATCTTAATCCAATTGGCAAGAGTGTTCACTTCCTTTTGCCATACGGTCCAATCAACATCATTACAATCTAGCTCTTTAATCCTTGATATTTTTCCTGTTGTAAATTGAAACTGATAGCGACAGGTTATTGGGTTATTCTTTAAAAATTCAAGTTTTAAAGAACGCATAGAAACAGTCGCAACGAGTTGTCCGTCCTCATGGTTTAAATCAACTAATTCATAATCGGGTTTAAAGATGGAGTCCCATTTAAATTGTTCGTAATAACTCTGATGTGAATACGTTGTGGTATAGTCTCCAAAGACTGTAGTAAGACTGTCCGCTAATACATTTTTTATCAGTTCGTAACCCGAATTCTTATAACCTTTGTAGAATACTTTTATTTGCTCAGATTCGGTATGTCGTTTTTCAGCACAACTTGTAAACACTATGATTATTAAAAGGAATAAGATGTGCTTCATAATTTGGAGTTTCTTTCAGCAAACTCATACTAAACTTAATCCTTATCGTCTATTCTATTATCATCAAAGGCTGAAGGTAATAACTTAGGAATAAACTTGATAAACAACGGCAAAAGCAACATACCTCCTGGTAACATAAAGATAGCCAAACTTGGTATCGATTTAAAGATATCTATGAGTTGCGTTTGAATTTTCTTCTGTTCCTCGTCCGTAAGATTTCGTTGTGTGGATTGTGTTAATAGGTATAAAGCTTCTTTGCTTTCAGATAATTCTTTAATTAAACGTTTACTGTTTCGATTGATAAGCTTTGAAACGACTTTACTACTATTATCATAAAAACTTTGTGCTAAATTCTTAGAGCTTAAAAATGCAACGTCTTCTTTATGCTCATCATAAAACAAGTTAATGTCATTTATTGATCTTACAATAACCGTATTATCGACACCTAAATCGGTTTTTAATTGATTTAAAAAGCTTTTCTCTTCGTTGTCTATAATCTTGTCAGTCCAAGATGCCATACATACTAAATCTATGACGTACAGCTTTTCTAAAGGTTCATTTATAATTGAAATAGCATCATTATAGGTTAGAAGCTCAGGGTTTTTATAGCGAATAGAACCTTCAAACAATTTAATGAGGTTTTCATCGTATTCAGATTTTAAGGTTTTATTCTCAATAACTGAGAATACAATGGTTTCTAATGCAGATTCGAGATTTCCAACATAGTCTTTAACATTGTTTTCATCTTTCAAAAAACGTTGATATCCTAAAACGTCAACGAATAAAAGTGCGTTAATTAAAAAATAATTAAAACTTTTTGAAATAAAATTATCATCAATGTGTATACGCTTATGAATGATTTTCTCCAATAAACTATCAGGTGATTTATCGCTAAATAAATCTTCAAAAAACGATCGCTTTTGGTCGGTGATAGACTTATAATATCTAATGAGACTTTCTGTGAATTTTTCCTCTGGATTTTCCTTATTATAAATATAATAGAAGGTAAGAAGTAAGTTAGTCTTACAGCGTTCCTCCTCACTAAGTTCAAAGGGTTTAACAATATCTAATACCACTTTAATATTACTACCATATATAAACCCAGCACGTTTTAAATTAATATAAAACGCATCAGTCTCAGTCTCAGAATACATGGTTTCAGAAACGAGATTAAGTAATTTTTTTATCCAGCCGTTAGCCGATGGATTCATAATATATAATTTGAAGGGTCAAAGTTAATTTTTTATGCCGAGAAATCATCAATTTATTTCATTAACAAAATTTTAACAAAACCGCTATTTGAATTTTTTCGTAGGTAGAACAGAGACATTAAAACTAACAAAATCTCAAAAATTATGAAAAAAACAAAAATTTTAATCGCAACTGCAATCTTAGGTATTGCAACATTCGTTGCTATTGCAGCAGATCATATTGATGCTCCTGCAGTGCAAGGTGGTACAAGTGATATCACAGACTTTTATGCCTTTAGAGGTGAAAACACATCTAACTTAGTGTTGGTTGCCAACGTGCAAGGACTTTTAACCCCTAGTAATACGGGAGCTGCATCTTTTGATGAGCGTGTATTATTAGAATTCAATATTGATACTGATGGAGATTACATTGAAGATCTTGTAATCCAAGCAACTCCAAGAGATGGTAAAATGTATTTCTTCGGACCTACTGCACCAACATCAACGGGTTTAAATAGTACAATTGTTTCAACCACAGCTAATGCAGGTGTTGTAGATATTACAAATTATGGAGAAACTGCTATGATAGAAGAATTTGCAGGTATGAAATTCTTTGCAGGCCCAAGAGATGATCCTTTCTTTTTTGATTTTAACAAGTATACAGAAATTATAGCAGGAGATGCTAGCGGATTTGCTAATCCTGGTGATGACACCTTTAAAGGTTCTAACGTATTATCTGTAGTTGTTGAGGTGCCAAAATCTATGATTGGTGGATCTGGTACAATTAACACGTGGGTAGAATCTAAAAGAAAGCAATAATTTAAAATAAATAGTCATGCTGAAACTTTAAGACTTCAGGTTGAACACTAAAGTATTCAACGTCAAAAAGGTTTCCAATGATATTAATTAACACTAAAATTCAAATAACATGAAATTCAATAATATAAAACTATTTGCAGTTGCAATTTTAGCGTCAATGACGGCTATCAACTGTAATAACGACGACGATAATGTAACAGGTCCTGCAGGTCCAAACTTTACAGGAACTTATGTTCAGGAAGACCAAATGGGACGACCAGCAATTAATACGGTTTTTGTAAACGACGGAATGAAAGATGCTTTTAATACCACAATCCCTTCAAATATGGGAGCTGCGTTTCAAGCTGCATTTCAAACTAAATTAGAAACGTTGAGTCCTGCTTACGATCCGGCATCGCCAACGGATGCTAATGCTTTAGGCTTTACAGCGGCACAATTTACAGGTGTTTTAGCTACAGATGTATTAACGGTGTCTTTAGATGCACCAACAACATTTTTTGATGGTACAAATATCTTAACAGGTAGAAACTTATCTGATGATGTTATCGATGTAGAATTGATATTAATTTTCGGTGGTGAAGCAGGTTTAACAGACCCAGAATACCCTGGATTATCAAGTGATAATGTCGCTTCTAATGATAAAGAATTTTTGATGTCTTTCCCTTACTTAGCGTCTCCTTGGTAAGCGATTGATTAGTAACCTAAAATGGGGTCGAAAGATCTCATTTTAGATTATTAATATGGGCTTCCACAAGAATTAACCAAACTCAAAAAACAAATTATTATGAAACTCAAAAACATACTTCCCATTTTTATAACGCTAATAATGCTTAGTTGTAATTCTAATAAAGTTACCGATGAAGCTGATTATAGCCAATACCTATCCACAAAAATAGACCAAACTAAACTTTTAGAAGATGTCGATTTTTGGACTAATAGAATAGAGAATAGTTCTAGTTCTTATACCTATTTAATCAGTCGTGCTAATGCCAATTCAGAGGTGTTTAACGTTACAGGAGAGATTGATTATTTAATTAAAGCCGAAAAGGATCTACTTGAAGCTAATAAAATAGTTAAGGATAGTGACGCCGGACTCTTAAAAAATATAGCTACAAATTACATTTCACAACACCGTTTTAAAGACGCTCTAGTCTTACTTAAAAAAGCAGAAGCTAATGGTGCAAAACTTAATGGGACTAAAAAAATGCTTTTCGATGTGCATTTAGAGCTAGGGAATTACATCTATGCAGAAGCCTATTTAAAAGACTTAAAAAACACATCTAGTTTTGATTATTTGATTCGTTTGTCAAAATTAGAAGATCATAAAGGCAATTTAGATGGTGCTATTGAAAACATGGAAAAAGCCATGGCAATCGCAGAATCTTCTAATTTAAAAGGTATGAAACTTTGGTCTTATACTAATATTGCAGATTTTTATGGTCATGCTGGTGACATAGATAAGTCTTACGCTTACTTCTTAAAAGCGTTAGAATTAGATCCTAATAATGCTTATGCTAAAAAAGGAATTGCATGGATTGTGTATTCGCACGAGAAGAATCCAGCGGAAGCTTTAAACATCTTAAACCACGTAACGTCATATCACAATACTCCAGATTACGATTTATTAAAAGCAGAGATTGCAGAATACAATAACGATTCAAAATTAAAAGCAGAATCCTTAAGAAATTACCAAACGGCAGTTAAAAATGAATTGTACGGAGACATGTATAATCAATACAACGTTATTGTTTTTTCGGAGGATTTATTAATGCCAGAGCGTGCTTTAGAAATCGCAATGCAAGAAGTTGAAAATAGACCAACACCACAATCGTATAACTTATTAGCTTGGAGTTATTTTAGAACGGGGAACATTGAGAAAGCAAATGAAATAATGGAAGAGTTTGTAGAGGGTAAAACCTATGAACCAGCCGTAATATACCACATTGCAGAAATTTATAAAGCTGCAGGTAAAACAGCCAAAGTTCAACCTTTAAAAGCTGAACTTTTAGCTAGTATTTATGAATTAGGACCGACTATGGTTTCAAAGATAAATCAGCTATAATTCCTACAAATTTATAACAGATTATTTATGTTTGTTATCCTGTAATTTATAAATTAATTCTCAAAAATTCCCGAATGAAACAGATTAGTATATTGACCCTTATTATCAGTTGTTTTGCTTTAACGGCTTACAGTCAAAACGTAAAAGGGCGCGTTGTAAATGAGTTAAATCAACCCTTGGAAGCTGCTTATGTTTATAACCAAACTTCCGAAAGTCATGCACATTCATCAGAAAATGGTGTGTTTGTTATTGCCAATACCAAATTAGGAGATTCTTTAAGAATTGGATTATTAGGTTATAAAACCAGAATTATAGCCTTAGAATCCATTGAGAATCTAAATTTTATTCTAGAAGAAAAAGCCTTTCAATTAGATGAAATGGTAATTACCGAAGAGTTAAATACGGTAAGTACAATTTCGAGATTAGATTTAAATGTCACTCCGGTAAATTCCACACAAGAAGTCTTACGAAAAGTGCCCGGTTTATTTATTGGTCAGCATGCTGGTGGAGGTAAAGCCGAACAATTATTTTTACGTGGTTTTGATATCGATCATGGTACTGATGTGTCAATTTCCGTAGATGGAATGCCCGTAAATATGGTATCTCACGCCCATGGTCAAGGCTATAGCGATTTGCATTTTGTGATTCCTGAAACGGTGAATAAAATTGATTTTGGTAAAGGTGGTTACTATGCGCAAGAAGGTGATTTTAATACAGCCGGTTATGTAAATTTTAAAACAAAAGATTACCTAAAAGAAAGTGAGGTTTCGTTTTCTGTGGGGCAATTTAATACCATGAGAACGGTTGGTTTATTCAATCTTTTAGAAGATACTAAAAACCAAAATGCTTATGTGGCTTTAGAATATATTAATACCGATGGTCCTTTTGAATCTCCACAGAACTTTAACCGTTTAAACCTATTTGGAAAGTACGTTATGTTTTCTCCTGAAAACGACAAACTAACCTTAACCGCTTCACATTTTACAAGCCGTTGGGATGCTTCTGGGCAGATTCCACAGCGCGAAGTAGATAATGGAAACATTTCTCGTTTTGGGGCCATTGATGATACTGAAGGCGGACAAACAGAACGTACCAACCTTAATGTGACTTTCGATAAGTATATTGATGATCATACCAGTTTAAGTGCTAATGCCTTTTATTCGCATTATGCTTTTGAGTTGTATTCTAATTTTACCTTCTTTTTAGAAGATCCTATTAATGGAGATCAAATTTATCAGAAAGAAGATCGAAATATTTTTGGTGCAAATACAGCCATTACACACACCACATTTTTAGGTGATACGGAATTGACGCTGACGTCTGGCATTGGCTTAAGACATGATATTTCTGATGATGTAGAATTATCCCGAACCTTAAACAGATCCACAACTTTAGAAAATATTCAATTAGGAGATATCAACCAAACAAATATTGATGCTTTTGTAAATGCAGAATTTGAATTTGGAAAATTTAAAGTGGCACCAGCACTACGTTTAGACTATTTCAAGTTTATGTATAATGATGCTTTGCAGTCTAATTACCAAACTTTAGCAGAAACTAAAACGATTGTAAGTCCGAAGTTGAATTTCTATTACAATGCACAAGATAATCTGCAATTGTATTTAAAATCGGGGTTAGGATTTCACTCTAACGATACTAGAGTGGTGGTTGCTAATGGAGGCGAAGATATTTTACCACGTTCTTACGGAGCCGATTTAGGGTCTGTATGGAAGCCATTTCCAAAGCTAGTAGTAAACTCTGCGTTATGGTATTTGTTTTTAGAACAAGAATTCGTTTACGTTGGGGATGCAGGTATTGTAGAACCAAGTGGAAAAACGAGACGTTTCGGATTAGATCTAGGCTTGCGTTACCAGTTAACCGATTGGTTGTTTTTAGATACCGATGCAACACTGACCAATGCCAGAAGTGTAGATGATCCGGATGGTGAAAACTACATTCCTTTAGCACCAGATTTTACGCTAATTGGAGGTTTATCTGTGGATGATCTTAATGGGTTTTCTGGAGGTTTACGTTTTAGATATTTAGATGATAGAGCTGCAAACGAAGACAATTCAATTGTAGCAGAAGGGTATATGGTTACGGATTTTAATGTGAATTATAAACTGAATAACATCACACTTGGTTTTGCGATAGAAAACTTATTTGATGTGGATTGGAATGAAACACAATTTGCTACCGAATCGCGTTTACAAAACGAAGCACAATCTGTTGAAGAAATACATTTTACACCTGGTACACCTTTCTTTCTAAAAGGAACGGTAAGCTATAGGTTTTAATAAGCTTTCAGCCACTTAATTTGTGGGGAAGCAAATTAAGTTAAGTTGATTGATTGCTAGCAAAAAAGATTAATCTTAAGGGATAAAAAAAGATTAATCGTATTGTGAGTTTCTCATGATGTTTTTTGAGTTTTTTTGTTAGTGATGGCACCCGCTCGAAAGAGTGGGTGTTTTTTTTTAATGATTTACGGCGATTGTGAAGCTGAAATATTATCGGAATTACCAGTCATCGTTTAAAGTATGTAATGTTTGTGAATCAAAATTGAATGACACAAGATTATTACCATACAGTATGCTATTGTAGTTTTTGTTTTTAATTTCGTTAGCTTACTGTATCCAACAAAAATATTATGAATCATTCAGATCAAAACATTTCAGATTTCGAGTTTACACTTTTTTTAGAAATAGAAGGTAATATTGTCGCTAATAGGCATGAGCTTTCTATCGGTGGGCTTACCATGATAAAAAACGATAAAACGTATGTTATTGACTTTAATCAATCGTATACAACATATATTGAAGATAGCGATACTACTATAATTGAGTGCCATTCGCCTCAGCAACATTTTGAAACATTGAAAGACGGCACAAGATATCATGAAGATTTTCCTGATTGCAAATTTGATTTACCGGTTACAGAACTGCCTAATGCTGATAACGTCTTATGGTTAGATGGTGAATTGGAGGCAGAGATAAAGCGTATGACGCTTAAAGGACAACTTAATGACACATATTCATTTTCATCAAAGGTGATAGAATGGAGTGACTATGAATCTTAAAAAAAAGGCTTCATTTTCAAACACCCGATGTTGTATAGTGGAATGATTGCGCAGTTCATTTTAGGGAATAGAACTAAAACAGCTATTATGTTAGTGGTTTTAACAGGAGGTTTTGATCGTTTTACAAACGCAAGTGAATTGTGCAGTTACGCTGGTCTAACACCTATGATAAGACGAAGTGGGAGTAGTGTAAGTGGGCGGCACGAATCAGTAAAATGGGAAATCAAAAGCTGAGAAACTTAGTATTTATGTGCAGTTTTAATGCTTGTAAACATAACAAAACGTGTCGAGATCTTTATGAGCGAATCGTAGCCAAAGGAAAGCGCAAAAAATTAGCATTAATTGCCGTGTGTAATAAACTATTGAAACAGGTCTTTGCTATAGCTAAATCGGAATTAATATATGATGGAAACTATAAAAGTACTATAGTAAAAAATTAATGAGGTTTTGCTTGTTTTTTGCCACAGTACTTTGTTGGCAACTGGCTTTTATTTTTTTCGTTCTATTTTTATTGGGTTTTGGCGAGTATCAAAAACATCATTTATTTCAATTCTATTCTCTTCCTTGTTAATCCAATAAATGACTTTATAGTTTGTATAAACCAGATATCTAAATCCTTGATTTCTGTTTATAAGAAGTTCTTCGGCTTGTCCAATTTCTGGTTGCCTTTGTAACTTTAAAGTTTCGTTATAAATACCGTTAACGAGTTTTTTTGCTATTCGAATTCCTGCTTTTTCTCGATGATATTGATAAATTTTTTCTAGTTCTTTTTGAGAAAAATCAGTCCAAAATAATTTTAATTCCATTTATCAATCTTGGCTTTTAATTCGCTAGATTCTATTAGTCGACCATTTATTGAATCTTCCATAGATTTGTCAATTCGAGAATTAAATTCCTCAATTGTCATTGGTTTAAAATCATCAATATCAAAATTCTTGTTTTCTTTTCTAAGGATTTTTTCAAGTCGTGAAATAACATCTTCACTTTGAATCTTTAAAAACTCTTGAATAAGTTCCAGTTTTCTTGTTTGTAAATCCATTTTATTAGCTTTTTATCAAAGATACAAAATTATCAATTTAAACCTCTAATTTTCTTGCTTTCACGAATTTCACAGCTTGTTGTCAACGGTTTTGTGTATGGTTAGTTGCGTGGTTAAGCAACTAAGTTAACAAACATTTACGAACCCGTGAAAATTCCGAA